>NZ_JAQFVF010000092.1 GCF_027789125.1 Paenibacillus aestuarii | reverse complement strand
AGCATGCTGTAGTCCGGTTTTTCCGGACTACAGCGGAGGAGGCGCGACCAAACCGCGCTGCAGTCCGATTTTGCCGGCTTAGCGGCGCGGATTCGCGGCGCAGCCCCGCCAGGGCCTGCTGCAGCTGGGCAAAACCGGACTAGAGAGCGCTGGCCGTCGAGACGAGCATGCTGTAGTCCGGATTTTCCGGACTACAGCGGAGGAGCCGCCCGCCCAAGCGGCTTGCAGAGCAGATTTTCCGCTCTGCAGTGACTAAGACACCCAAGCCTCGCCGCCTAAGGCAGCGCCTGCTTCCGGAACTCGCTCGGCGTAATGCCGGAAAACTTTTTGAACATGCGATTGAATGAGTTCATGTTTTGGTACCCCGCCTTGCGGGCGACGTCCTGGATCAGCGAGCCTGGTTCGAGCAGCATCTCTTTGGCTTTGCGGATCCGCAGATCGTTCAAGTAGTCGATGAAGTTGACGCCGGTCTTATCTTTGAAATACGTCGATAAATAGCCGCTCGAAATATTGAGCTTATCGGCAACGAGTTCCAAAGTAATATCGCCGCTGTAATTATTTTCCAAATGATTGAAAACAAAGTCCGTGATCGGATCGCGCTCATCCTTTTTCTGATGAATCAGCTCCACCGCTGCGGTCAGAAACTTCTCCAGGTAGGCGGCGAGCTGTTCATACGTGTGACAGTCGAAGATCTGCTCGCGAAGTGCGGTCTGCTCCCCCAAATGGCTGAAATCCGCCTGGATGGCCGTTAATATTTTCAGCGTCTTATGAATGATTTCATCGGCGAAATGGTAGAACTGCAGCGAAGTCGCCGCTTTTTTGTGCAGCTGGGCGAGGAAGCGGTTCACGATCTGGAGCGTCTCGACTTCATTACCGGCCTGCAAATTGACAGTGAACTCCTGTTCCTGCTGCGGCGGGAGGAAGATCGATACCGGCCCTGGCTCCGGCGCATCCATGCAATCGATAATTTGCGTCTCGTTATTGAGACGGCGCTTTTTGCTTAGTTTGAGCGCTTCGTCGTAAGCTTCAGTCATTTGCGCTGCACTCGTGTAGAAGGGGCTGATCACCATCGTGACGTAGACCTCTTCCTTATCAAAGTCGAAAATGTGCTTCATTTGACATAACAATTGCTTCAAAGCGGAATGATCGCTTTCCTCCATGAAGGAGACGCTGAGAATTCGGCTGGATTCAATCTGAAATGTCAGGGATTCAGGATAATGTTTTTTGAATTCGAGCTCAATGAATTGCCTCATATAATAGGACCAATTTTGCTCAATTCGCTTATAGTCTTCACCGCGTTTCATGTACGTTAATTCAAAAAGAACGATCACATAAGGCCTGTCGACGAAATCCATCTCCAGATTGCTGCGTATTTTTTTGACACTGCTTATATAGGCGAAGCTTTGCAGCTGCGAATTTTTACGGTTCAAATCCTCGTGGATGCGGTTGATCTGGCTGCCGAGCTGGTTGAACTCGCGAATGCCGCTGTGAATCGGAACCGACGAATTGGCTTGCTTAAAGGAAGCGACCATGCGCCGAATCGGTTGATGGAAGCCGAAGCTGAAGAGCAGAGAGGCGACGATACTGATGCCCAAGGAAATAATGAGCAGCGAAACGAGTGAGACATTCAATTTGACTTGAGAGGCAATGAAGGCGTCGGGTACGACGTTCACATAAATCAGCCCGGAAACAGACCCTTTGCGGTAAAAGTAATAGTAATTATCTTTCTTAGTATACGCTTTAGCTGAGTCGTAGGCCGGGGGCGCGCCGAGATTGGCGTCCGTAGAGGAGGTGAACAATTGCTTGCCGTCCGCGTCCAGAATGAAGAAATTGTCATTGATCGACAAGTGGTATGCTTGAAACATTTTACGCATATCGAGAAAAGCAGCCATATAAAAATCCTGGGACCAACTGTTTTTAACAACGACTGGAAAAGCTTGACCTAAAGAATTGTAATCATTAGCGAATGGAATATCGTAAAAATCGGATGGTGCATAAACGCGAAAATTCGTCTGATTTTGGAATTGTGACTGCCAGAAGGCAAGCGGATAGTCTTTGCTAGAGTAAAATTTTTTGAAAAACGTGCTGTCTGTGGTCATAGAGTTTTTGTCCAGCACAAGCGAGGGCTTTTTGTAATAAAGGATTAAGTTATCCAAAAAAAGCAGGGGGTTTACTGTGATTTGGCGGATGTCCTGCATGGTCTTGGCAGCAATGTCATAGTTGATGGAGCTCCCGCCGAAATACAAGAGCTGCACGTTCTCATTGAAATAAAAATTGAGCAGTTGGTTCTTGATCAGCTCGAATTCTTTCTCATAATTGTCCGTTGTCGATCTCAAATTTAAGGTGTTGTAGTTAATGACTTCGTCCCGGACTTTGTTCTTGGAGAAGGTCAAGGAGAAGAAATTAAAGGAAACGAGGATAACGACAACGATAAGAAAGCTGGCGAACAACCGGATGAACAAGGAATTCGCAGTTACTCGGAGCTTGAAATTAGAGAGCATCATGAACGAGGTCGCCTCCTTCCTTCAATTAGCCGATCCGTGTTTACAAATAAATTATAACTGAGATCGCCGGCTTTGGAAATGCAGTGGCTTCCAGCTGGCAATCATCTTTTTTTCGGATTCTTCACTGTTTTATGGATTTTCGAAATAAGGGTAGCCAGATGAAATAGCGGGGATAGGCAGCGAGCGCTGATCCGCATACAATCAGGGCATGGCAACCAACGCTAACCAAATAGGGGGGAGAACGAACGATGCTGCGGGTAGTCGTCATAGGGGCAGGCAAAATCGTGGATGCCCATTTGCAGGCCATTGCACAAATAAACCGCCTGCAAGCCGTCGCTGTCGCTGATGTGCAGCAAGACAGAGCGCATGAGGTAGCGGAGCGATATGGATTGAAAGCGTATACCGATTACAGAACGATGCTGCAGTGGGAACAAGCGGATGTGGCGATCGTGGCCCTGCCACACTTTCTTCATAAGCAGGCTGCGCTGGATTGCGCAGAAGCGGGCTGCCACATGTTGATGGAAAAGCCGATGGCGCTCACCGTCGCCGAATGCGACGAGATGATTGCAGCGGCAGCGAAGCAAGAGGTACAGCTGATGATCGGGTTAACGCAGCATTATTTTGCGGAGAACCGGATGGCGAAGGAAATTTTGCATCGCGGTGACCTGGGCAAGCTGGTCATGATTAGTGATGTGCGGCATCAGCATTATTTTGTGGAGTCGCGGCCGGATTGGTTTCTGTCCAAAGCGAAGGCCGGCGGCGGCATCATCACGAATCTGGGCGCGCATTCTGTGGACAAAATCCAGTGGCTGCTGGACAGCCGCATCCGTTCGGTCCGGGCCCAGCTGACCTATTACGCGGACCGGGGAGATGTCGAAGGAAGCGGTAGCATTTACGCCACGACAGAAGCCGGCATTCCGGCGACGATCGTGCAATCCGGCTATAAGGGCGTGCCTGTGAACGAGACGCACCTGATCTTTACGGACGGCATGCTGAAGCTCATGACAGGGAAGGGGCTCTGGATCAGCGATAACGGCAGTTACCGCCAGGTGCCGCTCCCACAGGCTGCGGATCCGTACGTGCTGCAGCTGGAGGATCTCGCCGATGCGATCGAAGGGGCGAGGCCTTTGGAGTGTTCCGGGGCTTATGCGCGGACGATCAACGAAGTCCTGGAAGGAATTTACACCTCCCATTTAACCGGGAAGGAACAGACTGTGTAAACCAATAACGCTATGAGGTGATCAAATGTCAAAAATCCGTTTTGCCATCGTTGGCGCAGGCGTCATCTCGCCTTTTCACGCCAGAGCCATCGCTCATCATCCAGAAGCAGAGCTTGTTGCGATCTCGGACGTCATCCAGGATAAAGCGCAATCTATGGCAGATGAATATGGGATTCCGCACGTATACGCCGATTACAAGGAAATGCTAAAGCGCGATGATGTCGATGTCGTGTCCGTCTGTGTGCCGAGCGGCATGCACGCCGAAGTGACGATCGCCGCAGCGCAGGCGGGCAAGCATATTCTTTGCGAGAAACCGCTGGATATTACTTCCGACAAAATGTCACAGATGATCGCTGCCGTCCGCGCCAATAACGTAAAGCTCGGCTGCGTCTTTCAGCGGCGCGTCATGCCGTCGGTTATAGCTGCACGCCAAGCCATCGGCGACAATAAGCTCGGCAAGCTGGTGCTTGGCGATGCTTATCTGAAATATTACCGCAGCCCGGAATATTACAAGAGCGCCGGCTGGCGCGGTACTTGGCAGTGGGACGGCGGCGGGGCGCTCATGAATCAAGGCGTTCACGGCGTTGATGTGATCCAATATTTGATGGGCGGCGTCGCTTCGGTGTTCGCTTATGCGGCCCCGCTGCTGCGCGACATCGAAGTCGAGGATACGGCTGTCGCAGTGCTGAAGTACAAGAACGGCGCCTACGGCGTGATTCAGGGCACAACCTCGGTGTACCCGAATCAGGAGACGCGTTTCGAGCTGCACGGCGAGAAGGGCACCATCATTGTGGCGGACAGCGGCATCAAACAATGGAAAATGCTAGGTTCCGATGAAGGGGCGCCAGAGGTAGGTGCCCTATCGACGATGAGTGGAACGAAGCCTGAGGACATGTCATCGGACGGTCATTACATTTTTGTAGATGACATTTTGAAAGCCGTGAAGGAAAACAGGGAGCCGTTGGTGAACGGTGAAGAAGCAAGAAAATCGGTCGACCTGATTCTGGCGATTTACGAATCGGCGCGGACAGGCAAAGAAATACATTTGAATTAACGGAAGGATGTGCTCGTGGTGGAACCTACGTTAAAAATTGGCATAATTGGGCTGGATACTTCGCATGTTTCAGCTTTTGCAAAGCTGTTAAATGACCCTACACAGCAATATCACGTGCCGGGAGGGCGCATTGTCGCTGCCTATCCTGGAGGCTCGCCGGATTTTGAGCTCAGTTGGTCGCGACTGCCTGGCTTTCGCCAGGACCTGGAAGACAATTATGGCGTGAGCATCGTGGACGCCCCGGCTGAAGTGGCCGAGCGCAGCGATGCGGTGCTGCTGCTGTCGGTGGATGGCCGTGTGCATTTGCAGCAGCTGCAAGCAATCGCCTCTTTGCGCAAGCCGGTGTTTGTCGACAAGCCGTTTGCGGTGTGCTCCGAGGACGCTCGAGCCATGGCAGCGCTGAGCCGGGAGTACGGCTTCCCGATGATGAGCTGCTCGGCGCTGCGCTATGCGGATGCGCTGACTGCAGCTCTGCAGGATAAAGATCACGGCGCTGTCATCGGCGCTGACTACTATGGGCCGCTTGAGATTCAGCCGACCCAGCCGGGCTTTTATTGGTACGGCATCCATACGGCGGAAATGCTGTTCCGCACGATGGGCACGGGCTGCCAATATGTGCAGACGACGACGAACGCCGATCACGATCAAGTCGTCGGGGTATGGGCGGATGGCCGTGTCGGCACGATTCGCGGCAACCGCCGGGGGAATAAGACGTTCGGGGGACTCGTCCATCGCGAGAAAAGCACGCAGTTCGTCAACACGGCATCTGTGGCCAAACCGTATTATGCCAGCCTGCTGGAACAAGTGATGCGGATGTTTACAACGGGCGTACCTGACATTGACGCAGGCGAGACGCTGGAAATCATTCGCTTCCTGGAGGCTGCCAATGAGAGCCGGGAAACGGGATTGCCGGTGCAGCTATGAGCCGGTTTCGCTTAGGGATAATCACCGATGAGGTGTCGCAAGATTTGCGCGAGGCCATCGCTTTTGCCCAGCAGTTCGGGCTGCAAGCACTGGAGCTTCGCTCTGTAAATAATAAACTGCTCCATCAAATGGAAGATGCGGAGATCGAGGAGATCCGCTCGCTGATCGCAGACAGCGGACTTGAATTATGCGGCTTGTCCGCGCCGATCTTCAAATGCGAACTCGATCAGGAAGCCGAGCTGGAGAGCCATATCGCGCTGGCCCAGCGATATATCGCCATAGCACAGCGCTTGAATACAAAGCTGATTCGCGGGTTCAGCTTCTGGGCGCGGGCGCCGTTTGAGGCAGAGCTGCCGGGCATTGTCCGGCAGCTTCAGCGGATCGCGCCGATCTTCGAACAGGCGGGGCTGACGTTCGTGCTGGAGTTCGATCCGAGCGTCTACGCCAGCAACGCCCGCAAAGTCGCGCGCCTCATTGACGAGGTCGCGTCGCCTGCGGTGAAGGCGCTCTACGATCCCGGCAACGATCTGTGGGACCCTGATGGCGAGACTCCCTATCCGGATGGTTATGATTACCTGCAGGAGCGGATTCGCCATATTCATTTGAAAGACGCCGTCAAGACGGACTCCGGTATTGAGGCGGTGGCGATCGGTAGCGGGCTCGTCGATTACAGAGGGCTTTTCCGCCGGCTGCTGCGTACCGGTTATGACGGTTACCTCGTCGTAGAGACGCATTATCGGCTGCATAGCGTATTGACCGAAGAGCAATTGAAACGCCCGATGGGAGCTTCGTTCTCGGACGGCGGTAAAGAAGCTTCCGAGCAGTGCGTGCGCAGCTTGCTGGATTTGCTTGCGGAAGTTGGCGCTTAGCCTAAAGGATTTGAACCGAGGAAGGGGAAAAGACAATGAAGCTGCAAACGCAACCGATTTTAACGCAAACTGTGGAACTATTGAACGTGCAAGTGTATTCTGACCGCCGGTCGCTGGGCGCAGCAGCTGCTGCGCAAGCGGCGGCGGCCATCAGGAAGCTGCAGGGCGAACAAGAGGCACTCGTGATGGTGTTCGCTGCGGCGCCTTCGCAGAACGAATTCCTCGAGACGCTGATTCGCGAGGAAGGGATCGACTGGCAGCGCATTACCGCCCTTCACATGGATGAATACATCGGGCTTGCGGCAGACGCACCCCAATCGTTCGGCAGCTTCCTGACGGAGCGGTTGTTCAGCCAGGTGCCGTTCGCCGCCGTTCATCGGATCGACAGCACGAACGACATTGCCGCCGAATGCGCTCGCTATGAGGCGCTGCTGCGGGCCAAACCGATCGATATCGTATGCCTCGGCATCGGCGAGAACGGGCACATCGCGTTTAATGATCCGCCTGTTGCCGATTTTCAAGACCAGGCTTGGGTGAAACCGGTAGAGCTCGATGACGCCTGCCGCAGACAGCAAGTGCATGACGGCTGTTTTCCCCGGTTCAAGGACGTTCCAACGCATGCGCTAACCCTGACAATTCCGGCGCTGCTCTCCGGCAAGCACCTGTTCTGCATGGTGCCGGGACCAACTAAGCATGAAGCGGTGCGCAGGACACTAAGCGACGGCGTGTCGACGGCGTGCCCTGCCACTATTCTGCGCAGTCATCCATCCTGTACGTTGTATGTCGATACGGACTCCTATGGGGAGGTGCCAGAAGAAAGAGGGGATGCGCATGGAACCGGTTAATGCTGCCATTGAAGTAAAAACTGATGCGCTGCCAATAAGCGCGCCGACCAATAAGCGTTCGCTCTTCTTGAAGCGCCTGAATCGCAGCAAATATTTGCTGATTTTATTCCTGCCATGCTTCATCTATTACGTGCTGTTCAAATATTTGCCGATGTTCGGCTTGGTCATTTCGTTCAAGGATTACAACTTGTTCAAAGGCGTGTGGGCCAGTCCATGGGTCGGCCTCAAATATTACAAGATGTTTTTCGAAAGTCCGGATTTTCTTAAACTGTTCCGCAATACGTTCCTGCTCGGCGTATCCACTGTCATATTCGGCTTCCCGGTCCCCGTCATCCTTGCGCTCTGCCTCAACGAAGTCAAGAACTTGTTCTTCAAACGTTTTGTCCAAACGGTCAGCTATGTGCCGCATTTTATTTCCAACGTTGTCGTCATCGGGATGGTCGTCATGTTCTTGTCGCCGACGACTGGAATCGTAGCCCACTTCGTCAAGCTGCTTGGCTGGCAGCCGGTGAATCTGCTCGTGCAGCCTGAATGGTTTCGGCCGATTTATGTGCTAGCTGACATTTGGCAGCATGCTGGCTGGGGCTCGATCATTTTCTTGGCGGCGCTCACTGCCATTGATCCGCAGCTGTATGAGGCGGCAGCGATCGACGGCGCAACCCGTTGGAAGCAGCTCTGGAACGTGACAATTCCGGGTATTATGCCGGCGATGGTCATTATGCTGATTTTGAATATCGGCCACATTATCGACATCGGATTCGAGAAAGTGTTTCTATTGATGAACCCGGCTACGTATGATGCCGGTGATATTTTCAGCACGTTTGTCTATCGGATGGGGCTTACACTGGGCAATTACAGTTACGGTACCGCAGTTGATTTATTCACTGGCGTTGTCAGCTTGATCTTTATTTTTGCGGCTAACTATGCCGGACGTAAGGTCAGCGAAACGAGTTTATGGTAAAGGAGGATGCCAGTTGAAGCGTAAATGGTCGTTATCCCGTCTGCTTATCGGATTATTCCTGCTGTGCGTCGCTGTCGCCACCCTCTATCCGTTCCTGTATATGATCTCGGTGTCGCTCAGCAGTGATGTGTACGTCATCAAGAACGAAATCAGCTTGCTGCCCAAAGGTCTGAATGTCAATGCCTATTCCGTCGTGCTGCATGATGATCGCATTTGGACTTCGTACCGCAACACGATCTTGTATGTCGTGATCGGTGCTCCTCTGTCCCTGCTCATTACAGCTGCTGGCGCTTATGCCTTATCGAAAAAAGAGATGATGTTCCACAAACCGCTGACGCTGATGATTGTGTTCACGATGTTTTTCAATGGCGGGATGATTCCCACCTTCCTGGTCGTGAAGAGTCTGGGACTTGTTGACTCGTTCTGGTCCATGATTATCCCTTCTGCAATCAGCACGTGGAACTTGATTATTATGCGGACGTTCTTTTTAGGACTCCCCAAGGAACTTGAAGAATCAGGGAAATTGGACGGGCTTACGGAAATTGGCATATTTGCCCGCATCGTTCTGCCGCTATCGGCCGCCTCACTGGCCACAATCGGTCTTTTCTACGCCGTCGGTATTTGGAACAACTTCTATTCGGCGCTGCTATATTTGCGTAATGACCAGCTGTACCCCCTGCAAGTGGTGCTGCGCAACATTGTCATGGCATCGCAAATGGTCTTGAACGGCGGCAGCAACGTGGGTGACAACCAAGTGCTCGATGAGCCGCTCAAATACGCCACCATCATCGTTTCTACGGTACCTATTCTTTTGGTGTATCCGTTCTTGCAAAAATATTTTGTCAAGGGCGCTTTAATCGGATCAGTGAAAGGCTAGTCCATTAAACCAGTGAAAAGGGAGTTTGATCGCTATGAAAAAGACTTTCAATTGGGCGCTCACCGCAGTGCTCACCGTAGCTGTAGTTTCAGGCTGCTCCAGCCAATCAGGGAATAGCCCCGCGCCTGCAAGCGGCTCAGCCGCACCTGCCGATAAAGCTTCCGCAGCTCCAATTAAAGAGCATACGTTCACCTTTCTTGATTACTCCAACGCAAGTTGGCCGTACAACAAAGATTGGCCGGTCTGGAAATACGTGAAGGAGAAAACAGGGGTGACCTTGAACGTTCAGGTTCCGCCGGACGCGCAGCTGGATAACGCCTTGAACTTGACCGTCGCTTCAGGCAATATGCCGGATATGCTTTATACCCAAAGCAAAAAAACAGCCGATAAGTTCGGGCAGCAGGGCGCGCTTGTCAACATTCTTGATTACTTGAATGAAATGCCGAATTTGAAAAAATGGATGGAGCAATTCCCGACGGATACGCAGAATGCCATGTCTGCCGACGGCAAAATGTACGTGTTCCCCAACCACGGGATCGGTGAGACAAACCGGATGAACTGGATGTACCGCGAGGATGTGTTTAAGAAAAACGGGCTGAAGGCGCCAGCGAACTGGGATGAGCTGTATACCGCGTTGAAAGCGTTGAAGCAGGTTTATCCGGACAGCTATCCGCTGGCTTGGCGGCAAGGGCTGATCTACCTGCGCAACTTTGCTCCCGCTTTTGGAACGGGCAGTGATGACGGCACGAACGACGTATACTTTGACTTTGATAAAAAAGAATGGCGCTATGGACCGATTGAAGAAAATTTCAAGAAGATGATCACGTATTTGAATAAATTTTATAAAGAGGGCTTGATCCCGCCGGATTTCTTGACGATCGATACGAAACAATGGCAGGATCTGATGTCGACGGACCGTTCGTTTGTGACAGCCGACTACATTAGCCGTGTAGATTTCTATAACTTGCCGATGCGCAAGCAAAACCCGTCGTACAACTTGCTGTTTATGCCGACGCCGGCAGGCTGGCCGGGAGGTCCGCAAAAAAATGCCTACACCCAATTCCTGGAAAATGGCATTATGGTCACTTCGACTTCCAAAAATATTAAGGACATCATGCACTACATGGATTTCTTCTATACGAAGGAAGGGCTTGATCTGGTGAGCTGGGGCAAGCAAGGCGAAACCTACAGCGAAGAAAATGGCAAAAAGAAATTCATCGGCAACTACGCCGATGTGTCCGATATGCGCAAGAAGACCGGGCTTTCCACAGACGGTACGTACACTTGGTTCGACTATGACGCGCACTTATCGTTGTCATCTCCAGAGCTGCAGGATGCTTACAAGCAAGCGGTCAACTATGACAGTGAGCAGCAGCCTCGTCCGGCGATGACGCAGCAAGAGCTGGAGGTCGTGTCGACCGTTGGACAGACGCTGCAAAAAACGCGCGACCAAGCGCTTGCCAAGTTTATTACTGGACAACGTGATTTGGGCGAGTGGAACAACTACGTGGACGAGTTGAAAAAAGTTGGCGTTGATAAAGTTGTCGGCGTGTACAAGTCAGCCTATGACCGCGCTCAATCAACCAAGAAATAAAGATGATCGGCCCAGCGCGATGTTGCGCTGGGTTTATTTTTAGAACCTGGAGAGGAGCCTGATCGGCGTGGGAATCGAACAAATCGAAATACAGGTGCAAGGCCGCCATTACGTTAGCGGCGCCCCGGTGCGCATCACCATTCGGGAAGGGCGGATTGCAAGTGTGGATGAGTTTGAAGTAGACGGGCATTCGGATGCGCTGGAGATCGAGCAGCTTCCATGGGTGGGGCCGGGGTTCGTCGATTTGCAGATCAACGGCTATGCAGGAATGGACTTTAATACACTCCCCATTGCTCCGCAAACGACGGCTTCGGTAACGCGGGCCTTATGGAAGGAAGGGGTTACCAGTTATTTTCCAACTGTTATTACCAATAGTGAGATAGCGATCACGGAAGCGGTTGGAACGATTGCGAGGGAATGCGCAGAGGACCCCGCCACAGGTAGAGCGGTGGCCGGTATTCATTTGGAGGGACCGTTTATTTCTGCGGAAGACGGTGCGCGGGGCGCTCATTCGCGGCTGCATGTGTGCGCGCCGGACTTCTCCAAGTTCCAGCGCTGGCAGGAGGCTGCAGGCGGGCGCATTAAGATCGTCACCGTTTCTCCGGAATGGCCGGAAGCGGAAGATTTCATCCGCCGGTGCACGGATTCCGGCGTGCTCGTGTCCATCGGACATACCGCCGCTTCACCGGAGCAAATCCGGCGTGCTGTGGCGGCCGGCGCGGCGATGTCCACGCATTTTGGCAATGGCGCCCACGCGGTGCTTCCGCGGCATCCGAACTATTTATGGGAGCAGCTTGCCGCAGATTCGCTGTGGACTTGTCTCATCGCCGACGGCTTCCATCTGCCCGATGCCGTCTTGAAGGTCGCCATGAAGGTCAAAGGCGAGCAGGCGCTGCTGGTCAGCGACGCCGTCCACTTCAGCGGCATGCCGGCTGGCACATATGAGTCGCATATCGGCGGCAATGTGGTGCTGACACCGCAAGGGCGACTGCATATGGCAGATCAGCCGCACCTGCTGGCCGGCTCGGTGAAGATGCTGGTCAGCGGCGTGCATCACCTCGTGAGCCATGGGCTGTGCAGCCTAGGGGAAGCGTGGGACATGGCTTCCGTACGGCCGGCGCTCCGCATGGGTCTACCCGTAGGGGCAGGGCTTACGGTCGGAGCTCCGGCGGATCTGCTGCTTGTGCAGCAGGCGGAGTCAAGTCTGCGCATCGCCGCTGTTTACAAGAGCGGGGTGAGCGTCGCTCCATGACCAGCGTGATGCGTACGACCCAGCATGTGAATCCCAAGGTGAACTATCGCTGGATGGTGCTTCTCATCGTCAACCTCGGGACGTTCATGTCCACGCTCGATGTCGGCATTGTCAACGTCTGTCTGCCGACTTTGGCCGGGGAATTCGCCAAGCCTTTGGCGCAAATCCAATGGCTCGCTTCCAGCTATTTGCTTACGATGGCAGCTTTGCTGCCTTTTTTGGGAAAGCTCTCCGACCGCTGGAAGCGCAGCCACATCTATAGCGCAGGCTTCATCGTGTTCGCGCTTGGCTCATTGTGCGTCGCGCTGTCGCACGGGATCGCGATGATGATCATTTCGCGCTGCGTGCAGGGCTTGGGGGCGGCGATGATCATGGCGAACAGCCAAGCGATGGTGCGCCAAGCGTTTCCCGACCATGAGCGGGGCAGAGCGCTCGGGCTTAATGCCGTTGTCATCTCCCTCGGCACGCTGATGGGGCCGGCGATCGGCGGCTTCGTCCTGGAGTGGGCAGGCTGGCCATGGCTGTTTTGGATTAATGTGCCGATCGGGCTTGCTGCTTTCGGCCTCGGTTTGAAATATTTTCCTCGGTCAAGCGCTCAAGCGCACCGGGGGTCATTGGATCTTCTAGGCTCAGCGCTTTTGGCTGCAGGGACGGTTTTGCTCATGCTCGCGTCTGGCGGCTATGGGGACTCTGGAGACACAGGGGGCGCTGCTGACCCTGCTGCTGCTGCCGGTATGCCGCTGGCTACTTGGGCTGCAATGCTTGGCGGCCTCGCTTTGCTGGTCGTGTTCTGGTTGTATGAAAGGCGTATCCAGAACGGCATTCTCGACCGGGCGCTGATCCGCTTAAGGCCGGTCTGGTCGGGCAATCTCAGCTCGTTCTTTATCAATATGGCGCTGACCGCGTCGTTGATCGCGTTAACCTTCTATATGCAGGGCCCGCTTAGCCTCACGGTCGTCGCTTCTGGCGGCTTTCTCATGATCCAGCCGCTGCTGGTGGGCCTTATCGCTCCGTTCTCCGGCTGGTTCCGCGACAAATATGGCGGTGCGCTGCCGATTATTGGCGGAGCGGCGCTGTGCGCCGTCTCGATGCTGTTCATCCTATGCGCCCCGCAAGTAACCGCGATGATCATCGCGGTGCAGCTGGCGGTGTTCGGCATCGGGAACGGCCTGTTCCACGCCACCAACAACGCCGAGATCATGGGCGCTGTGCCCGGAAGCCAGGCGAGCTTGGCCGGCAGCTTGCTGGCGATGGTGCGCTACCTCGGACAGATCGCCGGCATCGGCCTCTGCGCCTTGCTGCTCGGGCGGATGAATGTCAGTGTTCAGGCCGCAGCCGATCACGGTATGGGGCTGCGAATCCTGTTTGCCATTTTGCTGGTCGGCTGCGCCTCTGCGGCTGTCTTGGCGTACCGGGTGAAGGCGGTACGCTGATCAGCCCAGTAGCGGGCACCTTTAAAGCGGGAATGCCGCATTAAAGGCGATGATACGCCTGCGCAACTCCAAAAGAGCTAAGCGGTTTCCACCCGCCAGCTCTTTTTCCATATACATCCACTTTAAGATATTCCTTCTACCTTCTCTACCATATTTATGTATAATAGGGATGGGGATAATTACCATAAACTAGAGAGGGAGAGAGTTACTTGAAATTAAACATTCGTTATGTAGTATCCACCATACTGACATTTGCGCTTTTTGCGGGGAACGGGCAAGTGTTCGCAGACCAAGCCTCGATCGGCGGGGACACGGCGAGTGTCTCTCATTGGCAGACGAAAGAGCTGGACGGTGAGGTTTATGTGAAGGCTTCCGATGTTGTCAAAACGTTAGGAGGCACCGGAGCGTACCGGGCTGATCTGAACGATTATACCTATACGACAGGATCTCGTGTAACAGACGTGGTGAAGAAAGTTTCTCCATCCATCGTGGGGATTATTGGCAAGCCGACGAGCAGTAACCAAGCTTCCGCGGATAACCGCTTCAATCTGGCGCATGGCACAGGAATTGTCGTTCAATCCGACGGGCTCATTATAACGAATGCGCATGTGGTCGAAGACATGAAGCAGATTATCGTAGTGACCTCGGACGGCAAGCAAAACGCGGGAACGACGATAAATTTGGACGAAGAGAGCGATTTGGCGCTCGTGCGCATTAATGCCACCAACTTAACCGCAGCTGCTTTTGCCTCAAGCAGCGATGTTGAGGTCGGTGAGCCTGTTGTCGCGATCGGTACGCCAATGTCTTTTGCCCTTCGCAATTCGGTCACTTATGGCGTAATTAGCGGGACGGACCGTTCCCTGCACGCCACATATCGCTTGCTCCAAACCGATGCGGCCATTAATCCGGGCAACAGCGGCGGCGCATTGGTGAATTTGCAAGGCGAGGTGATTGGCATCAACTCATTGAAGCTGTCGGCGACAGGTGTCGATGGACTCGGATTCGCCATTCCTTCAGACACGGTACAGTACATATTGAACCAGTTTTTGAAGTATGGCAAAGTCAAACGTCCAGCGCTTGGCCTGGAGGTGGAGGAAAGCTGGGCCGCTGTCGTCGGGCTGCCAACGGATGAGCCGCTGAAAGTTTCGCGCGTGGATCCGAATACGTCCGCTGCTGCTGCCGGCATTCAAGAAGGCGATGTCCTGTATTCCGTCAACAATTCCAATGTGAAAACGCTCGTTGATTTGAATGAGCTTTTGAAACAATTCGTTCCTGGAGACAACGTTACGCTGACCCTGCAATCCAACGGGGACATTGTCCAAAAAGAGATTACATTGCTCGATGCTACTCAAACCCAATAGACGCGGAAGGTGACTCATGATTAAACTACGCCATACCTACCTCATTTTATTAACATTTGTACTAATCACGATGCAACCGCTCAGCGCATTGGCGGATTCGTCAACACAAGCTCAATCGGTTCATATCCAATTGAAGCTTGGTGAAGATCACATTACTATTAACGATCAATCGATTACCGTTGAAACACCTTATGCGAACAATGGGGTGACACTCGTTCCATTGCGAGTCATTACTTCGGCGTTCGGCGCGGCCTTAAGCTGGGCTTCGGAAACGCAGACGGTCGGCCTTACCTACAACGGCACTGCGATTTCTTTGAAAATCGGCAGTACGACAGCTACAGTCAATGGGAAAGACGAACAGATTGAGGTTGCGCCTGAGTTGAAAAACGGTACGACGATGGTTCCGCTCCGTTTCATTTCGGAGAAATTCGGAGCCAACGTACAGTTCGATGAAGCGACTTCTACGATTTCGATTTCCAGCACGCGCGCAGCGGGCACGGCTCTGGAAGGCATCGATTCGGATTTAGGCAAGACGCATATCGGCAATAGCTATTATGGCTGGTCCTTGAAATATCCGACGGGTCTGGTTAAGGATTATCAGAGCTTTAAAGAGGATCGTGTAGCCTTCGATGATGCCAATGGCGAGTACCGTATTACCGTATCGGTGAAGTCGGATATGACCGAGAATATGTCCGAGGATGCTTTGCTGGATTTGCTGGTGGATCAAACGGATGATGAATCGATTTTAGAAAAAAAATATGTTTCCGGCGGTACGCGCCCTTACGCGCTGCTTAAATCCAAGTACGATAATGCGCTTTATGAGTATCGCGCTTATCAAAGCGGTGATAAGGTGTATATTGTTATTTTCACGATTGAAAAGGAAGAGAATGACAAAGTTACCGCGAAGCACAATGCTTATCAGGATCTTTTAAACAGCTTTCAATTGTCTTTTGATTCAAGTGATAAAACGTTAAAAGACCTTTCAACGGTCAAGGGCGGTTTACGCACATATACCGACGAAACGTATGGGATTACGCTCAAAATCCCAGCCGAGTGGTCGAAATCCGGCAGCGACAGCGGAATGATTCAGTTTACAGATCCAAAGAAAAAAACAAGCATCAGCTACAAAGTGACTTCCAAATCGGAGAGCGATACGCTGCAGAAATGGTCGGACCGCGACGCCAACAATTATACGCAGGTATACGCTTCCGCGTATAGTAAAATGGATTCGGCGCGAAATATCGTTGTTGATGGGAACCAAGCGATTGTGACACGGACGTCGAATACATTTGACAACCGCATTTGGGATGCAACGGAGAATGTGCATATTATCAAAGACGCTTATAAATATTATCTTGTTATCGATTACAGCAATAAGGATGATCTATCCGATAACTTCATTCAATCCACTTTGCAATCCGTAAAAATCGGCAAGCCTTCCTCTTCGATCGGGACGATCAAAGACAGTTCGGAAAACCTTGACCGCTCAAAGACAAGCGAAGTAAAAAATAAGAATTACAACTACACCATTACGATCCCTGATTATTGGAAGCTGAATGCCTCCAAAAGCAAAAACGGTGATCTGGAGTACGCGTTCGGGATGGGGCATTTCCTTCTTCTTGTCAATGATGCGGATCAATCTGGCTTAACGCCCCAAGAAGTTGCCGATCAGCTGCAAGAAAAATTACGTAACGATTACGGCGGCACGGATTTCAAAGAGACTGCCAGCCGGACGGAATCTGTCAACGGGGTTCAAGCGATTTGGAAAGAGTGGGCGTATAAAAACTTTGTAACGACATTGTGCATCTTCCAAAAGGGAGATAGCCATTACCTGTTCATGGTCAATTATCCGAAAGCACTCCAAACGGACTTCTTGCAAAAACAAATAAAGGACACGATCAAGTCTTTCCAAACAACCAACTAATTTGACTTCAGCCGGAGCTATCTCCGGCTTTTTTATTTTATGAGTAAGATCAGCCGCTACAAACAAAAATAATGTCAACAGAATCATGACGGAATGACATTTTGATTTGATTGAACGTGTAAGCGCTTTTGCTTTACGATAATAACATATTCAAATCATGATTCCTTCATGGGGGGTTATCCTAATGGATACAGTAGCAACAAAACAAGCATCCGCTGGTGGTGCTAGAGTCAGGGTGCAGCGTTTCGGACGCTTCCTGAGCGGCATGGTGATGCCGAATATCGGAGCTTTTATCGCTTGGGGGCTCATCACCGCATTATTCATCCCGACGGGCTGGATTCCGAACGAATACTTAGCGAAGCTTGTAGGTCCGATGATCACGTATCTGCTGCCTTTGCTGATCGGGTATACGGGCGGAACGATGATCCACGGTACACGCGGCGGTGTAATCGGCGCAGTGACGACGATGGGGGTTGTCATTGGGACAGACATCCCGATGTTTATGGGCGCGATGATCGTCGGTCCGTTCGCAGCCTGGGTCTTGAAGCAATTCGATAGATCGATCGAAGGCAAAATCAAATCCGGTTTTGAGATGCTGGTCAACAACTTCTCATCCGGTATCATCGGCGGCATTCTGGCGCTTCTCGCTTACACGGTTGTCGGTCCTGCCGTTCAAGTCGTGAGCAAAGCATTAGCCGCTGGCGTTCAATTCCTTGTTAACGCAGGTCTGCTGCCGCTGGCGAACATCTTGATTGAACCGGGTAAAGTTTTGTTCTTGAACAACGCCATCAACCACGGCGTACTGAGCCCAATCGCACTGGAGCAAGCATCCAAAACCGGTAAGTCCATTCTGTTCATGCTGGAGTCGAATCCAGGTCCGGGCCTTGGCATTTTGCTCGCTTACTGGCTTGTCGGACGCGGATCCGCGAAATTGTCTGCGCCAGGTGCGGCGATCATTCACTTCTTCGGCGGTATTCACGAAATTTACTTCCCGTACATTCTGATGAATCCTCGTTTGATTCTGGCTGTAATGGCGGGTGGCGTAACCGGTACATTCACGTTCTCGATGTTCCACGCAGGGCTGGTGGCTCCGCCATCACCTGGTAGTATTTTTGCTTACATTGCAATGGCGCCTAAGGGCGGCATGCTTTCCATCTTCACAGGTGTCATCTCCGGGGCGGTCGTTTCCTTCCTTGTAGCAGCACTGCTGCTCAAAACAAGCAAGCAATCCGATGAAGAGGAAGATATCGAAGAAGCAACGGCAAAAATGAAACAAATGAAAGCAGCCGGCAACACGCCAGCAGCAGCGGCAACTGCAGCAGCTGCGACTGCAACTGCAACAACGGCAACTGCAGCAGCGGAAACAGCAACAGCAACTGCACTTGTTGAAGGTCAGAAAGCTGCATCCGATGTGCACAAAATTGTGTTCTCCTGTGATGCGGGTATGGGATCCAGCGCAATGGGCGCATCCATTCTCCGCAAGAAGATGAAAGAAGCCGGTGTTGGCGTTACGGTCATCAACACGGCGATCAGCGAGATTCCAGGCGATGCCGATATCGTTGTGACGCACAAGTCTTTGACAGACCGGGCACGGAATCAAGCCCCGCAAGCGGAACATATCTCGATCGACAATTTCATGAAGAGTCCAGAGTATGAAGCCCTTGTCAAACGATTAAGTTAATATATCTGAACTAACGCTGGCAAACTTGCCGGCGTTATGTCCATTTAAGTCAGAGGTGCATGGACATGAGACTCTCTCATAGGCACCGTCAAATTCTAGATCTGCTCTTGAACCGGAGCGATGAGGTGACAGCAGGAGAAATAGCTGCGGAAATTAACGTAAGCACGAGAACTGTTCACAGGGAGCTTTCTGAGCTGGAAACCGCGATCGCAGGATCCGGATTGACGTTGCAAAAAAAATCGGGAAAAGGCATCCTCTTGCAGGCTGCACCCGACAAACTGGAGGCTTTCAAACAAACTCTGCTGGTCGCTTCGGCCGTTGAATATTCCGCTCAGGACCGCAAATTATTCATTCTTTGCACGTTGCTGCAAGAGAGCGAGCCGGTGAAGCTGTTTTCACTCTCCCACGATCTGAGCGTAACCGTTCCGACGATTACGAACGATCTCGATGAACTGGAGAGCACGATTCAGAAGTCGGATCTGATTTTGATCCGCAGGCGCGGCTACGGCGTCGGTCTAAGCGGCTCCGAAGCCAACATGCGCAAAATGATTTCGCGCTTGGCCCGCAATTATCTGGACGAATCCGATCTCTTCGGCAAAATGGAGCATGTGCATTCGCCGGTAACGAGGAAGCTGCTGGAGCTGATCGGCAAGGCCTACTTTGCCAAGGTGGAAGAAGCGCTGTGGCAAGCCGAAGATGAAGGGCTGCACGCTTTATCAGAAAGCGATTATACGTATTTGCTGATCAATATATCCATCGCCGTCTCCAGAGTGCAGCAGGGCAGAGCCATCGAACTGCAAGCGGAGAAGCAATCCATCCGCCAGAGCGAGCTGCTCGCGCATGTGATCAGCTGCTTGTCCAGCGCGATTGGCATGGAATTCTCCACTGCAGAGGTGGCTTACCTCGCGCAGCTGTTGGAGCCCGGCGATGTCTCGCATCCGAACCAACTGCTTCCCCAAGAAAAGCTCAATTATATGGAAATTGTCTGGAAGCTGGTGCGGAATATGGAAGCGCGCAGCGGTGTGAACTACACGGCCGACCGCTCGCTGCGGGACGGCTTGCTTAGCCATCTCGAATCCGCGCTCAAGCGGCTGCGGGCAGGGGCGACCGTTCGGAATCCACTGCTCGCGCAGATTAAGAAAGATTATGAAGCTTTATTTGAAGGAATTCGTGAAGCTGTCAATGAAACCATTACCGATGTGGCTATTCCTGACGAGGAAGTCGGGTATCTCGTGATGCATTTCGGCGCTTCGCTGGAGAGGCAAAAGCAGTTCCGCCGCAATGTGCGGGCGATTATCGTCTGCACCAGCGGGCTCGGGACTTCGAAGATGCTGGCGGTGCGCTTGACGAAAGAGCTGCCGCAAATCAGCATCGTCGGCAACGCTTCCTGGTTTGAAGCGGCGCGCATCCCGGAATCGACGTATGATTTGATTATTTCAACCGTGGATTTGCCGCTGGAGGAAGATCAATATATCAAGCTGAGTCCGCTGCTGACGAAGGAAGAGGCGGAGCGTCTGCGGCTTTTTATCCAGAACGTAACGCTCCAAAAGGATAGGTCGGCGCGCTCACAACGCGAGGAGCTGCCGCGTGATGCGGCGGCAGAGCGGTCGTATCGGGTTAGGCCTTATGTCGACGAAATTGTACGGATTCTGGACCAGTTTAACGTTTATCCGATCAAGCACTCGTTCGACAGCTTGCAAGCGACCTTGATGGAAATTTGCAGCTATGTCCAGCAAAGCCATGTGATCGCAGATGTCGAACCGATTGTTACACTGCTGCTGCAAAGGGAGAGGCAGAGCAGCCAAGTGATCCCGGACACAAGTCTTGCCCTCTTTCATATCCGAAGCGAGCTCGTCAGCAGGCCATCATTGACCCTATTCCGCTTACAGCAGGACTTGGTGCTGGATCAAATCACCCCATCCGGGGTGCGACAGCTTTTGCTGATGCTGGGGCCGAAAGAGCTTTCCAAGGAAAGCCTTGAAGTGCTGAGTGAAATAAGCTCCTATCTGCTCATTCCGGAAATGATTGAGCTGCTTGAAGGCGGAACGGAAGCGGATATTAAGCAATATTTATCGCAAGAGCTTGAAGAATTTTTAGAGAATAAAAAATAAACCTAAATAAATCGGTAGAGGAGAACCTGCTATGAGTATTTTATCGGTAAATAAAGTGAAATTGAACGCACAACCGAAAGACAAAACCGAGGCGATTCGGATGGCTGGGCAATTGCTGGTCGATGCCGGTCATGCATCTGCTGCTTATATTGACAAAATGCTGGAGCGGGAAGCGACGCTTTCCACCTATATGGGTAACGGGCTTGCTATTCCGCACGGCACGAATGATTCCAAGTCGTTGATTCATTCGACAGGACTTGCGATCGTGCAAATTCCCCAAGGCGTAGACTTCGGCGACGGTGAGAAGGCGGTGCTCGTAATCGGGATCGCAGCCGCGGGCAACGACCACTTGGATATTTTGACCAACGTGGCGATGATTTGCTCGGAAGATGAGAATATGGAACAAATCATGAAAGCTTCGTCAGCAGAAGAAATGGTCACTATTTTTGAAAGCGGGATGGAATCATGAGAGCGGTCCATTTTGGCGCAGGAAATATTGGCAGAGGGTTTATCGGCCTAGTCTTGTCCCAGGCAGGATACGAAGTGGTGTTCTCCGATGTGAACGATCTTTTGGTTGAGCGTCTGCAGGACAAAAAAGCCTATACCGTGAAGCTGGCCAGCGAGGGCCAGGAAACTTTTACTGTGACGAACGTAACGGCGATCAACGGCAAAGTGCTGGCGGATGTCGCGGAAGCCGTTGCGCAAGCAGACCTTGTGACGACCGCTGTCGGCGTCAACATTCTGAAGCATATTGCCCCTGGCATTGCTGAAGGACTGAAGCTGCGCATGGAGCGCGGCGCGGCTCCGCTGCATATCATCGCCTGCGAGAACGCCATTGGCGGAAGCGCGCAGCTGAAGGAGCACGTGCAGAGTCAGCTTAGTTTGGAGCAGCAGGGAAAATTAGCGGCGTTTGCCGCTTTCCCGAACGCTGCCGTCGACCGGATCGTACCGATCCAGAACAACGAAGATCCGCTTGAGGTAATCGTGGAGCCTTTCTATGAGTGGGTCGTCGATGAATCGCAAATGATCCCAGGCTTCCACCGGATTGAAGGTATCCACTATGTTCGCGAGCTGGAACCTTACATTGAGCGAAAGCTTTTTACAGTGAATACCGGACATTGCGTCGCAGCTTATCTGGGGTATCTTCAGGGCTTTGCGACGATTCAACAGGCGATGGCGAATGCGGACATCGCTGCTGAAGTGCAGCGCGTGATGGAAGAGACGGGCGCATTGCTTCATCTAAAGTATGGGTTCGACAAGTCGCAGCATGCGGACTATATTCATAAAATTTTAAACCGATTTGTGAACCCGTATTTAACAGATGAAGTGACGCGCGTCGGCAGATCGCCAATCCGCAAGCTGTCCAGCAATGACCGCTTGGTTCGTCCTGCCATGCAGTCTTATGAACGCGGCATGTTCCCTGCTCATTTGGCGGGCGGCATGGCGGCTGCCTTCCTGTTCGATGTGAGCGATGACCCGGATGCTGTGCAAATTCAAGCGGATTTGCAAGCCCATGGCCTTGCGCAAACAATTACCCAATATACGACTATCGGCGCGGATCATCCGATCCATGAAGCGGTTATGAAGCAATATGAGCTGCTGAAGCAAGCGAGTAAAGCTTAGGGAAGGAGAGGAGCGATAATGTCTAAAATGATGACAAAACGTATGACTGGCATTGCGGCTTCACCTGGGATCGCCATCGCCAAAGCCTATCGGCTGCAGCACGATACCTTCGTGCCGACGCCAGGTAAAATAGAGAATGCCGCCGCAGAAACGGCTCGTTTTCGCCAAGCGGTTGAAGCGGCGAAGCTAGAGCTGGACGCGATTAGAGAGATGACGGAACAAAAAATGGGTGCAGCGAAAGCGGAAATTTTCGAAGCTCATTTGCTGTTGCTGGAAGATCCGGACTTAATCGATGCGATTATTGAAAATATCGAAAATGAGAGCACGAATGCAGAGTACGCGCTGCATGAAGTGGCAGGCGGTTTCATCGACATGCTGCTCTCGATGGACAATGAGCTGCTGCGCGAGCGCGCCGCTGACGTGCGCGATGTCTCCGGCCGCTTGATGAGCAAGCTACGTGGCGTCTCCTATGCGGCTGTGTCGGCCATTAATGAGCCTTGCATCCTGATCGCGGAAGATTTGACGCCATCGGATACCGCGCAGCTCAACCTTGATTATGTGCTCGGCTTCGTTACGGAAATCGGCAGCCGTACTTCCCATTCGGCGATTATGGCTCGCTCGCTGGAGATTCCGGCGATTGTCGGCGCCGGTGCGGCTGCTGCTGACATTGAAACGGGAACGATGGTCATCATGGATGCAGTCTCAGGTCTGGTACTCGTCGACCCGTCGAATGCTGAGCTGGGAGTGTTCCAAGCCAGCAAAGCGGCGTATGACGCCCGCAGAAACGAGCTGCGCAAGCTGATCGATCAGCCGACGGTATCCCGCGACGGGCACCATGTCGAGCTGGCGGCCAATATCGGCAGTGTCGAAGACTTGCAGAAGGTGCTGGCGAACGGAGCCGAAGGCATCGGGCTGTTCCGCACCGAGTTCCTCTACATGGGCCGCAGTGCCCTGCCGAGCGAGGAAGAGCAGTTCCAGGTGTATAAGCACGTGCTGGAGCGCATGAACAATAAGCCGGTCGTCATCCGTACGCTCGACATCGGCGGGGATAAGGAGCTGCCTTACATGAAGCTCCCGGCGGAAAGCAATCCGTTCCTCGGCCTGCGTGCTGTCCGCTTATGTCTGGATCGCCCGGAATTGTTCCGTACACAACTACGAGCATTGCTCCGTGCAAGTGCGTATGGCAATTTGAAAATTATGTTTCCGATGATTGCCGTGGCGGATGAGCTGCGCAAAGCAAAAGCTCTCTTTCAGGAAGAAAAGGAAAGGCTTGTTCAAGAAGGCATTCAAGTGTCCGATACGATTGAGGTCGGCATTATGATCGAAATTCCGGCTGCTGCGCTGGCTGCTGATTCACTGGCCAAAGAGGTCGACTTCTTCAGCATCGGTACGAATGATTTGATCCAATATACGATGGCAGCGGACCGCATGAATGAGAATGTGGCTTATTTATATCAGCCTTGCCATCCATCGATTTTGCGCCTGATCCGTATGGTTATCCAAGCTGCCAAGCAAGAAGGCAAATGGGTCGGCATGTGCGGCGAAATGGCTGGCGATGAAACCGCCATTCCGATTTTGCTCGGCCTGGGACTGCATGAGTTTAGCATGAGCGCCAGCTCGATTTTGCCAGCCCGCGCCTTAATAAAAGGCTTGTCCCGCGAAGAATGGGCGGCACACACGGATCAAATCTTGTCGATGAGCACCCAAGAGAGCATTCATACATTCGTTAAAGAAAAGACAAGGAGTGAGTAATATGATTTCCCAAACGTTTACAGTACTGAATCCATCCGGCTTCCACGCGCGCCCGACCAAGGTGTTCGTTCAAGCAGCCAGCGCTTTTCCGTGCAAGGTCAATGTGACCAAGGGCGGCAAAAAAGTAAACGGCAAAAGCTCGCTCAGCATGCTGACGCTGGGCATTCAGCAAAATGAGGAAGTTTTGCTGGAAGTGGACGGCGAGCAGGAAGAACAGGCTCTGAAAGAGCTGGGCGAACTGCTGACGAAAATTTTCGAAGAATAATAGAACCAGCGGCATGCGTTGTGCGGATCGGCACAGCGCTAGGCCGCTGTTTTTTTTGATGCTGGTTGGCGAAGAGGCGAATACTAGCAATAGTCCGAAATAACCCACTTGCAGGAGACTGCTTGCGGCGGAAATGTGTTGGGGTCCGATTGCGGGAGTGAGTGCTTGAAATTCCCGTGCAATTCGGCAAAGTCGGACTGTAGGTGATTGGCGGTGGCGATACTACTTACCTTGAAGTAAGTACTTGTAACTGCGGCAAATAAGTCTATGATAGACGGATAGATATAAAAAGCAGCTCAACTGCTTGATAGGAGGAGAACGACGCTATGGAACAACAAAAACCAACGAAAGGGATCGCTGAAGTCCCCCTTTCGATACTAGATTTGGCGCCAATTATTGTGGGCGGAACGGCGAGGGAGTCGTTTCACCGCTCGCTTGATTTGGCGCAGCATGCGGAGCAGTGGGGCTACCACCGCTTCTGGCTGGCCGAGCACCACAACATGCCCGGGATTGCCAGCTCGGCGACCTCGGTGGTGATCGGTTATGTGGCCGGCGGCACGAAGAAGATCCGCGTCGGATCCGGCGGCATCATGCTGCCGAACCATGCGCCGCTGGTCATTGCCGAACAGTTCGGCACGCTGGAGTCGATGTACCCAGGCCGGATCGATCTCGGCTTGGGGCGCGCGCCGGGCTCCGACCAGCTGACCGCTCGGGCGCTGCGCCGCGGCTTGGGCCGGGACGGCCATGATTTTCCCGAGCTGCTGAGCGAGCTGCGCGGCTACTTCAGCCCTGAGCTGGGTACCGGCGTGCCTGGAGTGCGCGCTGTTCCCGGCGAAGGATTGAACATTCCGATCTGGCTGCTCGGCTCGAGCGGTTTCAGTGCGGAGTTGGCCGGCCAGCTCGGGCTGCCGTTCGCTTTTGCCAGCCATTTCGCTCCGGACTATTTATTGCCTGCGCTGCAGCTGTACCGCGGGCAGTTCCGCCCGTCCGATGCGCTCGCTGCACCTTACGTGATGATCGGCGTCAACATCATCGCCGCCGACACGGATGCCGAGGCGCAGCGGCTGGCGACGTCGCAACAGCAGCAGTTTCTGAACATTATCCGCGGACGCACCGGGATGATGAATCCGCCTGTCGACAACATGGATGAACTGTGGACGGAGCAGGAGAAAGCGTACGTGCTTAGGCAGCTAAGCTTCTCCATCATCGGCAGCAAGCAAACCGTGCGCGAGCGGCTCAGCCAACTGCAGGAGCAAACCAATGCCGACGAATGGATCATCGCTTCTTCCATATTTGATCATCAGGCGCGGCTTCGGTCGTATGAGCTTACCGCAGAGGCGATAAAAGAAAGGTTGGAATAAATCACCATGAATCCTACGCAAGTTTTGCAGGCGGGGGCTGTTCCAAAAGAGCGGCTTCCGGTTTCCCTGTTTTCCCTAACGGCCGGCGCCTTCGCCATCGGCATGACCGAATTTGTCATTATGGGCATCCTGCCAAATGTGGCTACAGATCTCCATGTCAGTATTTCTCAAGCCGGACAATTAATTACCAGCTACGCGCTGGGCGTCGCATTCGGCGCACCGATCTTAGCGATGCTGACGCATCGTCTGCCGCAAAAAAGATTGCTTATCCTGCTGATGCTGATTTTTATTCTCGGCAATTTGCTGGCTGTCTTCGCGCCTAATTACAGCACGGTGATGATTGCGCGTCTGATAACGGCGCTGGCGCACGGCACGTTTTTCGGCGTCGGCTCGGTGATAGCCGCGAATCTCGTGCATCCCGACCGGCGGGCTGGGGCGGTTTCTGTCATGATGGCGGGGCTGACCATCGCCAATATTATCGGTGTACCGCTGGGCACCTTTATCGGCCAGCACCTAGGCTGGCGCGCATCGTTTGGAGCCGTCGTGATCATGGGTATTTTTTCACTTATAGGCATCATCTTATTAATTCCGCGCATCGAGCAAAAAAACGCAACCAGTCTGGTGCAGCAAGTACGGGCGCTGGCGCAGCCGAAACTGCTTTTTGTATTGCTGATTGGCGCTTTGGGGTGCAGTAGTTTATTTGCCGTATTTACTTATATTGCGCCTATCTTGATCCAGATTACCGGATTTTCGGAGAGCAGCGTGACCTGGATTTTAATTTTATTCGGTTTCGGTGTTACACTTGGGAATATCCTCGGCGGAAAACTGGCAGATTGGAAGCTAATGCCGTCTCTGCTGTGCAATTTTGCGGCACTGGCCTTGATTTTGGCTGTATTTGCTGTCACAGACCAGGTCCCGGCAGGTGCGGTGATTACCGTTTTCATTTGGGGCGTGGCGGCTTTTGGCATTTTGCCTGGCTTGCAGCTGCGGATCATGAATTTAGCCAAAGAAGCGCCTGAGCTGGCGGCGACGTCCACGCACTCGGCATTGAATTTGGGCAACGCAGGCGGCGCTTTCCTAGGCGGTTGGACGATTACCCATATCGGGCTTGGAACTTTGCCATGGCTCGGAGCAGTGCTGACCGCACTCGGCTTCGTGCTTCTAGTCATTAGCTATGTTACTGAGCGAAAAGCAAATGTACAATGAGGTTCAGCCATCCCCTTCATTCGGAGCGGGGTGGCTTTTTTTTCGGGCTGGCCGGATGAGGCGAGACTTTTGTGAATGGCGGGAGGGGTTTGAACATATTTATTAGGGATGAGGAAAGCGGTTTCCTGGCTCCAGCAAATGGAAGCGTTTGCGCTGAGGGAATGCTGCTAATGTTGGCTGATTTGAATGGCTAGGGGATCGCTCGTGTGGGAGATTTCAATATCATTTTCGGCGAGAAGATGAGAAGGAATATGAAAGTTATTGTCGTAATTTCCCAGGAAATAACGAGTGATAACTGTTTGACGGATACGGCTTGTACCAAGCTGTGGCAAGTTGTTTTAACGCCATCGATAATGCCGAACGACGCTAAATTGAGAGAAACAATGAGGGAAAGATGAGGTGCAGCGCTATGAAAATTGCTATTGGCAGCGATCACTGCGGGTATGAAATGAAAGTCGCTTTGCGGCTGGTTTTTGAAGATCTGGGTGTGGAGGTCACCGATTTTGGTTGTTACTCGACAGAGCCGGTAGACTTTCCCGATGTTGCGAGAAAAGTGTGCGACGCCGTCCGGCGGGGCGGTTTCCAGCGGGGAATTATGGTGTGCGGCACCGGCGTTGGAGCGGCTATAGCCGCTAACAAAATTCCCGGCATTCGCGCCGCGGTCTGCCACGACATTCACTCTGCGCACCAATGCGTGGAGCATGATGATGTGAACATCATGTGCATCGGCGCACAAATCATCGGTCCGTGGCTGGCAGAGGATTTGATACGTGCCTTTGTGCAGGCAGAATTCAGTACGGAAGAACATTTCCGGCGGCGCGTCGGAAAGCTTCGCCTCCTGGAGCTGGAGACAGCGAAGGAACTGATGGGCGAAAAATAAGGCAGCAGCAGGTGACCTTCGTAGAGGGTCGCCTTTTTATTTGACATATAGACGGTGAGCGAGTCGACGATGGAGAACGAATCAGCCGGCGCTGCAGGTACATGTTCACAGGCTAGCAGTGTTTCAATTGCTCTTGTACATACCACAGAAAGAGGCTGCAAAAGTTAGTTGCTCAGCGGACTTGGCGGCCCAGCGCTAGAACGGCACCTCCAAAGCGGCTTTGCCTCTCAAGCGCTGCTACAGCGCACTCGAGAGGCGTCTTTCAAGCGGCCTTCCCGCTCTAGCGGCCCAGCGTGCGCCGTCTCGGCTTTGACATTTTCATCAGCATGGAAGATAAAATCAGCAGGAAGCACAGGGAGCCTACGACCCGAACGGTGCCCATGATGAACATGCACATCTCATAAGGTACGGCAGTGTAGATCATCATGCCGATGATAGGTGCGAAGATAGCGGATACCTGCGAAAGCGTGGTATAGATCGCAATCGCCCGCTGGCGCCCGTCCTCGGGAACAAGTTCCAGGAGACGGTTGAAGGCGGACTGCTGAAAGCCTGCGGTGGCAACGCCTCCGATCAAATCATACACATACACCCACGTCATATTGGGGGCGTAGATCCAAAAATAGGGAGTGAGCGCCAGCATGAGTGCAGAGGCGAAAACCGTCCACCCGGTGCCTTTGTGATCGGCGATCCGCGCCCACAATTGAAAACCGAAGAGTGAGCCGATGGCGCCAACAATCGTGTCGATGCTCATCATCGTATTCGTCGCCAGGAGCGTATCGACTTTCACTTTGGTATAGATCGGCCAAGCGGCTTGCCAGGCAAATATGTAGATAATCGCGCTTACGCAAAACAAATAGTAGCTGCGGCCGAGGTCTAGTTTAAAGCGGGTGACCCAACGGCGTAAAACGCTTTCACGGACATGGCTCTCGAACAAGTTGCCAGCAGCATTTTCATCGCTAGTGTATTGGAACAGTTCTCGTTGTCCTTCGTCACTGCCGCTCTCGGAGACGCTTTCAAATCCACTGCTCTCAACCGCTTCTTGTGCCACTATCTCCGAATCTAGTGCCCCCTCGCTCTGCCTCCCAATGGCGCTCGCTGTCTCCTCGCTCGGAATGCGCAGTCGCATAAAATACCACGTTTCAAGCAAAGCGAAAGCAAAACCGATCGAAAACGCGATCTGATAGCCGTAAGGATAAGGAAGTCGGTCGATTCCATATCCTGCGATAAAAGCGACGATCATACCACTGATCCCGGTCCAAATGTTGCGCTGGGCAAACACCCGGTTCCGGTGGCGGGTCGGGATGATCTCGCCCATCATAGCTTGCCAAGCCACGGCGATGACGGAATTGGTGGCGTTGTACAAGCCAACGAGTAAGATAAGTGCTGTCATTGCAGAAACTTGCATATACGGGACAAAAATCAATAGAAAGTAGAAAAAGCGGCAAAGCAGAATGGTTCCGGCAATGATCCTTTTTTGATGGCGGAATCGGGCGATGACCATCGTCGCCGGCAAATTGATGAGGATGGTCAGCAGCGCCGGTATGGAAGACAGCAGCGCATAGTCGCGATTGGTCGCCCCGAGCTGCGCAGCCAGCACGCCAATGAAGGGGGTGACGAAGTTAAAGCCAATGGACCAAGCAATCCCGTTCCATAGGTTATTTCGGATATTGTTGCGCAGAAACTTGTTCTCAACGTTCATCGTGTCACCTGGTTCCCTCGTGCTGAAGTCGGATTTCCCTCTCATTGTAACGCATGCAGGTCATTCCAGCTATAAGCATTTCTTGAAACTTCAAAAAATGTAAACCCAATGGACACGGTAAGTGTGGAGCCAAGCCAATGCTGATGGTTTTGGATATGTAGGAGTGCTTAATGGACTGGCTTGGCTGCTATTCGTGTTCGCTCGTTGACGGATAACGTATAGAGGTTTTTTATATTTTTCAATTTAGCTAGGCAGTGTTTGGTACGGATGTTTTGTCATATGGACTGCACGACTTTCTGAGGAATTTGAAAGAAATTGGAGCCTACTATTATAGTAATGGCTCACTTTTGTTTTTATAATGAATGAAAAACACAACGAGGTGAACAGGATGGAAGCTACGATTGCAACCTCTACATCCAAGCGTCGCATGGCTAAGCTTAAGCGCTGGGATGCCTTTATTACCGGTCATTTATTTATTTCGCCTTGGTTAATTGGATTCTTGTTGTTAACGCTTTATCCGATGGTGCAATCGCTTTATTATTCGTTTACTGACTATTCGCTCCTTGAAGAGGCGAGCTGGGTTGGGCTGCGAAATTACGAGAAAATTTTCACCGTCGATACCAGATTCTATCAATCCGTCAAAGTTACTTTTCTTTATGTGTTAGGCTCAGTGCCCTTAAGGCTGGTCGCTGCGCTATTCATCGCCATGCTGCTCGCCAAAAGTATTCGTGGGATGTCCGCATACCGGACAGCGATTTACTTTCCGTCCCTCATCGGCGGAAGCATCGCCGTCTCGCTGCTTTGGAAAAATATTTTCGGCAAAGAAGGCTACATCAACCAAGTGCTTGATCTGTTCGGTATTAACGGGACAGGCTGGATCAACAATCCGAATACCGCTCTGGGCACATTGGTGCTGCTCGTTGTGTGGCAATTCGGTTCGGCGATGGTCATCTTCCTGGCCGGACTTAAGCAGATTCCGCAAGACTTGTATGAAGCGTCGAATGTAGACGGCGCAGGGAAGATTCGCCAGTTTTTTAACATTACGCTGCCCATGCTTTCACCAACCATTTACTTCAACATCGTTATGGGGATCATCGGCGCATTCCAGATGTTCACGCCAGCCATGATCATTACGCAGGGTGGGCCTATGAATTCGACTTATGTGTATGCGCTATACTTATATGAAAGAGCTTTTAGTCAGCTGCAAATGGGATATGCCTCCAGCCTTGCCTGGATCATGCTGATCATTATTGCGGCGTCCACTTCGATTATTTTTGTCACTTCCAAATACTGGGTGTTCTACGAGTCGGAAAAGGAGGAGAAGTGATGCCGAGCACATTCCAGCGTAAAAGCATTGGGATTCACGCCATTCTGATTGTACTCAGCGTACTGATGATTTATCCGGTTCTTTGGTGGGTCGGCGCTTCTCTGAAATCGAATCAAGAGCTGAGCTTGCCCGGGCTGTTCCCGGCGCATCCGATGTGGAGCAATTTCAGCAAAGGCTGGAACGCCATTCCGGGGCATACGTTCACTGACTTTTACATCAATAACTTCGAGCTGATCGTCGGGCTTCTCTTCACAACGGTCATCTCGTGCAGTCTGGTCGCCTTCGGATTTGCCCGGCTGCAGTTCCGGCTGCGCAACTTCTGGTTTTCAATTCTGATGCTGACGCTGATGCTGCCAGGACAAGTGACGATCATTCCGCAGTACTCGCTGTTCCATCATCTCGGCTGGGTGAATACGTACTTGCCGTTTATTGTGCCGCATTCCCTCGCCGGAGGCGCAGGCGGTAGCTTCTTCGTCTTCCTGCTGGTGCAATTCATTCGCGGGATTCCACGTGAACTGGATGAATCAGCGAAGATGGACGGCTGCAGTTGGTTCGGGATCTACTGGCGCATCGTCATGCCGCTCACAAAACCCGCCTTGCTGACAGTGATCATCTATTGTTTCCTTTGGAATTGGGATGACTTCTTCGGTCACCTGCTATATATCAACTCCGTTGACAAGTATACGGTAGGTCTGGCCTTAAGAATGCTTAATGACTCCCAATCCGCCCAGCAGTGGGGGCAATTGCTCGCTATGGGTCTCGTCTCGGTCGTACCTTCCGTTATCATTTTTACGTTGGCGCAAAAATATTTCGTCGAAGGGATCGCCACAACGGGGATCAAAGGCTGATGGTTCTCAGGAGAATTTTGAAACAAATCGTAGGGTACTATCATAGTCATGCTGGGTGGCAAGCGTTATAGTGATTAAAGATTGAATAATACTCACACTACTAATTAACGAAGGGGTTATGACAAATGGCTACAATGAGAAAAAAACTGACAGTTGCCATGTTGACAACAGCAATCGGTTTATCGTTAGTAGGATGCGGTTCCGGGGATACAACACCGAAAGCCGCTGAGAAAAGCAGCCCGAACAGCGCAGCAAGTGCGGCGCCTGCAAGCACGAAACCGGTGAAGCTGCGCATTATGTGGTGGGGCTCTCAGCCAAGGCATGATGCGACATTGAAAATCCTCGATCTGTATACGAAAAATCACCCGAACATTACCTTTGAGCCGGAGTACTCAGGCTTTGACGGCTATATCGATAAGCTGACGACACAAGCAGCAGCAAAGAATGCGCCGGATGTTATTCAGATGGACGCTGCGTGGCTTGCCGATTGGAATGCAAGAGGACAACTCGCAGATCTCAGCAGTATTAATGTAAGCGATATCGATCCGAATCTGGTTGAAGCTGGTAAATATAAAGGCAAGGAAACAGCGGTTCCGCTGGGTGGCAATGCATGGGGACTCATCTATGACAAAGGTTCGTTGGACAAGCTGGGTATCCAATTGCCGAAGGAAGGCATCACGTGGGACGGATTCTTCAAGCTCGCCAAAGACATCAAAGCCAAGCTGGATAAGGACCATTATGTCATCGGCGACTTTGCGAGAAACCGTGATATGTATACGTCTTACCAGTTAAGTAAAGGTAAAGGATACCCGGTTACACCGGATGGTAAGTTCAACTTTGACAAAGACACTTGGTTGGAATGGCAAAAAATGGCCGATCAATTCCGTCAAGAAGGCATCATTCCTCCGGCTGATGTCTCCGTCAGCGACGTCGACTTGGATCCGAAGCAGGATCTGATGCTGACCGGCAAAGTGATTTTCAAAGCGGCTCACGCAGCGCAAGCTTCTTCTTGGGATAGCTTGAAGCCAGGCAGCATTGGCGTCTATGCGATGCCGAAAGATAAAGAGGGCGGCAGCTGGTTGAAAGCCACGTTCTTCTTCAGCGTCAGCCAAGATTCACAGAACAAGGAAGAAGCGAAGAAGTTCATCGATTGGTTCATTAACAGTCCGGAAGCGGGCGAAATTTCGGGTACAACACGCGGTGTGCCGGTTTCCAACAAAATTTTGGCGCAATTGCAGCCTAAATTCAGTGCTGCCGACAAATTGACGACAGATATGATCAGCATGGCTTCCCAAGGCGCACAGCAGTTCAACCCAGGTGCTAAAGGCTGGAACAACTTCGATACCAAAGATTACAAGGCGATTACTGAATCGATTATGTTCGGCAAGATGAAGATTGACCAAGGTTTTGATGAGCTGAAGAAAAAAGCGGCTGAATACGAAAAATAACCCGACAGGCAGGAGGGCTTGACTGTGATCACGATTACCGGCTTTGCAGATGAAATTTCTCCGGATTTAGAGCAGCAGATGGATGTCCTGGCATCGGAAGGCATTTCGCATATCGAATTTCGCAGTGTAAACGGGAAAAACGTGCTGAAGCTGACTGATGAGGAGCTGCAGCAAGTTAAAAGCGCACTCGACGCGCGCGGTTTTAAAATCTCCTCGATCGGCTCGCCGATTGGCAAATACGGTATTCGCGACGACTTCGCCGTAGAGCTGGCGAATGTGAAGCGGGCTGGGGAAATCGCCAACTTTTTGAACGCACCTTACATTCGCATCTTCTCCTATTTCATTCCCGATGGCGAAGAAGCGGGTAAATATCGCGAAGAAGTCATTTCTCGCATGAAGCAGCTCGTCGAAGTGGCAGAGAGCTACAACGTGACGCTGCTGCTGGAAAATGAGAGCAAAGTGTACGGCGACATCGATGACCGCTGTCTGGACGTACTTGCTTCTTGTGACAGCAGCCGGCTGCGCCTTGCTTTTGACCCTGGCAACTTTGTGATGAACGACGTGAAGCCGATTTCCCATGCGCTTCCGAAATTAGCTTCATTCCTGCAATATGTGCATGTGAAGGACGCTTCCAGTGAACGGAAAATTTTCGTTCCTGCTGGAGCCGGAGACGGCGAGTTCGGGCCGTTCATCCAATACTTGAAGGACTCGGAATTCTCCGGATTTCTCTCGATCGAGCCGCATTTGCAGAAGTACTTGCCGGAGCAGGATGGCCCGGGACAGTTCGTTCATGCGGTGAAAGCGCTCAAGGCACTGCTAGAAGCCGAAGACATGGCTTGGAACTAATAACGGAAGGTGAGTGAAACCATGAGTATGTCAGATAAAGTGAAGGTGGCGATCGTTGGCCTCGGCAATATCGGGGCGAACACGCACATCAAATATGTTCAGGAATTAAGCAACGTGGAACTGGTCGGCGTGTGCGATCTTGTACGCGAGAAGGCGGATAAATTCGCTGCTCAATATAATACCAAAGCCTACTACGATTACATCGAACTGTTTGACCAATCGGGAATTGATGCGGTGATCATTGCGGTTCCGCATTACGATCACACACCGATTACGATCGAAGCTTTCCGTCGGGGCATCCATGTCCTGTGCGAGAAACCGCTTGCGGTCCACGTCAATGACGCGCAGAAATCGATCGACGCCTATCAGGAGGCGAAGATCGAGTACCCAGAGCTCATCTTCGGCATGATGTTCCAGGAGCGCACGCTGCCATTTTATAAGAAGCTGAAAGAGCTTGTGTCCGGCGGAGATCTCGGCCAGTTGACCCGGGTGACTTGGATCAATACAGCTTGGTTCAGATCGCAAGCCTATTATGACAGCGGTGGCTGGCGCGCTACTTGGGCCGGCGAAGGCGGCGGCATTCTTACCAATCAATGTCCGCACAATCTCGACCTGTACCAATGGCTGTTCGGAGTACCCGCACGCATCAGCGGTCATGCCAACATTGGCAAGTATCACAATATCGAAGTGGAAGACGAAGTTACCGCTTACTTCGAGCATGACAACGGCATGATTGGCCATTTTATCGTCACAACAGCGGAGTCTCCGGGAACGAATCGGTTCGAGATTGTCGGTGAACACGGCAAGCTCGTCTATGAGAATGATAAGCTGGTTCTGTATAAGAACCGGAAATCGATGCTCAAGCATTTGCGCGAAACAAAAGAAGGATTCGCCAACGTGGAAACTTGGTATACGGAAATTCCAGTTAATACCAAAGTTCCGACAGGACATAAAGTCGTTGCAGAGAAGTTTTTTGCAGCGGTGCAAAATGGCGGCGGCGAGCTGATTGCCGAAGGTACAGAAGGGATCAAGGGACTTACGATCGGCAATGGCATTATGCTTTCCTCCTTCAACAAACAAATGGTGAATGTTCCATTTGATGCGGACGAGTATGAGCTGAAGCTGAAGGAATTGATCCAAACTTCCAAGTTTGTCAAAACCGTCAAAGAGGATGCAACAAGCGATTTCTCGCAATCTTTTTCTAAAGCTTAAGCATTAAAGCTGACATGGGCACCCCTTAGTTAACTTAGATACCCTGAAGAGGTTAATCTGATGTTATAATTAAGGGGTGCTTTTACATTACGATCCATCAGTTAGGAGGCAACGAGATGTGGAAGATTGCAATCATTGACGACGACCGTCAAGTGCTCAAAGGGATGAAGCAAGTGATTCCATGGGAAGAAATCGGGGCCGAATGGGTAGGAGAAAGTTTGAATGGAGAGCGCGGATTGGAGCTCATCCGGGACAAGCAGCCGGATATTGTAATTACGGACATTTACATGCCAGTGATGAGTGGGATCAAAATGATTGAAGCTTTGCGCAACGAGCACTTTGAAGGGAAAATTTTGATTCATAGCGGTTTTTCTGATTTTGAAGTGGCGCGTCAAGCGTTGCGTTTGAATGTAGAGGATTACTTATCGAAGCCGGTTTCCAGGAATACGATGACGGAAGTACTCCAGCGCACCATTGCACAGATTGAACATGAGTATCATTCCAAGATCGAGCAGGAGAAACTGCGTGACCAATTGGATGAATATGAGCCATTCGTGCGCAAAGAGCAGCTGAAAACGGTCGTAACCGGAACAGCGAGCAACTGGAATGAGATGACGAATTTGTGCGCGAGTGACGATAATCGGAGCCATATCGTGCTCGGCATTGAGATCTTGCGAACGACGAGAATATCGGATGTCCGCACGCCGGATCGCTTATTATTCCGTTTTGCAATAAAGAATATCATTAAAGAAATTCTCCAGGCGGAGAACCTGCCTTTCGATTACGTGGAATTGCACGGGTACCATGCGGCGCTCATCCTTCATTACGAGAAGCAGGCGCAGTACGAAGAGCATATTCATGCCATAAAAGCTATGGCCAGGAAAATCATCGATTGTGTGCAAACCTATCTGGAAATTACGATCCGTATCGGCATCGGCCGATTTACGAACGATTGGTCGCACCTCTCCGATTCCTTGGAAGAAGCGTTCCAGCCTTTAGTGCCGGGAGTTCGCGTCTTTCAATCGACTGGAGTGTTCGAATATGGCCATATGGACAAGTCGCTGACGTACACCAAGCAGTGCATGCCCAAGCCGATTAAATTTTATCAGCAGATTGTCGACGACGTCAAAACGACGCAAGGTCGAAATGCTGAGAAGATTATCGGCAATTACATCGCTGCTCTCAAAGAGAGCGAGATTCCTCCGCAATTCAGCCTGCTCGGCACGCAGTTCTGGGCGATTTTCAGCTTTGCTTTCGTGGATGACGAAATTAGGTTAAATGATATTTTTCAGGACTATACGATGGAGCATGAGCTGAGTAGCATTTATACCTATGACCAGTATGAAGCCTGGCTAATCGATATCATCCGCCGGGTATGCATGAACCAGCAATGGCAGGAGAGTTTCAAACATAAGCTGGCAATCGATTTCATCAAGCAGTACATTCATGATAACTATGCGAAAGATATTACGATCGCAGAGCTTGCAGATAAAGTGTATATTTCCCGTAACTACTTGAGCCAAATTTTTAAAAATGCAACCGGAGAGACGATTAATAACTATATTATCAGTGTGAAGATGGAAGCGGCTAAAAGCCTTATTTTGGAAAGAAAATATAAAATCTACGAGGTCGCGAATAAAGTAGGGTACCATAACATCCCTTATTTCAGCACAACCTTTCGAAAATATTTTGGTATGACTCCTGCTGAACTTCTCGCATAAGGGCGGTATCGCGTATGAAAAATATGTTTAAACGTTATCGGATCGATTATTTATTATTCGGCGGTTTAACCAGCTTCGTGCTTGTCTTATTGACGATTGTGATTTGGTTGACGTATTCGCTGACGACGCAAGAAATGGTGCGATTGACCACCTATTATCAAAAGGGGAATTTGAGTGAGCTGTATAACAAAGTTGAAATACAAATGCGGGCGATCGAACAAATCTCGCTTGCAGCCTCAAGGAATAATGTGACGACGGAAAATCCGGATCCCACCGGCGATTCTTATTTGGATTATCAGCGACGCGAGGAATTGGCAACATTTTTGAACAATATTACCTATTCAACGCCGATTATTCAATCCATCGATTATTATACCGTCAATACGATTCCATCGCGTGCGCAAGGTCTCGTTTCCTTCATGGATCTGAATCAAGCGAAACAACAAGACTGGTATGGTTTTGCGGATAATGCGGATTTTGCGTGGATTGGTGAACATACGATTCAAACGGTTCAAGGGAATATCGATGCGGTCAGCTTCGCACGCAAAATCTATTCGAACAGCGGGAAGTATCAGGGCTTCTTGGTGCTCAATATGAAAGCGTCTTCTATTCAAAAGCTGATGAGTGGAGAAATGCCGGCCTCCAACCGCATCTTGCTGGATTCCGGGGGCAGAATCATTACGTATATTGGCGATTCTTCGCTGTATACGAAGATCAAATCTTATTTGCCGAGCATTAAAGAAGAGAACGGTTACTTGAAAGTCGGCGTCCCGAACGATGAGGATCTGAGAGGCGCGCAAAAAAACACGCTGATGGTCTGGTCGACGCATTATAATTCGAGCGCAACGCTCATTCAGCTGACGCCTTGGGGACAAATCACGCAGGGCAGCGTGCATATTTCCGTCGTGCTATCCCTGGTCGGCGCTTCGGCCATCGTCATCGCTTTATTGTTTACTTTATATTTCTCCAACTTGTTCATTACACCGATCCGCCAGCTGCTTCATGAGATGGGGCGATATAGCGCCAACATGAATAAAGTGAATTTGCCGGAGGATTATCAGAATGAATTCGGCGTGTTATTTTCCGGCTATCGCAAGTTAATGGATCGCATAAAAACGTTATATTCATCGTTAGAAAATCAATACAAACAACAGAAAAAAGCGGAGATAAAGGCGCTGCAGGCGATGATTAATCCGCATTTTTTGTATAATACCTTAGATCAGCTGAATTGGATGGCCTTATCGGCCGGACATGATAAATTGAGTCAAATTTTGGAGCTCATGGGCAAAATGTTCCGAATCGGGCTGTCCAATGGCGAAAGCCTCATTACGATTCGCGAAGAATTCGTTCACGCGCAGTGCTATATTCAAATTCAGCAATTGCGTTGGGAGGAAGGGCTGACGGTCAGCATGGATTTGCCTGAGCATTTGAACGACTGGTTTATACCGAAAATGACACTCCAGCCTTTCATTGAAAATGCGATTATGCATGGCTTTAATGAGCGGTTGACAGGCAGCATCGTCGTCAAAGCGAGAGAAGCGGGCGGTGAGGTGGTCATCAGCATCACCGATGACGGTGTGGGGTTGAAGCCGAACTGGAATGCGGCACGGGAAGGGCATACAGGCGGGTATGGCATCCGGAACGTGAGGGAGCGGTTCGAAGCATTTTTTGGCCATCGCTATCGCGTCGAGATTGAGAATAACCCGCTGGGCAGCGGGACGAGCGTGTCGATCCGGTTTCCGGTTTTGAAAGCTAAGGTTCAAGAGGAAATGAATGTCAGTCTGGGAGGGGGATTCTCATGACAGAGAGAAAAGCGGTGGACCGCATTTTAGCGCAATTATCACCCGATTTGCTGGACCAATTGGAGCGGAAGCTGTCAGCTTCGGATTTGAATACGTTATTGCTGGAGTTGTTTCGCAATAAGACCCAGGCGATGACCTCTGGTGAGCTGTTGAATAGCTATGCCTGCAATCGTTTTGTCAAGCCGGCTGCCATCCATCCCATTGCCTTGAAGCAGCTGGAGATTGAGATGCTGCAGCTTGCGGAAGCCTCTTCTTATCAAGCTGTGCAGCTGGCGCCTGTAGCGCCCCTTGGCTCTTGTTCGGTGGTCGGCACGGTCGATCAGAATAAGGTGCTGTCCGCTCTCAGGGGGACGGAAGTTGTCGCCGATGCCACCAACGCCCTGGCGCTGCATGCTTGCGATCTTATCAAATGCGGCCAGCGCCCGCATAGGGAAGACAGCATCCGGCTGTGCACCACGCATCGGCATTTGCGCGCTCAGCAGTTCAGCGGGCCGGGGATGCTGCCCCATTTTTCGCTGTTTTGCATGATTACGTCCGGCCGGGATACGGGCTCGTACGGCTTTGAGAAAAGAACGCTGGTTGAACATGTGCGGGTGTATCAAGCGATCTTTCAAGCACTGTTTCAAGCGCGAATGACGGTAAAGTTTATCCGCCATGGCGGGTATACGGATTCAGAAGGACTCGTGCAGCGTCTGCGCGAGCATTTGCAGGAGTCTCTGCCGAATGTCGGGCTAACGGAGCAGATCGAGGCGGGAGCGCATAATGACTACTACAAAGGGCTGCAGTTCCATTTAATTGTAGAGCTTCCAAGTGGACGTCTCACGATCGGTGACGGTGGCTTCGTCGATTGGTCTCAGCAGCTATTAGGCAACCAAAAGGAACGAATGATGATTAGTGCGATCGGAATAGACAGGTTAATGAGCGAGACAGCACGATAGTGCAGGGAGGGGCGGCGAGGTGTGGAGACGGCGGGAGATGGTGCGCCGGGGGGTGGCCTCGCAGCGTGGCGAGACAAGTGTGCGCCGAGGGCGGCTATACAGCGTGGCGAGAAAGAGATGGCGCGATACGCAGTGGCGGCGAGGCAGTGTTGAGCTGGGGAAGGTGCGCCCACTGCGAAGCGCCTTGCGGGGGCACCTTTGGGGCGCTTGCCCTTGGGGCTCGGCCCAGTGTGCGGGGGTAGATAGCAAATGAAGTGTTTCTGTGATATCTACAAAAAGGTAATCCTCGAATCGCGATGAGCGGCAGGATTTTTAGTGAAAATAGCTGGATTCAGCAGTTATCCTGCATTTTCAGCATGATAATTGGCTAAAGTCGCCTGATCGGCGAAATTTGCTATATTATCATGTCATTTTTGTAGGATGAGGACCCAGCTTAGGCAGCAGCTCACGAATGTTCTTGCTAAAATTACAGGATAATCTTTCATAGCCCCCCTGCCACAACCACCAGCAACGTCCAAATTAGCTCTACCACCGCAACTATGCTACAACTTCCATAGCAGCTCCCCCCAGCCGCAACTATCCAGCAATGTCCAAAGTAGCTTCCCCGACATGACTATCCATCAACCGCAAAAGTAGGTATCTACCTAAAGAATCCTCCAATAGCCGAAACTTACCCTCGCGCAACACAGTCCTTTTCACCGCGCCCCGTCGCCTGCAGTGCGCTCGCACTCCGGCGCCTCGCGCGCCCCCGCCTTGCGTACCTGCAGTGCGCCAGCGCCCCCGCACCCCACGGGGGCTTTTTGTGCATTCCCTTTCCAGCGGTTGTTCGCTATACTAAATGTAAACGCTGTCACGAAATGGGGGGAGCGATGAAGCTTCGATTACGCTGGATCACAGCAGGGTTCGCGAGCGTAGCGATCGCGCTGCTCGCAAGCGCATGCCAGCCCGAGCCGGTGACGTACATCGCCAAAACAAAGCCGAACACGCAGGTGCTCACCTGGGTGCATCATTTCGATGAAGAGGGCGCCCGCAAGTGGCTGGAATGGGGCACGCAATCGTTCACTAAAGCGCATCCTTCGGTCACATTCAATTTGACGGGCGTGGATGGCGGCAATTACATGAGCTTGCTGCGCACGAGAGCTGTCTCCAACAACATGCCGGACATGTATATGATCGATAACCTGGAATACGCCCAGGATCTCATCCGCAGCGGGTATGCGATGGATCTGACCGGCCAGCCTTTTCTGGCGCAAATCGATGAGCGCTATATGAGCGGAGTGCGATCAGCGGACGGCCGCATTTGGGCGCTGCCGATTGATGTGAATGGCGCGGGCGTCATTTACAACAAAGAAGCTTTCGCCAAGGCAGGCATCGACCATCCGCCGGTAACGTGGGAGCAATTCATCGCTGACTGCAAGGCGCTGCAAAAAGCAGGCATCATTCCCATTGCCGCCGGCTACAAAGACAGCTGGACGATCACCTGGGACATAGCGGCTGATTTGCTAGCCAACCAGTACGCCTCCGGGCGCAACTGGATCTCTGACGTAGAAGCAGGCCGGGCATCTTTTGCCGACGATAGCATTCATTTTAGATCTATTTTACAGCGATTCGGCGAGCGCTTGAACTATGTCAACGCGAAGCCTTTTGATACAGATTGGAACCAAGCGCAAGTGCTGCTGGCCGATGGCCGGGCAGGCATGATCATTAACGGCACATGGACCGTCGACGGGGTGAAGTCAAAAAATCCGCAAAGTAACCTCGGCTTGTTCGCATTCCCTTACTCGAAGGATCCGCAGGATGCCAAATTTGGCCTGAAATCGACAGGGGGCATTGTCGTTAACGCCAAGTCACCCCATAAGGAAGCCGCCTTGCAGACGCTGGCTTTGTTCGCATCGAAGGAGATGGGCGATGTGTTTCAAAAGGACAAGAAGGCGCTGTCCGTCATCAAAGGCTTGCCGACCGATTTTGATCCGACGTACGTGGAGCTTGACGATAAGTATATCCAGTCTGGCTTCACCTACGATTGGTCCAGTCTGCCGACCGACTTCATCAATCTGGATTTGCAAAAAGCGTTCGTCAATGCCCTGACGAAATTTGTCCTGGATCATGACCATAATCCAGACCTGTGCATTCAGGAGCTGGATCAAGCTTTTGACCGAATTCGCAAACCTTTCAAATGATCGTTGGCAAGGAGTGTGTGCGAGTGGCTGTACGATGGTGGCATCCCGATCGGATTAAGGACTTGCGTTTTCGCACGAAAATCTTTTTGTCCAATATGATACTCATTCTCTTTATTTCCACGGCCATAGGCGGCGCTGCGATCTATGCCTCTACGAAATTTATCGAAGCCAACACAAGAGATCTTTCGATGCAGGTGATTCATCAAATCTCGGATAATATTGAGAGCAGAGCGAAAGAAGTGTTTGCTTCTTCGGTCTATGTGCTTAGCGACAGCAGCATTCGGGAAATTGTGGCCGAGCAAGGAGAATCGGTGACGAGCGACAACTACCCGGCATACCGCAGCCGGATGGAGTTTTTGCTGGCCCAGTACGGGAACGGCAATCCTTACATGAATGCCATTATGATTCGAACCGAGAAAGGGCAGATCTACTGGTGGGAAAATAAAAAAGGGCTGGACCATACGCTGGATGTGCAGGATGTCGCCGGCATCACCGGAAGCGGGGCGGAGTATTTGGCCGATCATGGGGCGAATATGGGCTGGTCGCCATCTTTTCGCAATCGCAACGAGGTGCTGCTGGTGCGCGATTTTACCGATATCAGCCAGATTGACCGCAGCTTGGGCACGATTATTTTCAGCATGGATGCGGAATATTTCCTGTCGCTGGGGAGCGGCAGCTCGATCATGAAACCGAACAATGTGGCGATTCTGAATCCTTTTAACGAATGGCTGGCAGGCGGCGATCCGGATACGGATTCGCTCATACGGAACAATGTGAACGAAACGCTGCAAGAAGCCGATGCCTCGATGGCCAAGGTGGTGCATGCCGGGTCAGGCAGTTACTTGTTCGTGCAGGAGCGCACCGCCAATCTGGGCTGGCGGGTGTTGATCTTCATTCCGATGTCCGTGCTGCTATCGGATACGCGTCTTTTGGTTCTGGTCATCGTCGTGGTTTCATTCTTGGCGGTGCTAATTTCAACGGGGATTGCCGTGAAGCTGTCCAATTCGTCAACGCGCAATATTAAAATTTTGGAGCAGACGATGCGCAAAGTCGAAGACGGCAACTTTGATGTCCGCATTGTACCGCTCGGCAGGGATGAGATCGGCATCCTGTCCGTTCGTTTTAATTTCATGCTGGCGCGCATTCATGAGCTCATCAACACGGTGTATAAGGAGCAGATCGCCAAACAGCAAGCAGAGTATACGGCGCTGCTCAGCCAGATCAATCCGCATTTTTTATATAACACGTTAGGTACGGTCAAATGGTACGCCCGCATGTACGGACAACTGGAGATCGAGCGGATGATTACTTCAGTGATCGACTTGTTGAAATCCTCCGTTCGCCGTGTGGGGGAATTCCACAGTCTGGAGCAGGAAATTACGCTTCTCCAGAACTACTTGTATATCCAGAAGATCGGGTACGGGGATGCGCTGCAAATGGCGTACGAGGTGGAGGAGCAGCTAGGACAATGCGAAGTACCTTATTTTATCCTGCAGCCTTTGGTCGAGAACGCGATATTGCACGGCATCGAAATGTCCAAGGGCAGCGGACGCATCCGAGTTACAGCGAGGGTGGCGGATACGAGCCTGTTCCTCACTGTCGAGGATAATGGGGTAGGGATGACGCAGCAGCAGGCGGATCAGCTGTTAAATCGCGAAGTGAGGAAAGAATCCGTGCCAGGCGTGACCAGCATCGGCATTCACAACGTCCATGAACGCATTCGATTGTATTATGGGACCGAGTACGGGCTGCGTTATGAGAGCGCCCTTGGCGCCGGCACGAAAGCGATTGTGCACATTCCGTATAGAATGCACCGGCAAAGGAGAGATGAGCATGTTGAACGCGATGATCGTAGAGGATAATGCCATCTATCGCTATGCGATTTCTTCCATTATTCGTTGGGAAGATTACGGATTCACGATTGTGAGCGAGGCGCTCAATGGCGTACATGCCCTTGAGATTTTGCAGCAGCAGCAAGTGGATTTCATTGTGACCGATATCACCATGCCGGAGATGAACGGAATTGAACTCATCCGTCAGGTTAAGCAAAAGGATGCAGGCATCAAAATCGTAGCGCTCAGCTCCTATGATGACTTCCGCTTTGTGAAGGAAGCGTTAAAGCTGGGGGCTGAAGATTATTTATTGAAGCATGATCTCGAACCAGGCGCTTTACAGGAGCTTTTGCTGCATATGAAAGATAAAATTATGGCGGATCGGCAGCAGCGGAAGCAAGCGCATATCCGGGAGGCCAATTGGCAGGAAATGCAGGTGCTGCTGGGGCGTAAGCTGCTGCTCGGCGAGATGAGCACGGCCGAAGAGATGGATCATCAAGCAGCTGCGATTCATTTTCCCATCCTATCCGGCCCGACGGCCGTCATTCTCATCGAGGGAATGTTCGAGAACATGCCTGATGAAGTCGCGGATGGGATGCGCACGATGGTTATCCCGATTCGGCACCAGCGGACGGTCGTCATCGCTGCGCTGCCGGCGGACAAGAGTGAGCGGAAGGGCATGGAGGAGACGCGAAGACTGGCTTCCCAGCTTGTCTCCCGCATGAAAGGCACGGTAACGGCGGGGATTAGCGCAATCGGCTGCAGCTTGAAGGACTGGTCTTCGCTATATTCACAGGCGGAAGCAGCTCTGGAGCAGTCGGTTTATGAAGGAGCGGGAAGCTTATATACATATTCTGGAAGAAACCGTCGTGAGGCCGGACATGCAAATGAGCCGGTCCCGCTCGGCCCGCTAAATGCGGCCATGAAAAGCGGCGTACAGGCCGAAGGGGAGGCTGCCTTAGAGCAGTTTTTTCTGGCCTTGATGGGGCGGAGGCCGCCGCTTGCAGAACTGAAGCCATTGCTGTTGGAGGCGGCTCTATTGGTCAAGACCTATGCGCTGGAGCGTCAGACGCCTTCGCCACAGTTGGAGTTGGCCCATAAGCAGCTCGTACAGTGGATGGAAGGGTTGCCGCAGTTGGATCAAGTGAAACAAGTGTTGTTTGACCTCTATCGAAGCGGGTTAGAGTCGGGGCGTGATCAAGCTGTCATGCGAAAAGAGATTCAGGCGGCGATGCGATACATTGATGAACATTATGCGGAAGATATTACGGTAGCACGAATGGCGGAAGTGCTGCATCTCAGCAGCAATTATTTATCCAACTTATTTAAGCAAGAGACAGGCATGCGCATTATCGAATATATCAATCGCTGCCGGATCCGCAGAGCGAAGCTGCTGCTTCAAGATTCCGCCATGAAAGTTTATGAAGTAGCCGAAAAAACCGGGTTTCAGGAAGTCTCTTATTTTTGCAAAGTGTTCAAAGAGCTGGAGGGACGAACGGTGACGGACTTTCGCAGTGCGCTTGGTCGTTGAGGCAGGCTGTCCCATTCCCCACTTCTGTGAAATGTATAACAAAATCTGTGAATTATTGAAGGAAAAAAGCTATGAATTGGGCTACAATTCATAGCTTTTTTGTGTTGCGGAGAGCCACGAAACCTCTAAGTTTTGTTATATATTTTGGAGTTTCCTTGAATGTAAGCGCTTTATCTAAGCTTTATACTAGCAACAGGGGAAGAGCAACACGCCTGCGAATGAAACGGGTTTCATCATACCAGAACGAAGTTAAGGGGGGTCACTCGTGCCATTATCTGCAAGTCAAGACGCGGTGATCAGGCTGTCGCCTGAAGCATTGCGCATACATGGAAAATCGGAAATCGTCCTTTGCGCTTCTTTATTTTATTTTCGCTTGCCCCGGGGCACCTGGAAAGACCGCTTGCACAAAATAAAACGCTTCGGCTACAACGCGATTGATGTGTACTTCCCGTGGAACCACCATGAGAGCGAGGAAGGTGTCTGGGATTTCACGGGAGAGAAGGATGTCGGTCAGTTTTTGCAGGAGGCAGCGGAAGCCGGTCTCTGGGTCATCGCCAGACCGGGCCCGTACATCTGCTCGGAATGGGACGGCGGCGCGCTGCCGGCTTACTTGCTGGCACAAGCGCACGTGCAGCTGCGGCAAAATGATCCCGCCTATTTGCAGCATGTGGCCAGGTGGTATGCACAAATCATGCCGATCATCCGCAAGTATGAGGAGGGGCAGGGCGGATCGGTCATTGCCGTGCAGCTGGAAAATGAGCTGGACTTCTATCCTTGCGCTGACCCGCACGGGTACATCTCGGCATTGCGGGATATGGCGCTTCAGCATGGGATTTCCGTACCGCTGATTGCCTGCGCAGGGCAAGGGGGTTTGCTGGAGGCTTCCGGATTCGTGGAACAAGTGGTGCCGACGTGCAATTTTTATCCGAATGATCGTGATCCGGTGTTTGTGGAGAAGGTTCGTACTTATCAGGCAAGGTTGGCGGAGCGCGGGTATCCGCTGCTCGTCACCGAGACGAACCGCTCGCATTTTCTGCTGCGCAGATTGCTGTCCGCCGGCGCTAAGCTGCTGGGACCGTATTTGCAAGCGTCCGGCACGAACTTCGGTTTCACGAACGCTGCCAACAACTGGGGCAATCCGCTATCCTTCCTCACTTCGGATTATGACTTCCACGGCATGATCTCGCCTGAGGGGCATATCCGCCAGGAAGCTTATGAGGGCAGGCTGCAGCAGCGGGTGATTCAGACCTATGGCTGCTCCTTGGCAGAAGCGGTTCCGACAGCATCGGGAGCTGGGCCTGATCGGCTGGCGTTAAAACACGGCGGGGAGCTGCTGTTTCTCGCCAATGTCGACGAGAACGATGCGCAAGCGGATATCGCGAGCGAGGCTGACGCGCCTATACCGGCATACAGCAAACTTGTCGCCGTATCCGGACATTGTCCGATTCTCCCGCTGCAAGTTCCGCTGCATACATGGGGCATCCCCGGAGGCGGAATGCTCGATTATGCGACGGCTGAACTGCTGCAGGTCCAGCAGCTCGATGGCCGGACCCTGCTCGTCTTTCATACCGCCGGAGAAGGCGAAATCCGCCTGTCCTTCGAGCAGGACGTCCGGCTGGAGCCCGGTGCCATGCAGGAGCATGAGGGAACCGGCGGCCAAGTGACGCTGACGTTTCAGGCGGCTGAGCAGGAAGCAAGGGCGTGGCTGCACATAGCCGTTGATCACGTTATAGAGATCGTCGGGATGAGCCGTGATCGAGCGCTGCTGTTAGAAAGCATCGATGCGGACGGTCAGCTCCACATCGAATCTTATGCACAGCAGGCGGCAGAGCCACACGAGCCAGAGATTTCCTGGGCGCTCAGCGATGTGGATCCGCTCTTATCGATGGCTGGCAAAGGCGGGAAGCGGATCGGAGATGCAGTCGATTTTTTGGAAAAAAACGGAATATATCGCGGTTTTGCCTGGTACACGGCGCAATGGGCAGGACTGACGGCGAATCGCTGCCAAGGCTTCCTTTTGCATCAGGCCAGTGATGTGATCTCCTTATATGCCGGCGACACCTACGTAGGTACAATAGCGCCGGGGGGAGCGAGCTGCTATCTGCCGCTCGAGGATGCTGATGCAGACGAGTACAATTTGACAGCGCGTGTTGAAATTTGGGGGCATACGAATTTTCATGACACGAACTTGCCGGCTTTGCATTTGAACAGCTTGAAAGGACTTACTGGCCTTACAGGCGTTACGCATGAGATCAATCTGATGCAGAACTGGCGCTTTAAGCAGCTGCAAGCCGGGGATGAGAAGGCGGCGTATGTTCTGTCTGAACTGGATGACGAAGCTTGGCCGCTGGTGAGCGCCGGCGGGTGGTTGTCCGCCGATCAGCCTGCCCATCATTGCTATCGCAAGCAGGTTAGGCTGTCCGGGGAAGCGGACTCGTGGGTGCTGCATGCACCGGGCAATTTCACGTATGCCTACGTCTATGTCAACGGGTACCCGCTCGGCCAAGTGAATCCGCTGAACCCCTATGTTGATTTGACTCCCTATGTAAAAAGAGGAGAAACCGCGCAGCTCACTTTCTTTTTGGATAAGACGTACGGCCAGATAAGCGGGCATATAACCTTGTACGAAGGCATCGCAGCCCGTGCCTGGAGCTTGGCGGGCTGCCAGGAGGAAGGATTGCTCCAGCATGCCCTGGCCTCACAAGCATCGGCTAAGCCGACGGAGGCGCACAAATCGCTGAAGCTGAAGCCGGGAGCCGTCGCGTGGTTGTACGGTGAACTCCAGGACGACAACGATGGACTTGGCTGGCGCGTGTACGCAGTCGGCGCCAACATGAAACTGACCGTTTTCTTAAACGGTCATCTGGTCGGGCGCCTGTGGCTGCCAGGCGGCGCGAACCGCCCGATCTTCCGCGGGGGTAGCGACAATTCCTTCTACCTGCCTGGCGCATGGTTTCACAACCAGCCGGAAGCGAGCCGCCTCGTCATTCTGCTGGAAGCGGTAAGTAAGGACGAGGAGGCGTCGCTGGAGCCGCTGCGATTCATCCCGGTATCCGCAAGTTAATGGAGAGGAGCGTATGCAAACATGAGAACTGCCGTCACATCCGGAAGTCTTGAACAGGCGCCGGTCCTAGCGAATAAGCGCACGACATTTCGCAAAATGTGGAAATTCCGCACCTTGCTGCTGATGTGCTTGCCAGCGATCTTATTTTTCATCGTGATGTCCTATCTCCCCATGCCGGGGCTGTATCTTGCTTTCATTAATTACAACTACGGCTCGGGAATCTTCGGCTCGCCGTTCGTCGGCTTTGACAACTTCCATTTCTTGGTTACCTCCGGGGCCTTATGGAAGCTGACCTTTAACACGATTGCCTACAACCTGGCGTTCATCCTCATCGGCAACACGCTGCAAATCGGCGTCGCCATTCTGCTTAACGAGCTGCGTAAAAAATGGTTTAAAAAGCTTGCGCAATCACTTATGTTCCTGCCGTTTTTTATTTCCTTCGTGCTCGTTGGCCTGATCGCTTATAACATCCTCAGCTATGATTTCGGTTTGCTGAACGGCGTGCTGAAATCGCTTGGCTCAGAACCGCTCAAAACGTATTCGAATCCGAGTATTTGGCCGTTCATTATCGTCATTACGTTTTTATGGCAGTCGACGGGCTACGGTTCGATCGTCTATTTTGCGGCCATCATGGGGCTGGACGCGGAGATCATTGAAGCGGTGGAAATCGATGGCGCCAACGCTGTGCAGCGGATTCGCTATATTGTGCTGCCGTGGCTAAAGCCGACCTTCGTCATTCTCTTGCTTTTCTCCCTGGGAGGCGTGCTGCGCGGGAATTTCGGGCTGTTCTATAACCTGGTCGGCGCCAATAATACCGCTTTGTTCGACGCTACGGACATTATTGAGACGTTCGTGTTCCGCTCGCTGATGAACAATTTTAACTTCTCGCTGGGCAGCGCCGTCAGTCTGTACCAGTCCGTGTTTGGCTTCTTTATCGTCATCACGGCGAACTGGCTGGTGAAGAAGGTGTCTCCGGAGAATACGCTGTTCTAACGCATGCTAGCGTCAATATTTATTTTTAGCTAAGGGGGGACCCAAAGTGGAGCAAGTTATCGCACGTCAGAGGGGAACTGATTTCTCTTCGGTGACTGTCCGGGCATTTGGCTACGTCTTTATCGGCCTATTCGCACTATGCTGTTTACTGCCGTTTTTGCTTGTTCTCGGCACCTCATTTACGGCGGAGAAGTCCATTACACTGCATGGCTATAATTTGTGGCCCCGGGAGTTCAGTACATTCGCATATAAAATTGTGTTCGATAACCCCGGCATCATCGTCGGTTCTTACGCAGTTACGTTGGGGATTACGGTGGTGGGAACCGCTGTCGGGCTGTTCATCGTCGCCATGACGGGTTATTCATTGCAGCGACCGGATTTCCCATATCGGAACCGCATCTCCTTCTTCATCTACTTTACAACGCTGTTCCAAGGCGGAGTCGTACCCTTTTACCTGATCATGACGCAGTGGCTGCATCTCAAAGATAACTATCTTGCCGTGCTGCTGCCAGGACTTATGAGCCCATTTCTCATTATCATGATGAAAAGCTTCGTCACCTCGATCCCGCATGCGATTACCGAGTCGGCCAAAATGGACGGGGCAGGGGATTTTCACATCTTCATCAAGCTGATCCTACCCATGACCACGCCGGCGCTGGCGACGATTGGATTGTTCCTTGCGTTAGGCTATTGGAATGAATGGTACAATGCCATGCTGTTCCTTTCACCGGATATGAAATACCGACCGCTGCAGTTATTTCTTTATAACGTTGTCACGAGCGCTGATTTTATTAAAAACTCCTCGGTCGCGTCCAACGTCCAGCCCCGGGATATGCCGCTGGAATCGATGAAGATGGCGACGGCGGTCGTCGCCACAGGTCCGGTCATTTTGTTCTACCCGATGGTGCAGAAGTACTTCATCAAAGGCATCACCGTTGGCGCTGTAAAAGGCTGACATGCAAGTATACAAGGTTATTCGTATACACCAATCATGATCATGGGGAGGCATTTTTGTATGTGGAGAAAAAAGAAAAATGTGCTGAGCGTCGCCCTGGCCGGGGCTCTGGCTGCAAGTTTGACCGCTTGCTCAACACCGAGCAGCTCGAACAATGACACCAACGGCGCCACTAGCAAACCGGCGGCAACGACCGCTGCCACGGCTGCTGCGACAGGGGCTGCAACGGGAGGGAAGATTGACACTTCCGAGTTCCAAACGATTAGTTACGTGATGCTCGGGGATAAGCCGAAGAATGGCCAATTTGAAAAAGTGATGGAAAAGGTCAATGCACTCTTAAAGCAAAAGGCGAATGCCAAGCTGGAAATCAAATGGGTGGAATGGGCGGATTGGCAAACGAAATATAACTTGCTGCTCGCTTCCGGGGAGCCGGTCGACCTGATTACGGTAGCTACCGATTGGCTGGATACGTGGCAAAATGCCCAAAAGGGCGCTTTCATGCCGCTGGATAAGCTGCTTCCTACCTATGCACCGTTAACGTGGACGGAAGTACCGCCGACGGACTGGGCGGAGACGAAGTATAAGAACCAGATCATGCTCATTCCAGAAGATCACTATACGCAGTGGGTCAACCACGGGTTCTTGTATCGTGGGGACTGGGCCAAAGAATTCGGAATTACGACGCCGATCAAAGATTGGGAGACCCTCGGCAAATACTTCCAAGGGGTGAAGGATAAGAAGCCGGGCGTTATGCCATGGGACCCGAACGGGACCAGCGGAGATATTGCCGGCGGCTACATCAACTCGCATACCGATGCGATCGAGCTTCCGGTTAGTACGGGCATGTTCGGCATCATTTATGGCAAGTCCTATGACGAGAAATATACAGCCTATAGCCCGATCTTCGACGATACTTTTGTCAATTTCGCCAAGCAAATGAAGGAATGGGGCGACAAGGGGTTCTGGCGCGAAGACGTGCTGAACTACAAAGGCGATAACCGTGCCGAGCTGGAAGCGGGCAAATCGGCTGTCGATCAGCATCACACGCAAACGTTCCTCGGCGAGCGCGTCAAAATGGATAAACTGCAGCCTGGCTCTGATCTGCAATTTTACCCGTTCTCATCGACCCGCAATAATTTGGTCTCACTGTCGATCACACACGGCGGGACTTCCGTCGGGGCAAAAAGCAAGCATCCGGAGCGCGCGCTGATGGTCTACGATTTGATCCGTCAGGATCCTGAAATTTATCATCTGATGAACTACGGCCTTGAAGGCGTGCAATACGTGGTCAAAGACGGCAAGCGCTACCGTCCGGAAGGTTATGACGTGCAGCGCGACGATTTCTACTCCGACTTCTGGGGTGGACGCATCGATAAGAACGAAATTCCAGACGGCAACGAATATGCCGGCAAAGCCGATATGTACGCCGCTTACGACAAAATCAAGAAGCCGTATCCATATGGCCGCTTTGTTTTCGATAAAGCCCCTGTTACGAATGAATTGACGGCCGTTACCCAAGTCGTTGGCCAAATGGGACCAGCCATTTTGTATGGCAAAGCCGGCGATCCGGTGAAAGCCGTGAACGATTTCCGCGCGAAGCTCAAAGCCGCCGGTTACGATAAGCTGCAAGCGGAAGTCCAGAAGCAGCTGGACGCTTTTAAAACGATGGTCGAAAGCAGTAAATAAAGAAGTAACGGAGAGTGCGTCCCTCTGGAAGCGATAACCGTCTATGATATTGCCAGGGAAGCGAACGTATCCGTCGCCACAGTTTCCCGTGTTCTTAATGGCACTGCTCCTGTGCGTGCGTCTACCCGGCAGAAAATTATGGCTATCATCGAAAAGCACAAATTCCAGCCGAACGCGCTGGCCCGCAGTCTCGTGAATAAAAGAACGGGGATGATCGGCGTCTTATTTCCGGATAGCAGCAATATGTTCTTCTCCGAGGTGTTCGGCGGGGCGGAGCGGGCGGCGCTTAAGCTGGGATACACGCTCTTTTTATGCAACACGTTCAGCGATCCGCACAAAGAGTCGGAGTACTTGCATTTGCTGTGCGAGAGGCAAGTGGATGGCCTCATCTTTATGGGCGGTCGGATTAATGCGCGCCAGTGTCAGGATGCGCTGGTGCAGGAAGTGATCGACATTCAGAAAAAAACGCCGATCGTGCTTATCAACGGTACACTGCCTGGGCATCCCTGTCATCGTGTGAAGACGGATGAGTTTATGGGGACCCAACTGTTGGTGCGGCACTTCATCGAGCTCGGGCATGAGCGGATCGGCTTCTTGGGCGGCAGTCTGGCGACGACAACGACGCTGGAGAAGCTGCAAGCGTTCAAAGAGACGCTTCATGCAAACCAGCTGCCTTACCGCCAGGATTGGATCCGGCTCGGGGATTTCTCGATCGCTTGCGGCTACCAGCGCATGGAGCAGATCCTCGCGATGCAGAGCCGCCCGACGGCTGTCGTGTGCATCAACGATTATGTGGCGATCGGCGCGATCAAGGCGGCGCTGACCCGAGGCGTCCGGGTGCCTGAGGAACTGGCGATCGCAGGCTTTGACGATACGCAGCTGTCCTCGGCGATGAATCCGGAGCTAACGACCGTCTCGCAAAACAGCGATGAACTGGGCAGGACGGCTTTGGCGATTTTGTCCCGATTGATTCAGAAGGAGAAGGCGCAGCAGCTGACGGTGCTGGCACCACGGCTGATCGTCAGGCAGAGCACGCAGCGCGAGTCATGAGGGAAGTCTTGAAGAAAAAGACCGTTTAAGCCAATCGACAGGCTGCGAACGGTCTTTTTCTTTGGCGATAACAGCGTAAGTTACTGTTCTGGAAACAGTCGATTTCCTTGCCTGAATGATCTTTATTGCAGCGAGCTCTTTTGCTGTAAGTGGACGGGTATTGGCGTGTTTACGGTCATTGCCATCTTACCATCCCTGCGTGCCTATCCTGTAGCCCGCAATGACGGGCTTAAACACAAAAAAAGGCTATGAAAATTTCATCATAGCCTGTGACCCGGTAGAGGGTCATAAAAGAATTATATTCATTCAGTCGTCTTAAGAGTTGTTCACTAATAGAGGTTGCAGCCAAAAAAGGACGGTTGAATTTGGCGAGATATGTAAATTACGCGATGGATGTAGGGGCGCCAAACGGGCTGGAGTATCCGCTAATTGCCTGTAAAATAGCTGTTGCCCGCTCATCATTCAAGCGACCATAATGCTCGGCAGCTTCGACGATTTTGGGGAACAGGTGAATGTCACCTGCGCTGGCAAATCCGACGATGCCCGGAAAAGACATAACAAAATGAACGCAAGCATCAATGATATCCTGCTGATCAAAAGGCTCGTACCAGGTGGCATGGGTTCGCGTCTGATGCTCGCCCCACGGTCCCTTGGCCACCGCTTTGATGACGCGAACGGCCGCGCCCGATTGTCCGGCGGCTTCCATCAGCTTGTCGAAAGCTTCGCGGTACTCGGGAAGCGAATACAGATAGTAATTGAGAGGGAGCAGCACGGTGTCAAACGGATATCTGGACAAAGCTTCGCGGTGCACAATTGGCGCCTGATGCCCGTGGCCGGTGATGCCGATCGCTTTCACGATGCCTTCTTCCTTCGCTTCCAGAGCGGCTTCAAGCGCACCGCCTTTGCCTGTGCACAGATCGAGGTTCTCCATGTCGCCTACCGCATGCAGTTGCAAAAGATCGAGGCGGTCGGTCTGCAGCCGTTCCAAGGAACGGTAAATTTCAGCCTTCGCCTTCTCTTTCGTACGCTCGCCGGTTTTCGTGGCGAGGAAGATCTGCTCCCGGATCTTGGGCATCCAAGGTCCCATCCGCAATTCAGCATCGCCATAGCTGGCTGCTGTATCGAAGTGATTGACGCCATGCTCCAATGCAAAGGAAATCGAGGAATCGGCGTCCGCTTGCGTGACGGAGCCCAAGCTGGCAGCCCCGAACATGACGACGGAGCTTTGGTGGCCTAATCGGCCCAGCGTTCTTGTTAACACAGGCAACAACTCCTTTTTTTCCTTATTATAGCATGTACGAGGACAGAAAATACTATCAACTATTGCATGAAAATCAACTTATCTTGATACGATATGGATCATGTTAATTTGCGTCAGCGTCGCGCGGTTGCGGGTGCCGGGGCTATTCAGCATATGCCAGGCTGTGTACTGTTCCGCATACGGGTCACCTGCCGACATTCCGTCCACCGGCACTATGACATCAAAGCCCCGGAACGCTGCGCTCGTTGCGGTGTGAAGGACGGCGCCGTTCGCCGCGTAACCGGTCACGATCACCGTAGTGATTCCGCGCTGGCGCAGGATTTCCTCCAACCTCGTCTGATAAAACTTATCGACATTGGATTTCACAATCGGTTCGCCGGGAGCGGGTGTTAGCGCAGGGGCAATGTCCGAGGGATGACCTGCTCTTGTCAGGCTGTAGACGACTGGCATGCCCTTCGCGCGAGCTTCGCCCACAAGATGGCTGATTTTGGGGATGGAGGCTATGCAGCGGTGCTGGTTGCAGATGGTCGTCTCCATATCGAGCACAAGCAGAGCAGTCGTTTGCGGATTCACCGCAACGGCTTGCAGGGCAGGTGCAGGAGGGACGGAGACAGCTTGCCATTCATCAATGATCGTTTGCTCTCTTCCCGCGCTCATGTCGACATAGTACCAGCCTCTGCAAATAGGACAATATTCAATCATATTTACCTCCTTGAAGTCCGATGCTGTTAGCTATTTTATGTAGCACGGATGGGGAGGTGACATTAGCCCCTTTTGCGATGTCGGGAAACTAATATTTCGTAACACAAATGAAATGTTTCATTCATCTTGTATTAACATTTAACGGTTATAATACAAATATGACCCCCTTTAAAATATACACTTTAGACCTGCAGCCCGTTGCTGCGGGTCTCTTTTTTTGTGAAAGCATCGCCACCGATTGGTGCAATGTGCTGTATAGCGGTTAAGCCCTCTTACAGAAGATAAAGATTAGCCACCTGCGTTCCAGTCCGATTTTGCCGACTTACTGCCCAAGGCTGTGGAATTTTCACCAAAATCCTGTGACCTGATGGAGGGTCATGAAAGTTTTTGTGTTACAAAGAAGTAACCCCGAGCGGGGGCCCGGGGTATGGCAGATCTGCTTTATTCAATCACGTGTGCCTGTTCACGTTTGCACGATGCAGAGCTTGGCAGGCACGGGTCGCAGTGGAATTTCAGCGCTATAGCTTGTCCGCTTTGGCAGGTTGTGTTTGTTATAGGGCCGCGGCAAGCAAATTGGCGATTAATAGGCGATCACTAAATCATTGCGTTGTTGAATGACGCCGTGTTTTCTTTTCTTTAGCTTTTGATACAGTACAATATAGCGGTCTAGCTCATGGCTGAGTGCAACAACTTTATAGTGGGTCAAACTGCGCTGCACAGTAGCTTCTTCAACCATCTTGATGCGCACACATTCGATTTTGTCTAACAAAAATTGTTCCATTTTCACCTTATCTCCGTTCGCATTCATTAGAAGACAATAGCTATTATAAATCATGGAACGTCAGGATATTGTTACTATTTGTCGAAGGATTAAAATAAATTTTCAAAAAAAAAGAATTCTTTAATTGAAATTTTCATTAATTAACCCCGTTAAGTTATCGCTCTGCTTTGCGGATTCCCCGCTTAAAAGATTCGTGATGATCGTACTCCTCCTCATCCTCCTCAATGTCCAAACCGTTCGCAACGATCGTGTCATTTGCCACTACTTCCAACTCATCTGCTTCCATAACTACAACTCCTTTCACACATGTGCTGTCTCTACAGTATTCCTTGACATATAAAATTATCCTTCTAAAAGGGAAGTTGAAAATGAGTTTCTTTAAAAATATTTCAATTGACAAATGGCTATATATGGAATAAAATTCATTTAGTAACTTATTTATTATTAGTTTATGAGAGGAAGTAATCATGGCAAATGCAAAGTGGACATTAGATGCTTCTCACAGCAGTGTGGATTTCTCGATTCGGCATATGATGATTGCGAAAGTGAAAGGGACCTTTCATACTTTTGAAGGGAATATTGAAGCCGATCCTGCTGATTTAACGACAGCGAATGTTCACTTCAGCGTCGATCTAAGCAGCATCGATACCCGCAACAGTGACCGCGACAACCACTTGCGTACAGCCGATTTCTTCAGTATCGAGAGCCATCCGAAGATGACCTTCCAATCGACCGAATTTGTAAAAACCGGCGAAGGCGAGTACGATTTGACCGGTAACCTGACAATTCGCGGCGTTACGCGTCCGGAAACGTTCAGCGTTGTTTTTGAAGGCGCAGGCAAAGATCCTTGGGGCAATGAAAAAGTAGGATTCAGCGCGCAAGGCAGCATTAAGCGCAGTGATTTCGGCCTGACATACAATGCCGCACTCGAAACTGGCGGTGTTCTGATCGGGGACGAAGTGAAAGTGTCTATTGAAATTGAAGCATCCAAGCAAGCGTAAAAATAAGTAAAAGAGGCTGCCTCTAATGTCATCGGGGATGACGGGAGGCGGCTTTTTTGTGTTGTGCGGGAGCGGCTCTAAAGGCGAATCTCCAACCGCCACTGGCAAGAACCGCGCCGCCCTTGCTGCGTCTCTAGCGATTGCCGCGGCAATAAAAAAGATCACACGTTAAATCGTGTGATCTAGTTATTTTACTCGCTATACTCCCTGTCTCTGTCACGGTTTCTGCTTCGCATCCCGGCAAAGCCCAGCAGCCCGAGCAAACCAAGCCAGCCCCAGTTCGATGAGCTCGTATTTGTCGTAGTCGTCGAATAAGGCCGGTAAGAATTGGTGCTGTAAATGCCGTCTACGTCACGGACCACGCTGCCAGGTGCTGTATAGGCGTTATACCGTCCGCTGCTCGTGTTGTTATTTGCATTTGCATACGAATCCGTATTCTTATACGTGCCAGGCACACCGTACACAGTACTGCTGCCATAAGCGGTGCGCTGGTAATTCCTGTTCACACCTGCATTGCCATACGTAGTGCTCCCGTACTCACTGGTATTCCCATACGTATTCGTACTCACATTCGTATTCCCATACGTAGTCGCATTCGTCATTGGCGTCGCGGACATCGCGTTAACGCCAGAAGATGCATTCTCTGGGACAGCTCTGCTAGCCTGAACGTCTACGGCACCGGCACTTAAAGATGCAGCCGTTAAAGCAATCGCTAATACGACGGTTTTTTTCATACTGGAAAGAACCCCTCCTCACTAGAAATAGTGATACAACACTTAAAATCCCCTCTTAACAAGCAATTTAATAGAGAACATATTGGAAGCTGCGCTGCCCTCAATCGTAGTTACTTGGGATGTTTTCAGGCAAAATGCGCATCATAACTTCTGACAAGTACAATGGGCTGCGAAGAGAGGGAGAATCCATATGAATCAGAAGGAATTGCACCAGAAACTCGGTCGACCTGAGAGTTGGGCTTTGGCAAATACGACTGAAACGGAGCAAACAGATACCGAAATTCCGTCCAATTATCAAGCGATGGGTGAGAGTTATAGTGACACAACGAATTTTGAAGTGAACAAAGATCCCGGACGATTAAACTAAGCTGGAAGCTGACCTTTGGAGGGGATCAACGTGTCTGAACGCTCACGAATTTTGCAAAACGTGGAAGCGAATAAGTCGAATATGTTCCATAACGGAGTTCAATCCGCTACGAATTATGTGCAGCATGCCATCGAGAATTCAGCGGAGTATACGGAAGACGCAACACAAAATTTGGTCAACAATGTGATGAAGCAAAATCAAACCAAATAGCCGAATCGAAGCTTTAAGAGGCTGCCTCGTGTCATCTCGGATGATGCGGAGCGGCCTTTTTCCCATATATTCTATCAAAAAGAACATCTCTATTAGTCTATAAAAAAGTGAATCTTTTCTATATAATGGAATGTGTTGTGAATATTGGATACAACTAGTTTACAGGGGGAAAAGTATGAAGCTTTTGAGCAAAGGGATTTTTACAGGCTTGGCTGCGGTTTTGATTGGGATGGCATCGCTCCCTGCCGGTGCTCAGGCGAATGGGACATCTGACATCTATCCGGATGTGCCAGGGAATTACTATGCAAGCGAAGAAATTACGCTGTTGAAGCAGCGAGGGATTGTAACGGCGGAAGCGGATGGTGATTTTCATCCGGATGACACAGTGACACGCGGCGATGCCGCATTGTGGCTTAGCAAGGCGATGAAGCTGAAAAAGCCAAAGGCGCTGAATGCATTCAGCGATGTGGCAGCGACAAGCCCTTATGCCGAAGCAGTGAACGCATTACAGGAGCAGAACGTTGTGCAAGGAAATCAGGGCTTGTACGAGCCGGACGCCTTCCTGACACGTGAACAGATGGCAAGTTTGCTTGTCCGAGCGTTTCAGCTTCAAGATAACGGCATCCAAGCCTGGCTCAAGGATGAGGCGGCCATTGGCCAAGCTCATCATGACGATGTGATCAAGCTGAAGCAGCATTTTGTAACCGAACAGATGGAGTTCATGCCCAAAGATCAGGTGACCCGGGCACAGCTTGTCTTATTTTTGTATCGGGTTATCAAGCAAAAGGAAGAATTGACGCAAAGTTCCGTTTCCGTAGATGATATATTGAAGCTACCGGAGAAGGCTATGCTGCGGCTGTCGCCAGACGGCAAAACGATGGTTTACTTGCAGCCGTGGGAAAATCGCATGAACCTTTATATCCAAAAGGTTGGCGAGACTGAGAGCAAGCGGATCACAAGCTCCAAAGTGGAAAACATTCACGGCCTCTATTGGATTACGAATAATATCATCGTCTATACACAGGATTCGGGCGGCACGGAAAATACGCATATTCACGCCGTTCATACCGACGGTTCCGGTGATATCGATTTAACGCCATATTCGAATGTGAAAGCGAGTCTGCTTGATGTGCTGCCTGCGGAGAAAGAAAGCGACCTGGAGCTTTTGGTGACGATGAATAAACGGGACCCGAAAGTATCCGATGTATACCGGGTGAAACTAAGCAACGGCGATACGAATATGCAGGTGCAGAATCCGGGCAATGTTGAAGGCTGGATCACGGATAATTGGGGCAAAGTTCGCGCTGCGCTAGCGGTAGACGGCGCTCAAACCAGCCTGCTTTATCGTGAGGACGATAATAAAGCTTTCAGCCGACTTGCCACATTTGACGCGAACGACACGTTTATTCCTGTCATGTTTACGTTTAATGATGCACAGATTTATGCCGTTTCGAATGTCGGACGCGATAAGGAAGCTTTAGTCGAATTTGACCCTGTCAGCAAGCAGGAGACGAAAGTCGTCTACGCCAATGACGAGGCCGATCTCAATGATATCGTTGTGTCGTATAAGAAGAAGTCCATATTGGCCGTATCTTATGAGACGGATGACATGCATGTTCATTACCTGGATAAGGAATTCGAAGATTTGTCCAAACGGATTGAAAGCAAGCTGCAGACGCCTCACTGGAGTCTGATTGGATCGCCGGATAAGGACAGTTTGCTCGTCGTTAAGTACAGTGACAAATCGTATGGAAGTTATTATCTTTATGACCGCAAGTCGGATAAACTTGACAAGTTAGCAGACACGACGCCTGCATTCGATGAGACGAAAATGGCGGACATGCAGCCGATTTCTTTTCAAAGCAGGGACGGTCTGACGATTCACGGCTACTTGACACTGCCCAAAGGTGACCCGGCGAACAAACTGCCCGTAGTCGTGAATCCGCATGGAGGTCCATGGGCCCGTGATTCATGGGGCTATAATATGGAGGTTCAACTGCTCGCCGCTCAAGGCTATGCCGTGCTGCAGCTGAATTACCGCGGTTCGACAGGGTATGGTAAAGCGTTCCTGCATGCCGGAGACAAGCAGTGGGGCCAAACGATGCAGAACGACATCACCGACGGCGTCAAATGGCTTATCCAGCGCGGCACCGCAGACCCTGAGCGGATTGCCATCTACGGCGCTTCCTATGGCGGATATGCCACATTGGCGGGGATGACATTCACGCCAGATCTATACGCAGCCGGCGTGGATTACGTCGGTCCATCCAATCTTCTGACGTTTCTCCATACGCTGCCGCCTTACTGGGAGCTTGGACGTCAGCAGATGTATCAGCAGGTTGGCGATCCTGTCCAAGATAAGAAACTCCTCGAACAAGCATCACCGCTCCTGCACGTCGAGAACATCCGCTCCCCGCTTATGATCGCTCACGGCGTGAATGACCCGAGGGTGAATAAGGCGGAGTCAGATCAGATGGTAGCCGCGATGCGCAAGCGTGATATCGACGTTCCGTACATGGTGAAGCAGAATGAAGGGCATGGGTATCAGAAACTGGAAAACGTACGCGATTTTTATGAAGCACTTATTCATTTTCTTAATCAAAACGTGAAAAACAAGAAAAAGTCCGCGTAAGCAATAGCGGCATGAAAAAAGCAGCCTGAACGGCTGCTTTTTCTATTTCACAATAAATTGTACTTTCGTTCCGTCGGGGTACTTATCGAGCTGGTTCGAAATCCAAGAGCCCGCGCCGCGGTTGTCCGTAGGTGTGACATAGCGAATGTCTGCGCCGGATCCGCCCTCCGCACACATCGCCATCGGCCATTCATCACGGTCATACCCTTTCTTCGTGGGCACGCCTTTCAGCGATAAATCGCGATGGTGCTCGGCGGCAGCCCGATCGATCGTACAGACCGCAGACTGGCCGTGCTCGATGGCTGACTGGATGTGGGCACCTGTTTCCGGATAGCGGTCTTTGGGGAAAACGAGGGTGATCGCATCTTTTTGTCCCACGCTTGCCGGTTTCTCGGTAATGTCCGATTGGGCCCAATAGGAAGTCGCTGTAATCAGGATGATAGCGATAAGGCTCCATAACCATTTTTTCATCGATGTTGACTCCTTCTGCCTAGTTTCCGTCCTTATTATAGAACATATGATCGCAAAAACAAAGCAAAAGCAAGATAGCGCTAGTTAATATAAGAACCTAGACTATGAAAGCGCTTTTTTATAAGTTTAATGACGGTGAAAGATGGCTTTCGACTTGTTTTGCTATTTTACAGAAGAAGGAATATAGCGTAGTATTCAAATGGAAAATATAACATATTTGATTCATATTCAATATCGCTGAATTTTCTCGAAGAAAAACGGGGGAACCAACGTGGGTGATATCCGGCTGATTCGCAGCAGGACGGTCATCGACATGGGGTGAATCTGCAGAGATTTTCTCTGCAGTAGGGTGACTCTAACCATCCGAATCCGGCAGCTAACCTCGTAAGCGTAGATGGAGAGAGGATGATGAATCTGTGATCTTGTAACCAATGACCACAGGGGCTCCTGCCTCTGTGGTTTTCTATTGCCAAATTTAGGATAGCGACGAGCTTGCTCCTTGGTGGACATGGATAATCCGGCTTGAAAATTGGGATTCTAACCACATAAGCATAAGGATAAGCGGCTATCTCCAACAAAGGGAGCGAATGCTACGATGATATCCGAATTAAAACGGTTTTTAATCGGAAGACCGTTGAAATCGACGGAATTAGGGGAGCAAAAGATCAACAAAACGAAGGCACTAGCCATCCTGTCATCCGATGCTTTGTCCTCGGTGGCATACGGCCCGGAGCAGATCCTGCTTGTCCTGGTGACGATCAGTGCAACAGCTTTCTGGTATTCGATTCCAATTGGCGTCGGCGTTTTGATTTTATTGACAGCACTAATTTTATCCTATAGACAGATCATCTATGCTTATCCGCATGGCGGAGGCGCTTATGTTGTCTCCAAAGAAAACCTGGGCATGTACCCCGGATTGGTGGCTGGCGGATCGTTATTAGTCGACTACATCCTCACGGTGGCCGTGAGTGTGTCGGCGGGGACGGATGCCATTACGTCCGCTTTTCCCAGCTTGCATGCGCATACGGTCGGGATTGCTGTCTTTTTCGTCCTTTGCATCACGATTCTGAACTTAAGAGGGGTTACCGAGTCCGCTACCGTCCTTGCCTATCCGGTTTATTTATTCGTTCTCGCCCTCTTTATTCTCATTGGCGTAGGTCTTTATCACATCGCTACCGGGCAAGTCTCGCCGACGCTGCATAGTCCGATCGGTACGCCAGTCGCGGGCATCAGCTTGTTCCTGCTCCTGCGCGCATTTGCCTCGGGCAGTTCGGCACTGACAGGGGTTGAGGCGATCTCGAATGCGATTCCTAACTTTAAGGATCCGGCCCCGAAAAATGCGACCAAAACCTTGATCGCGATGGGTACACTGCTTGCCATCTTATTTTCAGGGATCGTATGGTTAGCGTACTATTACGGGATTGCCCCGAAAGATGAAGTGACGGTGGTTTCGCAGATCGCAGAACAAACGTTCGGACGAAGCTTCATGTATTATTTCATCCAAGGAACGACAGCGCTTATCCTGGTGCTGGCCGCCAACACAGGTTATTCCGCTTTTCCATTGCTGGCCGTTAACTTGGCGAAAGACAAATTTATCCCAAGAATGTTCACCATCCGCGGCGACCGGTTAGGGTATTCCAACGGGATTATTTTTCTTGGCTTGCTGTCCATCATTCTCATCTTCGCCTTTAAAGGGAAGACAGAGCATTTAATTCCACTTTACGCCGTTGGTGTATTTATTCCATTTACTCTCTCCCAGACGGGGATGATGCTCAAATGGATTCGCGAAAAGCCAACTGGCTGGCTGCTCAAGCTGATCATAAACACGACGGGCGCGCTGATCAGTTTCATCGTCACCATGATGTTCTTTTTGACGAAGTTTACACAGGTTTGGGCGGTATTGATATTCCTGCCGTTAATCATCATCCTGTTCCATCGCATCCGCAAACACTACGATGCCGTCGGGGACCAGCTGCGGCTCGCAACGTGCGAACCGGTCAAGCCGATTGAGGGGAACGTGATCATTCTCCCTGTAGCGGGTATCACGCATGTCGTCGAGAACTCACTGAACTATGCGAAATCGTTATCGCCTCACCAAATCATCGCCGTCTACGTGCCGTTTGAAAGAGAAGATGAGGTTGTTTTCGAGGAAAAATGGAATAAGTGGCAGCCTGATGTGCGCTTGGTGACGCTGCATTCGCCTTACCGCAGCATCATTAACCCGCTGACCAAATTCATTGACACTGTGCAGCGCAAGGCCAGCGAATCGAACTACCAGGTAACCGTCATTATTCCGCAATTCATCCCGAAGAAGGGCTGGCACAACATCCTGCACAACCAATCCAGTCTACTGATTCGAGCCCATTTGCTCTATCGGCGGAACCTGATCATTACGACCGTGCCTTACCACTTGAAAAAATAAAGCAAAAGCCGTCCCTCCAATGGAGCGGGCGGCTTTTTTGTAGCGTCCGGCGGCGGAGGCCGCTGGGAATTTTACGTGACACTACTGTGCGGAAATCGCGGTAGTTCGAAATTGCTGAACGAGAAGCAGCTGGAGCGTTGCCCACTTGACCGAGGCGGAATTGAGCGTCGGGTCTCCTCCTCACAGACCTTTCTTCCGATAAACCCGTTCGGGCCGGCCAACGACGCCGTAGGACAGATCGGCGTACACTTCGCCGGCGCTGACCAGATGCTCCAAATAGCGGCGTCCTGTCGAACGGCTGACGCCGATTTCTTTGGCGATCTGTTCGGCGGTCATGCCCGCATCCGCGGCGGAGATCGCCTGCACGATTTTTTCCAACGTTAGCTTATCGATGCCTTTGGGGAGGAAAATGTTCTCAGCACGCGCATCTTTCTTGCCTGTGCCTGACCATAAGCGGTCGACATCGCTTTGATTAATCGAGCCGCTCGTGTTCAGGCGATTCAATTCGCGATGAAAATCAAGGTAGCGCTGCAATGTTTCCTGCAGCCGATTAAATACCAGCGGCTTCATAATATAGTCGAAAGCCCCGCTGCGGACGGCGTCCCGGATGGCTTCGGCTTCTTTAGCCGCGGTGATCATAATAACGTCAGTGTCACGGTAGTGCTGACGAATGTAGGATAGCATGTCCAGTCCGCTGCCATTTGGAAAATAAATATCCAGCAGGACGAGATTCGGCCGCAGGATATCCAGCTGTTCCTTGGCCTGGACATCGTCGGTGGCGATACCGACGACATGGAAGCCGTCTACTTTTTCGATGAACCTGCGGTTGATTTCCGCAATCTTCACATCATCCTCAATGATCAGGACTTCAATGGTTGATTGCAGCAGGTGATTCAGTTCCATCGAGTCAACTCCTTTCTATAAAAACGGTTGCTTAGGCAGGGCGACCGTGAAGATCGTGCCTCCGGCTGGATTTTTTTGGAACGTCATATATCCTTCCAGCTTGCCAACAGCATGCTGAACTAAAGAGAGGCCGATGCCGCGATGTTCGCCGGCTTTGGTGGAGAAGCCTTTCTCAAACACGGTGCTGCCTACATCATCGGGGATGCCGACGCCGCGATCTTCGCATTCAATAATCAAGTCCTCACCGAGATCGGTTAAAAATAGCTTGACATACGGCACTGTCTGTTCACCGCCCGCCAGAACGGCTTCCATCGCATTGTCGATCAGATTGCCGATGATGGTAACGAGCAGATTGCGGTCAATTTCCGCCGGGATATCGGCAAAAGTGCTCTCATGATCAAGCTCGAACGTTAATTTGAGCTCCTGCGCGCGGTTGAATTTGCCGATCAGCAGCCCCCCGATCACCGGATCGGGGATTTCGTGCATGATGAATTGCACCCAATTCTGATGCACATCCGATTCCCTGGAGATCATTTCGACCGCTTCCTGATACGATTCCAGCTGAATCAGCCCGGAGATGACGTAGAGTTTATTGGAAAATTCGTGCGTCTGCGCGCGCAGCGCCTCGGCAAACCGCTTGACCTGCGACAGCTCTTCTGCGAGCCGGTACAGCTCGGATTTGCTGCGAAAGCTGGAGACGGCACCTGTGACGCCGCGCTTGCGGTTAACGATCGGCACACGGTTGACGATGACTTCGTGGCCGCCGATCAGCATTTCATGGTCGAATTCGGCTTCGCCTGTGCGGACAACCTCATAAAGCCGCGTATTCGGGATCACATCTTCAATGTGCTTGCCCGTGATCTTCGCGCGCTCCGGCAGCTGCAGCAGCTGAAGCGCATAGCGGTTCGCCATCGTGATGACGCCGTCCTGGTTCACCGCGATGATGCCTTCGCGAATCGATTGCAGGATCGCCTGCTTCTCTGTGTATAAGGCGCCGATTTCTTTGGGCTCCAGCCCGTGGATGGAGCTGCGCACGTTACGGGCGATCAGGATCGCGCCGATCAGGCCAATGCCGAGCACGATCATTGATATCCATTCAATCCGCGATTGATAAACGTCGGTGATCGTGTCGATGTCCTCCGTCAGGAAGCCGACGGAGACAATCCCGATGACCTGGCCCAGATCGTCCCGGATCGGCGCTTTGCCGCGCAAAGACGGCCCGAGCGAGCCGATGGCCTTGGAAATGATCGATTGCCCTTCGAGCACAGGACCGTTATCGCCGCCGACCATCTCTTTGCCGATCCGCTCCGGCAGCGGATGCGAGTAGCGGATGCCGTCACGGTTGCCGACAACGATATATTCGGCATCAATTTTATCACGAATGTGTTCGGCGATTGGCTGGATGATGGCGGAAGGGTCTGATGTTTGAAAAGCATGACTAACCTCAGGTATGTTGGCAACGGTTTCAGCAACTTTCAAAGCGCGGGTTCCGATTTGTTCTTCGAGCGTTGTGGTCATGATGTAATAGAAGATGCCGCCGAGACTGACAATCACGATAAACAGGAGCGAACAAATAATGAGGATTAATTTGGTCTGCAGCTTCATTGATGAATGTCCTCCTGTTTTTGATTGTATTGTATCATAAAAGCGTTCTCATTTTACCGTTAGCGGCCTTTCCCTGCCGTGAACAATATGAACAAAATGGGCATAACGAAGTTTTTACAATTAATTCTGTTAAACTTCTCGGACGATAGGGCGAGATGGTATTCTGAAAACGCTTCAAAGAAAGCGGATACATCACATATACAATTGGAGGGGTTTCAATTGATAAAACAATTATTGGCAGCTTCATGGAAAGTTAGCGCGATCAGTCTGCTAGCCGTCAGTCTCGCAGCGTGCGGCAGCAACGCGGCAAAACCGGCTGCAACCAGTGCGCCAGCGGATCAAGGCAAAGCAACGGCAGCTCCGGCAGCGCCAGCGAAATCGGGGTATCCGGAGAAGGCGCTTAGCATCATCGCTCCGTCCGGCGCAGGCGGCGGTTGGGATATGACTGCACGCACGATCGCGAAAGTGCTCTCCGACACCAAAGCGGTCGATAAGCCGATCACCGTGGAAAACAAACCGGGCGGCGGCGGGACGGTGTTCATGGCTGAATACGCGACCAAAGATGTGAAGGACAATTACAAGCTTTTCGTCAGCTCGCCGCCCATCCTGATCAACCATTTGAAAAAAGAAGGCAACACGCCATACGGCTTCAATGACACGACACCGCTGGTGCAATTGACGAAAGATTACGGCGCTGTGGCCGTTGCGGCAAATTCCAAGTATAAAGATTTGAAATCTTTGCTTGAAGATATGAAGAAAGACCCGACCAAATTGACGGTTGCCGGCGGATCGGCGCCAGGCTCGATGGACCACTTGGTCTCCATTTTGCCGGCATTCAAATATGGCATTGACCCGAAGAAAGTGAAATACGTCTCCTATGATGGCGGCGGCGAAGCGGTAACGGCACTGCTCGGCGGCAATGCGGACGTATTGGGCACAGACGCATCATCTCTGGATCAGTACGTGAAGGCTGGAAAAATCCGCATCCTCGCGGTTGCGGCTCCAGCCCGCCTTGGCGGTAACTTGAAAGATGTGCCGACGATGAAAGAGCAGGGCGTTGATGCCGAATTCTTGATCTGGCGGGGGATTTTCGGACCGAAGAACATGAGTCCGGAAGCGAAGAGCTACTGGGAAGACGCGCTGAAAAAAATGGTAGAGTCCGATGCATGGAAAAAAGAAATGCAAGCGAACAGCTGGGAAACCGACTATAAGAAATCCGAAGATTTCAAAACGTACTTAACTCAGCAAGAAACACAAGTGAAAGATATGCTGACCGCGCTGGGCATGCAGAAATAACACCTGAAGAATAGGGAGAAGAGCGCCTCTTCTCCCTCGCCCTTAAGGGTAGGAGGTACAAAGATGAATACGACGTTTGACCGGTATGCAGGGATCGCGTTTTTCGCCGTTGGCCTTGCGTTTGTGTTCGGTTCCTTAGGGATTTCGACCAGCGCATACGGAAGTCATGTAGGTGCTAATATTTTTCCATTAATTCTAGGCTCGTTCTTATCGTTAATGAGTGTACGTTTGATCTATGAAACGTTCCGCAAGCAGCAGCGGGCGGAGAAACACAAAGAACATTTAGACTACAAAAGATTCGGCATTATTTTTGCTGCCGCTGTCTTATATGCATATTTTTTGGAGGATATTGGGTTCGTTATTTCGACGTTCCTGTTCCTTATGATCGGGTTCCAAACGATGCAGAAGGGCCGCCTATGGGTGTCCTTGATTATCGCCGCATGCTTCTCTTACGGCGTTTATTACTTATATGTACACGTGCTGGATGGTTCGCTTCCTGGATTCCCAGCTTGGTTAGGGGGAGCTTAACATGAGTACAGTTGACTATGTATTGCACGGACTAGGCACTGCGATGCAGTGGCACAACGTTGTGTTCGTATTCATCGGCGTGCTGATTGGCACGGTCGTCGGCGTGTTGCCGGGCATCGGACCGATGAGCGGCGTTGCTCTGCTGATTCCAATCACGGCGACGATGACGTCCGGCCTCAGCGCGGAAGAAGCGGCTACCAGCTCGATCATTTTGTTGGCCGGGGTCTATTACGGCGCGATGTACGGCGGCTCGACAACGTCGATTCTGCTCAATACGCCGGGCGAATCGTCGTCCGTCGTGACGACGCTTGATGGCTATCAGATGGCCAAGCAAGGCCGAGCCGGCGCAGCGCTGGCGATTTCGGCCATCGGCTCCTTCGCCGCCGGCATTATCTCTCTGATCGGCTTGATCTTCCTGGCGCGCCCATTATCGGACGTAGCGATCAAATTCGGTCCGGCCGAATATTTCTCGCTCATGGTGCTGGGCTTGCTCGCCATCAGCGGTCTGGCCGGCAAATCGATGGTCAAGGCACTCATGATGACCGCGTTCGGTCTGCTGCTGGCGACCATCGGCATCGACAGCGTATCCGGCGTGGAACGCTTTACGTTCGGCGTTCCTGAATTATATCAGGGCCTGGAGTTTTTAACTGTGGCCGTAGGTACTTTTGCCGTCGGGGAAGTGTTCAAAACGATTTTGCAGCGCGAAGGCAACGACGGCGAATTGGCGAAAATCAACCGGATTATGCCGACGCGAAAAGATTTGAAAGATAGCGCGCTGCCGATTGCCCGCGGTTCCGTGCTCGGCTTCTTCATCGGCTTATTGCCTGGCGCCGGGGCGATTCTGGCCTCCTTTTTCGCCTACATCGTGGAAAAGAAGATCAGCAAAAACCCGGATAAGTTCGGGAAAGGCGCCATCGAAGGCGTCGCTTCGCCGGAATCCGCCAACAATGCCGCTTCCGGCGGTGCGATGATTCCGCTGCTGACACTTGGCATTCCGTCTTCGGGTACAACGGCAATTTTGATGGGTGCATTCATCATGTATAACGTGCAGCCAGGTCCCTTACTGTTCCAGGATCACCCGCAATTGGCCTGGGGCGTCATCGCAAGTATGTTCGTCGGCAACTTGATGCTGCTGATTCTGAATATGCCGCTGGTCAAAGTATTTGCCAAAGTGATCGAAACACCGACCAAATATTTAATCCCGCTCATTATCGTCTTTTCCGTATTTGGCGTGTATGCGGTGCAATATTCGACATTTGATTTGCTGCTCATCATGGGCTGCGGAATCGTCGGTTACTTCTTGGCCAAGAACGACTATCCGCTGGCTCCGCTTGTGCTGGGGCTCATTCTCGGTCCTATGATGGAAAACAACATGCGCCGGGCGCTTACGATTTCCAATGGCGATTTCATGATTTTTCTGCAAAAGCCGGTCTCCCTCGTCTTCCTTATAATCGGGCTGTTATGGATCACGATTCCGTTGATTCTGAAGCTGAGAGGCAGGAACGTATTGGTGAACGAGGAAGGTTAAAAGCTGACGCCAACCCCTGTTAGCCTGGTTGTCCTGATCTTCAGGCTGCTAGGCTAAGCAGGGGTTTCGTTAATGGAGGAATCCGCCATGAATGTCCTTTTGTTGATTGTGCTGAATGTCATTGTTCCTGTCTTTTTGCTCATCGGCGCCGGGGTGCTGCTGCATCGTGTTTTCCACTTTGAGATGAACACGCTGTCCAAGCTCAATGCTTTTTTCCTGCTGCCGGCTGTAAGTTTTACGAATATCTATGAAAGCAAATTCGATGCCGGCTTGCTGATCCGGATTATCGGCTTTCTCGTGCTGCAAAGCTTTGTTTTGATTGTGCTCAGCAAAGTAACCGCCAAGGTGGCGCAATTCGATAAAGGGCTGACTTCGACCTTCTCCAACAGCGTGGTCCTCAGCAATTCGGGCAACTTTGGGCTGCCGGTCAGCCAGCTCGTCTTTCAAGGCAACCCGCTGGGCTTGTCGGTACAAGTGGTTGTTTCGATTTACCAAAACTTGCTGACGAATACGTACGGGCTGATGAATGCGGTATCGGCGCAAAGCCAGGGGCTGCAGCTGCTCAAAGAGTTGGTCAAAAATCCGATGATCTATGCGTTCGTCCTTGGCATGATCATGCATGGATTCGCCGTGCCGATTCCCGCTTTTATTTGGAATCCGCTGCAAAACGTAGCGAATGCTTTCCTGGCGATCGCGCTCGTTACGCTGGGAGCGCAGTCTGCATACTTGCAGTTCAAGCGGCTGAGCGCAGCGCTGATCTTCAGCATTTTGGGCAGACTTGTCGTCTCACCGGTCATTGCTTTATCGTTCATTTGGCTGCTTAAGCTGGACGGCACGACGGCGCAGGCGCTGGTTATTGCCAGCTCCTTTCCGACCTTCAGGAACAGCGCCGCTTTTGCTCTGGAGTACGGCAATCATCCGGAATATGCGGCTCAAGCGGTGCTGCTGACCACATTGCTCAGCAGTGTGACGGTGACTGCAGTCGTTTTTGCAGCAAAGGTTTTGTTTGTCTCACACTAGCGGACAAGGCTCTGCACGATACATCGAGGATAAAGATGAGAAATTTAATGGGTGGTAAGAGGAATGGAAGGGGTTAACGAAGAGGTATGGAACTGGAAATGTTATTGGTGGGGCTGCTAAAAATCATACTGGTCAACATCGTCCTAAGCGGCGATAACGCCGTCGTCATTGCGCTTGCTTGCCGCAATCTGCCTGCCGGGCAGCAGAAAAAAGCCATTTTTTTCGGCAGCTTTGGCGCGATATTATTGCGGGTTATTTTGACTTTTGTGGCGGTGTGGATGCTGAAGATTCCTTACGTTCAAGTGCTGGGCGGGCTGCTGCTGCTGTATATTGCTGTGAAATTAATGATAAATGACGACCAGGAGGCGCATCTCCCTTCCAGCCAGCATCTGGGGGCGGCGGTCAAAACGATTCTTTTCGCTGATCTGATCATGAGCTTGGACAACGTACTGGCGGTCGCCGGTGCGGCTGGCGGGAATTTGTTGCTCATTGCCTTGGGGCTGGCGATAAGCATCCCATTGATTATTTGGGGCAGTAAGCTGCTGATGGCACTGATGAACCGTTACCCCGTCATCGTCCTGCTTGGCGTTGCCTTGCTCGGCTATACATCGGGAGAAATGATCATGAGTGACCATGTGATCGCATTCCGAATGGAGTCGGCTCATCCAGTCTTCCACTATGCACTTCCGCTTCTGCTTGCCGCAGCCGTGATCGTGACAGGGAAGCTGCTGCAAAAGCGACAGAAGGAGCGGGCGGCATCCCCAGATTTGGCAGGACAATGAAAAAAGCGATCCCTTCGCTGCTTACGCGGCTCCCAGGATCGCTTGTATTAAGCTGTGCGGCGGCTGCAATCAATGTACATCGGGTAAACGGCCTCAATCGGTTCGACGTGCGCGGCGTGCGCCAATTGCTTGACGGAAACATCGGCATCGGCGGAATCAGAGGGATCAAGAGAAAGCTCATGCAGATTCGAAGTTAGAGGAGCGGAGTGACCTTTCCGATAGTTTCGTGCCAGCACATCTACACAAAGACTAAACATAATGGTGATAATGACGCACACGAGGATATAATATTCCATCTCTTTCGTCATGTGTCTTCCTCCTTTGAATCTTTTTTCATAGATTACCAGAATGTATCCAAAATGTTGCTCGAAACCCGTTGTCGGATTGTAGGTATTTCGCGGGCACTCCGGTAATTTGCGTCTAATCCTGTTGAATGGTATTCAGATCAACTTTGTAGGATTTCATTGCCAAGGGGGAAAACTCGTAGTAAAATGAGCTAAATCTTTTAGAGAGATAGATAGAGGAGAGAGGACATCATGAATGCAGTTGAGAAAGTCAGCAATTTTGTAGGAAAAACGTTTTCACTTTGGGTCATTTTGTTCGCATGTCTGGGATTTTTCGCACCAAGCTTGTTCACCAGCTATAAAAATGCGATATCCCCGCTGCTCGGGATCGTGATGTTCGGGATGGGGCTCACCTTGTCGACAGCCGACTTCCGGGAAGTGTTCCGTCGCCCCAAAGATGTGGCCATCGGTGTTATTGGCCATTATCTCATCATGCCAACCATTGCATATGTATTGGCTATCGTTTTGAAGCTTCCGCCGGAAATTGCCGTCGGTGTCATTCTGGTCGGCTGCTGCCCCAGCGGTACCGCCTCCAATGTAATGACGTTCCTCGCTAAGGGCGATGTGGCCCTCGGCGTATCCATTGCTTCCGTCTCTACTGTCATTGCACCGTTTGCGACGCCTGCATTAATTTCGCTATTGGCTGGCAAATGGATGGATATTAATACAAAATCTCTTTTTATGGACATTGTGCAAGTGGTGATTGTACCGATCATCCTCGGTATCATTGTCAAAGCCTTGTTCCGCAAGCAAGCCGAAGCAAGCGTCAAAGCACTTCCGCTCGTATCCACGATGGCGATCGTATTGATCGTAGCGATCGTCGTAGGCTTGAATCAGCCGAAAATTATGACGAACGGACTGCTCATCTTCGTTGCCGTTATTTTGCACAATGTGCTTGGCTACCTGTTAGGCTACTTCTTCGCGAAGATGTTTGGCATGGATTTGAGCAAGCGCAAGGCAGTTACGCTGGAAACCGGCATGCAGAACTCGGGCTTGGGAGCGGCTCTCGCTGCAGCTCATTTCAGCCCGCTGGCGGCTGTGCCGAGCGCATTGTTTAGCGTATGGCATAATTTGTCGGGTTCCATATTAGCAACTTGGTTTGCCCGGAGAACGGAAGGCAAGAAGTAAAGCAGCAAGTAAAGTAGATGAATATTGAAAAGTTGAGAGCATTCGCTGACTGAAGTTGGCGGGTGCTTTTTTGCGCTTAGAGAGTGCCCCCGGTGGGAATAGTTTCCGATTGTAGCGGAAAATATAAACCAAGTGTTCGATAATCAGAAGGAGATGGCGAAGAGGTGCAATCAACGGAGTCCTTGTATCAAAAACTTGGCGGAGAAGAAGCCATTGGCAAAGTGGTCGACTATTTTTATGAACTGGTTTTGGCGGATGAGACGGTGAACGGTTTTTTCAAAAACACGGACATGAACAAACAGCGAAAGCACCAGACGAAATTCATTAGCTTTGCCTTAGGGGGACCGAATCAATATTCGGGCTTATCGATGGCCAAAGCACATACGGGCATGAATTTGCAGGACGTGCATTTTGCTGCGATTGCTAAGCACCTCAGCGCTGCACTAGCGCATTTCGGGGTTGGCCAAGGGGATATCGACAGCGTTATCGCGCATGTAGCTACGTTGAAGGATGACATCCTTCATAAGTGAGATAGGACCGGGGCGGCGTGCTGCGGTCCGGCGGTGTGAGCGCAGGGGGGCGCCTGCGCTTGTTGAGAGATAGCGGAAGCGTGGTGGCTTCCGCTATTTGTTGTTTTGGCCGTGAAGTGGATCGGCCGGTTGAGCTTACGCGCTCGGTGCTAGTCGCGCGCTAATGCTGTTTCGCGGGCTCGGAGAGCGCAGCACCCGCTAGAGATGGTTCCCTCGGGCACGCAGCCCTCTTCTCCCGCTTACAAATTTGGGTTGAAGGAATAATTTGGATATGTCATAATAATAAAAGAAACTGACCAGTCATTTTATTATATAATTTTATAACGCCAAAGGAGGCACATCGATGCTCACATACCGCAAATTAAGCGAGCTTTCGATTGAGGACTGTGTTACATTATGGAATCAAGGATTTGAGCATTATTTTGTAACCAACCAGCTGACCGTAAGCAGTTTCCTGACCAGGACCGTTAATGAGCATATTTCATTGGAGGATTCTTTTGCCGCTTATGCAGACGGGGTGCCGATCGGCATTGTCGCGAACGGTTTGCGCACGATCGATGGAAAAAAAGTGGCGTGGAACGGCGGGACGGGGATCGTGCCGGCGTACCGGGGAAAAGGAATGGGCAAGCTGGTCATGGAGCGAAATTTGGAGCTGTACCGTGAGCTGGGCGTAGAGCTTGCAATGCTGGAAGCGCTAAGCCAGAATGAGCCGGCTATCAGACTGTATAAAAGCGTAGGCTACGAAATCATCGATCAACTGGCGATTCTTCAAAAGACGGAGCCCCTCGCCTCCGACAATCTGCAAGCTTCTGAAGGCATTTATACGTATAAAAAAGGGCTGCCGAACGCTTTGCAGACGCTGCCGTTTTACCGCCACACCTCCGCATGGCAGACTCATTGGTCAGGCATTCGGGATGGGGAAAGCTTGCTGGTGTACAGCTCAGGCGAAGTCGTGGGGTATGCGCTTTATAAAAGAACACTGGATGCCGAGGGCCGGTTGTCCGCAATTACCCTTTACCAGTGCGAGGTCCTGCCTGGGCGGACGGATGAAGAGGCAATTCTCCGCGCCGCTTTGTTGGAAGTTTTTTACCCGCTGGAAGCGCCATGTAAACGAATGACGATGAATTTGCGCAAATCGAATGCACCTTTAATCGCGATTCTCGAACAATTGGGCTTTACCACATGGGTGGAACAAGTGCATATGGTTCGTCCGTTAACGGCTTCGCAAGGGTAACCAAAGAGGAATGGAGACGCGAAGCAGCTTGTGTGCAAAAGAGGAAAGCATCTGGGAGCGGAATTATGTTCTTCTATTCATATCCAAAGCAGTGAAGCTATTCGGCGATAATTTCGCCAGCATGGCGATGCCATGGCTCATGTTCAAGCTCGGGGGAGACGCATCGAATAGTTTGCTATTGTATGCAGCGAATTTGATTCCGGTTGTTTTTCTCGGCTTTCTCGTCAGCCCGCTCATAAAAGGCGGTAACTTGAAGTACTGGATGTTCGCCTCCGACGGGGTCAGGGCGCTTGTCGTACTTGTTATACCCGCGCTGAGTTTGTACATGGGAACGATTCCGCTCTGGGTGTTTTACGGTGCGGCCTTCGTCCAATCTGCTTGCGGTTCCGTCTACAATCCCGCTGCGACAGCTTTACTGCCCAGCATTGTGGCGAAAGCGCATCTGCAAAAAGGCAACGCCTTGCTGGAGTCCTCCGGGCAAATAATGCGGCTGGCCGCACTCACGCTATCCGGAGCGATCCTTACACTTGCCTCGCCGGCTGCCGCACTCACGGTAACCGCCGGGATCTTCCTTTGCTCCGGCGTTATCGTGCTCGGTATTCGGCAGCCTCAGCTGGGCGGGAGTCCGTGCAACGATGTGCCGCAAACTCCGGATCATGGCGGTCCGGCTAAATCATACTGGCAGCAAATCCGTGAAGGATTCAGCCTCGTTTGCCAACATCGAGTGATCTTCGGCATTACGATATTTTGTATTTTTCTCAATGCTGGCATCGTCCCTTGGGATAGTCTTCTATCGTACCTGGTGTACACGCAATCGGACGGGAATGCGCTAACGCTGACACTTGTTCGTGCGGCAGGCATGATAGGCGCGTTTGTGGTCGGGCTGCTGTTGGCCCGCATGTCCATTGTGCGCCAAGGCGCGCTTTTCATTGTGTCAGGTATCCTTGCCGGTATGGCATTGGTCTTTGCAGGGTGTTATCCATCCGTGTGGAGCTTAATCATTTGCGCTTTTGTATTCGGTATGAGTGTAACGGCTATTAACATTCCTGAATTAGTCATCATTCAAACTTCCGTTACTGCCGACAAGCATGCTCTCGTTTTCAGTGTGATCAGCGCGCTTGGCTTGGTCTGTGTGCCGGTAGCGACAATGTTCATCAGCTTGTTGACAGGGTTGTTTTCGATCGGAGCCCTCATCGCCGCAGGCGGCTTGCTGATGGTCATCAGCGGTGTAATCGTAGCGTTCGCTACGCCGCTTAAGACATTCAAAAGCCCCGGATATTTAATCCACCCTGCGGCATATGCGGAACGAGGCGGGGCATAGTAATGATGGATAAGATTAGCAACAATGATCATGATGTATGGGGGGAAGAACGTGAACACGTTTCAAGAACAATTAAAGCGATATGCTGCACTTGCTGTAGAAATCGGCGTGAACGTGCAGGCTGGGCAAAAGCTGGTCATTTTTGCCCCGCTGATTGCGGCGCAATTCGTGCGCTGCGTGGTCAAGCGGGCCTATGAAATCGGCGCGAAAGAAGTTTACGTCGAGTGGTCCGACGATGAAGTCACACGCTTGAAGTTTGAACTGGCGCCGTTTGAGACCTTTCTGGAATATCCGATGTGGCGGGCCAAAGGTTACGAGGAGCTGGCCAAGGAACATGCAGCTTTTTTATATGTGGTGGCGAATAACCCCGATTTGCTAAACGGAATTGAACCGAGCCGCATCCAGCAATCGAGCAAAACCAACAACGCCGCTTTGCGGAATTTGACCAGTGCTCGCTTAAAAAATCAAGTAAGCTGGTCCATCGTCACTGTTCCGTCTCCAGCATGGGCGGATAAAGTGTTCCCCACGCTGCCGGAAGCGGAGCGGGTTCAAGCTTTATGGAACGCGATCTTCCAGGCAACACGCGTCGAACAAGAGGATCCGGTGCAGGCCTGGAAAGAGCATTCCAGCACGCTGGAGGCGAAGGCAAAGCATTTGAACGAGCGCAAATACAGCGCGCTTCATTACCGATCGGCCGGCACGGATATTACGGTCCAGCTTCCGCCGGAACATGTGTGGGTTGCCGCCAGCATGCAAAATGCGCAAGGCGCCTCGTTTATCGCGAATTTGCCGACCGAGGAAGTGTTCACATCCCCGTTAAAAACAGGGGTGAACGGCACCGTCACCAGCACGAAGCCGCTTAGCTACAACGGCAACTTGATTGAGAACTTCAAGCTTACGTTGAAAGATGGAAAAATCGTCGACTATACGGCGGAAAAAGGGTACGAGGTGCTGAAAAGTCTTGTTGAGATGGATGAAGGCTCGCACTATTTTGGGGAAGTTGCGCTCGTGCCTCATCGTTCGCCGATTTCCGATACGAATCTAATTTTCTACAATACATTGTTTGATGAAAATGCGTCTTGTCACTTTGCCATAGGCCGTGCATTTCCTTTTTGCTTGCAGGGCGGAAATGCCATGAGCCAGGAAGAATTGCAGGCTAGCGGGCTGAATGACAGCTTGACTCATGTAGATTTTATGATGGGATCGGCTGACATGGACATAGACGGCATCTTAGCCAATGGTGACGTGGAGCCGCTGTTCCGCAAAGGGAACTGGGCTTAGGCGTCAGACACATTGTAAAAGCCAGCTTGGCGGAGCTGGCTTTTTTCGCTGCGTGCACGTGCCGCGCGCGGAAATGTGCTGTCTGAGCACACCTCGTGCTGGCACTTCAAAAGTTATGTGCTCAGCCAGCAACTTGAGTTATGTTTATGTAATATTATATAACTCAAAACAAAGGTCGATCAATAAAAACAAAAATTATGTTATATATATTGACATGGTTTACTGAGTTATTTAAGATAAATGTGTAAGGTACATGTCATCTGAGATACCGATGGAGTAGTTTTGCATGAATTTCGCTTTGACACCGAAGTTCTGAATGCTGCGAAGTCGGTATTTTTGCGTACCAAATGAACTGGGGAGGTTGTTCTATGATTTTGAAGAAGACAGCTCTATGTATCTCAGCATCTGTGCTTGCCTTAAGTATGTTGGCGGGCTGCGGAAACGGAACGAGTACAAGTACAAGCACGAGCATAAGTACAACTGCAAGTTCAGCTCCAGAGTCGGCTAAGCCGAGTGCAAGCGCCAAGACTGTCATCAAGATTGCCACTCAGTCCCCGCTGTCAGGCGGCAGTGCTGTTCAAGGAGAAGCGATCAAGCTCGGTGCACAGATGTCGTTGGATGACCGCAAGGTGGAATTTGAAAAGCTGGGATTCGACCTGCAGCTTGTCCCCTATGACGACCAAGCGGATCCTAAGAAGGGCGTAGCGAACGCCGAAATTATTAGTGCGGATCCTGCAATTCTTGGCATTGTCGGCCATATGAACTCCGGAGTTGCAATTCCTTCTTCCGTCGTCTATGAGAAAAATAATATCGTTATGGTTTCCCCTTCCAATACCGCTACAGAGGTAACAGACCGGAATCTAAAGGCCGTGAACCGCATTGTGGCCAGGGACGACTTCCAGGGTCCTGCGGCTGCTGATTATGCCGTACATACAGTGAAGGCCAAAAATATTTTTGTCATCCAAGATAAAACAGCTTACGGCCAAGGGCTTGCCGATGCATTTAAAGAGGCTGCAGCCAAACAGGGTGCCAATATTGTCGGCTACGAAGGCATTACTGTCGGCGAGAAAGATTTCAATGGCGTGCTCAACATTGCCCTTAGCAAGAAACCAGATTTCGTATTCTTTGGCGGCTTATACGCTGAAGGCGGACTTCTCATTAAGCAAGCTCGCGATAAGGGGATTATAGTTCCTTTTATGGGAGCGGATGGTTGGGACTCGCAAGGGTTAGTGGATGTTGCCGGGGATAAAGTGAAAGATGCCCTGTATGCGTCGATTTCTACGGATATTACTAAAACGCCGGATGGCCAGAAATGGGCCGATCAGTATAAAACTAAGTTCGGCAAGGCACCAGACGGCTATTCGGCTTACGCTTATGACTGCATGACGATCATCCTGAACGCCATCAAAACGGCCAGCAGCGCTAACGGCGGCAAGGCGCCGACTCGCGAACAGGTTCGTGATGCGGTCCGTGCTACGAAAGATTTTCAAGGCGTCGCTACGAAAGTGTCCTTTGATGGCAAAGGGGATAATACATACGCGAAAGTGTTTATATACAAATTTGAAGGCCCGAAATATCCGGGTGCGATGATTTCTGAAGTAGGGAAGTAAGCTTCATCGTATTTACTTATGCAGGGAAGAGGTAGGGTCAGCTGAAGACTTACCTCTATCCCTTGTATCCACTGCGAAAGGAGCAGCTTCATGATGCTGAACATCCTGCACTCATTCCCGCAAGTTTTTATTGACGGTCTTGCTTTAGGAGCGATTTATGCGGTTGTTGCTTTGGGCTACACGATGGTATACGGGATTCTGGAATTGATCAATTTTGCGCATGGTGAAATTTTTATGACGGGGGCGTTCATCGGCACAGCTGTCCTGTTTGTTTTTCAATCAACTGGCTGGCTCGGCGAAATGCCGGGATGGCTGGCGTATGCGCTGATTTTAGCAATTGCCATGCTGTGTACGGGACTTCTCGGCGTGGGGATTGAACGAATCGCATACAGACCGCTCCGCAAAGCGCCGAAGTTGATTTCACTCATTTCCGCAATCGGCGTTTCTTTCGTGCTCCAAGATCTCGTACGTTTTATTTCCGAATTGAAGACGGGCAATTATATCATTAGCGGCACGACGTTATTTGATAAAAACATGCAGCTCAGCACTTCCTCCCTTAGTTCATGGCTGGGGGATGCCTCTTTAAAGACGAATACACTCATCATTATTATCGTGGCTGTTCTACTCATGATCGGCTTGGATTATTTTGTTCATCGCACAAAATGGGGAGTCGCTATGCGTGCGGTCGCACAGGACCGGGACACGGCCTCATTAATGTCCATCAATGTGAATAAAGTGATCATTGTGACCTTTTTTGTCGGTTCGGCATTAGGCGGCGCTACTGGGGTGTTGTTTGCGCAGCAGTACGGCACAATCGATCCATATATCGGTTACCTTTTAGGGTTGAAAGCGTTCACGGCAGCTGTGCTTGGCGGCATCGGCAATATACGGGGCGCGATGTTCGGCGGACTGTTAATCGGGATGCTTGAAATGTTTGCATCTTCCAATCTTGGAATGTTGACAAATGGTAGCTTCGGTTCCGAGTACAAAGATGTGTTTGCTTTTATGATTCTCATTGTTGTATTGATCTTTAAGCCCGAGGGTCTGTTTGGCAGAGCCGTCAAAGAGAAAGTGTAGGTGACTCATGCTGGATAAAATGAAATGGAGTCTGGCGGGCAGCTGGAAAAGTCAGGGTTTAGTTCTGCTGCTGCTTGTCACGGTGACTGCGCTTAGTGTATATATGATGGCCAAATCGGTAGCGGCCTTTTTATTGTTGCTGGCCTCCTTGCTGTTACTCTATTACACTTCTTTTTCCAATAAAATGAAATGGACGCTCGGCAGTATTCTCTTGCTGATCATCATTCCGTTAGCCTCGTCCGGTGGACCTGCTTATGAATCGTACATGGAAGTGGCCACACAAAGCGGTATCTATATTGCAATGGCCCTCGGACTTAATATTGTCGTTGGATTTGCAGGCTTGTTGGATCTGGGGTTCGTCGCTTTTTTTGCAATTGGCGCTTATACGTACGGGATATTTTCGACGACTCAGGCGAAGCACTTCCTATCGGGCGATTTTATCCCTTTTTCTGGTTCTGCGTTCTGGTTCTTTATCTTGGCAGGCGGCTTTATGGCAGCATTGTTTGGCGTCCTCCTGGGCCTGCCGGTTCTAAGGGTGAAGGGGGATTATCTGGCAATTGTCACACTGGGTTTCGGTGAAGTAATTCGGATCGTTTTCAACAACCTGGAGAAACCGGTGAACATTACGAACGGTGCCAAGGGCATCTCTTCAATCAAGCCGCCAGATTTGTTCGGCTATGCTTTTACGCATCCGCATCAATTTTATTATATCGTAATCGGCATTTTGATCCTCATTATCTATAGCGTGAGAAAGTTTGAACATTCCCGGATAGGTCGTTCGTGGAAAGCTGTGCGGGAAAATGAAATTGCTGCGCAGGCGATGGGGGTTCCCTTGATGCGCACGAAGCTGACCGCTTTTGCCGTTGGGGCATCTTTCTCGGGCATTATGGGCGTGGTCTTCGCCGCTAAAATGACTTTCATTGACCCATCGAGCTTTACACTGCTGGAATCGATTACGATTTTAGTCATGGTCGTTCTAGGCGGAATGGGGAGCGTGCCTGGCGTCATCCTTGGCGCTGCACTCATTACCATCCTTAATCTTCAGGTGCTTACCGAATTTACGAACTGGTTAAATCAGTTGACTTTACAAGGCGTTATCCACTTTCCGCTTACGCTATCTCCTTCAAAAATGCAGCGGTTCATTTTCGGAGCCATTCTTATCCTTATTGCCGTCTTTAAACCGAACGGTTTAATTGCAGTTAAGAACCGCAAAGTGAGTGAAGAAAGTCTAAGAAACCGTATGGCAACGGCTGCGAGGGAGCAAGTTAAACTGTAAAGTTGGAGGGGATTTGCGATGGCTGTTCTGCGTGTAAGGAACTTGGTGAAGCGGTTTGGTGGCTTGGTGGCGGTGAATGGCGTTCATCATGAGTTTCAAAAGGGAAAAATAAGTGCTGTGATCGGTCCGAACGGAGCCGGCAAGACCACTTTTTTCAATATGATTACGGGTATTTATACCCCTGATGAGGGAGAAATCGAATTGGAAGACCAATCGATCGTCAATGTGAAGCCGGACAGGATTGCAGGCAAAGGCGTCGCTCGTACTTTTCAAAATATTAGGCTGTTCGGCAATATGACGGTACTAGAGAACGTAATGGTCGGTATGCATACTCATCTGCAAGGTGGATTATTGAGCTCGCTTCTCGGGCTTGCTGGCGTTCGTCGCGAGGAGCAAACAGCTATGGAAGATGCCTACCAACTGCTGCATGATCTGGGCCTGGAAGCTCATCTAAATGAAAATGCGAACAATCTGTCGTACGGAGCACAAAGACGTTTGGAAATCGCCCGAGCACTGGCGGTCAAGCCGAAAATCCTTCTGCTGGATGAACCGGCTTGTGGGATGAATCCCCGTGAAACGCTTGAACTCACCGGGATTATTCGCCGCATCCGACAGGAACTGGATATGACTATCATTTTGATTGAGCACGATATGAAGCTGGTGATGGAAATTTCCGATCATATCCTTGTATTGGACCATGGGGAGAAGATTGCTGAAGGTACGCCGGCGATGATCCGCAGCAACCCTCGCGTGATTGAAGCTTATTTGGGCAAAGGCGCACGAAGACAAGAGGTGGCTTTATGAATATGCTGCAAATGCAAGACGTTCATGCCTATTATGGCGGCATTCAAGCATTAAAAGGTGTGTCCCTGCACGTTGCCGATGGGGAGATCGTCACACTGATTGGCAGTAACGGAGCCGGTAAATCTACGACGCTGAAATCCATCTGCGGTCAAGTGAAAACAACCGGCTCGATTTTGCTGGATGGATGCAGCATTGCGAATCGGCTTCCGCATCAAACGGCGTTGGATGGTGTTGCCCATGTTCCCGAAGGGCGGCGAATATTTCCAAAGCTAACGGTGAAGGAGAACCTGGAAATGGGCGCTTTTTCGGTAAAAAGCAAAAAAATTATTCAAGAGCGAATGGAGCAGTCCTTTGTTTATTTTCCTCGCTTGAAAGAGCGTCTTCATCAGGCGGGGGGCACGATGAGCGGGGGGGAGCAACAAATGCTGGCTATCGCCCGGGCGCTGATGATGCAGCCGCGAATTTTGCTGCTCGATGAGCCGTCCATGGGATTGGCGCCGGTGATCGTCGATCAGATCTTTGAAATCATTCAAGCGTTGAACCGCCAAGGGATGACGATTCTGCTCGTCGAACAAAACGCATATCAAGCGCTGCAAATTGCCGATCGCGGTTATGTCATGCAAACCGGAGAGGTCACCATGGAGGATGATGCGCAGAACTTATTAGTCAATGATCGGGTAAAGGAGGCCTATTTGGCAGGGTAAGTTGCTGTGAGGGATTGAGTGTGGTCGTTGCAGTTAGGTGTAGAAGCCTAGCAAGCTCAAGAGGTCAGACGGGCACACCGGCTGATCTTCTTGTTTTCTATCAAAAGACCAGGATCATGCTTGCAAAACGTCTTCTCTTGTTGTAAGTTTAATATTACATCGGTAGAATTCCAACTTCATAGAAAGGTGTGACTCTATCACTATGCGAAAAATCAGTTTGATCGATGATGGAGTAAATCATCCCGTTGTTATTGTTTGGGGTGTGAAGGAGACGGCAGGTATGAACCCACATGCTGAAGCAGAAATCAATGTTCGCCTTGTCACCTCGCCTAGGAGCAATATGATTACGATGCAAGTCTCGTCCAGGTCCAAGGAGGAGAGCAAAACAAGAAAGTTCGAAGTTAATTTTCCGGATATCGACAACAACCAGGAGCTGGACGCTATCACAAATGGCAGTCATCTTTTCTTTCTACCCGTGAAAGAGCCTGAAAACTTTAATAGCCCCATTGGGGTGGATCTTCATTCGATCGTTCGCAGACATGGGGGATTATTGTACGAGGCAGATACATCCATTCGAGATTTACTAAGGGCGATCCTAATGTCCAAATAGTCGTATGTATGAAACAGCAGCTTGCTTCCAAGCGGCTGTTTTTTTATTTCCTGGGTAATGAATGGGGGCGTGCGGAACCAAATAGATTTCTGTTACAGTCTCTTAAGTTTTGCTAATATAGAAGAAATACTGGGAAATTGAGAAAAGAAGCGAGGATTTTTCTGTGGGAAATTATAGCAATCCGGAAGCAGGCATCAAGATTGGCGTTGTCGGTCCTGGTGAAATGGTCACCAGAATTGTAAAAAACATGAAGCGATTTCCGACGCTCGAGCCGATCACCAGGATATCCAAACACGAAACAGAAACGCCGGCTTTGGCGGACGCCCTTAAACATGAAGTGGAGGTTTTGCTGCTGTGCGGTCCTGTACCATACCGTAAAGTGCTGGAGCGAGTGGAGTCTGCGGTCCCCGTCCATTATGTTCATTATAACGAAACCGGTTTATATAAGGCTTTTTACAATATTCAGAAAAAGTTGGGGAATGGGTATAGAAACGCCATTAGTGTAGATACGATCACATCGGTTATGGTGAAGCGTTTTCTGGAGGAGTTGGATGATCAAGCTCTGCAAGTGTTGTGCTATGAGGGCGCTAGCAACCCGACAAGAGAGCAACTGCTGGCTTTTCATCAAGACTGCTTCATGCAGGGGATGACGGCGGGCGCGCTGACAGGCATCCGTTCGATATCTGTCGAACTGGAGGAGCGGGGCATCCCAAACGAATGGATCACGCCGACGGATCAAGACATCGTCGTTGCTCTGGAGCGGGCTTTGCTGTCGACGAATGCGCGAAAGAGTAAGGAGTCGCAGATTGTTGTGGGGCTCATCCAGGTGGACGGTTTCGGGAAAATTGTTGATCGTCAGAGCTCAGAGCATGACATTCAGAAGCTTAAGCTTGATATTCACCGCATGCTGCTGGATCATGTAGATGCATTCAGAGGCCATTTGACCCATCTTGGCGGGGATGAATATTTGTTTTTTACGACCAGAGGGATTTTCGAGCAGGAAACGGGTGGTTACAAAAGATTGCCCCTGGCTGCGGAGCTGCATAAATCGTATCAGCTCACACTGAGCATCGGTATCGGATTCGGGCGAACCGCGAATGAAGCGGGGACGCATGCCAGAGCGGCACTGCGCAGGGCCAAAGAAGCACAAGGCAACTCCTGCTTTATTGTCAGGGAAGACGGCGGGATTATCGGGCCTTTAGAGATGACTGATGCGCTAGTGCAAGATTGGGCGCTCGTCAATCCGGACGTGATTCAGCAGGCGGAGGGCGCCAATATGACTTCGTCTTACTTGAGTAAACTGCTTGTCGCCTATGCGCGAACCGGCAGGAACGAATTCAACGTGCAGGAGCTGGCTTCGCTGCTGAACATTACCGTACGCAGCACGCATCGTTTGCTGCTGGAATGGTCGGATGCGGGACTAGCCGAAGCGAGTACGATGGAAAAAATGCCAAAGGGACGGCCACGACAACGGTATCGGTTTCCGTTTTTGGAGGGGTAGCGCCGATGGGGCGCGAAAGCGGGGCTAGCAAAGCGAGTTTTTTGCTTTGCGAGATCTCCCGCGCATCCTTCCCAGCCCGCACGACTTCCCGCCTATTTAAAGACACTTTAAAGACTTGTCTTTAAATAACCTTCTCTCTACAATGAAAGTATCCCAAGGGAATGGAGAGGAGAACGGCATGAAAAACACTCAAGCTTTGGAAGAACAATTGGCTCAGCCATCACCTGCATTAATTCAGGATATCGCTGCTTTGGAAGGGGATATTCTGCTGCTGGGCATCGGCGGCAAAATGGGACCGAGCTTAGCCAGATTAGCCAAACATGCAATTCGCGCAGCAGGTGTCAACAAGCGTGTGATTGGCGCTTCGCGCTTTTCAACGCCAGGCTTGCGGGAGGAGCTTGAGGCTGATGGCGTCGAGACCATTTCCGTCGATTTGCTTAATGACGAGCAGCTTCAACAATTGCCGGAAGTGAAGAACGTACTTTACATGGCGGGCAATAAATTTGGAACGGTGGGCAATGAACATTTTACATGGGCGATGAATGCCTACCTGCCGGGCCGCGTTGCCGAAAAGTTTAAACATTCAAACATCGTCGTTTTCTCCACAGGTAACGTGTATCCGTTTACACCAGTCACGCTTGGTGGCGCCACGGAGCAAATACCGCCTTCACCGATTGGCGAATACGGTCAATCCTGCCTTGGACGCGAACGGATCTTTGAGCATTTTGCCCATAAAAATAAAACGCCAATGACCATATACCGGTTGAACTATGCGATTGACTTGCGTTACGGTGTGCTGCTGGAGGTAGCGAAATCCGTTAAAGAAGGCCGTCCGGTCGACCTCACCATGGGCAATTTTAACTGCATTTGGCAAGGCGACGCCAACGAAATGGCGATACGTTCGCTGAACGTCTGCAGCAATCCGCCGACAGTGGTCAATATCACAGGGCCGGAAACGATTTCGCTGCGTTGGGTAGCGGGGGTATTTGCCCAGAAATTCGGTGTCGAGCCTACTTTTAAAGGCGAAGAATCGACGAATGCATTGCTCAGCAACGCTTCCAAATCGTTCCAACTCTTTGGATACCCTCGGACTTCGCTAAAGCAAATGATCGATTGGACGGCGGAATGGTGCTTGGCGGACGGGCAGACGTGGAATAAACCGACCCATTTTCAGGAACGAGAGGGGAAATATTAAGCGAATGAGCGCAATCAGACCTTTAAGTTCAGCCAAACGCCAAGCCCTGCACGACGGGCTGGTGATTCCCGCTCATCCGCTCGCATTGAATGCGGAGCGGCAGTTGGATGAGCGGCGTCAAAGGGCGTTAACACGTTACTACATGGCGGCAGGGGCTGGCGGCATTGCAGTCGGCGTGCATACGACCCAGTTTGAGATCAGAGAACCGAAGCATCGTTTATTCGAAAAAGTGTTGCAACTGGCGTCTGAAGAGGTGAACAACGCGCAGCTAACGCGTCCCTTCCTGCAAGTTGCCGGCATATGCGGGCCGACGGACCAGGCCGTCTACGAAGCGCAAACGGCGGTAGAGCTCGGCTATGATCTTGGGTTGGTCAGCTTGGGCGGGCTTCAGAGCTGGACGGAGCGTGAACTGCTCCAGCGGGTCGAGCGCATCGCCGACATTATGCCTGTCTTCGGGTTTTATTTGCAGCCATCCGTCGGCGGCCGAGTATTGTCCTACGATTTCTGGAAAGCTTTTGCGGACATTCCCGGCGTGACGGCAATCAAGATGGCACCATTCAATCGCTATCAAACCATCGATGTCGTCCGGGCTGTCTGCCATTCCGCACGGCGTGATGACATCGCCTTGTATACAGGCAATGACGATAACATTGTCAATGATTTGCTGACGACGTACCGCTTCGATGTTGAAGGTACACGGGTCGAGAAGAAGATCGTTGGCGGTTTGCTGGGGCATTGGGCGGTATGGACGCATAAAGCGGTTGAGCTTTTGGAGGCAATCAAGCTTGTGCGCAATGAGCAGCGTGTGGATGCTGAATGGCTGTCCCGCAATATCGAAGTTACCGACACGAATGCGGCGTTTTTTGATGCGGCGAACGGTTTCGCAGGCTGCATAGCAGGGATTCATGAAGTGCTGCGAAGACAAGGGCTTCTGGAAGGCCGATGGTGCTTGAACCCTGAGGAGGACTTGTCACGTGGTCAAATGGAAGAGATCCATCGCATCTATCAGAACTATCCGCATTTGCATGATGACGCGTTTATAAAGAAGCATCTAATCGAGTGGCTGTCATAAAATGGAACTTGCGGAGTCTTTCAGCAATCGCTCTACCACAAACAAGCCGTCCACGCTAAAGGGCGGCTTTTTGCTTTCACGATTTGAAGTATTTGCCAATTGGACTTATGATAATAAGGTTAAAAGCGAACACGAACATGTTCGTTGATGGGAGGGACGCTGGATGGAAAAAGCTTGGAACAGTACCGCAGATTCATTGTATGCCGAGGTGACCGGCACGCTGCGCGCTGCCGGTTGCGTCTTTGCCGAAGAGGAGGCACAACTGCTCCTCCCTGCAGCCGGTTCGCCGACTGAGCTGGCGAACATGGTGGCCGAGCGGGCGGCGGGGATGCCCCTCGAATATGTGCTCGGCTGGGCGGAGTTTTGCGGCCGGCGCATGGTTGTGGAGCGGGGCGTCTTCATCCCTCGACGCCGCACGGAATTCCTCGCCAGCCTGGCCATTGGGCTGGCCCGCCAATCCGCAAGCCCTGTCGTGCTCGACCTCTGCTGCGGGTCCGGCGCGATCGGCGCTGCCATGGCTGCGGCTGTAGCGGGCATTCAGCTGCACGCCGCTGATGTCGATCCAGCCGCCGTGCGCTGTGCCCGGCGCAATATCGCAACAAGCGGTCGCGTCTATGAAGGCGACCTGTACGAGCCGCTGCCGGTGTCCCTGCAAGGGCAGGTCGACGTGCTCATCGCCAACGCGCCTTACGTGCCGACGGGCGGCATCGCCCGGCTGCCGCAGGAGGCACGCATGCATGAGGCTCGGGTGGCGCTCGACGGCGGAGCGGACGGCCTAGACATCCATCGCCGAGTGGCGGCGGCAGCGCCGGGGTGGCTGGTCCTGGGCGGGCGCCTGCTGGTTGAGGTCAGCGAGGGGCAGGCGGCGCAGACCGCAGCGATCTTCATGCGCGAAGGGCTGGGCGCTCAAGTGGTCAGCGCTGAGGAGCTGGACGCGACGGTTGTCATCGGCACGAAGCTGTAGAACGAACAAGCGGTCCGACGAAGGTAGGTGACACCTTCGCCGGACCGCTTGTTCGTTATTCGATTCGGAATCGCTGCAGCTTCTGCTGCATGTCCTCGGCAATTTCCCTTAGCACTTTGACTTTGTCACTGGCGTCGTCGAAGGAGCGTTTTTGCTCTACCGTCGAAGCCGTAATCTCCTCGCTGCCGGCCGCAGATTGCTGCGTAATCGCGCTAATGCTTGTGATCGCCTGCTGTACATGGATGCACAGGTCTTGGGCTTCTTGCATTTCCGACGTGAGGGAGGTCAGTTGGCTGGCAATTTGTTGGACTTTGAAGTTGATATCTTCAAACGATTGGCCAGACGATGCAGCCGCAGTCTCCTGATCCTGAAACAGCCGCATGCTCTGGCCTACGGAAGCTTTCACTTTGTCCATCGCTGTTGTAATGCCGCCTACCGCTGTGTGAATTTGCTTGACGGCCGTCACGGATTGCTCAGCGAGCTTCTTCACTTCACCGGCAACAACGGCAAAACCTTTGCCGGCTTCACCTGCTCGGGCTGCCTCGATGGAGGCATTCAAGGATAACAAATTCGTCTGATTGGCGATTTCTGCCACCATTTTTGTCATTAGTGTAATTTGCGCCGCATTCGCTTCCAGTTCCTGCACCGTCTGTTCGACGATGGACATCGCCTTGCGGTTGTCGGCGACAACGCGCAGCTGTTCGACCATCGCTTGTCCGCCAAGTTCAATGGCCTTCTTGGCCTCTTCGCCATACTCGGACGATAGGGCGGTCTTGACCAAGTTCATCTCGAACTTTTCGTACATCGTATCGACCAAGGTGACGGTCGTGCTTGCGTCTTCGGCAATTTTTTGGCTGCCGATCGACATTTCTTCCGTGGCTCTGGCGACTTGGAGGACAATCTCCTGCATCGTGTCATTGTTCCGGTCGATATCTTTGGCCATATCGTCTACACGCCAGCCAGCCTGGTTAACGTCACGGACGATACTGCGCAGGTTGCCGATCATCAGCTGAAATGAGCCGTTCAGCTCGTTCAGCTCATCGCGTCCCTTCGAGCTCGCAAGTTCAATGGTCAAGTCGCCTTCCGCAATCTGTCCGGCTGCTGTGCTCAACAGGCGAATCCGTTTCACCAGACTGCGAGCTGCCAGTGTATTGAACGTACCTACAGCAACGAACAGCAAAATGCCGCCGGCCAGCGCCAACTGCCAAGTGAAGCGAATCTTTTGGCTCAACGCTTGCGTATAGGCGTCATAACGTTCCTTGGACAATTGGTTGAACATGTAAATATCATTCTGAATCCCAAGTGTACGAATGGATTGACGCTTGGCCTCAGGGCTGTTTTGTTTATTGACAGCTTCCGTCGTCGCTGCCGCCAGCTCCTTGTATTTGTCCCCGATGCTCGTGATTAGCTTCTTTTGACCATCGGTCAAATTAGCGGCTGATAAAACAGCCAGCAGCTTCTCAATATCTTGGAGATCGGTGAGCACTTCCGCTTTATTGCTTTCCGTCATGGAAAATGAATAATTATTCAAAGATTGGCTCGTTTGAATCACGCTGCCTTTAAGCTCCTGAATGTTTGTTAAAACAGGGACCAAATCTTGATTCTGCGCATTCATGCTCAATAATTGCGTAATGATGTAGGCGACCAAAATCAGGCACGCCACCAATGAAATCATCGCGTTGAGCACTAATTTGCCTTGCAATTTCATCTACATATTCCTCCTTGGCTGCATTTATGGGGTTGCAATCGTAATGGAGCCGGATGCGAGCTTCTGCTTCTGTTCGTCAAAAATTTTCTGCTGCTCCGGCGTCAACGAGACGACACGGACTGGGGCTATGCCGACGCCCTGCTCCTTCAGGCCGAACACCATGTGCTGCTGAGGAAAATGGTTTTTATTATCCACAAAAGTTTTCACTGCGGAGTTGAGCGCGACATCGACATTTTTCATCATCGACGTAATGACCGCCTTTTCGGCAATGAAAAATTGATCCGTGTCGACGCCGATCGCATACTTGCCGTGCTTAGCCGCCTCCTGCAGCGCCCCGACTCCGGTAAACCCGGCTGCTGCGTAGATAACGTCGACCTTATCTTGGTCCATCATCGAGTCGGCCAATTGTGTGCCCAGATCCGCTTTGCCGAAATCGCCGGCATAGACGGCCTTGATGGTCGCTTGCGGATTAGCAGCTTTAACGCCTTGTTCGAATCCGTTCTGGAATTTATGGATAATCGGCGCATCGACGCCACCAAGAAAGCCAAGATGATTGCTTTGGGTCGTAAGACCTGCAACGACACCTGCCAGGAAACTGCCTTCTTCTTCTTTAAAAGTAATCGAAGCGACATTCGGCAAATCCGATTGCTCGTCGATAATGACGAACTGCTTGTCAGGATGCTGTTTCGCCGCTTTTTCCAAGCTGTCCTTGACCATAAAGCCCAAGCCGACAATCAGATCGCAGTCTTCTTGCAGCAATTGCTCAAATCCGACGTCATACGTTTTCGTTTGCGCAAGCTCCTTATAATCGAAAATAACGCCGAGTTCATCTCGGGATTTTATCAGCCCATGAAAAGCGGCATCACTGAAGGATTGGTCGCCAAGTCCGACATCCGACAGCATGATGCCAATCTTTGTTTGGCTTTTTTGCTCGGTTGCAGCATGTGGCGTGCATCCGCTGACCAGCATCATAAGTGCCAATAATAACGGGCAAGCCCGCAGCCATTTTTGAAGTTGCGGCTTCATTTTTGTCTCCACCTCTATATATTGTTGTAAAAAGTACCTTTTCTATATCGGTAGTCGAGTCCCCGAATTATACTGGTAATATATACCTAGTGGTGTTGAAAAATGCAACACTTTATTTATGAATAATGTTTGCCGGGGTGTTTTGGGTATGTTATCCTATTTTATATAGGCATCGTGTGCTTAACTAACCGTTTGGAGTGCTAATTATGGGATCATCCATCACAATGTTCATCACGCTTATGGCCACTTCAGGCGTGTTTACTACTTTTTTATGCGTCTATGCTTTTTTGAAAAGATCCGAGGTGCCCGGAGCGCGCACGTTTATTTTATATACAGCCGCTCAGGCGGTTTATATTTTTGCCGTTGCTTTTGAAATGGCGAGCAGCTCGCTTGCGCAGATCAAATATTGGACAATTATTGAATATTTGGGCATCTCGACAGCGCCTGCCCTCGGCTTGGTCTTGGTTATGCAGTATTTGGGAAAGAACGTTTCACACAAAGTGATTGCCGCTTTATTTACGATTCCGTGCATCACGATGATCTTGCTGACAACGAATGATTATCATCATTTATTTTATAAATCAATGACTTTTCGCGAGGATGTGCCCTTGACCCGGATCGTCATCGGGCAGTGGTATATCGTTCAAGGGTCTTTTACGTTTGGCTGCATGCTGGCCGCCATGGTTCTGCTAATCCGCAAATGGGAACAAACGAAGAGGAACTACCGGCCGCAGTTGACGACGCTTATTGTTGGGCAGTTTTTGCCGATGGCTGGCGCTTTCATTTATTTGATGGGCTTGACTCCGTATGGCATTGATCCGGTTCCGATCGTGCTGTGTGTGACATCTGCGATGTATATCTGGGCTATGGTATCGACTCGGATGCTGACGATTGTTCCGATTGCTAAGGAAAGAATTTTCGAGAGCATGAGGGAGGGGGCGATTGTCCTCGATTCCGCCGAACGGCTGATTGATCTTAACGATGCGGTTGCACGCATGATTCCTGGCTTAACGGCAGGAATGATCGGACTGACGCTGGATGAGGCATGGCGGCAGTTAACCGGCAGCGGCTTTCCGGAAACCGTCGGCAGCTTGCTTATGCTGATCGATGTGACGGAGCCAAGGCGGCTGCAGAATCAGCTGACCCAGTTGGCGTTCTACGACGGCATGACCAAGCTGCTCAACCGCACCGCCTTCATTCACCGCAGCAAAGTTTTATTGGAAGAGGCGCGTTACGGTCAGACGGCCATTGCTTTTGTTTTATTTGATATTGATTATTTCAAACGCATCAATGACACTTATGGGCATGACGTGGGCGATCGCGCCATCGTGCACGTCGTATCGATCGTCCGCAAGCTGATCGAGCCGGATGTGCGCTTCGCCAGGTACGGCGGGGAGGAGTTTGTCCTCGCGCTGCCGGCGTATACGCTGGAGCTGGCAGGCGAGCTGGCGGAAGCGATTCGCACGGCGCTGGAGGCTGAGCCGATGGATATCGGTCATGGCTCCATTGTCATTACTGCAAGCTTCGGAGCCTCCGAATTCAGGGATATCGAAGATACTTTGGAGTCGCTGCTGCGCGATGCGGATACGGCCCTGTATCGCGCCAAGCGGGGAGGGCGCAACCTGGTCCAGCTTCATGTTTAACAAAAGAGAGCCTTCCTTGCGCCAATGACGCAGGATGCTCTCTTTTTTGGTATGTCTATAAAACCATGCCGCCGTTGACACGGAGGGTCTGTCCGGTGATCCACTGCGATTCCTGGCCTGCCAAGAACAGGACGACTTTGGAAATGTCATCAGGCTCACCCAAGCGCCCGAAAGCGTTCATATTCGCCATACCCTGAATCTGCTCAGGCGTTTTGCCAACGGTAAACAGTTCCGTATTTACCGGTCCCGGTGCAATTGTATTAATGGTGATGCCTCGCGGGCTGAACTCTTTGGCTAATTGCCGGCTGATCTGCTCTACAGCGCCTTTGGTGCCTGCATATACACTATAGGCTGGCAGCATCAATCCGGCTACGGAAGTGGAGAAGTTGATAATGCGGCCTTTATCGCTCATATGTTTCATGGCTTGCTGTACAACAGCATTGCTTTGCTGTTATGCCAGTCTACTGCTCTGCTGTTATACTGCTGCACTTCAGCACTTCAGCACTTCTGCACTTCTGTGTCGAGTGCTTATTATGCCGTTGCGCTCCCCTAAGCTTGAAACATTTTCTTCACGAGCTCGCGATTCCGCTCTTTGAACACGGCATTGTGCGAGGACACCATGCCGTATCCCTCCGCAGTAGGCTGGATATATTGCTTCGCTTTATTCACCGCGTTGGCTGCGTCCTGAAAAGCGCCGGCAATAAGGTTCACTTTGCCTTCGTAAAAAAGGATGTCGCCGGCGGCGTACAAGCCCTCGACGGAGGACTCGCTGCGCGCGTTCCCGGCGATGTAATAATTTTTGGCAATCTCAATGGTGAGATCGCTATTATGAAGCAGCGACGTGTCCTGCTCGTAGCCGTGGTTAATGATCACGTCGTCGATGGCGAGGTGGGATACTTCCCCGGTCTCATGGTTCGTCAACTCGACGCGCTCGATAGAACTGGAATCGCCCCCGGCAATGAGCTTGGTAATCGAAGTGTTAAAACATGTAACCACCGAGCTATTCATCAGCTGTTTCGCCTGCGCCTCATGCCCTGTAAGCTGGTCTTTGCGGTAGGTGAGGTACACACGCTTAGCCACAGGCTCCAATTCATTCGCCCAGTCGATGGCAGAATTGCCGCCGCCAGAGATGATGACCGTTTTTCCTTTGAAGCGCTCCAGCGACTTGACCGTGTAATTCAAATTGGACACTTCGTACCGCTCAGCGCCCTCAATCTGCAGCTTCTTCGGATTGAGAATGCCGGAGCCGACGGCAACGATTACCGTTTTGGAATAGTGGTGCACGCCGGAGGCGGTGCGAAGGACAAAAAGGCCATCTTCATTGCGGCTGATCGCCTCCACTTTTTCATTCAATACAACTTCAGGATTAAACGTGAGCCCTTGCTCAACAAGCTGCGGGATCAGCTTAGCCCCGGGAATCGGTGTATGGCCGCCGACGTCCCAGATCATCTTTTCCGGGTAGACGTGAATTTTTCCGCCTAGCTGCGGCTGATATTCAATAATTTTCGTTTTCATTTCCCGAAGTCCACTATAAAAAGCCGAATAAAGGCCGGCAGGTCCGCCACCAATTACAGTCACATCAAACAGTTCCGTATGTTCCAAGCGATCTTCACCCCTTACATTTAACTGAGATTGAGAATCATTATTAATAAAATATACCGAACATTCTCCTGTTTGACAATCAAAAAATCATTTGACAAACGTTAATTTGCTGCATTATTGTTAACACTGACCGCAAATGATAATCATTATCAATAAATTACATAGGCAAAGGAGCAATCGACTATGAAAAGAAAATGGCTACCCATCCTGCTGGGACTGATGCTGGCGACTACCGCTTGCAGCAGCCAAACGGCGCTGACAGCGGATTCACCCAAGCCTGAAAGTTCGGATCAAACCGAGGCGAAATCCGGAACGGTCACTTATCTATCTGAAAATGGGCCGATTCAAGTGCCTGCCAACCCGCAGCGTGTCATCGTGCTTTCAGCGTACGCCGGAAGCGTGATGGCCTTGAATGTAAAGCTTGTAGGCGTCGATTCCTGGTCAAAAATGAATCCGCGATTCGAGTCTGCCTTGAAAAACGTGCAGGAAGTTTCGGATGAAAGCTTGGAAAAAATAATCGAGCTGAAGCCGGACCTGATCATCGGGCTTGCTGACCTTAAAAATATCGACAAGCTCAAGCAAATCGCTCCGACCATTACCTACACGTACAATAAAGTCGATTATTTGACGCAGTTTATCGAAATCGGTAAGGCGCTCAATAAAGAGAAAGAGGCCAAGGCGTGGGTCGACGACTTCAAAAAACGTGCGCAGAAAGCCGGCGAAGATATCAAAGCGAAAATCGGAGCGGATAAAACCGTTTCGGTCATCGAAAGCTTTGATAAGCAGCTCTATGTATACGGCAATAACTGGGGACGGGGAACGGAGATTTTGTATCAGGAAATGAAACTGCCGATGCCGGAAAAGGTGAAGGAAATGGCGCTCAAGGACGGCTATTACGCTCTATCGTTGGAGGTGCTTCCGAAGTTTGCCGGTGACTACCTCATTTTCAGCAAAAACCCGGATGCCGACAATTCTTTCCAGCAAAGCGATACGTACAAAAATATGCCAGCGGTGAAAAATAACCATCTCTTTGAAGTCAATGCTAAAGAGTTTTATTTTAACGATCCGTTGACGTTGGATTATCAGTTGCAAACATTTGAGAAAGATTTCCTGGGTAAATAACATGGAGGCATCAAAGACGGGAAGAAAAATACCATTCGTGTATACATGCATAGCCGGTTGTATTCTGTTCATCGGGGTAGTGGCCGTTTCTATGATCTTGGGTGCCGCAAGCACATCGGTTCACGATGTGTGGATGGCGTTGACATCGCGCTCGGCAAGCGGCAATACGATCACGATGATCCGCGAGATCCGGATGCCGCGCGAGGTTGCAGGCATTTTCGTCGGGGCGGCTCTGGCCGTATCCGGAGCCATCATGCAGGGGATGACGCGAAATCCGCTAGCTGATCCCGGATTACTCGGATTGACCGCCGGGGCCAATGCCGCGCTTGCTTGCACGATCGCATTCATGCCGAGGACGAATTATTTTGGCATCATGGTCGCCTGCTTCATTGGCGCTGCGCTTGGGGCCGCACTGGTGTTTGGCATGGGCGCAATGCGCAAAGGCGGCTTCTCGCCGCTGCGCATCGTGCTGGCCGGGTCGGCTGTATCGGCTTTTTTATACGCGGTCTCCGAAGGCGTTGGCTTGTATTTTAAAATTTCCAAAGACGTGACCATGTGGACGGCAGGCGGGATGATCGGTACGACCTGGGGGCAAGTCCTTGCGATCGGTCCCGTCATTGCGGCCGCAATCGTGGTCGCGCTGTTGTTTTCCAAGCCGCTCACCGTCTTGAGTCTTAGCGAGGAAGTCGCAACCAGCTTAGGCCAGCGTACGATGTTCGTCAAAGTTGTACTGTTCATCGTGACGATTCTGCTCGCAGGAGCATCCGTCGCGCTAGTCGGCAACATGGCTTTCATCGGACTGCTGATTCCGCATATCGTTCGTGCGGTTGTCGGCATCGATTACCGCTTTATTTTGCCGATGTCGGCGGTTCTTGGCGCTGTGTTCATGCTTTTAGCAGATTTGCTGGCTCGAACGCTCAATGCGCCTTATGAGACGCCGGTCATTGCGATTGTCGCGATGCTGGGATTGCCGTTCTTTCTTTTCATTGAACGCAAGGGAAGGAGCGCATTCACATGATTCAACCGGCCATTATCCGCAGGCAGCGCATGCTGCTTGCGCTTCTGTTTACACTCATTTTGATCACAATTATTATCGGGATGGGGCTTGGTTATGCTTCGCTGTCCTATAACCGCCTTCTGCCGACGTTGTTCGGTCAGGGCACGTTCAAGGAGCATTTTGTGCTGTTTACCGTGAGGCTGCCCCGCATTATGATCACGCTGCTGGCAGGGATGGCGCTGGCTTTGTCCGGCTCGATTCTGCAGGGGGTAACACGCAACGATTTGGCTGATCCAGGCATTATCGGAATTAATTCCGGGGCCGGTCTGGCCATTGCTGTTTTTTTCCTGTACGTTCCGATTGAAGTGTCATCGTTTGCCTTAGTCATTCCGCTCGTCGGGTTCGCCGGGGCAATTGTGACCGCCTTTCTGATTTATGTGCTGGCCTACAGCCGTAAAACAGGGTTGCAGCCTGTGAGACTTGTGCTGATCGGCGTCGGCTTTTCGATGGCTTTATCTGGCATCATGATCGTTGTCATCTCTTCGGCGGAACGGAGCAAGGTCGATTTCATCGCCAAATGGCTCGCCGGCAACATCTGGGGGACGGACTGGCCGTTTATTTATGCGATGCTGCCGTGGCTGATCGTGCTGATCCCATTCGTGCTGTATAAAGCACGGCTCCTGAACTTGCTCGGCCTGAGCGATTCAGCGGCAATCGGCGTCGGCGTTTCGCTGGAGCGAGAGCGCAGGACGTTCCTGATCACGGCGGTCGCGCTGGCCGCCTCGGCGGTGTCAGTGACCGGAGGCATCGCTTTCATCGGCTTGATGGCGCCGCATATAGCCAAAGCGCTGGTAGGCCCGCGCAATCAGCTCTTTTTGCCGTTGGCGACTTTGCTGGGGGGATGGCTGCTGCTGCTCGCGGACACGATCGGCCGCAACATGGTGGATCCTGACGGCATTGCGGCCGGCATCATGGTTGCTTTGATCGGGGCGCCATATTTCATGTATTTATTGTTGAAAAAATAACGGCCGATGTGCCCGCTTGCTGGCTGCTTTTTGCTCTGGCTAGGCCGCTCTTCATATGCTTCTTGACAAATAGGAAGCTTTACAGTGAAATAAAGGTTAGGCTATGTACAACTTTACAAGGTGCAGGCAATCAGGAGGAGAAAGATGTCACGCAAGTGGGAACGAATGGTCAGTAAAAATACGAAAAAAGCGAACACGCTCAGAACGAAGCAGGGCAAAACCCTGATCTCGGAAGGGGACAAGCCGCTTGTGTTTAAAGGCCGCAGTCTGCTGCTGCCGTTATTGTTTATCATTATCTTCGTGTTTCTGCTGGCTACATACACGCAGGCGGATCAAAGCGGAACCTACGTGTTCACGATTATCGCTTATTTAGCAGTGGCGCTGCTGATGTTCTTTGCACGCAGACCGTTTTTGAAAATCGGCAAAACTACGCTCGCTAAGCGAGGATACTCCAGAGAGCTGACCCTCGAGGCGGCGAACATTAAGCAAATTGTTTATAAAACGGGTGTCATTTCGATTGAGCTGGATAACAAAACCCGCTGGGTTTACTCCAAACGCATGAACCTGTTCGACGTTGCCGCAATCGCTGAGCCTTTGAAGCGTTTTGCCGAGACGAATAAAGTACATTTTGAAGATCAAACCCAGCAGGGGTGAACAAGATGAAGGCGTCCAGACCGCTTCAAGCGGCTTGGGCGCCTTTGTTTGTTTTTTGACGGCTTGCAGCATACATTATAGCGATCATGATTTGTAAACCAATTGATCTTTTCCACGCTTGAAAGTAACTCGTTTGGATGCAAGCGGTACGCAGAATAAATGAGGAGGAAGAAGCAAATGGCAAAACGAAAATCAACTCCGTCAAAAGTAAGGAAAAATCCACCGGCAGCTGTGCCACGGGATCAAGTTAGTGCGAAAGCAGCGCTCGAGGGTGCTAAGATTTCAAGTTTGGAAAAACGTAGTGAAGGGGCCTCTGGCGCCTACAGCAACAGCGCGATCGCAATGATGCCGCCTGGGCAGTCAGTTCCCATTTCAAAGCACGAACAAGCTCTCGGCGTAAAAATTGCGAGAGCGATGCTGGCTGGCCCACGACACATCACCAAAGATGCAACAGTTGCAGAAATGGGGGCAGACGGCAGATTGACCATTCTGCGTCAAGGCACCAACCATTGGATCTGCTTTCCTGGTGATGAGAATCAGATCGGCAATCCTCCTATGTGCGCTGACCCCATGGGCCTGCAATGGATGATGGACAACTTGACCCAGAAGCCGAGGCCAACGAATGCAGCACCGGGCATCATCTATATGCTGTGCGGTGCCACGCAGCATAGCAACACGGATCCGTTCGATAGAACGAGCCCGGCGATCCCGATTGGCCCGCATTGGATGATACTTTGGCCTTTCAACGCCAAGCAGTGTGGACTTCCAAATACTGTTAGAGATGCGGGGGCTTGGGTGATGTTCGATGGCACGCCATACGCCTATCTGCACATCTGCGGTTCACCATGGGTGGGCAATGTATACGATGAGAAAAACCCTGGTGATCAGGTTCCGATCTGGACTATGGAATATGGGCCGCGCTCAGAGCTGTAATGCATGGGGATACCGGTGGGGGTACGGGTGCAGGGCTGGAGCTAGCTGATCTTGCGGGTTTAGCGATGTATTTCGGCGCTAAACGAGGCGTGGCGGCTGCACGTGCGGAGTTAGCGCTGAAAAACGCGCTAACCGCTTGCGCATGCGACTGTGATGGCAGTCGCCGCGGGTTTAGCGATGTTTTTCGGCGCTAAACGAGGCGCGGTGACTGCGCGTGCGGAGTTAGCGTCACAAAACGCGCTTAACCGCTGGCGCATGCACCAGAGCAAGCTCCCCCAAACCCGCTCTAATCCGAAAAAACCCAATTGCAGCGCTTGCCGGCGTGGTTATTCTTACTGCAGTCCGAGTTTGCCGGACTACTGCGGGCTTTTCGGTTCACCCAAGCCGAAAAGCCCGCTGCAATTGGGTAAAAACGGGCTACAGCAACTCGGTCGCGCCCGCCCCTTCATGCAATTGGGCAAAACCTGACTACAGCGCGCCCAGATGGCTGCCCCGCCCGCGCCGCGCAAAGTTTGCGTTGTAAGCGCCAACGGCTGCTCCATGTAAGGGTTGTTTTTTCCCCCACTTCCCCTGATTGGATCTGTTTTGCGCCCATTAAAATTTTGCTAAAGAATCAGTTAAGCCTATGGAAGAAATCCCCTTGTAGCGCTAGAATAGATACTATCATCACAAAGAGAAGGGTGTTTAACGATGGCGTTCATGAAAGCGCTTCAACACGATTGCGAATTCCACAATGCGATGCTGATGGGGCAGTATATCATGGTGATGGACGACGGAAAAATGAAGGGCGGCGGGCTCATCGAAGGATACGATGACGACGAGGTGCAGATCGGACAAAGGCGCTATTCACGCAGCACGCACACATTCATCCCGTTCCAGCCGCCCCAATGCAACATTCCTTATAAGTAATCTTCCAGCCTATTCACGAGCGCATCAACAAATTGCTGATATTCTTCGGCGGAATCGTTCTCTTTCAAATTGCTAATAAACTCGATAAAAAGCAGTGCAATCAGCTCTTCAACCGTGAGCTCGATGTAGCTGTTCCGCTGCTTTTGCTCCGCCAGAAAAAATTGAACGCGATGAACGTCTTTCGGAGGCAGTTCAAGCTTGATTTTACAGATGCGATTGGATGCATAAGCTTGCGGAGTGGAAAAAAGCGACCACAACCGCTCCGGCTTTGCCGTCTGCTCGGGTTCATCGGAAGGATCGAGGATATGGCTGTACGTGTTCATCAAACGGATGATATAGGAAGTGAGATGCACGCCCCGCCGGACATGATCCAACAAGCCATCAAAAAGAAAAAATAGCAGAAAATTGATTTTCAAATTTTCGTAGTCGTTGCCTTTCATGTAGCGCACATCGTCAAAGAAGATTTTGGCCCGTTCGAAATAGCTCTCTGGCGCTGGAATCCAAAGGGTTGTTTGGTGTTCGTTAACAGAAAGGCTTGGCGGGTGAAACAAATCAAAGATGCGGAAATGCATCTTCTTTTTGCTAGCGGTTTTAGTTGCATAAGGGTTCAAGAAACGACCTGAAGAAAAGTGACGGGATGACATCAGGTTACCTCCTATCAACGCTTCTTTCTAGTATATGAAACTTGTTGGACTACTAGAACCCAATAGCTCGCCGATACCTCCACAGCATGCGTCTTTCCACATAGAAAGGAAGCGGCAAGCAGAGGCATAATAAGAAAGCGGTTCAAATAGACTCATACAAAAGAGAGAGGAAGATGGCGATGATACGTGAAGCGGTAATCGTGGCAGGCGTCCGTACACCTCTGGGACGAAGGGGCGGTGCCTTGAGCGGGACGCGTCCGGATGATTTGGCTGCGGAAGTGCTGCGGGCGCTCGTCGACCGGGCAGGCATCCATCCGGATGTGATCGAGGACGTCATCATGGGCTGCGTGTCGCAGAGCGGCGAGCAAGCCGGCGATATCGCGCGCCAGGCGGCGCTGCTGGCCGGCTATCCGATCGAAGTGCCGGGCACGACGATTGACCGCCAATGCGGATCAAGCCAGCAGGCCGTGCACTTCGCGGCGCAGGCGATTTTGAGCGGCGACATGGATGCTGTGGTCGCAGCTGGCGTGGAGAGCATGTCGCGCGTGCCGATGTTCTCGAACTTTCAGGGGGCGCAAGCGAATGACCGGCTGACAGCGCGCTTCGGCCCGTTTCACCAAGGCATCTCTGCGGAGAAGATGGCCTGGAAGTGGGGGCTGAGCCGCCGGCAGTTAGACGAGTACGCGCTCGCGAGCCACCAAAAAGCGCTTCGCGCCCAGCAGGAAGGCCGATTTGACCGGGAGATCGTGCCGATTGAAGTGAGGCTGGCGGACGGGGCGACAGGCTGGCTGAAGGCCGATGAAGGTCCGCGCCCGAATACGACGCTGGCAAAGTTATCGGCGCTGAAGCCTGCTTTTATGGAGAATGGGACCATTCACGCCGGCAACGCCAGTCAAATCAGCGACGGGGCAGCTGCGCTGCTGATCATGTCCCGCGAGAAAGCGCTAGCGCTAGGCTTGCAGCCACGTTGTCGCATTGTAGCCAGATCCGTGGTCGGATCAGACCCGGAGCTGATGTTGACAGGGCCGATTGCCGCTACGTATAAGGTGCTGCAGAAGGCGAATTTGCCGCTCGAGCGCATGGATCTGTTCGAGGTGAATGAGGCATTTGCGCCAGTGCCTTTGGCATGGCTGGCAGATACCGGCGCGGACCCCGACAGGCTGAACGTATGCGGCGGCGCGATCGCGCTCGGCCATCCGATAGGAGCCAGCGGCGCGCGTATTATGGTGACCCTGATGCATGAGCTGGAGCGAACGGGCGGGCGGTTCGGCTTGCAGGCGATTTGCGAAGGGTATGGCATGGCGAATGCGACAATCATTGAGCGGCTGGACGGATAGGCTTCTGGATGAAGAAGTGCAAGGACAATTTGGCGCCTTGCATGAAGAAGCGCATGGACGCATAGTCGCTTGCATGATCGGAAAGTCACTTGGCTAGATAAGCGGCTAACGATAGGCGTCTAGACGGTGAAGCGGACAATGAATGGCCGAAACGTTGTGAACGGCTGCCAGCATGAAGGAGGGAAGCGGATGAATCTTCAGGGATGTGTAGCGGTGGTGACAGGGGGAGGGTCCGGGTTAGGCGAAGCCACGGTCAGACGGATTCTTCAGCATGGCGGCAAAGCGGCGATTCTTGACTGGAGCCGGGAGAAGGGGCAGCGTCTGGCGGATGAGCTAGGTGCTGAACAGGCGATTTATATGCAGACGGATGTGACCAGTGAAGCGGATGTGCGGACTGCTTTGCAACGGACTGTGGAATCGTTCGGAGCGATTCATGCGGTTATTAACTGTGCAGGCATCGTCATCGCCGAAAAAGTGCTGAATAAAGACAAGGAGCACGACTTGCTCTCCTTCACCAAGGTGCTGCAGGTGAATCTGATCGGCACCTTCAACGTGATCCGGCTCGCGGCGGCGCACATGAGCCGCAATATGCCGAATGCGTCCGGCGAGCGGGGTGTGATCATCAGCACGGCGTCGATCGCCGCCTATGAAGGGCAAATCGGCCAGGCTGCCTATAGCGCATCCAAAGGCGGCATCGTCGGCATGACGCTGCCGATTGCCAGGGAGCTTGCGCGCTACGGCATCCGCAACATGGCCATTGCCCCCGGCGTCTTCGAAACGCCGATGTTCGATTCACTGCCCGAGCCAGCGAAGCAGGCGCTCGGCGCGATCGTGCCTTTTCCGCCGCGGCTGGGCAAGCCGGATGAATATGCTGCGCTTGTGCAGAGCATCATTGAGAATCCGATGCTGAATGGCAGCACGATCCGCCTGGACGGCGCGATTCGGATGCAGCCGAGGTGAGCGGACATGACGAGCGCTTATATCCAAGAAGAGCATCGGATTTTTCGCACAGCTTTGGGCAAATTTTTGGAAAAAGAAGCGGTTCCGCATTATGACGCCTGGGAACAGGCGCGAATCATTCCACGATCATTTTGGGAAAAAATGGGTCGCGAAGGCTATTTATGTCCCTCCGTGGATGAAGCCTACGGCGGGTTGAATGCCGATTTTGCCTATGCCGTTATTTTAAGCGAAGAACTTGAACGCGTCGGCACGAGCTTGATCGGAATCTCACTGCACAATGATATTGTCGTTCCTTATTTGGAGACATATGGATCGCACGAGCAGAAGGAACGCTGGCTGCCTGGGTGCATCAGCGGGAACATCATTACAGCCATCGCCATGACCGAGCCGGGAGCAGGCTCCGATCTGGCTAATCTGCGAACGACGGCAGTGCGGGATGGCAGCGATTATATTGTGAATGGGGAAAAAACCTTCATCACGAACGGTATTCATGCCGACTTGGTCGTTGTCGCGTGCAAAACCGATCCGCAGGCGAATCCCGGCTACAAAGGCATCAGCCTGCTGGCGATTGAGCGCGGAACACCCGGCTTCCGCAGAGGGAAGCAGCTGCACAAGATCGGTTTGCATGCGCAGGACACAGCAGAGCTCATTTTCGAAGATGCTCGCGTACCGGCGGCCAACCTGCTGGGCGAAGAGGGCAAAGGCTTCTACTACATGATGGAGAAACTGCAGCAGGAACGGCTGGTCGTAGCCATCGGCGCGCAAGCTGCAGCCGAAGAGATGCTGAAGCTGACGATGGCCTACACGAAGAACCGAAAGGCCTTCGGGCAAGCCATCAGCAAATTTCAGCATACGCAGTTTAAAATAGCCGAGATGGCGACAGAAGTAGAGATTGGCCGGACATTCGTCGATGACTTGATCATTAAACACATGAATGGGCAGCAAGTCACCACGCAAGTATCGATGGCCAAATGGTGGATTACGGAGATGGCGAAGCGTGTTGCGGCGGAATGCATGCAGCTTCACGGCGGTTACGGTTACATGGAAGAATATCCGATTGCCCGAAGATACCGGGATATCCCGGTAGCCGCCATCTATGCCGGAACGAATCAAATTATGAAATCGATTATCGCTAAAAATCTTGGCTTATAGTCTCCCAAACAGCGGTCTAGAGAAAAGTTTGTGCCAGAACGATTCTTTGACGACGGCATGACGCTTGGAACGCGGCATGAGCGGAGCGGCTTGGACGACGAGCGCGGTTTCTTCCTGCATAGGATCGTGGTGTTCAATAACGAGCTGCGCGAGTTTTTCAAGGCTTAATTTTTCATCCGCATGATCGGCTGCCAGCGCAAGTGACATATCCATCGGCATCATCGATGCTCCTGACATATAATCCTGCTTCCTTTGTTCCTTATCCACGGACACAGCCGTGGTCGCAGTCTCCTTCTGGGATGAGCAGAGGGAGGCTATTTGCATTTCCAATTCCGCAACCCGTCCGAGCAGCCGGCGGTTCTCCTCCTGCAACCCGTCAATTAAGGTGACCAAATATTTGAGCGACAGCTTTTTCCTCGGTGTCTCGTGCACTTCCTCGAATCCGTGCATGGGCGGCAGATTCGGTTGGTCAGCGGCATATTCCAGCACATTTTCCACGATACAACCTCCTTTATTTGCTTTCTGCTAGATTCATAGAGCGATTGCTATAATGCTACCGAATTCCTGCTAAAGATACTGTCGAACACCGCTGTCAAAACAAAAAATCATTTCAAACCCATTTTTCAAGCGAGCGGCTGCAAAAAAATTCTACGAATCCTTACGAGATTCTGCTATACTAGCGTTGCTAGGTAAAACGTTTAACATCCACGGCAAGGAGGATACTTCGATGAATTGGAATGAACAGTCAACAGGCACGCAGCGCTTCGCGCCGGCGGATATTCGCTTGTTGTTCCCGGATGGCCATAATGAAAGTTTCTGGAAAAAGGTGAGAGAATCTGCGGCTTATGCGCCATGGGTGCGCGAGATTCGCGCAGAAGGCGAAAGGCTCATGCAGCAGCCCATTCCGGAGCTGACCTATTCCTTGTTTATGCAATTTGAGCGGGATGGAACGAGGTTGCCTTATGAGCGGGTGTATTTTGAAAAAAGACGAAGGCTGAATACGATGGCGCTGCTGACACTGCTAGAACCTGAGCAGACGGTGTGGAAGGATGCGCTGCACGACATCGTGTGGTCTGTCTGCGGCGAGTATTCGTGGTGCCTGCCGGCGCATTTGCGCGGATCGCTGGAGACGGACGGGCAGTACGCTCTCGACATGTCGTCTCCGGAATGGAATCGCTTCGCCCAACGGACGCACATTGATCTGTTCGCAGCGGAGACAGGATTCGCGCTAAGCGAGATTTTGTCGCTGCTTGGCGACACGCTGTCGGAACTGCTGCGCAGTCGGATCACAGAAGAAATCAAGCGCAGGTTGTTCAAGCCGTTCTTGCTGCACGGCCCGTATCATTGGGAGACGGCCACTCACAATTGGGCAGCTGTGTGCGCAGGCTCGATTGGCTCGGCAGCGCTCCATCTGCTCGCTGGCGAGGAAGAAGGCGAGTTGGCGGCGATTATCACCAAAGTCCACGCATGCATGGACAGCTATTTATCCGGCTTTGGCGATGATGGCGCATGTCTGGAAGGCGTGGGGTACTGGAACTATGGCTTCGGCTTTTTTGTTTATTATGCAGATTTATTGAAAAAGCGGACAAGAGGAGCGGAAGACTGGTTCCAGCTTCCCAAAGTGAAGCAGATCGCATTGTTCCAGCAAAAGTCGTATTTGAACGGCAACGCGACGATCAGCTTTTCCGATTCCAGCAAGCATGTGAATGTGCAAATCGGTCTCAGCCATTACTTGGCGGGTCTGTATCCTGAGGTGGACGCGCCATCCATGGCGATGCGGGCGCCTTTCACAGAGGATCATTGCAGCCGATGGGGACATGCGCTGCGCAACTTAATTTGGTTCGATCCGGGCCGTGAAGGCGCCAGCTGGCCGTCGGCGGACTATTATTTGCCGCATGCCCAGTGGCTCGTCTCCAGGCAGGTGCTTGCTGCGGCGGAATACGGCTTCGCCGCCAAGGCAGGGCATAACGATGAACCGCATAACCATAACGATTTGGGCCAGTTCATCCTGATGCGCAACGGGCTGGCGTATGCGGCCGATCTGGGGTGCGGCGAGTATACAGCCGACTATTTTGGCGCGGGCCGGTACAGCTACGATTGCAACGGCTCCCAGGGGCACTCGGTGCCGATTATCGACGGCTGCTATCAGGAGCCTGGCGCTGGGCGGGCGGCAGCTGTACGACGCGTCGATATCCAGCCGGATACCGACGTGTTCGAAATCGACCTCGCCAAGGCATATGAGCTGCCGCATTTGGAAGCGCTCGTACGGACCATGACATGGCGCAAAACGGACGTTCCTTCCCTTGTATTGGAAGATGTCTATACCTTCACGCAGACGCCGCAAAGTATCGTAGAGCGCTTTGTGACCCAGTGCGAGCCGCATATGGAGGGAAATCGCATGGTTTTGCAGGCTGGGGACGGAGGTACCTTACAGATAAGCTTCGATGCTGAAGCTGTATCACCGGTCATTATTCCGAAGACCTTTATGGATCATGATGGGAGACCGGCGGCTTGGTACGCCGTTGATTTTGCGGTCAAACAACCGACTGATCGGATCAGGTTGGCGTTTCAATTTGATTTTAACGAATAAAAGAGAAGGAGAAGTGTGACGAATGGCAGCGAAGCAGGAATGGGTGGAACAAGCCTGGACACAGGCGGTAGAAAAAACGTTGCGTACCAGCAAGCGTATTGGCGCTAATTTTCCTCATGCAAGTCAAGGGGGCAGCTATGTGCTGGAGCCGCCGCATTGGTGGACGGCCGGCTTCTGGCCAGGCCAGTTATGGCAGATCTATGCAGACGGCAAGCAGGAGTCGCTGCGGCAAATCGCCGAGCAGTGTGAAGAGCGCCTGGATCAGGTGCTGAACGACTATTACAGACTGGATCACGATTTAGGTTTTATGTGGACGCTGACCAGTATTGCTTCTTATAAGCTTGTGCAAAATGAAGAGTCGAAGCGCCGGGCGCTCAAAGCGGCTAATTTCCTCGCCGCCCGCTTTAATTTGAAAGGCCGTTACATCCGGGCGTGGAACCCGTGGCGTGAAGGCGAAGATAATTCAGGCCTGGCGATTATTGATTGCGCGATGAATATGCCGCTGCTGTTCTGGGCGTCCGATGTGAGCGGCGATCCGCGCTACCGCCATATTGCCGAGGCTCATATGGAAACGGTGCTCGCGCATTTCATTCGTCCGGACGGATCGGTGTATCATATTGTCCGCTTTGATCCGCAGACTGGCGAGTGCGTCGAAGGCATCGGCGGCCAAGGGTATGCGCCGGAATCCGCTTGGTCGCGCGGAACGGCTTGGGCGGTTTACGGGCTGACGCTGTGTTATCATCATACGGGCAAACAGGAGTACCTCGACGCAGCAAAACGCGTTGCCAATTTCTTCCTCGCCCAGCTGCCGGACGATGCTGTGCCGCACTGGGATTTCCGCCTTCCTGCGGGTGTACCGGACTTCCGGGACTCTTCAGCTGGCGCATGCGCTGCAAGCGGCTTGCTGCTGTTATCGGAGAAGGTAGCGGAGACGGAATCCTGTGCCTACCGAGAGCATGCGGCCCGCATTTTGGAGTCGCTGTACCGCAAGTATGGCGCGTGGGATAACCCGAACGAGGAAGGTTTGATTGTGGCAGGGACGAGCCATTTTCCAGAGGGTAAAAACATCAATGTGCCGCTGATCTACGGCGATTTCTTCTTCGTCGAAGGGCTCGCGCGTTTGCGGGGCGATGCGGTTATTTTTTGGCAATAGGTTGAGGCTCGATCGTTATATAAGTAGTGGAAAATAATTGGAAATAAATTTGTTGGGAATTTCAAGCTTACCCTCCCATAATTACCCAAACCGTCGAATTGATATGATAGATCATCAGTCATCATGAATCATTTTAATGATAAGGGAGAGGGAACGGATGTTGCATGTGAAAAAAGCAGTCGCAGCAGGACTTGTACTCGTCATGATGCTAGGCAGCGGCACGGTGGCTCTGGCCGACGGCAATGGCAATGGCAATGGGAAAGGCAAGGGCAGACACGATGATGACCGGAAAGACAATATCAAGTTTGAATTACATTTGACGTTCAACGATTTAAAGAACTCGGAGTGGGCGATGCGTTATATTGCCAGCCTTGCTTCCAAGCGTGTGTTTGAAGGTTATGACGACGGCACGTTTAAGCCGCAAAACACGGTATCCCGCATCGAAGCGATTACAGCGGCCGTCCGTTTAATGGGGCTGCGCGATCAGGCAGAATCGCCGGCGAAAATGAGCACGAAGCTGAATTTCAAAGATGCCAATCAAATTCCTGCTTGGGCTGTCGGTTATGTTGCCGTCGCTTTGGAGAATGACCTGTTCTCAGAAGGTGATGACATGGTTAACCCGCAAAAAGTCAGCGACAGGCTGTGGGCGACGACACTGTTGGTGAAAGCGCTGAAGCTGGACGCGGATGCTAAAGCCAAGATGAATACGGTGCTGCCGTTTAAAGATGCCAAGCAAATTCCAGCGGGATCGGTTGGCTATGTGGCTGTTGCGCGGGAACGGGGGCTTATCGATGGCTTTGAAGACAATACGTTCAGACCGAACCAGGCGGTAACACGGGCACAGCTTGCAGCGCTGCTGGACCGCGTCGGGGGCCAATTGCCGGATCAGGACAACAACACACTGACAGGTACGGTGAATACTGCGGTAACGGGCAGTACGCTGAACCTGACACGCTCGGGAAGCACGTATTCGTACGCGCTGCATCCGGAAGTTTTTGTCTACCGGAATGGAGCCAAAGTGAGCCCATCGGCGATTCAAGTCGGCGACCAGGTCAAAATCAGCCTGTACAACAATCAGGTTGTGTTCATTGAAGTTACGACGCCGGTGAACTCGAACACAGTTCTGTATAACGGTACCGTTAGCGTACCGGTTACGAATAATACGTTGACCATCACCAATGGCTCGCAATCTTCTTCGTTGGCGCTTGATCCGAACGTTGTCTTGTACAGAGACGGCACAAGAATCACCGCATACGATCTTCGGGTTGGGGATGTGGTCAGCCTGAGCATTGCGAACAATCTAGTGACCTACATTGCCGTATCGACTTCCGCCACACCTGTCACAAGCAGCGGCACCGTCAGCGCTATCGTGAACGATAATGTACTGCAGTTGATGAAAGCTGGCGTGAACACATCGTATACGCTGGATTCCAATGCTGTCATTTACCGCAATGGTGTTCAAGTCAGCCGCTCTGCACTGCAAATCGGGGATGTGGTAAATATTAGCACATCCAACAATTTAGTCACTTACGTTCAGGTGACACAAATGGCGCAAACCATCAGCACTGGCGCCACGCTGAACGCTGCGGTTTACAACAATGTGCTGCAAGTGACTCCGTCAGGCAGCAGTTCCGTTTACTACACGATTCACCCTGATGTCGTAGTTTATCGCAACGGCGTGCGGGCCACGTTGTCTGATCTTCGCGCGGGAGATATCGTCAACCTTCGCACTTCTAACAATCAAGTTATTTACATTGAGGTTACAAGCAACGGAAGCGTTGGCCAATCTTTTGATATTTATGGGTATTTGAAAAGCACAACCGTTAACGCACAAGGCGTCATAGCGACCATTACAATCACCCAAAACATTAACGGCGCCGATCAAAACACTTTGTATAATGTATCACCGAATGTCAGCTTATCCGGGAACTTGGGCTTATTCAGCGCAGGTAATCTCGTTGAGCTGATCGGCACGAACAATATCGTCACCTCGATCGTTGTAAAATAAATCGCTTGGAGGCACGCTGCTGCGGCAGTGTGTCTCTTTTTTATTTGGAATAACTTTGCGGCCAATTTGCAAAAATAAGAGGCGAAATCAGCTGTAGAGGCGGTGAATCCAAATATGACAGGTGAAAATCAAAATCCCCCAAAAGGCCATGTAGAATTCCATCAGCCAGCCGTCAAGCTTGTCGCCGACATGCCGGCAGATGAGGACATGCGCGCGCACATGGACGAAATGAAGGCGACCGACGGATATCCCGGCTCGTGCGGGACTTGTGAAGAGGAGAAGTGAAGTTCGACCACGTTTGCTGCTTTGGCAGTGAACGTGGTTTTTTTATGATAATAGGCCTTTAACGAAGCGTGCTGCAGTATGGAAATAAGGAAAATCCTTTTTACTGCCGAAGTACGACCCGCCATATAGCCACACGACTGCTTGGTGTAACATGCTGTATAGCAGTTAAGCCCCCACGCAGCAGATGCAAGGCTTGCCACCCGCGCAGCCGCCACCACTCTAAATCGTATATGACACACTATATACGCGAATCCAATCTCCTATATACATGTATTTCACATGAAAACCCATTTTTCAAATATATATTGCACATTATTTAAATATATTATATATTTATGACATACTAAATAATTGATTTGGAGAGATGATCATGCGAGTCGCCATCAGTGGAACTGGAAGAATCGGAAGACTATGTATTCGACAAATGTGCAGCGATGAGAACCCGATGTACGAGTTGAAAGCGATTAACTCAACAAGTCCCTTACATGTGCTGGCTCATCTGCTCAAATATGATTCTGTGCATGGCACATGGAACGCACAAGTGGAAGCGATGTCCGATCATTTGCTCATCAATGGGCGGCGGGTGGAGGTCGCGAATGAGAGGAAGCCGGAGCTGCTGCCATGGGCAGAACTCGGCATCGAACTGGTGATCGACGCGACAGGCAAGTTCAATGACCGCGAAGGTGCTCAGCGTCATTTGGCTGCCGGTGCGCAGAAGGTGCTCATTACCGCCCCAGGCACACAGATGGATTTGACCGTCGTCATGGGGGTGAATGAAGCTCGGTACAGCCCGGAGGAGCATCACTTGCTTTCCACCGCATCCTGCACGACGAATTGCATCTCCCCGGTGCTTAAGATGCTGGATGAGGCTTTCGGGGTGAGGAGCGGTTGGATGACGACGGTGCATGCGTTTACGAATGACCAGAACCATTTGGATAACCCGCACAAAGATCTCCGCCGTGCCCGGGCTTGTACGAATGCGATCATTCCGACATCGACGGGTGTCGGTAAAGCGCTTACAGATGTGCTCCCTAATCTGGCGTCCCGCATTCAAGGCGTCTCCGTCCGCGTGCCGACGCAGGATGTGTCCCTGCTTGATCTGCAAGTAACGGTGGGCCGCAGCGTCACGGTTGACGAAGTGAAACAGGCCATCCGACAGGCTGTTCAAGGGCCTATCGGAGCCTATGTCGATTATAGCGAGCTGCCGCTCGTTTCCGCGGATTATATCGGCAATGACAAGTCGGCGATCGTGGACGGACTGAGCATTATGACGCAAGACGATCAAATTAAACTGCTGGCCTGGTATGACAATGAGTGGGCTTACGCATGCCGGGTCGTTGATTTTGCAGTTTATATCTCTCGTGCCGTGAGCACAACATTTAAGGAGGAAGCGAAATGTCTTACATCCACCAGGTAAAAGTAAAGTCTGTGCAGAACGATCTGGGTGTTATTCTTTGCAAGCATTGCAATGCGGTCATTGCCACGCTGCCGACCAATGGGGTGAAGAAGTTTTACAATGTGTGCAGCTCTCCGGAATGTGCGGAAAAGGATAAGCGAGAAGGAGCGGGCGTCCAGAAGGAAGAGAGCTTAAAATCACGTTAGCAATCCACGCTCATAATCTGATGAGCCAAGGGCAGGAGCTGCCGGGTCGGCAAGACGCCGCCAATCATTTGTCCATCATATGAAGTCAGGTAGAAGTCAAGGCTGAAACCATTCCGCAGTGTAACCGTGACCCACTGGTTCAGACAGGACTGCGCTTGCTGCATAGGGTGCACCTTCATACCGCGACAACGAAGCGATTGATAGGAATTGTGCATCAAATACCCGTTGGCATAATTCAAATCGCCCGAAACCAGATAGGCGGTTAATGTTGTCCCATCGCTGAGATGGATGGTCGTCCACTTTTGAAAACAGCGGAACACGTCGTGAATGCTCGGTCTGAATGCGTTGTAATGCACGCCAAATCCCTCCTTATGGCCCATTTTCTTCTTTTCACCATATGCAGTCGGGTAGGCGAATGTGCGGTAGAAGTTTCCATGCTGCTTGTAAAATCGAAGGAGCCTCTCTGAACGGGTGAAGGATGCGGTTCAGAGCGGGCTCCTATTTTCGGTTAATGCCCATCCTCTTGAAAGGCGGGCTTCATATACTGTGGGGATGAAAGGACTGAATGGAAAAGAGGGAATGGAATGTCCACCTATTTGTTTCTCCCCGACGTCTTGAGGCGCATTGAGCAGGCTTTGGATCAAAAAAGACCGTTATCCTTAGTAAGAATTGGCGACGGCGAAAATATTGTCCTGGCGCAAAAGTCGATCTGGCCGATTAAAAAAGTAATGCGTGAGCCATGGGCGCACAAGTCCAGAAGAGGGCAAAAGGGCGTGACACTCCCGAATTTGAAAGCCAGAGATCAGATCGTGCGCTCGATTCGCGCTGCCACCATCGTCGGCATTCTCCCCACAAATGACACCACGATTAAGGCGCCGGCTTATTTAAAAAGAAGGCTGACCAATCAATTGTTCAAGCATTACGGCTTGCATCCGGCGTTCACCTGCCATGCCTGCGCCAATCGGATGATGCCTCAAAATCCAAAGTTTTATCAGCTTTTGAAAGGCAGACGCATACTGATCCTGAATAAAAATCCGCGCCACATCAAGTCGCTGTTGGAGCGCCCCCCACATCATCTTAAAGTGACCCGAACGATTCGTTTTTCCGATTACGGACAAATCAACCAAACATTAAAGCAAGTCACCGCTATGCGGCATTCGTTTGACATCGCTCTGATATCGTGCGGGATAAATGCCGTGATCCTTGCACCCCAAATCGCGCAATTAACCGGCAAGGTCGCCCTCGACTTCGGCAAAGCGCCCCGTTTTCTTCGCACCAAAGCAATGTCTAAACCCAAACTCTGATCCAAAGCTGAATGGCAACCTCTACTTCCTTCGCCAACAAAGTCTCCAAGTCAGTTTCATGCGTAGCCGCCCCCAAGCTTAATGACGGTAGCGCTGCCTGTCTTGTCTTTCATCGCGTTGCGGGTGTCATAGATGAGAGAAGCGTGCGCAAGCAGGAACGAGACGGGAATGGCCGTATGATCGGTATGAATCAGCACACAGTCAGATTCTCGCAGCGCCTCTTTAGTGAGGTCTGTGCTGTGAAGCGTCGTTCCGGCTACTTGCAGCTGCGGCACCAACGGATCATGGTAGTTGACATGAACACCGTCCCTCAGCATGAGGGCTATCAGCGGAAGCGCTGTGGATTCCCGGATATCAGGGGTATCTCGCTTATAAGTGACACCATAGATGAGGACGCTGGGCTTGGAAAAAGGCTTTTGCTGAAGGAGATAAGTTTTAAGCTGCCCCCAAATATAACCTGACATCGATTCATTGACGCGATGGGCAAGTTCAATAAATTGGCTATGCATGCCAAGCTGTACGGCGCTCCATTGCAGATATAGAGGGTCAACCGGAATACAATGCCCTCCGGCGCCGGCGCTCGGGTAAAAAGGGGTGAACCCGTACGGTTTTGTACTGGCTGCTGCAATGACTTCCCACACATCCACCTGTAAGGCATGACAGATTTGGGCAAATTCATTGATGAAAGAAATATTGACCAAGCGGAACGTATTTTCCAGCAGTTTGGTCGTTTCCGCCGTTTCCGTCGTGGAGACGGGGACGACTTGATCGAACACTTGGCTGTATAAAGTGACGATTAGTTTCAAGCATTGGGCTGTAAGCCCACTGACGACTTTCGGGATTTGCTCCAAGCTGAGCTGCTTGGAACCCGGGTCGATTCGTTCCGGCGAATAGGCTAAGTAGAAGTCAATCCCTGCGCGGAGGCCGCTGTTTTCCAAAATAGGCTGCACGACCTCTTTGGTCGTACCGGGGAACGTCGAACTCTCCAGGACGACTAATTGATTCTTTTGTAAATATGGAAATAACCGGTTGCAAGTTGACGTTAAATAACCGAGGTCCGGCGTATGCTCGGGGGTCAGCGGTGTCGGCACACATATAATGACATTTTCAACGTTTTTCAGCTGTGCATAAGAATTCGATACGCTAAGCGAGCCAGCAGTCAGGACGCTAGCAATCTCCGCATCTTCAATATCGGTTAAGTAACTCTTCTTGCTTCGCAGCATCTTTAGTTTCGGTTCGTCCACATCTATGCCAATGACTTGGAAACCTTTGCGAATAAAAGCTAGTGCCAAGGGAAGACCTACGAATCCAAGGCCGATAATGCCAATTTTGCCTGTCTTTGTTACGGTGTATTTCTCTCCCAACATTCTAAGAGTCTCCCTTCTATGAGTAGAACTTACATCTCTATAAAATATTAAGGATTGATAGGAAAGAGCACGACCTATGACAGGGTCAGTTTAACTATTTTCAGAGAGTGAGGTGAAATCAATTCTATGAGCAAGCTGCATACACAAGGTGTCACGGTGATCACTGTGACGATGCGTTTCTCGTATATCGATAAAGTGTTTGAGAACTATGCGAGCCAAAATTGGCGAGACAAAGAGCTGATGATCATTTTGAATAACGATGCGATGAATCTCGCTGCATATCAACAACGCGCAAGCCAGTACCCGAATGTGCGGATCTATCAGCTTCCTGAACACAAAACACTGGGCCAATGTTTGAATTTTGCTGTGACGCGCGCGAAATACGACTATCTCGCCAAATTCGACGACGACGATTATTATGGGCCGAAGTATTTGACGGAAGCGATGCGGTTGTTCCGGCGCACGAAGGCCGACGTCGTCGGCAAAAAGTCATATTTCCTTTATTTTCCGCATCGAAAAACATTACTGCTGCGCAGACCATCGGCCAGCTCTTATACACGATGCAAACGAATTGCCGGGGCGACGATCATGTTTCACCGCCGCGTGTTTAAGCGGGTCCGATTCGTCCGCGTCAAGCGGGGGAGCGATGCGCGCTTTTTGCAGGCCTGCCTCAGGAAGGGCTTCAAGCTGTACTGCACCTCGAGTTACAATTTTGCCGCCTTCCGCAGAATCGACCGCAGTTCCCATACGTGGCAAATATCCGAGAAAGAGCTGTTTGCGGAAAAAAGTTCCAAACGAATCCGGACGACCAACTTCAAGCGTTATGTCAACCGGCCCGTACGAGCTATCCAAAAGCTGTGAACCCGGAAGGCGCGACTTGTGTTATCATGGGGGTACTTTAATCTTCCATGAGAGGGGCACTTGCTGTTATGTTCAAACGTTCACCGTACGTCTTACTGATTGTGGCAGCTTGCATATGGGGAGGCAACTTCGTCGCGGGCAAAGCGCTGGTCGCCCAGATCCCGCCGTTGACGCTGGCGGCGATACGCTGGGGCTTGGCCTTCGTCTGTTTACTGCCGTTTTGCGGCAAGCAGGTTTGGCTTTTGCGCCGTGAATGGGCGAAAAGCTGGAAAATGCTCGTCTTCTTATCCCTGACAGGCGTTGCCGGATTTAACACATTGACCTATGCCGCGGTGCAATTTACAGGCTCGATCAACGCCTCGCTGATGAACTCGGCGACACCGATTCTCGTCGTCATCCTAGCTGCGGCGATCATGAAAGAGCGCTTTGCCTGGCCAGCGCTGCCTGGCATTGTCATTTCGATGCTCGGCGTATTCTGGATCATCGGAAGGGGAAGCCTGCATGCGCTGCTGACGCTGTCCTTCAATCAAGGGGACCTCTTGATGCTGCTGGCGATCCTATGCTGGGCACTGTACTCCGTCGGGATGAAGAGAGCGGCAGGCCGATTTCCGTCGACGCCTTTCCTGCTGGCGCAGGTGACGGTTGCCCTCATCGTCCTCATTCCGCTCTCAGCGCTCGAACTAGCCGTGAAAGCCCCGTCTATCAACGCTAGCCCCGGGCTTGTTGCCGGACTTGTCTATATCGGGCTGTTTGCCTCATTGATCGCCTTTTTATCCTGGAATCGGGCGATTGAATTGGCCGGTCCGCAACGCTGTGCGGGCTTTTTAAACTTGATTCCGCTCTTTAGCGCGATATTTGCAACGAGTTTCACAGGTGAGTCGCTGCATATGTACCATGGCATTGGCGCTGTGCTTATTGTCGCCGGCGTTTATGTCACGAATGCAGCCGTCAAGCGTTACCAGGCGCAAGGCAGCGGGAGGCTGCCGCTTGAAGTCAACCTTAACGGATCATCCCGTAATTGATGGTCGTCTGCACGTCGACATGAATATCGGCTTGCGGATAAATGGCCTGTTAATCCATATTTTTCCATTTGGCATCATGCATCCCCGCAATTTCTCATTCCCTTTCACTTTGAGGTGGTCTATAATGTACAAAAACCGCACGCATGGGACAATGAGGGGATGCTTATGCTGTATTCGTTCAAAAGACGCTTAATCGTATTCTTCGTGCTTCTGCTCGTCTTCTCGTTCGGGACGATGTCGCTTCTCCTATTTCATGAATCAAGGTCGATGATTCGTTCCTATATCGAGTCATCCGCCTTTGAGAAAATGGACGAGTACAGCTCGTTCGTCAACATGGCGCTCAGCCATATTTATGACTTGTCATCGATTGTGTTCAACAGCGACAGAACGAAAACTTGGGATACGGCCTTATCCGATCCTGCCTTATCCGCTGGCGAAAAAATGCTGGCCAATATTAACATGAGCCAATTTCTGACGCAAACGACCAACAGCTATTCCAGCGTTTCATCTGTAACCGTTTACCGCCAGGAAGGGCTGTGGGTCAGCGCGTATAATCAGATCGCGGCCGATACCCATTTTAAAAATTCGCAGTGGTATACCGACTTTATGCAGCGAGGCATTCAATGGGCGCCAGCGCATGACGACCCTGTCGAAACGAGCCGTTCCAACCCCAATCAAGTCGTCTCGCTGCTGATGCCGATCGGCACGTTTGAGCCGACGAAGGCGAGAACGATGATGAAAGTGAATGTCAGTGCAGATTTCTTTCTGGAGCCTTTGAATCGGATCCATCTGGGAGAGCAAGGAACGATCTTTTTGCTAGATCAGAATGGACAGCCCATACTAGGTCAGCGGGAATACGCTACTCATCCGGAGGCTGCCGCTCAAATCGCAGCGATCCGCAACAATCCCGAGAAACAGGGAGTTATTTATTTGCAAAATGTACGCGCGTCCAGTGAGGTGCTGGTCTATACCAAGCTAAAGCTCAACAACTGGATACTCGTCGGCGTCGTCTCGGAGGAGGATCTGTTCGCCAAGCTGAACAAGCTACGCAACTCGATGCTTATGTTAGCCATCGTGCTGCTTGTCCTCGCGATCTCGGCGGCCACGTGGCTGTCGCATGGGATCACCAAGCCGTTGTCCCGCCTAGCTTCAGCAATGCGCTATGTGCAAAAGGGCGACTTTGCTGGTGCGGAACAGCGGATTCAACCTGACACACGTGTGCATGACGAGGTTGGCTACGTAACATTGACGTTCCGCAACATGGTGAGTCAGCTTCGCTACCATATCAAGACGGAGTTCGAGCACAAGCTGCTCAGGCAGCAGGCCGAGTACAAAGCGCTGCTGATGCAGATTAATCCGCATTTTCTGTTTAATACGCTCGAGCTGCTCAGCAGCTTGGCGATGCAGAAGCGCACGGACGATACGGTAGATGTCATTCATGCCTTGGGTAAAATGCTGCGTTTTTCGCTGCGCATTAGCGACGATGTGATTGCGCTCAAAGAGGAAGTCATGTATGCGCGTTATTATATATCCATTTTGAAAATCCGTTTTGGCGATAAGCTGCAAATCGAGCTGGAAGAGGAAGGTGAGCTTGACCGGCTGGAGGTCACCAAATTTATTTTACAACCGCTTATCGAAAATGCAGTCAAATACAGTTTCGCCCAGCAGCCGGAAGCGAAGGTGTTCATCCGTGTCCAGCGGGATCGCGATGCGGTTCACCTGGTCGTTCGGGATAACGGGCCGGGCATTGCGGCCGACATGGTGGAACAGCTGCAAGCGGAGTCAGCTAATCCCCAGTTTGCCGATCTGCTGCGAAGCCGATCCAAGCAAATCGGGCTGCGCAATGTGCTTGGCAGGTGCCGGTTGTATTACGGCGCGCGGTTTGCTTTTCAGATCGATGCTGAGCCGGGTCAAGGAACTTGCCTTGCACTCATACTGCCTATGCCGGGAGGAGGACTTCAAGATGTATCGCGTACTGATTGTGGATGATGAACCTGAGATTCGCCAAGGTTTGCTTTTGAAGGTGGATTGGACGGAACTGCGGTTAACGATAGCGGGTGAGGCCGCCAATGGGACGGAGGCGCTTGCTGTACTGGCGAACGAGGCAATTGATATCGTCATCACGGATATGAATATGCCGGTGATGAATGGCGTTACTTTTTTGGAGGCTTGCCAAGAGCAATATCCGTTGTTGAAAGTGATTGTCCTGACTGGGTACGAGGATATTCATTATGCCAAAGCGGCCGTGCGCCATCATGCGCGTGATTACTTGCTGAAGCCCGTCTCCCGCGAGGAACTGAAGACAGCGCTCTTGCAAGTGAAGAAGGAACTCGACAATCAACGAAGCAATCAGGATCAGCAGGCAGCCATCCAGTGGCGGCTGAGCCAGTATTATAAGGAGATGAAGGAGCATTTTATCGTCCAGCTTGTCAAGGATGAGTTCGGGGAGCAGGAGCGGATGGTCCGCGAGCGGGCCAAGCTTTTTCAACTGGACAGCTGGGAGGCGGACCGTGTCCGCTTCTTGACCGCAGGTCTGATCGAGCGGTCTGGACATGCTGCCTCGCTTGAACGCTCGCCGGAAAAGCTTCGCATGCCGTTCGAATTGATGTGCAGAGAGTTCGCCGAGGCTTCGCCTGTGCAGCCGCAGGTGTTTCGCGATGCCAACTATCCGAGTCTAATGCACTTCATTGTGAAAGAAAGTGAGAGCGATCCGTGGAAGTTTGCCGATGAACTCCGTGCCTGTGTGGCCGAACATTTGGGGTTTCAGCCCGTTGTTGGCATGGGGCAGCCAGTGGCGGTGCTGGAGCAGTGGAAGGAAGGATTCGTATCCGCATTGCTCGATTGGAATTTAAAGGAAATGGAGCTTAGCGGTACGGTCGAGCAGGGAACCGCAGGCAGGTCCGCGTTGGCCGAGGAATCGCTGAAGGTGATTCAGCGCAGCTTGGCCAAGGGTGAGTTCCTGCTTTTTCAGGAGCTGGTCCGCAAGGAATTAAAGGATGCGTTCCTGGAATCGAAGGCCCGCTTTGTGAAGCTGATCCTACAGCTCTATTTGTTGCTGGACGCCATGGCGTATGCAGCACGAATTCCGCTGGAGGGTGCGGACCAGCTGTGGCTATTGCCTGAGTATGTGCGCAGTCTCGATACGGTGGAGAAGGCGGAGCATTTTCTATCCAGATTGGCTTCCAAAATCAGTCGCAGCGTAGAAGTCGAACCAGAGGACTCTGACAGCTCCGTCATTCAATCAGCGAAGAGGTACATTGACGAGAATTATATGTATGATCTCAATTTAACCATGCTTGCCGAGAGGTTTAACTATAATCCGACTTACTTCTCCGAGCTGTTCAAAGCCAATGTGGGTAAACCTTTCGTGCAGTATATGACCGATGTGCGCATGGCGGAAGCCAGCCATTTGCTGCAGGAGACGAGCCTAAACTTATGGGACATTGCCGAACTGACCGGCTTTTCCAATGCCAGCTACTTCAGCGCCAAATTTAAAAAAATGTACGGAGTATCGCCTTCCGAATTCCGGCAAAAGTTACCTGAAAAAATTATAAGCGGATTGCCGAAAAAATAGCATTCATGCCCGTCACAATATCTTTTATGATGATCTTACTTACTTCAAAGATACTCATGACGGGAGGCGGCTTCCATGCAAACACTGCGTAAATCAATCCAGTGGCAGCAAAATCGCACAGCATACCTGTTTTTGCTGCCCTGGCTGCTCGGCTTTTTTTGTCTCACCTTAGGGCCTATGCTTGGCTCGTTCTATCTGTCGCTTACCAAGTTCAATTTATTGAACGCACCGAGATGGCTGGGGTTCGATAACTACGCCCAAATTTTCTCGGAGGACAAATTGTTCTACCACTCGCTAGCCGTGACGTTTCAGTACGTCATCTGGTCCGTACCGTTGCGCCTCATTTTTGCCTTGCTGGTGGCCATGGCGCTAAATAAGGGCATCCGTGCACTAGGTGTTTACAGAACCGTCTACTATATTCCTTCCCTGCTTGGCGGCAGTGTAGCGATTGCGATCGTATGGCGGAAAATTTTTGACGGCGACGGTCTGTTCAATCAGGCGCTCAGCTGGTTCGGCATTAAGGGACCATCCTGGGTCGCTCATCCCGATTATATTTTGTACACGATCGTGACATTGTCCGTTTGGCAGTTCGGATCGGCGATGGTTATTTTTCTCGCCGGCTTGAAGCAAGTGCCCGCTGATCTCTATGAGGCTTCGCAGGTGGACGGAGCGGGAAAAGTGCGCCAGTTTTTCCAAATCACGCTGCCGCTGCTGTCACCGGTTATTTTTTTCAATCTGGTCATGAGCATCATCAATTCTTTCCAAGTGTTCACGCCTGGTTATGTCATCGGTGACGGACGTGGAGGACCCGTCGACTCGACGCTGTTTTATACGCTGTACTTGTATTTGAAAGGGTTTTCCTTCTTCGATATGGGCTATGCATCCGCGCTGGCTTGGATCATGCTCGTCATTATCGGCATCTTGACCGCTGTCGTGTTCATTACCTCGAAATACTGGGTATTTTACGGCGACGGCAAGGATGAGAGGGGGTGACGAGGATGGCTGTAAGAGCAAATTATATCCGTGTCGTCAAGCACGCGCTGATCATTGCCTTCGGGCTGCTCATGCTTTATCCGGTGCTTTGGCTGCTAAGCAGCTCCATTAAGCCGAATCAGCTGATTTTCTCCGACACGAGCCTTTGGCCCAAAGAAGTGACTTTCGCCAATTACGTTAATGGCTGGAAAGGTCTCCAAGGCACGACATTCGGCCGCTTTTTCCTCAATTCTGCGCAAATATCGGTGCTTTCGGTGCTGGGGAACATTATCACTTGCTCGTTTGCGGCATATGCCTTTGCCAGACTGGAATTCCGTTTCAAAAAACTCTGGTTCAGCCTTATGCTGGTGACCATCATGCTTCCTTATCACGTTACCTTAGTTCCGCAATACATCATCTACAATAAGCTGGAGTGGATTAACACTTATTTGCCGTTGATTATGCCAAAATGGCTCGCTCACGACTCATTCTTCATCCTCCTGATGGTGCAATTCATTCGCGGTATCCCGAAAGAGTTGGATGAAAGCGCAACCATCGATGGCTGCGGACAAGGGCAGATTTATTTTCGGATTATCATGCCGCTATTGGTTCCAGCGTTGATCACGACAGCGATCTTTACGTTCATTTGGACATGGGACGATTTCTTCAGTCAAATGATTTATTTGAACAATATTAAGCTTTTCACCGTTCAGCTGGGCATCCGCTCGTTGTTCGATCCTTCGGGAGCGTCCGATTGGGGCGCGCTGCTGGCAATGTCTGTCTTATCGCTGGTGCCGATTATGGCGATTTTCCTGTCGTTCCAAAAGTATTTCCTCGATGGCATTGCGACGACAGGCTTGAAATAAGCAGAAGCTTACGAATTTACACTTTGGGGGAGACAAGCACATGAAAAAACGTTTACTCGTATCTTCGATGGCGATTATGATGGCGGTTACGACCGCTTGTTCATCCGGGACCGGCAGCAGTCCGGCGAATAGCACACCTGGTGCAGCTGCGGCGGTTGGCGGCAAAGACACCAAGGCAGAGTCTGTTGAACTGCGGATCATGTGGTGGGGCGATCAAAAAAGGGCGGATAAAACGAACGAAGCGCTGCGCAAATTCGAAGAGAAGAACCCGAACATCAAAGTTGTCGGCGAGTTCGCACCGAGCTCAGGCTATTTCGACAAGCTGAATACGCAGCTTGCTTCTGGAACGGCGCCGGACGTGTTCTTCCTTGGCGGCAACGTCGTCGACTACGCCAACAAAGGCGTGCTGCTCGAGCTTGACCCGTATGTAGGTAAAGAGCTGGACCTCAGCGATATGGACAAAACGATGATTGAATACGGCACGTTTAAAAACAAACTGCTGCACGTATCTGCCGGAGCGAATGCCCGCGGGATTGTGGTGAATACGGAGCTGTTCAAAAAGGCCGGCATGCCGGTTCCGCAGGATGGCTGGAGCTGGGATGATTATGGCCGGATCAGCAAGGAAATATCGCAAAAGCTTGGTAAGGATGTTTTCGGAACCTACAATTTCACCGTGGATGGCATGGACATTTTCCTTAAGCAGCGGGGCAAACAGCTCTATGATATGGACAACAGCAAGCTGGGCTTTGAGAAACAGGATGCGCTGGAATGGTTCCAACTATGGGATAAAATGACAAAAGACGGCGGTGTTGTTACCCCTGAATTGGCGGTCTCCAACCCGGCCTCTGATACGAGCAAATCGCTTGTCGTGACCGGCAAAGTGGCCATGAGCTTGCTCGCCTCGAACCAGCTTGTCGCGCATCAGAATTTGATCCAGGACAAATTGGCGCTTGTGCAGCTGCCGCGCGGTCCGAAAGGTACTGGTGTTGTTTTCGAATCCAGCCAAGGCTTGTCGGGCTACGCGAAGACGAAGCATCCGAAAGAAGTCGCCATGCTGATGAACTACTTCATCAATGATCCAGATGCAGCCAAAATTTTGGGCAATGACCGCGGTGTTCCCGTTACGTCCAAAATGCGCGATTTGTTGAAAAAAGATGCGAATCCGGTGGAGCAGATCATCTACGACTATACGAGCCGCGTATCTGAAGCGACGAAGAAGGAATCGTTTAAAATCAGCTACAACCCTCCGGGCTTCACGGAGTTCTCGAAGCTGTTCGAGACGACGGTGCAGGAAATCGGCTTCGGCAAGAAAGATGTCAACAAAGGCGTAGAGGATTTCTATAGCGGTACTGTGAAAATTTTCAATAACAATAAATAATGAAGCTTGCTCAAGAAGCGGGCTGCCGAGCGGCAGTCTGCTTCTTTGCTCAACGCAGAAAAGAGGCTGACGAGATGAATGAATCTTCCGTATTGAATCGACTTCGCGGAATCGAGCTTGAACATAGCATAGGGGAGCTGAAGAAGCCGTCCGATTCCGTTGTCCTTGACGAGTGGAAACGTTCAGGCGTGAAATTTGCCACAAGCGGCGGCGACAAGCTGGAGAGCGTCTATTACACCGCGATCGGCAAGCTGCTGGATTGCATCGTGCCCACGCTCGGAGAAGCGCCGATCCTGCATGAAGGCGGCATTTATTTGGGCTGCTGGATGGAAAGCACAGGCACGATCAACGCCGAGCTGCTGACACGGTTTCTGCCATCAGTATCGGAGACTACGTATAGTAAATTCGCCGAATATCAGCGTGAAGATGGGCAGCTGCCGTACAAAATTACCGCAGGCGGCGCCGCCTACCGGCAAATTCAGATGGTGACACCGCTGGCCAGGTGCGTTTGGCACCACTACAAGCTTCACGGGGGCACTCGGGATTTTTTGCGAACCATGTATGAGGCCATGGTCCGGCATGACGCGTGGCTGGCCGCCTACCGGAATACGCGCGGGACGAATTGTGTGGAAGCCTTTGGCACGTTTGATACGGGGCATGACTTGTCCCCGCGTTTCTGGCATGTGCCGGATACGCCGCATTTGAATGATTCGCGCCTATGCTATCCGGATTCACCGATTTTGCCGTTCCTCGCGCCTGATCTAACGGCGAATGTGTTCTGCCAGCGAACGTATTTGGCGCTCATGGCCGAGGAGTTAGGCGAGAACGGCGACGTTTGGCGCGCCAAAGCGGAGGAAAGCTTGCACAGCTTATTCGCCCATTGCTTTGATGAGCAGGATCGTTTCTTTTACGATGTGGATCGCAATGATGAATTCGTGCGTGTGCAATCGGATGTGCTGCTGCGCGTGCTTGCCTGCGAAGTTGGCGATCAGGCGTTTTTCGATGAGTCGCTGCGCAGTTATTTGTTGAACACGAGGAAGTTTTTCGCTAAATATCCGTTTACGTCGATCGCTATGGACGATCCTCGCTTCGATCCATCCTCCAGTTACAACAGTTGGGCCGGCCCTTCTAATTTTTTAAGCATCATCCGGGCTCCGCACGCTTTTGAACACCATGACCGGTATGTAGAACTGACTTGGGTGATGCAGCCGATCTTGTCTGCGATGGCGAATATGACCCGGTTCGGGCAAACACTCAGTCCGTGGACGGGCAAAGAAGGCTTCACGGAGGCGTATTCGCCGGCGCTGCTCTGCCTGATCGATGATGTCGAGCGGCTGTGCGGGATTATGCCAAGACTTGATGGCCGTCTATGGTTCACAGGTCTGCTCCCGTATGCAATGGATCACGGGGAAGAGCTTGCTGAAGCAACGGCGTACAGCCGCACGGTGGATGGCATTCGCTATGAGCTGGTGAATACGCGGGAGGCTTCGACCATTTATCGTAACGAGGTGGAGCATCTGGTTTGGCCGCATGGCGTTCGCGTTGTGACCGACAGAGAGGGCCGTCTTCAAGCTTTGATCGGGATGACGGTGCGTACGGTTGAAGGTATTGTTCACTATGAAGGGCAGGAGCTATCCATCCGGATTAAAGGCAACGAGCATTTGGCGTACAGAAATGGAACGTTTCAAAGTGTAAAAGATATTGGGGTTATTGCGCCTACCTATGAATAGAAGAAGGTTAATGAAAAGCGAGGCTGAAGTACATGGTGGAAAATAAAAATTTACAAATTCGCGACCCTTACGTGGTTCCGGTGAAATCTGAAGGGAAATATTATTTATTCGGCAGTACGGATCAAAATATTTGGGGGAAAGGAACTGGCTTTGACGCTTACGTCGGAGCCGATCTGCAGACGTGGGAGGGCCCGTTTCCGGTATTTCGCCCTGATCCGCAATTTTACTCGGACACGAATTTCTGGGCGCCTGAAGTTTATGCATATAACGGTAAATATTATATGTTTGCTACTTTCAGACGGAAGGATAATCATTTGTTGGGGACTGCTGTTTTGAAATCGGATCAGTTGCTGGGGCCATTCGTGCCGCACAGCGACGGTCCGGTAACCCCGCAGGACTGGAGCTCACTCGACGGCACTTTATTCGTAGATGATAACGGTGATCCGTGGATGGTATTTTGCCATGAGTGGCAGCAGGTCGCAGACGGAGAAGTGTGCGCAGTAAGACTCGATGCCGAGCTTCGCTGTGCGATCGGAGAGCCTGTGCGGTTGTTCAGCGCTTCTGAAGCGCCATGGCCGACATCATTCCGCGCAGAAAAATATAACAATCAAGACAATTACGTAACGGACGGTCCTTTTCTGCTGCGTTCATCCGAAGGCGGACTGCTTATGCTGTGGGCGAGCTTCATCGACAATACGTATGCGCTTGGCATCGCCAAATCGCCAAGCGGTTCCGTGCTTGGCCCGTGGGAGCATGAGGAGCAGGCTTTGTATCGCAATGACGGCGGTCATGCGATGGTATTTCGCACGCTTGAGGGAACGCTCATGCTGGCGATTCATACGCCGAACAAGACGCCGAACGAACGCCCTTTATTTCTGCCAATTAAAGAAGAGAACGGTATGTTAAGAATCGATCATTCATGAAAAAGTGCTTTGCCTGGCTAGGTGATCTCAGGGAGGGCGGGCTTCATTTTGCAAAAGGAAAATTAAGGTTATTTTAAGCTTAAATTTAGATTTGATTAAGGTATAGGACATAATTCGTTCATAACTTCGGAGTAGTATTTGTTGTATAATGAAACTACTTTTCGGGAGGATATGAGTGGAGTGAACAAAAAGAGGAAACATGTCCAAGGTAGTCAATTATCGTCCAGACCTGATGCGGCAGGTTCTGGACACATGAATTTGGTCAAGCCCAAAGTAAGCCTACCGGTTGCTAGCGAGCATTACTGGCCGACCGAAGGCTGGCGGACAGCTGCGCCTGAGGCTCAAGGATTGGATTCGGCGCATCTGGCCGAGACGATCGACACTTTTTCGGAACGTAATGTGAACAGCATGGTGATAATCCGTAAAGGGTACATCGTTGCCGAGGCGTATAGAGAAGGCTTGAACGAAATTAGTCTGCAGGATGTCAAGTCGGTGACCAAAAGCTTTACTTCTGCACTGACGGGTATAGCTATTGCAGACAATAAATTACCTGGCGCTACAGCGGCGCGGGTTAGCGACTATTTTCCGGAATGGTCCAATGTTCCGCTGAAAGGCGATGTACGGGTCGGACATTTGCTCTCAATGACATCGGGGCTTGCGTGGAACAACGAAAACGAGCAGTCTTCCCACGCGATGATGGCTGGGGAGAATTGGGTGCAAGTCATTTTGAACCACTCTCCTAAGTATGCCCCAGGGATGGCTTTCAATTACAGCAACGGCGATGCGCATCTGATGTCTGCGCTTTTACATAAGGCGACAGGCGAATCTTTGCTCGATTATGCAAAGTCGCGGCTGTTTGCGCCGCTCGGCATCCGTCTCGTGAATTGGAATCATGACCCGCAGGGGCATACGATTGGTTCTTGGTCGATCGGCATAAGTGCGCGCGATATGGCCAAGCTCGGTTTGTTGTATATGAAAGACGGCGAGTGGGAAGGCAAGACCATCATCCCGAAGGGATGGATTCAGGAGTCGCTGGTGAAGCGGGTGATCCTGAATCATCGGGACGGTTTGCAGGGCGGCTACGGTTACTATTGGTGGAGCAAGCCTGTTAGCCGGGCGCTTTTTGATGGCGATACGAAAAGGTACGACGCCTTTTATGCATCGGGAGCAGACGGCCAGCGGGTGTTTGTTGTACCGGAGCTACAGCTCATTGTCGCGCTGACGGCGAGCTCCTCCGACCCGGAAATGCCGGAACAGCTGCTCAGCAGCATTATCCGGGCGAAGCGCGCGGACAAACCGCTGCCCGAGGATGCGGAAGCTGTGGCGAAGCTGATTGCGGCGACGCAGCGCTTCGGGCGTGTGACAGCGGGAGCTGGCCTCTAGAGGGACTGTGAAAGCTTCGCCAGTGGGTCTAACGCGTGAGATCCGCTCTAGAGACCGGTGAAGGTATCTCCGGGGCGTCAATGAGCGGATAAAGCCGCTTTCGGAGCCTGGCGGAGGCATGGACTCAGCCCACGGGCCCGCCCATGGCAAAAAAAGAAACCAACTGGACCCACCGTCCAGTTGGTTTCTTTTTTTAATGCGCGACCGAAGGCTGGCCTTCCTGCTGCGCAGGGTCCAGCTTTTCCTTGCTCATCGCGAAGGCACAGATGAGCGCCAGCGCGGCGGGCAGAACCGTCCAACCAAATGTATGCACGATGGACGACGATAACGCCGCTGTAATCTTATCCAGAATCGGCGCGGGAATATCCAGCCGCTTTTGCAGGATCGAGCAAGCTGTGCGGATCGCTCGTCAGCGAGCCCTGCGGCATTTGCCCGCCGCCGCCAGCAAAGGCTGCAGCCAGCTTGCTCGTGAACGAATGGCTCTGGATGATCCCGAAGACGGTGATCCCCAGGGTCATGCCGAGCGAGCGCAAGAAATTGAGCGTCGCGCTAGCCGCCCCGCGCTTACGGGCGTCGAAGAGATGAATCGCTGCGTTGCTCAGCACGGAGAAAGAAGCGCCAATGCCTAAGCCGACGACGATCATGTAGATCGTAACGAGCCAGCGCGGCGATGTAGCCGATAAAGTGGTCAGCAGCAGCGTGCCGCCGACGAGAATGACACATGCCGGAATCATAATGGCGCGATAGCTGATCTTCGTCATCAAAAAGCCGCCGGCCGTCGCAGTCACAACGGAACCCAGCATCATCGGCAGGAGCACCAGGCCGGAGTTCGTTGCCGTTCCGCCGAGTACGCCCTGGACATAGATCGGAATATACACCGAAGCCGTAATAAAAGCAGCCCCGCTGAAAATAGCGACCAAATTGCTGGATGCGTACAAGCGGTTTTTGAACATATCGAACGAAATAATCGGTTCGGACACCTTCCGCTCAATCAACAGGAAGAGGATCGTCAGCAGAGCAAAGCCAGCAAACAAGCCGATGATTTGCGAAGAGTCCCACGCATACGTTTTGCCTCCGAGCTCAAGGGCGAACATGAGGCAGATTACAGCGCCGACCAGCGAGACAGCGCCCCACCAGTCGATTTTTTGCTTGGAATGCTCGTGCGATTCGTGATAGAAAAGGGCGATAAAAATAAAGGCGATAATGCCCAGCGGCAGATTGATGTAAAACACCCATTGCCAATTGACATAATCAGTAATGTATGCGCCAAGCAGCGGCCCGAAGATGCTGGACATGCCGAATACCGCGCCGAATAAACCGCCGAGCTTGCCGCGGGCCTCCAGCGGTACCGCGTCGAACATAATGGTGAACGCGATCGGGACTAATGCGCCGCCGCCGATCCCTTGAATGGCCCGATAGATGCTTAGCTCAATGATGGAGTGAGCTGTGCCGCAGAGAATAGACCCAAGCATAAATACGAGGATGCCAAAAATAAAAAAGCGCTTGCGCCCGTACATATCGGACAATTTGCCGAAGATCGGCATTCCGGCCATTTCAGCTACCATGTAGGCGGAGGTGACCCAGACGAATTTGTCCAGTCCGCCCAGCTCACCGACGATCGTTCCCATGGCCGTTGAAACGATTGTGTTATCCATCGAAGCCATGAGAATGCCCAGCAGGAGGCCTGCGATTATAATGCCAATACCTTTGTTTTTGGTTTGCGCCGTCATATTCAAACCCTTTCTTTACTAACACTGATGTCGTATTAGTGTATCTTATTAAAATACATCCTACTAAATAATTGTCACTTTTTCCAAATTGGCCTTAAATCCTTTCAGCAGGGCATAGGTGGCTTTATCCATCTGGGCACCATCGAAAACTGCCTTTTTCACTTCCGTATTGAAAGTGACTTGATGAAAGACCGCATTGCGGAATGTCGTCCCGCGAAGTCCTGTATGTTTGAAAACCGTACCCTTAAATGTCATGTTATCAAAGTTGACCCCGCTGAGTTCCGAAGAGCCGAAATCCACCTCATCCAAAATGCTTCCCACGAAGCTGGCACCCTTCAAGTTGGACTTGGTGATTGCCGCGCCTGTCAGATCGGCGCCATCGAAGTTGCAGCGATCCAGATTGCTGCATTTGAATGTGCAGTATTTTAAATCAGATTGGCTGAAATCAGATTCCTGCAGATTGCTGTAATTAAACTTGCCGCCATGCATACGGATCGCTTTGAAATCGGAATTTTGCAAGTTTTTCATCGAGAAATCCATGCCGACAATTTGCTGCAGCTTCGTTGTATTCGCGTGAATACTTTCAATTAACTCGGAAATTTCGCCGACGGAGGCAATGGTCCGTTGATACGCTGCATCTTCGTCAAAACCTTCATTCTTCAAGTCCAGCAGCCGCTCTTGCAAATCGGAAGAAAGTTCTTCCTTCAGCTCGCGAATCGGCTTGATATCCTCATAACGCGAGAAAATGTCATCCAGATATTTCGTTAAGCGGTTATTCATATTTATATTCCACCTTTCTTATAATAAGCGTTCTAGAATTTTTTTGGCATATTCCCAATTGCTGATGTTGCTCGAATAAGTGAGCATGCCTTTATCCGTAATCCGATAATATTTCCTGCGTCCGCCCTGCGTTTCATCGCCCCAGTAGGAACTAATATTCTCTTCCTGCTCCAAACGCTTCAAGCTGGAATACATCGTCGCTTCCTTGAGCTCATATTCGCCTCCGGAGTTGCTGTGAATCAATTTGCTGATTTCATATCCATATTTGTCGCCGCTTTGCAGCAGTTTAAGAATAATTGTATCGGTATGCCCGCGAATCAAATCCGATGTGATCTTGAGATCGACCATGACCATCACCTCCTGATTTACACTATACATGAAGTTACTATGTCTGTCAAAGTAATTTTATATGCGTGGTATGCCTAAAATCACTAGGCTTGTCCAACACTACATACCGTCATGGCTAAAAAGAAAGCAGAAAAGGGCCTTTCGATCGGATCAAAGAAGCCCTTGTAGGGTTACGCTATTCCATTCGCCAACCTAGCAGCTTTGCCATCTGATTTATCTGGCCTTGTTGTTTGATCATTTGTTCTCCCAACCTGTCATACTGAGTCAAGGCCTCCGAAGCGGTAGCCAGCAGCTCCCCTTGTTTGTTCTGTTCAGCCAGGGCCTGGACGCGCTGATTCACTTGCACGATGCTGCTGCGCAGCTCACTGACCTCGCCAGCCATGCCTTGCAGTCGCGCGTTCTGTTCGCCGGCATTCTGGAGCTGCTGCTTCAGCTGCGCGATGCCGCCTCGCAGCTCGCTGACTTCGCCGGCTAGGCTCTGCGTTTGCGCGAGCTGCTCCACGGAATGCTGGAGCTGCTGCTTCAGCTGAACGATGCCGCCGCGCAGCTCGCTGACTTCGCCAGCCATGCCTTGCAGCCGCGCGTTCTGTTCGCCGGCATGCTGGAGCTGCTGCTTCAGCTGAACGATGCCGCCGCGCAGCTCGCTGACTTCGCCAGCCATGCCTTGCGCTTGCGCGAGCTGCTCCAAGACGGGCTGGAGCTGTTGTTTCAACTGCTGAATGCTGCCCCGCAGCACGATGGAGTCGGCGGTCATGTTCTGCAGCATCTTGATCTGCTCTGTAACCGTCTGCATCTGCTGCGTCACTTGATGAATCTGGCTGCGAAGCTCACTCACCTCGCCAGCGATGCCTTGCAGTTGCACGTTCTGTTCCGTGACCGTCTGCGCATGCTGCTGCAGCTGTTGAATGATACCGCGCTGCTCCGTCATTTCACTGGCAATGCCCTCAAAATGGCTGGACAGTAAGTGCGCGGCTGCACGGATCGGGCTTTTGGCATCTGGCATTAGCGTCGCTTGGTTCGAAGAAGCGGTGGGCGCCGTTAGCAGCAGAGGGTCGCTGGGCAGCGTTTCCGGCATTGGAGCATTGAGCACGGTATCCTGTGCGAGATGGCTGATCGCGGCGGTGGGCTGCCTATCATCCGTCGTGACGGCTTTGGTTTCCGTATCTTCCGGGGTGTACACTGGCGCATCCACGCTCGCGATAAAAGCTCGCTGTCCCCTGTTTTTTAAGTAGTCTTTGATATTCGCGTAAGATTTGTGCATTTCTCTCATCTTAGCAATGACTTGAAATACTTCCATGGTATCTTCGGAGTATTTCAACATCGAGCCGCTCCCGGACGTAGGTAAAAATTCACGGAATTGATTCGACCACTCCGCCAGAGTGGATCGCTTTTTTCCGAGCTTAGTGGCTATTTCAGAAAGTTTGTATGTTTTCTTCACTGTCATCGAAGTCGCCCTTTCGTGATTCATTCTGGGTCACTGCGTGGTCGTCACTGAAGTATTGTATGCATGGAAAGGGAGGTGCGTAGCTTGCCTAACGGAAAAACTGTCCCGGAGCAACGATTTTTACAAACTGACTGGCAAAAGAACTTACGTCCAAAAGGAAATAAACTCATGGGACAAATCGGGATTGTCGGAATTAAAAGTGGGGAGGAATCACGCTTTATAAGGTGTGATTTGCCATCTCATTAAATAAATTAATTGGACATTTCCTTCACTTTCGTTCAAAATAGAATTAAGTGCAGGGGAGGTCAACCAACATGCCAAACAACATGAAAAAGCTCTTGGATATTTTTTGGACATTTCTTCGTATTAGTCCCGTTACGTTTGGCGGTGGTTATGCGATGATCCCGGCGATTGAGAAGGAAGTCGTCGAGAAGAATGGCTGGATGAATGAGGACGAGATGGCGGAAATGCTATCGATTGCCGGGGCTGCGCCTGGCGGTATCGGTGTTAACGCATCGGCGATGGTCGGCTATCATCTGGCAGGTGTCATGGGAGCGGTTGTAGCCGTCATCGGCATCACGCTTCCAACCTTTATTATCGTGCTGGGGTTAAGCTTGCTGTATGGTTTCGTTGCGCATTATCCGAAGACACAAGCTCTCGTGGAAGGCATACGTGCCGGAGTCGTCGGATTGATTCTTGCCGCCGGATACAAGATGGCCAAATCCAGCATTGTGGATAAACTAACGTTCGCTGCAACAGCGGCAACCGTGATAGTCCTGCTGTTTGTGCCTATTCATCCGATCTTGGTAATCCTATTTGGATTCGTTCTTGGCATTAGCGTTGTTGCGATCAAGGAGCGGATGGGGATGCGGAGCCCGATCAAACAGGCGGGAGCAAAAGCGGCCGTGACGCCAAGCGGCTACAAATACGCGGATTATTTCATCGCTGACGGGATTTGAGAACGGGGTGATGAGTGTGCTTTGGAGTTTATTTCTTACATTTTTGAAAATCGGCTTCATTTCCTTCGGCGGCGGTTATGCGATGATTCCGATCATCCAGCATGAAGTGGAGACGCATCAATGGATGCAGCCGGAGCAATTCAATCATGCCGTTGCCTTGGCAGGAACGGGGCCAGGTCCGATCGCCACGAATTGCGCGACGTTAATCGGCTATCAGACAGCGGGCGTTCTTGGCGCCATAATCGCTACATTAGGCATGGTACTGCCATCGCTCTTGCTGATTATATTTCTCTCAGCCGTGCTGTACAAATGGCATAACCATCGCTGGTTCAAGTCTACTTTTTACGGATTGCGCCCAGTCGTGACCGGTTTGATCATTTACGCGGCGATTCGTTTAGGGTGGTCGGGGAGTGACAGCGTTCATTTTTCTTGGCATCAAGCAGCTATGATTCTCATTACTTTTGGCGTTGCCGTGGGCATCATCAAGTACAAGCTTCACCCTTTTATCGTAATTCTGTTTGCCGGCATTATGGGTATCGTTTTCTTCCAATAGCGGAGAGTTCCTTGAGGGTTATCAAGGGACTCTTTTTATAGTTGCGCCAAGTTTACAAACAATTATGTCATAATCGTTGAAGCTTGATAAATATGAAGAATATGTGCGATTAACAATTTGAACTTCCGTTATTTTGATTTATAATATACAATATATAATAAATAATACACACTATTTAAGTTGCTTAAATTGGTGGAAGGGAGTGAATCAACATCGAGCTTACATCCCGCCAGATGGAGATTATCGATCTTGTTAAGAAACATGCGCCGATTACAGGCGAACGTATCGCTGAACTGCTCGGCATCAGCCGCCCGACGATTCGCTCAGATCTTGCTTTGCTGGTCATGTTGAGATATATCGATGCGAAGCCGAAAGTGGGGTACTTCCTTGGCACAGCTGCTACCCAGGAGGAGTCGCCGTTCATCAACATAGAGTCGCGGAAAGTGAAGGACGTCATGGGCATCCCGGTTGTTCTTCGCGAGACGGTTACGGTCAGTGACGCAGTTGTGTCTCTCTTTTTGGAAAATGTGGGGAATTTGATGATTGTCAATGCGCAAGGCATGCTGCTCGGGATCGTCTCCCGCAAAGATTTGCTCAAAGTCACGTTGGGGAATGCGGCAGCAGGATCAATGCCGATCTCACTCGTTATGACTAGGTACCCGAACATCGTGACTGTGGGGTTGGAAGACAGTGTCCTCGAAGCCGCTCGCAAATTGATCTCGCACCAAGTCGACACTCTTCCTGTCGTCAAGCGGGTCGCCGACCAGGATCTGGTTGAAGTCGTCGGCAGAATTACGAAAACAACGATGACCAAACTGCTGCTCGATGTAGCGCTAGGTAATTAATCAGGGGGAATTCGAGTGGGAGACAACATGCACACGATTTTCGTTTGTTCGGATTCGGTGGGGGAGACGGCGAACACAGTTGTACAAGCAACGATTCGCCAATTTAACGCAAACACGGTCCAAGTCCGGCGGTATGGTTCGATCCGTACGGAGGATGAAATTCGCACGATGATGGAGGAAGTCAAGCGAGTCGGCGGATTTGTCGCTTACACGCTGGTCCTGCCGGAGCTCAGGGAAATGATGAGGCAGGAGGCGTACCGCCTGAATGTGAACGCCATCGATATTATGGGACCGATGATGCAAGCGTTCATCGATACGTTCAAGGACTCGCCGAAACGGAAGGCGGGCCTGTTGTATCAGATGGATGAGCAGTATTTTCAGCGGGTGGAAGCGGTTGAGTTCACGGTCAATAGCGATGATGGCAAAGATCCCGTTGCCATGAAGCAGGCGCATATTGTTTTGATCGGCCCTTCGCGTACGTCCAAGACACCGCTGAGCATCTACTTGGCGCATAAAGGCTACAAAGTAGCGAATTATCCTTTGGTGCCTGAAGTGAAGCCGCCAGCGATCATCTATGAATTGGATCCGCACAAGGTAGTCGGGTTAACGATGCGCCCCGAGCAATTGGCGCGAATTCGTACCGAACGCCTGAAATCAGTCGGCTTGCCATTCGGCGCGAAATACGCGGCGCTGGAGCGGATCGAAGAGGAACTGACTTTTGCCCGGGAGTTGTATAAAAAGCTCGGCTGCATGGTCATCGACGTCAGTGAGAAGGCGATCGAGGAAACGGCCGGATTGATTTTAGCCTCTATGTAAGACAAGAATCATGAACCTAACTTGAAAGGGTGGATGGGTGTATGGAAAGGGATTTGTCTCTTGAACTCGTCAGAGTGACCGAATCTGCAGCCCTAGCGTCCGCTCGCTGGACGGGCAAAGGGAACAAGCATTCCGCGGACGAAGCCGCAACTTCAGCGATGCGTTCCATATTCAGCACCATCCCGTTCCGGGGGACTGTAGTGATTGGGGAAGGCGAGATGGACGAAGCGCCGATGCTGTATATCGGCGAACAGGTAGGCAGCGGAGCAGGCGATGAGTACGACGTCGCTGTTGATCCGTTGGAAGGCACGGAAATCGTAGCTAGCGGCAGGAACAATGCGTTGTCCGTAGTCGCGATCGCCGAGAAGGGAAAGCTTCTCCACGCACCTGATATGTACATGGAGAAGTTAGCGATGGGTCCGCGCCTGAAGGGCAAGCTGAGCTTGGATGACCCGCTTGAGATCACGATTCGCAAAGCGGCGGAGCTTCTGCAGAAGGAGTTGTCGGAAATGACAATTTCTATTCTGGACCGCAAAAGACACGCGGACAAAATATTGGTCATGCGCGGCTTAGGCGTCAAAATTCAGCTGCTGAGCGATGGCGACGTCGCTGGGGCAATTGCGGCCGCCTTTCCGGAGACGGGCGTCGACCTGCATGTCGGCTCCGGCGGTGCGCCGGAAGGGGTGCTTGCGGCGGCAGCACTGCGCTGCATGGGGGGAGATTTTCAAGGCCGCCTGCTGCCTGGCAATGAAGATGAGCTGCAGCGCTGCCTCGATATGGGCATTGCCGATCCGGCCAAAGTGCTGAATTTGCACGACCTGGTCGGGGATTCCGATATTTATTTTGCGGCGACTGGGGTTACGTCGGGTGACTTTTTGAGCGGTGTGAAGATGTTCAAGAACGGCCGTGCAGAGACGCACTCCGTCGTCATGCGGGCGCAGACACAAACGGTACGTTTTATCCATTGCATGCATGTGATGAATGATTATCGGCTGGGAAGCGCGTGATGTTGAACATACTAGGTTTATAGGAACTGACCTTTGGTGCCGCAATTTTGGGGACTGAGGGTCATTTTTTATGAAAATAGGTCTTTATTGATGCGAGTTGCAGCTTGGGAATTGGGAAATCCTGACTACTTTATGAACACCTATACTTCGGCGACTCCATGCACCTTGGAAGTTTGGGTGAAAAAGGAGTATGCTGGAGATAGAGTACTTAGTTGATCTGTTTACTAGGAGAGGAGAATGGAACGATGGAATTCGGATTACAGGGAAAAGTTGCGCTGATTACAGGCGGCAGCAAAGGAATTGGGTTAGCGACGGCGATTGCGTTGTCCCGCGAAGGAGCAAAAGTTGCGATTTGCGCGCGCGACGAAGCCAACCTGCAGGAGGCGGCGGCTCGTATTCGCGCGACGACCAGTGGCGACGTGTTCTTCGTTGCCGCGGACGTCCGCTCGGAGGAAGATTGCCGGCGTGCGGTAGAGCAGACGGTTCAGCAATTTGGCCGTCTGGATATTCTGGTCAACAATGCCGGGACGTCGGCTGCGGGGCCGTTTGAGCAGGTAAGCGCCGAGCTGTGGCAGCAGGACCTCGATCTCAAATTGTTCGGCGCCATCCACTGTTCGCGCTATGCGATCCCGCATATGCGCACAGCTGGAGGAGGTTCGATCGTCAATATTACGACGTCTGCGGCCAAGACGCCAGGGGCGAACTCCCTGCCTACGTCCGTTAGCCGTGCCGCAGGGCAAGCTTTGACGAATGCGATGAGCAAGGATCTCGCCGCTGATCAAATTCGCGTCAATACCGTCTGCATCGGTTTAATCCGAAGTGATCAGATTGAAAAAATGTGGCAGCGCGTAGCGCCGCAGCTCTCTTGGGAAGAGTTCGCGCGTGCTCCGCAGCACGATATTCCGCTGGGCCGCATCGGCAATCCGGAAGAGGCGGCCAATGTCATTACGTTCCTGTGCTCCGACGCAGCGTCATACGTGACAGGAACGGCCGTCAACATCGACGGCGGCAAAGGCGCGGCGTTGTAGCGCTTTGGGGGCGCGCAGAGCTGGACTTAAGCGCGTTAAACAGCGCTAAGTAGCCGCGCGTGCCTCGCGACTAACCTTTCGCCTGCGCCCGCGCAGTTCTCACTTCGGTCGGCCGCCAATGGATCAGCTTAATCAGCTGTTCCTGCATATACGCCGGCGAGTGAGCAAAACCGCTTTCCACCCAGTGAAACACGAGCCCAAGCAGGGCGTGTATCGAATAAATGGCAAGCAAATCGGTATCGATCCCATGATCGCGGTCCGGAGGCACCAGCTCATCTTGCGAGAGCTGCTTCAGGGCCGCGAACATTTGTTCACGGAGATCAGGAAGGACCTTACTCTTCAGGAGGACGCTATAGACGGCGGCGTTCTGGAAAAAATGATCAAAAATCATCACGGAATTTGCAGCCAGCTCATGAATCCGAAACACTTCCACCTTTTCATAAGGAGCACGAAAAGATCGGATCAATTGCTGAATTAACCCCGCAAAAATATCATTCAGCAAATCTTCTTTGCCCGCATAATTGGCGTAAAACGTGCCGCGGTTATAATTCGCCATCTCCACGATTTCCGTGATCGATATCGATGTAAAAGGCTTTTGCGCCATGAGCGCAAGCAGCGCCTCACGTAAAGCTTGCCGGCTGCGGAGGACGCGGCGATCTGTTTTTTTGCCAGGCTCGATCACATGCACCGACTCCCTTCTCAACAGTTCTTGAACAAAAACGGCCAACTTGTACAGTAAGATACATTTGCGTTTCTTTTGCTGATTGTATAAAATCAGGCCTCTTTATTATACTGAATCTAACAGGTGTTCACTACTCAACATTTGTTGATTATTACAACCAACAGGAGGAATTCAATATGAGACTTTCTGGTAAAGTTGCCGTTGTGACAGGTGCTGCTTCGGGAATGGGCAAAGCGATTGCCGAATTGTTCGCTTTTGAAGGGGCCAGCGTTATCGTAAGCGATCTGCATGTGGAGGCGGCACAAGCTGTCGTTGCCGATATCGAAGCTAAAGGCGGCAAAGCAACCGCCATCGCTGCGAATGTAGCTAAAGAAGAAGATGTTCAACATTTAATCGACACGACGGTTCAAACGTATGGAACGGTAGATATTTTGGTCAATAATGCCGGGATTATGGATAACTTTGTTCCGGCGGCCGATTTGACGGACGAGCTTTGGGAGCGTGTTTTCGCGGTGAATACGACGGGGCCGATGCGGACGACGCGCAAAGTACTGCCAATTTTTATCGAGAAAAAAAGCGGCGTCATCGTCAACATCGCTTCCGCTGGTGGTTTGCAAGGCTCTCGCGCAGGAGCGGCGTATACGGCTGCGAAACATGCGGTCGTCGGCTTCACGAAGAATGTCGGCTTCCAATACGCGACGCTGGGTATCCGCTGCAATGCGATTGCGCCGGGCGGTGTGAACACGAACATCGGGACAACCATCAATGCGCCGAACCCGTTCGGCTTGGAAAGAGCGATGGCCGGCATGCAGTTGAATCCGCGCGCCGGATCGGCTGAGGAGATCGCCAAGGTGGCCTTGTTCTTGGCTTCCGACGATGCGAGTTTTGTAAACGGCGCGATCCTTACGGCTGATGCCGGCTGGACGGCCTATTGATTTTCAAAAACTGTGGCACCCTGAGATGGAGAGGGGCTGCAGTTTTTTGCTTTGCGCCAATGCAACGCGCCTGCGGCCAGGCGGGCTGGCAAAGCCGATAGCGGAAGCAGTTTACCGCTATTGTGCGTTTTCGCGAATGCAGGGGGTGGATTGCGAAAATGAATTCCGCTATCCGCTGCCGCCGCGCCTTTGTTTCTCTTTCCATTATGGTGCATAATGGATGGGAAAAAGGGAGGAACGACTCGTATGAAATTGAGTGTTTTGGATCTTGCGCCTGTGCTGCCGCAGGCGGATGCAGCTGTGGCGCTGAAGCAGGCGCTCCTGCTCGCGCAGACGGCCGAGCGCCTCGGCTTTGAGCGCTACTGGGTCGCCGAGCATCACGATATGCCGGGGCTGGCCTGCACAGCCCCAGAAGTGCTGCTGGCGCATATCGGCGCGCAGACGCAGCGAATTCGGCTTGGCTCGGGCGCCGTGCTGCTGCCGCATTACAAGCCGATGAAAGTGGCCGAAGCGTTTCACATGCTGGCGACGCTGTACCCGGGCCGCATCGACCTCGGCCTGGGCAGAGCACCAGGCGGCTCCGCGCATGCGGCCATTGCGTTAAGCGGCAACTTCTTGGCGAGTGTCGGCCGCATGCCGGAAACGCTGCAAGAGCTGCTGGCGTTTCTGAACGGCACGTACACATACGAGGGGCAGCCAGTCGCCGCCAGGCCAGTACCTGCCGAGCCTCCGCAAGTCTGGATGCTCGGAACGAATAAGAAGAGCGCCGAGTTTGCTGCTCAGTACGGCACGGGCTACGTCTTTGGTCATTTCATGAGCGACACGGATGCCCAGGAGACGATAGCTGCCTATCGCAGTCAGTTTCAGCCTTCCGCTCAAGGCGGGCAAGCCCGCGCCATGCTCGCCGTCGGCGTGATCTGCGCCGACACTGCCGAAGCGGCCCAGGCCTTGGCGGCAGAGAGTGCCGCCTGGTTCCGACCGACCGAGCTTCGCGACCCGCAGCTCCCGGCAGCGCAGCCAAGCAAAGCAGCAGACACCGGCCGGAAGCTGCTGGTCGGTACGCCGCAGCAGGTGCAAGCGCAGCTCAAGGAGCTTGGCGCTGCCTGCGGCGTCGAGGAGTTCCTCGTCGTCACCTACATTGCCGATTATGCACTCAGGCTGCGTTCCTACGAGCTTTTGGCTGAACGCCCGTATCGCGAACACGGTTAGGCGCCCTGCAGGTTATTGGAGTCCGAACGTTCATGAACGACTGCAGCGTTTGTGCCGCCGATGGAAATCCAGCTTTTCAAAAGATGGTCGAGGACCGACTTATGAAAAAGAGTTTCATTTTGTAACCGATCATTTCGAGGAATGGACATGAATCTCATGAATAATTAAGATTTTACTAATATTTTCTAAATAGTTATCTGGTACATTCGAGGTATAGAATGAATCCGGAGGCGTAAGATGGTGAACAAAATCACTGATGCACATATTCAACATTTTTTAGAGCGGTTAGCTGAAGATAACTCGGTGATATTAAACGAATTTACGTTTACACAGCAAGGACAGCCGTTATCTGATCAACAAGCGATAAGTTTCTTAGCTTTTATTAAGCAGGAGTGCGGCAAGGGAAACCTCCATTCCTAGCAGAGAGCAAGGATAATCATGTAAGAGACCGTTTAGAGCCGGCAGGCTGCTTAACGGTTTTTTTGCATTTTACAGATGCGGTCAGCTCACGAAATATCCCAATCAAAGCAACGCTTCACCATCTGAACGTTTGATTATGAACTGATCTAATGATTATTGCTCCTGTGAAGTGCCCGCTAATTCAAAGATTTTCCAATTGAACTTAAGATGATTATTGCTGTACTTGAAAAAAATGGATATATCAGAAGGGAGGGCGGGTACCAGATGCGCCGCAGCTCCAGCAGATTGGAAAGAAGGGAGATCTGACAACAGGCAAGTGGGAAAATGGAAGTCATTTTATCGCGTAATAATAAAGGAGGAGTATGATCATGGGAAAAATGAAACGCGCACATATGGTCGCCGCAGTAGTATCGGCCGGCTGGCAACAACGTACTAGCCAATCATGAATAAAGGACTGCCCCTTCGAACAGGGAGCAGTCCTTTTAATTAAAATATAAGGCTTCTCGCGAGCTACGCTCTACGTTTTTTACGTAAGTACCAGACCACCTTGGAGATAAAGTCCTGAACGGATGGGGCTTGGTAAAAAGAAAGTGTAGTTGTCATAAGCAAGAAACCTCCTTGACTTGATAAAATGCAAAGCTTGAAGAGTACTACGTAGCGATAGTGGAGTTGGTTTTATTTTTTTTACGAAATATTTAAAAAACTTAAGTTAGGGTGACGAAACGCTTGACATGTTAAACGTTTCACATTAATCTATAACTGAATGTTAAACGTTTAACAAAATGGAGCTGAAAGTTGAATGAGCAAGCCCAAACAAGTCACGATTGTAGATGTGGCCGAAGCAGCAGGTGTATCGATCGCCACGGTCTCCAATGTGCTGAATCGAGGTGGTATCCGTTCTTCCAAAGAGACAATCCGCAAAGTTGAACAGGCCGCTGAGCGCTTAGGCTACCGGCGGAATACGATGGCCGCGGGACTCAGCCGCAAAAAAACGTATGAGCTAGGCCTGATCGTTCCCGGTCTAAACGGCTACTACGGGCTGCTGGCCGAGCATCTGCAAGTAGAGGCGCACAACGCCGGATACCATTTGTCGGTATTTTCTTCCGGCGGCTTCGATCCGGAGATTGAGCGCAGGAATCTGGAAGTGCTGCTGCAGCGGCGCGTCGACGGTCTCATTTGCCACGGCTTGGCTATGGGCTTCGAATCGACCCGGTCGATTGTGAACAGCGGGACTCCGCTCGTGCTTATCAACGGCTGGGATTGGCCGGAGGACATTGCCATCGGTGCGGTCAATCTAGGATTTGCCACAGCGTCCGAGCAGTCTGTGAAGCTTTTGGCGGACGGCGGTTGTAAGAAGATTATCTATGTCGGCAGCAAAAAAGCGAAAGCCGTGGACGAGCAGCGGCGAATCGGCTTTTTGCGCGGTGTGGAGTTGGTTGGAACCGGGATCGACTACGACTTGACCGATATCAAGGAAATCGAAGTTGAAGCGTTCATTCACAACTTGCACGGATCGCTGACACCGCCGGTTGGCCTCGTCGCCTTCGATGACCACATTGCTTTGCGCTTATTGTCAGCAGCAATGAAAATGGGCATCGATATTCCGAACGATTTGAAAATTGTCGGTATCAACAACGATTATATCGCCCAGCACAGCTATCCGGGCTTGACCAGCTGGGACATTCCTTATACGTATCAAGCGAAAAAAGCGATCGGCAAACTGCTGCGCAAGCTGCAAAATAGCGCCGAGCAAAAGCTCGCAGCGGACCAAGAGAAAGAATCCCTTGACGAAGCCAGGGAGATTGACGTCCCGTTGACGCTGATTGAGCGGCAATCGACGAAAACTCTTTAATCTACAACTGATTCAATAAACCGTTATTCCATCCATTCATGAGAGCATAGAATCTCTTTAATTAAGAACCCTTTTTCCATCATTCATGAGGGCGTTGAATCTCTTTAATTAAGAACCTTTTTCCATCCATTCATGAGAGTATTAAATCTCCCTATTTTATGACCTTTTTCTACCAATTTCTGAGAGCGGAGTGAGTATGTGATGTGGAAACAAGCGATTGATAGTGCTGTTGAAATTACGCGTGCGAATATTGAGCGTTTTGGTGATCTTTTTCCGCATGTAAGCGAGAACGATGTGTATAAGCTGAACCCGAACACCGATTGGACGGACGGTTTTTGGTCCGGAATTTTATGGTTATGCTATGAATATACCGGAGACTCAGCGTTCCAAGAAGCTGCTCGCAAGACAGTCGCAAGTTTCAAGGATCGATTAGAGCGAAATGTCGCTTTGGATCATCATGACATCGGATTCCTTTATTCTTTATCCTCGAAAGCGCAATGGATCATTGAAAAAGATGAAGCGGCCAAAGCGTTGACCCTGCAGGCAGCAGATGTGCTCATGAAACGCTGGAGACCGGATGGCAAGTATATCCAGGCTTGGGGGCCCAAAGGCGACCCGCAAAACGGCGGCCGCATCATTATCGACTGCTTGATGAATCTGCCGTTGCTTTACTGGGCTTATGAGCAAACAGGCGATGAGAAATACAGAGATGTAGCCGTTCAGCACGCTGATCTTAGCCGCCGTTATTTAGTGCGCGGAGATGATTCGTCGTTCCACACCTTCTACTTCAATCCAGAAGACGGTACACCGCTGCATGGCGGAACGCATCAGGGCTATCAAGACGGATCGACCTGGACGCGTGGGCAAGCATGGGGAGTTTATGGCTTCGCACTCTCTTATAAATACACGAAAAACCCGCTTTATTTGGAGACGTCCAAACGCCTAGCCCGTTACTTCTTAGAACGATTACCGGAAGATCATGTCGTGTATTGGGATTTCAACGTTCCTGTTGATGCGGAAACCAAGCGTGACAGCTCGGCTTCTGCGATTACGGCTGCAGGGATTTTGGAATTGTTGTCTCATTTGCCGGCTGATGATGCGGATCGCGAATTCCTGGAAAAAGGCGTCCAGCTTTCGATGCAGGGTCTGGTTGGCTCCTACGCGACTATCAACAAGCCTGATGCGCAAGGTTTGCTGGAGCGCGGTTCCTATCACGTGCGCGGGGGCCATGCACCGGATGATTACGTGATCTGGGGCGATTACTACTATCTAGAGGCGCTCCTACGTCTGGAAAAAGGGCTGACAGGCTACTGGTATGAATAACACTCGCGCCTATTGGATTGCAACAATGGATCGCATCGCATCGCCGGTGCTTACGGCTTTGGCAGATAGAAAGCTAAGGGCGACGATGCCTGTCGAAAGAAAACGAGATGAGCAGATCGCCTATTCTCATCTCGAAGCTTTTGCGCGAACGCTGGTCGGTATCGCGCCATGGCTGGAGAGCAGCCCGTCGGACCCGGAGGAGGTGCGGCTGCACAAGCATTACGGCGAATTGGTGCGCGCTGCCATGGATGCAGCGACCGATCCGGATTCGCCGGATTACTTGAACTTCACGACAGGCTTCCAGCCGATCGTGGATACCGCTTTTTTGGCGCACGCCATCCTGCGCGCCCCGCAAGCGCTGTGGCACAGCTTGGAGCCTCGCGTGCAGGCTAATGTCGTGCATGCGCTCAAGGCGACGCGTTCGCGCAAGCCCGGCTTTAACAATTGGCTGCTTTTCTCAGCCATGATCGAAACCGCACTCTTCACAATGGGCGAAGAGTGGGACCGGATGCGCGTGGATTACGCGCTTCGTCAGCATGAGCAGTGGTATCTCGGAGACGGGATGTACAGTGACGGCCCTCATTACCACGCAGATTATTACAACAGCTTCGTCATTCAGCCGATGATGGTAGATATCATCGAGCGTGTCGGCGGCGAAGCGGACGAATGGGCGCAGATGGCTGCGCCGATCTTGGCCAGGGCTCAGCGCTATGCGGCTGTACTGGAGCGCTCTATTTCACCGGAAGGCACGTTCCCGGTTACCGGTCGCTCCATCGCTTACCGCTTCGGCGCCTTCCAACTGCTTGCGCAGTACGCGCTGCGAGGAGAGCTGCCGACAGCTGTGCTGCCTGCGCAGGTTCGGGGAGCGCTCAGCGCCGTCATTCACCGGCTGATTGAAGCGCCGGGCACCTTCGACGAAGCGGGCTGGCTGCAAATCGGCTTGTGCGGCCATCAGCCGGAACTCGGCGAGCCTTACATCTCGACAGGCAGCCTGTACTTGTGTTCATCTGTATTCCTGCCCCTCGGGTTGCCAGCAGAGGATGCTTTCTGGAGCAGTCCAGACGCGCCGTGGACCTCATTAAAAGCCTGGTCCGGCCAATACGTGGACATCGACAAAGCCTTATAAACGTAATGGCCTGAGGGACCTCCTCTTTTTTTGTGCCGCCTGCGCGCCGGGCGGGGCTCGCACCGGAGGATAGAGGAAGTGCCCTTACGCTATGGTTCTCCTTCGTGCGGCAGGGAACTGCTTATCCTGCAATTTCGGTATGATTTTCCCTTCTATTGAGGGAATTGGTGAATGTTGTGTGATTATCCTGCTGTTTTTGCAGGATAATCACACGGAAGCGCCTTTGTGGCGCAATATCCTGCCAGTTTTGCAGGATACGAAACAAGAGGGTGTCCCATAAGCCAAAATATTGGCTGAGGAACACCCTCTTTTTAACTGGCCATAAACGCTGGCAGCACGTAGAACCATCTAGTGACTCATGAACAGCCGTGCGCAGCAGACGGTCCCATTGACTCATGACGCAGTCTTACAGATTCGGAATGGTTATCCAAATCAAGTCGGTCCAGACTCTTTCTGAGCCTAAGGGATAGTGCCAAGAGCAGCGCGCAAGCGATCGGTCACCTCCCCCCAACACCTAGGTTATCCACAACTAGCCTATATAAGTAAGGTGTGGATAACTCGCCTAACCTACATTTATGCAAAATTTTCGCTGAGCAAACTTTCATCTGCTAGGCATTCTCTGATATGCTACTTAAGGAGCAGCTAATGTGCTCGTTAAGCTGGGAAGCGGAGTGAAATGATTGAATCAGGATTATCAATTAACAGTCAAAGAGGTGCTGGAGCGGCCGCATTTTCAGCATGCATACATAGCGGCAGGGAAACAAGGGCTGCAGCGGTTGGTGCGCTGGGTGCACATCATCGAAGTGATCCAGTTCGAGCAGCTGCTGCAAGGCGGTGAAATGATTTTGACGACAGGAGCCGCATTCAAGTCGGATACGGATTTGTTTACGATTTATTTGGAGCAGCTGGTGCGGCGCAAGGTGTCCTGCTTGTGCATTGAGATGGGGCATTACCTCAGTTCCGTGCCCGAGGATTGGATTGATTTGGCGGAAGCGCATCAATTGCCGTTAATTATTTTTCCGCGCGCGGTGCGGTTTATTGACATTACACAGGATATTCATGCGCATATTGTGAATCAGCATCATCAGGTGCTGCAGGATCTGGAGAAAATCTCGCGTGAGTTTCACCGGATGACGTTGACTTCGCAAGGGGTGATGCAAGTTCTGCAACTGCTGCAAACGAGTACGAAAGCGCAGGTCATTTATGTGCCGGAGGATGGGCAGGCGAAGTTCATTCCACCCGCCTCGGCGCAGGAAGCGAAGCGGTGGCTGGATTTGCTTCACGTTCATTTGCAAGCAGGAGCGGAGCAGGGCCATGCTGCATCCCCGATTCGGCTGGAAGACGAGGGGCAGACGATTATTGTGCAGCCGGTCGGAGCGATGGGCAAAACGTGGGCGCACCTCGTGATCGCGCTGAACCGCAAGCCGCAAGAGTACGAGTACTTGATTCTCGACTCGGCGTCGCTCTCGATTGCGCAGGATCTTCTGCGCAAGCGTTACATGGAGGAGCGCAAGCTCTACTCGCAGACGCTGTGGGTGGATGATCTGCTGCACCAGCGCATCCGCGATGAAGAGCAGATCAAGGTGCTGCTCGGAACAGATTTCAGGCGGCTGAATGCACTGAATTATTATGTTTGTTTAATTGATTTTGAGGATGAGCAGGGGGTCAAAAACACGGATGAAGAAGGCGGCGTCGAATCGCTCGGCATCCATTTGTCGTTGACGGTTCGTTCTGTTTTTGAACAGCATGCCTTTCATCCGCTGATTACGCTGCAGAACAATAGGCTGATCGTCATTGCGTTTGACCAATCGCCCAAAAAACCGGCAAAATCGCGCCTACAACACGTTTTTCAGTCGCTGCAGCAAATGAAAGCGGATGAAGCGATTCGGTTGTCCATCGGTGCGGGCGGAGTCAATCGTAGCATATTGAACGCCTATGTCAGCTATCAAGAAGCGATTCAGACGATTTCGTTGGCGGCAACTTTGCGGGGGAACGTGCAATTTTATGAGGAGCTGGGCGTGTTTCAGCTGCTGTTTCACATTGCTGACAAGCAGCTGCTGCAAACGTTTGTCACGACGAATTTGGGACCGCTGCTGAACCATGATCGTTCGAAGGGCAGCGAGCTTGTACGCACCCTAAAAGTGTATCTGGACAATGACGGCTCGAAGCAGGTTGCGGCTCAGCAGCTTTTTATCGTCCGGCAATCCTTGTACTACCGCTTGGAAAAAATCGAGGAGCTGCTCGGCCAAGATTTCATGTCGCCGGAAAGACGGTTAGCCCTCCAGGTCGCGTTACGTGCTTACCAAATGTTAAATCCTGAGGCGAAAATGTGAAAAAATAACGATAAGTTTCCTTACATTCTGTCTAATGGAACGCATAAGGATTGAATCTATACTTGGAGACAAGGCGAGATTGAATCCTTTTTGTATGGGATCATCATGAGAGGAAGATTAACGATGATTATTGGCGTTCCTAAGGAAATTAAAAATAACGAGTACCGTGTGGGCATGACACCAAGTTCCGTACTCTCTTACACCAAAGCCGGTCACGAAGTTCGCGTAGAAACGAATGCAGGTTCAAGCATCGGTTTTACTGACGAAGATTACGCGCAAGCTGGCGCTTTCATTGTAGCTTCTGCTGCTGAAGCATGGGCGTCCGAAATGGTCGTGAAGGTTAAGGAACCGCTGCCGGATGAATACGGTTACTTCCATGAAGGGCTGATCTTGTACACATACCTGCACTTGGCGCCGGAAGCGGAGCTGACGCAAGCATTAGTGGATAAAAAAGTAACGGCAATCGCGTACGAAACGATTCAACTGGATAACGGCAGCCTTCCGCTGTTGACACCGATGAGTGAAGTGGCTGGACGGATGTCGATTCAAATCGGCGCGCATTTCCTGGAGAAGGCGCATGGCGGTAAAGGCATTTTACTGAGCGGCGTGCCAGGGGTCGAGCCTGCGAAAGTAGCGGTTATCGGCGGCGGGATCGTAGGTACGAATGCAGCGAAAATGGCGGCAGGACTAGGCGCTGATGTCAGCATTGTTGACCTGAACCCGGATCGCCTTCGTCAACTGGACGACCAATTCCAAGGCCGTGTGAAAACGATCATGTCCAGCCCTTACAACATTGCGGAAGTTGTACGCCGTGCGGATCTTGTGGTTGGTGCCGTGCTCATCCCGGGCGCGCGTGCGCCTCGTCTCGTTACCGAAGAGATGGTGAAATCGATGAGCCCTGGTTCTGTCATCGTCGATGTGGCGATTGACCAAGGCGGTTCCATCGAGACGATTGACCGGATTACGACGCATGACGCGCCGACGTATGTGAAACATGGTGTCGTTCACTATGCGGTAGCAAATATGCCGGGTGCGGTGGCCAGAACGTCGACGCTTGCTTTGACGAACGTAACGACACCTTACGGCTTGCAAATCGCGAACAAGGGCTACGCGCAGGCAGCTTTGGATAACAAAGCGATCGCCAAAGGAATTAACGTGGTAGCGGGTAATGTGACGTACAAAGCCGTAGCTGAAGCGCATGGCTATTCTTATACGGATGTATATTCGCTTTTACAATAGAGATTAGATATGAAATGGCTCCTGCGGCTGATGCGGGGGTCATTTTTTTATACTATGATTTCCAGTTTCCGCCATGTACAATATGGATTAAAGCGCTTTATTCAAGCCTTAAGTTTTGAACATAGGAGGGACATTGCACTTGAGAAATGTAACCGTCGCCAATCCGTTTTCATTGCAACATGTTCAAATCACAGACGATTTTTGGGCTGATTATGTGCATCTGGTTCGCCATGAGGTTGTGCCTTACCAGTGGCAGGCATTGAATGATTTAATTGACGGGGTAGAGCCCAGTCACGCGGTGAAAAATTTGAAAATTGCCGCCGGTTTAGAGCAAGGCGAATATTACGGCTTCGTTTTTCAGGACAGCGATCTGGCCAAATGGTTGGAAGCCGTCGGACATTTGTTGGCGACCGAAGCTGACCCGGTGCTGGAGAAGACGGCCGATGAGTTGATTGAGCTGATCGCCAAAGCGCAGCAGGACGACGGATATTTGAATACATATTTTACGGTTAAAGAGCCGAACAAGAGATGGACGAATCTGACAGAGTGTCATGAACTCTACTGTGCGGGCCATCTCATCGAAGCGGCTGTCGCGTACTATCAGGCAACGGGCAAAAGGCGGCTGCTCGATGTGGCTTGCCGGCTGGCGGATTACATTGACAGCGTGTTCGGCGTAGAGCCGGGGCAGATTCGCGGGTATGACGGCCATCAGGAAATTGAACTGGCGTTGGTTAAGCTGTATCAAGTGACACAAGAAGAGCGGTATTTGCGCCTCAGTCAATATTTTCTCGAGGAGCGGGGGCAGAAGCCGCACTTTTTTGCCCTTGAGTATGAACAACGGCAGGGTAAGACGCACTTTCCGATGTTCGGTAAAGGAGTCGATCTCGCCTACTTCCAGTCGCACGTGCCGGTTAGGGAGCAGGAGACGGCTGAAGGGCACGCCGTTCGGCTCGTCTACATGTGCGCAGGCATGGCGGACGTCGCTGCCGCTACAGGCGATCAGGGGCTCGTGCAAGCGTGCAGGACGCTCTGGAACAATGTCGTGCATAAACGGATGTATATCACGGGAGCGATCGGTTCCATGGCGCAGGGCGAGGCGTTTTCCCTCGACTATGATCTGCCTGGGGATACGGCGTATGCCGAGACTTGCGCTTCGATCGGGCTGATCTTTTTCGCGCAGCGGATGCTGCAATTGGAAGCGAAGAGCGAGTACGCCGATGTGATGGAACGGGCGCTCTATAACACGGTAATCGGCGGGATGGCCCGCGACGGCAGGAGCTTTTTTTATGTGAACCCATTGGAAGTTTGGCCGCTGGGAGCACACAAAAACAAAAATTTCCAGCACGTCAAAACGGTGCGCCAGGGCTGGTTCGGCTGCGCCTGCTGCCCGCCGAACATTGCGCGGCTGCTTGCTTCGCTGGGGCGTTATATTTACAGCTATCGCGATCGCACCGTGTTCGCGCATCTCTACATCGGCAGTGAGGCGTGCTTTGAAATCGAAGGCGTGCCGGTCAGCCTGAAGCAGCAGTCCCAGCTGCCGTGGGAAGGCGATGTCAGCTTTGAGGTTACACATGGCCAGGAGGAGTTGGCGTTTACGCTGGCGCTGCGGCTGCCGGATTGGTGCAAGGACATCACGATTGTTGCCGGAGAGGCGCCTGTTGACATTCAGCAGGTAGAGGCGGATGGTTATGCGTATATCAAGCGCAAATGGAAGTCAGGCGAGCGGGTCAAGCTTCAGCTGGCCATGACGGTGAACCGGATGCGGGCGAACCCGCAGGTGCGGTATACGGCCGGTAAGGCGGCCTTGCAGCGCGGACCGCTGGTCTATTGCATGGAGGAGGCGGACAATGGAACGAATCTGCATCAAGTGCTTCTGGGAGCGGAGGGCGAGGAGCAGGTTCGCTTTGAGTCCGGATTGCTTGGCGGAATCAGCACGTTATCCGTTCCGGCCATGCGCAGCAAAGGGAAAGCTTGGGGAGATCGGCTTTACGCAGCAGATGTGAAGAACGACGAAGAACCAATCCAAGCGACATTCATTCCGTACTATGCATGGGCGAACCGGGGCGAGGGTGAGATGACCGTTTGGGTACGGGAAAACTAACTAAAAAAAAGCTGCCACCAGTCATGCGAGATGACTGAGGGCAGCTTTTTCCATTAAAATGCAGGCACGATAGCGCCTTTATATTTATCTTCGATGAATTTCTTCACGTCAGGGGAATTCAGTTCTTTGGCCAGCTTTTGCATAGCTTCGGAATCTTTGTTATCCGGACGTGACACGAGAATGTTCACATAAGGGGAGTTTTTGTCCTCGATGAACAATGCGTCTTTTGTCGGCATCAGGTTCGCTTGCAGCGCGTAGTTCGTGTTGATCAGCGCCAGGTCGAATTCGCCGATTGTGCGCGGCAGCATCGCTGGGTCAAGCTCTTTGATTTGCAGCTTTTTGCTGTTCTCCACGATGTCAGCGACAGTTCCTTTAATGCCAACGCCGTCTTTCAATTTGATCAGGCCGTTTTTCTCCAACAAAGCCAGCGCACGTCCAGCATTGGATGGATCGTTGGGAATCGCAACCGTTGCGCCTTCTTTCAGCTCTGCAGCGGATTTAACTTTTTGCGAATAAGCACCGAACGGCTCAATGTGTACACCGGTAACTTTTACCAGATTCTCGTTTTGATCTTTGTTGAATTGATCCAAGTAAGGCTGGTGTTGGAAGAAGTTGGCATCAAGCTGTTTCTCGAACACTTGTACGTTCGGTTGTACGTAATCGTTGAACTCGATCACTTCCAGGTTCACGCCTTGTGCTTTCATTTTGTCTTTGATCGCGTTCAAAATTTCTGCGTGCGGAACGGAGGTAGCGCCGACTTTCAGTGTGACTTCTTTGCCTGCCGCAGGGGTAGCGGATGCTGCCGGAGCTGCGCTAGCTGCAGGGGATGGGCTTTCAGCCGGTTTTTGTCCGCAAGCTGCCAAAGCAACCATAAGAAACAAAGCAACCAGGGATACTGCCAGTTTTTTCATGTTGGTTCTCTCCTCTATATTTATTTTTTATTATATCTTGCGACCAATCGATCACCCGCAGATTGCAATAATTGTACGAGGATGACAAGGGTGATGACAGTCACAATCATAATATCGGTACGGAAGCGCATGTAGCCGTAACGCAGCGCGAGATCGCCAAGCCCGCCGCCGCCGACGACACCGGACATGGCGGAGTAAGAAAGCAGCGTCACAGCAGTTACCGTCACAGCTGCGACTAAGCCTGGGCGCGCCTCAGGAAGCAGCACGCGCCACACGATTTGCCACGGCGTGGCGCCCATCGACTGCGCCGCCTCAATGACGCCGCTCTCGATTTCGCGAAGTGCGGACTCGACCAGCCGAGCCAGGAACGGTGCGGCCGCGATGACCAGAGGCGGAATGGAGCCTTTGACGCCGATGGTGGTATGCACAAGTGCTTTCGTAATCGGAAATACCGAAATCATCAAGATGACGAAAGGCACGGAGCGTAAGATGTTAACAATCAGCGAAAGTACGCTGTAGAAAGCAATGTTTTGCAGCAGCTGGCCGCGAGATGTTAAGAAAAGAATGATACCGAGCGCGAGCCCGAGAATAACAGTAAACAAAAGTGACCAGCCCAGCATGACCAGTGTATCGCCGGTCGCTTTGGCGATTTCGGCCCAGTTAATGTCCCATGTCATGTTCATGATGAAAGCACCTCCACATCGATGCCTTCCTGTTTCAGCTTGGTGATGACCGTTTGAATCTCTTGTGCGTCTCCGCCGGTTAATTCAACGACCAGCTGCCCGTAAGGCACATCTTTCATTGAAGAAATCGTCCCTTGCAGGATAGCGAACGAAACGTTCGTTGTTTTCACCGTTTGGAACAGGATCGGTTCATATGTCTTGCTGCCGATGTAAGTAATGCGCACGCGGGTTCCACGTGGCGAAACTGAAGCCTCGGGTGCTGCAGACTGTTCGCCGGCCTTGGCATCTGTGTTCAAGTCGGAGACTTGTCCGACAAAATCTTTGGTCACGGCGTGCTGAGGCTTCAGGAAAACGTCAAGCACCTTGCCGGTTTCTACGACATGTCCGCCTTCCATGACGGCGACGCGGTCACAAATCGCGCGAATGACTTGCATTTCGTGCGTGATGAGCAGAATCGTAATGCCCAGTTTCTTATTGATGTCGAGCAGAAGCGACAAGATGGAACTCGTCGTCTGCGGATCCAGCGCGGAAGTGGCTTCATCGCAAAGCAGGATGTCCGGATGGTTGGCCAGCGCTCTGGCAATACCGACGCGCTGCTTCTGACCCCCGGAAAGCTGATTCGGGTATTTGCGTGCATGGTCTGTCAGGCCTACAAGCTCCAGCAGTTCTTCAATGCGAGAGCGGATGGCCGCTTTGGACATGCCGGCCAGCTTAAGAGGAAAGGCAATATTATCCGCAACGGTCGCGGAGGAAAGCAGATTGAAATGTTGAAAGATCATTCCGATCTTACGGCGTTTCACCTGTAGCTGTCGCGAGTCGAGGGCTATCATGTCCTCTCCGTCTATGGTAATCGTTCCCGAGGTAGGCCGCTCCAGCATGTTCACACAGCGCAGCAGTGTGCTCTTCCCTGCGCCGGAATGTCCAATGATCCCGAAAATTTCGCCGCGTTCGATATCTAGGTTGATCTGCTGGATGGCTGGTATACGCCCAGGTACGTTGTCATATACCTTTTCCAAATTGCTGATATGAATCAGATGAATACCCCCCTATCATAGAAAAGTTAAGATTATATTAAAAGTTAACCAACGGTAGAATATTTTATAAGAAATTTCAACCAGTTTCAACCCCTTTGAGGTGGAAATGAAAGGTAAGCGATACAATTGACGATGTAAGCGTTACCTATTAAACTAGGTTTAAACGTTTCAATAAATAGGAAGGAAATGAACTCCATAATGAATGCCATGCAGCAAAGAAAGAAGCAGGTACGCGGTCAGATTGCTTCCCAAGCAAGTGAGCTCCCCGTCCTGGATAACGGGTATTGGTTTGAAAGCGACGTACGCGATAACTTTTATTACGCGTCGCATTTGTTCGCAGCTGCAATGGATGACAGTTTGCCGCTTAAGTTTAACCGCGAGGAAGCCAAAGCCAAAGCGGAGCTCATGCTGGCGCGGGTGCTGGATCTTCAAGATCAGCAGCCGGAAAGTGCCTTGTACGGGCACTGGCCTTTGAACCTGCGCCCTGCGCCGCACGAAGCCCCGAAGAATACGCTGCCGGTGGAATTAATGGGAAGCTTGATGGTTTATTTTTATCAACGGTATCAAGCTGATCTTAATGAGCTGCTGCGAGCTTCTTTCGAGCGTGCGCTGCTGCATATTTACCGCAGCGGTTTCTACCGCAAGCCGCTTGAACACTATCACCATCATGAGGCGAAATATACGGCGGCGAAGCTGATTTTTGGCCAGCTGTATGGGGACAGAGAGCTGCTGGCGGATGGTGCGGACAGCTTGCGGCGTACATATGCCAGAATTTCACAGATCGGCATGTCCGAATATGGCGCCTTGCCGTGGTTTTGGCACTGGGTTCAGGCTTTTACTTGTGCTTGGGCGTTAGCCGCCGAGGGCGAGATCAAGACGGCTTTGGCCGAAATGCTCGACTATTTATGGCACGTCAGAGCGACCTATTACTTGCAAGGGGCATGGGTCGGCCCTCATTCGCGCGGTTGGCCGCATGACGTGCCGCAAGATCGCAACGTGCTGTTCGACTATGTGCAATTCGGCGACTTTCCACTGCCCGAGGAGATGCCGCGCACGGAGTATGCCGGCTTCCTTGATTATGAAGCGCCGGCGGCTGCCCGGGCGCTTGCCCTGAACCGCGCGTTGCCAGTCGAAGTCAAACACCGCGTACCCCGTCCTGCGGCGCTGATGCAAAGCGCAGATGATGTGCTGCACAGCTACGTGTACATCACGCAGCATTACGCCACAGGCGGCGTCTTGGAGCGCGCGCTGGAGTTTGACAACGAACAGCACCGCTGGGATGTGACGCTGCCTGTGAGTGCCGTGCAGGGCGTCAATCGGGCGTTCTTCTTTCATCCCGGCCAAGGCTACAGATTCGGCGACCTGCGGCATCAAAGCGATGCCGGTGAAGTGCTGTTTCACCGCAATGTGATCGCCGCCCTATATGACATTCCGGCCGATCAGCCGGATATACTCGTCGGCTGCCTGCCTCCCGGGGAATGGATCGAGGCGCCGCACGCTTTATTTGGCCGCTGCGGCAGCGTCTATTTGGCTGTCTATCTGCAGCAGCCTTACGAGCGGACCGTTCTCGCCGACCGCTCCGTCGTCACTAGCAGGGGCAGGTTGAACGCCGTGGTCATGGAGTGTCTGGCTATCAGCGAAGCGGGGATAAGCGGCATCGCCTCCTTGCAGCATTTTGCCGAGAAAATGACAGAGAAGAAGCCCGCCCTAACCAGAAGCATCCAAGGAGCTCTAGAGCTTACGTACAGAACTTTCCAAAATGAGGCTATTGCGATTATGATAGACGAAGAAGGAAATGCCGCCCGATTCGTGAATGATTCCGCACTTCTTTTGCATGATTATTCATTTCTTACCCATACATAGAAAAGAGGATGTACGATGCCGCTTATTGATATGCCGTTAGAGAAGCTGATGACTTATGAAGGACGCAACCCGCGTCCGGACGATTTTGACGCCTATTGGGAGCGCGCCCTGGCTGAGATGAAAGCTGTTGATCCGCAAGTCGAACTGCGCCCCAGCGAGTTTCAGGTGCCGTATGCGGAATGTTTTGATCTTTATTTCACGGGTGTGGGCGGCGCACGGATTTATGCCAAGTATGTTCGTCCGAAGCACGCCGAAGCGAAGCATCCTGCGATCGTACAGTTTCACGGTTATTCCGGGAACTCGGGGGATTGGGCGGATAAATTGTCCTATGCGGCGATGGGTTTCTCCGTGTTCTCCATGGATTGCCGGGGACAGGGCGGCTTCTCCGAAGATGTCGGCGGCGTTAAAGGCACGACCCTTCGCGGACATATCGTCCGCGGTCTGGATGATCACCCGGATCAGCTCCTGTTCCGGGCGATTTTCCTCGATACGGCGCAGCTTGCCGGCATAGCCATGAGCATGCCGGAAGTGGACCCGGATCGTGTAGGCGCGATGGGCGGCTCGCAAGGCGGCGCCCTGACGATCGCTTGCGCGGCGCTGGAGCCCCGCATTAAGCGCTTAGCGCCCGTGTATCCATTCCTCAGCGACTATCAACGCGTGTGGGAAATGGATCTGGCGAAGGATGCCTATGCCGAGCTGAAAGACTTTTTCCGCCGGCATGATCCGCAGCATAAGCGCGAGCAGGAGATTTTTACGAAGCTCGGGTATGTTGACATTCAGAATTTGGCGGAGCGCATTCAAGGTGAAGTGCTGATGGCCGTCGGTCTCGCCGATACTGTGTGCCCGCCATCTACACAGTTTGCCGCCTACAACAAAATCAAAGCGGATAAAAACCTCGAAATCTATCCGGATTTCGGCCACGAAGGCCTTCCAGGGTTCAACGATAAGGCCATGCAATTTTTATCCAAGCTCTAAGTATAAAAAATGTCTGCAGCCGGCATCTTAGCCAGCGGCAGACTTTTTTAGCTTGCGATTATGCCTTTGCTTTGAAATGGACGACGGCGCTGTACAACATTTTGCCTGCGTTCGGGTCGAACACAACGTGGTGTTGAATGGCATGAACATCGAGCAGCAAGGCTTTATTGTTCTCAATTTGCTCGTCGATCTTTTGTTCCAGCGTCCTCATGTCATAGGCTTGGAAGAATTCAATTTTATTTTCAATACGGTCTAGGCGGAAATCCATCTTTTGTGCTCCTTTATGATTCATGATCTTATCTATTATGACATCAAACACCCACCTATAGGAAGTGATGAGCTTTGAAGTCTACACGGTTATTGATTGATTTTCTTAAGCAAAAATGGCCGTTGTATTTGATTGCGGTAGTATCGATCTCCATTGGCAATATTATTAACTCGTATTACCCCAAGGTGCTTGGTATCTTTACCGACGAGCTGCAGGAAGGGGGATTAACGAGCACGTTAATCGTTGATTACAGCTTGAAACTGCTGCTGATCGGCATTTCCTACGGCGTACTTGTCGCTATCGGCCAGTACATAATTATGCGCAACGGCCGGCGTTTCGAGTTCGTTGCCCGCAACCGGCTGTTCGACCATTTCACACAGCTCAGCGCAACGTTCTATGCCAAGCACGGCGTCGGCAAGCTGCTTAGCTACGTGATGAACGATGTCACCGCCATCCGCGAGTCGATCTCGATGGGGATCAACCAGATCACAAACTCGACGATTCTGATCGGCGCCGTCATCGTGACGATGCTGTTCAGCTCGATTCCGCTCTATTTAATCATCGTCTGCGTATTTCCGCTGTTGTTTATTCCTTACCTGGCCGTCAAGTTCAGACCGTTGATCCGCAAACATTCACTGCTTGTGCAGGAATCGCTGGGCCGGATGACCGAGTCGGCCGAGGAGCAGTTCGGCGGCATCCGCGTCGCCAAAAAATTCGGCGTCGAGCCGATCATGATGACGCGCTTCGGCGAAACCGTAGAGCGCATTCGCGACAATCAGCTGCGGCTCGTCCGGCTATCCTCGCTGTTCGAGGCGCTGATTCCGTTTCTGGGCGCACTGGCGCTCATCGTCGCTTTAGCGTTCGGCGGCTACTTGACGATTCATCACCGTATCACCATCGGCAACTTCGTCGAGCTGACGTTGTATATCCGGATGATGGTGAACCCGCTGCAGCAGATCGGACGCGTCATCAATACGATGCAGCGTTCGCGCGCCTCCATGGAGCGCATCAACAACCTGCTCGATCTCAAGAGCGACGTCGTGGACAGAGAGCTTGCCGAGATTACGGATCTGGAGCACGACGGCATCCGCATCGATCATTTGTCTTTTGCATATCCGGACGATGAAGATGAAGTGCTGCATGATATATCGATCACGCTGGAGCCGGGTAAATCGCTGGGTATTATCGGAAAAACGGGGAGCGGCAAAACGACGCTGGTCAAATTGCTGCTGCGCATCTATGAGCCGCCTGCCGGTACGGTTTGGATCGGCGAGAAAGATATCCGCGATGTGACGCTCGAAAGTCTGCGTAATCAAATCGCATATGTTCCGCAGGAAGGCTTCCTGTTCAGCACGACGATTCGCGACAATATTGCCTTCTACAAAAGAGAGTCATCGCTGGATCAGGTGGAGCGAGCGGCGAAAAAAGCGCAAATCTTCGCCAGCATTACCTCCTTCCCGGAGCAGTTCGAGACGAAGCTGGGCGAACGCGGCGTCACACTCTCCGGCGGGCAGCGGCAGCGCACGAGTCTGGCGCGCGGCATTATCAAGAACTCGCCGGTCATGATTCTGGATGACAGTGTGAGCGCCGTGGATGCGGTGACGGAGAAGCGCATCGTGGACACGATCCGTAAGGAACGCTCGGATAAAACGACGATCTGGATCGCGCACCGCATCAGCGCGCTGAAGCATGCTGACGAAATCATCGTCTTGGATGAGGGGCGGATCGTGCAGCGCGGCACCCATGAGGAGCTGCTGGCCCAAGATGGCTTGTATGCAGAGCTGCATGCGATTCAAGAAGGGGGGACGCAGGAAGCTCATGAGTAACCGTACGAAGGAAGAAAAGAGGGCGGCAAAGTCGGCTTTTCGCGGCCTCTATGCCTATGCCAAGCCACATCGGCTGACCTTTGCGATCATTGTCGTCTGTACCTTGCTCGGCATCGCGGCGGATCTGTTCCAGCCGTACTTGGTGAAAATCGCCATTGACGACAACTTGATGATCGGCAAAAACGATTATCGTTCACTCATCATCATTTGCCTGATCTATGTCGGGCTTTCCATCGGCAGCTTGTTTTTTAGCTATTTGCAAAATAACTTGCTGCAGTTTGCCGGGCAGAGCATCGTCGCGAAAATCCGCAAAGATTTGTTCAGCCATATTTTTCGCTTATCGATGTCGTTCTACGACCGCACGCCGAGCGGCAGTCTGATCACGCATGTGTCGAGCGATACGGAGACGCTGAACCAGTTTTTTACCCAGGTCCTGCTCAGTCTCGTGCGCGACGGGATGACCTTGGTTTTTATCATCGTCATGATGTTTCACTTGGATACGCAGCTCACCTTGTACAGCATGATTGTCATTCCGATCATTGCGTTCATTGCGATCAGCTTTCGCACCTATATGCGGAAAACGTATCAAAATTCCAGAACACAGCTGTCCCAACTAGTTGCTTTTGCAGCGGAAAACTTATCTGGCATGCACCTGATTCAGGCTTTTCACCAGGAGAAGGAACAGATCAACCGCTTCGAAGGGCGCAATCAGGGGTATTTCAGCGCCAACCTGCGGGAAGTCCGTACGAACGTTTTGTTTAACCGCTCCTTTGACATTTTGGGCAACCTTTCGGTCGCATTCATTACTTGGCTTGGAGGGATGGCCGTTTTTCATAAAAGTATTGAATTCGGTGTGCTGTATGCGTTCATTACGTACATCCGGCAGTTTTTTCAGCCGATCAACAACATTACCCAGCAGTGGAACACGCTGCAGTCGACGACGGTGTCGATGGGGCGGATTTGGAACATTTTTTCCACGCAGCCGGAAGTGGCGGATAAAGCCAATCCGCAGCCGGTCGATTTTGCGAACGTGCGGGGAGAAATTCATTTTAACCATGTTGGGTTTGGCTATCAAAAAGATATCCCGGTCATTCATGACTTGGAGCTGCGCATTCAGCCCGGCGAAATGATTGGGATCGTCGGTACGACGGGGGCGGGAAAAAGCTCGCTGATCAGCCTGCTGTGCCGCTTCTATGACGTGCAGCGCGGGAGCGTGCACATCGACGGCACGGATGTCCGGGACATCCGGCAGGCTGATCTGCACAGGATGGTCGGTCTTGTGCAGCAGGAGCCGTATATGTATGCAGGCAGTATCTTGGATAACGTACGCCTGTTCGACGAGACGATCTCCAAAGAGCGCGTGTACGAAGCGTGCCGGCTAGTAGGTGCGGATGCGCTGATCTCGAAGATGAAGGAGGGCTATGAAACGCGCATCTCCGAGCGGGGGAGCGGGCTTTCCGCCGGCGAACGGCAGCTGATCTCGTTTGCACGCATCATCGTCTTTCAACCGAAGGTGCTCATCCTCGATGAGGCGACGGCCAATCTGGACTCGCAGACGGAGCAGTTGATCCAGTCCGCCCTGCAAATCGTCGCCGAGGGGCGGACCACGCTGGTCATTGCCCATCGTATCTCGACGATTATCCATGCGGACCGAATTATCGTGATGCAGCACGGCCGGATTATCGAGGAAGGCAATCATGAGCAGCTGTTGGAGCTGCATGGTTACTATGAGCAGCTATTTCTGCATGCGCAGGGGAAAAGCAATCCCGCGCATACCTATTCATAGCGCCGAGAGGGCGTACCGGAAGCTTGATGGCTTGCGGTACGCTTTTTTTGCATGCAGCGGCGCGGGGGAGGCTCTCGTTTGGAGTAGCTAAGTTGAGCTTGGAGCGCGTGCCGGAGCGGAGGAGATGCTGCAGTTCGGATTTGCCGAACTACAGAGCGGCGGAGCGAGGTAAATGTATCTCTAGTTCGGATTTGCCGAACTACAGAGCGGCGGAACGAGGTAAATGTATCTCTAGTTCGGATTTGCCTGCTTACAGAGGCGGATTTGTTCGTTTGGCTACTTTCTGGCGTCTGTAATTGGGCAAAACCGGACTGGAGCGGTGTTAGCGGTGAGGGTAGCGTCTGCAATTGGGCAAATCCGGACTGGAGTGCGGGGGAGGCTCTCGTTTGGAGTAGCTAAGTTAAGCTTGGAGCACGTGCCGGAGCGGAGGAAATGCTGTAGTCCGGATTTGCCGAACTACAGGTAAATGTATCTCTAGTTCGGATTTGCCGAACTACAGAGCGGCGGAACAAGGTAAATGTATCTCTAGTTCGGATTTGCCTGCTTACAGAGGCGGATTTGCTCGTTTGGCTACTTTCTGGCGTCTGTAATTGGGCAAAACCGGACTGGAGCGGTGTTAGTGGTGGGAGCAGCGTCTGTAATTGGGCAAATCCGGACTGGAGCAGTGTTAGTGGTGGGAGTAGCGTCTGCATTTGGGCATATCCGGACTGGAGTGAGGGGAGGCACTTGATTGGAGTAGCTAAGTTGAGCTTGGAGCGCGTACCGAAGCGTAGGAATTGCTGTAGTCCGGATTTGCCGAACTACAGAGCGGCGGAACAAGGTAAATGTATCTCTAGTTCGGATTTGCCTGCTTACAGAGGCGGATTTGCTCGGTTGGCTACTTTCTGGCGTCTGTAATTGGGCAAAACCGGACTGGAGCGGTGTTAGTGGTGGGAGCAGCGTCTGCAATTGGGCAAATCCGGACTGGAGCAGTGTTAGTGGTGGGAGTAGCGTCTGCATTTGGGCATATCTGGACTGGAGTGAGGGGAGGCACTTGATTGGAGTAGCTAAGTTGAGCTTGGAGCGCGTGCCGAAGCGTAGGAAATGCTGTAGTCCGGATTTGCCGAACTACAGAGCGGCGGAACAGGGTAAATGTATCTCTAGTTCGGATTTGCCTGCTTACAGAGGCGGATTTGCTCGTTTGGCTACTTTTCGGCGTCTGTAATTGGGCAAATCCGGACTGGAGTGGGGGGGAGGCTCTCGTTTGGAGTAGCTAAGTTAAGCTTGGAGCGCGTGCCGGAGCGGAGGAAATGCTGCAGTCCGGATTTGCCGAACTACAGAGCGGCGGAACAAGGTAAATGTATCTCTAGTTCGGATTTGCCTGCTTACAGAGGCGGATTTGCTCGTTTGGCTACTTTCTGGCGTCTGTAATTGGGCAAATCCGGACTGGAGTGGGGGGAGGCACTCGTTTGGAGTAGCTAAGTTGAGCTTGGAGCGCGTGCCGAAGCGTAGGAAATGCTGCAGTCCAGATTTGCCGAACTGCAGCGCGGATGGCAGTGTCGCGAGTGCTGTATCCGGTGAAACCGGGACTGCAGCGAGGAACTTGCGCGGCAAGCGCGGCTCAGCCCGCGTCTCGCAGCCGCTCCAGGATGCGCCGCTTCCGGTATAACATCGACGCGGCTTCGCCGACATCCTGCAGCGTGCCGCGGTTGATCCAGGCGCCGATGATGATGCCCGCGACCGGGATGAACTGGAACAGCTTTTTCCAGCCCCAGTTGTCGCGGTACGTGGCGAATACTTCGCGCCAGCCTTGCAGCTGCGAGATCATCTGCGCCTGCTCGCGATCCGCTCCGTAGACGGCGAGCTCTTCCAGAATCGCTCGCTTGCCGACGATGTCGGAGGAGGAGAATTGCAGGCATTTGACGGTGAAGATCCGCTCTTCCTTCTCCTGCGGGTCGTAGCCGTAGCAGATCGCGATCTCCTGGATCAGCTTCAAGGACATGGCCAATACAGCTGGAATATCGACAGCCAATGTAAAAATACCGCCGATGCCCGTTGTCGCTCCCTGCAAAGTCGCGGCCTTCGCGCTCATCTTCACGATCGATGCTGCGGCTTGATCCATAACGCCGAGCGGCAGATGGCGAACCCGCTCCAACGTCATCTCAGTAGCGCCGCCAAGCGACAAGTCCTGCTCGCCATCAGCTTCGCCGCCAAGCGGCAAGCCCCGCTTGCCTTCAGTCGCGCCGCCAAGCGACAAGTCCCGCTCGCCATCAACCGCACCGCCATCAGCAGCCTGTTCCAGCCGCGCCAAAGTCGCTTTTTCCGAGATGAGATACCGCCCTCCCGCCTGTAAATAATGGCCAAGCTCGTTCAGCGCCTCACCGATTTTTTTATGCACGATAGCCGGTGTCAGCCGGTCGAGCAGCTGAAAGGGCATCCGCCCGATTTTTTCCCAAAACCATAAATCCTTCTGCCCGGCTTCCCAGCGTTCAATCTGCGCAAGTTCATCCAGCAGTTCCTCACGCGTTTCTCGTTGCTTCGACACGGATTTCAACTCCTTTTTCATGCTATACGTAAAGATTCCCTCTGAGGATGCAGCGTACTCCTAAAGATTAGGCGTATGACAAGGTACTAGGAATAGATAGTACTTCACAGCAGATATATTTAACGTACAATGAAAGTAAGGAAATGGAAGGGGGCCGGCAACGGTGAAATCCAAATTTGTCACGGTACAACTAGGCTATGTGCTGGGTGTAAGCTCGCTGTTGACAGCGATTGTTTATTTTTTTGCTACAAACTGGGAGGCACTTTCACGCGCGGAAAGGTTTGTACCGATTTTTGTTCTGATTTTAGGCTTCTATGGCTTGTCCGTATGGCTTTCGCGCAATAGTGAACGCGCATTTCTTAGCCGGTTAAGCTTATTCGCATCGTGCGTATCGTTTGGTGTCGGGGTCGCTTTGATTGGGCAAACGTACAATTCGCACGCCGACAGCTACAGCCTGTACGCGATATGGTTCATCCCTGCGCTGCTGTTCTCGCTGCTGACGCGCTGGCAGCCATTTTATGTACTTGCCTACGTGCTGGGGCATCTCGCGTATTCGTTCTATTTTTTTCCAAAATGGTGGGGGCGGCCAGAGGCGGAAGCGGCTGAGATCGTCATCCTGCTGGTGTTGGCGGTAATCAACGGTTTGATTTACGCGCTAACGGAGCGCGGGCGCCTGCAATCGGGTTTTTTAAAATGGGTGTCCTTTCAAGTCGCGATCCTGCTCATGCTGTGGACGTCGAACTCCATCGTTTTTGAACACTTCGGCGGCTGGATGAACATCCTGCTGCTAGCGGTTCTTGCCGGTGTGATCCGCTATGTTCACCGCACCCGCAGCAAAACGTATCTGCTCTTCGCAGGCCTCTGGGTTTCCATCGCGATGACGATGAAATACATCGAATTGGCTGTGCACTACTATAGCATCTGGTTTTATATCGGCGGTGTGCTCTTTGTGATCTTGTTCGTCGGCGCCAATGTGAAGTTCGTGCACTATGTACGAACGTGGAACCCGGCGGCTGCGCCAGCCGCTGTTGAGCCCGCAGAAGCTCCAGCCAAACAGGAAGGTGAGTTTGCCAAATGGATGGCACGGGTGCTGACGGTGGCTGTTATCGTCATCGGGACGTTGATCGGCAGCCTGTCGCTAGTCGGCTTGGTGACGACGTTCACTGATTTTCATAACCCTGAGTATTTTTTGATCGGATTCGGCTTGCTGGCTGTCGTCACCATGATCTGGCTTTCAAAGATCAACAATCTCGTGCGGTACACACTGTTAAGCTGTGGTCTGCTGCTTGGGGCCGGAACAGCGGCGGTCGAGTCGGATACGGTTATGCTGGCGCTTTTCCTGCTGCTGACCATTCTTGCTTTTATCCGTATTGACGGCTTGGTGCAGCGCATTTTGTTCGTCCTTGCTGGCGAGGTGATGGCCACCGTGCTGCTGGGACAATGGCTCGATCAGACTGTTCCCGTATTTACGGTTCTAACGATCGTCTTGTTCGTGATTTTCCTGCTTGCTAATCTGATCCGCCGGGAGCCTGTGCGCAGTCCCTTGCTGTACAGCAGCTTTCCATCATTCCTGCTTAGCTTTTTTATTCTGACATTTATTACGGAAAATGCTTGGTATTATGCAGTGAATGCGTTGTTTTTTATCACGGTCATTGCTGTGTTAGTCATTGGCCGCCAACTACAAACGTCATGGATTTATGACTGGGGGCTGGCGTTCTGGACCGCGTTTCTCGTTTACAAATATTACGATCTGGCCTGGAAGCTGCTGCATAAGTCCATCAGCTTTGCGATCCTTGGCATACTGATTCTTGCGATTACCGTGTGGTACGAAAAGCGCAACCGCCAGGATATCGCCGGATTCACTGAGGCATCCGATGTGTACAGAGGCAGCCGCTTGCTAATCGCTGTGCTCGTGCTTCTGCAGCTTGCGGCCATGGGCCTGCAAATCGGCAAAAGCGAGTGGCTGCTCGCGCATGGCAAGCTGATCAAGCTGGAGCTGGCACCGCTGGACCCGCGCTCTATGCTGCAGGGCGACTACGTCCGCTTGCGCTATACAATTTCAAGCCCTGAGCTGCAGGAAGGTTGGGAGGACAGTTCTATTTTTCATAAAAAAATATCCGTCGTTCTTTCGCCGAATCCGTCGACAGGCATCTATGAATATCGCCGCTTATTTATGCCAGGAGAGCGGCTCGGCTCCGACGAGGTACGGTTAAACGGCACGATTTCCGGATATGAGAACATTGAATACGGAATTGAGACATATTTTGTTCCGGAAGGCACGGGACATGATGTTGAAAGAATGGCTAAATATGCGGAAGTGAAAGTTTCCGCGGGCGGGGACGCGATTCTTGTCCGATTATTGCAATATCCGGACATTGTAAGATAGTTCGTTTATATGCTAAACTAACCCAAACTTCGGTGTGGGGGATGGAGACGGCATGTGGCTTATTTATTCGGTGCTCGCAGCGTGCAGCTTCGGGCTCCGAGGCATTTTATACCATTGGACGAGCCAGCAATCGCTGAATCGGAACGCACTGCTTTGCGGCACTTTTTTTATGGGCTCGCTCATTAGTCTTGTGTGTGCGCTCATTTTCCGCCAGGAATGGTCGGTAACTGCGCTGGTCGGGGTGCAAATGGGGTTGTTTTCTTTTGGCGGTAACGCCAGCATGTTCAAAGGCTTCGCCGTCGGCAAAGCATCGCTCGTCGCTATTTTGACGGGACTTCCCTCTATCGTTGTGGCGATGGTCGCCTATATGATCTGGGGAGAGCGCCTCAATATGATGCAGATTTCCGCATTCGTCGTTATCGTTGCTGGAATTTTGCTCGTACGTTATTCGAATGAAATTTCATTAAGCAATCTGCAGGGGGCGCAGTGGGGATTGCTCGCATTATTCCTGTTCGCCGGCAACGATTTGACCGGGAAATGGTCGACGCTGCTGCAATCTTCGCTCTTTCCGACTTTGTTTCTGATGTTCACGACAGGCGCTTGCTGTTTTGGCGCGTGGTGGTTGAAGGATTACCTCCGCTCGAACAAAGATGAACAGCATCCGCAATCCAAATGGAATTTGCGGAACACATTTCTCATCGGTATGGCTGTCGGGATCACGAACGTGGTCGGGATGATTCTGATGATCAAAGCTTTTGACTATGGCATGGCGGGACTGGTTTCAGCGGTTGCAGCGATGAATGTGCTGCTGGTTCTGCTGTATACACGTTTCGTGTTGAAGGATAAATTCACACGCTTGGAGCAGTCGGGACTCGCGATGGCTTTTGTCGGCATTATTTTGATGCGTCTGTTTGCCTCTTGACAACTTCTGGATGATCCTGTATAAATGGATGTAATATTCAGATAATTCAATATTAAACATTGATGAACAGGACAGTAGTTCTTGGCGGACAGTCGCAGCGAGCCGGATCAGGTGGGAACCGGTACGAAAGCCAGGAATGAAGCGGGCCTGGGAAATGGTCTTCTGAACATGTGCGCTGTCTTTGTAGCAGCGTGATGAGTGGTAGGAAGATCCGGCAATAGCCGTTATCGGTTGAGAGATCAGACCAACGGTCTGATACTTGGAGTGGTACCGCGGGAATGAACAGCTCTCGTCTCTTTGGAGACGGGGGCTTTTTTGCGTTCGCCGAATGGATGGCTTGAATGACGAAGGAGGAAACAAGATGCTGCACAAACATTTAGCTGATGGGATTGAAAAGCAAGTTACCGCATTACTGCTGGAGGAAGGCGTGGAGCATCCGGCAACGCTAAAAATTGTCACGGAGCACCCCGTGCGTTCCGAGCACGGCGACTATAGCAGCAATATTGCCATGCAGTTGGCTAAAATATTGCGCAAACCCCCGCTGCACATCGCACAGACGCTGCAGCAGCGCATTCAAGAACAGGGCAGCGTGCAGAGCTTATTCCGCCAAGTGGATGTCGCTCCGCCGGGGTATTTGAACTTTTATGTGAATTGGACGTTATGGGCGGAGATGGAGGGGGCTGCGGTGATCGCCCAAGAAGGGATGCGCGAAGGGAAACCGCTGAAAGTGCTCGTCGAGCATACGTCGATCAATCCCAATAAAGCAGCTCATGTCGGTCATCTGCGCAACTCCTGCATTGGCGATTCCTTATCGCGCATGCTGCGCTATGCCGGCTATCAAGTCGAAGTGCACAATTACATTGACGATCTGGGCAATCAATTAGCTGATACGGTTGTGGGGCTGCTGCATACCCAAACGGAACAGTCTTACGCCCGATTTGGCGACTTTTGCTGGGAAACGTATGCCAAGGTCAACCATGCTTTCAAGGAAAACCCGGCGCTGCTGGATGAGCGCGTGAAGGTTCTCCATGCCTTGGAGGAAGGATCTTCTAATCTGGCATGGGTAGGCGAGCTCGTTGCCGAACGTATCGTCCGCGAGCAGCTGGAAGAGATGAAGCATTTTGGCATCGGCTACGATGTGCTCGTGTGGGAGAGCAGCATTGTGAAGGCCGGCTTTTGGCAGGATGCCTTTGCGCTGCTGCAGGAAACCGGCATGTTCCATAAGGAGACCGAGGGCAAGCTGGCCGGCTGCTGGGTGCTGAAGCAGTCTTCTGAGGGACCTGGGGCGGAGGAGAACGCCGATTTTCAAGCGGATAAAGTGCTCGTCCGTTCCAATGGCATCTTGACCTATACGGCCAAGGATATCGCTTATCATTTGTGGAAATTCGGGATATTGCCGAACGATTTTGTTTATAAAAAATGGTCGGAAGGGCTGTGGTCAACCGCTCCGTCCGGCAGTAAAAAACCGATTGGACGCGCAGATTGCGTCATCAATGTCATCGATCACCGCCAGCAATATCCGCAAGCTATGGTAAAGCTGGCGTTGAGTGTCCTCGGCTACGATGAGCAGGCGAGCCAGCTTAAGCATGTGAGCTACGGCGTCGTATCGCTCAGCCCGGACACGGCTGCGGGCCTCGGCATCGACGTCGCTGATGGCAAAGCCGCTTATGCGATGTCAGGACGCCAAGGGATCGGCATCAAAGTGGCCGATCTGCTGACGCGCATGGAGAGCATCATCGACGCTAAGCGCTCGCGTCAAGCGGGTATCTCCAGCAAAGCTATTGCTGCTGCGGCCATTCGCTATTATTTGCTGAAATATCAGCTGCAAACGGAGGTTGTTTTTGATCTGCAGCAGGCGACCGAGGTGACGGGCAACTCAGGTGTGTATTTGCTGTATGCCTATACGCGGGCGAACAGCATTTTGGAAAAAGCGGCTGTGCAGCCGGAACTGCAAGCTTTGGTGGGCAAGGGCAAGCTTGATGTGACTCTGCTCGCCGAGCAGGAAAATCAGCTGCTCAGGCAGATCGCCTACTGGCCGGAGACACTGGAAGCAGCCGTCCAGCAGCTGGCGCCGAGCTTGATTTGCCATTATGCGTTTGAACTGGCGTCGTTGTTCAACCATTTTTACAGTGCGTGTCCGGTGCTCAAAGGTGATGCGGACCTTATCGCGCACCGCCTGTGGATCACGCAGCGTTACAAGGAGACGCTGCACCATGCGCTAGAGGTGCTCGGGCTGCCGACGCCGAAGGGGATGTAAGTTGAGGTGCGAGGTGCTCTGGGCGCATTGGGTCGCTGTGCGCCGAGGCGGGATGCGGGACCGTTTAGCCAGGATATCCGCTATGATCAGCCGTTAAAGGTGGCTTGAGGTAGCTTAAATGGTTGTAGTTCGATTTTTGCCTGCCTACAGTGAGCCTTTGCGCAGCCATTTGCGCTGTAGTTCGGTTTTGCCCAATTGCTGGGCGAAATTCGGCGGAATAAGGCGTTGGTGGTCGCTGTAGTTCGGCAAAATCGGCCTACAGCGCCTACCTACGCCGCAGGCAGCGCAGTTAGCGGGTTTTATCCCGTCTGCAGCCACCTGAAGTGGGCCTCCCACCACCTTCCCTGAGGCTCCGTCATCCACGTGGCTCCGTTGTTCCCGCCGCTCCCGCGCCCCCCGACCATGCGCCGAGACGGGCTGTTTCCCTGCATCATATGCTAAATGGAATATGTCCGCAGGAGGGGATGACGCTTGGTTCGTTCGCGAGTGAAGACGTACAGGTACCGCATGGGGAAGAACAATTTTATCGTCATCAAAATTTACCAGTCGGCCAAAGCCGCTGCTGAGCAGGGCAATGTGCTCGCCAGTAACGCTTTGAACATTCAGATTATCAAGAACGCCGCCAAGAACCGCAAGCGCACCAACAAAAGCAAGAAAAAACGCTAGCCCCCGCACAGCTTCAGGCTAGGATTTTACCAGGACCGGCAAGGAAAGGGGGTGTTCGCGGATGAAACGCAAAGCAACCAGAAGACAAACCGTAACAAGCGGTTCAACAAGAGTAAAAATTGGACAAAGCGCCAAAGCGTCCATCGGGCAAGGCGGAAATGCGATTATTGTCAATGCTTCGGAGGTCGGCGTCGTGCGCATTCGCCCATAATGTCGCAACTAAAGCTTTCTGAACTTGGACAAATGCGGTACAATAGAAGTATTCGTGCCAATTTGATTGATCCAGGAGGCTTCAACGCTAATGACTGAAAAAGATACCGAGACTCAAGCTGAGCTCACTGAACAAGAACAAGCAGAACTAGAAGCTGGGCAGGAACAAGCGAGAGCCCAATTGATCATGAACTGGTTTCAGAACATTCAACAAGTGCTGCAGGGGCAGTACCCGGAGTATGAAGTCGATGGACAAATCGGCAACAATCCGACGTATGGTCCGATGTTTGCGTTTACTTTGACTAAAGAAGGCAAAACCTGCACTTGCGGATTTTTCTTAAATGAAATCATGCGTAATTTCCAAACTAACCCGAACGCCATCCTATGGATGTCCTCGTTCTTCGTCGACTTGCTTCGCAGCCCGGAAAGCCATCCGCTGCCGAACCCGCCGCAATCGGAAGACGAAGCGAAGGAACTGTTGGATAAACATATCGTTCCATATTGCGCCGGTGCCATCCGTGAAGAATTCCCGGATCAAAAAGTTTATGTAGACCTGGAGCTTCATCCGGAGCATGGTCCAGTTCTCGAAGCGGGCTTCGTTTCCGTTATTGAAGGCAACAACACATGCGCGCTGCCATTGCAATATTTGATGACGCTTTACCTGCTGAATCGTGATCCGGCAGAGCCGATGGTGCAAGCGATGTACCGTCTATATGAAGAAAATAATTTAGGCGACAGCGCAGGCACACCAAGCGAATAATGCCGCGTAGGCGCAGAGCAAGAAATAAAGCCAGGGAACTGTTGAACTGCATCTCCAATGTTAGTTGAGTCTAACATTAGGTGGAGTTCACCTGTGTCCCTGGCTTTTTTTAGAGAGAGCGGAAGTCTGCGTAGCTCCGAATCGTGCGCGGCTGCGTCAGTCCAGCTAACGTCGCGTACTTGAGGGCGTGCGAAGTGTTGAACAGCACGACGGAGTCCGTTGGCCGCAGCCAGCCGCTGTCACAGCCGGCAAGCAGGCCCGCCCACGTCGCAGCGCCTTCCGGCGACGCGGAAATGCCTAGCGCGCCAAGGCTCGCGGCCGCGCTGGCGATCTGCTCGGCAGGCAGCGCGATGGCCGTGCCGCCGCTTTGCTCGACCGTCGACAGGACCAGCTCCAAATCCGGAGGATTCGGGACGCGCATCCCTGTCGGGTTTGGCTTGCACGCCCCTTCCGCCGAGACGGCGCTTACTTGCGCCCGCGCAGCTAAGCCGTCGACGACAGGCTGGCAGCCCTCCTCCTGCACGCAGACGAATCTCGGCAGCGGCCCGTCGATCCAGCCCAGCGCTTGCAGCTCGCGGAACGCTTTCCACATCCCGATGATTCCGGATCCGCCGCCGGTCGGATAAATAATGACATCTGGAAGCTTCCACCCCAGCTGCTCAGCCAGCTCGAGCCCCATTGTCTTTTTGCCTTCCACCCGTCCAGGTTCCCGCAGCGTGCCGACATTGACCCAGCCTTGCTCATCCTTGCCGGCGTCAATAATAGCGCCCGCATCGTGGATGAGCCCATCAACTAAGAACGTATGCGCGCCATAATCCGTACATTCTTGCACGATCAGCGGCGGACAGTCCCGCGGTATAAACGCATACGCGGCAATGCCCGCACGGGCCGCATACGCCGCCAAAGCGCCGGCAGCGTTGCCGTTCGAAGGGACGGCGGCTTTGGTGACGCCGGCTTCTTTCAGCAGCGAGACGGCGGCGGAGAAGCCGCGGGACTTGAAGCTGCCCGTCGGATTTTGTTCTTCTCTTTTTACCCACAACTGCCGGATCGGCAGCTTTTTCTCACTTTCATACATGCGCAGAAGCGGTGTCCAGCCTTCGCCTAAGGAGACGATACAGTCCGGTTTGCTTACCGGAAGCAATTCATAATATCTCCACATCGAAGGGTAGCGTTGGACAAGCGCTTCTTTGGTCAACATGCTTGCAATTTGCTCCACATCATAATCGACCAGCAGGGTGCCGCCGCAAGTGCATTTCATATTCTGGTAGCGAAAAGGGAGCGATTGCGAGCACCGCGAGCAGATAAGCCTCATCCGATTCCGATTCATAGTCTGCCTCCTTGGAGAGGTTGTATAGTACAAACGCGCTCTACTGAATTAGACTATTAGCGGAATACGGCGAAGGGGACGGCATGTGTCTAAGGGCATCGCCTTATTTCTTGGAAAAAGATTTGATCTTGCGGAACATCGATTTATTTTTCAACTTCAGGAACAGCCCCAACATCGGCGCAAAGTTGACTTCAATGACCCATACATTCCCATCATGATCCAGGCCCATATCGATGCCCATCGTGTGCACCCATGGATAGGAGGCGTCCAGCTGCCTGGCGGAGTCCAGCGCGACTTTATCCATTTTTTCCAGCAACCGGGCTCGTGACATGCTCTTTAAGGCGGAATGATTCAGCACGTGCTCGACGGAAACGACCTTGCCGCTGCTGCGGCGCACGTTGGTGACAATGAAGCCTTTGCCGGCGACCTTCGCCAGCTTGCCTGTCACCTGCCAAGGGGCTTTGCGGCTGCTGCGCTGCACCATGACACGCAGGTCAAAGGGGCGTCCTTTCACCGTTGCCAGCGGAATGCGCTGCTGCACGAGATACGTTTTCTTGCTGTATTTATGAATATAAGCATTGAGTGCAGACTTGCTTTGGTACGTTTTCTTGTTCGCGCCGTTATGAACTTGATAAGTGCCACCGGCCAGCCTCTTGATGCGGATGACGCCATGGCCGCCGTAGCTGCCGGTTGGTTTGATGATGACCTGATCATATTTATCCAGCATGCGCCAGAGCGAGCTTTCCCTAAGCCATTTGGTCTTGGGCAGGTGGGGGAGAAGTTTGGCGTCTTTTCGCATAATTTTATATTTGGTCCACTTGCTGGTGCTTAATTTACTCATGGTTCTTCGCTTCTTGCTTCGTAATGACAAGATCGTGCTCTTCCACGGAGACAAGCTGGTTCCGTTCATCCACGAAAACAACCTGCGGCTTGAGCGCGCGAATTTCATCCTCATTCATAAGACCAAGGCTTAAGATGACCACCAGGTCGCCAGGTTGAAAAAGATGGGCCGGAGGGCCGTTCAAGCCGATTTTGCCACAGCCTTCAGGTGCGGGGATGGCATATGTTTTCCAGCGGGTGGCGTTGCGGAGACTCGTAACCTGGACCATTTCATAGGGTAAAATGTTCGCTTTTCGCATCAGCAGGCCGTCTATCGTGATGCTCCCTACATAGTTCAGATCCGCTTCCGTGACGGTGGCCCGATGTATTTTTCCTTTGCACATTAATCGCTGCATGCGCGGCACTCCTTCGTTATGGCTTTAGGTATTCATCACAACGTATGAGCAATTTGCCATTAGCGGTGCAGGCATTTGACCCGATTAGCGGAAAATGGGCGTAAACAAAAAAAAATCCCCTTGCGGGGACGGGGGATTGTTCAGATAAGCTTTAAGCCGCTGATCAGCACGAGGCTGGCGATGATCGTTCGCAGCAGCGCAGTCGGCGCTTTGGCGGAGAGCATACTGCCTACGAGAACGCCGGGGATCGAGCCGAGCAGCAAGTTCAGCACGAGCGTGTAGTTTACGTTTCCCATGCTAGCATGCAGAACGCCGGCCGTCGTGGCCAAGAAGAAGGCGTGCGCGATATCAGTGCCGACGAGCTGTGTGGCGCTCATGCGGAAGAAGTAGAGCATCGCAATGGCGTAGAGCGAGCCGGAGCCGATGGAAGTTAGGCCGACGATGAAGCCGAGCACGGCGCCGATGGTAATAGTCAGACCGCGCTTCTCTTCAAGCGATTTTAATTGCCAGCGGTTCTCTTTGATTTTATGGCCGAAGAAGACTTTGATAAGCGTAGCAATCGCCACAAGAATAAGTACGTAGCCCAACGCATGCTTAATGATGACCTCTTGATTATGGTAATACGATTCAAACAAGCGCAGAAAACCGACAGCGAGAATGACACCGGGAATGCTGCCCATAGCCAAATGTTTGACAAGCCGCCAATCGATTGACTTTTGCCGCCAGTGCTGAATCGTGCCGAATAGTTTGGTGACAGAGTTATACAACAGGTCGGTACCCACGGCAATGGAAGGATGAATACCGATCATGACCAAGATAGGGGTGAGCAGCGACGCGCCGCCAACACCTGTTAAGCCGACCAGGAAACCAACCAAAACGCCCATCAATAAAATGCTTAAAGTCATGTCGTCATGTCCTCTCAATTCCTACTAATCATATTGGATTTATTTTATTCCATGGTGCTTGTATTTGTAAAGGGGAAAATATACAGGAGCCACCGTTCAATATATGGCTGGACTTCATTCTGGGTGAATGTCCCTGTACGGTCAGCGCGTATGTTAACATAGAGAGACTGGAAAGCATTGAAGATTCGGAGGTGTAAATAATGAAAAGCCGTACTACGGTGATGGTCAGCATCGTCCTCGCCATGCTTGTCGCCTCGATGGACACGACAATTGCCAACACGACCATGCCCGTGATCGTCAAAGAGATCGGCGGCCATGATTTGTATGCCTGGGCATTTACGTCGTATATGGTGATTTCGACGGTGCTCGCGCCAGTGGCTGGCCGGCTGTCCGATTTGTTTGGGCGCAAAAAGATTTTTGCTACGGGGATTGTGTTGTTTCTTGGCGGGTCGTTGTTGTGCGGGTTGTCGCAGTCGATGATCCAGCTCATTATTTTCCGCGCGATACAGGGGATTGGGGCCGGCGTGATGATGCCTTTTCCTTCGATTATTGCCGGGGATCTGTTCAGCGTTGAGCAGCGGGGGAAGGTGCAGGCCTTTTTTACGGGCATGTGGGGGCTTTCCGCGATCTTGGCGCCGCTGTTGGGCACTTTTTTCGTTACTTATATGACCTGGCGCTGGATCTTTTTTGTCAACATCCCGGTGTGCCTCATTGCGCTGCTGACGCTGCTCCCGTATCAGGAAGTGTACTCGCCTAAGCGCTCGCCCATCGATTATGGCGGCGCGCTGCTGTTCTCAGCCGGCGTCTCGCTGCTGCTGCTGACAACGGCTGTGAAGCAGCACATGGTTTGGTATGGCGCGGCGGGTGCTGTGCTCTTGATCGCTTTCTTCTGGTATGAACGCAAACAAAGCTCGCCGATCGTGCCGCTGTCCCTGCTGAGCAACCGTCCTGTTGCGGTGATGATCGCCGGTTCCTTTCTCAGCTGCCTGGCGCTGTTCGGCACTTCCAGCTTTATGCCGCTGTTCATGCAGACGCAGGGCTATTCGCTCTTCATCAGCGGCATCGCGTTGTTGTCCACCTCAATCGGCTGGATGGCGGTTGCCGTCCCCGGAGGCAAATGGGTGCTAAAGTATGGGTATAAGCCGTTGTTAATAATTGGAAACGCGTTCATGTTAGTGACCGCCATTATGCTTTATTTTTTGCGCGAAAGCTCTTCATTCTGGTACTCGTTTACGGCGCTAACCGTGCTTGGCTTAGCCTTCGGCATAATCTTCACGATCTCAACGATCGGCTCACAGCAGCTCGTAGAACCGCACCAAAAGGGCATATCGACGTCATTGCAGCTGTTTGCCCGCAATATTGGCACAGCCATCAGTGTAACGATTATGGGCGCAATATTGAACGGCACGCCAAGCTTCTATAGCGGCATTCACAGCATGTTTGTGTTTGCGCTTGTCGCCAGTATTGCGGCTTTCGCCGCGCCATTTGCCATTCCGTCGGCAGCGAAGCAAGCGGGTATCGGAGCTTAGCCCGCCAAACAATAACAAGCCGGACGGCGCCTTCAGCGCGATCCGGCTTTTCAATTAAAGTGCTTCCAGGTGAGCCATAGCAGCAGGGTAGACATAATGACTTGCAAATTGTGCGGCTGTTAAAGGCACACAGAGCATATAGCCTTGGGCCAGATGGCAGCCGTGCTTGTCCAGAAACAGCAGCTGTTCCTGCGTTTCAACGCCTTCGGCGATGACGTTCAACTTCAGGCTGCGGGCCATCGCCACGATGGCGGATACCATACGAGCCTCTTCTTGCGAGGCCGAAATCGCATGCACGAACGATTTATCGATTTTCAGCGTATCCACCGGAACATGGCGCAACACGTTCAAGGACGAGCCGGCGCCGAAATTGTCGAGGACCAGGCTGAGGCCGAGGTTCTTTAAGGCAATCAGTTGTTCAAGAATGTCCGAATCATTGATCATCGCTGTGCTCTCGCTAATTTCAAGCTCCACATAGCGGGCGTCGAGCCCTGTCTCCTGCAAAATAGCGGAAAGCGTGGGCGCCAGCCGCTCATGCAGCTGAATGGCGGATACATGCACCGCGATCGGAACGCGGATCATCCCTGCGTCATGCCACGCCTTCATCTGGGCGCAGGCGGTGCGCAGCACCCAATTCTCGATGGCCGAGATTTGGCCGGATTCCTCGGCAATGGGGATGAACTCCTTAGGCTTAATGCTGCCAAGCTGCGCGTTCTCCCAGCGAAGCAAGGCTTCCACGCCGATCATGGCGCCAGTTGGCAAATGAAAGGCGGGCTGATACGCCAGCGCGAACTCACCGTTGTCCAAGGCGTGCCGCAAAGCCTGCTCAATCGCTATACGGCGATTATAGAGCCTATTCATGCTGGGTTCGAAAAACTGATAACGGCCGGGGCCGCGCTCTTTGGCCGCGTACATAGCTTGATCGGCATGCTTGAGCAGCACGTCCGTGTCCTCGCCATCTTCAGGGAATATGGCGATGCCAATGCTCGTGGATACGACAACATCGCGCTCATTCAAACTAAACGGCGTATAGAGCTGACGGATGACGGATTCAGCTTGTCTGGCGGCGGACTCACGATTCGCCTGAGACATAAGAATGACGAATTCATCGCCGCTAAGCCGCGAGGCGATGCTCTCCGCGGCCAAGCTGCGCGAAAGCAAAGCGGAAAACTTTTGCAAAACTTGATCGCCGACCGGATGGCCTAACGTATCGTTGATGTGCTTAAAGCGGTTAATATCGAGGAAGAGGACAGCAACGCTATGCTCGTGGCTGCGGGCGGCATCCAGCATATCAACAAAAAACTGATGAAACTGGTTGCGGTTCGGCAGGCCGGTAAGCAGATCGTAATAGGCCAGCTGATTGATCATATCTTCGACCTTTTTCTTCTCCGTCAAGTCACGCAGATGAGTGATATAGACAGGTTGGCCGCCGACATGGGCGGCGGTGATCGTGATTTCCGCAGGAAACTTGCTGCCGTTCGCTCGGAACGCGTCCATTTCGATGCGTTTTCCTATGACAGCTTTGTCATAATTGTTGAGGCGTTGAAATAAAGCGGCTGCTTCTTGTCCATTTTGGTCAATGGGGAACAAGAAATCAAACAAAGTGCGGCGGAGCGCCTCGGATCGGGTGCAACCGAATGTTCGTTCAGCAGCCGGATTCCATTCAATGATCCATCCGCGGCGGTTAACGATCAGGATGCAGTCGATGACGGAATCTGTCACGGCGGCTTTCAAGGCCGTTTGCGCGGTAACACGCCGGTTTGCGAAAGGACCACGCAACTTATTGGCAAAAACAAGTATGGAGTAAGCGACAAAAAGCACAATGATGAACGATAGCAGTGCGAGTAATAAAGGGGAATGAATCATGGCTAAAGGATGCATCGCATCACCTCATTTTTCATAAGAAAGGCCCATCCCGAATAACAGGATGGACCCTCGCTACTCGGTAACCTGTCTACCATAGCACCCAGGCGGATGCGTTAGGCCATGGCTTTGCGTCTCATCGTTTCCGATGATTTGCCTTTATCAGATTCGTAGACACATATACAATCTGAGACTTATTATAAAGAGGCGCAAATTTTGCGTCCATAGCAATGTGTGCTTAATTCCGTAAGAAAATGTCGAAAGTGATTAACTTTACATAAATCTACCATTTAGCGGAGGGGAAAAAGAGTGAGGGCAAACGTAAACACGGTACAGGGCATTGTGTTTGACATGGATAATACACTGCTCCAATCGCATATCGATTTTCAGGCGATGAAACGCGAAGTGGCCGGCTATTTGATCGACAGCGGCGTGCTGTCCGCATCCATATCCATCGCTGACCATACGACCTCTACGCTGCTAGAGAGAGCGAAGGCCCAGGGCCTTACCGATGAGATGTATGACGCTGCCATGCGGATTGCCCAGAAGCATGAGGTCGCCGGGATGGAGGAGGCGGGGCTTGAGACGGGAGCACGGGAGCTGCTGTCCACCTTGGCCGGCAAGTATACGCTGGTCATTGTTACGAATAATTCGTATCAAGCGGCGCGGCATGCGCTGGAGATCACGCAGATTGATCATTTTTTTGATCTGGTGATCGGCAGAGAGCAGATGCAGGCGATGAAGCCGTCGCCTTCCGGCTATTTGGCGGCAAAGCGCCAGTTCCCTCAAGTGCAAGAGGAGGCGTGGCTTTCAATTGGCGATTCCTGGATCGACGGGCGGGCTTCGATGGAGGCTGGCATTCCTTTTATAAGCTACGGCGGCTCGCAGGAGGCGCTATCGGACAAAGGCGTTCAAGCTTTTGCTCATATTCAGCATCTGCTGGAGCTGTTAGCTTATGTCTAGCAGGGAGGACGTTAGAGCTAGAGTTGAAAGAGCGCATGAACAAGATTAAAATAAAGATCAGAAGAGTGAAGAAAGAAGTGACTGATATGTTAATCGATGTGAAAAATCGGATAGAAGAACCGCAGATCCAGGAACTGCTTGGCTACAGCATATTCCCTGATCCGGAGCAGCTGGACCAAGCGATAGCGGTCTATAGAGCCGACGAGGCGACGCATCTGTATGTGTACGAATCCGAGGAACGATATGTAGGGATTATTGGCTATCGGCTCGATGAGCATAAGGTCATGCACCTGCTGCATTTGGCTGTGGAGCCGGAGAGCCGGGGAGTCGGGTTTGGCCGAGGCATCCTTCTGGAGACGATCGCCGAGTTCCAGCCGGAACGAATTGTGACGGAGACGGATGAGGAAACCGTTGAATTTTACCGGAATGTCGGCTTCGTCATTAACAGCTTGGGCGAGAAATACCCAGGTGTTGAGCGGTTCCAGTGCACGTATGAGGTGGATGAAGAAACCGACGAATAACAACGATTGCGGATATAAAAAGAGTACTTCGAGAGCATGCAGACACGCTTACGGGAGTACTCTTTTTTGATTATTCATAACGGGTGCCATCTGCGCTTTCAATGAGCAAATTGTATTGAATGGTGGCGTCGACCCGCTTATCGAACGCCTGCGATCGAAATCCGAACAAGGTACTGACTTGAAACGTGTACGTGGACAGTATTTTGGTCGTCAGCTGAATCTGGGAACGAAAGAAGGAACCTTCCGCATCCGAGAAGCCGTAGTCAATGCCGGATAAGGAAGCCGAGACTTGGCGGACAGGATGGGGGTAGGTGGAATACTTCTTAACAATCGTTCGACCTGCACCTATTTTCTCCGGGAAGCGAACGGAATCTGTCATCATTTTGAGCATGTTGATCTCCTCCGCTTTAGTCTATGGGGCCCAAGGAGAATCGGTGCTTAGGAGTCAATTGGAGTTATGATTTCATGGGCGCTTGGCTAGGCTTAGGGTAAGCATTCTGCAAGGGATTAGGAACGATCATTCGGCAGTGGAGGGAATAGGATGAAGGTAGCATACGCAGGAAGCTTTGATCCAATTACGTTAGGCCATACCTCCGTTATTGAGAGGGCGACGAGCTTATTTGATGAAATGCACATTCTTGTGGCGAACAACCGTACGAAACATCACTTTTTTACAATTGAACAGCGGACAGAGCTTGTTCAGCTGTCTATTCCCCGGGACCGCAACATCCGCATCGTCGCCTTCGAAGGCATTGTTGCCGACTATGTGAATGAGCACGGCATCAAGGCAATCATTCGCGGCATCCGCAATGCGACGGATCTGGAGTACGAGCTTCAGCTGGAGCAGTACATGAGAAGCACGACGAACGCGGATACGATCTATTTATCGCCGTATACGCCTTATATGCAGACCAGCAGCTCTCTCGTCAGAATGTTTCTGACCTCTGGGAAAGCCGAACTGGCCCGGGCATATATGGAAAATGACGCATTTGATAAAATGATGACTTATAAGGAGTAATCGATTAGGCCTAAGCTTCGCGAGGTTCTGTGTACAAGTCCTCGTACAATAACGAAAGCATGACGTGGTCTTCCCAGACGTCGTTGATCTTCACATTTTTGCGGGCGATGCCTTCACGTTGAAACCCTGCTTTTTCCAATATCCGCAGCGAACCTCCATTGCTGGGCTTGACGCCGGCCTCCAAGCGATGGAGTTTTTCATGTTCAAAAGCGTAGCGAACGACAAGCTTCGCCGCCTCGCTCATGTAGCCTTTGCCGTTATGCGCAGCATCGAGCGAGTAGCCCATCATCGCCTTCTGCAGCGGCCCGCGTATTACCTCAAACAGGCTGATATCACCGATTAGCTCATCCGTTTCCTTCAGGAAAATGCCGAAGTTGAACTTAGTACCTTTTTTCCGATCTTCTTCCCAGCTGTGAATGTTCGAGATCTGCTTATCAAGTGTATAATAGCTCTCCTCGCGAAGCGGGGTGAAAGCTTGGAAAAACTCACGATTGCGCTTGTGCAAGCTCAGCAACGCCTCTGCGTCGGAAACTTCGAAGAAACGGATATAGATGCGTTCGCCGGTATAGGTCATTCTCTTAACATCCTCTCTCTATATGATATATCTTTGTGTCTATCATTCTATCCTACCACACGCCCTTATATATGAAAAAGGCCGGAGCCAGCGCGATTCGCCAGATCCAGCCCGATGGTCTCAAGATTTGCTAAAAAGCGCCCGCCAGTCGTCGATTTCCAGCGATTGCACAGCGCCATGATCGATGTGCACGGAAAAATAATCGTGCATGTGGGGGCCTGCCTCCGAAATGTACCGTTCGACATGGCTGATTTGCTCTTCGTCGTCCAGCGTGCGGCGCACCCAATCAGGGAAATTGTGCGTTTTGCGTGCGGATTGCGACTGCTCAAGATGCAGCCCGGCCGCAGCGGCGAGCGTTTGCCATTCCGATACCGGCAGGCAGCGGACATGACTATAGTCGCGCATCGCCTCGAATGTATTCATGAAAACGCCGAGCTCGGCATCTTCAGGGACGATATTATCGATGAGCACCAGCTTGCCTCCGGGGCGAAGTACCCGTGCCGCTTCTTTCAGGAAGCGATCGGGATGAGGAAAGTGATGCGCGGCGATCCGGCAGGTGACCGCATCAAACGATGCATCAAGAAACGGCAGCCGCTCGGCATCCGCGATGACGAACGTGACATTGCTGCAGGAGGAACTATCCAGGTGTGTCCTGGCAGCGGTCAGCATGAGCGGCGTCAAGTCGGTCGCCACAACGTGCTGTACATGCGGGGATAGCCGCTTGGCCACATGGCCGCCGCCTGTCGCGATGTCGAGGACTTTCCAGCTGGCAGCAGGATCGAGCCAGGACATGAGCGCGTCCAGGTCGCTGCCCTTCGCGTGGGTCTCGCTATTGACGTACTTCTCCGCATGCTGGCCAAACTGCGCTTGCACGTGTTCCTTCAATTTCTCGTCATTGTTCATAAATGAACGCCTCCTAATTTCATGTAATGAAACATGATATCATATAATGAAATTGTAAATTCAGTGTATCATATCTCCCAACAAATTCCTATAGGTCGCTTCACAAGTAAAAATATTAGACAATCCTTCATAAAGGGAAGGTCATTTTGCACTTCCTTTTGCATATATTGGTAATGGTGTGTTGTGACAAAATTCACAATGATGTCAAGTTCCACGGCGATTTCGAATGGGGACAGGAGGGTGCAGAGATGCTGCATATTGTCGTTTGTATCAAGCAAGTACCTGACAGCCGAGAGATACGGATTGATCCTAAAAATAACACGCTGATTCGACAAGGGGTTCCAAGCATCGTGAACTTTTACGATATGCACGGCTTGGAAGAGGCGCTGCGCATTAAAGATGAGCATGGTGCCCGAGTGACAGTGGTCACGATGGGTCCACCGCCGGCGGAAAAGGGCTTGAAGGAATGCATCTCGCTAGGCGCAGACGAGGCCGTTCTAGTAACGGACCGCGGCTTTGCCGGTGCAGATACGCTCGCTACCTCCTATGTGATCGCCAAAACCATTAGTAAGGTCGAGGAAACTTGGGGACCGGTCGATATCGTATTCTGCGGCAAGCAGACACTTGATGGCGATACGGGGCAGGTCGGACCGGGTGTTGCTTGCCGATTGGATTTGGAACAGCTTACTTATGTGAACAAAGTGGTGGGTGTGGATGCATCCAAGCGGAAAGTTCGTGTGCACCGACTGTTGGAGGACGGAGTCGAGGTTGTGGAGACAAGCATGCCCGTTCTGGTCACCGCGCTCAAGGAGCTGAACAAAGTGCGGAGAGCAACGCTGCCTGGCATGATTCGTGCGGCACGCTATAAGCCGGTCGTCTGGACGACAGCGGATTTTCCGGACTTGGAGCGAGCGAAAATCGGTTTGAAAGGCTCGCCGACGATCGTAGCCAAAACATGGGTGCCAGAAGTGAAAGCGGTTAAAACGCAAATGATTACTTCTGACACGGCAGAAGGGGCTGCGGCCAGTTTGGCCGATCAGCTATGGGAGAAAGACTTGCCGGCCCGCTTGGGTTGGATTTCATAAACGGAAAGGTGGACGAAGCATGGTAAGCGATAAGTCAACCGAACAAACCGATGCCAGCATGCCGGACTGGTCCGCATATCGCGGTGTACTCATTGTAGTCGAGCAGCGCGACGGTGAAGCAAAGAATGTTTCCTGGCAGCTGCTGGGCGAAGGAAAGAAGCTGGCGCAGAAGCTGGAAGCGCCGCTCATGGCGCTCGTGATCGGCGACGGTGTCGCTCATCTCGCCGAGGAAGCCGTGCATTACGGCGCGGACCGGGTGTATCTCTGCGAAGCTCCGGAGCTGAGCACGTATCGGACCCGGCCGTACAGCCGGGTATGCCTGCAGCTGATCGAGGAAGCGAAGCCCGAGATCGTGCTGTTCGGCGCGACCGCTACGGGCCGCGACCTGGCAGGTGCGATAGCGACGCATCTGCCGACAGGCTTGACGGCGGACACGACGCAGCTGGACGTCGAGCCGCCGCCTTCACGGCTGCTGCTGGCCAGCCGACCGGCTTTTTCCGAGAAGATGATGGCCACCATCCTCTGTAAGCAGTACCGGCCGCAGATGGCGACTGCGCGCGCCGGCGTGTTCCAGGCGCTGCCGAAGGACACGGCGCGCACGGGCGAGATTGTGCGCATCGAGGCCGGGATGCGCGAGGAAGAGATTGCCGCGCAGGTGCTCGACTTCCTGCGCGAAACGGGCAAGATTAATCTCGAGGAAGCCGAGATTATCGTCTCCGGGGGCCGCGGGCTGGGCGGACCCGACGGCTTTGCGCCGCTCGCCGAGCTGGCGGAAGCGCTCGGCGGCGTCGTGGGCGCGTCGCGGGCGGCGGTCGACGCAGGCTGGATCGGGCACGAGCACCAGGTCGGCCAGACCGGCGCGACGGTGCGCCCGAAGCTGTACTTCGCCATCGGCATCTCTGGCGCCGTCCAGCATACAGTGGGCATGAGCAACGCCGATGTGGTCGTGGCGATCAATAAGGATGAAAAGGCGCCGATTTTTCAATTCGCCCATTACGGCATCGTCGGCGATTTATTTAAGATTGTGCCGGCGATCACCGCAGAGATCAAAAAGCGCCGCACGGTGTTCGGCATGCCGCTGCCAGGTGCAGACAGCCCAGCTGCGGGAGCTGAAGGTGAAGCCGTAGGATCCGACTCGCAGGATATCGATATCGCCGCACGGGAGAGGAGTGAAGCCAGATGAACGAAAAGTTTGACGCGATCGTCGTCGGCGGCGGTCCAGCCGGAGCGGCGGCAGCTTTAACGATGGCACGAGGCGGTTTGTCAGTTGTGCTGCTGGAGCGCGGGGAGTTCCCCGGCGCCAAAAATATTTTTGGCGGTGTGCTGTACCGCAAGCAAATCGAGGAACTGGTACCGGAGTTTTGGAAAGAAAAGAATTTCCCGATGGAACGCTACATTGTGGAGCAGCGCGTCTGGATGATGGGCAAGGAGTCGATGGTGACTTTCGGCCACCGCAATGAAGCGTACAAGGAACCTTATAACTGCTTTACCGGGCTGCGGGTAAAATTCGACCAATGGTTCGCGGATAAAGCGGTGGCGGCAGGCGCCTTGCCGATCTATGAAACGGTCGCGCTGGATGTGATTCGCGAAGGGAACCGGGTCGTCGGCGTCCGCACGGACCGGGAGGACGGCGATCTGTATGCCGACGTTGTGGTCATTGCCGATGGCGTCAACTCTTTGCTCGGCAAAGCGATGGGCATTCACCGCGAGTGGCAGCCGGATGAGGTTTCCTTGGCTGTCAAAGAGGTGATAGCGCTTCCGAAGGAGAAAATCGAGGATCGGTTCGGCCTTGAGGGCGACGAAGGCGTGACCATCGAATTCATGGGCGAAACGTCCTTGGGCATGGCCGGCATGGGCTTTTTGTATACGAATAAAGAAACGATTTCACTTGGTGTCGGGGTCATGGTGAATCACCTGCGCGATAAAAAGGTGAAGCCTTATGCGGTTCTTGACGCGGTGAAGCAGCATCCGATGATTCGCAAGTTGATTCAAGGCGGAGAGACGAAGGAGTATTCGGGGCATCTGATACCCGAAGGCGGTTTTCATTCGATTCCGCCGCTCTCCGGCGACGGCTGGTGCGTCTGCGGCGATGCGGCGCAGCTCGTGAACTTTGTGCATCGTGAGGGCACGAATCTGGCGATGACGTCAGGCCGCTTAGCGGGCGAAGCGATCGTCGAGGCCAAGGCGCGCGGTGATTTCTCAGCGGCCTCGCTGCGGGCTTATGATCAGAAGATCCGCGAATCGTTTGTGCACAAAGATTTGAAGAAATACAAAGGCATGCATCAGTTCTTGAAGGAGCAGGACCCTGAGCTGCTGTTCGATAAGCTGCCGAGAGCGTTGAATGAAGCGGCGTATAATATGTTCCTTGTGAACGGGGAGTCGAAGGCGGATAAACAAAAAATGGCTGTCCAGCTCATCAAGGATGCGGCCGGAGGCACGATGAACCTCATGAAGCTGGGCTATAAAGGATGGAGGGCGATGAACGGATGAGCAAGACGGACGTCTCAGAGAAACTGTTCACCATTCGCTACAAATGTGACGACAAGTCGCATTTGATTATTAAGGATGCGCAAACCTGCTTGAGCTGCACGACCAAGGATTGCAACTACTTTTGCCCGTCAGACGTATACGAGTGGGAAAAGAAGCTGAAAATCACCACAGTCGCTTTCGAAAACTGTATCGAGTGCGGCACGTGCCGCATCGCCTGCCCGTCGCACAACATCGACTGGGTGTACCCGAAGGGCGGCCATGGCATCACGTACAAATTCGGCTAAGCGCTGCTTAAGCCGCAAAAGGATCCACGGCCGCGAGCGGCTGTGGATCCTTTTTATCTGCGATGATGTGGGCTTGGTGAGCAGCTTCTGATCGTGTAGTCAGGAAACGCCCATTTACAGCGGCCTAACGTGCCGACTTCGCGCCTATAATCCGATTTTGCCCGCTTAGAGCCGCAAAGCCAAGGGTTATACCCAGTAATGGCTGCTGCAATTGGGCAAAATCGGACTACAGTGGTCAAACGCAGCCAAACGCCCGCTGTAGTTCCGCAAAACCGGACTACAGCAAGCTGCCTGGGGTACTGGCAAGCACCAGCCTAGCTACTCTTGGTAACTCCAGCATTATCACCATAGAAGCTACTCCCGCAACCCCGGCGTCATCACCAGAGTAACTGCTCTCAACCGCTGCAGCCCCGCCGGGCCGGATCCATGCTAAACGTGATAGCTGCCGATGGGTGCATTCAACACCCACTCCAGCATGTCGATCATATCGCCGAGCCGCTCAAGCTGGGCATTCAACGCATCGCGCTCGGCATCGCTGCCCGCCGCTTCTTTACGCGTTTGCAGCGCTTGTTGCTGCTGCTGCAGCTCGTTCAATTTGCGCTTGATTTGACTTTCTGTTCTCATGATTTGCACCTCACTGCTGTTGGTTCGAGACTATTTCCCTATGATACCTTCATTCGGTTGGAGAATTCAAACAGGAGGCAGGGGCGCAAAGCGGCAAACATGCTATACTGGATCCATCCAACATTTACCTCATCACAAAAGGAGCCAGTGAAATGATGAAGCTGCAAGGTATCAATCATCTATTATTTTCCGTATCCGATCTGGAGAGATCGATTCGCTTTTATCAGGAAGTGTTCGGCGCCAAGCTGCTGGTTAAAGGCCGGAAACTCGCCTATTTTGATTTGGACGGACTTTGGCTGGCTTTGAACGTGGAGGCGGATATTCCGCGCAGCGAAATTCATCAGTCCTACACCCATATGGCGTTCACCATCAAAGAGGAAGATTATGAGCAGCAATTGGAGCGATTAACGCAATTGCAAGTGAACGTTCTGCCAGGCCGACCGCGCAGCGAACAAGACGCACTGTCCATCTATTTTACCGACCCCGACGGCCACAAATTTGAGTTTCATACGGGCACTTTGGCGGATAGGTTGCGCTATTATAAGGAAGAGATGCCGCACATGACATTTTATCCAGATGACGAGCCGCCTCACAAAACTGAACATAAATAAAGCTGCTGTCCCCACTGCTAGATTGTGCGTAAAGTTGTTGAAAATCTATTCTATCATCTATCGTAACGAGGGGACTGGTATTCGTAATTTGTCGGCTTTAAAAAAGGTGGATTCCAAATCATTCCAAGTTCATGTATGATAGAACTAATTTTATGATTGGGAGGGTGGATGAAGATGCTGCAGCGACCGGAAAGTCATGAGTACGCGCCTTTTTTTGCAGGCTATATCAGCACCGTACAGAATGAAGAGATCTTCACATTTTTACAGCGCCAAGGGGAAGAGATTGCAGCTCTGTTCACGCAAGTGACGGAGGCGCAGAGCGACCACCGCTATGCCGAGGGGAAATGGAGCCTTAAGGAAGTGCTCGGTCATATTACAGACACCGAGCGGGTGATGAGTTACCGGCTCATGCGCATTGCGCGAGGCGATACGACGCCGCTGCCCGGCTTCGATCAGGACGTCCTGATCGAGAATGGATCGTTAGGCGATTTTACATTGGCTACACTGCTTGCAGATTTCCAAGCTGTGCGCCAAGCTTCGATCAGCCTGCTGCACACCATCCCCGCATCTGCATGGCTGCGCGAGGGGAATGTGAGCGGCAGAGACGTTACAGCGCGGTCTCTCGCCTATATTATTGCCGGCCATTCCCAGCATCATTTGAATATCGTCAAAGAAAGATATCTATAGGTTAAAAAAAGAACGCTCATCCGTACGGGATGGCGTTCTTGCTTTTACTAGATTAATAGAGTGATAAGGCGAGGGAGTCGCGCTCGTTCAACGAGTGTAAAATGGCTTCGCAGCCGACAATTTCAATACTGATGATCGAATCCAAACATTTCTTCAGTGTTGCCCGGCCCTTCGTAACTTTCGCTTCAAGCGCGGATTTCAAGAGATTGAATTTCTTTTTATTTTTCTCATCGGAGTATACGGGCACGGTTTTGTTGTGAATCGTAATAAACATTTTCATTTCAGGTCACCATCCTAAGAATTGGATATAGATGTAGCATAATAAAGTTTTATTAATCTAACATTAAAATAGTTTTACAATTTTCCTACAAATAGATAGATTTGCTATTCAATTCTAACGAATATTCAAGCATTGCCGTCGGCTATGTACGGAATTCTCGGGTTCAATTATTATTACGGGCAAGAGGTTAAAAATGTTTCATTATAAGCAAAGTTTTCCTGCAATGCGACTCAACTTTTTTCCCATTTAATATCCAACACGTAGTTAGACGCCTTGACATCGCAATTGGTTCAAAAAAACGTCCAGACTGGCGGCAAGTAAAAAGAAAACCTTACCAACATTCGGAGCCTATGATATCGTAATGAAATACATATAGAGAGGAGTGTAGATGACATGCTGGGAATTGATCATTATTTCGTGTTTTTAATTTCGGGACTGGTGTTGAATATTACGCCTGGCAGCGACACATTGTACATTTTGGGCAGAAGCTTGGCTCAAGGTAAAGGAGCGGGGATGATGTCCGTATTCGGGATCATTAGCGGCGCTGTCGTCCACACGGTTCTTGCGGCATTCGGGCTTTCGCTCATTCTGATGAAATCGGTTGTTGCTTTTCAGCTTATCAAATGGCTTGGGGCAGCTTATCTGTTCTACATGGGGATTAAAGCGCTTCGTGCGAAATCCGCTGCGGCGGGTGTGAAGGAGATGGGGCGGACGGCGAACCGCAAAATTTATATGCAAGGCTTCCTCACGAACCTGCTGAATCCGAAAGTAGCTTTGTTTTATTTAGCCTTTTTGCCGCAGTTCGTTTCTGTGGATAATACGTATGGCGCGCTGCCATTTTTAATTCTGGGCTTGACCTTCATTACGACAGGTACGCTTTGGTGTACGCTTGTGGTCATCGGTACGGATTTGGCCTCACGGCGGCTGCGCTCTGGCGCCATGGCGAAGTATTTAAACAAAATAACCGGGGTAATCTTCATCGCCCTCGGTATCAAATTGCTACGCGCAGTCAAGCCGTGAGCAGCACAGCAAGGGAGGGTAACCGGAAGGTTACCCTTTTTGTCATTCCTGATTCGCCTGCTGCCGAAACAGCTTGGGGGAGACACCGAACTTCAACTTGAACGCGCGGTGAAAATAAGGGTAGCTGCCGAAACCGCAGCTTAGAGCGATCTGCTCCAGCGACATCGAGCTGTCGTGCATGCGTTCGACGGCGCTGGCGAGCCGCACCTCGAGGGCATACTGCATCATCGTTTTGTCGAAGCATTCCTTGAAAAGATGCACGGCGCGCGAAACGCTTAATCCGACGTGGGCGGCCACGTCTTCGATTTTGAACGTCGCTGTCGCGTGCGCTTCAATAAACCGTTTCATCCGCGTGCCGGTGAACGGACGCCCTTGCAGGGAGACGGTCTCCGTGGCCGCCCGCTCCACATACAGACAGAGCGCTTGCAGCAAATAGCCGCTGAGCTCGCGGTTTTCTTCCTCCATTCTGCGCTTCTCCAGAATGAGCTGGCGCCAAAGCGAGATCAGCCGTGGATCGAGATCGATGCGGCTGTATGTAGGCTTGGCGCCGCGTCGCCACCAGTCGTCGATCCAGTCGCCTTTACAGAATAAATAATAGTCACCGCTGGCGATTTTGCCGTCGGCCTGCTCTTCGATGTGCAGCTCGTAGGGATCGCCGGGCTGGTAGAGAAGCAGGTCGCCGGCTTCGATGCGCTGCAGCTTTCCGTTCACCAACGCTTCGCTGGTGCCTTCGGTTTGCAGACGAAAAAGATAAGAAGTGAGTCCGCTTTTCGTACTGACTGTGAACTTTTCCATATGGAAGGAGTAGCCGCATGTTAAGAGTTCGGATTCCATGACGTCCACCTTTCGTAGCCAAATAGGAGATGTTTCAATTATATCGTGAATGGTCAGGCTAGGCTAGGAGACTTATAATAAAGCTATATTCGCAAATTAGGGAGATGAGGAAATGGCTCGTATTGGAATTGGTTTGCAATTGTATACGCTAAGAGACGATATGGCTAACGATATGGAAGGCACTCTTCGTCATGTGGCGAAACTTGGATATGAGGGTGTTGAGTTTGCCGGTTACTACGGCATGCCGGCGGAACAGCTGAAGCAGCTGCTGGATGAAATTGGCCTGAAAGCAATCGGCAGCCATGTGAGCTTGGCGAATCTCCGCAACAACCTGCAAGGCGAAATCGACTATCTGCGCACAATCGGTGCGAAATATATCATTTGTCCTTACGTGATGCCGGATGAGCGTCAAACGGTTGAGCAATGGCAGCAAATTATTGCAACTTGTGAAGAGATTGCTGTGGAAGCGAAGAAGCAAGGTTTGCAATTCCTGTATCACAACCATGATTTCGAATTCCATGCCAAGATCGGGGAAGAATTCGTATTCGACGCCATGTATGCCAAAACAGGCGAAGGCGCGATCAACGTTGAAATGGACGTGTGCTGGGTACAATTCGCTGGGCAAGATCCGCTTGCTTATATCGCGAAATACGCAGGCCGTTTGCCGCTTGTTCATTTTAAAGATTTCAGCAAAGATGAAGAAGGCAAAATCATTACGTTGGAGCTCGGCCTTGGCAACGTCGATTTAGAGAAAGTGATCGTGGCTGCAGAGCAGGCAGGTGCAGAATGGCTTGTGGTGGAACAGGATCACTGCCAGAAACCGCCGCTTACAAGTGTGGAGAACAGCTTGAACTGGGTAAAAGAACATTACACGAACGTTCGTTCGTAATATAGGGATTAAGGAGATCGAATAACCATGAGTAAAATTAAAGTTGCCGTCGTTGGCTGCGGCTCGATTGCCAAACATCGTCACATTCCAGAATACAGTTGGAATCCGAACGTAGAGCTTGTTGCTTTCGTCGATCCGGTTATCGAAAGAGCTGAGCACTACGCGCAGACTCACGGCGGTAAAGCTTACAGCAGCTATACGGAAATGCTTGCAAATGAAAAAGTGGACGCTGTCAGCGTCTGCACGCCGAACTATCTGCATGCGGAAGTATCGATTGCCGCAGCGAATGCCGGCGCACATGTGCTCGTTGAGAAGCCGATGGCTTCGACGACAGAAGAAGCGGAAGCTATGATTGCCGCGGCGAAAAAGAACGGCGTTTTCCTGATGGTTGGCCACAACCAGCGTCTGATGCCTCCACATGTGAAGGCGAAAGAAATTTTGGACAGCGGCAAATTGGGCCGTGTGCTGACATTCCGCACGTCCTTCGGTCATCCGGGTCCGGAGCGCTGGAGTATTGACGGTCGTGACAGCTGGTTCTTCCGTAAGGAAGAAGCGATCATGGGCGCCATGGGTGACCTCGGCGTACATAAATCCGACTTGATCCGCTGGCTGCTAAGCGATGAAGTTTCGGAAGTGGCCGCTTTTGTTGGCACGCTTCACAAAGAAGGCACACAAGTGGACGACAACGCGACTTGCGTGCTGCGCATGAAGAGCGGCGCGATCGGTTCCCTCGTTGCCAGCTGGACGTACTACAAAGGCGAGGACAACTCGACCGTACTGTGGTGTGAGAACGGCGTGATGAAGATCGGTACGCATCCGGACGACCAAGTGATCGTTGAGCTGCGCGACGGCACTGTGGAGAAGTACAAAGTCGGTACCATCTCCACGAACGAGAAACAAGTGAGCAGCGGCGTCATCGACGAATTCATCGGCAGCATTGCCGCAGGCCAAGCGCCGCGTATTTCCGGTGAAGAGGGAATGCGTTCCCTGAACGTCATCTTGGCTGCATTCGAATCGCAGGCAACGGGTAGAATCGTACCGCTGTCCTAGTCACAGCGTATAGGAGGCTGCCCCAAAGTCATCGTAGATGGCTTTGGGGCAGCTTTTTTTGCTTTGGCGCGCCGTGCGGCGGGGGCAAGGGAGCTTTTAGCGTTGTTGTACAACGCTAAAAGCTGAGGGGAACGCCGTGAAGGGGGCGTTAGCGTCGTGAAGCGCGTTTAAGCCCGAGACGTTTGTCCTAGCGATCCGATGTTCGTGTTTGGTGGGCAAGTTTGAAAGTAGCTAGTTTGGCGGTTGTGTTGGGTTTGCGTGAGAGCAGCTAGTCGGCGGTACAGGAGTTACGTCGCTGTAGTCCGGATTTTCCCAATTGAATAAGGGATCATGCGCGTCGGGGATGCTGCAATCCGGTTTTGCCCAATTGCAGGGCACTTTCTACGCGTTTGAGCGAAAAAGGTGCCTGTAGTTCGGCAAAACCGGACTAGAGCGATCAAATACGCGCTACAGCCTCACGCAATTGGTTTTTTCCGAACTACAGAGCTTGCCCGGTACCCAACGCCCTCACGATTGGGGCTCAGTCGGCCGGAAACTCAAGCTGCAGTCCGGTTTTGCCCAATTGCTGGGGCTTTTGGGGCGTATGTCTAAGTGGGCAAAATCGGCCTGGAAACTAGAGTCTGCTACGGTGAGGCGCTGTTAGGCGTTCAGCGCCCCGCCGCTAGCGCAAAAAAGCCCTTAGCGGAAGCACATCGTCCGCTAAGGGCCATTCCCACCCTCGCTGGGCTCAGCCGAGGGATCGCTATTCTTTTATCGCCCGCCGATCTCGACGGGCCATGTGTTGGACTTGCCGATGACATCGTCCTTAGAATCTTTGACGTTCATCTGAATGTCCCAGATGCCCGACTTCAGGCGGTCGCCTTCTACGACGGCCGTAGCGGTGTGCTCATCGACCCAAGTGGTCGGGAGCTGCTCGCCGTTCAGCGTCGCATAAGCAAGCGGCGGCAAGTTTTCGCCGGTAATTTTCAGCGTTACGCTGCTGCGGCCGGATAAATCCTGCGTATCAGGCACAACGCCGGCAATCGTGATCGGCCCATAACCAAGCCGGTAATGAGGGTCGATAATCGGCGTTGTATAATCCTTGTACGCATGGCGATCCCCGAACAAGATATCATATTGGAGCGTCTCATAGTCCTTGAGATCGTCAGCTTTGACGTGCATCTCCGCAAAATGATCCTGAGGCGGGATGACCGGTACTTTTTTCGAAAGCTGCTGCAAATAATCGGTGTAATAGCTGCCGTGCTGTCTGGACAAATCGATCAAATAAGGGCCTAAGAACGATGGACTAATGTTCAGCGAATCTTTATGAGACGTGTCAAAATTGTTCCAAACGACCAGTGGAACGCTGTACATCTTTTTCAGAAAGTCCGGATCATCTTTGCCGCTAATATATTTGGTATCGATATAAGTGGCATAATCGTCACCAAGTGCGGGTAGGTGATCGCCCCAGAAAGCGATAATCGTCGGCTCGCCGCTTTGTTGATAATGCTCGACCAGTTCCTTCAGCATATTATCCGCAGCACTGATGCCCTGCGCCAACGTCTCCAGCATGCCGATGGAAGAAGGAGCTACATTGCCTGTAACGTCGATCGTATTTTTCGGGAACTTGCCAGGGTAGAAATGAAAGTGATTTTCCATCGTGTTGGCGAACACAAAATCAGGTCCATTGCTCTGGCTCGTTGACTTGATGATATTGGCGGCCACTTCGCTGTCAGCGATATAAGGGCCTTCATAATTCGGTTTGAAATATTCAATTGGAATATATTTGGAAAATCCAAAATCCTCATACACTTTTTTACTGTTAAAATACCAGTTGTAAAAAGGGCTGATCGCCGTAGACGTGTACCCCTGTCTCGCATAGATGCTGGCCAAGGAATCGACCTCACCGTTAATGTACTGGTTGTAAGCAACGGAGCCCTGCGGCAAGAAACGCATGGAATTCCCCGTCAACACTTCAAATTCGACGTTGGCCGTCCCCCCGCCATATTGCGGTGACAGCATCCATCCGCCTGTTCCTTCCCGTTGCAGCTTGTGAAAGAAAGGAATCGGATCGCGGCTGAACTGTACACTTTGGATCAAAGTCGGATCCCAAAAAGCTTCGCTCAAGATCACAATGACGTTCGGCTTGATGTCGCCAAGCGATGCACCAGCTTTCTCCGGTTTCGGCGTTTGGCTGACGATCGTCTCAATCGCCTTGTCATCATACCCGGGATGTCCGCCGCCGAACATCGCTTTTGTGTTCAAAAAGGTAGCGAGCGCAAAGCCGTTGGATTGGGTGTTGTCAGCCTGATTCCAGGTCTCAGCTTGAATATGCGCCCATCTCTGCACAGGCAGCGGTTTGTCCGTGTAGACAGCAGCAAGCATAATGACACCGGCAGCAGCCATGATGATGCGTTCTTTTTTGGCAAACCGCTTGGCAATCCACGTGGTCCGGTAGAAGAGAACGTAGCTGGCACCGATAAATAACAGCAAGGCAACTAAAGTGCGGGCGTTCAAAATATTGGTGACATATTTGACCATGTCCGTTCCTTCGCCGGCAACCATCAGATCCCAAGGTGTCAAAGGAACTCCTAAAATCTTCAGCTTAACGCCACTAATGAGTGCAAAAATGATAAAAATAGCGGAAATCACCCAGTAAGCGATGCGGGTGCGGCCGATCGCTGCCATCAGCAGCAGCATGAATCCAAGGAGGATGGACCCGTTGAAAATAAGCTCCAGAACGTGGCTCACACTCCAGGTCAGCATCTCCAAATAACGGCCGCGGCTCAAAATTTCCATAATGAGCAAAGGAATTAGAGCGGCAAGCAATAGCGGTGACCATTGACGGACAAACCGCCATGCGGGAATGAGTTTATTTCTCATAGTGTCTCCATAAGTAAAAAATATTTAGTTATTGTAAAGGATATCAGACATTATATCACGGCAAACGATTTTATTCGATGGTTTGAGATCTCTCTTCTTACATTTTTTATGCGGATAAAGGCGGTTTTGTCGCATATATTTTTGTTACGGGTAGACCGTTGAGGCAGGCAGGAAAATACTGTCTGAAACTCGAAGAAAGTAAGGAAATATTTTTGCGTAAGCGAAGAGGAGGAGATGATGAATGGCCAATCCGCAAACGAAGTTTCAACGAAGAGGCGTATTCCGCATGCAGCACAAAAAGATGACGAAAAGCGCCTTGCTGCGGCGGACCTTATTTTTATTTTTCGGTGCGGCGCTGATGTCCGTTGGACTGGAAATTTTTTTGGTGCCGAACAAAATTATTGATGGCGGCATTACGGGGATTTCAATTATATTGTCATATATTACAGATAGTCAATTGGGCATCTGGCTGACGCTGCTCAACCTTCCGTTCTTGTATATCGGATATAAAATGATCGGGAAAACGTTCGCCTTCTCTACGCTATTCGCCATTCTTGTGTTGTCGGTGGGCACAGCGCTGCTGCATCCGGTGCCGCCCATCACGATCGACCCGCTGCTTGCGGCTGTATTCGGCGGGATCATTCTTGGAATCGGCGTAGGGATCGTCATCCGCTCCGGAGGATCGCTGGACGGGACCGAGATCGTCGCCATTCTCGCGGCCAAGAAGCTTCCTTTTTCTGTAGGCGAAATCATTATGTTCTTCAACGTATTTATTCTTGGCAGCGCCGGATTTGTGTACACTTGGGATCGTGCGATGTATTCGCTCATTGCCTATTTTATCGCTTATAAAATGATTGATGTGACCATCGAGGGCTTTGATGAATCCAAATCGGTATGGATCATCAGCGACCGTTTTCGGCCCATAGGTGAGGCGATTCTCGACCGTCTAGGCCGCGGAGTCACTTATTTGGAAGGCGAGGGCGGGTTCTCCGGAGATTCAAAAAAGGTGATCTTCTGCGTCATTACCCGCTTGGAGGAGGCGAAACTGAAGTCCATCGTGGAAGAGCTTGATCCTGCCGCATTCCTGGCAGTGGGCAACATCCACGACGTGAAGGGCGGAAGATTCAGCAAACGGGACATTCACTGATCTTGGTCAGAAGGCGCGCCGGATTGCCGTTCCTGTTCGAACAGGCCGAGCTCCCTGACTTTTTTTGCCGCGTCTTTGCTGTTTGCACTGCCGAGCTTCTTTAAAATATGCCCGACATGAATTTTGACTGTACGCAATGAAATAAAGAATTTATTGGCAATCTCCGTTTGCGTATGCCCCTGATCGATCATCTCCAGCACCTGCAGCTCCGTAGGTGTGATCAATTCTTTAACTTCTTTGACTTTAAAAGCGTGTTCCAGCTTCTTCAGACGGCGGAATTCCTCGCGCATTTGCTCGGCGACCGCGGCGTTGATGGACGACTTGCGCGCATGCGCCGCCCGGATGACAACCGGCAGCACTTCATATTGCGATTTAATTTGATAATCAATTGCCCCGGCTTGAAAGGATTGAAAGATCAATTCTTTTTCCTCCATGGATGTCAGCATAATCACTTTGACGCCCCACGCCAGCAGTGCTTGCTCTGCCAAATGAATGCCCGCCGGCTTGTCATCAAGCATAATATCCATAAGCACAACATCGGCAAGCGGTTCTCCGCGAAAAAGCTCCATCGCTTCTTCGGCGGTGGAAGCTGTCGCGGTAATCTGAAAATCGCTCTGCCGGCGCAAATAGGATGTGAGGCCGCGCAGCCAATCAAGATCATCTTCAACGATGACAATTCGAATCGGTTCCATCTATGTTGCTCCCCTTTATGGTTGTAGTCGGTAGCCCGGAAAAGTTAAATAGACGCTCGTCCCTTCGCCAGGTCTGCTAGCCAGCTCCAGCATCCCCCCGTGTTTTTTCATCACGCTGTAACAATAGGCGAGGCCAAGGCCAAAGTTGCTGCGGCCTCCGCTTTTGGTTGTATAGAACGGTTCCAACGCCAATTTCAGTGTCGCTTTGTCCATACCCCCACCAGTATCGCGCACTTCGAGGACGACATTTTTTTTATTAAAAAAGGTTTTCACCGTCAATTCGCCGCCACGCGGCATCGCTTCAACCGCATTCATCAGCACGTTCGTCAACGTTTCCGTCATTTGAATTCGATCAACATTAAGTACGAGCGATTCCGGGACATTCATGTGCAGACGGATACCGCTGAGAAAAGGTTCAAGAGCCGGGATGACTTCTTGGAGCAGCTCACCCAGAGGGACAAGCGTTGCTTGAATAGGCAGCTCCTGCGTCTGCTCATGTACCCGGCCGATCATCTCGCGAATATGGCCCGACGCTTTCATCACGACGCCGAGATCCTGCAGCAGCTCCTGCTGATTCGTTTCGATGGCGTATTGCTGCATTTTTTCAAGAAAAAGCCGCATTTTGCCGACATCGTTCTTGATGGCATGGTTGAGAATAGCCGTCCCCGACGTAATGGCGCGCAGCGTGGAGTCCAGCTTGCGTCGCTCGATCATGAGGCGAATACCAAGGATACCGTAGGTGAACAGGGTATACATGAAAAAAGGAATGACGATAGCGAGAATCCATGTATGGTATACCCACATGCGGTAATAGCCGAGGCTCGGCATCACGTAGTTCAAGACGGCGAAGCAAATGACCGGCGGCAGCACCGAGAGGCATGTGAACAGGTGCGTCCGTCTCATGGCTGGCAGCCGCTCTTTTTTGATGGCGATTAAGATCGCGCCCCCGATGATATAAGGCACAGCCCAACTGGCTACAACGGGAAACGTAATCGGTGTCACCTCATTGTAGCCTGGCGTGAACAAGAGGCAGGCGAGCGCAGGCAGCAGCAAAATGACTGGCAAGTAAAACCGGGTTGAATCGTTCGTCCAGGCGCTGTTATACCGCAATGCGAGCATGGCGAACGCATAAGGCAACCCATAATAAGACAGCAGGGAGCAAGCAGCCTGGATGTGATAGAATACGCCGATAAGCGTAGGATTCATAGCGGCGTTTTGCAAATAGGGGATGATATCGTCCGATAATACGGCGGCTAGCGCGCCAAAGGCTCCGGTGAAGGCGACTGCGCTGATCCAGCGCATCGTGCCGGATTTGGGATCGATCAGAAAGAGCATTAATCCGATCAGCGTTAAGGCAAATAGTACGAACAGCATGGCGTTGTACGCCTCCGTAGCAGCATTTTTCTCCATTGTGTCATGGCGCGCACTTTTGCACAAGTGCGTCCTGCGTGAATGAGGTGGAAATCGATTGGAAATAGGCAGGAAATGGGGGGCTTTGCACGAATAGTGTGAAGGAGAGAGGAGGCGAATCGCATCGAAGGACGCAGAAAGACGTTGATTTCCATTTTGGCCATAGTGGGGAAGTTCATCCTGTGTATGCTGATGATCGTTATAATTACGATTATACTTTCCGTCGCGGCGGCTGTGATCGCTGTTTTGCGGCAGCCAGCCTTGGAAGTGAGCATCCATGCTGTAGCGAGCGATCCTTTTTTTGTGAAAGCGGCGCTGTGGGCGCAAATGATTGGCTTTATCGCCGGGGTATGGCTTGCATTTGCCATTTTCGAACGAAAAAAGGGCTGGTTCATGGGCTTTCGGGATCACCGATTCGCAAGGCATATCGCTGAAGGGATTGCAGCAGGAGCGCTTTTCATTACGCTCAGCTGCGCTTTCATTTGGGCGCTTGGCGGCGTCAAGCTGTCGACTGTGCCGTTACATGCGGCTATTGCCCAGGAAATGATTTGGGGCTTCTTGCTCTTCATCGCCGTTGCCGTCAATGAAGAGATGTTTGCCCGCGGCTATTTGCAGGGTCTGATTCGAGCCCGGTTCGGGGTTGTGGCAGGTGTCACAGTGTCCACGATTTTCTTCGCCTTCTTGCATAGCTTTAATCCGGGGATGTGGACGACGCCTCTGCCCATTATGAACCTGCTGCTTGCAGGATTGCTGTTCGGTGTAAGCAGAGAACTTTCCGGCAGCCTATGGATGCCCATCGGTATGCATTTGTCATGGAACTTCCTGCAAGGAAATGTGTACGGCTTTGACGTTTCGGGTACGCAGGTCGCTTCCCTGCTGAGCATCGAACAGACGGGACCTGCCATCCTGTCCGGCGGCTCATTCGGCGCCGAGGGAAGTCTCGCCACCACGATCGTTCTGCTGCTGGGAATTGGCATGATCACCATGTATCATAAGAAATATCCGCTGAAGGAAAGGAATGTGCTGACATGAATACATATGAAGTTTTGCCAAGCGAATGGGACGGAACGCCGACAATCCGGCTCATCGACCATGAGCATGAAGCGACGGCGGAAATCATTCCGTCCGTCGGCTTCCATCTGTTCCGCTTCGACGTGCGCGGCGCCGGCTACATCGCGAAGCCGGACAGCCTGGCCACGCTGCGTGAACAATCGTCGCGCTATGGCGTGCCGATTCTGTTCCCGCCGGGGCGCGTCAAACATGCGGCCTTCACTTTCGAAGGCCGCGAATATCGGCTCCCGATGAACCGGGAGCCGCACCACGCCCACGGCGAGCTGCGCGAGCGGCCGTGGAAGGTCGTCGCCAGCGGTGCGGACGCCGCTGGCGGTGCTTTTGTCTCCGCGGAGATGGACTTCGCGGAGCACCCGGACATGCTGGCGTACTTTCCGCACGCCGCCAGCTTCCGCTTCACGTACCGGCTGCAGGACGGTACGCTGTCTTTGAGCGGCGAGGTGCTCAACCGCAGCTCGCAGACGATGCCGTTCGCGCTGGGCTTCCATCCTTACTTCGCCTTCGCGAAGGAGGAAGCGGACCGCGTCCGGGTCGTGATTCCGGCAGCAGCGGAGTGGCCGCTGACGGAGGAAGGCTTTGCAGCGGCTGGTCCCGGGCCGTCGCCGCTGCTTGCGGCGATGAAACAGGGTGCGCCGGTGACAGAGCTGCCGGGGTACCCGGGCGGCTCGCAGCTGCTCTCGGTCGAGCCGGGAGCGCAGGTGTGTGAGCTGCAGTACGAGGCTAGAGGGACCAAGCTGGTCTATGACATGGGAAGTCAGTTCCCCATCCATGTCCTCTTCACCGCGCCGTGGTCGAATGCCGTTTCGCTGGAGCCGTACACGGCGATAATGAACGTGTTCAATGAGCCTTATCCGGCTGCACAGTCGGGGGCACAAGGGATTGCGCCAGGTGAATCGTTCTCATTCGCATGGTCGATCCGCGTGGATAAGCAGTAATTTAAGCAAGAGCCAAGGCGACAGGTGGTTTACCTGCTGCTTTGGCTCTTTTTCATTCTCGCTCATAGCCAAATCCAACTGTGGAATAGCCGGAATATTCATGCTGATGCCACTCGCGGATCAAGCCTTCTTGGGCAGCCGAGATCATCAAGTTATGACCCCTGGACGTGTTATAGGCGTTCAGTTCGACAATGCCCTCCAGAAGATGGTAGTGATTGCCATTAGCAAGCGGGATCGGAGGACCGGTTATCCCGTAAAAGTTATGATAATGGCCGTAAACAATGCCTGTAATGCCTTGAAATTGATGGACGTGCCCGTCATAAGCGGTTCCATTATTGTTGAACGTATACAATCGGATCATATGATGATGTTTTAACGTTTGGCTTGTGATGGCCTTAAAAAAATGAACATGCGCCGGAGGAACAGGCATCACCGGTTGAGCAGGCGGAAGCAGGCAGAACATAGACAAACCCCCTCTTCGAAGGAATCTGGTTTCATCCTATTCGAAAGGGGGCTTGGGTCATGCCTATGGAAGCGGGAAGAGATTCGATTGGCCGATCTTCATTTTCTTATCGTCGTAAATGCGCACTTCGATTTGATGCGCCGGCTTCGAGGCCAGATCAAGGCCATCCGGGATATCGGCATAAAGCGTATTCCCACCGTCAAAGCTGGATTTCAGCTCTGCGCCGTCGATGTACACACTGCAGGAGGAGAAAAAGTTAGATCCTTCGATGCGCAGCTTTTTGTCCTGAACACTGACATTATTGATGACTGGGTCGCCGTACCCCAAGGTGTACGATGGCTGGACAATGGTGTCCTTGAATCCCTTGGCTGCGTACCCGTACCGCCCGCCAAACAAATTGTCATATTGCAGCAGCTCATAATCGTGTAGATCGGATTCTTTGATATGGTACTGCTCCCACATGTTTTGTGGAGGGATGACCGGGATTTTTTGCGATAGCTCGTACAAATAGTCCGTATAATAGCTGCCTTGCACCCCTGCCATATGCAGCAGTTTGGGCCCGAGGAAGGAAGGATCGATCTTCATATCCGGTTTCTCCTGATCAGCCGGCAGGAAGTTGTTCCAAATCACAAACGGTGTGTAGTGCGTCTTCGTATATAAGTCCGGATCGTTCGGTAGGACATATTTGGCATCGCGGTATACTTTATAATCGTCCTCAAAAAACGGTAAATGATCGCCGAAAAATAAAATAATCGTCGGTTGCGATTGCTTGGAATAGTACTCGACCAATGTGCGCAAACAGAGATCAGCGTCTTTGATGCCTTGCGCGTACGTTTCCAAAATCCCCTTGGATTGCGAGGAAATGTCACCGTTCACTTCGATGGTGTTTTTACTGAATTTCCCAGGTGTATAAGGATGATGGTTTTCCATCGTATTGGCAAAAACAAAATCCGGTCCCGGGCTCTTCTCTGTTTCCGCGATAATTTTTTTGGCAACTGCGCGATCTGCATAGTTCGGCCCTTCGAAATCATTGGGGAAAAACTCGCTGGAAATAAAGCGTGAGAAACCGAAATGCTTATACACTTTTCTGCTGTCAAAAAACCAGCTGAAAAAAGGATTTATCGCTGTTGCTTGATAGCCCTGCCTAGTCGTGATGCTGGCCAACGAATCGACGCCATGGTTCATATACTCGATGTAGGGCAAAATTTTGTCAGGCGACTGGCCAAAGAAGCGCATCGAGTTGCTGGAGAGCACCTCAAACTCGACATTTGCCGTACTGCCTCCGAACTGTGGAGAGAGCATCCAGCCGCTTGTATACGTTTTTTGCAAGTTGTGCAGAAAAGGGATCGGATCCTCGCTGAAATGAATGTTTTTCATGATGGTCGGGTCCCAGAAAGATTCGCTCAGCATGACGATGATATTCGGCTTTTTCTGATCTGCCGCTGTCGCAGGCTGCTGCGGGATATGACTCATGACATTCGCAACGGCCTTCTCACTGTACCCGTCAGGTTTGGCTACTTTCAGGAAGCCGAGCATTTGTACGGAAGAGAACAAATACCCATTCTCGTCATATGTAATCGTTTGATCCCAAGGTACGGTGTACAGGCCATACATGTTCATGAACGGGATCGGCTTGTCCATATAAAGGCTGCACATGAGCACGATGGCGATGATGCCATAAAGTCCGCGTTCTACAGGGTGGAAGCGGGTTGGGCGCTTGCGCATGAAGACGTAAAACAAGACCGCGACAACAAGCAGGCAAGCTGCAATGGTGACAATGATGCGCAGATTCAGGTAAGCGCTTAAAAAACGGCGGTATTCGACGAGCTGATTGTTGAAATACAAGTCCCACGGATAGTAGGGGGACCCAATTGCTTGAAGCTTGCTGCCGCTAATCGCGCCCAGAGGCAGCAGCAGGACACACAGCACCCAGAAAGCGAGCCGGCTTCGACCTGTCACAGCGATGAGGAACAAATACAGTGCGCCAACGACAAAGTAGGCGAGCACCATGGAAAGGGGGTGATGGAGCACCCACGTGTACAAATCTTGCACATTGCCCCGCTCTAGAAATTCGACCATCGCCATCAGTAAGAATGGCAGGATGACAATTACTATACGGGTAGGCAAGCGTTTGAGGATGAGTAAACATGTCTGCATCAAAATGCTCCTGTTCAGTAAGATCTAATTTCATTAGTCTATTATCTTATAAATAGAGTAAAGAGGGAAGAGGGGATAGACCTAACGGAATGGAAAAAAGACGATGCCTACTCATTTGTTTGCGAGTAGATGCCGTCTTTTTTCGTGACCTCATGTATGGTTATTCCGCGTTGTCCTGCTCGGCGCTAATTTGCTGCAGCGCCTGCAGGAACGTTGCCGGAGGTTGAGCGCCAGTCAGGGCATACTTCCGGTTAACGACAAAGAACGGAACACCGCTCACGCCAGCCCCGCGGGCGAACTCCAAATCGTCCTCGACTTGCTCCAAGCCTTCCTTCGCTTGCAGGCTAGCAGCTGTCTTGGCGCGATCCATTCCTTGCGATTCGGCAATATCGAGCAGGACCTCTACGTTCCCCACATCGAGACCGTCTTCGAAATACGCCTTGAACAGCGCATCGACCAACCGCTGTTTACTTGCTTCAGGAGCAATCGCGATCAATTGATGGGCACGCAGCGTGTTCGGCATATATTCGACTTTGGAGAAGTCGAAGTGCAGGCCTGCCGCCTGGCCGGCTTGTGTAACCTGCCCGAACATGCCGCTCAGTTGATCGTCGCTAGCGTGCATTTTGGAGCGCATCATTTCACGGAACTGTAGGCCTTCCACAGGTGTGGTGGGATCTAACTGGAAGGCGCGATAGTGGACTTCAACCGGCTCATCGGTGAATTGCGCCAGCGCAGCCATTAAGTTGGCTTTGCCGATCCGGCACCACGGGCAAACGACGTCCTGAAAAATTTCGATCATCATATAGAAAGTAAGCTCCTTTTTTAAAATTAGTTATATCAAATGCATTATATATGATTACAGCACTTTTGCGGAAATGAATATTGAATAATAATAAATAATAAAATATAATTATAAATAATAACAAATGATAATTTATTTTGAATGGAGCCATGATTGACGGATGAGCAAGATGGGATTATTCAGTGAAGAACGCCGCAACGAAATTGTCGCCATGCTGGCCAGAGACGGCCGAGTCGAGGTCAAGCAATTAGCAGCCTTGTTTGAGGTGACAGAAGATTCGATTCGCAAAGACTTGCGTGCCTTGGAACAACGCGGATTGCTGCAAAAAGCTCACGGCGGCGCTGTGCCTACAGGCCGCGTATCCGGCTTTGTACCGTACCGGGACCGCGGGGAGCCGGATCGGAAGAGGCCGCTTGCCCGGTCGGCGGTCGCGCTCATTCAGCCGGGTGATACCGTTTTTATCGAATCGTCCAGCTACACGCATTTCATGTTTGATGAGCTGGGCCAGCTGCCGGATGTCACGGTGGTGACGAACAGCATTCACGGCCTGCCTGTACTCGTTCACAAAGTGAATCTCATTCAGCTTGGGGGCAGTGTTCATAAGCAGGATGAAGCTTGTTACGGGCCGTTTACGATTCAGATGCTGCACCAGATGAACTTTGACAAATGTTTTCTCAAACCTGCCGGTGTGGCGGACGACGGCAAGCTGACAACCGGACTGCAGGAAAGCTTGGCGATCAAGCTGGCGGCGATGCAGCAATCGGAGTTGACCGTTATCATTGTCGATGAAAAAGACTGGGGCAAACGTGACGTGTACAATGTGTGCCGGATCGACGCCGTGCATACGGTCGTAACGAATGGAATCCCTGATGCGTTGGAAAACAAATGGACGAAGAAAGGAATATTTTTTGTAAAAGCCTGACAAAAGGAAATGGAGGAGAAGACGGATGAAATTCGTATGCAGTGCATGCGGCGAACAGCTGCCTGAAGGGACATTTGTGTATCAATGCGCATGCGGTGGTTTATTAGAGGTCGTTCATGATTTTGCAAAAGTGGATGCGGAGCAGCTAAAGCGGGTGTTTGCCGCTAGACTGGCTGAGCGCATGAGCATCTATGCATCAGGCGTATGGCGGTATAAAGAGCTTATCGCTCCGGAAATTGCGGAGTCAGCGATATGCACCAAATACGAGGGCAATACGGGGCTTTATGCCGCTTCCGAACCGCTTCAGCGGTTTGGCGGCCTGAGGGGGCTGTGGTTCAAGGCTCAGAGCGAGAATCCGAGCGGCTCCTTCAAAGATAACGGCATGACCGTAGCGGTCTCGCACGGTCGCTCCCTTGGCTATAACAAATTTGCCTGCACCTCGACTGGCAATACATCCGCTTCCCTGGCGATGTATGCAGCTTTTGCGGGCGATACGTCCTGTGTTTTCGTGCCGGATAAAGATATATCCTTGAACAAAGTGCTGCAAACTTTATCGTATGGCTCCAAGGTCATCCGTTTTGCGGGAACATATGATGACGGTATTTTGTTTTTGGAAAAGCATGCGGAAGCGCTGGGGCTCTACGTCTGCAACTCGATCAATCCGCTGCGGATTGAAGGGCAGAAGAGCATCGTCTACGAGATTGCTCAATCGTTCAATTGGCAGCTGCCGGACTGGATCGTGCTGCCAGGCGGTGCGCTGAGCAATGCGACAGCGCTCGGCAAAGGGCTTCGCGACCTGAAGACGCTCGGTTTCATCGAGCGGTTGCCGCGCGTCGCGGTGGTTCAGGCGGAAGGGGCGAGTCCCTTCCACCGCATGATGGCAGAGGGAGCGGAGACGCTCACGCCGGAGCGTGCGCCGTACACCCGGGCCTCTGCCCTTAACATCGGCAACCCGCCAAGCTGGCGCAAAGCGCGGCGAGTGCTGGAAGAGACCGGCGGCGTGACGCTGAGCGTCAGCGACGCCGAAATTCTCGATGCCAAGGCGGTCATCGACCGCAGCGGCATCGGCTGTGAGCCGGCATCGGCGGCAGCGCTTGCCGGGCTGCGCAAGCTGGTCCGCGACGGGGATGCGGACCGCGATGAGACGGCCGTGTGCATCCTCACCGGCCATCTGCTCAAAGACACCGATGCGCTGCGGGAGTACCACTTGGATGGCAAGTGGCCGGATGCCGCGCATCGCAATGCCTTGCAGACGTCTTCGTTGACACGCGAGGACGTCGGGGCTCATCTGCGCGGCTTCGCCTAGACTCATCCTGTAAAAAAGGCATGATTTTACACGAAAACCGGACCTTCTGGCCGAAAATCGCGTAATATCATGCCATAACATGCAGGATGGCACCCGAAACGGAGCCGATCTGCTCAATATCCTGCCAGAATTGCAGGATAAACGCCCCAGCCGCGCCCAGCTGCCCTCAGCTGCGCTCTTGCGCCCGAGGCCTCAGTCGCTTCTACTGCGCGAGCAATTTCCCAAGCTCTCCGGACATTCGCGTCCAGCCGTGTTTCGCGCCTTCGGCAGCAGGTTTCGCTGCGCTAAAGCCGGTTTGATCCAGATGCAGGTAAGTCGTGCCGTCCTCATGCTTCAATGTCCATGTGATGACCGTGTTTTCTCCGCCGCTGACCCAGGAGTACGATAGCTTATGCGGCTCCTCAAGTTCCAGCACCTCACAGTCGATGATGCCGTTCCACCATTGCGATGGTTCTGTGCGGAACTGAAATTTATGGCCGACTTCCGGTTTGAAATCATTAGCCATCACCCATTTCGCCAAAGTCGACGAGTCAGTTAAAGCTTTCCATACCTTTTCAATCGGACTTGCAAATTGAAAATCGAGTGCTACGCTATGGCTCATTTTGTTCCTCCTGCAAAAGTTGGTTTAAAAGTACCATTCTGTCTCTCCAGAACTTGCTGTAAAACGAAACCCAATCTTGAATTTCTCTCAGCGGCGCCGCATTCAGCGAATAACGGGTTTCCCGCCCGACTTTTCGGTCGATGACAAGACCGGCTTCCTTCAAGATGCCCAAATGCTTGGAGACCGCGGTCCGGCCCATGTCGAACTGGCTTGTCAATTCATGCAGCGGGATCTCGTCCCGATCTGCCAATAACCGAAGGAGCTGGCGCCGAGTCGGGTCGGCAATGGCATCGTACACATCTCGTGTCTGATTAGAATCGCTCACGATCATCTATCCCTAACATTCAAATGGGACACCATTCAGTGTCATGGTCAGTGTAGAATATCGTATAGCCGCTGTCAACCGCAATGCGGTGAGTAACTTCATCAGCGAGTCCAACTTACCACTCGCCCAGCCAAGTTGACGCTGTTTGCTTTTTCAGGCATGATGAGAGCAGGCAGTTAGAAAGGAAGGGCCGCGGACGATGAAGCTCAGGAAAACGCTCCAAGTACCGATCCATTTTTATCGGAAGTTTATTTCGCCTTTGAAGCCGCCGACGTGCCGGTTTTACCCGACTTGCTCGCAGTATGCACTGGAAGCCCTTGAACTGCATGGCCCGGTCAAAGGTTCGTGGCTCACGGTGAAACGGATTTGCAAATGCCATCCGTTTCATCCCGGAGGGATCGATCACGTGCCACCGGCATCCGGTTCGCCCAAAAGTGACCGCCTCGCTTGACATGGCGCTTCCTTTTTCGCTATATTTTTCTTAAAGCACTAAGAATATGGATTCGATGAACGGATAAGTACAAGCGGAGGCCTATGAACAGAGAGCCGGGTTAGGTGAAAGCCGGTATAGGAGCAGGTTTGGAAGATGGTCCTGGAGAATAAGCCTTCGAGCTGCCCATTCAGCCGCCTATGCGGACATGGGAGTAAGCTGGCTTCGTGTCCCAGCGTTAATGGGCAAGTCGCAACGACTTACTGAGCCCCGATCTTGTGAAAGGCGGGGGAACCTGGGTGGTACCGCGTGAGTTCAGCTCTCGTCCCAAGATGGATGAGGGCTTTTTGTGTTATTTACAAAACCAAACAGGAGGAATATGAAATGTCCACTCAATCGAAAACATTTTACATCACTACGCCGATCTACTATCCCAGCGATAAGCTGCACATCGGCCATGCTTACTCAACGGTAGCCGGCGATGTCATGTCCCGTTACAAAAGGCTGCGCGGCTTCGATGTAATGTACTTGACCGGAACCGATGAGCATGGGCAAAAGATCGAGCGCAAAGCTCAGGAAAAAGGCACGACGCCACAGCAATTCGTGGACGGCATCGTGGCCGGAATTAAAGATCTTTGGGCGAAGCTGGACATCAGCTACAACGATTTCATTCGGACGACAGAAGACCGCCACAAAAATTCGGTGCAGAAGATATTCCAGCGCCTGCTGGATCAAGGCGACATTTATCTAGGCGAATATGAAGGCTGGTACTGTGTACCGGACGAAGCCTTTTTCCCGGAAAGCAAACTGGTTGACGGCAAATGTCCGGACTGCGGACGTCCCGTGGAGAAAATGAAGGAAGAGACGTACTTCTTCCGTATGAGCAAATATGTTGACCGTTTGGTCCAGTATTACGAGGAAAATCCAGAGTTCATTCAGCCGGAATCCCGTAAAAATGAAATGCTGAACAACTTCATCAAGCCGGGTCTGGAAGATTTGGCGGTTTCCCGCACGACGTTTGATTGGGGCATCAAAGTTCCTGGTGACGCTAAACATGTCATCTATGTGTGGATTGATGCGCTGTCCAACTATATTACGGCGCTTGGCTACGGTTCGGACGATGAGAGCACGTTCCGCAAATATTGGCCAGCCGATGTGCATTTGATGAGTAAAGAAATCGTCCGTTTCCATACGATTTATTGGCCGATCATGCTCATGGCGCTGGATCTGCCACTGCCGAAAAAAGTGTTCGCCCACGGCTGGCTGCTCATGAAGGACGGCAAAATGTCGAAGTCCAAAGGCAACGTCGTCGATCCTGTAACCCTGATCGACCGCTATGGACTTGACGCGCTGCGTTACTACTTGATGCGCGAAGTGCCGTTCGGCGCTGATGGTACGTTCACGCCGGAAAGCTTTGTCGAGCGGGTCAACCACGACCTCGCCAATGACCTCGGGAACTTGCTGAACCGGACGATCGTCATGATCGACAAGTATTTTGCCGGCAGCATTCCCGCTTATGTGCCGGGGGCTACCGAATTCGACGACAGTCTCTTGGAGACTGTCCGAGCTGCGGTAGCGAAGTACGAGGAAGCGATGGAGAAGATGGAATTCTCCATCGCCCTGTCGGCCGTGTGGCAGCTGATCAGCCGCACGAACAAATACATCGACGAGACACAGCCGTGGTCGATGGTGAAAGATGAAGCCAAGCGTGAAACTCTTGGCTCCGTGATGTATGTGCTGGCGGAGTCCCAGCGCATCTCGTCCGTGCTGCTGCGTCCGTTCCTGACGAAGACGCCGCAACTGATTTGGCAGCAGCTGGGCCTTGCTGCCGAAGATCTGCCGCGTTTGACCGAGTGGTCCAGCATGCAGGACTTCGGGCTGCTCCCTGCGGGGACGAAAGTCCAGAAGGGAGAGCCGATGTTCCCTCGCCTGGACGTCGCGGCGGAAGTCGCCTACATCGTCCAGGCGATGAGCGGCGGCGAAGCCGGCAGCGCCGCGAGTGCGGCAGCAGCGCCTGCTGAAGCTGCTGCAGTTGTGCCCGCGCCGGAGCCCAAAGACGAAATCGGCATCGACGATTTCGGTAAGGTGGAGCTGCGCGTGGCGCAAGTGATCGCAGCCGAGCCTGTGAAAGGCGCGGATAAGTTGTTGAAGCTGCAGCTCGACCTCGGCTACGAGCAGCGTCAAGTCGTCTCGGGCATCGCGAAGTTTTACTCGCCCGAGGAACTCAAAGGACGCAAAGTGATTTGCGTCACGAACTTGAAGCCCGCCAAGCTGCGCGGCGAGCTGTCGCAAGGTATGATCCTGGCCGCTTCGCACGGTGATCAATTAACGCTGGCGACGGTGCCGGACAGTATGCCGAATGGCGCTATCGTGAAATAACTGTAGACACCCCGATTCTCATAGAGATCGGGGTGTTTTTTTTATCGGATGAAGAAGTTGGATCGGCGTTTTTTCGCGATATTGGGGCAATCTAAGGACAAAGAACTCAACGGGGTGAAGCGCATGAGACTAATGGTGTTCCTTAAATGTGTGGGTATCGCCGGGCTAATCGTTCTTCTCACCGCCTGCGGCATGTTCGGTGGCGGCCAATCCGACAAAACGAAAGGGGCCGACCCAAACAAACAGAAAGCGCAGAGTACGGCGAAGCCAAGTATAATCGATCAGGAACTGCACAAGCAGTACAACATTTATAAAGAAATCATTCAATATCAGATTGAGCAGGATAAGAAGGCGATCAAGCAAACGGAGGAGCGGAATAAGAAAATGAAGGAGCAAAGCGAGAAGCAGTCCTCTCCTTCGCCTTCGCCTTCAGCTTCACCTTCACCGTCAGCATCGCCCAAAGCAAGCAGCAAACCTTCCTCCAAAAAGCAAGGAGGAGGCAAATCGGAATCTTAATCGTCTAGCCGCATCTCATAGTGACATCCTGCTAATCAAGCAGGATGATTTTCTTTTTTCTGGGCCTTTGCCAGCTAGCCTGTTCGACCCTCGTAATATCCGCCTATCTGTTGACATTTTGGAAGCCTAACTCGTATAATCAAGGTCGTTAATAAAAAAAATTACGATTTAGAAATGTGACGGTGAGACTAAAATGTTCAAAAAAGGATTCATTTATATAGGTTTACTAGCTATTTTCCTATTCGTTGTAACGGGTTGCGGAAGTGCGCCTGGCTCGAAAGCGGGGCTGATCGAGGGCAAAGTGAATGTCGTCACGAGCTTTTATCCGCTCTATGATTTTACCCGCAACATCGGCGGCGAATATGTGAACGTCATTAACTTGGTGCCAGCCGGCGTTGAGCCGCATGACTGGTCCCCTAAGAGCCGCGACATCAAGAATATGAACAATGCCCAAGTGTTTGTGTATCAAGGCGCAGGTTTTGAGGGTTGGGTCGGAGACTTTTTGCAGACCATTCCCAAGGATTCTTCCCTTAAGGTTGTGGAAGCTAGCCAAGGCAGCGATTTAATAAAGACATCGGATAGCAAAGAGGCTTATGATCCGCATGCTTGGCTCAGTCCGTTAAACGCTGTGAAAATGGCCAATAATATTAAAAATGCCCTGATTGCCGCAGATCCTGCGCATAAGGATGCTTTTGAGCAAAACTATCAGGCGTATGCTGCCAAATTGAAGGATTTGGACGTGCGTTACCGCACAGAGCTTGCCAAGACGTCGAAAAAAGAAATCGCCGTATCTCATCAAGCTTTTGCCTATATGTGCCGTGATTACGGGCTTACGCAATTAGCGATCATGGGGCTGTCTCCGGAAGCGGAGCCGACTGCGCAAGATTTGAAAAATATGAATCAGTACATTAAAGAGCATCAATTGAAATATATTTTCTTTGAAGAGCTGGTGTCCGATAAATTGGCCAAGACGCTTGCTAAGGATGCGAACGTTGACACGATGGTTTTGAACCCGTTGGAAGGCTTGACGGCTGAGCAGGAAAAGGCCGGAAAAGATTATATTTCAATTATGGACGATAATTTGAAAAATCTTGTGAAAGCCTTACAATAGCAGTAACAAGACTTTAGATATGATTTTACTCAAAACAGTTAGGAGTTTCGTAGATGGAGAATAGCAGCTTGCAATCTTGCCATCGCAGCATCGTTTCGATAGATAACGTTTCTTTTTCCTATGAGCATAAAAAAGTGATTGAGAACCTGCGCTTTGCTGCGCTGGAACGCGATTTTGTCGGCGTCATCGGCTCCAACGGAGCCGGCAAAACGACGCTGCTCAAAATGCTCGTCGGTCTGCTCAAGCCGACCGCAGGGGAAATTCGGCTGTTCGAGCAGCCGCTCAGCCAGTTCAAGGATTGGGAACGGATCGGCTACGTTCCGCAGAAAAATGCGTTTAACCCGTTATTCCCGGCAACGGTGCGAGAGATTGTGCAGTCGGGCTTGTACAGTAAGAAGCGGATTTACCGCAGGCTGTCCAAAGACGATCTGCAGAAGGCGGAAGATGCGATGATGGCGATGCGAATCGAGGATCTGGCCGACCGCAAGATCGGCCAGCTGTCGGGTGGCCAGCAGCAGCGCGCTTTTCTCGCCCGGGCGATAGTCAACAATCCGGAACTGCTCATTCTCGATGAGCCGACCGTCGGCATTGACGCCGAAACGCAAGCCGGCTTTTTCCGCATGATCCGTCATATGCACCAGCATCATCATATGACGTTCATCATGGTGTCCCACGATATGGATATGATGAAATCGTATCTCGGTTCTGAGCCGCAGCAGCAAAGCGGCGGCATTAAATTTCATGTTAAGCATACCCACGATCCCGAAGATTGCCGCGAGACGAATTTGACGCATTCGCTCGACCAGATTCGGGAGATGATCGGCGTTCAGTAGGAGGACACATTGGATATTTTCACGGAGTATTTTTTTCAGCGGGCTTTGATCGGCGGCTTGCTCATCGGACTTACAGCGCCTTTGATGGGCGTTTTTCTTGTCCTTCGGCGGTTGTCGATGATCGGCGACACGCTTGCCCATATCTCGATCGCCGGCGTCGCGCTCGGTTTTTTAATTAATGTTTACCCGTTGGGTGTAGGACTTATCTTTGCTTTGTTGGCTTCATTCGCCATCGAAAAGCTGCGCAAAGCCTATAAAACTTATGCCGAGCTTTCCATTGCCATCATCATGTCTGGCGGTGTCGCACTAGCAACTTTGCTGTTTACACTAGGCAAAGGGTTCAATATGAACGTCATGAGCTATTTATTTGGCAGCATATATACGTTGGATTCGACGGATTTATGGGTCGTTTTCGGGGTTAGCTTGCTAGTTATTGGCGTCATTGCTTTGCATTTTAAAGAATTTTTCCTCATGTTCTTTGATGAGGATGCGGCGAGTGTAAGCGGTCTTCCGCTGCGTTACTACAACATGATGATTACGATGCTAACTGCCCTCGTGATCTCCGTTGCGATCAAAATTGTCGGCGCGCTGCTCGTTTCCTCGCTGTTGACGATCCCGGTGGCGTGCAGCTTGCTCATTGCCCGCAGCTTTAAACATTCGGTGTTTCTGGCCGTGCTTTTCTCCGAAATTGCCGTTATCATAGGACTTATTTTGGCAGGAGTATGGGATTTGGCGCCCGGGGGAACGGTTGTTCTCACATTGATTGCGCTGCTTATTGGAATAATCATGAAAAGAGGTCTGAGAATCTGATATGGAAATCGGCTCCGTCAACTTATGGATCGCATTGTGGGCGGGAATTGCATCTTTTATTTCGCCCTGCTGTTTGCCATTATATCCGTCCTATCTTTCGTACATAACGGGCATTTCCGTCAGTGAGTTAAAATCCGGACAGTCGTCCGCTGACGTTCGCCGCCGGACGATGCTGCACACGTTAAGCTTTATCGTAGGTTTTTCGATTATTTTTTATGCGCTGGGCTTAACGGCCGGATTCGTAGGCAATATGTTCGTTGAATATCGCGATTTGCTGCGTCAAATCGCTGCTCTATTAATATTTATTATGGGCTTGTTCTTGCTTGGCATTTTTCAACCGCAATGGCTGATGAAAGAAAGAAAGCTGCAGATGAAGTTCAGACCTGCTGGCTATCTCGGTTCGATCCTGATCGGCATGGGCTTTGCCGCAGGCTGGTCGCCGTGCATCGGGCCGATTTTATCCGCTATTCTAGCACTGGCTACAACAGAACCAGGTACTTGGTTCCAACTGACAAGTGCGTATTCGCTAGGATTTGCCATTCCATTTTTTGTCCTCTCGTTTTTCATCGGATCGACGCGCTGGATTTTGCGTTATTCAAATGCTTTGATGAAAATAGGCGGGGGGCTCATGGTGCTAATCGCCATTCTGCTGTACACTGGAAAAATGACGCAGATTACGCTTTGGCTTAACACGATTACCCCCGACTGGTTGAAATTTTAAGATTTTAACACTTACGTAAAATATTCAATCTTCGCGTCAGGGAATTTATCAAAGATTTGTTCGGTGATAAATTCCCTTAATGCGTTAGCCTGATCGTCAGGGTAGACGTATTTGCCTTGCCCCCAACGTCCCCACTTATACTTGCGCTTCTCTTCGTCCATTTCGAGCTTCGTCTTGGGATACCGCTTCTGAATGACGTTTTTGGCCGTTTTGGTGAAACGGTGCTGAATCATTTCAAATGTCAAGTCTTGCACCGCCTCTTGCGGCAGCTGTTCATGCAGCTTTTCAAGCAATCGCGCATAGCCTTCTTCCCATCCTTCATGCCATATGATTGGGGCAATGATGAATCCAAGCGGATAGCCGGCTCGCGCTACTTTGCCAGCGGCTTCGATTCGCTCGTGGAAACGCGAAGTGCCGGGCTCGAAGTTTTTGATTACATAATCCGCATTGACACTAAAGCGGAAGCGGGTATGCTTGTTATGGTTCGCGTCTAACAGCGAATCGACATGATGAAACTTCGTGACGAACCGCAGCCTGCCTAGCGGCTGTTGTCCCATAAATTCAATCACCTGCTTCAAGGATCCGGATATATGCTCCAATCCAACGGGATCGGACGTACACGCAGCCTCAAAACGGGTGATTTCCGGGGCGCGTTCATCGATATATTTTTGCGCCGCGGCCAAGATATCGTCCATATTGACGTAGACACGGATGTAAGGTTTTGCGCCTAGCGTTGTTTGTAGATAGCAATAGTGGCAGTGGCCCATGCATCCTGTTGCGATCGGAATGGCGTATTCCGCCGAAGGCTTGGAAGTGTCAAACTTCAGCGTCTTGCGCAGCCCGACAACGAGGGTTTGCTTGGCGATGCGGTATTTCTCCAGCTCGGTGTCCCCAGGGAGATCGCGGATTTGGTTGTGCGAGGTTGTCATGTGAATTTCCAGCCCTTGCTGTTTGGCCCATTCGTAAATCTGCTGTCCTTTGGGATAATTCATGGCGTCCGGCTCAAAATATACAAGCTCCGGGACAAAAACCGCCGTATTCGGCACGGGCCGTGTCAGCAATTCCGTAGTCATGGCAATCTCCCTTTCGACTCGATTTAGTGGCTTAGTCTCGATAACTCTTAGTGTCCCAAGCGGACTTAACTTGAATCATGGGAGATTTGACCGCGTCTATGTTCATGCATTATGATAGTTTAAGCTATGGATCGGAAATCAACGAAAGCAGGGGGAAACATCGCAATGGCCACGCCAAGCATGGAAGACTATCTGGAGAGAATTTACAAACTCATTGACGAGAAAGGCTACGCTCGTGTCTCCGACATTGCCGAAGGGCTTGAGGTGCATCCCTCATCAGTTACGAAAATGATCCAAAAGCTGGATAAAGACAATTATCTGGTTTATGAAAAATACCGCGGCTTGATGCTTACATCCAAAGGGAAAAAGATGGGTAAGCGCTTAGTCGACCGCCATCAACTTCTCGAGGAGTTTCTTACCCTGATCGGCGTTCATGAAGACAACATATATAAGGATGTTGAAGGAATTGAGCATCATCTGAGCTGGGATTCCATCACATGTATTGAAACGTTACTGGAATACTTTCGCCGCGAGCCAGGCCGCATGGACGATCTTGCCCTGGTGCGGAAGGATTTGGATGCAGATAGCTAGAAAGGCTGTCCCTTTGGGGGATAGCCTTTTTTCTTGGTTTACGCGGACCAACAATCTCTCCATTACCGGCAAAACCGGACTACAGAGCTTGCCTCGCGCTGACCGCCATCGCGGATGGAGTCCGGTCTGCCGGCATCTTGAGCTGTAGTCCGGATTTGCCCAATTGCATAAGGGGGCACGCGCGTCGGGGATGCTGCAGTCCGGATTTGCCCAATTGCAGAGCACCTTTCTACGCGTTTGAGCGAAAAAGGTGCCTGTAGTTCGGCAAAACCGGACTACAGCGATCAAGTACGAGCTGCAGCCAGCTGCAATTGGGTTTTTCCGGACTACAGCAATCATCGTCACCTCAACCGAAACTGCGCCGCGACCCGTCAGATTTCTTGTCATAGATACAATCCCACCGTGCATATACCAAAGTGAGCCTACTGCCATGAAACGGGGCTTCTGAAGGAGGGAGTTCGATGATGGAAATCAATGGCGTGTTTGAAGGCGGAGGCGTGAAGGGCATTGCCTTGGCTGGCGGCGTGAGTGCAGCGATGAAGCGGGGGTACACATTCCACCAGGTAGCCGGTACAAGCTCCGGATCCATTGTAGCTGCGCTCCTAGCAGCGGGATACACGGGAGACGAGATGAAAGATTTAATCATCCGAATGCCGTTCAAATCGTTTTTGAAGCGCTCGCCGATCTACAATGCGAAAGTCATCGGACCCGCGGTGCGGCTGCTGATCAAAAAAGGGATGTACTCCGGCGAAGCGCTGGAGCAATGGATCTACGGCCATCTGCTGGCAAAAGGCATCCGCACCTTTGGCGACCTCAGGCCGAATCAGCTGCGAATCATCGCCTCGGACATCACACAGGGGAAGCTGCTGGTGCTGCCAGACGATATCGCGCAATACGGCATCGATCCCAGCCGGTTTTCGGTAGCCAAGGCTGTGCGGATGAGCACGAGCATCCCTTATTTTTTTGATCCCGTGATGATCCGGCAAAAAATAAAAAGCTCTGCCAATGCAGAGCCTTTTGCCAAACAATTCTATTATATCGTCGATGGAGGGCTGTTAAGCAACTTTCCGCTGTGGGTCTTCGATCGAGATGCGGATACGCAGCGGATTCCGGTGATCGGCTTTCAACTAGTTGGGAAGAGCGATCAGCAGATGCACCGGATTCACGGCCCGTTCTCAATGCTGGAAGCTTTATTCGGAACGATGCTGGATGCTCATGACGAGCGCTATATCGAACAGCACAACCGGTTCCGTACCGTGAAAATCCCAACACTCGGCGTCAAGAACATCCAATTTGATCTGTCCAAGGACACCAGCATCGATTTGTTCAATTCAGGATATCAAGCCACGGATCAATACTTTCATAAGTGGACGATGGCGACGTACGAGCAAAATTACGAGAAATATGTGCTCAGACGCCATAAAGACCAGCATGGTTAATCTTAATGATATTTCGGCATATCATCGGAATCGGAATCCGATGGGTTCGATCCGCCACCGTTAATAACACGGAACTTGGCGGTTTTTGTTTTCCCCTTTCGCGTCCTGCGGCTCATCCGCGCGTTCCATTTCCAACGGTTCGGCGGAAATTTATATAAGAGAAAGATGATGCCCAGCACGAGGATTGGGATGAATAAAGTTCGCAAGCTTACGATTAAACCAATCGCAATCAATACGCCAATAACGATTTCGACTGCTGAAAAACGTCTTCTCATGCCTGTCCCTCCATAATTCTTTTTTCCGCTTCGCGCATACGGTTGAAAGAGGCAATGGAGACCTCGACTTGGCTATCCTCCGGTTCCTTCGTAGTCAGCAGCTGCAGCCACAGTCCCGGATAACCGAGCACTCGCAGAACAGGTGTATCGCGCAGCGAATTGGTGAAGCGCAGCACTTCATAGGAAACGCCAATGACAACAGGGAGCAGCAGCAGGCGCTGTACAATGCGCTCCACGTAACCGTCATAATGCAGGAACGAGTAGATCACGACACCGACGATAACGGTAAAGACAATGAAACTGCTGCCGCAACGGTAGTGAAGCGTGTTGAATTTCTGCACATTGCTGACAGTGAGTTCCATGCCGGCTTCGTAGGCGCTAATGACTTTGTGCTCAGCCCCATGGTATTGGAACAAGCGTTTGATCATCGGGGTCAATGAGATAAAATAAATATATCCGACCAGCAGGATGATCTTAATAACGCCCTCTACAAGATTATGAAGAATTTGATTGCTAAATACATTGCCGAATAAAAACTGCTCTATAATCGCTGGCACCAGCGTAAAGACGAATTTGCCGAAAAGGAAGGAAATGACACCGACCACAGCAACGCCTAGAATCATGGAGACGTTGTTGAACAGGCCTGGTTTTTCTTCTTTCCGCGGAGCGTTCTGCTCCTCACCCTCTTGCTCGGCAAATGCCTCCGCCGAAAAATTCAGGTGCTGCGCGCCTTTGGCGCTGGATTCGATAATCCCGACGATGCCCCGGATAAAAGGAATTTTTTTGAGTGTTTGGACCCAAGGAATGACTTTTTTCGGCACCTCTAGATATTCTATGGAGCCGTCTTTTTTGCGCACAGCGGTAACGTGCACATTCTTTCCTGCGAACATGACGCCTTCGATGACGGCTTGTCCTCCGTAAATACTGTTTTGTTCTGCCATAGGTCCACCTTCTTTAATCTATACTTGATTTAGGTACTATCTACTTATTGTAACGGATTCGCGGTTTGAATGCTACAGATGAAGGTAGAACATACTATTCCTGTTCAGGAAATGACGGACAGCGTATACAGAGAAAGGAATGGAAGAGGCATGAGTGACACGCAGGCAAGCAAGATGAAAACAAACCGATGGTTATTTGCGCTTTATATTGGTTTTTTTGCCGGATTTATATGGGGGGCTCTGAAAATTGTCGAGCAATACTTCAAATTCACGAAAATTACGATCGGATTTTTAGTTGAACCGTTTTTTCGCCATGATTTTCTGCTCACTTGGCAGGGGATGCTGATGGGCTGGGGCTTTTTCACGCTATTTTCGATTGTGGCGGCATTCCTTTATATGGTTATGCTTTGGAAGCAGGACGGGCCCTGGTGGGGGATTGCGTACGGGTTCGTCTGGTGGTGTGTCTTATATTTGCTGATCGGACCGATCACCGGGATGGTGTTCTGGATTAAAGATCAGGATTTGAATTCCATCTTGAGTGATTTTTGCCTTTTCCTGGTGTGGGGCATGTTCATCGGATATTCCATTACGGTTGAATATAATGATGAAAGAGAAAGAGAGCCTATACACAAGACATGAAAGTTATGGTAAAATACTTAAGTTCAAAAGCTTAAACCATTTGCTGAAGCTAGGAGGGTTCTCTTGAAAAAGGTCCTAGTTATTAATGGTCCGAACTTAAATATGCTCGGCGTAAGGGAGCCAGGCATTTATGGAAAGGACTCACTTCCTGCCATTCTTGAAGGTCTTGAACAGCTTGCCGCGGAACTGTCGATTGAACTCGAAGCTTATCAATCCAATCATGAGGGCGATATCATCGACAAAATTCATGAGGCTTACGGCACCAAAGACGGCATCCTGATTAACCCCGGCGCCTTCACGCATTACAGCTACGCGATTCGCGACGCGCTGTCGACCGTGCAACTGCCCGCTGTGGAGGTTCATCTGTCGAATATTCACAAGCGTGAAGAGTTCCGTCACACTTCGGTTACCGCTCCTGTCGTGATCGGGCAAATATGCGGGTTCGGAGCCGCAGGCTATGGGCTCGGATTACGAGCGCTACTACCCCACTTGTAAGAAAGATTGGTGATAATGGATGCAGGAGAAACGCATTGAACGTCTAAGAACAGTCATGCAGCAGCAAGATTTGCCAGCACTGCTCATCACGAATGCTTATAACCGTACATATGTATCGGGCTTCACAGGATCATCCGGCTATATTCTTATCACATGGGATCGGGCGTTGCTGCTGACCGATTTCCGGTATATGACGCAAGCGCCGCAGCAGGCGAGATTGTTCGAAGTTGTGGAACATAAGCCGAAGGCGATTGAAACGGTCAAGGACTTACTGCAGCAGCAAGGCATTAAAAAAGTCGGCTTTGAACAAGCAGACGTTACTTACGGCGACTACGTGAACTTTCAAGCTGGTCTTGAAGGCATCGAGCTGGTGCCGACCAGCCGCATCGTTGAGCAGATCCGGATCGTCAAAGACGAAGCCGAGCTGCAGGTGATGCAGGAAGCGGCGGATTTGGCGGATCAAACGTTCTCGCACATTTTGTCCTTCCTGAAGCCAGGTGCAGTTGAGAAAGAGATCGCGCTTGAAATCGAGATGTTCATCCGCAAAAACGGCGGCACTTCGACCAGCTTCGAAACGATCGTCGCTTCCGGCGAGCGCTCCGCGCTGCCGCACGGCAAAGCCAGCGATCGTGTATTGCAAGGCAACGAATTTGTCAAACTAGATTTTGGAGCGTATTATAAAGGATACTGCTCTGACATCACCCGTACCGTTATGCTCGGCAAGCCAACGGACAAGCATAGAGAAATCTATGACATTGTGCTAGAAGCGCAATTGAATTGCTTGGCGAACTTGAAACCGGGCATCACAGGCCGTGAAGGCGACGCGTTCGCGCGGGACGTCATCATCAAGCACGGCTATGGCGATTTCTTCGGCCATGGTACAGGACACGGATTGGGCATGGAGGTTCATGAATCTCCGCGATTGTCCAAGACGGAAGATATGATTTTAACTCCCGGTATGGTCGTAACCGTCGAGCCTGGCATCTATCTCCCTGGTTTCGGGGGAGTACGGATTGAGGACGATGTCGTAATTACCGACACCGGCATTAAAATACTTACACATTCAACGAAAGATTTTCTCATTATTGATTAGCGGAGGGCTCTACGCATGATTTCAGTTAACGATTTTAAAACAGGACTTACCATCGAAGTAGAAGGCGATTTGTTCACTGTTCAGGATTTCCAACACGTGAAACCAGGTAAAGGCGCGGCATTCGTTCGCTCCAAATTGAAAAACCTGCGCAACGGCAACACCGTTGAGCGTACATTCCGTGCAGGCGAGAACGTGGGCCGCGCGCACATCGACAACCGTGAAATGCAGTACCTGTATGCCAGCGGCAGCGAGCATACGTTCATGGATACAGAAACTTTTGACCAAATCAGCTTGGAGCAGGATCAATTGAAATGGGAATTGAACTTCTTGATTGAGAACATGATGATCAAAATCATGAGCTACCAAGGTGAAATTCTCGGTATTAACCTGCCTAAGAGCGTTGAGTTGAAAGTTGCTGAAACCGAGCCGGGCATTAAAGGGAACACGGCGCAAGGTGCAACGAAGAACGCTAAGCTCGAAACAGGCCTTAACGTGCAAGTGCCATTGTTCATCAACGAAGGCGATGTGCTGCTGATTGATACGGATGACGGCAAATACATCTCCCGTGCTTAATGAAGCTCGGGTGTGAATGGCAAACAGACCAGAACTGATCTTTCAGTTTTGGTCTGTTTTTTGTTAAAATCCCTGATTCCGATGAATGAGCGGGGTTTTTGCGGAAATCGTTCGGAATTATCTACACAATTCGCTGTTTTATGCTATAATACGGAAATGTTAAGCAATAGTATGCGTTAGGAGTGAGTCAGCTATGTCTCTAATCGTCATGAAATTTGGCGGCAGCTCTGTCGGTGATGCGGAGCGAATGAAACGTGTAGCAAGAAGGATCGTGGAACGAAAGCAAGCCGGGCATAGCTGCGTGGTGGTCGTTTCGGCGATGGGGGATACAACCGATGAATTGATTGACCTGTCCAAGCAAATTTACGACGGAGCCCCTCCGGCCCGCGAGATGGATATGCTGTTAACGACAGGAGAGCAAGTGTCCGTTGCCCTCTTATCGATGGCGATACATAGTTTAGGTGAAAAAGCGGTGTCTTACACCGGCTGGCAAAGCGGTATTTTCACCGAGGAGCTGCACGGGAAAGCGAGAATTACAGATATCCAGCCGCATCGTGTGCTGAATGCAATTGAGCAGGGCAATGTTGTCATCGTTGCCGGTTTCCAAGGGATGACGGAGTCCGGGGAGATCACGACACTGGGGCGAGGCGGTTCCGACACGACGGCAGTCGCCCTGGCGGCAGCAATTAAAGCGGATCTTTGCGAGATCTACACGGATGTCGACGGCGTCTATTCGACAGACCCGCGGATCGTGAAGGTAGCGCGTAAGCTGAATGAAATTTCCTATGATGAAATGCTGGAATTGGCGAATCTCGGAGCAGCCGTCCTGCATCCAAGAGCGGTGGAATACGCTAAGAACTACAACGTAACCCTCGTGGTTCGTTCCAGCTTTACGAATAATGAAGGTACCAATGTGAAGGAGGAAGCAGTCATGGAGCAAGGAATCGTCGTACGCGGCATCGCTTATGATAAAAATGTGGCAAGAATAAGTATTCTAGGTGTTCCTGAGAAACCAGGACAGCTTGCGAAAGTGTTTACCTCTCTCGCCGATGTACAAATCGACGTAGATATTATCGTACAGAGCGGTGTGACGAACGGATCGGCTGATTTCTCCTTCACGACGACTTTGGAAGATAAAGCCAAAGCGCTGGATGTGCTGGAGCAGCTGCGCGGCGAAGTGGGCTTCCGCGAAGTGACTTCGGAAGTAAACCTTGTGAAAGTATCCATCGTCGGTGCAGGCATGGTCAGCACACCGGGCGTTGCGGCTACCATGTTTAAAGTGATTTCCGACTTGGGCATTACCATTTCCATGGTTAGCACATCGGAAATCAAGGTTTCCTGTGTCATTGACGGCACACACTTGCAGGATGTCATCCGCGCCCTTCATACGGCTTATGGCTTGGACACAACAAGCCAAGTGTTCGTCGGCGGACCGCAAGACCGCAGATAAGATCAGCTATTTGAACTTATCCGCCAAGAAGTAAGCGATCTTTAAGAGAAATGCCGTAATTCCCGCAGCCATTAACGGTCCGACAGGAATGCCGCGCATGAAGATAATGCCGAATATAGAACCAAGAACAAGACCCACAATTAATTGTGGGTCTATTTTTAATAATTCAAGCCCTTTGCCATTCATGTATGTCGCGATGGCACCGCCAATCAACGCAATGATGCCCGGCCAGGTTGTGAAGACACTGGCGATGTCTTTGTACGAAATACGCTCGCTTGCGAACGGGACAAGCACGCCCATCGTTAAGAAGAGCAGACCAAGCTCTAAGCCTCTTCGTTCGACAGTCGGCAAGTAGCGGTCCAAGCCAATTAACTTGAAAACAAGTAAAACACAGGCCGCCGTCGTAATGATCGGCGAACGGCCAACAAGCCCGATAATAATGAGAATGACTAATAAAATATCCCCGTTCATGCCAAAACCCCTTGTCTCATATTCGTCAATCTTAGTCTATGAGGGGGGCTTGTTTTTAGAACGGAAGCAGCACCATCTGCTCCCGATCCAGCACAGGCACATGCGGGAGGATATTCACCTTGGCGCAGTAGGCGAGGTCTTCCTGAAAGCCAAGCTTGCAAAGCCTTTTCCCGTTCGCGCAAGCTTGCAGCACATCCAGCATGTTGTCTTTCGCATGCAGGTAGCAGTTCCACATCGCCAGACCGAAATCGTTGACCGTTATTTGCTTGCTGCCGATGAGGCCAGCAATCTCGCTGGTAATGAGCCCCGCACAGAGCCCATCCTCTAAAGAAAAAACATCCTGCGTGCCCGCACATAAAATGATGACATCGCGCTTGAAATCAATGGCTGCCTTCGCACAGGCGCTGCCGTTAATTAAAGCGCCGGCCAACACTTTCTCGCCTCTAACTGCCTTTTGAATCCCGCGCGTACCGTTGGTCGTCGTCAGGATCACACGCTTGCCTTGCACGGCGCTTGGCGAGTACTCCACCGGCGAATTGCCCAGATCAAAGCCGGGGATTTTCTTGCAGAACCGCTCGCCGCCCAGCAAATCTCCGGGCTTTTGCATGTCTTTGGCTTGCAGCACGGTCTCGACCGGGACGACCGAGGTGCAGCCGTTCCCAAGCGCGGCGATCATCGTGCTGGTCGCGCGGAAGACATCGATGACGATAACGGTTTTGTGAAGGAATTCATCCGTTCGGGCTTCGCCGATATTGGGAATGACATCGATTTGCATGACTTTTATTCCTCTCTGGTACCGAAGAATAGCGTGTCGGAGCGGAGACCTCTGCGTAAAGCTTCCAAAGAGATGATGTCCTGGGTGGAAATATTACCCAGATGAACATCCGGCCCCAGTGTTTGAAGCAGATGGACCTGCTGGTTTTTCAGCGGCGCTTCCCACAGCAGCAGCTGCTGACTTGGTATAGCGCATAACACTTGCTGCAGCTCTTCATCCTTACAATTCCCCAGCGCATCGAAAATGCCGACGCCCATCCCGGATTCCCGGGCTTCAATCGTGACAAGCTCAGCACCGAATTGGGCATCGAGTGTGACGGTCTCGATCAGCTCTTCAAGCTCGATGGAGGACCCCCACCCTTTTTTGCCATATTCCGTAATGACTTGCAGTCCCTCTTCTACGCCTCGCAGAATCAGCTCGTTCCGCAATTTCCGATTGACCTCAATTGTGCCGTCCGATACTTCAAGCCCTGTATAGCCAAGCGCCAAAATCATCTCGAAAAAAGATGGAATCGCCTGCTTGGCAATCGCTACTTCCAGAAACGTTCCACCTGGGTAAACGCATATGCCTTTGGCTTTCGCCATCTCGATTTTGGTGCGCAGAAGCTCAAGCGGATACAGCGGTGAGGTGCCGAAGCCCATTTTGATCATATCCAAATGGTCGCCGGAAGTCGCTAGCAAATCTTCAAAGGCATGCAAGCCCAAACCTTTATCGATTACCATCGTTTTTCCAAGTGTTCTGGGTTTGCTCTGCCTTCGCCCCGTGGGATCGGCCAGAATCGGGTTCCATTTCAGATGAGAGGTCACTTCCATCGGTAAATCTCCTCACTATCCCTCTAAGGTTTAATTTCTGTGTCATCATATGCACCTGGAATTAGGGAGGTGCCCATCTTGGCGGCGAAAAACGCAATAACGTGCCTAAATGGAGACGAGCTCGCATAAGGTAGGTTAGAAGGATTGCCCTGCGTTGAGCCCGCTAACTGCTGCAATTGAGAGCTGTTGTGAATGGAAATCGACCTCCGGCTACCGTTGTAAAGCTGTTCCTTATTGGTAACCAGCTGTGGTTGGACAGAACAGGTTTACAAAAGTACGCCTCCACTCAATTTCAGTTCCCTCCGCGGAGGAGCGTTGGCGGGCTTCGAAAAGTTCAATCCATTTTAAGGAGGGGAGTAGTTAACATGATCAACAAAATCGTGCTGAGCATGGCCTCGCTCCGCATGCTGTCCGGAAGCATCGAGATTATTGCGGCTATCCTGATGCTGCGGCTGGCGACGATAGAGAAGGCGCTGCTGGTGAACACGACGCTGGCTCTAGTAGGACCTCTAGTACTTCTAACGACGACTACGATCGGTCTAGTAGGCATCGCGGAGAAACTATCATTTGGCAAAATGATATGGATTTTGGCAGGGGTGAGCTGTATTTTTATCGGAATCTTAAAAAAGTAATCGGTCATATTTCTTTCTAATAGGCATACAAATGGAATATAGAAGACTGGACAATCTGGAGGCATGTCAGCCCATGCTCGACTCTATTATGAACCTGCTCCCCCATTCTCTCAGATTTATACTCGCGCACCTGCCAGAAGGCGTAAAAGCTAGCGTAGAGGAGATCAGGCTGCGGGAATCTCGGCCGCTGGAGATCAGCTACCAAGATCGCTACGCCTTCCTAAGCGAAAGCGGGCAGATTGTGCAGCATGAAGCGCAAGCGTACAAGCCGACAGGGAAAGATTTCCAATATGTACTGGAGCAGTTGACGAATCACTCGCTGTACACCTACGAAGAGGAGCTGCGCAGAGGGTATATTACGATTCCAGGCGGCCATCGTGTCGGACTAGCCGGGCGCACCGTGCTGGATCAAGGGCAGGTCAAGCAGATTCGCGATGTCAGCTCCTTTAACATTCGCGTCGCCAGGGATCTGCAAGGGGTCGGCAAGACAATCGTACCCTATCTGTATGATCCGGCATCGCGAAGCGTCCATCACACCTTGGTGATCTCGCCTCCGCAGCAAGGAAAAACAACGCTCGTACGCGACTTGGCCAGGCTGGTCAGCCGGGGCGAATGGGGAACCGCCGCAGCCGGAACGTTGGCTGGTCGCAAAGTGGGCGTCGTCGACGAGCGCTCGGAGTTGGCCGCCTGTGTGAAAGGTGTGCCCCGGTTCGACCTCGGACCGCGCACCGACATCATGGACGGATGCCCTAAGGCGGAGGGCATGATGATGATGATCCGGTCCTTGTCGCCGGAGGTGCTGGTCGTCGATGAGATCGGCCGACCTGAGGATGCCCGGGCCATTCATGAAGCGCTCCATGCTGGAATTCGGGTGATCGCCACTGCTCATGGCGCTGATTATGAAGACGCGCGCCAGCGGCCGGTGCTCAAGGAATTGCTTGATGAAGGGGTGTTTGCCAGATATGTCATACTGGATCGCAGGAAGGGCAAGCAGGCGCCATTTCGGGTACTGGACCGCCAAGGCAGGCAGCTTGAACCGCAGAGATGGGGGTAGAGGATGATGAAACATGCTTAAGTTTATCGGAGCTGTGCTGATTATCGGAGCCGCCGCTTTGATCGGATTTATCCAGGCTGCCCATTACGCCAGGCGTCCCAAGCAAATTCGTCTGCTGATCAGCGCCTTACAGCGCATGGAAACGGAGATTATCTACGCCTTAACTCCGCTTCCGGAAGCTTTCGCCCTGCTGGGCAAACAGCTCGCTGAACCGCTAGCCTCCTTGTTTCGGCTCACGTCAGAACGCCTCCTGGCAAGCCATGGAGCGCCACTGCGAGAGATTTGGCAGCAGACGGTGCAGGAGGTATGGAAGCGGTCTTCAATGAAGCAGGCGGAGCAAGAGGTGGTCCTGCAGCTTGGCAGCGTGCTCGGGCTGACGGACCGGGGCGACCAGGTCAAGCATCTGCGGCTGGCCGTCAGCCAACTGCAGGCGGAGGAAGCGGAATCCCGGGACGAGCAGCGACGGTATGAGAAAATGTGGAAAAGCCTTGGCGTACTGATCGGCGCACTAGTCGTGATATTGATGTATTAGGTTGCTTAAGTGAGGTGCCTGGAATGAACGTAGATGTGAACGCCATTTTCCAGATCGCCGGCATTGGCATCATCATCGCGATGATCCATTCGGTGCTCAAGCAGATGGGTAAAGAGGATATGGCGCATTGGGTCACGGTCATCGGTTTTGTGGTCGTGCTCTTCATGGTCGTCAGTATGCTGGACAATTTGTTCAAAGAAATCAAAACGATTTTCCTCTTCCAATGAGGTGATCCTGATGGAAATCATCCAGATTGTCGGACTAGGGCTCATTGTGACCATATTGACGCTGATTATCAAAGAGCAGAAGCCGATGTTCGCATTCCTGCTGGCCGCGTTTACCGGCGTCATGATCTTCTTGTTCCTGATCGGCAAAATTTCTTCGGTCATTCAGGTGCTGGAAGACTTGGCACAAAAGTCGAACATCAACATGGTATTTCTCAAAACGATTCTCAAAATCATCGGGGTTGCGTACATCGCCGAATTCGGGGCGCAAGTCGTCCGAGATGCCGGTCAGGAATCCATAGCCTCTAAGATCGAGTTGTCCGGCAAAATCCTGATTATGGTCATGGCTATTCCCATCATTTCCGTCATTATTGAAACCGTCGTAAAGCTGCTGCCGGCTTGAAGCTCGACTGCCGGAATCTTAGCTTAGGAGCTGACTCCCATGATCACACCCTATTCGCGCCAGGTGCTGGACAACCGTTGGATGCTGGTTCTGATATTGATGCTGAGCTTATGGCTCGGATGGATGGGCACAGCGGTGTCGGAATCGCCGACGGATGCCATCATCAAAGAGCAGGCGAGCCACCTGCAGACCGAGCAGGTCGAACAGTACTGGGATAAGCTGATGAACGAATACGGCGGCTATTTCCCGGAAAGCAAGACGCCGAGCTTCATGGATTTACTGCTTGGCACCAAAGCGATCAGTATGAAGAGCATTTTTAAAGGGCTGTTGAGCTACGTGTTTCACGAAGTGATCGTCAACGGCAAGCTGCTGGCCTCGATTGTAATCTTAACCGTGTTTAGCATGCTGCTGGAAACGCTGCAAAGCTCGTTTGAGAAAAATACGGTGAGCAAGCTGGGCTACTCTATCGCCTACATGGTGCTGATCATCATCGCCATCAACAGCTTCAGCGTCGCGATCGGCTACGCCAAGTCGGCGATTACGTCCATGATCCAATTCATGGTGGCCATCGTTCCGCTGCTGCTGACCTTGCTGGCTTCGATGGGCAATGTAACCTCCGTCGCCATCCTGCATCCGCTCATCGTCTTCATGATCCACTCGGTGGGGACCGCGATCTACGTGTTCGTCTTTCCGCTGCTGTTTTTCTCAGCAGTGCTGCACATCGTCAGCGCAATCAGCGACAAGTACAAAGTGACGCAGCTGGCGAACCTGCTTCGAACGATCAGCCTTAGCATTATGGGAATCTTCGTGACCGTGTTCCTGGCTGTCATCTCCGTCCAGGGGTCGGCGGGCGCCGTAAGGGACGGGGTGACGATCCGCACAGCCAAGTACGTCGCCGGCAACTTCGTGCCGGTTGTCGGAAGGCTGTTCTCCGATGCCACCGAAACGGTGATCGGCGCGTCCGTGCTAGTCAAGAATGCCGTCGGCCTTGTCGGCGTCGTCATCTTGATTCTGCTCTGCGCGTTTCCCGCCATCAAAATATTGACGCTCGCCTTTATCTATAACCTGTCCGCAGCGATCATGCAGCCGCTTGGCGACAATCCCATGATTTCTTGCCTGCAGACAATTGGCAAAAGTCTCGTTTATGTGTTTGCCGCCTTAGCGGCTGTGGGGCTCATGTTCTTCCTGGCCATCACAATAATGATTGCCGTCAGCAACGTTTCGGTGATGATGCGGTGAAGGAGGCGAAGACATGGAATGGTTGGGCGGATGGCTGAAAGCTGTCATCATGATCATCTTGCTGGCCACGTTCGTTGATCTGCTGCTACCTAGCAATAAGATGCAGCGTTACGTCAAGACGGTGATGAGCTTGTTCGTCCTGCTCACACTGCTTTCTCCGGTCGTGAAGCTCTTTCAGAAAGACTGGAATCTCGATGAACTGATCAGCTCGGCTGAACAAAAGCAGAATGAAACGACCATGCTGGCATCAGCTGGAGGGAACAGCTACATGAAATCGCTGGACGCGATAACCAAAGAAGGGCAAAAACTGCAGGCTGAAGGCCAAAAACAGTCGCTGCTCATGGTACAAACCCAGCTGGCGGCACTGCTGAAAGAAGATTTGCAGAAGCAAACCGATTATTCGGTGCAAGACGTTCAAGTGCTGGCCCAATTTGACAATAACGGGAAACCTGACATTACCAAGGTCAAGGTGACCCTTGATGTTATAGAGGCAAAATCGAAACCATCGGGCGCTTCAGGCTCGCACAGCATCGCTGCAATGGAACCGGTCAAGCCCGTTGATCCGATTCGGATCGAACCGGGGCTTTCGGCGAAGGCAAGCGGTGAAGCTGCGACCGGGCTAACCCCAGCGCAAGAACAGGAACGCAAGCGGCTCACGCAAGGGATCGAGCGCGACTGGCAGGTGGAACCCGCACAGATTGACATCCGGTTTGAACAATCGAATGGAGCGATAGCGAGGTGAAAGGGTGGGAACATTGCTGCAATGGATGGAGCAGAAATTCGGAGGCGGCCCCAGTGGACCTAAACGCAAGAACACATTGCTTTGGGTTATCCTGATTGGACTATTGGGCGCAGCGCTGATGATCATGAATTCGTTTTTAACAGTGAAAGAAGTTGATCCCATCAATGAGGGCCGGGCGTCTCCGCCGCCTGCCAAAGAAACGTTCATCGGAAATACACCAAAGGAAAATTCCGCATTTCACGATTACGAAGTGGCGTATCAGTCGCAGCTGAAGGACATTTTGCAGAAAATTGTAGGTGTCGGCGAGGTGGAGGTGCTTGTCACCATTGAATCCACGGAAGAAATTACCGTCGACAAGAACTACAACGATAATCAGCAGATGACGACGGAGCGGGACACGAATGGCGCGACTCGCAACATCTCCCAGGTTACGCGAAGCGGAGAAGTCGTGATCTACCAAGTGTCAGGCGACCAGAAGCCGCTCGTGCTTAAATACATTAAACCGAAAATTCGCGGTGTCATTGTTGTCGCCAAAGGCGCCGAAAACTTGACGGTGAAGAAAATGATCATCGAAGCCGTCGAACGCGGCCTGGACGTGACGGCCAACCGAATTTCCGTTTTACCCAGAAAAACTGGTGATTAATAAAAAAAATTAAACCTATCATTCAAGGAGGAATTATCAATGAACGCGAAAAGACAAACAATTTGGCTCGTATCCATGCTTAGCTTAATGGTGGTGCTTTCGGCTTACTACTTGTTCACCGAGGATGTCAACAAGCTTGATTTGGCAGCGAACGATACGAAAGCGAACTCCCAGGAAGTCAAAATTGACATGAGCCAAGCAGGTCCATCCGGTAAAACCGATGTAAAGGCAACTACAGGCACTGACGCTAAATCCGCTGCAGATTCCAAAGCCAGCTCCAGCGCAGCAACACAATCGGGCACACAGTCGACAACACAATCTTCGACAAAAACAGACACGAAAGCGGACGCCTCCAAAACGGATGCTTCCAAAACGGATGCTTCCAAAACAGACGCTTCCAAAACAACTTCTTCGGCTAACACCAATAAATCTACAGCAAGCAGCAGCACGGCCAAAACAGACGATCAAATCTTGAAGCAAGTCGAAGAGCAAACCAAAACAACTTCCGCCAGCGATTACTTTATCAATGAGCAAATGAAACAGCACGATATGTTCGCGAAACAGTCTTCCGATCTGATGAATATCATCATCGACTCCAAGCAAACGCCGGATGCTGTAGCGAAGGCGAACAACGACCTTCAGAAGCTTGCTGACGTGCAGGACAAAGTTGAAGCGCTGCAAGATCAACTGATGAAGGACTTCCCGCAAGCGATCGTGAACCAAGACGGCAACCAGTGGAAAGTTACGGTGCAAAGCGATAAGCTTGAGAAAAGTCAAGGTGTGACGATCGTTGACATGGTGATCAAAGAGCTGGGCGCTGCGCCTGAAAATATCAAAATCCAGTACGTGCGCCCGTAATGGTCTTTTAGACGAGTGGGCAACGCACATGCGTACGGAAAGGGTCCAGGCAAACTGGGCTCTTTCCATTTCTTGCGTTTATGGTTATAATACATACGGTGCGGCTATGAACATCCGCATCTTTATGGTTCACCAACATTGAAGGAGTGACTTGAATGTTCAAATTGAGTGAAATCAAAGAGTTGATCAAACTCGTCGATCAATCCTCTCTACAAGAGCTTGAAATCGAAAACGAAGGTGCTCGACTTTTGATTCGCAAACCGAATAAAACAGAATCCGTTCTTGTAACTACAGCACCTGTACAACAACACGCATATGCTCCAGTCGGACAGGCCGGCCCGGTTAACCAGGCGCCAGTTGCGGCAGTGGAAGTAGCTGCGCCGCAAGCGACTGCTAAACAAGAAGACCCATCTTTACATAAGATTGTCTCGCCTATGGTTGGTACATTCTATTCGGCTTCTTCTCCGGGCGCAGCTTCTTTCGTTAGCGTTGGCTCCCGCGTAGGCGACAAAACGGTTGTCTGCATCGTGGAAGCGATGAAATTGATGAATGAAATCGAAGCTGAAGTGAAAGGCGAAATCGTTGAGGTGCTCGTGGAGAACGGTCAGCTCGTCGAGTATGGACAGCCATTATTCTTGGTTAAACCGGAGTAAGCGCTTAAGCTTAGGAGGTAACATGATGAAATTTCATAAAGTCCTAATTGCGAACCGCGGAGAGATTGCCGTTCGTATCATTCGGGCCTGCCGGGAGCTCGGTATCGAAACCGTCGCTGTTTATTCCGAAGCAGACCGTGAGGCGCTGCACGTGCGACTGGCTGATGAAGCTTATTGCATCGGGCCGACGCCTTCCAAAGACAGCTATTTGAACTTCACGAACCTGATGAGTGTCGCCACGCTGACAGAATGCGATGCCATTCACCCGGGTTATGGATTCTTGGCTGAGAATGCCGATTTCGCAGAGATTTGCGAAAGCTGCAATATTACCTTTATCGGACCTTCCCCAGATGCGATCAGCCGCATGGGTGATAAGTCCGTTGCGAAGCAAACGATGAAAGAAGCCAAAGTGCCTATTATTCCGGGTTCGGACGGATTGGTAGAGAACATTGAAGACGCGCTGAGCATTGCTAGAGATATCGGGTATCCGGTTATTATCAAAGCAACGGCTGGCGGCGGTGGCAAAGGCATTCGCATCGCGGACAATGAAGAAATGCTCGTTTCGCAGATTACGACGGCGCAGCACGAAGCGCAGAACGCTTTCGGCAATTCCGGCGTCTATCTGGAAAAATATTTGACAGGCATGAAACACGTAGAGATTCAAATTCTCGCTGATAAACATGGCAACGTTGTTCATTTGGGTGAGCGCGATTGCTCTGTTCAGCGCCGCAGACAAAAGCTGGTGGAAGAAGCGCCATGCCCGATTCTGACACCGGAAATCCGCAAAGCGATGGGCGAAGCAGCCGTGCGCGCAGCGCAAGCAGTGGACTACGCTGGCGCGGGTACCTTGGAGTTTTTGCTAGGTCCTGATGGCAATTTCTATTTCATGGAAATGAATACGAGAATTCAGGTTGAGCATCCCGTGACTGAGATGATCACTGGCGTTGACATCATCAAAGAGATGATCAGCGTGGCGGAAGGCAATCCATTGTCGTTCGCGCAAGAGGACGTCCGCATTAACGGCTGGGCGATCGAGTGCCGGGTCAATGCGGAAGATCCGAATCGCAACTTCATGCCTTCGGCGGGGCAAGTGAAATTCTACCTGCCTCCGGGCGGCTTTGGCGTGCGGGTGGATAGCGCCGTTTACCCGGGCTATACGATTCCGCCGCATTACGATTCCATGGTGGCGAAGCTGATCGTCTGGGGCGCAACGCGTGACGATGCGATTGCCCGGATGAAGCGGGCGCTTACGGAATTTGCCGTTGAAGGCGTGAATACAACGATTCCGTTCCACTTGAAGCTTTTGGAGCACAAGAAGTTCATCCAAGGCGATCATGATATTAAATTCCTGGAAGAGCATGATGTGAACGATCCGAATTCATAGACAACCATTTGTCATATTTTTGTTGAAATGGTATACTAATGAATTAGATAGCTTTTCCAATGCCAGCTCGCTGGCACAAAACTGTTAGGAGGTGCTACAATGAGCACAATCGCTCCGGACTACGTCAAAACAGACATGGGCAGCATCCAAATCGCTCCAGAAGTCATTGAGATCATTGCCGGCTTGGCGACGGTTGAAGTACAAGGGGTAGCGGGGATGAGCGGCGGATTTGCAGGAGGCATCGTCGAGTTGCTAGGCCGCAAGAACTTGTCCAAAGGCGTGAAAGTAGAAGTTGGACAGCGTGAGGCTGCCATTGACGTCTCCATTATTGTTGAATACGGGAATCGCATTCCTGAAGTCGCAAGCGACATCCAACGCAATGTGAAGCATGCGATCGAATCGATGACCGGCTTGAACGTTGTTGAAGTGAACGTGCATATCCATGACGTGCATTTCAAACAATTGGAAAAACCGATCGAAGAAGAAACAGCGGTCCCGCATCGTGTGAAATAAGCCGCCAACTGAATCCATAGTTTCATTCGAAACCCCCTACAGGTTGCAGGGGGTTTCCTCTCAATATAGGAAGGGGACAAGCTTAGTGGGTAAAATTGTGGACAGGCTCTTGCTGCTCATTTACAGCCTGATCATTTTCGTCGCATCAATCTTCGTATTGTTCACAGCCTCCAGCTGGATTCCAAGAGCAGACGCTGAGCAGTTTTTAGGCAGCTTCTATGTAGACAAGAATTATGCGTATGCCGGTATCGCAGCCAGTATTATCATCTTGTTAATCAGCATCCGATTCTTAATCTTGTCGCTCGGTCGCAGCCGTTCACAAGCCCCGTCCATTGATCAACGCACGGATTTTGGGGATATCCGCATTTCTATGGAAACGGTCGAGAATCTGTCGCTCAAAGCAGCAGGTCGAACCAAGGGTGTCAAGGATCTGAAGGCACGCGTCAAAGTGAATCAATCCGGACTTGAGATTACGATCCGCACGGTGGTAGACGGAGAAACTTCCATCCCTGATTTAACGGAAGAGATGCAAACCTCTGTGAAAAACCACATCGAAGACATCACCGGCATTCCGGTCGCGACGGTAACTGTATTTGTTGCCAACATCGTGCAATCCGCCCCAACGTTTAAAAGCCGAGTCGAATAGAGGTGAACCCACATGTGGAATGAGCTGTGGGAGCAGCATAGAGGCAAAGTGATTGGAGTGGCAGCAGGCGTTTTCTTCGGCTTTATCTATTTATTTTTTGGTTTTTGGGACATGCTGATCTTTGCATTCATCGTCCTCATAGGGTGTTATGTCGGCAACAAGCTGGATCGCAAAGAAAGCTTTGTGCTGTTAGAAGACATTTGGCGCTATCTCACGCAAAAATGGAGAATGTTTCGCTAAAATCCCTGGGCCTTCCATGGATTTTTTTGTTTGGAAACATTCAACAATGACGTATACTAGTAAAAAAGAATATTGGGCAGATCCTTTCACATTTTGCCAAGTTAACGAAAGCAAGTTTTCCAGACGGAAAACTTTTTAGGAGGACTTAATGAAACGAAGAGTTGCACGAGAAATTGCTTTACAGAGTTTGTACCAGATTCAAATGAATGAAGATACACCGCAGGAAGCAGTCAAATACGCCGTACATGAAGCGGAGAATGACAACGAAGCGCAGTTGGACGTGCCTAGCGAGAAAATTGCCCCGGCCTTCATCTTTGAGCTTGTCGAAGGGACCTACGTGAACAAAGTACAGATCGATGAGCTGCTGGCTGAGTACCTGAAGGGCTGGCAAATCGACAGGCTCTCCAGAATCGACAGAGAAGTGCTGCGACTCGCTGTATACGAAATGGTCTATCGGGAAGACACGCCGCCGAAAGTTGTCGTCAACGAAGCGATTGATTTGGCGAAGCATTTTGGCTCGGATGAATCTGGCAAGTTCGTTAACGGTGTGCTTGGCAAGATGTTGAAAGAAATTGACAATTTGAAACGTAAAGTCGTGCAGTCTTAGTCTCATCGAAATCTTTTGGGGGGAATCAACATGTCGGGACAAGTCATTAACGGTAAAGAGCTGGTAAGCTCCATTCGCGAGGAAATCAAAACGGAAGTTGCCGAGCTTACTGCGGCTGGCCATCAACCTGGTCTGGTTGTGATCATCGTGGGAGAGGATCCAGCTTCACAGGTTTATGTTCGCAACAAAGCCAAAGCATGCGATGATGTCGGCATCTATTCAGAGGTTCACAGACTTCCGGAAAACACGACACAGCAGGAGTTAATTGCACTTATCCGCCTGTTCAACAAGGACAGCCGTATCAACGGGATTCTGGTTCAATCGCCGCTGCCGAAGCATATTGACGAAGAGGCGGTTGTGGATGAGATTGATCCGGCGAAAGACGTTGACTGCTTCCATCCGGTCAATGTCGGGAACCTGATGATCGGTAAGGACGGCATGAAGCCGTGCACACCGCATGGCGTCATTGAGATTCTGAAACGCACCGGTGTAGAAATTGCCGGCAAGCATGCCGTCGTGGTAGGCCGCAGCAACATTGTCGGCAAACCGATGGCGATGCTGCTTCTGCGGGAGAACGCAACGGTGTCCATCGTGCATTCCCGCACGCAGAATATGGAGGAAATCACCAAGCAAGCCGATATTCTTGTCGTAGCCGTAGGCAAAGCACATCTCATTAAGGCGCATCATGTAAAGCCTGGCGCGGTCGTAATCGATGTTGGCATGAACCGGCCTGCGGACGGCAAGCTGACTGGCGATGTCGATTTTGAAGCGGTCAAAGAAGTAGCGAGTGCGATCACGCCGGTGCCCGGCTGTGTCGGACCGATGACGATTACGATGCTGCTGCGCAATACGGTCGATGCCGCTCGTCGGGCTGCTCATGCCGGCGTCCATGCATAATCGGGATATGGCGAGAAACGAGACAAAAATTTTTTCCGTTAAAGATTTGAACCGCTACATCAAATTGCTCCTGGAAGGCGATAACCGGCTTCAGGACGTATGGGTGCGGGGGGAAATATCCAATTTCACGCATCACTCCAGCGGACATATGTATTTTACGCTCAAGGATGCGGACGGCAGGCTAAAAAGCATCATGTTCGCCTCGCATAATCAGCGGCTTGGCTTTATTCCGAAGGAAGGGACGCGTGTCATCGCGCGCGGCAATATTTCGGTCTATGAGCGGGATGGCGCTTATCAGTTCTATGTGACGTCGATGCAGCCGGACGGCATCGGCAGCTTGTATCTTGCATACGAGCAGTTGAAAAAGAAGCTCGAAGGCGAAGGGCTGTTCGCGGCCGAACGCAAGAAACCGATTCCCCGGTTTCCACGCGCAATCGGCGTTATTACGTCGCCGACGGGGGCTGCTGTACGTGATGTGATCATCACGCTCCAGCGGCGCTTCCCGTCGATCCCGATTCTCCTGTACCCCGTGCTGGTACAGGGAGCGCAAGCGGCACCTTCGATTGTCAAGGCGATCGAAGCGATGAACCGGCTCGGTGAAGCCGATGTGCTCATCGTCGGCCGCGGCGGCGGCTCGCTGGAGGAGCTGTGGGCGTTCAACGAGGAAGCGGTGGCGCGGAGCATCGCGCGCTCCGCGATTCCCGTCATCTCGGCCGTCGGCCACGAGACGGACTTCACGATCGCCGACTTCGTCGCCGATCTGCGCGCGCCGACGCCGACGGCGGCGGCCGAGCTCGCGGTGCCGCACCACCTCGAGCTGAAGCAGCAGCTGGCGCAGCAGGCTCAGCGCCTGCATTACGGGCTGCTTCAGCAGCTGCGGCGCAAACAGGAACGGCTGGCCCGCGCGAATCGCTCGCCGTTCCTGACAAATCCTCGCAGGCAGCTGCTGATGCAGCCTGCGGAACGGCTCGACCGGCTGGCGGAGCAGCTCGGTTATCGCATGCGCCAGCGCTTGCAGCGGCTGGCGGAACGGCATATGAAGCTGGAGCGCAAGCTATCCAGCTTCAATCCCAAAGAGCAGGCCGTGTTTGCAAAGCGTCGGTTGGATACGTCGAACCGGCAGCTGCTCACGGCCATGCAGTCGCTCCTGCGCGGCAAGCGGCAGGAGTGGCAGTCCAGCGTCCGCCATTTGGACGCGCTCAGCCCGCTGAAGGTCATGCAGCGCGGCTACAGCCTGGCGTACGACGAAGCGGAACAGAAGCTGATCCGCTCGGTGGATCAGGTGCAGGTCGGGGATGTCGTCAAGATCCGGCTGAAAGATGGCCGGTTGGATTGTCATGTATGGGGAATGGAGGAGAACAAGCATGTCGAATCAAGAGACGGAAATTAGCTTTGAGCTCGCCATCGAACAGCTGGAACGCATCGTAGCGCAGTTGGAAAGCGGCGACGTACCGCTGGAAAAAGCGATAGAGCTTTACCAGGAAGGTGTCCGCCTGTCGCATCTGTGCGGCGTGAAGCTGGAGCAGGTTGAGAAAAAAATTGAGATGCTGGTGGAAGGGGAAACGGGCGCCGTTAGCCGCAAGCCTTTCCAGCCGGCCATGGAAGATAAGGGGAATTCGGTTGAATAAGACGTCCTCGATCAGTGAATATATTTCAGCCAGTGCGGAGACAGTGGAAGCGGCGCTAGTGAGTTCCTTGCCTGCGGCGTGGCACATTCCACTCCCGCTGCGGGAGTCAATGAACTACTCGCTAATGGCTGGGGGCAAACGTTTGCGTCCTATTTTTGTTTTAGCGGCAGCAGAAGCGCTAGGCGGTTCGACAGAGGCAGCTCTGCCGGTCGCTTGCGCCATCGAGATGGTGCATACGTATTCTTTAATTCATGATGATTTGCCGGCCATGGACAATGACGATTATCGGCGGGGCAAGCTGACGAACCACAAAGTTTATGGGGAAGCGATGGCGATATTGGCGGGCGATGCCCTTTTGACGCACGCTTTTTACAGCATTACGCAGGCGCATAAAGTACACGGCGTGCCGGCTGAGCGGGTACTCGCCATCACTGAAGAACTCTCCGCCTACGCAGGCGCGCGCGGGATGGTTGGCGGGCAAGCAGCTGACATGCTGGGTGAGCAAGGCTTAACGAAGTTGGAAGAGCTGGAGTATATCCACACGCACAAAACGAGCGACTTGATTGTCTTCTCCTTGCGGGCCGGCGGTCATTTGGCAGGCGCAACAGACATGCAGTTTGCAGCTTTAAGCGAATTCGGCCATGCGATCGGTTTGGCATTCCAAATTCAGGACGATATCCTGGACATTATCGGTGACGAGCAGAAGCTGGGCAAGCCAGTGAAAAGCGACGAGAAACAGATGAAAGTGACGTATCCGTATTTTATCGGGATGGAAGCGTCTGAACAAAAGATCAAAGAGCTCACCGAACAAGGCAAAAATGCGCTGATTCAGGCCAAATTGCATAATCCCGAGCGGCTGCTGCAACTTGCCGACTACTTAATGCGTAGAGATCATTAAAGCTTTTGATCTTGAAATTCATGGACATGTCGAAAACTATTTCGCAGGTTTACATGAATTTCCGCATTTTATGTTATAATGATGTAAACACTTAGCATTTTCACATTGAAAGTGAGGAAACAAGCGTGCTGCTCGAACATATCAATCAGCCTGAGGACTTGAAGCGTTTGTCCTTGACAGAGCTTGAGACTTTGGCAGGTGAAATCCGTCAATTTCTAATTGAGAAGCTGTCTGTGACAGGCGGACATCTTGCGCCCAATTTAGGAGTGGTTGAGCTTACTATCGCTTTGCATACGCTGTTCCACAGCCCTTATGATAAATTGATTTTTGACGTGGGACATCAGGCATATGTCCACAAGATTTTGACTGGACGCAAAGATAAATTCGACACCCTGCGAAAATACAAAGGGTTATGCGGGTTTGTCAAACGATCCGAAAGCGTACACGATGTCTGGGAAGCCGGACACAGCAGTACATCCTTGTCGGCAGCGATGGGGATGGCGTTGGCCCGCGATTTGAAAGGCGAGCATAATAAGGTGATCGCGATTATCGGGGACGGTTCCATTACAGGCGGTATGGCACTGGAAGCGATGAACCATATCGGCCATGAGAAGAAGAACATTATGGTCATTCTGAATGACAACGAAATGTCCATTGCGCCCAATGTCGGGGCGATTCATAATTATTTGAGCAAGATTCGTTCGGATCGTCATTACTTGAAGGCCAAAGAGGAAGTTGAACATTTACTAAAGAAAATTCCTGCCATCGGTGGTACGCTGGCCAAAACGGCGGAAAAGCTGAAGGACAGTCTCAAATATTTTGTGCTGAACGGCGTCTGGTTTGAAGAATTGGGCTTTACGTATATGGGTCCTGTAGACGGCCATAATCTGCCTGTGCTGATGGATACGTTGAAGCAAGCGGAGAAAGTGAACGGCCCAGTGCTGGTTCACGTCGTTACAACCAAAGGCAAAGGATATACGCATGCGGAGAAGGATTCGCATACTTGGCACGGTCTGGGGCCGTACAAGATTGAATCCGGACAGGTGCTCAAATCCGTGGGTCCTCCGATGTATACGGAAGTATTCGGCAATACGCTGATCGAACTCGGTGCGCAAGATCCCCGCATCATTGCCGTCACTCCGGCGATGCCGGGCGGATCGGGCTTGCTGAAGTTCGCCAAGCAATTCCCGGACCGGATGATTGACGTCGGGATTGCTGAGCAGCATGCCGCTACATTATGCGCAGGCCTGGCCAGCGAAGGATTAAAGCCGGTGTTTGCGGTGTATTCCACCTTCTTGCAAAGAGCTTACGATCAAGTTGTGCATGATATTTGCCGGCCGAAGCTGAATGTCACTTTCGCGATCGACCGTGCGGGCTTTGTCGGCCCCGACGGTGAGACGCATCAAGGCGTCTACGATATCGCCTTCTTGCGCTCCTTGCCGAATATGGTCTTAATGATGCCGAAGGATGAGCGTGAGCTGCGCAATATGATGCAGACGGCTTATGAATATAACGAAGGCCCGATCGCTTACCGCTATCCGCGGATTAGCGGCACGGGTGCGAGCACGCAGGAGACGCCTGTTGCCATCCCGATCGGAACGTGGGAGACTGTGCGCGAAGGCGATTACGCAGCGGTGCTTGCCGTAGGGCCGATGGTGCAAGTGGCCGAAGAGGCAGCTGAACAGCTGGCGAAGGAAGGCGTCCATGTACGCGTTGTCAATGCGCGGTTTATCAAGCCGTTAGATGAAGCTTACTTGCTGCAGCTGGCCTCCGAAGGTTTGCCGATTATTACGATGGAAGAAGGCTGCATGATGGGCGGCTTCGGCAGCGCGGTCCTGGAATTCTACGCCTTCAAAGGCATTATCGGGCAAACCATCAAAGTGCTAGGTGTTCCTGATTACTTCGTGGAACATGGATCGGTGCCGCAGCAGCGTGAGGAAGTAGGCCTGACTTCTCACCATTTAGTGGCGGAAGTGAAGAAGCTGATGCCTCGCAAGCGCCAACGCGCTTAAATTCATTGTTTTGAAGGAGAAGTCACGAACGCTATGTCATCAGATAAAGAACGGATTGATATTCTGCTCCTGGAGCAAGGATATTTCGAAAGCAGGGAAAAAGCCAAGGCCGCCATTATGGCAGGCCTTGTTTTTGCTGATGAAGAACCTGTCGACAAGGCAGGGACGAAGATCAGCCGCAAGGCGACACTGAAAGTCAAAGGCGCTATCCATCCTTACGTCAGCAGAGGCGGACTCAAGCTGGAGAAAGCGCTCAAGCAATTCGAAATTGATCTGCAGGGCGCGGTGATGCTCGATATCGGGGCATCGACCGGCGGCTTTACCGATTGCGCCTTGCAAAATGGCGCTGAATATGTGTATGCAATTGATGTCGGCTATAATCAGTTGGATTGGTCTTTGCGCAATCATGAGAAAGTGAACGTGATGGAGCGCACGAACTTCCGCTTTACCAAAGCGGAAGATTTGACTGGGGCGCTTCCGACGTTTGCCTCGATTGATGTGTCTTTCATTTCGCTGCGCATCATTTTACCGCCGCTGAAGGCGATTTTGCAGGACAATGGCAGCGTTGTCGCCCTCATTAAACCGCAATTCGAGGCGGGGCGGGAGAAGGTCGGTAAATCCGGTGTAGTCCGCGATGCGGATGTGCACGAGGAAGTGCTGCACAATGTGCTGCGCTTTGCAGCGGAAACCGGCTTTCATTTGCAAGGATTAACCTACTCGCCAATCACAGGCGGAGAAGGAAATATTGAGTTTCTTGGCTATTGGACTTGCAGCAATGAGGAAGCATCTATTCCTGAGGCTACATGGGATTCGCTGATTTCGGCAACAGTGAAGGAAGCGCAGAAATTGCAAGGCAAATAAACTCATCTTAACGTCCGTTGTAGGGGCCCTGAGATGGGTTTTTTGCTTGAAAAAAAAGGATTTTTGCGTAAAATCCGCGAATACTATGGCGAGGTGATGGACATGGAAAAGGGCGATGTCACAGTCATTTTGCTCATTGTGCTTGTAGTCGCGGTCTATTTGTACACCAGGTTGCAGAGATGGCTGCGTAGGCCAATCACTCACAACGTCAAAATCCCGAGCCAGTCCGAGGTTCCGCAAGATGAAGTGGTGGAGCTGCTGGAGGGGGCAGGGTTTGATGTGCTGGCCGGCAAGACGAAAATTCCCATCACCATGACCATCAATGATCACGAACAACTGGAAAGCCGTTTGTTCATCGATTATTTCGCGCAAAAAGATGACGAGCTGTTCGTGGTGAAAGTCGCCAGAGAACGCAAACCGTTGGACATGACCGGCAGCGGGATCCGGGATCAACTGCTCGCCTACAGTCTCCTGTATCCGGAAGCGGCGGGAATGCTCTACGTCGACATGGCGCAAAGTAAAATCAAAAAAATCACGTTTCATATAGAGGTGTAAGCATGAAGGGTCAACGACATGTGAAAATCAGAGAAATCATCACAAACAACGAAATTGAAACGCAAGATGAGCTTGTGGAATCGCTTCGGGCTGCTGGTTTTCACGTCACGCAGGCGACCGTATCTAGAGATATTAAGGAACTCCATCTTATCAAAGTGCCTTTGGATGATGGCCGATATAAATATTCGATGCCTGCCGATCAGCGGTTTAACCCGCTGCAGAGGCTGCGCAGAGCTTTGAGCGACCATTTTGTTAGTATCGATTTCACAGATAATTTGGTTGTCGTCAAATGTATGCCGGGAACGGCCAATACGATCTGTGCCCTCATCGACAATATGGATTGGACCGAGGTCATGGGCACGATTTGCGGTGATGATACGATCTTGGTCATCTGCCGCGGTAAGGAGAACAGTCAAAATTTTGTGAATCAAATCATGTCATTATTATCTTAATCAGCTGAAGGAGAGGCAAATGCTCACTGAACTTTCGATTCGTAATTTAGCGGTTATTGAACATGTACATATTCGATTTAAATCGGGATTTCACGTGCTGACTGGGGAAACGGGCGCTGGGAAATCGATTATTATTGACGCTTTGACACTGATTGTCGGCGGACGGGGTTCATCCGATTTGGTCCGTTATGGAGCGGACAAAGCGGAGATTGAAGCGATGTTCGACTTGCCGCCCTCGCATCCGGTTTGGCATACGCTTTCAAATCTGGGGATTGAAGCGGATCCGAGCGAGCATTTGCTCATTCGCCGGGAAATTACCGCTTCGGGCAAAAGCTCCAGCCGGATTAACGGCCAGCTCGTCAATTTGACGATGTTGAAGGAAACCGGCGAGTGGCTGGTCAACATCCACGGGCAGCACGAACACCAATCGCTGCTGGATGTCGAAGAGCACATTCATTCGCTCGATCAGTTCGCTGAGGCGGAAATTCGCGCGGCCAAACAGACGTATCAAGCCTCTTATGATGCTTACATACGCCTGCAAAAGGAACTGCGCGAGCTGCAGGAAACGAGCAAGCAGGCGCTGCAGATGCTCGACTTGTACCGCTTCCAAATCGACGAGCTTACGGCGGCCAAGCTGAAAGTTGGCGAAGACGAAGCGCTGATCGAAGAGAAGCGGAAGCTGGCGAACGCGGAGAAGCTGTACCAAAGCTCGTCCGAAGCGTACGATTTGCTCTATGCGACAAACCGCGGGCTCGATGCGACGAGCAAGGCGGTAGCGCGGCTGCAGGATATCGTGCAGCTGGACCCGGCCAAGTTAGGCCCGCTGCTTGAGCAGGCGCAGTCTGCGTATTATCAGCTGGAGGATGCGGCTTTTCAACTGCGGGATTATCGCGATGACATTGAGTTCAATCCGGAGCGGCTGGATTATATCGAGCAGCGACTGGATATGATCAATTCATTGCGCCGCAAATACGGTGAAAACATCCAAGAGATGTTGGTTTATTTAGAGAAGATCAAGCGTGAAGTCGATACGATCGAAAATAAAGATGAGCATATGAGCAGGCTGGAGTCCCAGCTTGCGCAAGAAGAGCAGAAGCTGGCGCTAGCTGCGCTGGATCTGTCGCATATCCGCCGCAGTGTTGCCCAGCAGCTTGCCGCGCAAATCGAGATCGAGCTGCGCGATCTGCAGATGGAGCGGACACAATTCCGCGTCCAGGTGGAGCAAGCGGCCGATGAACGCGGCGGCATTGAAGTCGAAGGCAGACGCGTGCGTTTCACCAGAGACGGCATCGATCAGGTGGAGTTCATGATGGCGCCGAATCCTGGCGAGCCGCTCCGCGGCTTGAGCAAAATCGCTTCCGGCGGTGAACTGTCGCGGATCATGCTGGCGATGAAGTCGATCTTCGCCCGCACGGATCAAATTCCGGTACTCGTCTTTGACGAAGTCGATACCGGAGTCAGCGGCCGCGCGGCGCAGGCCATCGCGGAGAAGATGTCGGCATTATCGCGGAACTGCCAAGTGTTCTCCATCACGCATTTGCCGCAAGTCGCCAGCTTTGCCGATGTGCACTTCTACATCCGCAAAGAAGTCGATCAAGAGCGGACATTCACACGCGTGAAGGATTTGCCGGAGGATGGGCAAATTGAAGAATTGGCGCGGATGCTCGGCGGTGTCGAAGTGACCGCAACGACGCTGCATCACGCTGGAGAAATGCTTACCATGGCAAGAAATAAGAAAGCAAGGGCATGAAAGTATAGATAGTTATCATTTTCAGTTATAAAACAAGAGGAGTGGGGTTAACTTATAGGTACGCATTTGACGAAGCTGTTCGTCAGGGCTCAAGGAAGTGTGAAGGAGCGTGAAAAGCTTGCCATCCAGCAAAAGAAAAAGATTGATAGGACTTCTGCTCGTCTTCTTCGTTTGTATGGTTACAGTCTCTCCGCCTTTTCAAAGCTTTGCCTCATTCCCCCAAGAGCTTCGCTTATTTAGCGGCCAAGGGAAACAGCTCCAATTAACGATGCCGGTTAACGCGCAAGTCACTGTGAAAGATCCGGACATTGTCAAAGTAAACGGCAACAGCAAGCACTCATTCCAGGTTAATCTAAACGAACCGATCTCCCTGCAATCTGACCGCTCCGGTCAAACGGAAATGAAATTAAAGTTGTTTGGCGCGATTCCGCTAAAAACAGTAAAAGTGAATGTCGTTCCTGATCTAAAAGTAATTCCAGGCGGACAAACGATCGGCGTGAAAATTAAATCCGCCGGCATCCTGGTGGTCGGCCATCACTTAGTTACAATTGCCCAAGACCAAAAAGTTTCACCTGGGGAAGAAGCAAAGATACAGGTCGGCGATTTGATTAAGAAAATCAACGGCAAAGAATCGAAGGACGTCAGCAAGGTTGCCGATCTTGTCTCCAAGGCCGGAGAAAGCAAAACACCGCTGGACTTAACGATTTTGCGGAATAATGAAGAGATTCAAGTGAAACTGCAGCCAGCCTACGATATTGTGGACAAGTCTTACCGTTTAGGCTTATATATTCGCGATTCTGCCGCGGGTGTCGGAACGTTAACGTTCTATGCCCCTGATCAAGGTGTCTATGGCGCGCTCGGTCATGTCATCACGGACATGGATACGCAAACGCCAATCATCGTTGGCGACGGCGATATCGTCTATTCCAATGTGACGTCGATCTCTAAAAGCCACAACGGCGAGCCTGGCGAGAAGCGGGCAACGCTGTACAAGGACAGTAAAGTGATCGGTAATATCGAAAAGAACACGGCGTTCGGCATCTTTGGTAAAATGTACGCGGCGCCAGACCACAGCATCGACAAAAATGCGATTCCGGTTGCTTTTGCCGAAGAAGTGAAAGAAGGGCCGGCGCAAATATATACGGTAGTTGAGGGACAGAAAGTAGAGAAGTTCGATATCCAAGTGATCCATGTATCCAAGCAAGACGTACCGGCGACCAAAGGAATGGTTATCAAAATAACTGATCCTCGTCTGCTCGAAAAAACCGGCGGTATCGTTCAAGGGATGAGCGGAAGTCCGATTATCCAGAACGGCAAAATGATCGGGGCTGTAACTCACGTTTTTGTGAATGACCCGACCAGCGGTTACGGTTGCTTCATCGAATGGATGCTTCAAGATTCAGGCATTATTTTAAGACCATCTTCAACCCAATCAAAGGCGAGCTAACAGCCTTTGATTTTTCTTTTTTATAAGGATGGCATGAAATTGATATGATTATGTCGAAAAATGTTGGAAACACAAGATAAATAAATTATTATATAGGAAAGTGGAACGATTGGAAAGAAAAATAATTTTCGACAGAAGGAATTTTTAGGTGCCTGTCGAATACGTTAACCTAAGAGAAATTTACCAACATGTTACATGTAGTTAAAAGGAGGATGTCACAGTTGCAGAAAATTCAAGTCCTATTAGCAGATGATAATCGGGAGTTTACCCACTTACTGTCGGAATTTATAGGTGAGCAAGATGATATGGAAATTGTCGGTGTCGCTTACAATGAAAACGAAGTACTTCGCTTCATCGAGCAGCAGCGCGACGTACCGGATGTTCTGATTTTAGATATTATTATGCCTCACCTCGATGGTTTGGGTGTACTTGAGAAATTGCGCGAGATGAATCTGCAGCCACAGCCCAAAATTATTATGTTAACGGCGTTCGGCCAAGAAAATATTACACAAAAAGCTGTGCAATTGGGTGCCTCCTACTACATTCTAAAGCCTTTTGATATGGAGGTATTGACAAACCGGATCCGCCAGCTGGTGACAACGAACCAGGCCGCATCTGCAACCGTTACATCGTCGCAGAAAGCAAATATCGTACATATGCCGAAGGGTAAAAATTTGGACGCGAATATCACCAGCATTATTCATGAAATTGGCGTACCTGCACATATCAAAGGTTATCAATATTTGCGCGAAGCGATCACGATGGTGTATAACAACATCGAAATTCTTGGCGCTATCACTAAGACGCTGTACCCGGCTATTGCCGAAAAGTATAAAACAACGCCTAGTCGCGTCGAACGCGCCATCCGCCACGCGATTGAAGTCGCTTGGACGCGCGGCAACATCGACAGCATCAGCTTTATTTTTGGCTACACGATTAATATCTCGAAATCCAAGCCGACAAACTCGGAATTTATCGCTATGGTAGCGGATAAACTCAGAATTGAACATAAGGTTTCTTGAGAGAGCAAGGAGCCTTAAAGAAATAAGGACTAACCGAGTGTAATAAACAAATACCACTTATTTATTGGGCTTCTAGGAGTCCGATAAAGGAGTGGTATTTTTTATGTTGGATATGAGGTGAGCCATTCTTGTGCATTTTACAGCGTAACCGGTTGTTCGGCAGATGCAGAGGCTCCCGCGCGTATCCGTCGTGTGCTCGATGTAAAAACGCCACCCTTTTGAGGTGGCGTCAATGTTATAATCGTCTTATAGCACGCGGCGGGCTGTTGCAAAGTTTCTGCTCCACCAGCCGCTGTTCATATCGGAGATCGTGACGCCAGGGCTGCCGTAGGTGTGAAGTACTTTGCCGTTGCCGATATAAATTCCTACGTGGTGAATCGGTGAATAAAAGAAGACCAAATCCCCGGGCTGCAGCTGACTGCGCGGGACGAATCTGCCGACGTGCGATTGTGCGCTGGAAGACCGCGGCAGGTTGACGCCGGCTTGCTTGAACACCGTCTGTGTGAAAGACGAACAGTCAAACGTTCGCGCATTTCCTGTAGTTGAACCGTAACGATACGGTGTCCCCATATAGTGCATCCCAATGGAAACGACATTGCTAGCGGAAGCTGCGTGTGTAGTCGCCGGTGAGATCGCCACCGTGCCTCCAAGCAAGATGGATAAACCAAGTGTAAAAGTCGCAATGGTCTTCGTGGCTTTTTTCATCATGTGTGTATCCTCCCTTGTGGGCCTGATGGCCGCTTGTTTGGTTGACCTGGGACTACTATAGCACACTATTTTTTTCCGAATAATTCCCACGTAGCCAGTGAAAGCAGAAGGGGCAACGCTTCAGTCGGCTTTATTAGAGTTTTCTGAGAATCCTATGTAATGAATTTTATTGACATCCTAATGAAAGAGTGTTTTAACCTTGCCAACAATTATCATAGAACTTGAAATTCAAGCTCCCGTTGAGCTTTGCTTCGATTTGGCCAGAAGTATCGATATTCACGCCCAGTCGACTTCGCAAACGAAAGAGAGGGCAGTTGGCGGCGTTACCCAGGGCTTCATTGAGCTAGGACAATCAGTGACCTGGGAAGCCGTTCATTTTGGCATCAGACAGCGTCTCACTGCGAAGATTACTGAAATGGAATATCCGCATCGCTTTGTCGATGAACAGGTTCAAGGGGCTTTTAAGGGCTTCTGGCACAGCCATTCGTTCATACCGGTGGGCGATGGCACGCGCATGATCGATACGTTCATCTACGAAGCGCCGCTGGGTGTGCTGGGGAGAATCGCGGATGTGCTTTTTTTGAGGCGATATATGCACAACTTCCTGCTTACGCGAAATTTGTACATCAAGCAGGCGGCTGAAAAATTTTTTGCAATCGAATGAATAATAATCCAGTAACTCCACAAACTAGGCTTACACCACGAAAAGGAGTGAGTCAAATGAGCAGAAACAGTACACTCGTTGTCCAACAGGCAAAAGCAGCGCTTAACCAAATGAAATATGAGGTGGCGCAAGAGCTTGGCATTCAGATCCCGCAGGATGGCTATTACGGTTTCATGGCTACCCGCGACACTGGGGCTATCGGTGGCAATATCACTCGCAAACTGGTTCAAATGGCTGAACAACAGCTGCAAGGATTCAGACGTTAACACCTGTATAAACAAGTTTCGAACCGCATGACAAAAAGACTGCAGCCACCATCACTCCTCCGTTGGTAGACGCAGTCTTTTATTTTTTTTACAGCACGAATTCCATGAATTCCGGCGAGCGCAGCCTGCCGCTGCGCGTCCAATTTCTCGTTTTGATGCGAGCCATGAGCATCGGCTTCATATATACAAAGTGCTGATCTTCTTTATACACAAGCCTGTGTTTAATGGTTTCGATTAGTTTCTTATGCTCCGGCCTGACATTGTGCTCAATCACCCCAACGGGAATAGGCAATCCATCCGCATTATGAATCGCGGCTAACAGACTGAAATCCTTTTTCCGGTAACCGGAAATGATGACATCGATAGACTTCCAATTAATGACCTTCTGCCACGTTTTCAGGCGTCTGCCGCTTGTATATTTCGAATCCAGCCGCTTGATCACGATCCCCTCCAAGTTTTGCTCCTGGACTTGCTGAAACAATGCGGAGGCGGATTTGCCGTCGTGGCTGCGAACTTTTTTATAATGATCGGTCTCTTCGAACGCTTCCTCCAGCAGCTCTTTCCGCTTAGCGAGAGGCAGATTCGTGACATCAATTCCCTTGTATTGCACGATATCAAATGCGTAAAATACAACTGGCGCTTTATTGCGAGCGGAAAACAGCCTTGCGGCCATGGCTTCATAATCGGGGTTGCCCAACGTATCGGCAATAATGAGCTCGCCATCTACAATCGTTCCTTGCGGGAAAGGGCACATATGTAACTCTGGGAATTTGTGCGCAATCGACTGCTTCTGCCCGGTATACATAGCGAAATGATCGGTATTGGCAATCAAGCAGCGGATGCCGTCGAGCTGCAGCTCCACGATACAATGTTTGCTGTTGAATGGTTTATTGTCTTTTGCCCCCGAAACGAGCATTGGAGAAATGAACATCAATATCACCCACTCCCCATGTTACAGGGTAGAGCGGCTTATGCATAATGGGAGTTGGAGGGAGGCTACCCAACAGCCTGCAATCACACAGAGGGCAAGAATTTACATCACCTCGTGACCTTTACCCATTCCTTTTTATCCGCGTGACATATGATAATCCAGATCTTGTCAAAGGAGATGGCATATGTCCACGAAGGCGGAGATTCATAGTTCAACCCGGATTGATGTAATCATTCCGGCGATTGAGAAAGATTTGGGCACATTGCCTCTGGTTATCGATGCTGTGAGGAAACATGTGAAGCATCCGATCGGAGAATTTATGATCGTGGCCCCGAGGAAAGAGCGGATTTTAGAACTATGCCGCAGAAAAGGCTGCAAATTCGTTCATGAAGACACGGTACTCCCGATTACGAAAAAAGATATTCATTACCAGTCCAAGACTTGGGATCGCTCCGGCTGGCTGTACCAGCAATTATTGAAGCTCGGCGGAGATAGGCTCAGTACGTCGAGCCATTATTTGGTCATTGACGCAGATACAATGCTCATCCGTCCGCACATATTCAAAGTAGGTTCCAAAACGGTCTTTTACTGCCGGAACTGGAGTCAGCCTGAATATTACAAAACGTACCATAAACTGATGGGCAAGAAAAAAGCAGCACGTGTATCTTTCGTCACGCACTATATGCTGTTCAATAAGCACAAAGTTGCCGAGCTCAAACGGGATATTGAGGCCAGGCACCAACGCCACTGGTACTCGGCCATCATTCGCAGTATGAATAAAAGGAAGCAGTTCGCTTTTTCTGAATTTGAAACTTATGGAAATTATTTGTATGCCTCCGAGCCAGAGCGGATGATCTTGCGGCCTGCAAAGAATAAGAGCCTGAGCTGGAGCACAGCGAAGGTCCGGTTACTAGCGCCCAAGCTAGCCAAAACGTACCGTTCAATATCGCTTCATAAACGTAAAGGCTACCGGAAAACGTCGAATTAAATTAGCTATTAGGGCCAGCTCGTTTGCGCGCTGGTTTTTTTGTTCTTGATCGTCCTCTCCGTTTTGGATTAAAATAGTAATTCTAACCAACCAAAGTCTACATAGGGAGGCAGTAAGGTGGGGTACCTCATTACCATTGGAATCATTGTCGGTATTGCCGTATTCATTATTTTGTTCCTGCAAATAAATCCGGTCTTCGGACGGCAACCCTCGCAAAAGGAAATGATAAACTATACGCCATCGGATCATTTCGTGGCCGGAAAGTTCAACAATGTGAGCCATACCCGCGCAGGCGTAAGCGGCAACGAGATGGGCAGCATGCTGAAAGATGTCCTAAAGGGCCACCCACAGCACAAGCCGTCAGTGCCCTTACCGATGGAAACGCCGCGCTTCGCGGTCGCTTCTTCCTCCTCGCTGCAGGTGACCTGGTTCGGCCACTCGGCCTTAATGCTGAACATCGAAGGCAAAATGCTGCTGTTAGATCCGATGTTCGGGCCTGCGCCGTCGCCGCTTCCGGCTTTCGGCTCCAAGCGGTACAGCGGCGGCTTGCCGTTCGAGCTGAAAAACATACCGGATATCGATGCAGTGCTGCTGTCACATGATCATTATGATCATCTCGACTATGGCACGATCCGGGTCATCAAGGACAAGGTCAAGCGGTTTATCGTGCCGCTTGGGGTCAAAGGGCATTTGGTGAGATGGGGTGTCGAGCCATCCCGGATTGAGGAGCACGATTGGTGGGACGAATTCGCCTATGCAGGGCTTCAGCTGGCCTGTACGCCGGCTCAGCATTTTTCCGGCAGAAGCTTAACGGACCGCAACGCAACCCTGTGGTGCTCCTGGGTGATCAAAGGCGAGCGGTCGAGTGTGTTCTTCAGCGGGGACAGCGGGTATGCGCCGCATTTCCAGGAAATTGGCGCCGCCTACGGCCCCTTCGACCTGTCCCTAGTCGAGTGCGGGCAATACGATGAACGCTGGGCCGACATCCATATGATGCCGGAGCAAAGCGTTCAGGCGCATCTCGACGTGCGCGCCAAGCTGATGATGCCCATCCATTGGGCGGGCTTCACGTTAGCCTTTCACGCCTGGACGGACCCGGTGGATCGGGCTGTGAAGGCGGCTCACGAACACGGTGTCGCGATCATGACGCCGAAAATCGGTGAAACCGTAAGCGTAGGCGAAGGCAAATCGGTTCCGCAAGCGGCATGGTGGAAGGATGTATAAAGGCCCCCGATCATCATGGAAACTGGAACACGTTTCCTTGGCGTGGTATGATGAATAGGTTCAAAGTAAGCAGCGGTCAGGAGAGGTATGCAGAAAACATGGAAGAACAAAAAAGTGTACGGAGATTTCATTTCTTGGGTGTGCTGTTAGGTGTATCCATTGATAATTTGGGGACGTTTGTTTCAACTGCCATGATCGGCAGCGCGTATTTTGCCGGAAACTCAATCGATCCGAACGATTTGAGTGCGGTGTATGCCAACACAGGTCTGTTATGGATCTTGCTCATTGTCGGGCTGTTCTGGACGTTCCTCGGCGGCTTTGTAGCAGCCAAGGTAGCGAGAAGGGCGGAGGTATTCAACGCTTCGATTATCGGGGTCATTGCAGCGGCAATCGGGTTTGATTCCATGTTGACAAGTCACGAAGTTCCTTTGTGGTATGAACTCCTCGGTTTCATTGTCATTATTCCGGTATCCTTACTTGGCGGATATTTGGCCTTGCGAAGAAAACAAACACGCTGAAAGGAGTAGAGTGATGCCGAAGTATGCCAATCTCAGTGCTGAAGCCACAGAGCGGTTGCGGCAGAAGACCGGAAGCACGCAAGTGGAGTGTTATACCTACATCGATCCGGACCGGTCGGAAGACAGCTTCTTTATCGTGAAGACAACCAATAAAGTCATTCACGTCAGCTTTGCGGAAATCCAATACGAGCCCACCAGCTTTGCAAGTTTAATCGATGGGCTTTACCAGGCCATTTACGAATAACAGGATTGCAACATGGAAGAACCCCCTAGCCTTGCGGCTAAGGGGTTCTTGTGTAATCGGGGTTATTTTATGTAAGCTTGCGCTTGTTCTGCGATAGTTTGTTTGTAACGATCTAGGCAGTTGCAAAGGTAATCTTTGCGGCAAATCGGGCAAGGCTCTTTCATCAAGCGATTCAGGTTTGTCACTTGACCAACGCCGGTTACTGGATCTTTTTCAAAAAAAAGGCGGCATTGAGTGCGGTCTTTCAGTACAACCACCATTTCGTAAAGACCGTTCTTCTTGTTATCACTTACTATTTTTGCATCTACAACCTGCGGATCGTAAGCCATCTATAATTCCTCCTAAGTCGAGCAGAGATCACATTCTCGCTTTTGTTAGCTCGCGTGCATTAGTATATTATATAAATAAAAAAGATTTTATTCAATAGGAGGGTTGCGAGGATGAAGTTTGATTACTGTGAGCAGGAAATCGCTGACGGACAAACGCTCCTGCATATCGGTTTGCAATTCGAAGACGAGCCTGATTCGCTTTATGTCGCAGAGCTGCAACTGGACGGGAATGCGCGCGTCAGTGTTTGGAAGCTTTATTATAACGGGTTTGATTGCGGCTATCCATTCAAACCTGAAGAGAAGGAGCAGCTAATTGCCTACGCTGCGGAGCAAGGAATCCGGATTCAAGCGGAGTAATTAGAAAAGGAATCGTCACCCCGCAGAAGGTTCAGATTCCTCGTTTTGTGTTTATTCACTTGTTTGAAGCGGGACTCGGCAAACGTTGGCGTTGTTTTCGTGACGGGATTCGTGCCATGCCAATCCAGACGGTTCATCGCGGGATCAGGCCGGCCTTCGCGGATCAGACGGTTTCTTTTTTTCTGTGCAGTTGATTTGGACATCGGACTACCTCTTTTCCTATTCGTTATTATGCTCTTCTTATCATATGCAAACGCAGGATTCACAGCAATGGAAAAAATGATTAAAACCAAAGAAGGTGATGGCATGCGCATTCAAATTCAATTATCTGTCGGCGGGGATAAAGTGAAAGATGCGATTTTGGAGATTGCCGAGCAGAAGCTCGGGGAATTGTCAGAGGAAGAGATCGAGCAGGCAATCGAAATCAAGATACGCACTTGGGTCGATCGGATGGTTCGAGTGGAGTGGGAAGTTATGGAAGATTGAACGAAAGAAAAAACAGCTCCGGAACATACTTCCGGAGCTGTTTGTATACTTGCCGCTATGTACTTACTGAACGGTGTCGACGCCTGTTTTCTGAATCGCATGCTCCCAGCTCGGATAGTAATATAAAGCGTTCTTCATTAAATCCGGATGCTGTTTCTTCACATTCTTTTTCGCTAATGACTCTCCGCTGCTGTGAAGCTGCACAATATGGCTCAGAACTTCGTCTGCGCTCATGTTTAGCTCCATAGATTCTCATCTCCTTTCAACTCGTTAATAAACTCAAGGCTTGCCATCTGAAAGGTAAAATATACATAAAATCAGGCTGGAAGGACAAAATAGTAAAGACAAGAAATGAAAGGAAAGTCGGTGTCTATCATGAGTTGGCCGTCTTTATCATTGTTCTCTACGAAGCCTGCGCCTCGCTGCAAAGGGAAAGTTAGCGCGGGTGCGATCACGAAAGAATTGCTGCGGGCTCTCCCGCCGGGCCGGATCGTGGTGCTGGCGCATCGCGACCTCGATGAGGTGATTGCGCAGGAGCTAATCGACCGCAAGGTGAAGGCCGTGATCAACTGTCAGCCAACCATGAGCGGCACCTATCCCACGCAAGGACCGCTCATGCTGTTGAAGCAGGAGATCCCGATCTGGGAGGCGGACTGCGATGCATTCGAACAATTAAGCGGCCAGACGGAAGTCACCATCTATGAAACGTTCCTGATCGGCGGCAGCGGTACGCAGCCGCTTCCCTGCAGAGCTTTCACGAAAGCGGAGTGGCTGCAGCGATATCAACAGGCCAATGCGAATATTACGCAAGCGCTCTCGGATTTCATCGATAATACGTTATCGCATGCGATGCAGGAAAAGGCGACGGTGATGGAACCGCTGCCGCTCCTTAACTTGCAGACAGGGATGGAGGGCAAGCATGTTCTGGTTGTCGCCCGGGGCAAGGGCTACAAACAAGCGCTCAGCGAAGCTGCGGATTTCATTCATGACGTCTGTCCCGTACTGATCGGCGTCGATGGCGGCGCCGACGCTTTGCTGGAGTGCGGCTATCAGCCGGATATCATCATCGGCGATATGGATAGCGTCACGGATCGCGCGCTGCTCTGTGGCGCCGAGCTCATCGTCCATGCGTATCCGAACGGAACGGCTCCCGGGATGGCGAGGCTCGAAGCGCTGGGGGTGAGTGGACAGCTGTTCCCCTGCTTCGGCACAAGCGAGGATGCAGCGCTGCTGCTTGCTTACGAGAACCGCGGCGAATGGATTGTCACTGTAGGAGCGCATACACATATGATTGATTTTATGGAAAAAGGGAGGGAAGGCATGGGCAGCACGCTGCTGGTCCGCATGAAATTGGGGGCGCGGTTAGTGGATATTAAAAGTATCGGGCTTTTTTACCGGCATACCGCTTCACGCAAGAAAGATGCTTGGGTGACCGTCTCGCTCGCTTTGTTTTTCATTTTGCTCGCCCTGCTGCAGACCCATTGGATTACCAAACGAATCTCCCATGCAGTATGGCAATGGGGAGGGTAGCGATGAAACCGACTGTGTCCATCATTGTCCCTGCCTGGAACGAAGAGGCTGTCATCTTCCGCACGCTGCGCTACTTGCGGGAAAGCGCGGATCTCGCCTGGGACGAGGAGCTCCACTATGAAATCATCGTCGTCGATGACGGCAGCCGCGACCGCACGTACGAGATCGCTTGGCCCTGGGCCGACAAGCTCGTGAAGCACCGCACGCGCCGCGGCAAAGGCGCGGCGATGCAATCCGGCATCGACAAGGCGCGCGGCGATGTGCTGCTGTTCGTCGACGCCGATGTCGAGGCGTCGGCTGGGCACGCCCTGGCGCTGACCGAGCCGCTGCTGCGCCACGAGGCAGACATGGCGATCGCCAGGCTGCCATCGCCCGCGGTCCAGGCTGGCTTCGGCCTGGTCAAAGGTTTGGCCCGCCGCGGCATCTACCGCCTCAGCGGCTACAGCACCGCAGCTCCCTTATCCGGCCAGCGCGCCATGCGCGCGGAGTGTGTGCGGGAGCTGGGGAGCCTGGCGCGCGGCTTCGGCGTCGAGGTCGCGCTGACGATCGATGCGGCACGGCGCGGCCTGCGCATCGTGGAGCTGGACGTGCCCATCAAGCACCGTGAGACCGGGCGGGATTGGCACGGCTTCATGCACCGCGGCAAGCAGTTCGTCGCGGTGGCTGCGGCGCTGCTGACGCGCTGGCGAGAGGGGCGATTCGGCTGATTCCGCTCCTCATCTTAGACCTGGATCTGCTCGTGCTCGCCGCCGCAGGCTGGTGGCTGCTGCCGCACGTTCAGCGCTTCCTTGTCGCGCACGGCCGCTTGGAGCCGAATTACCGGGGCGCGGCCATTCCGCGGGGAATGGGCATCGTGCTGTGGCTGCTCATCGGCGTGCAGGAAGCGCTTGCGCAAATACTGTTGCTGCTGCTCCGCTCAGCGGATGCAACGCAGTTCGTAGACTTATCCACAAAGGATAGTTGGGCATATATAGCGGCCCGGCAGATTGAGGTGGATGTCCGGCTGTTCGCTTTTGCCGCAACCGTAGTATTCGTCGCAGGTTGGACGGATGATCTGATCGGCGATAAAAGCGTGAAGGGGCTCAAGGGCCACTTCCGGTATTGCCGGGATGCCGGGACGCTGTCGATGGGCGCGGTCAAAGCGCTGCTCATCAGCGCAGCCTGCTTCGGTGCTCAGATAGCCGCAAACGCACAAATCCCCATCTGGGAGATGGGGATAAACGGATTATTGCTGCTGCTGCTCACCAATGCCTTGAACTTGCTGGACGTCCGGCCCGGCCGTGCGTTAAAGGCATTTATCGCCGGAGCGGGCTGTCTGCTGCTGATAGGGGGGCCGGCTTCGGCAGCAGGGGCTGGAGCTGGGGCGCCCTATATGTATGCGCTGCTTCCCGTCTTGGCGGGCGCGCTGCTGCTGTACCGCCAGGATGCAGGCGCACGCGGGATGCTCGGCGACGCCGGCTCGAACATGCTCGGATTCACGCTCGGCTACGGGGTCGTCATGGCGGCTCCGATCCCGGTCAAATTGCTGGTCGTCGCGCTGCTGCTCTACATGCATGTGCAGGCGGAGATCAGTTCGATCTCCGCCCTTATTGAACGCAATCGCTTTTTAAATTGGCTAGACCGCTTAGGCCGGACATAATGTTCGGCTTTTCATGCGTTGTCCGGTTTTTTCGGGCGCTTGGCTTTGAACCGCGGAGCGACATAATTCCGCTTGCGGTCGCGGAAAAACGTCCAGCCGCCAATGAACGCGACACCGGCAGCGAATAAAAGTATGCCGAGCAGCATTTTGCCCCACAGCACATGACCGATATCCGTATTGAATTGCGCAAATAAAGCGTCTTTCATCGCTAGAAAACCATAGGTCGCCATGAGGCCTGGAATGACAAGAAGAAGGATGGCAATGAAACGGAAAAAAGGTGCTTTCATACGAACTCCTTAACTGTTTGCTTGGTTTTTCTATCATACTCTGAAACGGAATCAGTGTCTAATTAGAAATTAAGACTATGACTTCAAACCAAAAAAAGGGTAATATAATAGAGATGCACGTAACCAAGGAAGTAATGCAAGCTTACTGAGGAGGAATCGTAAGATGAGTGAACATAGATATGACGTCGTGGTATTGGGCGGCGGCATTGGCGGCTATACGGCGGCCATTCGTGCGGCACAGTTAGGCAAGACGGTAGCCGTTGTGGAAAAAGACAAGGTCGGGGGCACGTGCCTGCATCAGGGCTGCATTCCGAGCAAAGCGCTGCTGCGCAGCGCCGAAGTCTACGCGACGATGAAAAAAAGTGAGGAATACGGCATTACAGCGGGCAATGTGGAGCTCAATTTTGAGAGCGTTTTAGGCCGCAAGCAGCGGATTGTCGACCAGCTTCATCAAGGTCTGCAGTTTTTAATGAAAAAAAATAAAATCACCGTCCATCAAGGCAACGGACGCATCATCGGCCCTTCGATCTTTTCTCCGCGCAGTGGAGCGGTTTCGGTTGAGAAGGAAGACGGCGATATCGATACGCTGCTGTCCAGCAACCTGATCGTTGCGACAGGTTCCAGACCGCGCATGCTGCCTGGCTTGGAGGCTGACGGCACGCATATTTTGACAAGTGAAGACGCGCTGCGCATGAGCGAGCTGCCGAAGTCGATCATCATCGTCGGCGGCGGTGTGATCGGTGTAGAGTGGGCATCGATGCTAAATGACTTTGGCGTGGAAGTGACGATCGTCGAGTTGGATAAGCGCCTGGTCAGCCTGGAGGATGCGGATATCTCCAAAGAACTGGAGCGGTTGTTCAAGAAGCGTGGCATCAACCTGGTGACAGGTGCCAAAGTGCTGACGGATTCGGTCGCGATTACGGACAGCGGCGTCTCGCTGAAAGCGGACAAGCAGGGCGAAATCGTGGAATTGACAGCGGATAAAGTGCTAGTCTCTGTCGGCCGGGTGGCGAACGTGGAAGGGATCGGTTTGGAAAATACCGACATCAAAGTCGATAAAGGTGTTATCAGCGTGAACCGGTTCATGCAGACGACGGAATCGCATATTTATGCAGTCGGCGATGTGATCGGCGGCTTGATGCTGGCGCATATGGCAGGCCATGAAGGGATTCTGGCGGCTGAGCACATTGCCGGCCAAACGCCTCATGAGCTGCAGGCGCATCTCGTGCCCCGCTGCACATATACAAGACCGGAGATCGCCAGCGTAGGCTTCACGGAACAGCAAGCCGTAGAGCGCGGACACCGCGTGAAGACCGGCAGATTCAGCTTCAAAGCTGTCGGCAAAGCGCTTGTGTACGGCGAAGCCGACGGGTTCGTCAAAGTGGTGGCGGACGCAGATACCGACGACATTCTCGGCGTACATATGATCGGGCCGCACGTCACCAATAGCATTACCGAAGCTGCGCTGGCGCAGGTGTTGAACGCGACGCCTTGGGAAGTCGGGCAGACGATCCATCCGCATCCGACACTATCCGAAGCGCTGGGTGAAGCGATGCTGGCCGTTGACGGGATTGCGATTAGCGGTTAATTTTACGCAGGTCAGATAAAAATTGTATTCATAAACGTTTACGTTTATAATAAGCTTATAGAGTCAAGTCTTAGGACCAGGTAATAAAAAACGAACCTAATGCTAAATCTCAGCAAAGCCTATTAATTAGAAGGAGGCCAACTCCATGTCCATCGGCCAGCTTTATAAGCATAGAAGTCTGGGTCTTTCCGACGAAGAAGTCCTTCGGATGTACGAAATCATGTGCCTCACAGCCAAGTATGACGAGCGAGCTCTCATGCTGCAGCGTGCAGGCAAAGTTGCTTTTCACATTTCAGGAATGGGTCAATATGCAGGTCAGGTAGGTATGGCTTTCGCCATGCAGCCACAAAAGGATTATTTTCTGCCCTATTACCGCGATTTCGCTTTTGTTCTTGCTATCGGCATGACCGTCAAAGATCTGATGCTTTCGCTGTTCTGCAAAGCGGAGGATGTCAACAGCGGCGGACGTCAAATGCCGGGCCATTTCGGCGATAAGAAAAACAATATCGTTACCGGCTCTTCGCCAGTTACGACGCAAGTGCCGCATGCCGTAGGTATCGCTCTTGCCGCTAAAATGAAAAAGCAAAACTTCGCCACGTTCGTTTCTTTCGGGGAAGGATCCAGCAATCAAGGTGATTTCCATGAAGGCTGTAACTTTGCAGGCGTCCATAAGCTGCCGGTCATTTTTGTCTGTGAAAATAACCAATATGCCATTTCGGTCCCTTTACATAAGCAAGTTTCCGGCAAAATTGCCGACCGTGCGATCGGCTACGGGTTCCCGGGCGTTGAAGTGGATGGCACGGATGCGCTCGAAACGTACCGTGTCATGAAAGAAGCGAGAGAGCGTGCGCTGCGTGGCGAAGGCCCGACATTGATCGAGATGGTATCTTACCGGATTATGCCGCACTCCACTTCGGACGATGATTTGCTGTACCGCACTAAAGAGGAAGTGGAAGCGAACCGCGATAAGGACGGCATCTCGAAATTCAAACATTATTTAATGGAATGCGGACTGTGGAACGATGAGCAAGAGTCTGAGATGCTCGAGCGGCTGAAGCGAGAGGTCAATGAAGCAACCAAGTATGCAGATTTGGCGCCTTACCCGAAACCGGAAGACACGCTTCTCCACGTTTATGCGGAAGGAGATGGCGTATAATCAATGGCTGTTATTACGTATTTGGAAGCAATTCGCTCCGCGATGCAGGAGGAAATGCAGCGTGACGACAACGTTTTCGTACTCGGTGAGGACATAGGTAAAGGCGGTGTATTGAACACCACCAAAGGATTGCGCGATCTGTTCGGTGAAGATCGCGTGCTGGATACGCCGCTGGCGGAATCCGCCATCGTGGGGGTGGCGATCGGTGCAGCGATGTACGGCATGAAAGCGATCGCCGAAATCCAATTCGCCGATTTCATCTTCCCGGCGACGAACCAAATCATCAGCGAAGCGGCCAAAATCCGCTATCGTTCGAATAACGACTGGACCTGCCCGGTTGTCATCCGGGCGCCTTACGGGGCAACCGGCGCCAGCGCCTTGTACCATTCCCAGTGTCCGGAATCCGTGTTCTTCGGCACGCCGGGCCTGAAAATCGTGGCGCCTTCCAATCCTTACGATGCCAAGGGCCTCCTGAAGGCGGCAATTCGCGACGCTGACCCTGTGATGTACTTCGAGCACAAGAAGTGTTATCTGGCGTTGTCCGCCGACGTGCCGGAGCACGATTACATCGTGCCGATCGGCAAAGCCGACGTCAAGCGTCAGGGCACGGACATCACGGTGATCGCTTACGGTATCGCCGTGCATTATGCGCTGCTCGCTGCAGAGGAGCTCGCCAAGGAAGGGATCTCCGCGCACGTACTGGATCTGCGCACCCTGCAGCCGCTCGATAAGGAAGCGATTCTGGAAGCGGCTTCCAAGACCGGCAAGGTGCTGATCGTGCACGAAGACAATAAAACCGGCGGCGTAGGCGCGGAAGTATCGGCCATCATCGCCGAAGAGCTGCTCTTCGAGCTGGATGCGCCGATCGCAAGACTATGCGGACCGGATGTGCCGGCTGTCGGCAACAACCCGCCGATGGAGAAGTTTTTCCTGCTGAGCACGGATAAATTGAAAGATGCGATGCGCAAGCTCGCCATGTTTTAAATCAAGCGTAGAACAACACGCTAAGCAGCCTCTACACGAAGTCTCTCCATGGAGACTTCGTTAGAGGTTTCACTTATGAATAGGAGGTGCTCGCATGAACGAAGCGAACAACCGAATCCAAGAGGTGACGGTTCCCCATTTGGCGGAAAGCCTCGTATCGGCGACAATCGGGAAATGGCTGAAGCAGCCCGGAGATTATATTGAACAATATGACGTGCTGTGTGAGCTATTCACGGAAAAAGTAAACACTGAAATGCCTTCGCCGATTGAGGGCAAATTGGTTAAAATTTTGGTAGGCGACGGAGAAACCGCTGCGGTAGGCGAAGCGATCTGCCTCATCGAAGTGCCTGCGGATGCTGCGGCGGAAGCGGCGGGCTCAGGCTCTAGTGGCCATAGTGCCGCAAGTGGCGAGAGTGTAGCGGCTGTGCAAGTGGACCAGAGCATGAGAGGTCGTTACTCTCCTGCTGTGCACAAGCTGGCGCAGGACAATAACGTGGACTTATCCCGAGTGGCCGGAACCGGCTTAGGCGGAAGGATTACACGCAAAGATGTCGAGCAATTCCTCGCTTCCGGCGGAGCGAATGCGGCTGCCAAAGCGGCGCCTGTGCAGCCAGCGCAACCCGCATCTGCAGCGTTACAGGCTCAGGACACTGTGCAGCCATCGAAGCTTCCGGTGCGCAGCTCCGGCATTCATTTGTCGGCGAACCCGCCGACACCGCTGATCGAAGCGGAAGGCCATTCCTTGGATGCGCGTAATGAGCACTTCATCGATGTGACGCCGATCCGCAATGCGATCGCGACGCGCATGCGCCAGAGCGTAACGGAAATTCCGCACGCCTGGACGATGATTGAAGTCGACGTGACCAATCTCGTCGTGCTGCGGAACAAAGTGAAGGATGAGTTTATGCGTCGTGAGGGCATTAACTTGACGTACCTCGCTTTCATGCTGAAAGCGGTGGTCAACGCGATCAAAGACTATCCGATCATCAACTCCGTCTGGGCGGTGGACAAAATCATCGTCAAGCGGGATATCAACATTTCGTTGTCGGTTGGTACGGAAGACTCCGTTATGACCCCGGTCATCAAGAAGGCGGATCAGAAAAATATCGCCGGTCTGGCGAGAGAAATCGATGAATTGACGAAGAAGACGCGTGCGGGGAAACTGTCGCTGAACGATATGGTCGGCGGAACATTTACGGTTAACAACACAGGCTCCTTCGGTTCGATTCTATCGTATCCGATCATCAACTACCCGCAAGCAGCTATCGTGACCTTCGAATCGATTGTGAAGAAGCCTGTCGTGATTCAAGATATGATCGCGGTCCGTTCCATGGTTAACCTGTGCTTGTCGCTGGATCACCGCATTCTTGACGGCGTCATCTGCGGAAGGTTCCTGCAGCGCGTGAAGGAGAACCTGGAGAGCTACAACCTCGATACGAAAATTTACTAAGCTTACGGGTTGAAAAATAACCCGGCCGTAAACATGAGGCTGGAAAGCAGCATGACAATGAGCATGATATAGATGACAACTTTAAAAATACGTTTATTTTGCACGGCTGTTTCACTCCTTTTTAAGCTCGTACTAGTTATTGTAACTCATTAAACATCGCGGAGGAAAGTATATGATCGAACAGAACCGTCTTATCGAAGAATTCATTTCGCTCGTGAAAGTGGACAGCGAGACCCGATTTGAGCAGCAAATCAGCGTCGTGCTGAAAGAAAAGTTCAGTAAACTCGGTCTACAAGTGGTTGAAGACGATTCTATGGCCAAGAGCGGTCACGGTTCCGGCAATCTGATCTGCACGCTGGAAGCTACAGATGCGAATCCGGCGATTCCTGTTATTTTGTTTACCTCCCATATGGATACGGTAGCTCCAGGCAATGGCATTAAGCCGCAGATCGGCGAAGACGGCTATATCCGTAGTGACGGCACAACGATTCTCGGGAGTGACGATAAAGCGGGCATTGCCGCGATGATCGAAGCGATCCAAGTATTGAAAGAGCAGAACATTCCGCACGGGCGCATTGAATTTGTCATTACTGCCGGTGAAGAAAGCGGTCTGAAAGGCTCCCGCGCCATGGATCCAAAAGCGATCAGCGCAAAATTCGGTTTCGCGCTCGATTCCAACGGCAGCATCGGCGATATTGCCACGGCTGCTCCGGGACGAGCGGAGATCGAAATTATTTTCAACGGTAAATCCGCACATGCCGGTGTGAATCCGGAAGATGGCATCAGTGCCATCCAAGTTGCTAGCAAGGCTGTTGCACGCATGTCTCTAGGCCGCATCGATAGCGAGACAACAGCGAACATCGGCAGCTTCTCCGGCGTCGGCCCGCTGAATGTGGTCTGCGACAAAGTGCGTATGGAAGCGGAAGCGCGCAGCATTGTGCAGCATAAGCTGGAAGCTCAAATTGCGGCGATGAAAGAAGCATGTGAAGCGGCTGCCGCCGAAGCACAAACGACTTGCGAGTTCAACTCGGAAATCGTGTACGCTTCCTATATGCATGATGACAATGCGCCTGTCGTGCAGCTGGCGTCCAGAGCACTGACATCGCTCGGTCTGCCTACCCGCACGTTCCACTCCGGCGGTGGCAGTGATGCGAACATTTTCAATGGCATGGGCGTGCCTACGGTGAACTTGGCTGTAGGTTATAAAGAAATCCACACGGTCAAAGAGCACATCGCTATCAGCGATCTGGTGAAAACGGCCGAGCTCGTTGTAGCCATCGTGAAAGAAACGGCAAAAGTTTAATAGCGAGTGATCTAAAGCTGATCGGACTTCCAGTATGTGGGAGACGATCGGCTTTTTTGCATGAATGCAGGCTTGGCGTCATACGTTTCAATTAAATCGTCGGACGTAAGGGGCTGAGCTGATCTATGGTGATTTGGGAGCAAGGCGTCGTGACAGCGGTCGTAGCGGTGCGTGTTGGGGTACAAATCGTATCCGTGCAAGAGGCAAGCACAGGCAGCGGGACATCTCTAGCGCTGCATTACACGGAATGCGGCGAGCTCGTTCCCGGCGATGAAGTGCTGCTGAACGTATCCGCCGTTCGCTTAGGTCTAGGGACAGGCGGTTATCATTTTGTGGCGGCCGTCTTGAACCGCCCGTTGGCACAAGCGGATGCCAAGCCTGCAGGACACATGATGAAGCTGAACTACACCCCGCTGCAAAGAGTGGCCTGTTCGGTGGAAGAGCAGACGAGTCCGTATCACGAGCTTTTTTTGGAACATCAATCTTTAGAAGGAATGCCGGTTTTGTTGGGGGAGTTGCACAGCATGCTGCCGGCAGCGCTTTGTTGGCTGCGATATCGCATGGGGAAAGAGGCGGATAAACTGCGGATTGCCTATATCATGACAGACGGAGGCGCACTTCCGCTCGTTTGGAGTGAACATGTGGCGGTGCTCGAGCGGCTTGGCTGGCTGCATACGACGATTACATACGGTCAGGCTTATGGGGGAAAACTGGAAGCAGTCAATAAATTTAGCGCACTGCTGGCGGCCAAACATGCGGCGCAAGCCGATCTGTGCATCGTGACGATGGGGCCGGGCATCAGAGGGACGGGCACGCGCTACGGCTACTCCGGCCTGGAAGTAGGCGAGCTGGTCAATGCCGTTCATGCGCTGGAAGGCATGCCGATCGTGATGCCGCGCATCAGCTTTGGCGATATTCGGCCGCGTCATTACGGCATCAGCCATCATACGCGCACAGCACTGAAGCTCGCGGCGCGCTGCCAGGCCATCCTGCCCCTTCCATGCCTCGCAAAAGCGGAGCAGGCGGTGCTTGAGCGGCAAGTAGCGGAGGAAGGGCTTTATGCGCAGCACCGGATTGTGCCTGTATCCGGCATTACGATGGAGCGGGTCCAAGCGGCTTTGCGACTGTACCCGGTAAAGATTACCTCGATGGGAAGAGGGATGGAGGAAGACCCGGCATTTATGAAAGCGATCTGTGCGGCTGCGGAGTTTGCATGGAATGCGCATATTCGCTGAGCTTGATGTCATGGCCGACTTGTGTCAGCAGCTGCTGCAAATAGCGTTTGATTTCCCACGCTTTCCCTACCAGACGGATTTGATTCTCGGATACATAGCATTTCATAGTGGGTTCCTCTTTTCCTATTAGAAGTTTGATATAATGATGGATATGCAATATTTGGACAAGTTATGCTAGAGAAGGAGGATTTACGATGACAGCCAATCGCAAATTTGAGGAAATTACGTTAAGTTCGGAATCTGTTTTTAAGGGCAGAATTATTTCGCTGCAGGTGGATCAGGTGCAGCTGCCGAACGGGGGGACAGCTTCACGGGAAATCATTAGGCATCCTGGCGCCGTAGCGGTCATTCCGCTGCTGGAGGATAGGATGATCGTGGTGGAGCAATATCGCAAACCGCTGGAAAAAAGTCAAGTTGAGATTCCAGCAGGCAAACTGGATCCGGGGGAAGAGCCTTTGCAAGCGGCCCTTCGCGAGCTGGAAGAGGAGACCGGCTACCGATCCGAGCATGTGAAACATGTCAGCTCGTTCTATACGTCGCCGGGCTTTGCGGATGAAATCATTCATCTCTATGTGGCCGAGCAGCTGGTCAAAGGAGAGGCGCGTCCGGATGAGGATGAATTTCTGGAATGCGAAGCGATTACGTTAGAGCAGGCGCAGCAATATATTCGCGAAGGCCGAATCAGCGACGCGAAGACGATTCTCGCCGTATATGCTTGGCAGCTCTATAAACTTACAGGGCAGATTTAAGATGAAAGCGTATTATGCCGATTTGCACATTCATATCGGACGTACGGAATCAGGCAAAGCTGTAAAGATCAGCGCTGCTAACGATTTGACGTTCTTCAATATTGCCAGCGAAGCATCCGAACGCAAGGGTATGGAGATTATTGGTATTATTGATTGCCATTCCACGGCGGTGCAGGAAGAGATCCAAATGTACCTCGCGCGTGGCGAGATGACCGAGCAGGAAGGCGGCGGCATTCGTTACCGGGACACTGTCATTCTGCTGGGCAGCGAGATTGAAGTGCGGGATCCTGGCATGGGGGCGGCGCACTTGCTGGCGTATATGCCGGATCTTGCCACTATGCAGGATTTTACGGGCTGGATGAAGGGGCATATGAAAAATGTGGAGCTCAGCTCCCAGCGCATTTATGTGCCGGCTCGAACGCTGCAGCAAGAAGTTCTCGGCCGCGGTGGTATTCTCATCCCCGCGCATATTTTCACTCCGCATAAGAGCGTCTATGGCAGCGCATCAAACCGGATGGCGCATTTGCTTGACTTGGATGGCATTGCGGCTGTGGAGCTCGGGCTCAGCGCCGATGCCGAGATGGCGGGTCTCATCTCGGAGCTGGACCGCTACACCATTTTGACCAATTCAGACGCGCATTCGCTGGCCAAAATTGGCAGGGAGTACAACCAAATTCAGTTAGCTGCGCCATCATATACTGAATTCATGAAAGCCTTACGACGCGAAGATGGCCGCAAAGTGTTGGCCAATTACGGCTTGAATCCACGGCTGGGCAAATATCATCGGACCTACTGCGGCGATTGTGAATCGATCCTCGATGAAAGCGTCACGACGGTCGAGCGTTGCCTGTATTGCGGCAGCACCAAGATCGTACGCGGCGTTATGGATCGGATACTGGCTATCGCCGACAGGGCGGAGCCCGCTGTCCCCGAGCATCGCCCGCCGTATCGCTACCAAGTGCCGCTCGAGTTCATCCCCGGCTTGGGGCCGAAGAAGCGCGCTCAGTTGCTCGCACGGTTCAGCACGGAGATGAACGTCCTGCACCGCGCGTCCGCTGAGGAGCTGGCCGACGTGATCGGCGAAGAGCTTGCCGGCTATATCGTCAAGGCTCGTTCCGGGGAGCTGGCGCTGGAAGTTGGCGGCGGCGGCCGTTACGGCAAAGTGAAAAATCAATCATAGATTCGCTGGTTCCTTCATAAGCTTGTCTTTGTATAGGTTATACAAAGGGAAGGAGCAGCGGGATGAACCGAAATCTGACGATGAAGCAATATATGAAGGAAAATCTGCCGCTATTTATTTTCGTTGCTGTGCTCTTTGTGATCGGGGTCGTGTTCGGTGCGGTCATGGTGAACGCGCTCTCTTTGGAGCAGAAGCAGGAGATGTCGCGTTATTTGGGCAGCTTCTTTCATGAAATCAATGATGGCGGGGATTTTGACAGCAGGCAGTCGTTTTTACAATCTTTCGGCATGCATATGAAATGGATTCTGCTCATTTGGCTGTTCGGGCTGTCCATCATCGGTCTTCCGCTGATCCTCGTTTTGGATTTCCTCAAGGGCGTTTTGATCGGCTTTACGGTAGGCTACCTGGTCGGCCAGATGTCATGGAAAGGCATGCTGTTTGCGCTTGTTTCCGTGGCGCCGCAGAATCTGATCGTGATTCCGGCCATCTTATTTTGCAGTGTCGCCGCTATGGCTTTTTCCATATTTGTCATTAAACACCGTTTCATGAGCCGCAATGGGTCGATGTATCAACCGTTTATGCGTTATACGACGATTACGCTGTTGATGGGCGCCTTTCTGCTCGGCGCCGCGTTCTGGGAAGGCTATATTTCCCAGCTGATGATGAAGTGGGTCACCCCGATGTTGATGGCGTTCTACGGCTAACGTTCCATGCAGGTTCTGTTGACTTTGTCGGCAAACTCCCCCTATAATGAATAAAGTGCTACATTTGGGCTCTAATGCCCGCCGGTTTGAGGGGGAGGAGTATGGAAGCAAGAATCGAGAAGATTAAGCAGCAGCTGCAATCCCAAGGGTACAAGCTAACCCCTCAACGGGAAGCGACAGTGCGAGTATTACTTGAAAATGAAGAAGATCACTTGAGTGCTGAAGATGTGTTTATGCTCGTGAAGGATAAGGCGCCTGAGATTGGTTTGGCTACCGTGTATCGGACGCTGGAGCTTTTAAGCGAGCTGCATGTTCTGGAGAAGATGAACTTTGGCGACGGCGTGGCCCGCTACGATCTGCGTGGCGACAACACGCGCCATCATCACCATCATTTAATTTGCGTGCAATGCGGAGCCGTAGATGAAATTATGGAAGATTGGCTTGGTCCGCTCGAAGAAAGGCTGGAGCGGGATTTTCATTTTCAAGTGTTGGATCATCGGCTTGATTTTCAAGGCATCTGCCATCGCTGTAACGATAGAGGGAAGCCGGAATCATTGGATAAATCCAAAACAACAGCGTCTGAATAAGAAGCTGTTCATACAAGAAAAATGCCTGTATACGCTGGTGCGCATACAGGCATTTTTGTTATTTCCCCATAAGATGTAAGAGGAGGACAGAGCTGTGTGCACGCACATAATCTGACTCAAAGCATGGCACCTTATGACTATCATTCTTGATGTGGAAGAAGGGAATCGATATGTCTCAACAAAGTGTGATTGGCGTACCGAAGGAAATCAAAAATAACGAAAACCGCGTGGCCCTAACACCTGGCGGTGCGGGCATGCTGCGCATGGCAGGCCATCAGGTGCTAATCGAGGCCGGCGCTGGCGTCGGCAGCGGGTTCAGCGATGACGATTATAGCAAAGAAGGGGCGGTCATTCTGGGTAGCGCTGCTGATGTATGGGCGCAAAGCAGCATGATCATGAAAGTCAAGGAGCCTTTGCCGAGCGAGTTCGGCTACTTTCGGGAAGGGCTGGTGCTCTTCACGTACCTTCATTTAGCGGCCGCCGGCGATTTGGCGGCGCAGCTCATGAGCAGCGGCGTCACCGGCATCGCCTATGAGACGATTCAATTGGCGAATGGAAGTCTGCCGCTGCTGACGCCGATGAGCGAAGTGGCCGGCCGCATGTCCGTGCAGATCGGGGCGCATTTCCTCGAGAAGTACTACGGCGGGCGCGGCATTCTGCTCGGCGGCGTGCCGGGTGTTCCGCCGGCTGATGTGATCATTCTCGGCGGGGGCATTGTCGGCACGAACGCTGCCAAAATGGCGCTAGGGCTAGGCGCCAATGTGGTCGTGATCGAGCGCAGCGCAGACCGCATGCGGGCGCTGGACGATATTTTTGGCGGTCGGCTGCGCACGCTGATGTCGACCCCGCATAACATCGCCCATGCGGTGCAGAAGGCGGATCTCTTGATCGGCGCTGTGCTGATCCCGGGCGCACGAGCGCCTCGCCTGGTGACCAGCACGATGGTTGAGACGATGAAGCCGGGCTCGGTCATCGTCGATGTCGCCGTCGACCAGGGCGGCTCGATCGAGACGATCGATCGGGTCACGACGCATAGCGATCCCGTCTACGAGAAGCATGGCGTGCTGCACTACGCCGTTGCCAATATGCCGGGGGCCGTCCCGCGCACGTCGACGCTGGCGCTGACGAACGTGACGATGCCTTATGCTCTAGAATTGGCCGGCAAGGGGGTGCAAGCGGCCGTCGCCGGCAATCAGCCGCTGCAGCTCGGCGTCAATACGTACAAAGGGCACATTACGCATCCGGCCGTCGCCGAAGCGCTGAATATGCCGTACGTCGCATTGTCCGAGCTGTCATAAACGCCGGTTTTGACACATATCCTGTCCTTAAAGAACCTAGGAAGAGGGGACTGGCTATGGTGTTCTCCACGCGTAAATGGATAAGCCGCCTGCGGTTTATCTTCATGTTTATGACACTGACAATCGTGCTGTATCAAGTGATGGTCTTCCTGGCAGGCTGGATCCAGCCGATGAATAAATACAAGACGCCGACGGGCAAGTCGGTGAAAGTATTCGGGCAGCATTCGCACCCGACTTTATCCGACTCCGGCACATCGATGGGGGATCGGTTGCGGCTATTTTACTGGTACGGAGAATAAAGGGAATACCATGAATAAAGCGTAAAAAAGAGGAGTTCCTGGCACGAGCGTGGAAAGGGTACTGGAAAACGTCACGGCAATTTTTACGAAGGAGCTTTTTCCCCTAATGAATACAGACCTGCAAGCCTTCATACGTTTTCTTGCCGTGGAGCGCGGCCGATCGAAGAATACGCTGGAATCGTATAACCGGGATATCCAGCAGTTTATGATTTATTTGGAACAGCACGGAATCACAGCGTGGAAGGACGTCGGTAAAACCCATGTCGCAGGCTACCTGTCCAGCCTCAAGCAGCTTGGAAGGGCTTCGGCGACGGTCTCGCGCTGTTTGGTATCGATCCGGGCGATGATGCAATTTTTGATTCGCGAGCGCAAGATGGAGACAGACCCGACGCTGCTGGTCGATCCTCCGAAACTGGAGAAGAAATCGCCGAAGGTGCTTTCCGTCTCCGAGACGGGGAAGCTGCTGGAAGCCCCGCAGACCGATTCTTCGCCAGGCGCCAGAGACAAGGCAATGTTGGAGTTGATCTATGCCACCGGCATCCGGGTATCCGAGCTGGTTGCGCTGAATGTTCAGGACGTCCATCTGGATCTGGGCTATATCCGTTGTACAGGCAAGGCGGATAAGGAACGGCTGATTCCGATCAGCAAGATTAGCGCAAGATGTCTGGCTATCTATATGAACGAACACAGGACCAAACTGCTCAAGAAGTCGCCTGAAGAGGAAGCGCTGTTCGTCGGCCATTTGGGCACTCGGATGACCCGGCAAGGCTTCTGGAAAATCCTGAAGCGTTACGCGGAAGAAACGAGCCTGGAGCAAGACATTACGCCGCATACGCTGCGGCATTCCTTCGCTGCCCATCTGCTCGAGAACGGCGCCGATCTCCGCTCCGTTCAGGAAATGCTCGGACACGCCGATATCTCAGCGACACTCGTCTATGTCCAGTCGACGAAGCACAAAATGAAGGAAGTATACAACAGCTCGCATCCACGGGCGCATATGTAAAAGGAGAGAAGCCTGAGCGATCAGGCTTTTTTGCCGCCCTATTTTTGCATTCCAGCAGTGGAAATGAGATAATAACGGGTGGTTAAACTAGCCTTATTTTTGGAGGGACTAATTGTGCGTTTCGAACGAATTTGTGTAATCGTACTGGATAGCGTAGGTATCGGCGAACTGCCGGATGCGGAGCGATTCGGTGACACTGGATCTCATACACTTGGTCACATCGCGGAAAAAGTAAGCGGTTTTGCGCTGCCACATATGCAGCGTTTAGGCTTAGGCAGTATTGCTGAACTGAAAGGCATCCCGGCTGCAGAAGCGCCGGAAGCTTATTTTGGCAAAATGGCCGAAGTATCTGTCGGCAAAGATACGATGACAGGACATTGGGAGTTGATGGGACTCAACGTGTCCATCCCATTCAATGTGTACCCAGGGGGCTTCCCTGAGGAGCTCATAAGTCAATTTGAACAAGCGACAGGACGCAAAGTTATTGGCAATAAACCGGCGTCAGGCACGGAAATTTTGGATGAGCTGGGCGAAGAGCAAATGAAAACCGGCGCCTGGATCGTCTATACGTCCGCTGACAGCGTGTTTCAATTAGCTGCGCATGAAGAGATCATTCCGCTGGAAGAGCTGTACCGCGCTTGTGAAATCGCCAGAAAGCTGACGCTTTCCGATGAATACGCGGTAGGTCGCGTAATCGCCAGACCTTACGTGGGCGAGCCAGGCGCGTTCAAGCGGACGTCCAACCGCCATGATTATGCGGTGAAGCCGCCTTCACCTACAGTGATGAATCACCTGAAGGACGCCGGGCTTGATGTGATCGCCATCGGTAAGATCAATGATATTTTTGATGGTGAAGGCGTGACCAAAGCGACTTCGACCAAGAGCAACCTGGACGGCATTCAGAAGACGATTGAAACGTTGGGTTCTTCCTTCAAAGGTTTGGCGTTCACGAATCTGGTCGATTTCGATTCCTTGTACGGCCATCGCCGCGATCCTGAAGGCTACGGCCGCGCATTGGAGGAATTCGACGCGCATGTGCCGCAGCTGAAGGCAGGAATCGGACCGAATGATTTGCTGATTCTGACCGCTGACCACGGGAACGACCCGATTCATGCGGGCACGGATCATACGCGCGAATACGTGCCAATTCTGCTCTACAGCCCAAGCTTGCAGGCGCCAGCCTCCATCGGCATCCGCAAGACGTTCGCAGATTTGGGCGCTACAATTGCCGAGAATTTCGGTGTTGCTTCGACAGGGAACGGCGAGAGCTTCCTGCATCTGCTGAAGTAAGGAAGCAGGAGAGCTTTTGCAGAATTGAGGCAATGATTGTCAGTCAAACGTAATATTTTAATCCGTTTTGCACGTGCAGAACGCGAAGGAGGAAATGATAGATGTCCGAAACATCGATGATTCAAAAGATTCAAGAGGCCGCCGCTTATATTCGCAAAGAGACAGGAACCCAGCCGCAAATCGGGCTGATTCTAGGCTCCGGTCTAGGCGTGCTTGCCGATCTCATTGAGAATCCGGTGGTTGTGGATTATGCCCACATTCCACATTTCCCAGTGTCCACTGTAGAAGGACATGCCGGTGAGCTTGTGGTCGGCACGATTCAAGGCAAGCAAGTGCTGGTCATGAAAGGGCGCTTCCATGCGTATGAAGGATACGGCGCAGAGACGGTATCCTTCCCCGTGCGTGTGATGAAGGAGCTTGGCGTGCAAACGCTGATCGTCACGAACGCAGCCGGCGGGATCAACACTTCGTTCAAGGTTGGCGACCTGATGGTCATCAGCGACCACTTGAATCTGACCTTCCGCAACCCGCTGATCGGACCGAACGACAGCGCGCTCGGCGTACGCTTCCCGGATATGTCGGAAGCGTACAGCAAGCGTTTGCGCAAGCTGGCTCATGAAGTGGCGGCTTCGCAAGATTTTCAACTGCAGGAGGGTGTCTATGTAGGACTGCTCGGTCCTAACTATGAAACGCCTGCGGAAATTCGCATGCTCCGCACGCTTGGCGGCGATTCTGTCGGCATGTCCACGGTGCCAGAGGTGATCGTGGCCCGTCATGCCGGCATCGAAGTGCTTGGCTTCTCCTGTATTTCCAATATGGCAGCCGGTATTTTGGATCAGCCGCTGTCACATGATGAAGTGATGGAAACAACAGAACAAGTGAAGCCGAAGTTCCTTAAGCTCGTTTTAGGCATTATTGCCGCGCTGTAAAAGAAGCCTGTACATAGAGCGAATGAGACTGCTTCCTGCCGATTGGGTAATCGGGAGGGGGCAGTTTTTTCTTTATCAAAATTTTAGCGTCTAAAGACCTATTAATGGAAAAGTTATCATGCTACAATATAGTTAAATGGAACTATAACTCCGGTACAAGGACGTGATGGCAGCATGAGCCTCCTTCAATTGAACGTTGACAATTGCCCGCGCTGCGGCAAAGTTTTTCAAAAAAATGTTCGGAATCAGTGCAATGATTGCAGCCGCGAGATGGATCACAAGCTGAATCGTGTGCTGGACTTTATGCGCAAAAACTACCGCTCTACGAATGAGCAGGTTGCAGAAGCGACAGGTGTTGGCGCGGAGCAGTTGATGTCTTGGATGAGAGAGAGCAAACTACTGGTTGCCGATTACCCGAATCTGCATTATTTGTGCTCCAGTTGTAAAGCACCGATTCGTATACATAAGCTTTGCACCGATTGTTCGATCCGCATTCAACAAGATATTGTTCAGTTGAAAGAGAAAGAGCAGAAGAATCCTGCTCCTATTCCAAGAGAAGTGCTGGCTGGGGTCTCCGGAGGGTTTCAAATCCGCGACAGACTGAGCGGCAGCCAAGGCGTGTAAATTGCCGCAGATTGGGCAATAGTATAGTTATATCCTCCGAACGGAGGATATTTTTGTGCGAAGCTCGTTCACGCTTTTGTCACAGAATATTCAATGATTTGCCATCAATCATATATGGGATTGTTTGGACTTGTTAGGTAAAATAGATGAAGTGAACACATTTCGAGGGGGATATGCATGCAAAAGTGGATTTTCTTTGTGTTATTTATACTTGCGGGCGCATTAGGGTTGGGAGTCCTCTTTCAAGATATTTCCGGTCGCCAACAGGCTAGAGAAGCAGAAGCTGCTGCTAATAAAGGCCAACAATTGAAAATCGTCGCGTCCAACTGGCAGTTCGACAATACGAACTACACAGTAAAAGCCGGAGAGCCGACGAAAGTTTCCTTATCTTTGAAAGAAGGCGTACACGCCGTAGAAATCAAAGGTCTGGATATCAAATTGGACAAAGAGAACCCATCCAAACAAGTAACCTTTGACAAACCGGGAACTTACGATCTTGAATGCGTACTTCCTTGTGGTGAAGGCCATGCTAAGATGAAAGCGAAATTGGTCGTACAATAAGATATGAATCAGTAAACTGTAAAGGGAGCCAAGAAGCTCCCTTTTTTGATTTTTGATCGGCGAATCACGCCGCTGGTCTGACACGAATAAAAAATCGGCGATACCGTCACGGCAGGCGAATTGATGGGTACGACGCTGGAACGAGCACTTTCCCTTGCAAATATGCCTGGGGAGGTGCTCTTTTTATTTTTCCATGACTGGAATATTTTGAAGGCTTTCCGTCAACACTGAGTAGCAGTAATTCATGCTGCGAGCGTAGAGCTTAACACATCACGCTTACGATGGCAGTTTTCTGGTGAAAACTCTCAGGAGGGGTAGAATGGATATGCTAAAAAAAGGGTTTATCAGCTTCATCTGTCTGCAGATCGCGCTGCTATTGGTGGTACAAGGCGCATTTGCAGCGGAAAAACAGCCAGCGTCAGTCGATTTAACACCGAACGCGCAATCCGCGGTACTTATGGATGCGGACACGGGAACCGTCATTTCCGAGAAAAATAAAGATACCAAGCTACCGCCAGCCAGCATTACGAAAATTATGACGATGCTGCTTATCATGGAAGCTGTCGATCAAGGTAAAATCAAAATGGATGAGAAAGTGCGTACGAGCGAGTATGCGGCATCCATGGGCGGATCGCAAATTTTCCTTGAGCCTGGGGAAGAGATGAGCGTTCAAGAGATGATCAAAGGGATTGCGATGGCATCCGGCAATGACGCTTCCGTCGCCATGGCGGAAAAGATCGCCGGTTCCGAAGAGAACTTCGTTCAAATGATGAACGAACGGGCACAGCAACTGGGGATGAAAAATACACATTTTTCCAACTGCAACGGGTTGCCTGTAGCAAACCATTATACGACCGCCAACGATATCGCCATCATGTCGCGCGAGCTGCTCAAACACGAGGGAATTACGAAATTTACAGGTGTTTATCAGGACTATTTGCGTAAAGATTCACCGAAGCCGTTCTGGCTTGTGAATACCAATAAACTGGTGCGCTTCTACAGCGGTGCCGACGGTCTGAAAACCGGATACACCAGTGAAGCGAAATTTTGTCTGTCTGCGACTGCGAAGCGGGACAATTTCCGTGTCATCGCCGTCGTACTGGGTGAGCCCAATACGAAAACGCGCAACGCTGAAGTGACGAAGCTGTTCGATTATGCGTTTGCTCAATATTCCAACTATCCACTGTTCAAATCCGGCGATAGCCTTGGCAACTTTACCGTGAACAAAGGCGAAGTATCGTCTGTTCCGCTCGTTGCGAAGCAAAATTACAGCATTTTGATGAAAAAAGGCGAAGCCACGCAAAACATTCGACATGAGCTGCAAATCGATCCAAACTTGAAAGCGCCGATTGCTTTAGGTCAGCCGATTGGAAAAATCGTCGTGTACAATGGCGATACCGTGATGGCGGAGTATCCTTTGGAATCCCCGATAGCCGTGAATAAGGCGTCCTGGTGGAAACTTTTTAAACGCACGACTGCGAATTTATTCCGTACGGATGTATAGATGAGGTAAGAACCGTAACGAAAAATCCCGTTTTTCTTCTACTTTTAGCGCAATTCTTCTAGTTTTGTCGGGTGGCAGGAAATCCCATCTTCCCTGTAGAAAGTAGCATTCATGACTGGGAAGGAGTGAACATGGTGAGCCTGCAAATTGAATTCGAGCAAGGACGAAGAGCGCTGATCGTGAGGTTGAAAGGTGAACTGGACCATCATACGGCGGACATTGTGAAAGCAAGAATGGAGGAAGCGATTGCCAAAGAGGACATTCGCCATCTCATTCTAAGTTTGAAAGATCTTTCCTTCATGGACAGCTCCGGTTTAGGCGTCATTCTCGGTCGCTATAAGCAAATTACAAGCAAAGGCGGCAAGATGGTCGTATGTGACGTATCGCCTGCCGTACATCGTTTGTTCGAGCTTTCCGGTTTATTCAAAATCGTTTCGATCCAAGATAACGAAAGATCTGCGATCTCCAGTTTGGAGGTTGCGCTATGAGTGATAAAAATTTTATGACGCTCCAGTTTGCCAGCCGTTCCGAGAATGAAGCCTTTGCGCGTGTGGCCGTAGCTGCTTTCGTCGCGCAGCTGGATCCGACGATGAACGAGCTCACGGACATTAAAACGGTTGTGTCTGAAGCGGTGACGAACTCCATCATCCATGGCTACAACAATCGCACAGATGGTGTGATCACGATATCTACGCAGATTGATGATGATATCATTCACATCACCGTAGAGGATAATGGTCAAGGTATCGAGGATTTGGAGCAAGCGAAGCAGCCGCTCTATACCTCGAAGCCGGAGCTTGAGCGATCAGGTATGGGCTTTACGATTATGGAAAATTTCATGGATGAAGTTGAAGTTGTGACGGCCGTTGGAATCGGAACCAAAATAAAAATGTTGAAGCGAATTGAATCTAAAAAAGCTTTATACAATTAGGGGTTTGATCTATGGATGTCGATTTGAAGCATGCCTCTCACAGTTACTTGGATGATGCGGAAGTCAAACGCTTAATCGCTCTGAGCCAGTCCGGTGACGGTCTGGCCAGAGAAACGCTGGTCAGCTGCAACATTCGGCTGGTATGGTCGGTTGTACAGCGTTTCCTGAATAGGGGATATGAAGCCGAAGACTTGTTCCAGATCGGATGTATCGGTTTGCTCAAGTCTGTCGACAAGTTTGATCTCTCTTATGATGTCAAATTTTCTACTTATGCCGTGCCGATGATTATCGGCGAAATTCAGCGGTTCCTACGCGACGACGGCACGTTAAAAGTGAGCAGATCGCTGAAGGAATTGGCGAATAAAATTCGCAAGACGAAGGACGAGCTGTCGAAGCGTCTAGGCCGCCTGCCAACGATCAAAGAGGTGGCGGAAGAGCTTATGATTACGGCAGAGGAAGTTGTCTTTGCCCAGGAAGCGAACAAACCGCTGTCATCCATCCACGAGACTGTATTCGAAAACGACGGCGACCCGATCACCCTGATGGACCAAATCTCCGATGAGTCCGGCGACAAATGGTTCGAGAAGCTGGCGCTGAACGAAGCCATTGGCGCATTATCGGAGCGAGAACGATTGATTGTGTATTTGCGGTATTTTCGGGATCAGACCCAATCCGAGGTGGCCAGCCGCTTAGGCATCTCCCAGGTCCAAGTTTCCCGATTGGAGAAGAAGATTTTGCAATCGATCAAAGATCAGATTGCACAGTGATGAGAAGCCCCCCCATGCATCCGGATCGGAATATTCGCTTGGCGAATCCGATGGTTGTGGTGGGGGGCTTTTTTTGTGCGCGCGGCGTCCCCTTTGGGGCTCGGCAATTGGGTTTATCCGGACTACAGCGCTCGCCGGCACTCCCATCCGCGCTGTAGTCCGGCTTTTCCCCATTGCAGCAGCCACGCCGCGCAATTTCCTCGCTGCAGTCCGGTTTCGCCGGACTGCAGGCTTGGTTTTGCGCGCGGCGTCCCCTTTGGGGCTCGGCAATTGTGTTTATCCGGACTACAGCGCTCGCCGGCACTCCCATCTGCGCTGTAGTCCGGCTTTTCCCCATTGCAGCAGCCACGCCGCGCAATTTCCTCGCTGCAGTCCGGTTTCGCCGGACTGCAGGCTTGGTTTTGCGATCGGCGTCCCCTTTGGGGCTCGGCAATTGTGTTTATCCGGACTACAGCGCTCGCCGGCACTCCCATCTGCGCTGTAGTCCGGCTTTTCCCAATTGCGAGCGGCGTCCCCTTTGGGGCTCGGCAATTGTGTTTATCCGGACTACAGCGCTCGCCGGCACTCCCATCCGCGCTGTAGTCCGGCTTTTCC
>NZ_JAQFVF010000091.1:12866-22639 GCF_027789125.1 Paenibacillus aestuarii | reverse complement strand
ACAGTTTCCCAGTGCAGCGCATTTATGCTCTTGGGCTGGATTGGTACCTGGACATAATGAAAGTGCAGGGAAAAAGAAATCTGCCAAAACCACAAGCGCAAACAAGTATCTTAAATCTGCGTTAGTAGAAGCAGCCCATTCTGTTGCTGCATCAAAGAATTTTCTCGGAGCAATGTATAGGCGGACAGCTTCTCGAAAAGGTAAAAAACGAGCAGCAATAAATGTTACCCATGCAATGCTGCGAATTGCGTTTTATCTCCTCACTCGTAAAGAAATGTACGTAGATCTTGGTGAAGATTATTTTGACAAACAGAAGCAGCAATCTATTGTAAAGTATGCCGTTCGAAGATTAGAGAACTTAGGTTACTCCGTAACAATTGCCGCTAACTCCTAGATCCATTTCCCCATCTTACAGACGCTTCAAAAAATGATTAAGTGGCGTCTTATTTAGTGCGGCCTTTTTCTGATACTCCGGATTTAATTTTCATGGGAGCTGAATGCCCAAAAGTATAAATATTTTGGTCTACTCGGCAATCGGACGATATTCTTGCTTAGATCGACAATCGGATATTCTTGACATTGAGAAATGACACGAATATGTTCCGATAAAAATAAAAACGCCGCCATTTGGCGGATATTAATCGGACTATAATCTTGTCACTCGACAAAAACAGTCCAAATAAATGGACTGTTCTTCTACAAAACGGCTGAGGGGGACTTCTGCGTTTCGCCAGCAAAAGTCCCCCACTAGGTACACCTCTGTCATTTGAAGCTTTCTCAGAACGCAAAAGCCTCAAAAAAACGGTCTTTTCCATCAGCGTGAGCGATGGCGAACTCATGCCGCACAAGGACGTATTCGCCCTTCTTGCGCGTCCAACCCCAAGAAACTTGCCGTTACTTATGGGTACGGTTCTCCGTAATTAATCTTCAACTAAACTCCCTCTGCCCGTATAGTTTAACGCTCCAAGAATAACTATAAGGCTACCTTTTTCGTAGCCACATTTTCTTGAAATGTCTGGTCATGCTCAACAAATACCATTGTTGCGTTAAAGCTTTGAATAAGCTCTTCAATTTGCATACGTGAATAAACATCAATAAAATTTAGTGGTTCATCCCAAATATACAAATGTGCTTTTTCACATAAACTTTTAGCTATAAGCAACTTTTTCTTTTGTCCACCAGAATAGTGGGATATATCTTTTTCAAACTGGATACGGTCAAAATCCATTTTTCGTAGAATGGATTTAAATATTGATTCATCAATCTGATTTTTTTCAATAAAGTCAGATAACTTTCCCTTTAAATAAGAGGTATCTTGTTGTACATAAGAAATGACAAGGCCTGAACCAACTTTCAAAGTACCTGTATATTGGAGTGGCTTCCCTAGAATAAGTTTTAAAATACTACTTTTTCCACTACCATTCTTTCCATCAAGTACAACTCGGTCTCCTGGTTCAACATGAAAACTTATTGGAGCATTAACTAATTCACCATCATACATAACAGATACATCCGTTAACTGAATTAGTTCTTTAGATTTGTATTCCAATGGCTCTAACTGTAATGACTCTGTTTTTTCCACATTTTTTAGCAGCTTTGACTTTTCTTCAATAGCTTTTTGTTGCCTTGATTCCAGGTTCTTTGCACGTTTCATCATTTTTGCAGCTTTATGTCCTAAATACCCCTTGTCCAATTTAGAACCAGAATTTGTTGTACCATTTTTGGAAGCTTCTACTTGATGAGACCAATTGGCTGAACGCTTTGACGATTGTTGCAGCCTTCCAATGTCTTTTTGCAAACGCTCATTTGTTGCTTCCTCATGTTCCTGTTGTCTATCAAAATTCAGCTTCCAAGATGAATAATTTCCACTTTGAACTTCTATATTGGCTCTGTTTATAGACAAGATGTGGTCAACACAGCCATCCAAAAAGTTTCTATCATGTGAAATTAAAATGAATCCTTTTTTCCTTTTTAAATAATTAGAAACCATCTTTCGTGCATGGGTATCAAGGTGATTGGTCGGCTCATCAATTAATAAAAAATGCCCTTCATTCAAAAACAGTGCAGCAAGTAAAACCTTCGTTTGTTCCCCATTCGATAATGTTTCAAATGGCCGGTACATCACTTCAGCATCGACATCTAAATAAGATATTTCTCGAAGAAGCTTCCAATCTTCTGCCTGTGGACATATCTCTTCTAATATTTCATGTGTAAATCTGCCTTTATCCGAGACAGGATACGGGAAATAATTGAATTCTACCGAAGAAATAATTTTTCCGCCATATTCATATTTCCCCAATAATAGATTGAAAAAAGTTGTCTTGCCTCGTCCGTTTCGACCAATAAATCCAAGCTTCCAATCCGTATCTATTTGAAAACTAACATCTTCAAAAATATTATCAAAGCTGCTTGGATAAGAAAATGTCAGGTTTTGTACTTGAATCATTGACATGTAAAGTTCCTCCTTTTTATAACACATACTTCTTTATAAAAAGTCGGTACATATCCATCTATTCTCATTTAACTCCGTATAAGTTTAATGGATATTAACGACTTATACGGAGTATGTCATGTGTAACAACCGTGTCTGTACTCAAGTTACCCCTCCTTCCTCCCCACAGTGACATGCCCATAAACGAGACACTATCCACGGCTTGACCATTTAAATGAAAGTATAACAATTGATCGGTAATTTCACCAGCAGTTAGATTTCATTTCAGTCCAATTGTACTTATAACACAGAAGCGACAACCATACTCGCATCCGCACTAACTTAAAGTACAGTATGATTTCCAGCAGCACCCATGACCTTGATCCCGTTTCCGAAACGCCATACACCGTAAATTAGGTCTGTTTCGATAAAAAATAAAGAAGTCGCAGTATTTAACGACTTCTTTATTTTTTCTTTTTAACACAATTACGGCGAATTCGAATCAACGTTTAGGCTACTTACTGGCTTCATCTTCGCGACGGCGCGTTGCGCTCTATCCGCCGGCAGCAGAAAGATCAAGACCGTAACGAGTGAAGCCGTAAGGAAAATGACCGAACCCCCGATCGAGACGGAGATCGCATGGGCAAAAGACGTACCGGAAGTAACTGCCGGTTGTTTCACTGCCTCGAAGACGGCGATCAGAACCGCGAGCCCGAGCGAAGATCCGGTCTGATGGGCGACATTGACGAGCCCTGATGCCGCTCCTGCATCCTCGGCTTCTACATTGGACAACCCTAAGATCGTGAACGGTTGAAAGATCATCCCTGCACCGAACCCCATGACGATCAATGGGAAAAACAAATGAGGGAAAAAGTTGGAATCTGCCGAAATGAAACTCAGCCAGCTTGTTCCGGTGATCGCGATTACCAATCCGCTAATCAATACTTTAACGTTCCCGAATCGGGCTACGAGCGAAGGCATGGCATACATCATCGCGAACTGAACGGCCATGAACGGCATAATTCCTAGTCCGGCCTCCAATGAACTAAAATGAAGGACATTCTGCAGAAATTGCGGGACGAAGAAAAAGATCGGATAATTTCCGCATAAGAGCAATAGCCTCCCCAAGTAAGCTCCAGATCGCATTCGGCTCGCGAACAACCGAAGAGGCGTAATCGGCTCTTTCGCCCGTGTTTCGGTCTGCACGAAAGCCGCTAGCGATACTCCTCCAAGCGCAAGCGAACCCCATACTTCTGGCGATCCCCATCCGACAGACGCAGCTTGAACAAAGCCGAATGCCAGCGCCGTCATGCCGATTACAGATGTCAAGGCTCCCAAGATATCCAGACGACCCTTTTTCATATCTGTCTCCCGCATATATCGGGGTACCATAAGGAGCAGCGCGATGCCGATCGGCACGTTGAGGAACATACCGGCGCGCCAAGAGATGACGTCTGTTAGCAATCCACCAACGATCAAGCCGACGCTTCCTCCAGCTCCCGATACGGCGCTGTAAACAGCGATCGCCTTCACCCTCTCCTTGGCTTCCGAGAAGGTAACAGCCAACAAGGCAAGCGCCGACGGCGTCGCCATCGCTGCTGCTAATCCTTGCAAAGCGCGGGCGGCGAGTAGCAGCGAAGCAGACGGTGCCAAGCCTGCCATTACCGATGCCAGCGAGAACAAGGCGATCCCCGCGCTGAATGTTCTTCTCCTTCCAAAAATGTCCCCCGCTCGAGCCCCTAATAACAGGAAGCCTCCGAACGCCAAAATATAAGCGTTTTGCACCCAAGTCAATACAGCCGTTGATAGCTGGAGTGTACGGCCGATTTCAGGTAACGCGGTAATCAAGATGGAACCGTCAAGCACCATGATCAGCTGACTGGCGACAATCATCGCCAAAATGATCCGTTTCGAATGTTCATTCATGAGGGTAACCTCCCTTTCGTCTTCTAACGACATTATGGCACGAATCGACTTCACGAAATAGCTCGTTCCTGCTTAAAAATTGCTCAATACTGTAAAGTTAAAATTCTTAAGATTCTATAAATGGGTTGGCGATCTTCGGGGCAAGGAGTATAATAAGAGGTAAAATAAGAACGGGGGGACGCTCCCATGCAGACGAAATTGGATCAATTATTGGAGATGGTGGAATTTTTTAATCTTGCGGAAGGGCGTTCAGAGACGGTTATCCCCTTTTTTTCGCTGATTCGGCGCAACCGGCCGACGGCGTTGATGCCCGGCGTTCTCACACCCTCTTTTTGCCTAATTCTACAAGGATCCAAGAAACTCCATCTCGGTCAGGACACGATCTATTATAGTACGGGCGACTATTTGGTCTCGTTGTTTGATATTCCGGCCTCCGGTCAAGTCGTCGGCGCTACGCGGCAATCGCCATATATCGGCTTACGCATTGATTTAACGGCGGAAGAAATTGCCTTTGTCATGATGGAGGCTGAAATCAATGTAAAACCGCCCAACCAAAAGATGGGCCCCGGAGTCTATGTAGGCAAATCCGATGAGCACTTGCAGCTCTTATTCATCCGGCTATTGGAGTTGCGAGAAAGTCCCGAAGCGGAAATTCGCTTTCTGTCTTCGCTGATCAAACGCGAAATGATTTTCCGCTTGCTTACGGGAGATTACGGGCACTTGTTTGTCCAACGAGTCTTCATGGATCAGCAGAGCGGGGGGATTAGCAGAGCTATTGAATGGATCAAGGAGAATTACAACAGAACCTTTACGATCGATGAGGTTGCGAGATCTTCCAACATGAGCGTATCTGGACTTCATCACAAATTCAAAGCTGTCACGACGATGGCTCCTCTGCAATATCAGAAGCAGCTCCGTCTTCAAGAAGCGAGACGCCTCATGCTGAACGGCTCCGCGAACGCGACGGCCGCCGCGCTGGAAGTCGGATACGAGAGCCCGGCTCAATTCAGCCGGGAATACCGCCGGCACTTCGGGCTTCCACCGCTTCAAGATATCAAAGCTTTACACAGATTACCCGTACCGGAAGCATTCGAGACCAGCTAAAAACCTTCAATTCCGCGGAAGATTCTTCCCATATGTCCATAAATAAAAAAGCGGTAGTCTTGGACTGGAAAATACAGTCTAGACTGCCGCTTATATTGAACTTTTCTTGCTAAGAATCTTATTCACGAATGTGCACGCTCATTAATGACTCATAAATTAACAGTTTTTTGTTTACAGCCTCGTTCGCTCTGTCCAACTCTACTTGTTTTCTTTGAAGTTCAAGCTTGTGTTTTTCCAATATTGCTTGTCTTTCCGGTATCGTTACATCGCCTTTAACGGTTAGATCAACCATTTTCCTTAAAGTTACAACGGACATGCCAGTCGCGCGCAGACGCATCATGATGTCTATCCAATCCATATCCTTTTGTTCAAACATCCGGTTCCCATTAGGGTCTCGTTGAATATTAGGAAGTAATCCTTCTTTCTCATAATAGCGGATCGTGTGAGGAGGAATCCCGAACCATTCTGAAACTTCTTTTATTGAAAAACTCAAAATCAACACCTTCTCATGGATCGCTATGCTATAGGTTTACGCTTCTCATATCAGGATAACGGGTTCCGAAGGCCGCTCCTTTGGGAGCAGCTTCATCGATACGCGCCAAATCCTCTTTCGTCAGTTCGATCGCAATAGCGCCGATATTCTCCTCCAGGTACTCTCTGCGTTTCGTTCCCGGAATTGGTACAATGTCGTTTCCTTGTGCCAATAACCAAGCTAAAGCTAATTGGGACGGCATTACGCCTTTCTCGGCGGCTATTTCTTCCACACGTCTAACGAGTTCCAAATTCTTGATGAAATTATCTCCTTGAAACCGGGGCGAGAACCGTCGGTAATCGTCTTCCGCCAAGTCTTCGAACTTTTGGATTTGACCCGTAAGAAATCCGCGTCCGAGCGGACTGTATGGAACAAATCCAATCCCGAGTTCTCGGCAAACCGGTAAAATCTCATCCTCCACGTCGCGGCTCCAAAGCGAATACTCTGTCTGCAGCGCGGTGATCCGGTGTACCGCATGTGCGCGCCGAATAGTCGTTGCAGCTGCTTCGGATAACCCGATATAGCGGACTTTACCTTCACTCACCAGTTCGGACATAGCGCCGACCGTTTCTTCAATCGGAGTAAGAGGGTCTACCCTGTGCTGATAGTACAGATCGATATAATCAACGCCAAGACGGCGAAGACTGGCGTCACACGCTGCTTTTACATATTCCGGACGGCCGTTGACGCCCAGGAATTTACCATCTTCACTTCGCATATTACCGAATTTTGTTGCCAGAATGACTTCGCTGCGGCGCCCTTTTACGGCTCTGCCGATAAGCTCTTCGTTTTTTCCTACGCCATACATATCGGCCGTGTCCAGTAAAGTAACTCCAAATTCTATTGCTCTGTGTATGGTCCGGATGGCCTCTTCTTCGTCACGCCCGCTGTAAAAGTCGGACATGCCCATGCAGCCGAGTCCGAGTGCCGATACCTCTAAGCCGCTGTTGCCTAACGATCTTGACTTCAATGTCATTCACACCTTTCTATCCAATATTGGTCAAATAAAACATTTATGTATTCGGCCCGTATTCATCATACATCTTAAAGTATACTTTAAGGCAAGCGTTATTTATCTTCCGCTCTCTTGACATGATTTACGGCGAGAAATGAAAATGGCACCCATCTGGCTAGCTGCCGTCATCTTTGTTGAACAATTCTGCCTCATGCCCTTTTCGATCTCTCCCAGCTACCAGCTCTTCCTTCGCTGCTTATTTTACGCTTACTTAAGATGAAATCCTGCGAATTCATGAGTATGAGTGTTTTCGAGGGAGCTTAATGCGGCGGTGCCATCGGTTAAAACAAACCCCGGTGAATGAGATTAGCCGTCACGGGGACTTTGCCCACTTCCCTCGACCATACAGACAATTGGCCGATATGGTGGATTTCATGTGCGATGACATGCCGCATGACTTCTCCATATTTGAAGTTAACGGGCTCCCCCTTTGGAGTTAATTCCGATAACTCCTTCAAATCCATTTCATTGGTCCACGACAAGACGAAAGGACGAACTTCCTCGTGAAACCTAGCGGATAAATCCGTCACTTTCTGCAAGCTGGCATAGGATTCAAACGGCTCCGTGAACTCTGGCTTCCCTTGCATAACAGATATCCAGCTGAATTCCACATCCGCAATATGAAACAACGTGTGCAAAATGCCTCCGACCCCTCCTATCCGTTTCTTTAGCAGTTCTTCTTCGGAAACTTCTTGGCACCAAGCGAACCAGTCTTGTCGAACTTGCCAGTTATAAGCGAATAATTTCAACAACTGTTTTGCCTCCTCATAGATCCTGAATTTGAAAATAAAAAAAAACACGGGCAATCAGCCCGTGGCCAGAAGGGTTCGGACACGCGCACGCGTATCCTAGACGCACATCTGTTCCGAAAGGGGGGCTACTTGCATTACAACATATATGCGATTTTTATTCATTGCTCCCACCTCCTTTGTCGATTCCATAATCTTACATGGCGACTTCCTATACGTCAACCTCTTTGCCCATCGGGGAAACAGAATAAATGAAAAAGTATTGTGCAGTCCCCAGGATTCAATTATTCCATTGCGTTCCTCAATATTTCTAGGAGGGTCACCTCCTGGAATCATCCACTAATTTTGTTTACCAACGTAATTTCACTAGCAGCGCCTATAAAATTTATCAATCCGATGTAAACGGCTCTGCATATCGTTCTTCCTTTATCGTATTTCTTATCACTTTTTAGAAGCAAACGGTTTATATGCAGAATTGAAATGCGCCATGTCAACACCGTTCCAGACATTCGATACTTTCACGGTATCCGGATGATCGAACACCAGGAACGCTGTCGGCAGGTACCTCATTCCATAACTACTGGAAGGCCGATTCACAACCTGATTATCCTTGACGAGTACAGAGGAGGAACCGCCATCCAGATTCGCTGCTGTAATAGCTCCTTTGGCCAGCAGCAGTTGCTGCGCATCATAGAGTGTTGCACCTATGGAGTAGCCCGGCTGCCTTCCATCGATAACAAGGAAAATGATCGTACCATCCTTGGTTTGTGCTATGCATGTACGTGGAGCAATGCCCCAACCGTCTGCTTCATTCTTAATTAAACCTTTTCCATTTACAATAAATTTAGGTTGAAAAGAAACCGCATCCTTAACTCCCATCTTCACCAATTCAGAAGGTTTGTAGCGGCCGGCTACCATAATTCCTTTGCGGTCCAGACCGACTACATTAACGGGATCTTCCATGCCTCCATCGCTGTATAAAAGCTTTCCTCCCGACATGACGACCCCAATCGGTCGAAAACCGTTGCCGTCATAATTCGGATCGTCAAAGGCGCCGCCATTCACACCGGCAATTGCTCCTGTCCTCTTAACCATGCTGAGGATTTGTTCGCCTTGCCCTTGCATGCTTGTCGTAACGACTCTAATCATTTGCGGGTTGTGAACAATCAGCATATGCCCTTTAAAATTTTTCCCGGTCACAGGCTCAACCGTAACGGCATTATTTTTGGTATTCGGAATAATGTCGTGGTTATCTTTCACTAATCCCATACTGTCAAATAGTTTTTCGTAGTCTGCTGTACGACGGTCCAGCTCACTCTGACCGATTAAGTATTTCGCATAATCGCGATGCTGCGAAGTAATGAGCGTATCAGCGAGCATGTACCGCCAATTTGTACCAGATGGCGTTACATAAAACCAGCCGATAAACATACATACAAGAAGAACCAACATCATAGCAAGAAACCGCAGCTTTAATTTACGCCTTGGCTTCACGACTGGCTGTGTCCTTTTTTCCTGAGCTAAGGGGTAACCTTGATAATTATTCATCCTTCAACACCTCTTTGTGCAAGCAATCTTTCACATTCTAATTCATTATCATTAAGCAATTATGAAAAAATGAAATTCTAATCCATGAACAGGATAACGATAGTAGAAAGAGGAACAGAAAGAAACTGCCGAATGAGTCGGCAGTTTCTTTCTATAGTGCGCTCTTAATAATCCCTACGGTCTTATTTATTAACAGTTTGTCGAAATTTGTAGCAATATAACTTCTCAGCATAACAACAAAGATGACAGCTTATGCCAAATGACTTTTGTGAAGCACTACAAAATCTCAAACACGATGATGAAATGCGACCAAAGGTACTTATGTATGTTATCAAACGAATCCTCGAAAAGAGACAGCATGAGAACAAAATCAAGCGATTTTTTAAGAGAAAAAATAAAGTTGAGGCTAAAAATTGGAGTTAGGGGTTGATCGATCTGCTGAGGACTTCCACTCTAAGAAAAAACGAC
>NZ_JAQFVF010000091.1:0-12823 GCF_027789125.1 Paenibacillus aestuarii | reverse complement strand
GTTTTGTTTTTCTCGATATTCTGTGTGTTGGTTTAGAGAATATTAGATTACAAAAGCTGACGTAATAATTACCAAGAGAATGAAAAGAACCAAGACCGCAGCCATACTTGTACCTATACCGCCATAGCCTACTCCGCTCATATCTACACATCCTCTCAGTGGTTTTCAATATGGTATAAAATACGTTCGATACAAAATACTTGCTTGGACGATAGCCCAAATAGGAGTGTCTAAACCGTCGCTTCCTCTTTGGGAAAGCTGATGTTATCACTCTATTTGGCGATAGGACCGTTTTTGTTAATCTCGATATTCTTTGGTTTGATGATGGAATATTAAATTGTAAAAGTTGCTAAGACGATTACCAAGAGAATAAAAAGAACCAAAACAACTGCGGCGCTTGTACCCAGGCCGTAACCGGCGCAACTACCACCATAACCTACTGCTCCCATATTTACTCATTCCTCTCGGGTGATTTTTTACTTCGGTATAAATATACGTTCGGTACATATTGTTTGCTTGTGCATATGCCATTGGAAGGCAAACGCTGAGGATTAATGCCTTTAGGTATCCGTGATTTCCGTGATTTATTACGCCCAAGAATGATGAATTGTTTAATGGTCGGAATAGTTGCGAAGAAACGGCGTCTACGCGGTCGTATCTTGAACAACCCTATCGATCGGAAGAGTTATAAAATATTATTTTCTTCCATGGAAACAAAAACCTTGACCGTGTCCGGCCAATTTCGAATGCGATTACACTTCATTGCCAGTGGCACCTCTGTAGTAATGTGCATGAGGGTGCATACCATTGACGGTTGTATATCCTTCAAAGTAATGAATATGTCCTCCCCCAGGAACGTCCACAGCTGGACCAGTTACCCCCTCAATCATATGGGTATGACCATCACTCATGGAAGTAATCGTATGAAAACGATGAACGTGTGGAACGCCTGTCGGAGCCGGCTCCGTGATTCCCACATATTCATGGGCATGACCGTCATTCAAAGAGGTTGTGCCTGAAAACATATGTCTATGAGGGTAGGGCCTTCCGTCCCAGGACGTGATATACAATCCGTGTGAATGATCAGATGATGAATCGTTATTGTGGAAGACGAAGCCTGTTACAGGTATTTTTTCCATCTCTTATCCCCTTTCACTAGCCTGATACACACTATGAGTAAGGGTGGGTTTTTGACATAGGCGCCTGACCCTGACGAAATCAACAATCCGATTAGACTGTGCTTAGCGAATCTAAACTGCTTCCTTAATTTCTACATTGAAATAAATGAGCCCTTCGATACCTGGCGGAAACTTAGGATTTCGCGTTGGGGAGAAAAGGCTGCTTCAGCAATACAACTCCTTTCTCTCCGTTACTCTCCTGCCATAACCTGAAGCTTCATATCTCGTCAGGCCCTTTTTACGGCGGCTTTAGACCGGAATATCAAAGAGCCAAAAAATTATATTCTTCGCAAGATGAACGCCAAGTTTAGTTTTATCGCATTACATGATCAACTCCAACGCTCCTGCCATATTTCATTTTATTACATGAATATTTTCATCCGATCGACGCTTTTTTCGCTTTCTCTTTGATATAGTCGTCGGTTCTTAGCGCTAGCGACATGACTGTATTCGTAAGGGACTTCCATCACCTGAAATGACCTACGGCTATCCAGCTTAAAACTTTTTAATGACTTCGTCCAAGAATTACTTTAAACAGCTTCGTATTGTGTATAGTCTTTACAAAGATCTTCCAATAAGGGGGGGGAATTACTATGTCTGGCACTATTGGAACTTCCGCCACAACAATCCTGGTTCTTTTCATCTTGTTAGTAATCGTTACTATGACATTTGTTTGGTAATACTCGCTTTCTTTTGTTATTACAAAAGCTGGAGGTGATGAGAATGTCATTTAATCATAACAAACTCAAATCTCTTGTTGGCAAACACGTATATGTCATGACACGCCATGGTCAAGTCTTGGATGGCACTTTACAAAAAGTCAAGGGTGATACAATTTATCTTTCTTCTGGAGATAAGACAGTAAGCACAAGAGCTTTTTCTCCGTTCTTCACGCCCTTTTTCAACCCTGTAACTCCGCTCGTGCTTTTTGATTTGTTAGCCATCGAGGAGTCACCATTCTTTTTTGGATCACCCTTCTTCTTTTAATAGTTTTCTTGAAAAAGCCACTCTTAATTGAAATGAGGCAATAATATGGGATATGGGACAACTAACTTCGGTATAGGCAGTACTAGTATGGCAGCGGTTTTAGTTTTATTCATATTACTAGTAATTATTACAATGACATTTGTAATTTAAGATTGATCTTATTCTCGTTGTTATCGTTCAGCAAGTTTAGCAGGAGAACAAACTCCATAGTTCCGATAACCAGCCTAAAGAGTCGTAGATACTCCTGGGCTGGTTTTTAGTTTATTCAAAGGCTATCCCATTGCGTTTATTGTTGATTATCCTTGGAAATAACTATAAGTGAGAATCACACTCTAGAAGCATTATGGAGGAATCAATGAATAACAGATCATTTTCAAACTATGCACCGTTACTCATTCGAATCGTAATTGGAATATCGTTTATTTTACATGGAATACCCAAACTTACAAACTTGGCTGGTACAACACAATTTTTTTCTAAAGTCGGAATTCCAATGGCCGGCATCGCAGCTCCGGTTATTGGTATTCTTGAGGTTATTGGAGGCTTGGCTTTAATTCTAGGACTTTTTGTGGAAATATTTTCGATCCTGCTCACACTAGATATGATTGGTGCCATACTAGCAGCCAAATCAGGTAAAGGTTGGGTCGGAGGGTTTGAACTAGAATTGTTGCTCGGAATCACAGCACTCTCCTTGCTTTTCAGCGGCCCAGGTGCTTTTTCAGTAACAAAGGGACTATTGCTCAAAAGATCCTCGATTTGAAAACAACTAAATAGAAGCCCTCAAGAACCCACCATCCGGTGAATTTCTTGAGGGCTTTTCGCTGTAACATTAAAGAAAAAAACAATAACCGTCCCTCAAACGCATGTTGAATTCTAATTTCGTTTTTTTCATTAAATCCTCACTCTTTAGAGAAAAATTGTCATCCTATAAGAATTAAAACCATTTATAGAACATTCCTGCCATTAAATGAATAAAAAAAGAGACCCACAGCAACGGGCCGCGAGTCTAAGTTAAATATTTTAAAGGGGGTCTTGATTCTTAGTATAGGCTAAATTCATTAAGACAGAATGAAATTAATATTTCAATTTGATTACATCTTTCAACTAACATGTCCCATTAGTTCAAGACCATGATCTGGTGAGTTCTGTAATGACTCCATCTAATGGACCTATCATGTTGATGAATTCTCCTGTATTAGCCTGAATATTTAAGTCATAACCATCAACCATAGTCTTGAGAGGCGCTTCCTCGTCCAAGACTCTTCTTGATCGATACTATCGGATTTGTTTTTATTTGATCGAAAACATGTTAGTTCATATCAAATATTACTAAATTCTTTTAAGTTTGTTTTTTTAGAATCTGCCTTGATGATTGGTGGGAACGAATATCACCAGCCCGCCACGGTCATCCTGACTTGTCGATCAAACCCTGTTGATATGAGTCGCTTTAAAATCGGACGTGTATATATCCAGCCATTCGATTAATCCCAATATGAGCCGTTCAGATGAGACTGTTTAAAGAAGTCTGTAGACACTCAAATATTAAACACTTCGGATATCTAAATAACATTTCAAAGGATATTTACTTTTTTGATTGTTGTGCAAAATTAATTCTTATACGTGCAAGGACACCCGCGGGATTATTATCGCTTCTGTTGCTATTCGATGGGAAATTAAAAGCAGCTATCACAATATCATTTCTCCCCCTGCGAAGGAATGGCACAATATCAAACTGTCTTCCCGGGTTAAAGAAAGAACTGTTCGCCTGTGGAGAGTCGATAATAAGGGCTCGCCCATTAATTAATACGATAGCGAAGTTATCGACGGCCAGGAATAAAGTAGCGTCATCAATTTCATCAACATCCCGAAGTATTGTAAATCTTCTGGCTACCACAGCCGCAGGACCATTCGGATCGTTTTTACCCCATAAATAGGATTCGCCTGCTTGCGGTGCAACCCACGACGGATTTCGATTGATTGGTAGCGCGTTGACCCAACTGCTGTCTGTACTGATTGTCCTAGTTTGGCTAATCACAACTGACTTTTGTGAGTTCAATGATCTTTGAGCGGCATGCACCATTTTCTTGAAATTGCTTGCGGAGAACCCAATTTTTCTCGAAGATTGTGTTTTCTTTATGGCGCTTTGAGTTTTCTTCACCGTGTTCTGTGTCTTATTTACCGTACTTTTTGTGATCCTCTTATTAATCATTTTTTCCACTTCCCTCTATTAAGATCACTACATCATATGAAACTAGTGATCCGAAATTAAGGGCTAATGAAATAGTGAAAAAATTTTAATTTAACCATTTAATATAGTCGTGGAAGCTCTATGTCTGTCAACAGAAAAATAAAACCTCTCAGTGTGATATTTCCATAACGTTCAATGGTCATTTATCACCAAACAATCCATTAAGAAAACTTTTCTTCTGAACAAATTCGGCTTATTCTGGACTTGGTACATAAGGGAGCTTAACATACACACCTTTTGAAACCATTACTTTTGATGCCATGACAAAAATCCAAAACAGTGTTTACTCAATGAAAAAGAGGAGCTGCATCGCTTGCAAACTCCACTCTCGTTCTTTAAATGTTGCGATGTCTTTGTCTTCTCATCCACTGGGTTGCTACCCATTTTTCTCCGACTTCTACGAGATTTCCAGCATGTAATGTTAGTTCATTTAAGCGATTTTCATTATAAAAATATTCAAAATAGACGGCACTGCCTTTTTTTGGCGTTACTGTAAAACGAAGTGAAGGGAAATACGTTTCACCGCCCTTTTCCACGTCATTTAAATACATCACCAGTGTGCTGATGCGATTGTTTACAACATTTCCTGATGTAAAATAGTCGAAATGAGGATGATACTGTTCCCCAGCTTTATAATGTAAAATCTGCAGCGGTTCAGCATGTGAAATCGGTATATTCATCAGTTCAGACACTCTTGTCTCAATTTTTTGAATCAATTCATTTTCGCTTTCTTCAAAAAACATGTTGCTGCTTGTTCTAATATTGCTTACTACGCGAGATTTACCGATTTTAGCTCGCTTCATTCTGTTATTAGCTAAGTCAATCAAAGCGTCACATTCTTTGTAGCTTAATACATTGTCCAAAATTAAGATAAGCGGTTCATCCATTTTGCCGACAACATGAATCTCTTTATCCTTAGTAATTATTTTGTTTCCAAATGAATTGAAAATCGTCTGCTCTATAATGGCCATCGTCGCATCCTCCATTATGGATTACCGAGGAAGTAATCTACATGATGTCAGTCGATTTAAACAGTTCTTCGTGGCACCAGAAGTCCGTCATATTTTATAAAAAATATTCTTCAGCGCTTTTTTTTAGAACAAACGAGGTTATTCTACTAATCATCTTCGTGCTATATGGACTCTCAGCAACTGAGTGTCGACTCCAAACATAAAAACACCGCAATGAGCATACAAACCACTTAATAGTAAAACAAGCTGCCGAATTACCTGGCAGCCTGATGATGTAACGGTCATTTTATATGAAGATGTATTTATTTGTTTTTGTCAAAAAAATGGTCAGCCGCCTCGCGTATATGCCTTACAGTAAACGTAGCCGCAGTAGTCGAACTTCCATCACAGCCGCGAATCAAGATCGTGGTCCCGATTCCCGCCCGCAAACCCGCTTCGATGTCACTCTCTTTATCACCTATTAACACCGATGAGGCTAGATCCAGCTGGAACTCCCGCATTGCTTGTAAAATCATACCCGGATTCGGCTTTCGACAGAACGCGTCTTGTTTGTATTCACCGATGCCGTGTACCGGATGATAGGGACAAAAATATACTTTGGCCATCCGGATACCGTGTGCCTCGAATTGCCCCACCATCCATGCCGTTAACTCCCAAAAGTTCTCCTCCGTGTAATATCCCCGCCCAATGCCTGCTTGGTTGGTCACAATGATGAGTATAAACCCCGCTTGCTGAAAACGTAAAAGGTTCTCGAATATACCCTCGGTAAACTCGAAATCTTCTACTTTGTAAACATACGATTTGTCAATGTTAATTACACCATCTCTATCAAGCAAAAGCGCCTTCGGTCTCATCCGTTTCCACCAGCAGTGACAAGCTCGGATTTCGCACGCTCATAGTCTTCCGGAATCCCGATATCGATAAAATATCCTTCACTCGGGAAGCCATACATGTTAAGCTTCTGTACTCCGGGATTTTCTAGAAATCGTTCAAACGAAAATTTACCAGACAGCTCGAATGGATCCCATAAATCGGTACGAGCTACGTATACACCACCATTAATCAATCCGGATTCACACATCCGTTTCTCTTGGAAGCTGGAAACCCGATAGTCCGAACTTACGATAACGGTACCATATCGGTCAAACCGCTTCATGGGTTTAAGTGAAAGCGTCAAGTCGGCAGCGCGGTCTTGATGAAACTGTACCAGCTGCCGGATATCGACTTGGAACATCGTGTCTCCGTTTAATAACAGCACCTGATCGCCGGAGATCTGATCCATCGCCTTCTTTAGAGCCCCTCCTGTTCCTAGCGGTTCTTCTTCCACCGAATATGCGATTCTTATTTCTCCGCAGCGATGGCCGAAGTAGGAACTTATGGTTTCATGTTTGTATCCTACCGCGAGTACCACACTGCGAACCCCTTGCATCTCCAATCGTTCAATAATGTAACGAAGAAATGGTTTGCCCCCTACGGGAGCCATCGGTTTTGGTACATCCCAGATAACCTCACGCAAACGAGTCCCGAGTCCGCCAGCTAAAATGACTGCTTCCATATGCTTAAAATCCCTTGCCAAATATGGATTCTTCGACAATTGCACATAAAATATGGCCAATCAGAATATGCGCTTCTTGGATTCTCGGGGTTTCCTGGGAGGGGATACGAATGCATATATCGCATAGAGCTGCCAAACTGCCGCCAGTTTCACCAGTTAAACCAATGGTCGTGATCCCCATAGTTCGGGACATTTCTAAACCTCTTATAACATTAGGAGAGTTGCCGGATGTGGAAATGCCAATAAATAAGTCTCCGGTTCGGCCGAGGGCTTGAACTTGCCGTGCAAACAACTGTTCATATCCGTAGTCGTTTCCGATTGCAGTAAGCACGGAGGTATCCGTCGTAAGCGCGATGCACGGCAAGCCGGGACGATCGAAATAAAAACGGCTGACGAATTCACCAGCAATATGCTGAGCATCTGCCGCACTTCCTCCATTGCCGCCGATCATGATTTTATTTCCCTTTCGGTAAACCTCAATCATTTTTCTAGCTGCCTGCTCTATTAAACTCAATATAGCGCTATCTTTAGCAATCGCCCGTTTAATCTCGATCGACTGTAAAATATGGCTGCTAATATACTTCTTCAAATTTATGCCCTCCATCCTTGCGTTCCGTTCTTCGTAAAATGGACTTGAAACACTTTACCCCCTAATTCGTTCAATCGCTGAACGACCTGTATGCGTTTGACGGGATCCACAATGAACATCATAAATCCGCCTCCTCCGGCTCCGGATACCTTGCCTGCATAGGCACCGGCTATAATAGCCGTATCGTAAATGAAGTCTATCCGGTCGTTCGTTATAGAGGCAGCCATCTTTTTTTTGGCATTCCATGATTTCCCCAAGTGCTCGGCAAACTTTTTGATTTCACCCTTTAATATACATTCCTTTATGGCATAAGCCTCCGCTTTCAATTCATGGGTCGCTTCCAGGGCCGATTGGTTCTCTTCAAGCGTATTGCGGACTTGTTCGTCAATGATCACGGCAGATTGCCTTGATGCTCCCGTGTAATATAAAATCATAGAACTTTCTAATTCACTTATAATCCAGTTTTTCACCCGAAGCGGGTTCACAATAACCCGATTATTCTCGTGAAACTCAATAAAGTTGAAGCCGCCGAAGGTGGCCGCATATTGATCCTGCCTTCCTCCGCCCCAACCGACATCGATACGCTCGATTTCATAGGCAAGCTGAGCAATTTCATATTCCCCGAGCGGCAGATTAAGCCATTCCACGAAAGCTTTCAGCATGGCAACTACCATTGTGGATGATGAACCTAGACCGGATCCTGCGGGAGCGTCAGAATAGGTGGTCATCCGAAAAGAGAGCGGCTTGTCTTGCATAAACTGTTTGACAATCCGGTTATATACGCCTTTATGCAAGCTTAGACAACCATCCAACTCCAGCTCCCGGCGAGCGTCCGAATGGAACTCTTCATTGAGATCCGAAGCGACAAAAGTAAGGTTACCGTCATCGATGACCTCAATCGTACAATAGGCGTACAAATCAATCGTCGCATTCAGTACGCATCCTCCGAATAAGTCGCAATAAGGCGAGACGTCTGTACCTCCTCCGGCTAGCCCCAATCTTAAAGGGGCTTTAGATCTAATGATCATGTGATTCCTCCGTTCATTTTTTGTCCAAACTGCTTATAACCAATTCAGCTTATGTGCGGATTAGACAACTTGTATGGACGCATGGTGCAGAGAGGGAAATTTTCCAACCACCTTGCTTTTTGTAAATAAACGTTTGTCCCATTCACACCCTTTGCAGAGAGAATAGTATAGCTATGTGATAATGAATTACGTCCAGGAGGTGTTTTGGTGAAGCTAGCGGCTAGGAAAAAGAAGAAAAAGACAGTTGCGTCTGCACTCGTTCGTAAGCATCGTATACACAAACAAACAGCAGCTGGCCGGCGACTATTGCTCAAACGTGGAAAATCCGCACGTGCCCGTTGGAAAAAACGGTCAGTTGTAAAGCTTAATAAACGCAAACGGATCCGGCGCTTGAAGCGTAGTCGGATCCGTAAAGGATTACCCCGCGTTAATAAGCTGTTGGTACCGGTCTGGGATCACCCATTGGTTAGCATAATTATTCCTGTTTACAACAAATGGGATTTTACCTATCCATGCTTGGTGTCCATCGTTGAGAATACCCATGGTGTCCCTTACGAGATCATCGTGGTGGATGATATTTCCAACGACTTAACAGCTCATATCGGACATTTCGTCAAACATGTCACTGTCATCCGAAATAAGGTGAAGAGGGGTTTTCTTCATAACTGCAATCGTGGGGCAGAGAACTCCAGAGGAAAGTATGTATTATTTTTAAATAACGATACCAAAGTAACTCCCGGTTGGTTGGAGCATCTGCTGTCTTTACCAGAAAAAGACCCAACTATCGGAATCGTAGGCTCTAAGTTGATATATCCGGACGGAAGACTTCAGGAAGCCGGCGGTATTGTCTTTAATAACGGGTATGCAAGGAATTACGGCCGTTTAGATAGCCCGAACAAACATGAGTACAACTATGTCAAGGAAGTGGATTATATCTCCGGGGCATCGCTAATGATTCGTAAAGACTTATGGAATCAAATGGGCGGTTTTGACGTACGATTCGCACCTGCTTACTCAGAGGATGTGGACATTGCCTTCCAAGCAAGACAACTCGGATACAAGGTCGTATTGCAACCCAAATCTGTTGTCGTGCACTACGAGGGAATATCCCACGGCACAGACCCCAACTCAGGAATTAAAAAATATCAGGTGATTAACCAACAGAAATTTAGAGAAAAATGGGCAGAAGTACTCGAGCGGGATCATCTTGCCGACGGTGAACACCTTTTTTGGGCAAGGGAACGCTCAAAGTTTAAAAAAACCATTTTGGTCATTGACTACGGCGTTCCAAGTTTCGACCAAGATGCAGGCAGCCGAACGACGTTTATGTATCTGAAACTGCTTGTGGATATGGGCTTAAATGTAAAGTTTATTCCAGACAACTTCACCAAACTGGAACCCTATGGCTCTGAACTCGAACAGCTCGGTATCGAGATCATCTACGGAACACAGGATCGCGGATATTACGAGTTCTGGATCGTTAAGCACAAGGATTACATTGATTATGTCCTGTTGAACCGGCCTAACATTTCACATCAATATATCGATCTAATCAAAGCCCACACCCGTGCTAAAATCCTGTACTATGGCCATGATTTGCATTACGTCCGTGAGTTGAAGCAGTTCGGATTGGACAAAAACCGCGGGCTACTTCAAGAATCAGAGTACATGAGAAGACTGGAGTTCGACTTGTTCACCAAAGCAGATACCATCCTGACCTGCAGCGACTCTGAAAAACGAATTATCGACGGGAATTTTCCAAATAAAAGCTCCCTATTGATTCCGGCCTATTACTTTGACCAAACGATTCCAAGAACAAAGGCATGGGAAGAACGCGCCGGTCTGCTCTTTGTTGGCGGTTTCAGACATAGTCCTAACGCCGACGGTATTTTGTGGTTTTGTCGTGATATTCTACCTATTGTGCAGCAATCCATTCCTGATATACAACTGTTCATCGTCGGTTCCAATCCTACGCAGGAGGTACTAGAATTACAATCGGATCGGATTATTGTCAAAGGATTTGTATCCGACCATGAGCTTAAAGAGATGTATGAAACCACCAAAATTGCCGTTATTCCTCTTCGCTACGGAGCAGGCGTGAAAGGTAAAACGATAGAAGCAATGTGCCATCAGACACCGTTAGTTACTACTAGTACGGGGATCGAAGGGCTGCAGAATATTAGGCAATCGATTGAACCTAAAAACACTCCTCAGGAATTCGCCGCAGAAATCATCCGGTTATACCACAATAACAGTCTATTAGAGCACAAAGCCGAACAATGTAAACAGTACGTGGAGACTTACTACTCCAGATCAAGAGCCTTGGAGTGTATAAAGTTAGCTTTATAGCGCCGAATAAAATCAAAAAAGTGACTGAAAGTTTCTACTTTCAGTCACTTTTTTTCTACAATCGAATGTAATTTGAATGGCCTGGAGAGAGGTCTTCTTATCGCTTCGAACCGTTCATATTTCCTTTCTCTTTCATTTCAGCAAAATATTTTTTCATAATTGCTGGATGTTTCCCGGTAAAAGGCTTCGTCAAAATGTCATATTCGGTCCGATCCGTCGGTTTCCCTAAGTATTGATCGACATCCCGACGACGGTTATCGTTTGCTTTTACCCGGGAACCGAAAGCATAATGGTAATGGTAGACTGGAATTGGCTCGACCTTATTGGGGATTTCCCACATGTAACGTCCGAACAGCTGCAATTTGCAGTGATTTTTGGCATCGTCGTATCGAATACCAATATGATTGCGCCACATGAAGTATTTATTGACAGACCAGTGATTATCATTCGCTGCATTTATTCTTATTGTTTGAGGATTCATCCAGAATTGTACCCATGGAAATGAGATCGCATCCGTTTCTTTCTGGGCCATCAGACGAGGCAAGGCATTACGGAAGCCATCATCTATCATCTCATCGGCATCGATCGCCATAATCCAATCTCCGACAGCTTGGTCGACAAGGAAATTCCTTACAACTGATTCGTTCCAATCATCGGAGTAGGGCAACCCCGTCTGCTTCTTATGGAACAGCCGAATATTCGCGCGCTTTTTCCACTCATTGATTATTCTTACACTGGCGTCAGTGCTTCCTCCATCTAAGATAAGAATTTCATCCGCGTAGGAAGCGACACTTTCTAGAAACAGCGGAAGGAACTTTTCCTCATTCAATATCGGCGCGATAACCGAAAGTCTTGGCTTCGTCTCTAATATAGTAGCTTGCGGAACATCCACAGGTTCATAAACTAACGGTACGTCTATCAGAGCAGGTGGTGGCTGCTTCACTGGATGTGTGTTTCGTTTAGATGTTCTTCTCCCCGTACGTTTCTTTACTTTTCGCAGCAGACGCTTGCGGAATTTTATTGTTCTCCGCGTTCGTTTCATTTTGATCCCATTTTTCCTGCGGATTCTCTTACGCAGCTTTTGCTTCCGATTCGTTTTGACGGCCTTTTTAGCTACCTGCTGGAGAACTTTTTTCATTGAGGACCTCCTTCGTGGTTTAGTTGAAACGATTCGGGAATCACATGCTTTTTACTTTGCCATTCCTGTAATCCAAGATAGTATATTCAACCCTCTCTGCCTATGAATGGACGAATAACTACAGTTAAGTTATTACCGGCCCAAACGCTGCAGCCGTTATTAGCAAACGGCCCTACTTCTTACAGCAAATGACCATCCGCTCTGAAAAAGGTCTTAGCCCTTTCTCCTTTTTGAATGCAGCTAAAGCCCATTCCGTGCATAACAGATAGCGAACTTAAGAACCATGTGAAAGAGGCTTTTTTATGCAGGCTTATTTCTTCTGGCAATGCCCAGCAAATCATTTCATACATACCATTCAACCGGGTGAAACGTTATATCAACTTGCGTTTTTATACGATACATGCATACAATGTCCAGATGAAAAAGATGAAGAAAATGAGGTCTCTCAAACTGTGTGGTAAATTAGCTCGAATTCTCGTTGGAATGGCTCACTGCCGTGAAGTTTATAATCCTCATAAAACGATGCCGCTACTACTCGTTGCCTAATCGCTATCTGACCGTTTGTCGTATGAATTTTGGCTTAGAAGAAAAAATTCGTGAGTTGGACTCATTCATATCCCTGGGCTAGCCCATGTTGATTTATGGTCATACAGAAACTATTTTGATAAATAGTGGAACTAAACTACCCGTTAGCCATACATGCAGCGCAAGCGCTGCACCACAGATCATGAAAATGGGTTAAGCAATTCGTCAATACTTCTACTATGGCTGGGAGAGGAA
>NZ_JAQFVF010000090.1 GCF_027789125.1 Paenibacillus aestuarii | reverse complement strand
CCACGAATAAAGTCCCCGCCTTCCAATCAGGAAGCGGGGACTTTGCTATGTGTATCTCCTTCGGATAAGTCAAAGCGTTTGTAGACTTCCGCAATGCGGAGCGCATATTGCTCAAAATTAAAGCAGTTTTCAATTAACCCTCTATTCGTTATGCCCATCATCTCTCTTTTGCCTCTATTTTTAATCATGTAAAGCATGCTCTCGGCAAAAGCATCCGGGTGTTCATACTGGCTAATGACAATTCCGTTCTGGCCATGCTTGATGATTTCCGTATTCCCGCCCCTCCCTGTCGTGATAATCGGAATACCGGCTGTCATCGCTTCATACTGAACTCTAGCCAAAGGCTCCTTCCATTGAGACGCACAGATCAAAACATCGCTCATTGTGTAATAATCCGGCAGCTCATAAACGGGCAAAAAGCTCGTAAAATAGATATGCTCCGAAATGGGCTTCGCTTGTTCTCTCAGCATTTTGACGTACCCATTCTCGCTGAAATTGCCGAACCACTTGCTTCCTACAATAACTAGTGCTGTCCTGGGCTGCTGCTGCAAGACTTTCTTCATCGCTGTGATGAGAAGATGGCAGCCCTTCTTGGGGACTAGCCTTCCCACGAACAGAGCCACAAAGTAATCTGCCGGAATACCCAGCTTTTTTTTCATTTCCAGCGCAATCCGCTGCCCCTGCAGCGTGTAATGAGGTGTGTAGATGCTCGGCTCATCTCCTGTATATAAAACTGTTATTTTCGCTTTGGCGGAGGGACAGCGCCTCGCAATCGAGTCTGCTAGAAACTGACTGACGGCCACCATGTGATCGACAGCTTGCACAATCTCCTCTAACTCGCTTTGTTCAAGATGAGATCCGAATACCTGGTTGTGAAGCGACAACACCACCCGGGAATGGAAGCACACTTGCTTGATTGGCAGCACCCAATCCGGTTTGTTATACACCTGAATGACAGGAAAAGACTCAGCCTGTACATAAGAGATGACATTCTCCAGATAATTCTTCTTTGGGAAGCGAATATATCTGACACCATGAATCGTCTCCTTATTTGCTAGCATGGGGTCCTGAATCGAAAGGACCGTTACGTCAAATCCAAGCTTGGCCAAATAGGGTGCTTTACGGGCCATCAGCAGTTCGATAGCTCCGCTACGAATCGGAGGGCAGGGCAAAGAGTCCGGGCAGATCAGCACAAGTTTCATATGCTCTTTCTCCTTTCACTTCTTCAACGAAGAAGCATGTCTCTATGTAGGATATGAAAGGGAAGCTAGCTTTGACAGGGCTTAGATGGACGGACCTCTATTTTTGGGGTAAATAGAATACATGGCATAAAATGGGATTGCAATTAGTCATTTCCATTATAGCGTTTTATCCTCATGTTCATAGAATAGAGATAGATCTATGATTCATATAAAGGAGGGCTGCAATGGCGAAATCAGTAGTTACGATGAGAAATATTGGGCCTGGCCGTTCAGGCAAAGGCTCCAGATTCGGTAATCATCTATTTAAATACGCGTTTACCTACAAGCTAAAAATAGAGACGAGCCCCTGGATTGGACAGTTTATCTTTGGCCGAAAAGACGCGCCTATCTCTCATAGATTTCAAACCGTGATTATAGACGAAACCGTATCGAAGGACATTCTCAAGCCCAAGAAGGAATTATTGAAGCACAGAACTCCGCCTTTTATAAATGTCGATCTAACTGGAAACCATCATTTTGCACATACCAGCTTCTATCGACCTTATCGGAAACATATTCGGAAACCGTATTCTCCACAGAAGGAAATTTACCGGGTTGTTTGGGGGCTTATCAAGCTCCGCAAAATCGGTAAAACCGTTTTCGGCATTCATATCCGAAGAGGAGACTTCCTGCGTTTCAAAAACCACAGCTTCATTTGGACCGCTCCGATATCCTGGTATCTGAAATGGTTACAATGATCCCCTATGATCCATGGGATAGCAAGCCGATTCTTAAGGCAGATCACAACGGAGGGAAGTCATGAAAAAAGCACTCATCACTGGAGTCACTGGACAAGACGGAGCTTATCTCGCTCAGCTGCTTCTGGCCAAGGGCTACGAGGTCCATGGTATCAAACGGCGTACTTCGCTTATCAACACGCGCCGCATCGATCATTTGTTGGAAGAACCGGTTCAACCTTTCGACCATCCGCTGCTCCTGCATTACGGCGATCTCACCGATGCGACCAATTTAATTCGCATTATTCAACATGTGCAGCCAGATGAAATCTATAATCTCGCAGCCCAAAGCCATGTCAAGGTTTCTTTTGAAACGCCGGAATATACCGCCAACTCCGATGCGCTGGGCACACTGCGCCTGCTGGAAGCGATTCGTATTCTCGGCCTGGAAAGGAAAACTAAATTCTACCAGGCATCCACAAGCGAACTATACGGCCAAGTGCATGAAACGCCGCAGACGGAGCGGACTCCCTTCTATCCCCGAAGCCCTTATGCCGCAGCAAAGCTATATGCGTATTGGATTACGGTCAACTATCGGGAAGCCTACCAGATGTTTGCCTGCAACGGCATTCTCTTTAATCATGAATCCCCGCTTCGGGGAGAGACTTTTGTGACAAGAAAAATTACCCAATCCGTTGTCCGCATCAAGCTGGGGCTGCAGCCGAAGCTTCTGCTCGGCAATTTGGACGCCAAACGGGATTGGGGATATGCTAAAGATTACGTAGAAGCCATGTGGCTGATGCTGCAGCAAGAAACAGCTGAGGATTACGTCATCGCTACCGGAGAGACCCATTCCGTGAGAGAATTCGTCGAGCTCGCCTTCGCTCAAGCAGGAATCTCCATTGGCTGGGAGGGCAGCGGTTTGCAGGAAACCGGAATCGACCAAAGCAATGGCAAAGTCTTGGTTGAGATCCATCCCCGCTACTTCCGGCCGACGGAGGTCGACCTTCTGCAGGGAGATGCTAGCAAAGCTATAGCGAAACTGGGCTGGAAGCCTACCGTCACTTTTGAACAGTTGGTGCATCTCATGATGCAGGAAGAATGGGGGAACATTCTTGCTTAAACAGGATACCATCTTTGTTGCCGGCGCCAACGGTTTGGCCGGGTCAGCCATCGTCAGGAAGCTGCAGGCGCTCGGTTATACGCATTTACTCACGCCGTCCAGTAAGCAGCTGAACCTGCTGGAGAAGCAGACCGTCGTGGACTTTTTTGCTGCCGAGCAGCCGGACTATGTCGTTCTCGCCGCCGCCAAGGTCGGGGGCATTCTCTCCAATATGCTGCAGCCAGCCGATTATATTTACCAGAATCTAATGATTCAATCGAACGTCATCGAGGCTTCTTACCGGTATCAGGTGAAGAAACTTCTCTTCTTAGGCAGCTCATGCATTTATCCTAAATACGCTCCGCAACCGATCAAAGAACAGCATCTGCTGACTGGAGCGCTAGAGCTGACAAACGAACCTTATGCCATCGCCAAAATCAGCGGCATCAAGATGTGTGAGGCTTATAACAAGCAGTACGGAACCAACTTTCTCTGCGTCATGCCGACCAACCTCTACGGTCCCTTCGACCGCTTCGATCCAACACATGCCCATGTACTCCCCGCTCTCCTGCGCAAGTTCCACGAAGCCAAGCTAAGAGGCGATGAGTATGTGGAGGTTTGGGGAAGCGGTACGCCAAGAAGAGAGTTTTTATTCGTCGATGATCTGGCCGACGCTTGTATTTACTTGCTTCAGCATTATGATCACCGTGAAATTGGCACTTGGATCAATATCGGCACGGGCACAGACTTGTCGATTCACGAGTTAGCGCTAAAGCTGAAAGGGATTGTGGGGTTTGCAGGCGAACTGCGGTTTGATCGCTCCAAACCTGACGGCACCCCACGAAAGCTGCTGGACGTCAGCAAACTGCATAGCCTGGGCTGGAAGGCCACAACTTCGCTTGATGATGGCATCAAACAAACCTATGACTGGTTTAAAACAACACGCTCATAAAAAAAAGCCGTTAGCTGGAAGGAGGATCCGACTCCATCAAGTTAACGGCCATTTTAATTTTTTGCTCATCCGCTTTGCGGCATACGAGCAACCCGTCCTTCGTCGAAACGATAATCAAGTCTTCGACGCCAATCGCAATTACTTTTTGAACATCCGTATAAATAATGGAATTACTTGTCTCCAGCACGTACACCTTGCCAAGCGCAAGATTACCATATTCATCCTTGGGGTAGATTCTTTCCAGGGAAGTCCAGGAACCAACATCGTCCCAGATAAAATGAACGGGGATCGTATAGACCGATTTCGCTCTTTCCAGAATCGCATAGTCGATCGATATTTTGGGAAGAGCGGCGTAGACTTCAGTGAAAGACGCATCTACGGACCAGAGCTTGCTCCACATATCAGGCTGAAATCTTTTCATATTTTTGTCGATGGTTGAAGGCTTCCAGATAAAGATTCCGCTGTTCCAATACATATCTTTTTCCATGATGAGTTCCTTGGCCCGCTGCTCGCTCGGCTTCTCGACAAATTTCAAGACCCGCTTGGCTCGGCCCAACGCCGGATCAGAGGCAGCTTGGATATACCCGTATCCCGTTTCCGGACGCGTGGGTACGATCCCCAGGGTGACGATGGATTCGCCCTGGCCGGCGATTTGCTCCGCTTCCAGCAGTGCCGCCATTAATGCTTGATCGTCAGGAATATATTGATCCGAAGGGGTCGTGACCAGCACATCGTCAAGCTGCTGCTGCAAGAAAAAACGCGCCGTTAACCCCAGGCTCGGCCCTGTATCCCTCTGCTCAGGCTCGACAATCAAACGCTCAGGACGCAGCGATGGCAGCTGCTCGTGAACTAAGGAAACGTAGGATGAGCCTGTAACGACATAAATGTCCGAAACGTCCATATGCTTGCGAAATCTATCATAGGTTTGCTGGAGCATGCTTTCATGCGAGGTCAGCGTCAGGAATTGTTTCGGCATCGCTTCGACGCTTCTTGGCCAGAATCGCAATCCTTTACCCCCGGCCATAATGACGACTTTCATTAAAAACTCATCTCCTTTGCAGCACCAAAGCTTACTTTTCCATTCTATGCTCCCCCCCTGACTGAAACATGGACGAATAACCGCCAGCATGAAAATTGGTTACTCGTCCCTCGGACCGAACGAAAAAAGCAGGATCACAGCGGGTGCTCCGATCCTGCCAGGGCATATGACTTAAGCTTTGGCTCCCATGGCGATCCAGTTGATGATGCCATAAATTTCGGCCGAGAATCTCGTACGAACTACCGATAGCACGGCATAGTTCGTAAACTTTTGTTTGATAACTGCATAACAGGCCGTATGATTCGTTGTTGCAATTAGGACATAGTTCAAATCGGCAAAGGCTTCGTCAAAATAAACCTGCACATCCACGCTTTCATCCTGTAGCTTGAAATCATACGAAACGAGCCCGAACTGTTGGATGGTACTCCACTTCGAAGCAGGAACCTGCACCGCCCGGAACGCTAGCTTGCTCTCATCAACGCTGCCGTCATTGAGCTTCGAGCCGCTTAGCGATCCTACAGCGAGATGCTCGCCGTATACCGAGCCGATCGCCAGTTTGCTGCCGTCGATGCTGCCGATGGCCAGCTTGCTGCCGGTCACTGCTCCGTCAAGCAGATGATCGCCACTCACCGCGCCAGAGGCAAGCTTCACGCCGTCAATGCTGCCGTCCACAATATGCGCGCTGTACACACTGCCGGCGGCCAGCTTGCTGCCCGTTACGGCTCCGTCTGCAATATGCTCACTGCCGACGGCATCTTCCGCCAGCTTCGCACGGTCAATGCTGCCGTCCACAATATGCGCGCTGTACACACTGCCGGCGGCCAGCTTGCTGTAATCGACGCTGCCGTCCGCCAAGTTGGCTCCTGTTACAGCGCCGTCTGTCAGATGCTGCCGGCCTACCGAACCGGAAGCCAGCTTGGTGCCCGTGACCGCGCCGTCGGCCAGGTGACCGCTAGTGACCCCGCCAATCGGCAGCATGTCGCTTGGAAGCTCAGGAATCGCCAGCTTCGCCAGCGTCACCGCTCCGTCAGCCAATTGCGCTTCACCGATCGCGCCGTCCGCCAGATGCTCCCCGCTCACTGCACCGGAGGTCAGCTTACTACCGTCTACACTGCCGCCAGCCAACTTGGCGCCGCTCACCGCACCGTCCGTCAGATGATCGCCACTCACCGAGCCCCACGCCAGCTTGCTGCCGTCCACACTGCCTGACGCCAGCTTCGCTGCGCCCACAGCCCCTGCTGCGAGATGATCGCCGTACACCGAGTTGTACGTCAGCTTGCTCGCATCCACACTGCCAGCCATCAGCTTCGTACCGCTGATCGTGCCATCCGCGAGGTGCTCGCCTTTGACAGCACCTTTGACCAGCTTCGCGCTATCCACACTGCCCGGCGCCAGCTTATTGCCGCTCACCGCGCCGTCCGCCAGGTGTTCAGCGCTTACCGCACCCCACGCCAGCTTCGAGCCGTTCACCACGCCGTCTTCCAGATGCTCGGCATACACAGAGCCGCTGGCCAGCTTGCTGGCATCGATACTGCCTACGGCCAGCTTAGCGCTGGTGACCGCTCCGTCTGCCAGGTGCTCGCCATGCACAGCGCCGCGCGTCAGCTTGCTGGCGTCAACGCTCTCTGCGGCCAGCTTCGCCCGGCTGACAGCATCGTCGGCCAAATGCTCGCGACTGACCGCACCGAACGCCAGCTTGCTCCTGCTAACGGAACCGTCGAGCAGATGCTCCCCGCCGATTTGACCGGCAGCCAGCATATTGCCGGTAATACTGCCGGCCCCAAGCTTGCTGATGCTGATCGTGCCATCCGCCAGATGCTCGCCGCTCACCGTGCCCAACGCCAGCTTGCTGCCATCTACGCTGCCATCGGCCAGCTTCGCTCCGCTGACGCCGCCGTCTGCCAGATGCTCGCCGCTCACTGCGCCGAACGCCAGCTTGCTGCCGTCCACGCTGCCCGCCGCCAGCTTGGATGCGCCCACAGCGCCGTCCGCCAGATGCTTGCTAAACACCGAGTTGCTAGCCAGCTTGCTCGCTTCCACACTGCCTGCAGCCAGTTTGGCCGCACTCACCGAACTATCGGCCAGGTGCTCGCCTTCCACCGAGCCGCTTGCCAAATGGCTCGCTTTCACCGTTCCAGCGGCCAGCTTCTCTCCAGTCACCGCACCGTCGGCCAAATGATCGCCGCTCACCGCGCCCCAGGCCAGCTTGCTGCCGTCTACACTGCCGCCCTTCAAATGATCGCCATGCACGGAGCCAAACGCCAGCTTTGTATAATCAATGCTGCCCATCGCCAGCTTATTGTTACTGATCGCACCATCTGCCAGATGTTCGCTTTGCACGGCGCCTCTTGCCAGTTTACTGCCATCTACGCTGCCATCCGCTAATTTCTCCCCGCTCACGCCGCCATCGACCAGGTGTTCGCCGCTCACCACGCCCCAGGCCAGCTTGCTGCCGTCTACGCTGCCGGTTGCCAATTTGCTGGCCCCAACCGCGCCATCGGCCAGATGCTTGCCAAATACAGAGTTCATTGTCAGCTTACTCGCATCAACGCTGCCTGCAGCTATCTTGCTTCCGCTCACCGCGCCTTCAGCCAGATGCTCGGCTTCAACCGCTCCGCTCGCCAGCTTGCTGGCACTGACGCTGCCGTCTGCAAGCTTCGCCTCCGTAATAATGCCGCTGGCCAAATGCTCCGTATGGATCGCTTCATACGCCAGTTTGCCGCTGTCGACACTGCCGTCCGCCAAGTGCTCGCCGCCGACCGCACCGCTCGCCAGCTTGCTCGCGTCCACGCTGCCTGCAGCCAGCTTGCTGCCAGTCACAGCGCCGTCGGTGATATGCTCGCTGAACACCGCATCGCTGGCCAACTTGCTGCCATCCACGCTGCTTGGCGCCAGCTTCGCCGCATGCACGGCCTCATCACTGATGTGCTCGCTCTCCACAGCTCCGCTTGCTAATTTGCTGCCGTCCACACTGCCTGCAGCGATCTTCTCGCCGCTGACCGCTCCATCGGCAAGATGATCAAAACCAACGCTGCCGCTGATCAGCTTGCTCGCATCCACGCTGCCATCCGCCAGCTTCGAACGGCTTACTGCTCCGTCTGCCAGATGCCCGCTCTCTACAGCCGCTTCAGCCAGCTTGCTCGCGTCTACGCTGCCATCCGCCAGCTTTGCACGGCTTACCGCGCCATCTGCCAGATGCTCGCTCTCCACAGCCGCTTCAGCCAACTTGCTGGCATCCACGCTGCCTGCGGCTAATTGTGCGCCTCCGACTGCGCCATCGGCCAGATGCTCGCGATGCACGGCGCTGTCAGCCAGCTTCTTGCGGCTTACGCTGCCGTTCGCCAACTTCGCGCCATTCACCGCTTCATTAGCGAGATGTTCGCTATTCACAGCGCCGTTCACCAGCTTGCTGCTGTCCACACTGCTAGGAGCCAATTTTGCTGCTACGACAGAGCCGTCTGCAAAATGGCGGGCGTGGATCGCTCCGATGACGAGTTTGCTGCCGTGAATGCTTTCGTTGGCCAGCTTGGCGGCAGTAATCGCTCCATCGACAATATGTTCGCTGTCCACAGCCCTATCGGCCAGTTTGCTGGCAGTTACGCTCAGATCAGCCAGCTTTCCTTCCGTAATCGCTTCATCGGCGATTTTGGATGCCGTTACCGCTGCTTCGGCGAGATTCGCTGTATGCACAGCGTCTGCTTGCAAATGCTGCGCTTCGATCGAGCCCGAAGCGATCTTGGAGGCTGTCACCGCGCCGTCTGCCAATAATTCAGCGGTTATCGCTTGTTCAACGAGCTTAGCGCCCTCCAAGGTACGATCGGCAAAAATCTCCAGACTGATCGCATTCAAGCCGAGGTGCCCAGAAGTAATAGCCCCTTGCTGAATGTGTGAACCGTCGATAATGCCCTCCTGCAAATGCCGGGACTCGATCGTGGAAGGCGCAATCTTGCTGCTAGTCACCGCTTCTTCCGCAATCTTGCTTGTCGTTACGGCTTGATCCTGCAGGTGTCTTGTAATGATCTCTTCGTCAGCGATATGCTCGCGCTGAATCGCCGCCCCTTTGATTTGCTCCTCGCCTACAATGCGCTGCGCCAAATGCTCCGTATGGATGGAGTCGCTCTGCAGATGCGCACTGCCGACAGCACCGGGAGCAAGTTTCTCGGTCGTGACGCTTTCATCCTGAAGCTTCGCCGTCTCAATACTTCCATCAGCCAACTGCGCAGACGTCACCGACGCTGGAGCGATCTTCGAAGCAATGACCGCTTTATCTGCCAAATGGCTGCTTTGAATCGCTTCTTCTTGAATATGGTCCGAACCGATGCTGGACGTTCCCAGCTTCTCTGCGGTCACTGCTTCGTCTTCCAATAAATGGGTATTGATGACATTCTTGCGCAAATGCTCCGTCCCAATTTGACCGGCTCCTACATTCTCCCCAGTAATCGCCCCTTTGGCGATATGCGCAGATTGAATCGCTGATTCCGCGATATGGGAGGAAGAGACAGCGTTCTTGGCCAGCTTGCGGCCTGTCACAGCCTGGTTCGCCAGTTTCTCTTCCGTAATCGACTGCGTGATCAGCTTATCCGTTGTTATGGATTCGCTCTGGAGGTGGAGCGATTCAATCGCATTTTCGATGATATGGATGCCGTTGATCTGGCAAGGAGCGATCGTATGGCTTTGCACGCTGCCTGGCGCCAAATGCTGGTTCAAAATGCTTTCCTCTTGAAGATGGACCGAACTGATGCTATTATCGGCAATCTTGTCATGGGTGACCGCCTGATCCCGCAGCTTATCGGTTGTAATTGTGGCGTCCGTAATTTTCGCTGTATCAATGATATAGTTGGACAAATGTTTGGCTTGAATGGCGCCGCTGTGGATTTTTTCCGCGGTCACGGCTTGGTCGTCGATGAGCTCTGTGGAGATAACCATTTCGGATAAATGATGGGGAAGAATCGATCCAGTTGCAAGCTTAATCGAATCAATGACTTGATCAGCCAACTTGCTCGCCGTAATGCTATTGTCCATCAGTTTGGTCCCGGAGATGGAGTGTTCATGGAGCTTATCGCCTGAAATGCTCTGATGGGCCAAATGCTCATCATGAATCGCCCCAGGGGCCACCTTATCCCTGGTTACGCTGGCGGCTGCCAGTTTGGTATGGTCAATCGCAAAATCTTTGATTACTTTCGTGCCAATGCTTTGCGGCTTAATTTTGCTTTCGTCCACGGCCCGGTTCGCGATCTTCTCAGATGTGATCGCCTCCTCGACGATATCGTCCGTATAGACGACAGCCGTCGTATTGGAGCCTGCCTTTCGGTCGCTCAGAAGAATCAGCGGCGGTGCAGGTGTCGTTGGCCGGCTGGATGCAGCAGGCTTCGCATTTTCAGGCTTCTCCGCTTCTGCCGAGTCCGTTTTTTTGGGCTTGCTAAACACCTTCGACACATTGGTCGTATTGGTAGGAATCGCGGCTTTTACAGGAGCGGCTTTCACCGTCGCTGGCTTCGCGGGCTCTTCTTCGGCACGCTTGGCCGGAGCTGGCGTATCGCTTTCATCCAACCAGTCTAGCTCGTTCGTACTCGCGTTCACTCGGTGCACTTGCGACTTTCGAGGCGTGCCCCGATTGTTGTTCCGTTTGCTCATAGACTCCTCTCCATTTCTTTAGAAATCTGGTCATTTGTAACATATTCACAGTTGAAGGGAGATGTACATTCGCCCTAGAAAATGTGCGCTAACCTAGTTGCAATTTCATTAGCTTGTGTTCCGTGCCATGATACCTAGTTGCGCTTGAGCATATTGACATAGAGCTCATGCCGCAGCTCCGCCGCGCGCTCCCATGTAAACAGCTGTCTCACCCGCTGATTGCCCTGCTCGCCCATCACTTGCCGCAGCTCCGCATCCCCGAGCAGGCGCAGCAAATATCGCGGCAGCTCCTGCGCGATGCGCTGCGGATCCATCAAGTAGCCGGTTGTTCCGTCGGCCACAACTTCCTGAATACCGCCGGAGCGCGTCGCAATGACGGGCACGCCTGTCGCCATCGCTTCCACATTGACGAGTCCGAACGCTTCGTTCGGCGCGGACGGCACCACGACAATGTCGGCAATTTGGTACCATTTGGCCACGTCAGCATGGGCGACATACGGAATGAACCGCACGTGATTCGGCATGAGTCTGCCCCTTTTGTGAAGTCTGCGCACGTAAACCGTTTTACGCTTAGACCCGTAGAAAGCGCCACCGATCACCAGCAATAACGCTTCCGGATGCGCCCCGATCACCTGAGTCATCGCATTCAGCAGATGATGCACGCCTTTGCGCGGAATGAGCCGGCCGACGAATAAAATGATTTGTCTATTCTCATATCCCAGCGCTTTCAGCCGCTGCTGTCGCGCCTCCGCTCCCTGCGGCGTCCATCTCGATGTAAAATGCTCCACATCCACGCCTAAGTGCTGTGTCACAATTTTATGCGCACAGCTCGGTACTTTCCGTTCGAGCGTCTTTTTCAAAAAATCGCTGTTCACCACGATCACATCCGCGGCCCGCAGGCACACCGCAAGCTCTCGCACCGCAATGTGCGGCCGGGAAATAAAATAAGTCGAATGCAGAATCAAGCTGATTTTCTTTTTCGGATACCTTCTTCTTAAATACCGGACGAACCGTGGACGATTCTCTACTTGAATATACGTTGGCTTTAATTTGGCCACTTGCATGCTGGCTTCTTTAATATAGGAAAAAGGACGTATATAACGGACCCTTATATAACGCACCCCATCCTTCACCTCACGGCTCTGCTGAAACCGGGTCTTTCGCCCCAGAATTTGCACCGTCATCCGCTTCGCCAATGGTGCGGCTGTTTTCTGGACAACCTGCTCGACTGAGCTGCTCATTTCAGAAGGTATGGGGAAGGCGCCGGGTGTAACAATGGCCACGCTAATAGGCAGGCTGCACATATTCACCTCTCCTTTCTTCTATACATATGCGGATTTCATGGATTAGCTTGGGTAACCGCCCCTGGATGGAGGTCAAACATCACAGCCGCAAGCGGCAGGCTCTCAGCAACCGTACAAACAAGCCAGGATGCTTTTCCATACACTGAAGAAAGCACCGTATTGCTCCCAAGTCAGGACATAAGGAGGGATAACCAGAACGATGGGAAAACCCTACGTAGGTATACTGGTGGGCAATGCCTTGTTTGAAGGCATTCCGCTGGGGAAAACCAACTATGAGGCCATCCGCTTTTACAGTGAAGCCGGTATGGAATACGGCGTTATTCCCTGCTATTTCCGCATTCAAGATGTCCAGATCGATACACTCAAGGTACATGCCTATGTGCAGCACGGCGAACGCTTTATCCTCAGCTATATCGATTTGCCCAAGGTCATTCATAACCGCGCCATCTATTTGGATACGATGTCTTATCAGCAATTGGATCACTGGACGAAGCGCGGCATTATTTTATTCAACCGGTGGAACCGATACAGCAAGATGCTTATCCATGAGCTCCTCTTGAAGGACGAAACCATTCGGCCGCACCTCCCCGGTACTTATCCGGCTACCATGGCCAATCTGAGGATGATGATGAACATCTACGATTCCCTGATTATCAAGCCAACCAACAGCAGCATCGGTCGAGGCGTGATGAAGATGGACCGTACGCGGAACGGATGGAGGCTCATTTATCCACAGAGTATGAAGATCAGCAACAAAATTTGGCGCACCACTTCATTTATGAAAAGAATCCCTCTCGTTCTGCAGAAAAGAATCCGCAGCAAATCGTATATCGTTCAACAGCGGCTACCGCTGGCGACGTTCGAGGGACGCCCCTTTGATCTCCGCATTTCCATTCAGCGAGGGGCGACGGGTGAATGGGGCATCACAGGCATCGTAGCTAAAGTTGCGTCTAAAAAATTGTTCCTCACCAACGTAGCTCAAGGCGGCGAGGTGAAGACGCTAAATGATATTCTTTGCGCTGAGTATCCCACACTTGACCATGCCGACGTCTTCCGGCAAATTGCCAACTTCTCCCTGAAGGTTGCCAGACATCTAAGCAGAGAGCTGCCGCACTTGGCGGACATCGGGCTCGATATCGGCATTACCAAAGACGGATTCCCGCTGTTTATTGAATGCAATGGCAAAGACCAGCGCTATAGCTTTCGCGAAGCCAATATGGAGGAAGCCTGGAGATCCACCTATTTTAATCCGATCGCCTATGCCAAATATGTGCTAGACGGGGGCACGCCTGTATACTAAAAAAGAGGACACTGACGGAAATGGCGGTTCCGTTAGTGCCCTCTTTTTATTTATGAAGATACGTAGATAACAGTTGATGAACCGTGTTGTTGAACACAGAGACATCCGGCGTTTGCACAGCTTGATCCTTGAGCTCGTACTTTTGCTTTAACTTCATAATGCGCATGACGCTCTGATCGATCGTTTCCAGCGGGATCCGTTTATCCTGCACCGCTTGGCGGAGCGCTTCGGTGACGGCAACGATCTTGTCATATTCATGGCCAACAAGAATGACATTGGCTCCGGCCACCACGGATTTCACCGCTGAATCAGCGAGATTGTAGTTTTGCGTGATCGCGCCCATTGTCATATCATCCGTTATCACGACACCTTGAAAACCAAGTTCTTGCCGCAGCAGGTCGGTCATGATTTTCTTTGACATCGTCGCCGGGTTTTGCGGATCCACCTTTGGCAGCAAAATATGAGCAACCATCACGGCGTCCGCGTCCTGCTTAATCGCTTCTGTGAATGAGACAAGCTCCAGTTTGCGCAGCCGAGTCAGATCGTTTTGTACGACAGGCAGTCCGACATGGGAATCCACCGATGTATCGCCATGACCCGGAAAATGCTTCACGACGGGAGTCACGTGCTGCGCCTGCAGCCCTTTCATCGCCTGAACCCCCATCGATGTCACCACCGTGGCGTTGGCGCCGAACGAACGGTCGCCTATGACGGGATTGTTCGGATTGCTGTTCACATCCAACACAGGCGCAAAATCCACGTTCAGCCCGTATGCATGCAGCTCCTTGCCCAGCAGGCTGCCGACGTTAAAGGCAAACGCCGCATTGCCGGTTTTCCCGATCTCTTGATTCGTCGGCGTTTTGATGATCTCGTCTGGCAGCCTTGTGACTCTGCCGCCTTCTTCATCGGCGCCAATCCATAATGGCAGCTGATTAACGTTGTTCGCTTTCTTTAAAGCATTCGTCAGCTCAACGAGCTGAGCGGACGATTTCACGTTCGGTTTATATAAAATAATACCGCCGACGTGGTAGCTTTCCAGCAGCTTATGCGCTTCAGGTGTCATCGTATAGCCATCGATACCGGCGAGAATCATTTGGCCGATTTTCTCATCTAGCGACATCTTCGCCAGCTTCGCCTGCATGGGATCTGCCGTCGGCGTCGGGACTGGGCTAGGCGTCGCTTGCGGACTCGCCGGCTGCGAAGCCGAAGTCGTAGCTGCTGTCGGAGTTGGCGGAATAGGGTTTTCATTAGAACGATGAGCGCAACCGGTTAGCACCCACAAGCATGTACACCCCCATAACGTCCATGCGGCCATTCGTTTACGGTAGGTCTTTCGCATCTGTTTTCCTCACTTTCTTCCTTACACTTTGCGGCTTATGCCCTAACCGATAGACGGAATTGCCGCAGTCTTAGTTGCAGCCGATTCACTCATTTCGCAATTGCTTCAGTGTGTGCCACGCCAGCAAATAAATCATATAGCTGCCCAAATAGGAACCGGCGGTCAAAAAAATCATATTTTGAAAAACACTATGGATATTCGTCATAAATACCGTGTCATCACGCAAAATTTGATAGATCGCCAGAGCGCTGATACTTCCAAAAATATAAGCACAGATCACTGCTGCTCCATCAAAAATTGCCCGCCAAACCGGAATTAGCCAGGCAATCGCCATCATAAACATAGGGACCATAATAACAAGCAAAACAATGAACAAACTCATATACGCGCTAGCACTCCTTCATGTCGGCCTCATGATTATCATTGACGCTTTTCAGAGTGGAAATACTTTGCAATTCAGGTGACAGCCTGCTCGCGGGTATGCTATGATAATTTCAATAAAATAAAGCGCTTACATTATAGCGCTGGCGAAAGTTCTCTCCGCTCATTCCAAATTCTCGCACAGAAAAGAGGTTCGCCGATTGAGAAAGTTCATGCCGCGTCTTTACACAAATGAGTCCCCTCGCCCAGAGCCTGCCGGTTTGCAGGACATGCCATTCCCGACAGCCCAGCTTCAGGAGATTGCCGAATGTCCATATTGCCTGAGTATTACGGGACCCGCGCCTAGGACACCGATCCTTTGCACGAAATATGCCGGATCGCATGTCCCCATCTCCGTGAACCCTGCCGTCTGCTATAAATGTAAAGCTTATCAAACAAATGTTGAGGAAGCATGAAAACAGCCGTCAGGCTGTTTTTTTCTGGCTCACAGCGCAACTTTCTTACATGATTCGGCAATTGATTCTTTTACCTTTCTGTGGCAAGATAATCGAAGAACCAAATCAGGGAGATCTTGCATACTAAGAAGTCCCCTTTTATGAACAGGAGCTATTATCGATGTCCAAACCGTTTTTTCGATTGCTGACCGAGCTGTCATCCCGCAAGTGGGTATCCCAGCTGACAGGAGCATTCGCCAAATCCAGGCTCAGCCGCCATTTCATTCCCAAATTCGCACAAACTTACGGAATCCGGATCGAGGACGCGGAGAAGCACATCAAAGAATATATGTCTTTGAACGACTTTTTTACGCGCCGACTGAAGCCAGGCCTTCGTCCGATTCACGAGGATCTTACCCGTGTTGTCAGCCCGGTTGATGCCATGATTACCGGTATTGGCGAAATCAAAGACGGTTTAATTGTCAATGTGAAAGGCCAAGACTACACGATCGATGAGCTATTGAACCGTTCGCCGCGAACCGTGAACTACAAGAATGGTTTCTACTTTGTTCTGTACCTGAGCCCGACCGATTATCACCGCATTCATTCCCCGATTTCAGGCGAGGTGCTGGAAAAAGAACACGTACCAGGCAAAGTCTACCCCGTGAACGACTTCGGCCTGCGCTACATGCGCAGAGTGCTGAGCCGTAACGAGAGGCTCATCACGTTCATCCAGCATGAATCCGGCGAAGTGGCCGTCGTGAAAGTAGGCGCGCTGAATGTCAGCAGCATTCAATATGTCAAGCCGCTGCCTAACCATTTGGAACGCGGACAGGAACTCGCTTATTTTGAATTCGGCTCTACCGTCGTGCTGCTGTTCGAAGATGGCATGTTTGCACCACGCCAAGATTTGCAACTAGGCTCTAAAGTTAAAATGGGAGAAGAACTCGGAAGTTTCATAGATAAATAAACCGGGTTCCCGGAAGGAGAGTTCCATGGCTTCATCCACCGCAGCGTCTCCGAAACCCGGCTCACAAGGTTTACAAGGGACCGGAGATATCAAACCTACTGTTTACCGCATTCTTTTGGCGATAAGTCTTGTTCATTTGCTGAATGATTCCATTCAGTCCGTCATCCCGGCCATCTTTCCGATTCTCAAAAGTGAGATGGGGCTAAACTACACCCAGGTCGGCTGGGTGCAGTTCGCGATCAACTTTACCGCCTCGATCATGCAGCCCGTTGTCGGGCTGTACACCGACCGCAAGCCGTCGCCTTACATACTGCCGATCGGCATGGCCTCGACGCTAATCGGCATGCTGCTGCTCGCTTTTGCACCGTCGTACTGGGTCGTCTTGCTCGCGGTATGCTGCGTCGGATTAGGCTCCGCAGCGTTCCATCCGGAAGGCTCGCGCGTATCGCACATGGCCGCCGGCGGCCGCAAAGGCTTAGCGCAGTCGATTTTCCAGGTCGGCGGCAACGCAGGACAATCGCTTGCGCCGATTATGACCAAATGGATTTTCATCCCACTTGGCCTGTTCGGCTCTATCTGGTTTACCGCTGTTGCAGCGGTAGCGATCATCGTTCAGATGTATATCGCCAGCTGGTACAAAGTCGTGCTGAAGAGCGCCCCGGCCAAGGCCAAAACAGCTGTTCAGCGAGCCATGAACCCGCAGCGCCGCAAGCAAGTGCTGTTCGCCATTTGCATGCTCGTCTTCCTGGTCTTCGTCCGTTCCTGGTACGGAGCGGCGATGGGCGGCTATTTCGCCTTCTTCCTGCAGGATAAATACGGCTTGTCCATCGACCGCGCGCAAGATTTCATCTTCCTCTTCCTTGCCGCCGGTGCCGTCGGTACGTTCTTCGGCGGACCGCTCGCGGATCGTTTCGGACGAAGAAATCTCATTTTCTTCTCGATGCTCGGCTCAGCGCCGTTCGCCCTGCTGCTGCCGCATGTCAGCTTTACCTGGGCGTATATTTTACTCGTCATTATCGGCTTTATTTTATTATCCAGCTTTTCCGTAACCGTCGTTTATGCACAAATGCTCTACCCCGGCAAAGTCGGAACCGTATCCGGCCTTATCACGGGACTCGCCTTTGGGATGGGCGGCATCGGCTCTGTCGTGCTCGGAAACTTGTGCGATACCCTCGGCACTACGCGCGTGATGGAACTATGCGCCTTCCTGCCCCTATTGGGACTGCTGACGTTCCTGCTGCCTTCCGACCGCAAGCTGAAAGAATGGACCGAAGAAAACGCCGCTTCATAAAAGAAAACCTTGAACAGGTATCTGTTCAAGGTTTTCTTATTGCCAACTATTCGTGATGCGCGTCTTGCATTTCGCGCGGACTGCGCCGTCTGGCGACGCCCGACTCGTAAGCCGCTTCCATGACGGATTCACGGACTTTTTCCACAACCGCATGATTGAACACGCTCGGAATGATGTAGTATTCATTCAGCTCGTCATCGCTAACAACCGATGCGATCGCTTTGGCAGCAGCCAGCTTCATATCCTGCGTAATGCGGGAAGCGCGGCAGTCCAACACCCCGCGGAAAATGCCCGGGAAGCACAGCACGTTATTAATCTGGTTCGGATAATCCGATCGGCCTGTCGCCATGACACGTACGTAAGGCTCAGCTTCCTCCGGCGTAATCTCCGGCGTCGGATTCGCCATCGCGAACACGATCGGATCAGCCGCCATGCGCTTCACATCCTCCACTTTCAGCACGCCCGGACCCGACAGTCCGATGAAAATGTCCGCATCAGCAATAACATCCGACAGCGTACCGCTTTGCAAGAACGGATTCGTATTCGCCGCATACCAATCCCAAGCCGAATTCGAATACGTCTCGCCGCGCACAATCGCACCTTGGCGGTCAACGCCGATCACATTCGTGACCCCTGCGGCCAGCAGCATTTTTGTACACGCAATGCCGGCTGCTCCGATACCTGTTACGACAACTTTACAAGACTCCAGCTGTTTGCCAACCACTTTGACCGCATTTAGCAAGCCTGCAAGAATAACGACCGCTGTTCCGTGCTGGTCATCGTGGAACACCGGAATATCCAGCTCTTCGATTAACCGCTCTTCAATCTCAAAACAACGCGGCGAGGAGATATCCTCCAGGTTAATGCCTCCGAATGTTGGTGCAAGCGCCTTCACGATGCGAATAATTTCTTCTGTATCCTGCGTGTCCAAACAGATCGGGAATGCGTCCACGCCAGCCATCTGCTTGAACAGCATCGCTTTACCTTCCATAACCGGCATTGCCGCTTTCGGACCAATATTCCCCAACCCTAGCACCGCAGAGCCGTCCGATACGACTGCAACGGTATTCCGCTTAATCGTCAAAGAATGGGCTTTCGACGGATCCTCATGAATCGCCATACAAACCCGCGCCACACCTGGCGTATATACACGAGACAAATCGTCCCGATTTTTGATCGGCATTTTTGGGGTAACTTCAATTTTACCGCCCAAGTGCATCAAGAAGGTTTGGTCAGAAATGTTAACGACCTTGACACCCGGAATATCTTTCAAAGTTGCCTCAATCGTATTGGTATGCTGCGGATCGCTCACATTAACCGTAATGTCGCGCGTTGTCGTTGTTTTGCTTGCACGCGTAACGTCAACCGCTACGATATCTCCACCGGCATCCCCAATCGCTGTTGCGATTTGTCCGAATGTCACCTGCTCCTTATGCATCTCTAAACGCACAATTATACTTGTGCCGCCACCATTCAACCCTGCCATTTACAAGGATCCTCCCAAGGAAAAAAATTAATTGACCACTGTATGATCATAGCACAGAAACGACGTACTGCCAAAAACTTTGGAGATTCCTGCGATTTTTTGTGGATAAAAACAAAAGAAGGCAGTTACAGTCAAAGTGTATCGGAGCTGACGGACAGGGGCTGAGGACAAAGCCTATCGAATTTGACGGCGAGGGGCCGGGAGGAGGGACAAAGCTTATCGAAGCTGACGGCGAGGGCCGGGAGGAGGGACAAAGCTTATCGAAGCTGACGGCGAGGGCCGGGAGGAGGGACAAAGCTTATCGAAGCTGACGGCGAGGGCCTGGAGGAGGGACAAAGTGTATCGAAGCTGACGGCGAGGGCCTGGAGGAGGGACAAAGTGTATCGGAGCTGACGGACAGGGGCTGAGGACAAAGCTTATCGAATTTGACGGCGAGGGCCGGGAGGTGGGACAAAGCGAATCGAAGCTGACGGCGAGGGCCTGGAGGAGGGACAAAGCGAATCGAAGCTGTCGGCTAGGGCCTGGAGGAGGGACAAAGTGTATCGAAGCTGACGGCGAGGACCGGGAGGAGGGACAAAGCTTATCGATGCTGACGGCTAGGGCCTGGAGGAGGGACAAAGCTTATCGAAGCTGACGGCGAGGGCCTGGAGGAGGGACAAAGTGTATCGAAGCTGACGGCGAGGGCCTGGAGGAGGGACAAAGTGTATCGAAGCTGACGGCGAGGGCCTGGAGGAGGGACAAAGTGCCCGAAGCGCGTGTTTCAACGCGGAAGTCAGGCTGGTGCGTGGGGATCGTGCTGGAGTCAGGTTTTGCCGAACTGCAGACACTGGGGAACACCGAAATCGCGCTGGAGTCCGAATTTGCCCAATTACAAGCTTATATTGCAGCGCTGTTACCTCTTCCGGCCTCTGCAATTGGGCATTCTCGGACTGCTGCACGTTAATGAGTGGTTGAAGTTGCTGTAGTCAGGTTTTACCGAGCTGCAGACGCGTGGCCACGCAGGAATCGGGCTGTAGGCTCTGCCCCTCAAATCCACACTCCCCTCTCCCGTACCTGGCGCATCACCTCAACGCCACGCCGCATCTCATCCTCGGTGAGATGCGCAAATCCAAAACAGCCCCCGGCCCGGCCTGGGGGCAGATCATACCCCCCGGCGTCGCTCCACTCCACGCCGGCCTCGTTGCATGCGGCTGCATAACGGTCGTAGGTGCGGGGATCCCCCCGCCACCAGCCGAACAGATGCAGCCCCGCATCGCTGTCCACCCACTCGAAGAGGGTGGACAGGTGCTCCTGCAGCAGCGCTTGCAGGAGCAAGAACTTACTCGCGTACACCCGCCGCATGCGGCGGAGGTGACGCTCGTAGCCGCCGCTCGCCATGAACGCGGCGAGCGCCCGCTGTTCGAGCAGCCCCGAAGGGTGCGGCTCGTACAGCCGCTTCGCGGCCACGAAGGCGCCGTGCAGCGCCTCCGGCAAAACCACATACCCGATGCGCAGATGCTTCAGCATCGTTTTGGAGAAGGTGCCGATGTAGACCACCCGGCCCTCCTGATCCAGCACCTTAAGCGGCTCAATCGGCCGCCCGCGGTGCCTGAACTCGCTGTCATAATCGTCTTCGACGATGACAGCGCCCTGCTCCGCCGCCCAGCGCAGCAGCTGCCGGCGGCGCTCCAACCCCAGCACAGCCCCCGTGGGGAACTGGCGGCTGGGCGTCACGAACAGCAGCCGCGCGTCCCACGGCTGCGGCACAAGCCCTTGCCCGTCCACCGGTCCGGGGACGGGCACCCCGCCGGCTGCCAGCACCGCACGGCTGACACCGTGATACCCGGGGCGCTCGACAATGACCGGATCGCCCTCGTTCACAACAATCTGGGTCAACAGCGCAATCGCCTGCATCGACCCATTCACAATCACGATGCGCTCTGGCGACGCATCGATTCCGCGCATCCGCCGGAGCTGCTGTGCGATCGCTTCGCGCAGCGCATAATGCCCTTCGGCAGCGTTAATTTCTTCAAGTGGCGTATCCGAGATACGCCTCACTTGTTCATACACGCAGCGGTTCCACAGCTCCATCGGATAATCGCTCAGAAGCATAAATCCCACCTTAAAGGAAATGTCTCCCCGCGATGCAGCGCCCAACGCTCCGTTTTCACTCGTGCGCAAACCCGCCGCCATTGGCGCATCGACCGCATCATCTTGGGTCCAAATCCGCTGCGCCCATTTTGACAGCTTTAGCGGCTTTTCGCTCCGCTTGTCCCGTTCCTCCATACCGCCACGGTAGGCGACAAACGTGCCCTTGCCAACCTCCGCTGTTAAATAGCCTTCGGCGATCAGCATGTCATACACTTGATTCACGGTCCCCCTGGAAACTTCATACAAGTCCGCCAATTCTCTACTGGATGGCAGCTTCATAGGCGAAGCTAGCTTTCCCTCCACAATCGCATCATGCAGCGCATGATATAATGCCGTATATTTATTGCCATACCGTTCTTTATAAGAATGATAAGGGATATGAAAATCGGTCATAATTAGGCCCTTTCTGCTGCTTCTGCGACACGATTACTTTGCCATTCATGATCTTTACTAATTGTAATTCGAACCGCCACTTCAAATAAACCTTTTTTTCCTGCTCATTTCAAGATAGCTAGCGCCCCCTTTTCAAATAAAATCCCACGAAGTGGAATTCATTTTCGTGTGTTGGCTGAGAGCGCAAAGCCGACCTAACACGCACAACTCACTTCACTTTTCCTCCATTCAAATGGTACATAAAAATATTCAAAAAATGGATCTTATTTCGAACCACTTTTTTCGTTATTCTATTTCAAAGAGAAGCTGTTGCAGATGCCAAGGGAGAGAACCGAATGAATATAAAACCAATCGCCCTCGAAGGGGCGCACATTACCCTTTTGCCTATGAACGAATGTCATATTGATGAATTGACGGCGGCAGCCAATGACGAACGGATTTGGGGATATATGGAACCGCTGATGGACCGTAAAGCTGTTGAACGATTTGTAAAGCAGACCGTAAAAGAGCAGCAGGAAGGGCTGTGCCTGCCTTTTAGCGTGTACGATAAAAGCTCGGACAAACTCGTCGGCAGCACGCGACTGTTTGACATCTCGACCGCTCATCGGAATGGGGAGATCGGTTTCACGTGGTACAATCCCAGCGTTTGGCGCACTTATGTGAATACAGAGTGTAAGTTTCTGCTGCTGCGCTACTGTTTTGAATCGTTAGGCATGATTCGCGTTCAGCTCAAAGCTGATCTTCGCAATCAGCGCTCGCTTACGGCTATCGCCCGTCTGGGAGCGCAGCGAGAAGGGGTGCTTAGACAACATCGCGTCCTGCACGACGGGTATATTCGCGATACTGTGATGTTCAGCATCATCGATCAGGAGTGGCCTCAGGTGAAGTCACGACTGGAGGAAATAATGTACAAAAAAGATCGGGTAACGCCGTGACGTTCCCCTGTGAAAGTGATATAATTACTCCTAAAAATGAAATGCTCATTGGAAGGAATGACAGAATCTATGAATCCTCTGGCCCGACAGTTAAATGAGATCTTGGAACGTGAAAATCCTCACGTGTATGCAATGCTTTCCTCACTCGGCAAATCAATCTACTTCCCTAAAGTAGGGATCCTCAGTCAATCTGCTGAAGCGAAGGCGAAAGCGAAGAAATACAATGCCACCATTGGTATAGCTATCGAGAACGGACAGCCGATGCACCTGAAGGTGATCCAAGATACTCTTTCCACCTACGCGCCAAAAGATATATACGAGTACGCACCACCTGCCGGCAAGCCGGAGCTTCGGACGGCATGGCGCAAGAAGATGTTGGAAGAGAATACCAACATCAACGAGAAGCGAATCGGTAATCCGATCGTGACCAACGCGCTTACGCACGGCCTTTCCATTGCCGCCGACCTGTTCGCCGATGCGGGAGATGCCGTCATTATTCCGGATAAAAATTGGGAAAATTATGAGCTTACTTTTGAAATCCGCCGTGGCGCTCAGATCGTGAACTATCCGCTCTATAACGAGCAGATGCAATTTAACGCTGCCGGACTTCGCGAAGCGCTGCTCGCCCAGCAATCCAAGGGCAAAGCGATCGTCGTCCTCAACTTCCCTAACAACCCGACAGGCTACACGCCTGGGGCGCAAGAAGGCCGCGAGATCGCTGCTGCGATCAAGGATGCCGCTGAAGCAGGCATCAATGTCGTTGTCCTTACCGATGACGCTTACTTCGGACTCTTCTTTGAAAATTCCTTACACGAATCGTTGTTCGGGCAGGTCGCAGATCTTCACCCGCGTGTACTCGCTGTCAAAATCGACGGCGCGACCAAAGAAGAATACGTCTGGGGCTTCCGCGTCGGATTCATCACCTTTGCAGGCAGCAGCGATGCGATGCTGAGCGCTCTGGAGCAAAAAACGATGGGCATCATCCGCGCGACCATTTCCAGCGGGCCGCACCCCTCCCAAACGTTTGTTCTGCATGCGCTGAATTCGCCGGAGTTTAATCAGCAAAAGCAAGAGAAGTTTGAAATTATGAAAGGTCGCGCCAATAAGACCAAAGCTGTTCTCGACAGCGGCAAATTCGACGATGTTTGGGGCTACTACCCGTTTAACTCCGGTTACTTCATGTGTCTGAAGTTGAAAACCGTTGACGCCGAGACGCTGCGCGTCCATTTGCTGGATCAATACGGCGTAGGTACCATCGCCCTTGGAGAAACTGACCTGCGCGTTGCCTTCTCCTGCATCGATGAAAGCAATATTGAAGAACTGTTCAACACCATCTATCAAGGTGTCAAAGATATCGAAACTGTAGCTGCGAAATAAGCAGTACGAACATACAAAGCACGATCAACGCCTAAGTTGATCGTGCTTTTTTCCGCCTACTTCGAGGCAGGAAATTTATGGTTTCATCAGCTTGCGGATGATGGCCAAACCGCGCTTCGAAGAGGGATAGCGAAATGGAATATCAAATTTCGTCGTTTGTTTCAGGATGCTTTTCATATGTGAAAAGGTTTGAAAGCTAGTCTCGCCGTGGTAACGGCCGATGCCGCTCTCCCCTACGCCTCCGACGGGCAAGTAAGGCGAACCAAAATGCATGAGCGTATCATTCACGCAGCCGCCGCCGAACGGAATCCGCTCCATAACAAGCTCTTGCACCCGCTTGCTTTCAGCAAACAGATAAAGCGCCAACGGCTTAGGCCGCGCATTAACCATCCCGATCACCTCTTCCAGGCTGTCGTAGGTCAATATCGGGAGCAACGGCCCGAAAATCTCCTCCTGCATCAGCGGCATCTCCCATGTGATCCGGTCGAGCACCGTGGGCTCGATTTGCCATGTTCGATCGCTAGTGCGCCCGCCAATCACCGGCTGGCCGTCTTGGAGAAACCTGCACAGCCGCTCGTAGTGCGCCGTGACACGATTTTGCCATAGTCGGGATTGCACAGCGGCTCCGCGCCGTACAAAGCAGCCACGGCCCCCTTCAAGCGCGAAATCAATTCGTCTTTGACTCGGTGGTGAACGAGCAAGTAATCCGGCGCTACGCACGTCTGCCCCGCGTTGGAAAACTTCCCGAAGGCAATCCGCTGCGCAGCGAGCGCCAATTGCGCGTCCTCATGCACAATGCAGGGGCTCTTGCCGCCCAGCTCCAGCGTGACCGGGATGAGGCGCTTCGCCGCCGCTTCCATCACCATTTTTCCGACAGCCACACTGCCTGTGAAAAAAATATGGTCAAAAGGCTGCTTCAGCAGCTCTTGGCTGACATCCGCACCGCCCTCAACGACCGCGACATATTCCGGCTCGAACGCTTCCCTTAGCAGCTCGCTCATCACTGCTGACACAGCAGGAGCCAGCTCGGAAGGCTTCAGCACCACGGTGTTTCCTGCGGCAATCGCGCCAACCAACGGCGCAAATGCCAGCATGAACGGATAGTTCCATGGCGCGATGATCAGCACGGCCCCCAGTGGTTCTGGCCTGATATAGCTGCGGCTGCCGATATGGGTCATTGGCGTTTTCACTTTTTTGGGCCTCATCCAGCGTTTCAGGTTTTGTAGGGTATGGGCGATCTCGGTATAGACGATGCCGATTTCAAACACATACGCATCCTTCTCGCTCTTGTTCAAGTCGTCACGCAGCGCCTGTATAAGCTCCGCTTCGCTTGCAACAATAGCCTGGCGCAGCTGCTTCAATTGGGCCATACGGAATTCCAAACTGCGTGTCGCCCCGGAGTGGAAGTAACTTTGTTGCCGGGCTACAAGTTGAACTGCAGACGTCATATGGCGTAAGCGGTCTCCTTTCATGGTTCGATTCATTTATCTAGGCTGCGCGATAATGGCATTATGCGCCTTCATATAGCCATGCCGGACAATATTGAAGCCATTTTCGTACACATAAAGCCCCATTTGCTCGACATTCATAAGCTCGCGGTACGTATGGTTCATCACATCGGCCATAATGAGGTAAAACAGGCGGCTTTTCCATTGATTGCGCGGGGTTGTCATGATGACATAGCCGCCGTCTTTCAAAAATTTTCTATGCCAATCCATCACTTCCGCCTTGTGATTATCTGGAAAGTGCTCCAGCAGACCGACCGAAATCACAATATCAAATTCTTTGCCAAAAGGCAGATTGCGAATATCATCGATCACATAGGCAACTTGAAAATCATTCTTATAATACACCTTCTGGCCGCCTGTCGCCGGATTCATGCCCAGAAACGGATAAGACTCAGGAAAATCGCCATATCGGACGGTTTTACAATACTCATCATAATCGACCAGCACAATCTCGGCTCCCGGGTACATCGCAGCCAGCTGCATCCCTTCATACCCCTCAGCTGCACCCAAGAACAAAATTCTCGGCTTGTGCACATCCAGACCTTCGAACATCGCCGGCTTCCCGCGCGGATCCCATACGCCGTCCTGAATGCGATGGACGTAATTCCACAGATGAATGCGGGTCACATCGCCGAGCACTTCGCTGATTTCAGCCGGATTGAAAGCGCTTATACTTTTGAAAAAAGCTTGGCGCTGCTTCTTGATTTCCTGCGGCACATCTTTATCGAACCATTCGTGGAACGCTTTGTTAAAATAAATCCACGACGTTTTCGCTTCCATCGTCGCTTCATGCTCCTGCTCCCACAACCGTCTGCTTTTCGAAACCGTCTTTACCTCATACGGCTTGCCGACGTGTTTCCACTTCAGGAGCGACCAATCCCTCACCGTTTTCACAGTGACAAATTTATCATAATCCTTGTTGGAATAATTGCGTAAATCTATGCGAAATGAAGGCTTAAGCTCTGTCGAGCCCAAGTGCTGCTCCGAATAAGGATGATCGGTCCTATAGTCTGACCGGGATGGCAAAACCGTGCTCATCCCTACTCCCCCCTTTAACAGGATTCAAACAAAGATTACTCTGATTATACCATGTGCCGGCGCGGCCACAGCGCCTTTTTCCTCTGTCTGACGCATAAAGTTGGAACGGATTGGAAATTGTAACAGTGTCGTTTTGTACATGAATGAACACCATCATCTAGGAGGGATACCATTGGATAAACCAAGAGCGGTTGCCATCGCCGCCTCTCCCGTCATGGCTAACGTGACGTGTGAAGGCACACCTGTCTATATTCAAAGCGTGGATGAAGACAACGATACGGCAAGAATTTTTGCCCTTGATCAGCCGGATCAGGAACAAGTCGTCGCGCTGAGCAGCTTAGTCGAGCATTAAGGTGCGCGTGAGGGCTGGCGCGGCCGAGGGCGTCGATCCTGCAATTCTGGCAGGATAATAAGCAGAGCAGCCCCGTTTCGCGGCGCCATCCTGCAATTATGGCATGATAATTCGTGTTTTACGGCCAGATGGCCTTGTATGCGCGTATTATCATGCCTTTTTTGCAGGATAGATTCGCTCCCGCGACCGACGTAGCACTTAACGTCCGCGAAAATCAGGGAAACGTTTTTCCAGAAATGCTCTAACGCCCTCCTCATGATCCGCAGATCTTCCCATCAACCGCTGCCCCTCTTCTTCCCAACGGAGCACCGTCTCCAAATCGCTTTCCAGACTCTTATACATGATCTCCTTCATCTTGCCGAGCGCTAGCGCCGGCATCCTGGCGAGCTGCTGCGCGAAGGCGCGCACCTCTTCATGAAAGACAGCTTCCGGAAGCGTTCGATTCACCAAACCGATTCGCTCCGCTTCCGTTCCGTTCAGGACGGAGCCGAGCATCGACAGCTCCAATGCCTTCGCCAAGCCCACAATTCGCGGCAGGTAAAAATGCGCGCCCGCATCCGGGATCAGCCCGATTTTGATAAAAGCAACCGTCATCCTCGCTTCCGCCGTCGCCAGGCGAAAATCGCACGCCAGTGCCAGACTCAGCCCCGCGCCGGCAGCCACACCATGAATGGCAGCGATGACAGGTTTGCGCATGTCGGCCATGTAGCGCAGCAGCTTGTTGTACGTGTCCTGCAAGTAGTCCCCATAATCGATCCGATCTGCAAAATCGATGTCCGACAGATCGGCTCCGGATGAGAACCCTCGCCCCTCACCCGTCAAGATCACACAACGCACCGCCTCATCTTCATTGGCAGCAGTGAACGCTGCGAATAAATCGCGATGCATCTGTAAATGAATGGCATTCAGCGTCTTCGGTACATTCATGGCAATCGTAGCGATTTGGTTCTCCACCGTATAGTTAACCGTTGCAAACATGTTAACCGCCTCCTGACGTTTTATCTCACCGTTCTTGCTGCTAAAAGAGCCTCCGCCTGCTTATATTCCTGACATAGCTCCGCAATCATATCCGCTGCAGGCAGTACGCTCTGAATGGCGTTCACGCCTTGGCCCGCCGACCAGATGTCCTTCCACGCCTTGGCTTCTTGGTTGTTCAAATGCGAGAAATTGACTTCGTGCTTAGCCGCCAACTGCTCAGGATCATACCCAGCGTTGAGGAGACTTTGCATGAGAAAGTTCGCATGAACTCCGCTGACGGCATTCGTATACAAAATATCGTCCGACGTCGCTTGAATCAGCATCTGCTGATACGCTTCACTTGCCATTCCTTCGGCACAGGCAATGAAGCGCGTCCCCATGTAAGCGAAATCGGCGCCTAGCGCTGCAGCCGCGAATACGTCCTGCCCCGTCGTCAGGCAGCCCGCCAAAATAATCCCTCCTTGCCAATAATGGCGCACCGCGCCCATGAAGGCAAAGGGATTGATCGTCCCGGCGTGGCCGCCGGCGCCTTGGCAGACGAGGATCAGCCCATCCACGCCGGTTTGCGCCGCTTTCTTGGCGTGCGTCAGCGTGGCGACATCCGAGAACACAAGCCCGCCGTAGGCGTGCACAATGTCCACGACCGGCCCCGGCGCCCCGAGCGATGTAATGACGATTGGCGGCTGATACTTCTGAATCAGCTTCACATCGGCGTCATAGCGGGTATTCGTTCGATGAACGATCAGATTCACGGCCCATGGCGCAATCTTCCGCTCAGGCTCAGCCCTTCTTGCGGCGGCAAGCTCTTCTGTGATCTCCTTCATCCAGCTTTCCAAAACTACATCCGTGCGCGCGTTCAGCAAAGGAAACGAGCCGACAACGCCCGCTTTGCAGCAGGCAAGGACCATCTCCGGTCCTGAGATAAGAAACATTGGCGCCGCGATTACCGGAATCGTCAGTTGCTCCCTCACGCTAGCTAGGCTGATTTTAGACACTTGTATCCACCCTTTCTTATTCGCTTGCCGGACAAATGTTAACGCTTACAATAGCGCGTCTATTCGTGAATGAATACTCATTCATATTATGATTATGATTTTATCACCTCCTTGCAGAAGTGACAATAAGCAAAAAGACTCCCCTCATGCTCAGATCGAGGCGGGGGAGTCTTCGGTACGTCCTTATACTTATACATATTAACCTAAAAATTTGCGCAACCGTCCCGGATAATCCGTAATGATCCCCGACACGCCAATATCGGTCATGCGCTGGAAATCTTCCTCACGATTGACCGTGTACGGATAAACCGCCATTCCGGCTGCAGCAGCCCCATCCACATCCTCTTTATCAATATAGTGATAATGCGGGTGCAGCGAGAAGACGTCGACACCGGTTTGCTGGGCGTATGCGGCGTGATCTACCAAATTCGACGCATACAGCAGGCCGACTTTGGCTGCAGGCTCGGCTTGCTTCATGCGGCGCATGCATTTGTGATCGAAGGAGGAGATCACGACATCCTCCAGTCTGCCTCTATCACGCAGAAAAGCGAGCAGCGCCTGCTCCATGCGCCCTTCATACGCATGCTTCACTTCTACGTTGATGAAGAAGCCCTTCGGCAGCAGGTCGAACACTTCGCTCAGCAGCGGTACCCGCTGTCCACGGAATGAATCCGCGAACCAGGAACCTGCATCCAGCTCGCGGATATCCGCCAAGTTTTGCGCCACGATCAGCCCGGATCCGTTCGTTGTACGATCGAGGGTGTAGTCGTGGCAGACGACGATCTCTCCGTCTTTTGTCAGATGCACATCCAATTCTATGCCGTCAGCTCCCTGCTCTGCAGCAAGCGCAAACGAAGCAAGCGTATTCTCTGGCGCTTCGCCAGCGGCTCCACGGTGCCCGATAACCATTGGTTTTTGTTTGATCATGTTCTGCTCTCCTTCTATTCAATCATGTCTATCGTTTCAAATTATAGAGGAAATGCTCGTCATTTGCCCAGTAAAGAACGATTGCCCTGATTAAAATAATTGTAAACACACAATAAATCTCAATAAATAATTCATACACATTTAACATTGGGAGAATACAGCATCTATATGCTAATAACGTCATCAGATCATCAGATGCAAAAATATAGGTGGAGGATTTACCATGAATACGCTGGACAGAGAAATACCATTAACACCTGCTGCCCACTCAAATGCTGCTTTACATCAACGAAAAACGAGCACGCTATCTGCACGAAGATGGAAAGAAACACTGCTCGGTTACATCTTCTTAGCTCCTTCACTCCTGCTGTTCGTCGTCTTCCTGTTCTACCCGCTGGTGCAATCCGTTTATCTCAGTGTGCATGAAACGGATCCCCGCGGTCGAGTCGCCGGCTATGTAGGGCTTGACAACTTTATCGATATTTTCACTTCGGAAAAGTTCTACAAAAGCTTGGAAGTGACAGGACTGTTCACCCTGCTGACCGTTCCGACAGGAATCGCTCTCTCCCTGCTGTTGGCGGCACTGACCCACAATCATCTGCGTGGCATGCGCATCTTTCAATTCATTTTCTCACTGCCCGTTGTCTTGTCGGTCGGTACTTCGGCCGTCATTTGGATGATGCTGTACCATCCGAGTGTGGGCATGCTGAACTACTTGCTCAGCCTCGCGGGTGTGCAGCCGGTAGCCTGGTTGACGGATCCAAAGTTGGCGCTGCTTTCCGTTTCCTTAATGACCATTTGGATGAATCTCGGCTTTACCTACATCGTGCTTTTGAGCGGCTTGCAAGGTATTCCCGACGACATTTATGACAGTGCGAAAATCGATGGTGCAGGTCCATTCCGCACATTCGTTCAAATCATTATGCCGCTGTTATCGCCGACGTTATTCTTCGTTCTTATCGTTTCGATCATCGGTGCTTTCCAGTCTTTTGGACAAATCCATATCTTGACCAAAGGTGGCCCGGTCGATTCAACCGATGTGCTCGTTTACTCGCTCTATCAGGACGCCTTCATCAACTTCCGTTTCGGAACAGGAAGTGCTCAAGCGCTTGTGCTCTTCGTTCTGATTTTGATTCTGACGATTGTCCAATTTAAAGCTTTCGAAAGGAATGTGCATTATCAATGACAACGCGTCTGCAAAACATCCTTGTCTATGCGGTGTTGACGATATTCGCCGCCCTGATCCTATATCCGATTTTGTACACATTCGCATCAACTTTCATGACGCCTGAGGAAGCATCGGCATATCCACCGCGTTTCTTGCCTGGCAGCTTCTACCTCGGCAGCATCATAACCGTCTTTAAACTTGTGCCGATTGCCACGTTTATGAAGAACAGCCTGGTCGTCTCAATCATCATCATGGCCGGACAACTGATAACTTCCAGCTTGGCCGCTTATGCGTTTGCCAACATCCGTTTCAAAGGTAAAGGTGTGCTCTTCGCCGTCTTCATGGCTACCATGATGATCCCATGGGAAGTTACGATTATTCCCAACTACTTGACGGTAAAAAAGTGGGGTTGGCTCGACAGCATGCAGGGCTTAACTGTGCCCTTCCTCGCAACCGCGTTCGGCACGTTTCTGCTGCGCCAGTTTTTTCTGCAGCTGCCGAAGGAGCTGTTTGAAGCGGCGCGCATCGACGGCTGCGGCCATATCCGCTATTTTACACGCATGGTTCTACCACTCTCGCGTCCTGCGCTCGCCACATTAGCTGTATATGCGTTCCTCCAATCCTGGAACATGTACCTGTGGCCGCTGCTGATCACGAACAGTGAAAACATGCGAACCGTACAGATTGGTATCGCCATGCTGCAATTTGAGGAATTAACCGTATGGAACCTCGTGCTCGCTGGTGTGACGATCATTCTTTTACCATCTTTGCTGATCCTAGTTCTCGGCCTTAAACAGCTGGTACGCGGTCTGACCGCCGGCAGTGTGAAAGGCTAAAGTCATCCGCGATGGCTGCATTGCTTTACAAGAGCCTATACATAGGGTCAGTGAAGCGGTTAACCATAAATTTTACAAGAAAAAAAGGGAGAGAAACCAGAAAATGAAAAACTTGAAAATGAGAAGCTCAGCAATTGCGCTAACAGCTCTCGCTATGCTGCTTACTTCAGCTTGCGGCAAAGCCGATACAACGACTACAAATAGCGCTGCATCGCCATCTGCAGCACCATCATCTTCGGCAGATGCAAAAGCTGCTGATGCCAAACCGGCAGCCCAGCCTGTCAAAGTCATCTGGTGGCACTCCATGAGCGGTGAGCTCGGCAAAGCGGTAGACAAGCTTGTTGCAGATTTCAACGCTGCCCATAAAGACGTTCAAGTAGAAGCCGTATTCCAAGGTACTTACGACGAAAGCTTGAACAAAATGAAGGCTTCCATGGACACGAAGAGCGGTCCTTCGCTTATTCAAGTTTATGAAATCGGCAGCCGTTTCATGATTGACTCCAAAGCCATTACACCGATGCAAAATTTCATCGATGCCGATAAATTCGATATTTCGCAGCTTGAAGAAAACATCTTGAACTATTACAGCTTCGACAAAAAGCTTTACTCCATGCCTTTCAACACGTCCAACCCGATCCTCTATTACAACAAGGACATGTTTAAAGCCGCTGGTCTGGACCCAGAAAAACCGCCAACTACTTATGAAGATGTAGCTGCAGCTGCTCAGAAGCTGAGCAAAGACGGCAAGTCCGGCGCATCCTTTGCAATCTACGGCTGGTTCATGGAGCAATTCTTTGCCAATCAAGGCATTGAGTATCTGAACAACGGCAACGGCCGTACAGGTGCTGCAACGGAAGCGCTTGTGAACAACGACGCTGGCGTCAAAACATTGACATGGTGGAAGCAAATGGTTGATAACAAATCCGCTTCCAACCTTGGCCGTAAAACCGATGATACGAAAAAAGCATTCCTTGCCGGCCAAGTTGGGATGACGCTGGATTCCACAGCTTCCCTTCGCGGTATCGTATCCGGCGCTGAAGGAAAGTTCCAAGTCGGAACAGCATTCCTGCCTAAACCAGCTGGCGCTGGAGACGGTGGTGTAGTTGTCGGCGGTGCAAGCTTGTACATCTTAAACAACAAATCCGAAGCCGAGCAAAAAGGCGCTTGGGAATTCATTAAATACTTGACTACACCACAAGTGCAAGCTTACTGGTCCGTCAACACAGGTTACTTCCCGATCACGAAAAAAGCTTACGACGAACAGCTGATGAAAGATAACATGACGAAGTATCCGCAATTCAAAACTGCTGTTGACCAACTGCATGCAACTAAAGCAAGCACAGCTACTCAAGGCGCTGTCATGGGCGTATTCCCAGAAGCACGCCAAATCGTAGAAGGTGCTATCGAAGAAGCATTGGCTGGCAAAAAATCGCCAAAAGACGCTCTCGACGGTGCAGCGAAGAGCATTACGGATAAAATCGGTGCTTACAACAAAACTGTAAAGTAAGCTGAGCATAAGTGAAAAGGTGGTGTAGGGATACGATCCCTGCACCGCCTTTTTTATCTCAGATGAATGAGAACCGAGAGTCATCAGGATCCCGCCGCCAGACTTGGCTTTCTCCAGCTCCGTATGCCACTTCATACTCCCCCTTAAAACAAGAAGCGGAAAAAGCTGTTGCGGTCATTGCCGCCGTTTCTCTTTCCGGACGCCTTTAGCTGCCCGTTCATACGCTGGGCTTCATTATGTACTCGCTTGCTCTCTAATCCGAATATCATCTAGTTCTTAAATGAAGATGTAAAAAACAAACCACTTCTTTATTTTCAGAAGTGGTTTGCTATCGTTTACGAAATAATATAAAAGATAAAAAACCCTTCATGTACAAGGGTTTTCTAGGGATGCGGTCGGCGGGATTTGAACCCGCACGCCTTGTGAGCGCCACCCCCTCAAGATGGTGTGTCTGCCGTTCCACCACGACCGCGTATCATATGAAATTGAGGAATCAAACTAAGAGGGCGATCGATGGGACTTGAACCCACGAATGCTGGAGCCACAGACCAGTGCGTTAACCCCTTCGCCACGACCGCCACAGTAGGGTGTTGCACCCTGAAAACTAGATACGAAACTTACGTAAAGTGTGTTGCTTCTTTGAGTAAGAAGCAAATCTGAGAGACTTTGAACTCCGTTCAAAGATCCCTCTATTAGGTTAAGCCCTCGACCGATTAGTATTCGTCAGCTCCATACATTGCTGCACTTCCACCTCGAACCTATCAACCTCGTCGTCTACAAGGGGTCTTACTAATTGGGAAATCTCATCTTGAGGGGGGCTTCACGCTTAGATGCTTTCAGCGCTTATCCCCTCCGTACATAGCTACCCAGCGATGCCTCTGGCGAGACAACTGGTACACCAGCGGTACGTCCATCCCGGTCCTCTCGTACTAAGGACAGCTCCTCTCAAATTTCCTACGCCCGCGACAGATAGGGACCGAACTGTCTCACGACGTTCTGAACCCAGCTCGCGTACCGCTTTAATGGGCGAACAGCCCAACCCTTGGGACCTACTTCAGCCCCAGGATGCGATGAGCCGACATCGAGGTGCCAAACCTCCCCGTCGATGTGGACTCTTGGGGGAGATAAGCCTGTTATCCCCAGGGTAGCTTTTATCCGTTGAGCGATGGCCCTTCCATTCGGTACCACCGGATCACTAAGCCCGACTTTCGTCCCTGCTCGACCTGTTTGTCTCGCAGTCAAGCTCCCTTATGCCTTTGCACTCTGCGAATGATTTCCAACCATTCTGAGGGAACCTTTAGACGCCTCCGTTACTTTTTAGGAGGCGACCGCCCCAGTCAAACTGCCCACCTGACACTGTCCCCGTACCCGAT
>NZ_JAQFVF010000089.1 GCF_027789125.1 Paenibacillus aestuarii | reverse complement strand
CGCGGAGCAGTTCTGCTGTAGTCCGGAAAAACCCAATTGCAGAAGCTTCATGCGGGACTGAACATGCTGTAGTCCGGAAATACCCAATTACAGCCAGTTTTTCGCTTGTTCGGGCGCGAAAAGGCCGCTGTAATTGGGCAAAATCGGACTACATCGCAAAAAGGTGCGTCCATGGCGTCTGCAATTGGGTAAAGTCGGACTACGGATAAACTGCGCGGAGCAGTTCTGCTGTAGTCCGGAAAAACCCAATTGCAGAAGCTTCATGCGGGACTGAACATGCTGTAGTCCGGAAATACCCAATTACAGCCGGTTTTTCGCTTGTTCGGGCGCGAAAAGGCCGCTGTAATTGGGCGAAATCGGACTACATCGCTAAAAGGTGCGTCCGTGGCGGCTGCAATTGGGTAAAGTCGGACTACGGAAAAACTGCGCGGAGCAGTGGCACCAGCTTAGCCTCTCAACGATTTTTCCTCAACACTAGTTAACTCCCTTACCACCTCCTGGGCTATACAGTAACGCTTACTTCTCCCATCGCCAGCCTGTGCACCCACCACGAATATTAGCTCTCCCACCGACAGCCTGTGCATCCACCACGAATACTAGCTCTCCCACCGCCAGCCTGAGCACCGCCACAAATATGACATCTCCAACAAGGACGCCAGCAGAACCATCACATCACTATCGTTCGGGATTGACAGGTACTAAGCGGCAAGCGCTACCGCCGAGAGCCGCGGCCGGGCAGCGTCATTCATTTAACAAATGATCATCTCCAACAGCCAGCCCCATCTCCGGCATCTCCGCCATCACTATCTTCATCCGCCTGATGCCCTCCTTGATCAAATCCGTTGTCAGTCCGCCATAGCCGAGCACGATGCTGTTTGTATACGCGCCTTTTTGCAAGGCGAATTGTTCCACCGGATAAACGAGGACGCCGGCTGATTGGATACGTTCAAGCAGCGCTTCGCTGAAGCTGACTTGCTTGAAACGAACGACCAGGTGCATCCCCGCGGCATGACCTAAAATGTCCACCTCGCCAAAATGCTCGGACAGGCTTCTGATCAACACTTCTCTGCGCTTCCTGTACACTTTGCGCATTCTGCGAATATGCCGATCCAGGTGCCCTTGTTCGATGAAACGGGCAAGGATAAGCTGCTCCAAGGCGGAGGTGTGCCGGTCGAGATACCATTTGCTGGTGCGAAAAGCAGGCAGCAGCGACTGCGGCAGCACGACATAGCCGATGCGGAGCGATGGCGACAATATTTTGCTGAATGTGCCGACATAAATGACTCGCTCCGGGTCGAGACCCTGCATGGCGTGGATCGGAACGCCGTCGTACGTGAACTCGCTGTCATAGTCGTCTTCAACGATATAGCAATTCATCGCACGTGCGTAGTCGATGAGTTGAATTCGCCGTTGAATCGGCAGCGTGCCACCGAGCGGGAATTGGTGCGATGGCGTGACGAACACGAAGCGAGGACTGTCGCTGCGGGACAGCCGGTCGGGGAGGATGCCCTTATCGTCTACTGGGATTGGCCGCACCTCAGCCCCGGCATAGGTGAAAATCGAGCGCATCTCGCTGGCGGTAGGATCTTCTGCGGCGATATACCCTTGCGGATCGGTGAGCAGCTTCGTGATGAGGTACAACGCTTGCGTGGCGCCGCCCGTAATCAGAATTTGCCCGGGCTGGCAATGAACGCCGCGCACTTGCCGCAAATACGGAGCCAGAACGCGCCTTAATTTCAACGCGCCTTCTGGCTCCAAATAACCGAACGAGTGCTCCGGCGATTCGTAACACGCTTCTTTGGCGAGCCTGCCCCACAGGTGGCGCGGAAAATAATCCGTCGCAGGACGGCTGGCATGGAAATCAATCCATGCGCGCTCCGCATATTCGGACGACTGCGGCTCATGCTGCCCAGCGCCAGCTCGGCGGCCGGCACCTCCACCCGCACCGGCGCCACCCCTGTCGCCAACAGGACCTGGCCGGTGGCGCAGCGATGCGCCGTCAGCGACATAGGTGCCGGAGCGCGGCCGCACCTCTAAGTAGCCTTCGGCAAGCAACTGGTCGTAGGCTTCCATAACAATGTTGCGCGACACGCCGCTCTGCTGCGCAAGTTCCCGGGAAGAGGGCAGCTTGATGCCCTCCCGCAGCACTTCATTCCAGATTGCTTCGCGTATTTGTTCATAGACTTGGATCGTTAATGTTTGTGGTTTGCCGCGATCGACCGTGAGAAGCATGAACGCCGCCCTCCTTCATATTATCTGGTACTATAAAAATGATAAAAACGTGGATCTTTTTAAACCAGATCTCTAAGTATTATGATGATATCAAGAAAAGACGACGAATGATAGTCGGCCATAGACGATCACGAGAATTGGGGGCAAACGAAATGAAAACAATCGGTCTTATCGGCGGTCTCAGCTGGGAATCCACGACAGAATACTACCGCCATATCAATCGCATCATGAATGAGCGCATGGGCAAGCTGCATTCTGCGAAGTGTATGCTGTATTCGATGGATTTTGAAGAGGTGGTTAAGCTGCAAGAAGCGGGCGAGTGGGACGAAGCGACGAAGGTGATGGTGGAAGCGGCACAGCGGCTGGAAGCCGGCGGGGCGGACGTAATTGTCATCTGCACCAATACGATGCACCGCATGGCGGATGAAGTGCAGGCGGCGGTAAGCATACCACTATTGCATATCATTGATGTGACAGCCGAGCGCATTAAGCAGCAGGGGCTGCGCAGAGTCGGTCTCATGGGGACACGCTACACGATGGAGCAGGAGTTTTACCGCGAGCGGCTGCAGCGTCAAGGCATCGAAGCAGTGATTCCGCAGGATGATGAGCGTGAACTCGTTCACAGCGTGCTGCGCAATGAGCTTTTCAAAGGCGTGTGCACACCTGAGTCCAAAGCGAAATTTATCGAGATTATCGAGCGGCTGCACGCGCAAGGGGCGGAAGGCATCATTCTCGGTTGTACAGAAATTCCGCTGCTCGTGCAGCAGGAAGATACAGGTATTCCGCTATTCGACACAACCCGTATTCACGCCGAAGAAAGTGTAGAGTTCGCTCTGGCATAGGTTCTTGCTGGACAAAGCGTAGAGTTCGCTTTGGCTTAGGTTCTTGCTGGACAAAGCGTAGAGTTCGCTCTGGCTTAGGTTCTTGCTGAAGAAAGCGTAGAGTTTGCTCTGGCTTAGGTTCTTGCTGGACAAAGCGTAGAGTTTGCTTTGGCTTAGGTTCTTGCTGGACAAAGCGTAGAGTTCGCTTAGGCTTAGGTTCTTGCTGAACAAAGCGTAGAGTTTGCTTAGGCTTATTTTCGCGCCGAACAAAGCATAGAGTTTGCTTGGGCTTAACCGTTTACCAAAAGGGCTCGCATCATCATGAAGCGCAGCCTTTTTTATTTTTGTTAACAATAATTTTATTTAAATGATGAAAATGCTACAATAGAGGTATTCTTGTCGAGGAGGAAGCACCCCCATGGGACTCATCAATGCCGTCGAAGCCATTGTCAGCCATTCATTTGAGGAATTTCAAAAAAGCTACGAGCTGAAATGCGCATGCGACCAATGCAAGGAAGATATTCAAGCGATCGTCTTGAACCGAATTCCTCCCAAATATACGTCCAGCGAAAGAGGACAACTATTTGTCAAAAGTTTATATTTGAACACGCAGCTTCAATCCGATATTTTAAAAGAATTGATGAGCGCGGCCATTATCGTGGAGCAAAACCAGCACCATGTGACTGTTGAAGAAACAAGGCAATAATGGCAGAAACACGAAAAGTCTGAGCGATCTTGATGAGATTGATCAGACTTTTGTACATGTGACTAAAGACGGCACTGATTTTCTATAAAAAGATGTATTGACGCGCGAATGAAAGCGTATTACTATGAAATTGGAAAACGTTTGGCGCCAAACTATACGATAAGGAGCAACAAGGTCTTGCCCACTTTGAAAGATATTGCGAAACAAGTTGGTGTGTCCGTTTCCACGATCTCCCGGGTAATTAATAACGATACAAGCAGACATATTAATCCCGAGACGAAGAAGAAAATATGGGAAGTCGTAGAGGAAATCGGCTATAAGCCCAATGAATCTGCGCGCAGCCTGGTACAGAACAAACGGGAAGAAGCGAAACCGTCCATGCTGGTCGGCTGCATCGTGATGAAGCCGCAATTCCGCGGCCAGCATCCGTATTTTTCGCCAATTTTGTCGGGCGTTAGCGAGCAGCTGCAAGATTTGGGCTATACGCTGGCATACATACATTCGATTGATGAACTGCAAAATGAGCAGCAGCTGCACAAAGCGGTCAGAGAGACGCAGCTGGATGGCATCATTTTGATCGGGGCAGTCGATGCCGAGTTCATCGCGTATATCAAGAAGCACATTCCAGCAGTCATTGGCATTGATTTGGAAGAAGATGTGCAAAGCGTAACGCTTGTCGATTATGACCGGATTGCCGCGGTGAAATCCGTTGTTGATCACCTGATTGAACAGGGGCACCGGAAGATCGGCTTTATCGGCGGCGATATCGCCACGAACGGAGTGCCGGAAGAGAAGCGTTACACCGGCTTCAAGTATGCCATGCACCGGGCCGGCCTGGAGGTTAATCCGAGTTGGGTGATCGACACGGACTGGAGAGTGGAGTGCAGCTACAGCGGGATGGTGGAGCTGCTGGAGTCGCAGGCGAACGAGCGGCCGACCGCGATGTTTGCGGCCAGCGACACGCTGGCGATCGCCGCAATGCGGGCTGTGACCGAGAGAGGGCTGCGCATCCCGGAAGACATCAGCTTCATCGGCATTGATAACATCGAGCTGTCGGAGTACACGAATCCGCCGCTGTCCACGATCGCCGTACCCAAATACGAAATCGGCACGACGACAGCCAGATTGTTAGTGCAGTACATGAACGGTACCCTGAATATGCCGATGAAGGTCCAACTGCCCTATCAGTTGATCATCCGGCAGTCTTCGCAGCTCTCTTAATGAATTGCTAATTATTTACGGCTATGTTCGTAAGTAATTATTTTTTTACACTTGCGGAAAACGTTATCCATAGTTTGCCGCAAAATTTGACTTGATTCTATAAGGGAGGTGATGGCACGGGGATCGCACATACATAAGCATTCAGGCAGCTACGTTTCTTCAATGAATGAACCGTTGATTTTCAAAATGCATGTTGACAAATCACCATCTAGGGGGAAAATGCGATGAAAAAAATGTTGATTTCCATGTTAGCGATCACGACAATCATTGCCGCTGGTTGCTCCAGCAGTCCGAACGAAGCCGCTCCGGCACAAGGCCAAGGAAACGCCACCAGTACGGAAACGGTAGAGCTCTCTTTTAGCAGCTGGGGTGGAAGCGCATACAAAGAAACGAATGATTTGTTGATTCAAGCTTTTACCGCCAAACATCCGAATATCAAGGTTAAAATCGAGGATACGCCGAACAAGCAGTATTGGCAAAAGATGGAGGCCGCCGCAAGCGGAGAAAATTTGCCGGACGTCTTCTGGATGAACGGACCGCGCTTCGCATCTTATGCCGCAAACGGGATGCTAAAACCACTCGACGATTTGATCAAGCAGGATAATGTCGATCTGAAGAACTATCCTGAATCGTTGGTGAAGCTGTACAACTACAACGGCAAGCAGTATGCGATTCCGAAAGATTTTGACACGATTGGCGTCTGGTACAATAAAGCGTTATTCGATGCCAAAGGCGTCCCCTATCCGGATGGGTCCTGGAATTGGGAGCAATTCGTGGATACCGCCAAGAAGCTGACAGATCCGGCCAAGGGCGTATGGGGCGTAGCAGCTGCACTGGATTCGCAAGGCGGCTATTATAATACGATTTATCAAAGCGGTGGCAACGTCATTTCGGATGATAAGAAAAAATCCGGCTACGATTCGCCGGAAGGGATTGCCGGCATTAAGTTTTGGACGGATCTGATCAATGTCCATAAAGTGTCGCCAACGCTTGCGCAGATGACGGATACCGAGCCGCTCGATATGTTCCAGTCCGGCAAAGTGGCGATGCTGTGGGAAGGCTCTTGGAACGCAACGACATTTGCCAAGAACGATTATTTGAAAGATAAAGTGGACGTAGCTCCGCTGCCGAAAAATAAACAGCAATCCGTCGTCATCCACGGGCTAGGCTATGCGATGTCGGCCAAGTCCCAGCATCCGAAAGAAGCATGGGAACTGCTCAAGTTCTTGGGCTCGAAGGAAGCGATGGACATTCACGCGAAGACCGGCGTAGCGATTCCAGCCTTTAACGGCACACAAGATGTTTGGGTGAAGTCGTTCCCGAACATGAAGCTGCAAATTTTTATTGATGAAGTGAAGTATGCGAAGCCATATCCGGTTTCGAAATATACGTCCAAGTGGTCTTCCCTGGAGCAGGAGATCTTGAATAAAGCTTGGGCGGGGCAAGTGTCGGCTGAGGAAGCGGCGAAGCAGCTAGCGGCGAAGATGAACGAAGCGCTGGCAGCAGAGAAATAAACAGGCGAGGGGGATTGGCAGATGGAGTCTCAAAGCGTTGTGAGCCCAAGCCCACATATTCATACAGCAACACGTAAACGCAACAATTTGGCCCGATCCCAATGGTTATGGGGATATCTGATGATAGCCCCCTTTTTTCTTGGGCTGCTCGGTTTTTACATTTGGCCGATTATACAAACGTTCTATTTCAGCTTCACGAAGTGGGAAGCGTTCAATACGTATTCCTGGGCCGGGCTGGATAATTACAAACGGCTGGTGCAGGATGTGAGCTTGCTTCATGCCCTGCGCAATACTGTCACTTATGTGGTCATGTTTGTGCCGATGAGCATAATTATATCTATTATAGTAGCCACACTGCTCAATCAAAAAATTCGCGGACTCGCCATTTACCGCACGCTGTTTTTTCTGCCTGTCGTCACGATGCCGGCAGCGGTGGCTATGGTATGGAAATGGCTGTACAACGGGGATTACGGATTGATCAACTACGTGCTCAGCCTCTTTTCTATCAAAGCGCAGAACTGGCTGACAGACCCCAAATGGGCGTTATTCGCGATTGTCGTCGTCGCCGTCTGGTCATCGATCGGCAATAATATGATCATTTTTTTGTCAGGGTTGCAGGGAATTTCATCGTCCTACTACGAGGCGGCGTCCATAGACGGCGCTGGACCATTCCGTAAATTTTATGTCATTACGCTGCCCCTATTGACCCCGACCATCTTCTTTGTGACGGTGATCTCGTTGATCGGTGCGTTTCAAGTATTTGATCTGATCTATATGATGATCGGCAGCAGAAGCTTGATGGTCGAAAATACGCAATCGGTTGTGTATTTGTTCTATAAATATGCATTTGAAAATAATGATAAAGGCTATGCGTCCGCAGTCGGCATATTCCTGCTTGTCATTATCATGCTGATCACGGCTGTCCAAATGAAGCTGCAGAAGAAGTGGGTGCATTATGAATAGAAAGCTGCTCGTACATACATTGCTGATCATCGGAGCGCTGCTCATGGTCACGCCTTTCGCCTGGATGCTGTTGACTTCGGTCAAGTCGCTCGGCGAAGCGTCGCAAGTGCCGCCGGTCATTATTCCTCCCACTTTTCATTGGGACAATTATGCCAAGGCGATCATGTCGCTGCCGTTCATGACGTTTTATTTCAACACATCGATTACAACGCTGGCCAAAGTGGCGGGGCAGCTGCTCTTCTGCTCGATGGCAGCGTTCGCGTTTGCAAGGCTGCGGTTTCCGGGCCGGGATGCCATCTTTCTCATTTCATTGTCCGTGTTAATGATTCCCGGGCAAGTGTATATCATTCCGCAGTATTTGATTATGAAAGATTTTCATTGGCTGAACACGCTGGCAGCGTTGATTATGCCTGGTTTGTTCAGTGTGTTCGGCACGTTTTTGCTGCGCCAGTTTTTTATGACAATCCCCAAAGAGTTGGAAGAAGCGGCGACGCTGGACGGCTGCAGCTACTTCGGCATCTATTGGCGCATCATGCTGCCGCTGTCGAAGTCAGGCCTTACGGCGCTGGCGATTATGACCATCTTGTGGTCATGGAACGACTTGCTTTGGCCGCTGATTGTCAACAAATCGCTGACGAAGATGACGCTGTCCGCCGGACTTGCCTACTTGCAAGGCGAGCATTTTACGAACTATCCAGTGTTGATGGCAGGATCGATTTTGGCGATTTGGCCGATGATTGTGATGTTTATTATTTTTCAACGTTCTTTTATAGAAGGAATTGCGCTTACAGGAACAAAAGGATAAAGAAGAGATATCGCTATGGATAAAGGAGAAACCAGGATGAGTACATTAACAGCTGTTCTATTGGGAGCGGGCTCTCGGGGGGCAAGAAGCTATGCGCCCTATGCCTTGGATTACCCGCATGAGTTGAAATTCGTTGCGGTTGCAGAGCCGGATGCGGAAAGGCGGGACAAATTTGCCCGCGAGCACAACATTCCGCCTGAACAAGTCTACGCAAGCTGGGAGCAAGTCATGGGGCAGCCGAAGCTAGCTGACATCATGATCATCTGCACGCAAGACCGCATGCATCATGCGCCGACCTTGCAAGCGCTGAACCAAGGCTACCATGTGCTGCTGGAGAAGCCGATGTCGCCGGATCCAAAGGAATGCATGGAAATGGAGCAGGCAGCCAAAGACAATGAACGTTTACTGACGATCTGCCATGTGCTTCGCTACACGCCGTTCTGGTCGACGATCAAGCGGTTGATTGACGAAGGGCGCATCGGTGACGTAGTTTCGATCCAATTGAACGAAAATGTAGGCTACTGGCATATCGCGCATAGCTTTGTCCGAGGCAACTGGAACAACTCGGATACGTCGAGCCCAATGATCTTATCCAAATCGTGCCACGATATGGATGTCCTGTCCTGGCTGATGGACCAGCCTTGCACACGAGTTAGCTCTTACGGTTCGCTGATGCATTTCCATGAAGGCAATGCGCCGGAAGGCTCAACCAGCCGCTGCTTGGACGGCTGTGCAGTTGAAGCGACATGCCCGTATTCGGCGCCGAAATTTTATTTGGGTGATGGAAAAAGCTGGGCATGGCATTTCACGCAGGACAGTTCTCGGGAAGCGATTGTCGAAGGCTTGAAGACATCGCCTTACGGCCGCTGCGTGTACAAATCCGATAATAATGTGGTTGACCATCAGGTGGTCAATATGGAATTTGCCAACGGAGCGACGGCGACCTTCAGCATGTGCGGCTTTACGATGGAGCAGGAGCGCATCGTTCAGATTATGGGCACGAAAGGGCAGATCAGCGGGCATGACGACAAGATTACGCTGTATGACTTCGTGACCAAGGAGAAGAACGACATCACGGTTCATGTGCCCAACAGCGGCCATGGAGGCGGCGATGCCGGCGTGATGCGCAGCTTTCTGGATGAAGTCCGCCATTATAACGGCGGCGAGAGCTTGACCTCCGCTTCGGCTTCGGTGCGAAGCCATCTGATGGCTTTTGCCGCCGAGGAGTCGCGACTGAACAAAGGGAAGTCGATTGAGATCGCCGATTTCGCTGAACGAGTGAGAAGAGGGTAGCTGAGCATGAAAAAACGCGAACGGTCTATTACAGGCTGTTCGCGCTTTTTTATGGAGTGAATGACCGTATGATCTGTGGCTGAAAGGTTATTCTAACGGGAGCAGTGTTGTGGAAAAATGATCCGGTCGATCAGGCTGGCGGATAGTAAATGATCGTTTTGTAGATCGCTTTGCCATCAGACACATTGCGGTACGTATGCTGCCGGTCTGCAGAGAAATGAATCGCATCGCCAGGGCTCAGGAAGTAGAGATCCTGCCCGATACTTAATTCGAGCTTGCCGGCTACCATGAGAATGTATTCCTCCACACCGAAGTTATGAGGCTCGGAGATGTGGCGGCAGCCAGACTCGATCTCGACCGTGTATACTTCAAAGTTTTTTTGCGGATGAAAAGGGAACACCGGATAGGCGCGATATTGTCCGTCCTCTTCCTCAAATGGTGATAATTCCTCGGCGCGGACCAGCGTAACTTTCGGCTCATCATCTTCGATGAGGCTCGTGAAGGAAATTTGCAGCCCGCTGACAATCTTCCACAAAACGGAAATCGTCGGATTGGAATCCCCACGCTCAATCTGCCCCAGCATCGCCTTGCTGACACCTGTCAGTTCCGCAACTTGATCCAGGCTTAATCCTCTCGTTTTGCGGATATTCAACAGCTTCCTGCCTACCATTTTATGAATGGGTTCGTTCATAGAAGTCCTCCTAAAATATTGTTTCCGTTATCGAAAAACGCCTATTTACAATATAACATACATTCGTGTAATATCGTATATATAAATGATAAAACGCACATTTGTGTAATATAGTGAACATTCATCTTTGGGGGTAGTATTCGATGAGCGCGACCATGATCGGACTGGTTAAGGAACATAGAGGACCGGGTGCCATCTTAAAAGAAGTTCCAATTCCGACCTGCGGGCCGGACGAAGTGCTGGTGAAAATTAAAGCGACTTCCATTTGCGGAACGGACGTACACATCTATAAATGGGACGCATGGGCAGAGAAGACCGTTCTAACGCCGAATGTGTTCGGTCATGAGTTTGCCGGTATCGTGGTTGAAGTTGGAGAGCGTGTTACAGGTGTCAAAATTGGGGATCATGTATCCGCCGAAGGTCATATGGTTTGCGGAACCTGCAAAGCATGCCGCACCGGCAATGCGCATGTGTGTCCGAATACGAAGAGCTTCGGCATTACGGCGCCGGGCTGTTTTGCCGAGTATGCGGTCGTGAAAGGAAGCAATGTGATTCATAATGATCCCCAGCTTCCTTTTGAAATCGCTTGCTTGCAGGATCCGCTAGGCAACGCGGTGCAAACGGTGCTGTCCGGCGATATCGTCGGCAAGTCGGTCGCTGTCATCGGCGTCGGGCCGATCGGCATGATGGCGATTATGGTCGCCAAAGCTTGCGGGGCAGGCACAATCTACGCCGTGGATATTAACCCAAGCCGCTTGGAAATGGCTGTGAAGATGGGTGCGGATGTGACGATCAATGCGATGGAGACGCGCACAGCGGATGCGCTGCGGGAGCAGACAGACGGCGAAGGCGTCGATGTCGTGCTGGAGATGTCCGGTAATCCGCAGGCGATTGCGGATGGCTTTGCGGCTGCGGCGAACGCAGGCCGGGTCTCACTGCTGGGCATCCCTACGCGCGAGGTCAGTATCGATGTGACGAATCATATTATATTTAAAGGGCTTCGCGTGGAAGGGATTACCGGACGGAAAATGTACGAAACCTGGTACCAAATGAAGGGGCTGCTGAATCAAAAACGCATCGATCTGGGCTCGGTCATTACGCACCGCTTCACACTGGATCAATACGAAGAAGCGTTTCGTCTCATGGCGGAAGGCCAATGCGGCAAGGTTGTTTTTATTCACTAAGCGAACCTGGGAGGATCCTATGAATTATCTGAACGATTTAGCTGCTTATTTGGAAGGTTTGAAAAGCGAGGGGCGCTACCGCACGCTGAAAGTATGGGAGAGCGGCTCCGACACCTGGATGGTTTTGAACGGACGTAAAATTTTGCAAATGTCTTCGAACAACTACCTCGGGCTGACGAATCATCCCAAGCTCAAACAAGCGGCTATCGAAGCGATAGACAAATACGGTGTCGGCAGCGGATCGGTACGCACGATCACCGGTACGCTTGATATTCATGAAGAATTGGAAATCGAGCTGGCCAAATTCAAAGGGACGGAAGCTGCGCTTGTGTTCCAATCCGGTTTTACAACGAACCAGGGGGCGCTGTCGGCTGTGCTAGGTCCTGATGATGCCGTTATCAGCGATGAGCTGAACCACGCCAGCATTATTGACGGCATCCGCTTAACGAAAGCAACTCGCAAAATTTATGCGCACAAAGACATGGATCAGCTAGAAGCCGTGCTGAAAGAAACGCAGCATCACCGCAAGCGGGTCGTTGTCACGGATGGCGTATTCAGCATGGATGGCGACATTGCGCCACTGCCGGATATCGTCCAGCTGGCTGAAGCTTATGACGCTATCGTTTATGTTGATGATGCCCATGCCAGCGGGGTTTTGGGTAAAAATGGAAAAGGTTCGACCGACCATTTCGGTCTTCACGGACGCGTGCACATTCAGATCGGCACGCTTTCCAAAGCGATCGGCTGCGTAGGCGGCTATGTCGCCGGCGCGCAGCTGTTGAAAGAGCATCTCATCCACTCGGCGCGGCCGTTCTTGTTCAGCACGTCACAGACACCGGCCGTGGCCGCCACTTGTCTGGCGGCGATTCAAGTGCTGCGCGACAGTTCGGACCTAGTCACACGGCTATGGGATAACACGGGCGGTTTCCGAGCGGACCTGCAGCGTCTCGGCTTCGACACTGGCGCGAGCGAAACGCCGATCATCCCGATCATTATCGGTGACCCGGCGACGACGATGCGCTTCTCCGACCGGCTGCTGGAGGAAGGGGTCTTTGCGCAAGGCATCGTCTATCCGACGGTCGCCATGGACAAAGGCCGCGTGCGCCTGATCGTAACGGCACAGCATACGAAAGAGGATCTGGCGTTCGCGCTGAACAGCCTGCAGAAGGTCGGCCGCGAGTTCGGTTTGATCTCTTAATAGCAAGACGTGTAGACAAAAAGAGGCCCCTTATGGGGTCTTTTTTGTATGCGGCGCGGCATGCGCGGGTTCCCGCGTCGAACAACCAGATTCCCCCGCATCCATGCGATAGAGTAACGTCCACCTCCCCAAGTAGCTATACATATGTGGGACAGTGACCGCGCGCCCGCTCCCGGAATGCTTCGGCACAAGACGCGCCGGCCGCGAGCGGGATTACCCGCTCACCAGGTCTTATTTTCCAAATACCCCTTGACGAGCCCAGCTATCGATGTGCGACAATAGACTTTAAACGAGCAAGCTGCGAAAGGGGAAGCGAGGATGATGAGGCTATCCGTATGTGTAGATGCGCTGTTCAGGAAAGAGGATTTTGCGCAAAGTGTTCGCAGAATCAAGGCTGTCGGCTGTGACGCCATTGAGTTTTGGTCGTGGTGGGATAAGGATTTGGATCAAGTTGAGAGCGCTGTCAAGGAAACTGGGGTGACGATTGCGGCTTTTTGTACGAAGTTCATCAGCTTGGTCGATGCGGCCCAGAGGGAGGATTACCTCGAAGGCCTGCAAGCCTCCATCACGGTGGCGAAACGGCTGAACTGTCAGCAGTTGATCACACAGGTAGGGCCGGAGCTCGAAGGCGTGCCAAGGGCCATCCAACGGAAATCGCTCATCGAGGGGTTAAAGGCATGCGTGCCGCTGCTGGAGCAGGCGGGGATGACACTGCTCGTTGAGCCGCTCAATACGCTCATCGATCATAGGGGCTATTTTTTGTCTTCCTCAGCGGAAGCTTTCGACATTATCAAGCAAGTGAACAATCCGCACGTGCGTGTGCTTTATGATATTTACCACCAGCAAATTATGGAGGGCAACCTTCTAACGACGATAAAAGCTAACATGCAATGGATCGGGCACTTTCATGCGGCAGGCGTACCGGGCAGGAGAGAGCTTAGCAGCGGAGAGCTGGCTTATGACCGCATCTTTCAAGCAATTGCCGAAGCGGGCTTTAACGGTGCCGTCGGTCTAGAATATTTCCCGGAACACGAAGCGGAAGCGGGCTTGGAACAAGTGCGCAGACTAGAGGCGTTTTCAAATCATCGTTAAGTTGAACCCGAAAGACACCGCACTGCTGAATGAAGCAGGACGGTGTCTTTTTGCATGCCTATAAACTTTTTTATAGTGTGTCATAAATGTCTTTAATCACCTGATAAAACTTCTTTTTGTGCCCGATAAATGTTTTTATATGTACAAAACCGCAAATAAAGTATACACTAATTCTAAATAGTACGCACTATATGTGCGGGTTTTCGAATAGTCGAATATCATAAAAGGGGATGAAACGGCCATGAAGGCAAACGTTCAGATTAACACGCAAGGCAACATGCAATTTCAATTGAAAGTTCAAGAGCTAATTGAAAGAGCATTGGCGCGTAAGGAAGGGAACGTTACAGCTACTGGTGCTTTCCGAGCTTTCACTGGCGCATACACCGGCCGTTCCCCGAAAGATAAATTTATCGTCACCGAACCGTCGGTCATGGACAAGGTGGATTGGGGGCAGGTGAATCAGCCGATGTCCACGGAGCATTTTGACCAGTTGTACGAGCTGGCCATGACGTATATGCAAGACAAGGAACTGTTTGTTTTTGACGGCTTTGCGGGTGCTGATGAACTGCACAGGCTGCCGATTCGCATCATCAATGAATACGCGTGGCATAACTTATTCGTGAAACAACTGTTTATCCGGCCGACAGATGAGGAGCTGGAGGGGCATAAGGCGGAGTTTACCGTCATCGCGCTGCCTGGACTGAAGGCAGATCCTGCGCTGCACGGCACGAACTCGGAGACGTTCATTTGCCTCTCTTTTGAGAAGAAGTTAGTGCTCATCGGGGGGACGGAATATGCCGGCGAGATGAAGAAGTCGATCTTCTCCGTGCTGAATTACTTGCTGCCGCTTGAGGGCAACCTGCCGATGCACTGCTCGGCGAACGTAGGTGAAGCAGGGGATGTTGCGCTATTTTTCGGATTATCCGGAACGGGGAAAACGACGCTGTCCGCAGACCCGAACCGCCGCCTGATCGGCGACGATGAGCACGGCTGGACGGATCAAGGGGTCTACAACTTCGAGGGCGGCTGCTACGCCAAATGCGCACATCTGTCACCGGAGAAAGAGCCGCAAATTTGGCAGGCGATTGGACATGGTGCGGTTTTGGAAAACGTCATCATCGATCCCGCAACCGGTAAAGAAATTTATAGTGATACAAGTTTAACGGAGAACACACGTGCGGCTTATCCGATCGAAGCGATCCCGAATGCGGTCATTCCTGGCGTGGCTGGCCATCCGAAGGTCATTATTTTTCTGACGGCCGATGCCTTCGGGGTGCTGCCTCCGATTGCCAAGCTGACGAAGGAGCAAGCGATGTATCATTTCCTGTCTGGCTACACGTCGAAGCTGGCTGGCACCGAGAGAGGCGTTACCGCACCTGAAGCGACGTTCTCGACCTGCTTTGGCGCACCGTTCCTGCCGCTTCGGCCGGCTGTTTACGCGAAATTGCTCGGTCAGCAAATTGACAAGCATGAAGCGAAAGTATACCTCGTCAACACAGGGTGGACTGGGGGGCCGGTCGGCGTCGGCAAGCGGATGCCGTTAGCTTTGACAAGAGCGATGGTGACAGCGGCCTTGAACGGAACGATTGAAGAGGCAGGCTTTACGCAGGAGCCGATATTCGGTTTATACTGCCCGGATGCTGTAGAGGGCGTGCCAAGCGAAGTGCTGCAGCCAAAACATACGTGGCAGGATGCTGCGGCATACGAAGAAGCGGCTAGGGCGTTAGCGAAGCGCTTTGCGCAAAATTTCCAAAAGTTTGCTGACATCGACCCGAGCATCACAAGCGTCGCTGATGCTCTGTCAGCTGCTCAGCCTGCGGCTAAATAACATAAAAAGTGTGCATTCCTCAGCCTGATTCGGCTGCAGCATGCACACTTTTTCTTATCCGTTAAAGTTGTCGCGCCATTTCAACAGCTTCTTCTCCAGCACGCGAACGAGCGAGTCCGAGCCTTTGCCGACTAAGGCGAAGATCACGATCCCGACGAACACGACCGCTGTTTGCGAGAACTGTCGGGCATCGAGGATCAGATAGCCGACGCCTTCGCTCGAACCCATAAGCTCAGCGACGACGAGCCCGAGCCAAGCGACGCCGATCGATAACCGGAGCCCGAGCAAAATGTTAGGCAGCGCTGCAGGCAGCACGAGCTTCGTGATTTGCTTGAAGCGGCTGAATTGCAGCACGCGCGCGACATCGAACAGCTTGGAGTCGACGCTGCGGATGCCGAGAAATGTTTGCACATACAGCGGGAAAAACGCCCCTTTGGCGATCAGTAATATTTTCGAAAATTCCCCGAATCCGAACCATAAAATAAAAAGCGGCGTTATCGCCAGATGAGGAATCGTGCGCAGCATCTGAATCGACGGATCGACCGAATGCTCGAATTTACGGAATAGGCCGACGAGCAGGCCAAAACCGAGCCCTAACGTACCCCCCAGCAGGAAGCCGACGGCTGCCCGCCATATGCTGATTTCCAGGTGCCGGAGCAGCTCGCCGCTGATGAGCAGATCGTAGAACGCCAGCCAAATTTCAAAAGGGGTGGGCAGCAACGTTTTTGATACAAGCCCCAGCGAACCTAGCACCTGCCAGATCGTTAAAACAGCGACAGGCAAGATGGCGCCTCGGATGAACAGCTGCAGCTTGCTTTCTTTTTTCGGCTTCTGCACAACAGGCAGCTCACTAGGCGCTTCGCCAGGCTTTGCTGCGGATCGGGCTTGACTGCCCGTAGTGATCACATCCACTTGACTCACAGGAATCCCTCTCTTCACTAATAAAGTTAAATGCCTGAGCTGTCGATCAGCTCGAGCTCTTCCACGCGTTCAAACTCGCTTAACACGAGCTTGCGCAGCTCGAGAAAGGAAGAGGAGGCTTTCTTCCTCGGATAAGGGAGATCGACGGGAATGATTTTGCGGATCGTACCCGGTCTTGCATTCATCACGACGACGCGCGTTGCCAGGAACACCGCCTCATCGATATCATGGGTGACAAGGATCATCGTCGTACGGTTTTTCTCCCAAATATTCAAGGCGACTTCCTGCAGATGCGAACGGGTAAAAGCGTCCAGCGCACCGAACGGCTCATCCAGCAGCAGCACTTTCGGATTGCGCAGCAGGGCGCGGGCGATGGCGACGCGCTGTGACATCCCGCCGGACAGCTCGCGCGGGTAGGCCTTTTCGAAGCCTTGCAGCTTGACGAGCTCGATCAGCTCAGTGACGCGCCGGCGAACGTCAGGGTCCTTGAGGTTGAGGTCGGCGGCAATATTTTTCTCAACGGTTAACCAAGGAAATAAACGGTGTTCCTGAAAGATGAAGCCTTTATCGATTCCAGGCTGGACGACCTGTGTTTCTTCAAGCAGCACCTTCCCCTGATGATCGGTATCAAGTCCGGCGATAATTTTGAGCAAGGTGCTTTTACCGCATCCGCTCGGACCAATGATGGTAATGAACTCCCCTTGTTTGATTTTCAGCTGAACGTTATGAAGCGCTTCGATTCGAGTGCCTTGCGGCGTTTGAAACCATTTGTGCGGCAGATCGATGTCTAAGGCATATACACTCATGTCCGATTTCTCCTCTCCAACGGCTTGATTGGCTTGCACAACAAATAAAACAAAAAGACTTCCTTCTACGTCTCGTTAGAAACGCTCGGGAAGTCTCCAGTGGACTGGTAGACTTGCGGTTGCAAGCAATTGGATGAATTCACACCTTTTTACTAGGAAATGAATCTGAAAAAAGCATAACATTGCCTGTGCGGAGGCGTCAATACACTTCGGGAAAATAATTCATATATTTCATACTTGAATACTCGGAATAATTGTGCTAGTATGCATTTCAACAGCTTTACAGCCGATTGGAACACCAAAGGCTCCCCAGCGTGCTCAAAAAATTTTGGGCATGCAAGCGGGAGTCTTTTTGTATTCAGCAGGGTGTCCGGCGAGAGGGGGATATGGATGAGTGAGTCGAAAAACAAGCAAATGCATCTAGGCGCTTTTCTCTTTCAGGTAGGTCATCACATCGCCGCATGGCGATACCCGGAAACCGATACTTCCGGGCTTTTGAGCCATGAATTTTATGAGCGCTTCGCGCAGACAGCAGAACGGGGCAAGTTCGATATGATTTTCCTAGCGGATACGTTGGCAGTCGTCAACAGAGCGGGGACGGGCATCAAACATACGGTGACGGTGCGGCCGGAGCCGATCACTTTGCTTTCTTATTTATCGGGGGTAACGGAAAAGATTGGCCTCGCTGCAACGGTATCCACCACGTACAACGAGCCTTACAATCTGGCGCGGGAGTTTTCTACGCTGGACCATTTGAGTGGGGGGCGCGCCGCATGGAATGTGGTGACGTCAGGCCGTGACGACGAAGCCCGCAATTTCAGCCACGCGAAGCATCCGGAGCATGAACAACGCTATGAGCGGGCGCGCGAGTTCGTCGATGTGGCCTCAGCGCTATGGGACAGCTGGGAAGATGAGGCGATTGCCGGGGACAAAGTGTCGGGCGACTTCGCAGACCCATTCAAGGTGCACGAAATCCATCACCGTGGCGCGCATTTCGCCGTGCGCGGACCGCTCAATCTTCCGCGTTCGCCGCAAGGCCGACCGGTCGTCATTCAAGCGGGCGCTTCGTCTACCGGGCAGCATCTGGCTGCGGAAACGGCTGAGGTGGTCTTCACCGCCTGGCAGACGATCGAAGAAGCGAAGCATTTCTATAACAGCGTGAAATCGCTCGCTGTGCAGTACGGGCGCTCGCCGGACGACATCAAGATCATGCCGGGCATCTTCCCGGTCATCGGCGCCACCGAAGAGGAGGCACGCGAGAAGGAGGCGCTGCTGCAGCAGCTCGTCGTGCCGGAGGTCGGCCTGTCGATGCTGACGGCGTCACTGGGCGTCGATCTCAGCGGCTATCCGCTGGACGGACCGCTGCCGGAGCTGCCGGACGTGGAGCAAATCAACGGCGGTAAGAGCCGCTTCCAGCTCGTCGCTGACATGGCGCGACGGGAAGGGCTGACGATCCGCCAGCTGATGTACCGGGTGACCGGCGCGCGCGGACACCGGACGATCTATGGCACGCCGGTGCAAATCGCCGACCAGTTGGAACAATGGTTCGTCGAGGGGGCGTGCGACGGTTTCAACATTATGCCGCCATACTTGCCGGGAGGGCTGGAGGAGTTCGTCGACCTGGTCATTCCCGAGCTGCAGCGCCGGGGGCTGTTCCGCACCGAATATCGTGGATCGACGCTGCGCGACCATCTCGGTCTTGCGCGTCCCTTGAGCCGTTACCGCAGCGGGTACGAAGCCTCAACCATTATCCACTGAGCCGGAGGGAGAACAAGTATGAGCCATCATAAACAGAAGAGGCAGCTTCATTTGGGAGCATTTATTTTTGGCGTAGGCCACCATGTTGCCGCCTGGCGCTACCCGGAGACGGATACGAACGGCCTGCTCAAGTTTGATTTTTATCGCCGATTCGCCCAGACAGCGGAGCGGGGCAAGCTCGATATGATCTTCGTCGAGGATATCCCTACGCTGCCGGAGAAGCTGGACACCGCTGTCCGGCACACAGTCCCGGTGCGAGCGGAGCCTCTGACGCTGCTGTCTGCGCTGGCGTCTGCGACAAAACGGATCGGGCTCGCCGGGACGGTGTCGACGACGTACAGCGAGCCGTTCCACGTAGCGCGAAAGTTCGCCTCGCTGGATCATTTGAGCGGCGGTCGGGCGGCGTGGAACGCGGTGACGACCAGTATGGAAATTACGGCGCAAAACTTTGGCCGGGATTTCCATCTGGATCATGCCCTGCGCTACGAGCGGGCGAAGGAGTTCGTAGACGTCGTGACCGGGCTGTGGGACAGCTGGGAAGACGATGCCGTCGTCGCCGACAAAGCATCAGGTGTGTTTGCGCATCCGGATAAGGTTCACGCCGTGAACCATCAAGGCCAGCACTTCTCCGTGCAAGGTCCGCTCAATGTGCACAGGTCCCCGCAAGGGCGGCCGGTCGTTGTGCAGGCCGGCTCCTCTGAGGCGGGTCAGGACTTTGCGGCACAAACCGCCGAGGTCGTGTTCACCGCCTGGCAGACGCTGGAGGAAGCGCGCAGCTTCTATAAGAGTCTAAAAAGCAGACTTCCGCTTTATGGAAGAGAACCTGAGTCGTTGAAAATATTGCCCGGCGTCCTGCCGGTCATCGGGCGCACGGAAGCGGAGGCAGCCGAGAAGGAGGCGCAGCTCCAAGAGCTCGTCCATCCAGCGGTTGGACTGGGCATGGTGTCAAACATCCTGCGCGTTGACTTGTCCGCTTATCCGCTCGACGGACCGCTGCCGGAGCTGCCGGACGCGACCGACGTAAACGGCGGTAAAAGCCGGTACCAGCTGCTCCTCGATATGGCCAGACGCGAGCAGCTGACGATCCGGCAATTGATCGCCAGAGTGACCGGGGCGCGCGGGCACCGCACGATCGCCGGGACGCCGGTGCAGATCGCCGACCAGCTCGAGGCGTGGTTCACGCAGGAGGCGTGCGACGGATTTAATATTATGCCGCCATACTTGCCGGGAGGGCTGGAGGAGTTCGTCGATCTGGTCGTTCCCGAGCTGCAGCGCCGAGGCTTGTTCCGCACGGACTATGAAGGTCGCACGCTGCGTGATCATTTGGGCTTGGCCAGACCGGAAAACCGCTTCACCCGATTGGCGGAGCAAAAATTGGTTTAACACAAAAAGGGGGATGTCCAATGTTAAAGAGACCTGTGTATATCAACAAGCTATCTATTGTAGCGATCGCTGTGTTCAGTCTGCTCACCGCATGCGGTCAGGCAGCTCAACCAAGCGGGAGCAGCCCGGCGGCCAGCTCGTCAGCAACCTCAGCCTCAACCGCAAGTGCAAAGGCTGCCGCCACGGACACGAAGCCGAAAGAAAAAGTGACGGTCAACATCGGCGTGCAGGGGAAAACAGGTGTGTTGGTCTATGCCCGGGATAAAGGCTATTTTGAGAAAGCATTCTCCGCTGTTGGCGCAGAGGTCAAATGGAACGAATTTGCCAGCGGTCCGCCGCATTTTGAAGCAATTGCGTCTGGAAGGCTGGATTTTGGTGGTACAGGCGGAACGCCGCTCATTTCCGGGCAAGTCGGCGGCGTGGACTTCAAAGGCATCGCCGTAACGAGCGACGGCAAGAAAGGCAATATGATCGTCATTCCGAAAAACAGCCCGATCAAAGAACTTAAAGATTTAAAAGGCAAAAAAGTCGCCGTCGCCAAAGGCAGCAGCGCGTACAATTTCTTATATATGGCAATCAATAAGGCGGGGCTGAAAGGGGATGATGTCAAAGTCATCCAGCTGCAGCCCGATGAAGCGAGACCTGCGCTCGACAGCGGTGCGATCGATGCTTGGTCGATCTGGGAGCCCTATGCGACCACAGCCGTCTACCAGACCGGCGCTTCTATTCTCGTATCGGGTGAGGACCTGAACATCAATGCCCCGTCGTTTTTGATCGCCCGGAGCAAATTTACGCAGGAGCATCCGGATCTTACCGTTTTATTTTTAAAAACATATTATGAAGCCACAACGTATTACAACGCGCATCAAGACGAGATTGCCGACGAATTGTCCAAATCGCAGAAGCTGGATAAAAAAATTATCGTTGATGTGTTGAAAAACACGAAGCCAATCCTATCGTCGATCACTCCTGAATTCGCCAAGGCGCATCAGGAACAGGCAGACTTTTTGCTATCGGTTGGGGCAATTAACAAGAAGCTGGATACGTCGCAAGTGCTCGACTCCAAATTCATCGATCAGGCGCTGAAGGAAGCCACGCAAAAATAAAGGTTGTATGTTTCCAAATTTCTTGACAGTTCAGATAATATTCACTTACTATCAATAGTAATCTCTGAATAAGTCGGTATTTGTCGATTGGAACCAGCTTCCTAACGTTATCCAAGTTGTTCAGTGGGATATTATCTACATAGAGAATAAGGGGAGAGAACTGTACATGAAAAAAGCGTTATTTTCCATCTTCGCCGTTACTTTAATGGTAACAGGCTGCGGCACGGCCAAGACTGACACGGCGGCTCCTGCGTCGACGCAAGCTGCTCAAGCATCGAAGGCGCCAGATGCCAAATCCGGCAAAAAGATTATTCTGATTACTCCGGAAAAAATCGGCGTGAACCCTTTCTTCGCTCAAGAAGACGAAGGCGTGAAGAAAGCCGGCAAAGAGTTTGGCGTTGACGTGAAAACCGTGGAATCGACGGATGCCAGCGCAATTGAGCAGAACCTGCGCGCAGCTGTAGCGGACAATTATGATTTGATCATTACCAGTTCTTTCGAATCCGAGGATGCCTTGAAGAAGGTAGCTGCGGAAAATCCAAAAAAATCGTTTGCCATCATCGATACGGTTGTTGATTTGCCTAACGTAAGAAGCGTTGTTTTCCGTGAGCATGAAGCGGCTTACCTGCTTGGTGCGGCAGCGGGTCTGGCTACGAAGAAAAACGTGGTCGGTATGGTAGCGGCTTTGGATATCCCATTGATGAAAAAATACACAGCAGGTTTCGAAGCAGGTCTGAAATCGACGAACCCTAACGCCAAATTCATCGTGAACTATGTTGGAAGCTTTACGGATCCTGCCAAAGCGAAAGAGCTTGCATTAACGCAATTCTCGCAAGGTGCGGACTTCATCGCCGGCGCATCGGCGGTAGGCGATCTGGGCGTATTCGAAGCAGCGAAAGAAAAAGGCTTCTACACGTCCGGTCAAGATATCGACCGTACAGTGACGGATCCGGATCACATCGTCCTGTCCCAATTGAAAGGAACAGACGCTGTGGCTTACAACACGGTTAAAGATTTTGTTAACGGCACGTTTAAGTTCGGTTCCGTTGACTACGGTTTGAAAGAAGACGGCGTTGGTCTTACTTTCGTAACAAGAGAGAGCAAATCTGCGCTCAATCCATTCGTCGGACAAGAGGTTGTCAATAAAGTCAAAGCGATTCGCGATGACATTGTTGCAGGAAAAATTGTTGTCAAAGATCCGTTGAAATAATACACAGTCAATCGCATAGCAACCTTGGAAACTGTTTACGGATGCCCGTAGACAGTTTCCGTATGTCTAGGAGAGGAGCGCAAAACCGCCATGCTGCTTCAAATGAATCAAATAACAAAATCATATGGCACCTTGACTGCGAATTCCCAAGTGAATTTTACGCTGCGCGAGGGTGAAATTCATGCTTTGGTCGGCGAGAACGGAGCGGGGAAGACGACGCTGATGCGTATTCTGTACGGGATGGAGCAGCCGACATCAGGCACGATTCAGATGAATGGCAAAACGGTCGCTTTTTCGAACCCGACAGATGCGATCCGTCACGGCATCGGCATGGTGCATCAGCACTTCATGCTGTTCCCGTCTTTTACTGTGGCTGAAAATATTGTCATCGGCAATGAGCCGCAGGTCGGCGTGAAATTTGACCGCAAGAAAGCAGCCCTTCAGGTTGAGGTGCTGTGCGCGAAATACAAGCTGCCGATCGACCCGTTGAAGAAGGTCGCCGATTGTCCGCTTGGCATGCAGCAGCGGGTTGAAATTTTGAAGGTGCTGTATCAGGGCGCCGACATCATTATTCTGGACGAGCCGACCGGCGTGCTGACTCCGCTGGAAGCCAAGGAGCTGCTTGCGATTATGAAGAGTTTGGCTGCCCAAGGCAAAAGCTTCATTATCATCACGCACAAGCTGCATGAGGTGATGGAGGTCGCTGACCGGATCACAGTGCTGCGGGATGGCAAAATTACGGGCACACTCGATGCGGCGACCACGAATGTTGAAGAGCTGTCGCGCCTCATGGTCGGCCGGGAGCTGGCCCGGACGGAGCGCAATGCATCTAATCCGGGTTCAACGGTGCTTGATGTGAAGGGTGTTACTATTACTGGAAAAAAGGGGAAGCCCGTGCTTGATCACGTGAGCTTCGAAGTTAAAGCAGGCGAGATCGTCGGCATCGCAGGCATTTCGGGCAATGGGCAGTCGGAGCTGCTGCAGAGCATCTCGGGCCTTACGGCCATCGATCAAGGCGAGATTCGTCTGCTCGGCAACAATGTCTCCGGCCGTTCTGTCCGGGAGATTCGCGAGAGCGGGCTCTCGCATATTCCGGAGGACCGCTACCAGTGGGGAGCGGCGAAGGAGGGCACCGTGCTGGAGAACGGCACGATGGGCCATCATCGCACGAATCGGCGGTACGGCTTGCTGCAAGGGAAGACGCTGCGGACGATGGTCGCCCAATTCATTCAGCAATTCGAGATCAAAGCCGGATCCCAGGAAACGAAAGTCAAATTTCTGTCCGGCGGAAATTTGCAGAAGTTGATCGTCGCGCGCGAAATCGCGCAGAACAAGCCGTTCCTCATCGCAGCGGAACCGACGCGTGGAGTCGACATTGGCGCCATGGAGCTGATTCATGACGAGCTGTTGAAGAAGCGCGACGAACAAGGAGCGATTCTGCTCGTTTCTTCGGAGTTGACAGAAATATTGAAGCTGTCGGACCGGATTCTTGTCATGTACGAAGGACGCATTGTCGGCGAGCTGTCAGCGAGCGAGGCAACCGAGGAACAAATCAGTTTATGGATGGCAGGAGGCGAGGCACGTGCTTAAAGGAAAGGCAACGATCAGCGCTTGGCTGCAGCCCTTGCTTGCGATCTTGATCGGTTTAATCGGAGGGGCGATCGCCATTGTGCTCATTGGCGGCTCGGTCTTCGATACGTATGCACAAATGTGGAAAGGTGCGTTTGGTAATTTTTATTTCTTTACCAATACGCTGACTAGGGCGACTCCGCTGCTGTTGGTCGGTTTGGGCGTATCGATTGCGTTTCGCGCCGGATTTTTCAATATGGGCTCGGAAGGGCAGATGATTCTCGGCGCTTTCACCAGCGCGCTGATCGCCCTCTATTTCCCGGGACCGCCGCTATTCAAGCTGCTGGCCGCCATGCTCGGCGGAATTATCGTCGGCGGATTATGGTCCGCTTTCGCCGGCTGGCTCGATGCGCGCTTCCGCATGAATCTCATCATCACCACCTTGCTGCTTAACTATATCGCCTCCTTGTTCGCCGGATATATGGTTGCTTATCCGCTCAAGGATAAGACAGGTTCGGCGGCGCTGGCGCAAACGATGATGGTGGATAAAAGCGTGTGGCTGCCCAAGCTGTTTCCCGGCATGAGCATTCACGCCGGCTTTATTATCGCGATTGTGCTGGCAGTTGCTTTGTTTTTGTACATTAAATACAGCTCGGCTGGCTATGAAATTCGCATGCTTGGTTACAACCCGTTGTTCGCCGCTTATGGCGGTGTCAACCGGGGCAAGCTCATGCTGTACAGCATGTTCGCCAGTGGCGGGTTTGCGGGATTGGCCGGAGCGGTGGAAGTGCTCGGCATGCAGTACCGCTATACCGACGGCATGGTGACGAATCCAGGCTACGCCTGGTCCGGCATCATGGCGACGCTGCTCTCTGGCGCGCACCCGCTCGGAACGGCGGTGGCGTCCGTCCTGCTGGCTGCTTTGCAGACCGGCGGCATGGGGGTTGAGCGGAATACGAGCATCCCGCTGGAAATTTCCAGCGTGATTCAATCGCTGCTTATTTTGTTTATTACGGCGAAGTTTGGTTTAGGTCTTTGGAAGCGCAGAAAAGGGGGGAACAGCGATGCAGCATCTTCTTGATGTCTCTTTATTCAACACCATGATTCGCATGGTCGCGCCCATTCTCCTCGCTGCGCTTGGCGGCGCGATATGCTCGCGAGTAGGGCTGTTCAATGTCGGTTTGGAAGGTTTTGTATTAGTCGGCGCGTTCTCGGCGATCGTAGGCAACCATCTGGTTGGCAATGCATATATCGCTGTGCTGATTGCGGTTGCGGTTACGGTCCTCTTTTCACTCATATTTGCTTATATCAGCATTCATTTACAGGCCAATGTCATTATTGTCGGGATATCTTTCAATTTTCTCGCACTCGGCTTGACAGCCTTTTGTCTGAAGGCGATTTTCCATGTCAAAGGCGCTTTTTATGATAAAAATATGGTCGGCTTGCCGAAATGGGATATCCCGTTCATCAAAGATATTCCAGTGATCGGGGGTATCGTCTCTGGACATTCACCACTGATTTATTTGGCTTTTGTACTCGTGCTCGTGCTGCAGTATTTCTTGTTTAAATCTGTGCTGGGCTTCCGGCTGTTAGCCGTCGGGGAAAACCCGGTCGCAGCGAAGAGCATCGGGATCAAAGTAAACGGGATGCAATACTTGGCGGTGCTGATTTGCGGCGTGCTGTGCGGACTTGCCGGTGCGCAGCTGTCTCTCGGCCAAGTGACGATGTTTACCGAAGGGATGACCGCCGGACGTGGGTTTATTGCGCTCGTGGCAACGATGCTCGGGCAGGCTAACCCGCTTGGCGTCATGGCGTCGAGCCTCTTGTTCGGTCTGATGGATGCGCTGAGTATCAGGCTGCAAGGCTTCTCGCTGCCGACGCATTTTACGCAAATGCTGCCTTATGTCGTCACGCTGCTGGCGATGTTGTTTTTCCGTAAAAGCAGTTACATGGCGGATGCCCAAAAAGCGAACGGAAGCTCGCGCTAAACGGAGGAGGAGAAGGTTACGATGGGTGTAGACAATAAAGCTGACCGTATTAAACGGATGAAGGTGCCTGCAGTGGACGCTGCCTTAGCTGACCGCGTCCCGCCTGGACAAGTATTGACGGAGCGTTTTCCTATTCTGCATGAGGGGGAAGTGCCGGAATATGATATGTCCGCATGGACCTTACGCATCTTCGGAGAGATCGAAGAAGAGAAGACAATCCGCTATGACGAGCTGCTGGCGCTGCCGATGACGGAAGTCGTGTGCGATATTCACTGCGTGACTCGCTGGTCTAAGTTGGACACCGCCTGGGAAGGCGTCCGCTTCCGCGATTTGCTGCAGGCGCTGAACATTCGGCCGCAGGGCAAGTATGTCATGCTGCATGCTGATAGCGATTATGAAACGAACGTCCCGTTGGAAGATTTGCTGGGCGATGATATTTTGCTGGCGATGAAGTACGATGGTGTCCCGCTGACTCCGAAGCACGGCTGGCCGCTCAGACTCATTGTCCCGCACTTGTATTTCTGGAAAAGCCCAAAATGGATCCGGGGCATTGAGTTTATGAAGGAAGACCGTGAAGGCTTCTGGGAGCGCAACGGTTTTCACAATACGGCTGACCCGTTCGAGGAGCAGCGCTTCTCCGGCGAAGCGCTGCCGATTCCGGAAGACGAATGGGTGCGAAAGGAGTTCGATTAAGATGCTGCTGCCTATTTTGCAAGTACAAGCCGAGGACCTTGCGCCTTACGCCATCGTCTGCGGCGACCCGTTCCGAGCGGAGGCGATCTCCCGCAAGCTGGAGGGAGCCAGAGAGCTCGCGTTCAGCCGGGAGTATCGCACGTTCGTCGGCACGTATGAAGGCGTGCCGGTCGCCGTCGTCAGCCATGGCGTCGGTTCGCCAGGCGCAGCCGTCTGCTTCGAGGAGCTGATCAAGGGCGGCGTGCAGACGCTGATCCGTGTCGGCACCGCCGGCTCCTACTCGGCGGACGTGCCGCCGGGCAGCCTCGTCGTCAGCACGGCTGCGGTCCGCGAGGAGGGCTTGACGCGCCAGCTCGTGCCGCACGGCTTCCCGGCTGTCGCTGATGCCGATGTGGTGCGTGCGCTGTACGAGGCGGCGGGCGAGACGGACGGCGTCGTCCGCAAGGGCATCACCGTCACGCTGGACGCCTTCTTCCAAGGGGTGGAGGAGTTCCCCCACCGCAAGTACAAGCAGGCCGGCGCGCTGGCCGTTGAGATGGAGATCGCCGCACTCTACGTCATCGCCTCCTTGCGAGGCGTACGGGCGGGCGCGATCGTTGCCGTCGACGGCTACGCGGACGCCGATCTGCGGGAAGTGTACAACCCGCATACGGATGCCGTTGCGCGAGCGGTTGAGCGGGAAATCGAGACGGCGCTGCGCGCGATTGTGAAGCTGCAGAGCGAATAGGACAACAGCTCTTCCTGTCAAGGGGAAGAGCTGTTTTTTATTTGTGCAAAAACGGCAGGAGACTGTCAAATCTTGCCGAAATGATTCTTCAGAGAAGTTACATTGTATGTTACATCCGCAGCTGCATGCCTTATTGAGCGCCTTTGCTGACCCAAAAAGTTACATTATCGCCTGTCATGCCTTTCGTTCCGGCAGACGGCTCCTGGCGAATGACAGTACCCTTCGCACCAGGATTCGCCTCGAGCAAGTAGTTGTAGTGCAAGCCGGCGGCTAGCGCCTGTTGCTCAGCATCCTCGAGCTTCGAGCCGATGAGGTTAGGGATGAGCACTTCTTTGCTGGCTCCGGCGTTCGGCGCTGTAGATTCCTTCTGCACCGGGGTCGGGCTGGGAGTGGGCAGTTCAGCGACTGCCGTGGCGGATGGGCTCGGCGTGACAACGGCGTGCTTGTCGGGTTTACCCGAAGGCCACAAACTCCATACGACGATGATAAAAGCAAGGAGCAGCCCGCCGCCGATGGAGCCGGTGATTTTCCAGCTGAACAAGCGCGAGCCTTCTTTTTCTTCTGTGTCCGCTTCATCAGGCTCCTCAGGCACAGGCTTTGCCACAACTTTTGGCGCAGGAGCCGGCATTGGCTTCGGCTTATCTGCGGCAGGCCTAATTGGCGATGCAGCCGGCTGCTCGGGCTTCGGCCTCGGCGGAGCCGCAAGTGGCACTTGCTCCGCCGCAGTAGGCGCTCCGCTAAGCCCCGTTCTGGCTTCTACAGGCAAGTTCCTTAAGCCGAAGACAAATGACGATAGAGAAGCTTTGCCTTCGCCTACGAGCTTCACCAGCTTGACGACAGCATCCTTCTGTTCCAAGGACGCGCCCTTCAGCGTCGCCCGTTCCAGATGCGTATGTAAAGATTCGAAAGGCCCTGGAATATCACTGCTGCCCGTTAGCAGCATAATCAGGAGCCGGCACAGCCCGATCGCGCCTTGCGCTTGCGCGTTGCCGGAGTCCCAATAATTGATTACGGCGAGCCGGTGATCCTCCCCTAGCCACAAATGATGGAGGTCTACCGAAAATCCGGTAATCTGCTCCTCCATCGCATCCAGCATGGATACCCCTAGATCCGCCATCATGTCAATTAATTCTGTGAACGTCCACTTTTGTAAAGTCCATACGTCGCGAAACGGTTTGCCCGGTTTGGCTTGAAGAACGATTAGTACTGTATTTTCTTCTATGGAAGTATCGAGTATATGAAAAAAATGGTCATGATGAAAGGCCGCTATACGTCCCAGATTTTGCAAATAAGCTGCACCAGATTGTCCTGCCTCCAGCTCAGCCAAATAAAAAATTACGTTTCGATTCAAATACAAATCTTCACCATAATGCAGCGTTCCATGAGGCAGAGAGATGATTCGCGATTTGGATACATAGCGCCTTCCAATTCTTCTTTCGATCATAATATCCAACCCCTCTTTTTTGTTAAGCACATCTTCATACTATTCGGAGGCACTGCGAGCTTTAGGTCCAAGTGCCTTGGATTAAGTATACCGAATTGGAAAGTCTGGTCAACCAGCTCATCTGGTCTGCTTTTTTTATGTTTCTTATGAACTAGGGTCTATGCTTCAAATGTCCTAGATGCTATGATGGTTTTATCTGACAATTCTACATATGGGCACAAAATGAGAGGGGAAATATGATGAAAAAAGTCGCAATTTTGGGTGGCGGTGTCGCTGGATTAAGCGCTGCCCACGAATTAATTGAGAGAGGTTATCAAGTTACTGTCTATGAGTACAAAAATATTCCTGGGGGTAAAGCGAGAAGTATGCCTTTTGCCGGAAGCGGCAAGGACGGAAGACGGGATCTTCCGGGAGAGCACGGATTCCGCTTGTTTCCACGTTTTTACAGACATGTGATTGATACGTTAAAGCGCATCCCTTATGGTGAGGGGACCGTTTACGATAATTTGGAAGAAGTAACGCGTTTGGATCTTGCCACTTATACCGCGCCTTTATTGCCGCTGCTGGCGAAGATTCAGTTTACACTCGCGGATTTCAAAGTGGTGCTAAAAGACTTGTTTGACAGCCGGCTGGGCTTAAGTATGGCGGATATGGAGCAATACGCCGATAAGTTGTGGCAAGTGATGACTAGCTGCGAGCAGCGGATTCAAGAAGAGTACAACCTTATTGACTGGTGGACGTTCATTCAGGCGCAGGAGCAATCGGAGGCGTTCCAAAAGATTTTTGCAGGATTCACGAAAACACTCGTTGCCTGTCAATCTAAAGTTGCAAACACGATGACTGTAGGTCCGGTTGCCGTCCAAATGACACTCGATATCACAACACCTGGAACAAGCTTTGTTCGCCTGTTGAACGGTCCGACTAACGACCGCTGGATTTATCCGTGGCTGACGTACCTGCAAGACAAAGGATTGGAGTATCGCTTGACGGCCAAGGTGGAAAGCATCGACTGTGAGGACGGTGTGATTCGAAGTGCGACCATTTCCGAGAATGGCCACACATATCAGGCAGAAGCTGACTATTTTATCGCGGCATTCCCGGTTGAAGTGATGGCGGGCTTCGTCAGCGAGCCGATGATTCAAGCCGATCCATCGTTGGAAGGTATTGTAAAGCTTAAAGATTGTGTCGCTTGGATGAACGGAATCCAGTATTATTTGAAAGAGGATGTCACCATGACCCACGGTCATGTCATCTATCTGGACGCGCCTTGGTCGCTAACTTCCGTATCGCAAAAACAGTTCTGGCCAGGTGTCAACTTGAGCGATTATGGCGACGGCGAAGTGAAGGGCATTCTCTCTGTGGATATCTCCGATTGGGAATCGCCGGGTATTCTGTACGGGAAGCCGGCTATGGAGTGTACCGCTGAAGAAATTAAAGAAGAAGTTTGGGCACAAATGAAAAAAAGCTTGAACGTTGATGGCGAGGTTATTTTGGAAGACGATGTGCTGCATTCCTGGTTCCTGGATCCCGACATTCATTTTGAGAACCCGCACAGCGTAGTCAACATGGAGCCGTTACTGATTAATAAGGTTGGCACATGGGAGCTGCGCCCGGAAGCGTACACAGCGATTCCGAACCTGTTCCTGGCCTCCGACTATGTGCGCACAAATACGAATTTGGCGACGATGGAAGGCGCGAATGAAGCTGCGCGCCGGGCTGTTAACGCCATTTTGCAGAAGGACGGTTTTTCGGCCAACGACATGTGTGAAATTTGGGAGATGTACAAATTCGATCTGGCTGGCTTCGATGTCCTTAGTCCATGGCGCAAGCATGACCAGCACCGCTATGATAAAGGGCTGCCTTGGGACGGAAAACTGTTATAGAGGACACGGCTAGCAACTTTTTAGGAGGAACAACATGTTTTCATTGCCCGACTACGATGTGATCCGACAAATTTATCAGGGCGAGCGAAATGTGCTCTACCGTGCTGCGCATCGGCGAACGAAGGAAAAAGTCATTATTAAGATGCTCCGCTCCGAATTTCCGATTCCTTCGGATGTCTCCAGACTGAAGCGGGAATATGAAATCGGCAAGCTTCTGGAAATTCATGGAATCGTGCGCCCGATAGAGATTTTAAAGCATCAGAACGGTGTAGCGCTGGTGTTGGAGGACTTCGATGGGGAAACTTTATCGGCGTATTTTCCAGTATTCCGCCAGTCTCTGCATACGTTTTTAATCGCTGCAATCCAGTTGGTCAAAGTAATCGGCGATATTCATCAACGTTTTGTCATCCATAAAGATATTAAACCGAGCAACATCATTATTAATCCGGAAAAAAATATTATGAAGATCGCCGATTTCAGTATTTCCTCGTTCACCCGGGAGCGGCAGGAGATGTTGGATCCCTCGATGCTTGAGGGAACGCTGAGCTACATGTCACCGGAGCAGACGGGCCGGATGAATCGGATGATTGATTATCGGACGGATTACTATTCGTTGGGCGTTACTTTTTACGAAATGCTTACCGGCCGGCTTCCCTTCCCGACTGAGGACTCCGTCGAGTTGATTCACTGCCATTTTGCGGTCACACCGGCACCGCCGGAAAGTTTGCGGATGGGGATTCCTAAGCCTTTATCCGACATCGTCATGAAGCTGCTGGCCAAAAATGCCGAGGATCGCTACCAGAGCGCCTATGGGATCATTCAGGATTTGGAGCGCTGTTTGTCTATGCTGGAACATAACGGCCAAATGGAGCCGTTCCTGATCGGACAGTCAGATATGACGGACATGTTCCAGATTCCGCAGGGCTTGTACGGGCGGGAGCGCGAGATTGAAAGGATGCTACAAGTGTACCAGCGCACCGTGCAAGGCTCGCTGGAAGCGGTTTGGGTGACCGGAGAGTCCGGTTCGGGCAAGTCGTTCTTGATCGCTGAAGCGATGAAAACCATCATGAACGATAACGGATGGTATTTATCCGCTCGCTTTGAGCCGAACAAGCAGCATATTTCTTATCATGCGCTCTCCCGGGCACTCGGGCAGCTGGTCCGTCAGCTGCTGACGGAGAAGGACGAGCAGGTCGCGAAGTATCGCGAACAGCTGCTTCAGGTTCTAGGCACGAGCGGCCGGGTACTGAGCGATCTCATTCCCGAGCTGCAGCTGCTGATCGGCGAGCAGCCGGAGGCGAAGGCGCTGCCGCCGCAAGAGACACAGAACCGGCTGCACTATTTGCTGCAACAATTTCTGATCGTCTTTGCCGTCAAAGGGCGGCCGATCGTTCTGTTCTTGGATGACCTGCAGTGGGCGGACTCCGGGACGCTGCATTTCCTGGAAGTGCTGCTTGGGGACACACATATGCAGCGTTTCTTGTTCATCGGCGCCTCGCGCAACCGTAATGAACAGAGCTCGTATGCGGCTCCTTGGCTCATGATGGAGAGACTGCCGGCCAGACTCACGGCGGAAAGTATCCGCTTGAGCCCCTTGCCGATAGATGCTGCACAGCGGCTCATCGCCGATGCCTTAAAAATGGAGACCGACCATGTCGAAGAGTTGTCTGCGCTTGTTTTGGATAAAACGAACGGCAACCCGTTTTTTGTCAAGCAGTTTCTCTCTGCCTTGCATGAGCAAAGCCTTGTTTCCTTCAGCTACGAAGAAAAGCGTTGGAAATGGGACACAGAGGAAATTCAAAAGCTGCGGATTACCGGCAATCTGATGTTTCTCTTGGCAGAAAAGCTCAGCCGCCTGCCTGCGCAATCGCAAACTGTATTAAGATTGGCTGCATGCTTAGGTGTCTCGTTTGATTTGGAAATGCTGGGCATGGTGTCCGGTATGCCATTTGTGGATATTTTACAGAATTTGGAGGCGCCGATTCAGACGGGGCTTATTTATCCGCAAGGCTCCGGCTACAAATTTTTTAGCGGTATGCCTGAGGATTCGGCTGCACAAGACATCCGTTTCGTGTTCGCCCACGATTCGATCCAAGAATCGATATATGCCGCTTTGGACTTAGCGAGCCTGCCGCAAATGCACTTGAACATTGCACATAAGCTTCTGCAGCAATTATCCGATTACCAGGTCGGGCAACGTCTGTTCGAGATCGTTTACCATTTGAATATCGGCTCAGAATTGCTGACAGAGCAAGAGCAATTGATGCAGCAAATGGAGCTCAATTTGGCCGCCGGCCGAAAAGCGAAGGCTTCGAACGCTTATCACTCCGCTTTGGAATATTACGATTATGCGGAGAAAATTTTAGAAGAAACCGATAAGCTGGAGAACAGTGACCTCAGTTTCACCGTACGTTTGGAGAAGGCTGAGGTGCTCTATTTAAATGGTCAAGCGGATGAAGCGGAAAATGCTTACCAGCTATTGCTGGAAGACGCGACGACGAATGCGTGGAAGCTGGAGATCTACAATTTGCAAGTCGTTTTGTATACAAATGTAGGGAAGCAGAATAAAGCGGTCGAAGTGGGGCTGGCAGCTCTCGCCGAGCATGGCTTTCGACTTCCGCTTGCCCCGACCAGCTTTCATATTTTAAAAGAGTTTCTAAAAGTAAAAATGTTGATTGGCCGCAAAACAACAGACAATCTCTACGAGATGCCGCTGATGGAAGACGAATATAAGCTTAAATTGATGGGCCTTATGATGAGCTCGGCTGTCGCCAGCTATTTTACGAATACGAATCTTTTTGTACTGTTTATGTTCATCATGACCCAGTATTCGTTAAAATATGGAAACTCAGCGGTAATGTCTTACGTCTACGGCTCTTACGGGCTAATTCTCGGCTCCGGTTTCGGCGATTATAAGCGAGGCTACCAGTATGGATTGCTGGGGGATCGCATGAATCAGCGCTTCCAGTCGCATCAATACCGCAGCAAAAGCCACTTCTCCTTCGGACTCTTTGTCAGTTCGTGGGTAAAGCCAATGCAAGTGTGCATGGAGCATCTCCGCAATTCGTTCCGAAGCGGGATTGAGGATGGAGATATCGTCTTCGCTGGCTACGCACTGACATACCAGGTTTTGGTCAAAGATTTCCAAGGAGCTCCATTGACCGAAGTTTATGAAGATTTGAACAAGCACTACAGGATTTTGGAGCAGACGAACCATCATGATACGCTTCTGATGCTGGAGCTGCTTCGGATGGTTGTGCATAATATGGAAGGGCAATCCTCCAACTTGCTCGTTATCGGTAAAGACGAAGAAGAAGAGGAACGTTTCCTCAAAAAGCTGGAAGTTCACTCCAACCAAGTTATTTTGCATGTGTATTACATCAAAAAAATGATGCTATATTTCATGTTCGGCCAATACGCCGAAGCCTTGGAAATGGGACGAAAAGCTGACGCGATGAAAGATGTCTCGTTTGGACTTTTGCATATCCCTGAGCAATATTTATTTTACGGGCTCTCCATTTCTGCGCTTTATAAACAAGCAGCATCGGCCGAGCAAATGCAATACCGCAAGATCATGTTGAAAATGTTGCGCAAAATGGACAAGTGGGCTGCCAATTGCCCAGAGAACTACTTGCATCTCAGCCTTCTGCTGCACGCTGATTGGAATCGGGCAAACGGCCATTTCCAGAAAGCGGAGCAGAACTATGAGGCATCCATCCGCCAGGCACGGTTAAATGGCTTTATCCAACATGAAGCGCTGGCTTGCGAACTTGCGGCCAAGCTGTATAGTGATGCCCTGCGAGATAAGATTGCCAAAACTTATTTGACCGACGCCTACTATGGCTATGTAAGTTGGGGTGCGAAGGGCAAAGCAGAGGAGCTCAAGCTGAGATACCCGCATTACTTGTCATCGCTCAAAGAAGCGCAGGAATGGACCACGACTAAAATCAGCGATTATTCGCTACAAGCGCTGGATTTCATGACTATCATGAACACATCGCGCTCCCTGTCCGGTGAGGTCAATCTGGAGCAACTGTTGAAACGTCTCCTGGAAATTGTGACTTTCTCATCCGGAGCTGAACGTTGTATTCTGGTTCTTAAAGACAAGGACAGTCTGTTTGTCGAGGCGGAAATGCGGACAGAATCCCTCGTCCGCGACGGCAAACAGGTCTGTATCGTGAAGTCCATTCCATTGGAAAAAAGAGTGGACCTTCCTGTGCCGGTCATTCAGTATGTGGCGCGCATGAAGGAAGGTGTCGTACTCGATGATGCGTCCAACAAGGGTTTCTTCACTCATGATCCATATATCCGTCAGCAGGAGAGCAAGTCGATCTTCTGTGAACCGATTTTGCATCAAGGGAATTTGGTCGGCGTGCTTTATCTGGAAAATAATTTGATCCGCAACGCCTTTACTTCAGAAAGGCTCGATGTCATCAAGCTGCTGTCTGCCCAGGCGGCCATTTCCATCGAAAATGCGCGCTTGTATAACGATCTGGAGTCCAAGGTCAGGGAACGCACCAATGAGCTGACACTGATGGAGACGTCGCGACGCGACTTGCTTTCCAACATCTCGCACGACCTTGGAACGCCATTGACATCGATTCAGGGCTATGTTGAAGCTATTCTAGACGGCGTTATTAATAAGCCAGAGGATCAGAGAAAATATTTGTCCGTTGTGCATATGCGGATCGTGGGCATTCAGCGCTTAATTACGGACTTATATCAGCTCAGCAGAATGGAAACGAAGCAGTTTCATTTTCAACTTACATCTACAACTTGCGGAGCGATGGTACGCCAGCTTTTTGCCAAGTATGAGCTGGATACAGCAAATGCTGGCATCACTTATACGTTGAATATGGAGATCGAGGAAGGCGAAAATATGCTGCTGACTATCGATTCAGACCGCATAGAACAGGTCTATGCCAATCTCGTCTACAATGCCATCAAATATACGCCTAAAGGTGGCAGCATTGACGTAAATGTGCGAATCGCCGGCGTTCCCAGCGAACTTATTATCCGTGTTACCGATTCGGGTGTCGGGATAAGCGAGGAGGACTTGCCTCATATTTTCGAACGCTTCTACAAAGCTTCCAAATCCCGAAGCACCAAAGAGGGAAGCGGCCTAGGCCTGGCCATCGCCAAAGAAATCGTGCAATATCACGGCGGCCAAATTTGGGCGGAGAGCCGTTTGGGCCAAGGTTGCAGCATTTCATTCTCTCTGCCTCTGCATCAGATATAAGCCAATTTCAAAAACGGTCGGTCAGGCGTGTCCTGACCGCCTTTTTTTGGTGATGTCGTATTTTTAGATACCGACTGTCCTGATGTTGGACTAAAATATTAGCTAATCCTGTGCTACAGTTAGGACAGTTGTCCGAATGTTATACAGGAAAGAGGGAACCGATATGAGCAAGCAATTGAAAATTGGTATTATCGGGGGCGGCGGAATTGCCGGCGCGCATGTCAGAGCTTATCGCGAATTGAATGATGTTGAGATTGTAGCAGTAGCTGATGCAGTGCCGGGTAAAGCGGCTCAATTTATCAATCATTGGGAACTTAGTGGTGCACGTGCATTTGATGATTACCGGCAATTGCTTGAGCTTGAACTTGACGGCGTAAGCATTTGTACGCCGAATGTAGCACATTATCAGGTCACGATTGATGCCCTTCGTGCAGGGAAGAATGTAATGCTGGAGAAGCCGATGTCAGTTACGCTGGAAGAAGCTGTAGAGATGGCGCAAACAGCGGAGAAAACAGGCTACATGCTCAATGTCGGCTTTCAGCCCAGGTATGATCCGAATATGAAGCTCATCCAGGATTTGGTACAATCTGGCGAGCTGGGCAAAGTGTATTATGTGGAAACAGGTGGAGGCCGTCGTCGCGGAATGCCAGGGGGCACTTTTATCCGTAAAGAGATTGCCGGCGCAGGCGCCATTGCCGATATTGGCTGTTATTCGCTGGATATGGCTTTGAACGCGCTGGGATATCCGAAACCGCTTACTGTATCAGCATACAGTTCCAATCATTTTGGAACGAATGCCAAATTCCATCCCGAGGCAAACCGATTTGACGTTGAAGATTTTGGCGTCGCTATGGTTCGATTTGAGGGTGATCTGGTGCTAAACTTTAAAATTTCTTGGGCCATGCATATGGATACTCTCGGGCCGACATTATTCCTGGGCACGGATGCCGGATTGAAAGTAACTCCTGCCGGTACAGGGCCATGGAGCGGGGTCTTTGATGGAAAAGTTGGATCCATTACGATGTATCACGATATTAAAGGCCATCATACCGAAAGCGCGATACCTTTAATCGCTCACAACAAAAATTTGTTCCACGAAAAAATTCGCGATTTCGTCGAAGCAGTGCGTGATGGTAAACCGGCACCTATTCCAGGTGAGCTTATTGTCCGCAACCAAGCTGTTATTGATGGCATCCTTCGCTCATCCCTGCTTAAGCGCGAGGTCGAAATTCACTTATAGGAGAGGCATAATGCCTCTCTTTTTATTTGTTTGTAGTAGGCCCCGGTTACCTGAGATTGAGATTGAGATTGTATTGTCCAGTTAACAGTAATTTCGTTATAAGTTCAAGTGTACTTATGTTAATGTATTTATAATGAGTTTGCATCCCATCTGATTGAACAGTTGTATCTTCCTCATTCTCTTATCACCACTATCCCCTTGACTCAGAAAATGGTTCAAAAGAAAGCTGTTATGGATTAATAAAAAAATATAAAAAGCAGGAACCACAAAGAGAATCACCAAAAGAACTGTCAAAAGAACCACCGAAAGAACCACCGAAAGAACCACCGAAAGAACCACCGGATGAACCACCGAAAGAATCATCACAAGAACCATCAGAAGAACCATCACAAGAACCATCACAAGAACCATCACAAGAACCATCAGAAGGACAATCGATGAACCGATAACAGAACTACCAACAGAACTACCAACAGAACTACCAACAGAACTACCAACAGAACTACCAACTGAACCACCAACAGAACCACCAACAGAACCATCAACAGAACCATCAAAGACGTCCAATGATCCTCAGAAAGAACCACAGAAAGAACACAGAAAGAACACCGAAAGAACCACCGAAAGAACACAGAAAGAACACCGAAAGAACCACCGAAAGAACCACCGAAAGAATCATCACAAGAACCATCAGAAGGTCAATCGATGAACCGATAACAGAACTACCAACAGAACCACCAACAGAACCTCCAAAAGAACCATCAAAGACGTCCAATGATCCTCAGAAAGAACCTCAGAAAGAACCTCAGAAAGATCTCAGAAAGAGGCATCTCAAACAGCATCTCAAAATGGTTCCAAAAGAATCCCTCAATTTCACTCAAGATTTAACTCTAATGTTCCAAAACTTGTACTCGATTGTTGGAACATAATGAAGCTACTTGTTCGATGCAATGAAAAAAGCGTAAAGGAGCAAAGAGTAAGCCATAAAGTGTCAGGAAAAGGTTACAAACTTGAAAAAGTGTTCTGCGATAAAGTAATGTTCGAGTAAAAACTTGTGCTCTATTAAGAGGTCATGCTTAATGGGTGAGAAGTATAGATTTTGGTGTGTGAAAAAATCAGGTTCAATAAATTTCTGAAAATAGGTTGATGGAGCTGAGTGAGGTTAAAACGATAACAGAATTCGTCAAGGTAGATTTGTAAATGCTTGAATCCGATGCCATGGAAGGTTTGATTAAGCCATTTACTTGCTAAGGAGGCATATTTCATTAGGGGACGCTTACGTTTAGGGCTGTACAGACCTACGTTACATGCGATATTCGCTGCTTGAGAATCAATGTGCAGTTGATTAAAAGTAAGTATGTCCAAGCGGGTAATTCGACGGTACTGAATATTGTCTGATTGGACTAATTGAATTTTTAAGATGTTGGCATTGCCGATTTCGTTGATACTAGAACCAACAATCAGGAAGTGTTCTTTTGGATGTTTGCGTACGGATGGATTGTATGGACGGCCATAGACGGCTGAATTAACTTGAACAGTTCCTGTCAGTTTGTTTTGTTTGTCTGCTGTATGCAAGGATTGGCGGATTTTATGCAGCATTAGCCAGGCAGTTTTATAAGTCACTTGGATAACTCTAGCCAATTGAACTGCATTTGTCCCTTGATCTGTCCGAGAGAGCAAAAAGATGGCTAAAAGCCATTTACGAAGCGGAGTCCGGCTACCTTCAAGCATTGTTCCGGTGGTAAGAGAGGTTTGGTGGCGGCAGCTCATGCATTCGTAAAGCGGGAGTCTTCGTGTCTGGGTAAGATAAGCATACTTATGGTTACAGCGTGGGCAAAAATAGCCAGTGGGCCATTTGAAACGGTAAATAAGTTCTGCGCAAGCATCCTCTGTATTGAATTGTCTTTGGAACTGATCCAAAGTCATATTATCAAAATCCATTCGTATCCCTCCCTTTCCAATGGTTAAATACGAACATTAGTTCTTGTTATTATTGTAACGAACATGTGTTCTAATTTCAAGATTATTTTATAAAATTTTCCAAAATAGTTTGTGAATTTAATTTAAGGTGGGTGGAAAGTCTGGAACGCTGTTGGGGATTAGACATATGTGAAAGCAGAAGAAGACGCGATAGTGTTTCTGAGACAAAGGGATAGTGATGATAAAGGGACGCGAGCAGAAGTAGGGGCCAGGATTGAGGAAGGTTGGCAAGGAGATAGGATTCGGCATCGTGCAATGGAAGAGCGAGTAGAAGCTAAGTGCAAGATGCGAGGTGCTCTCGGAGAGTGCGAAGTGAGTTTCTGAGTCAACGGGATAGTGACGATAAAGGGGCGCGAGCAGAATTAGGGACGAGGATTGTGGATGGTTGGCAAGGAGTTAGGGTACGGCATCGTGAAATGGAAGATCGAGTAGAAGCTGAGTGCAAGCTGTGAGGTACTTTTCGGAGAGTGCGAAGAGGGTTTTCCTGAGTCAACGGGATAGTGATGATAAAGCGGCGCGAGCAGAAGTGAGGGCCAGGATTGTGGAAGGATGGCAAGGAGATAGGGTACGGCATCGTGCAATGAAGAGCGAGTAGAAGCCGAGTGCAGACTGCGAGGTGCTTTCGGAGAGTGCGAAGAGGTTTTTCCTGAGTCAACGGGATAGTAGTGATAAAGGGACGTGAGCAGAAGAAGGGGCCAAGATTGTGGATGGCAACTCATGTAACGATTCAAACGAACATAGAGAAAGGGAGAATTAACCGGAACATCTATGGGCATTTTTCTGAACATTTAGGGCGTTGTATTTATGAAGGCATATGGGTCGGTGAGGATTCACCTATCCCGAATACGCGAGGCATCCGAAACGATGTACTCGCTGCGCTCAAACAAATACGGGTGCCGGTGCTTCGCTGGCCAGGCGGATGTTTTGCTGATGAGTACCATTGGAAGGATGGGGTAGGACCGCTAGAGTCGCGCAAAACAAAGATTAATACGCACTGGGGCGGAGTATTGGAAAATAATCATTTCGGGACGCATGAGTTTCTCTTGCTATGTGAGCTATTGGAGTGTGAGCCGTATATTTGCGGGAATGTAGGCAGCGGTACGGTTCAGGAGATGTCGGAATGGGTAGAATATATGACTTTTGACGGGGTTTCTCCGATGGCTGATTGGCATCAATATGATCCAGAAAAAAGAGTTGGCCTAATCGTGGATGAGTGGGGCACCTGGCACGATGTGGAGCCGGGCACGAATCCCGGGTTCCTCTATCAACAGAACACAATGCGCGATGCGGTTTCAGCGGGGATTCATTTTCATATTTTTCACGAGCATTGTGATCGTGTTGAGATGGCGAATATGGCACAGGTGGTTAACGTGCTGCAATCCGTCATTTTGACAGAAGGTGAGCGGATGCTGCTACCTACCATGTCTTTGATATGTTCAAAGTGCATCAAGATGCGGCTTTGCTTAGCACACATACAGAGGGCGATTGGTATGAGTTTAACGGACGAAAACAGCAGATGACGTCTGTTTCCGCATCGAAGGATGATGCAGGGCGGATTCACATCAGCTTATGCAATCTCGATCCTCATTCGCAGGCAGAGGTGCGCGTCGAACTTCGAGGATTACTAGGAAAAGAGTTCCATATCCACGGCTCGGAATTAACGTCAGCTGTTATGAACGGTCATAATAGATTTGAACAGCCGGATGTGGTTTGTCCACGTGAGTTTAAGGCCTATAGCCGGGAAGGTGACTCTATACAGCTTCGGTTATCGCCTAAATCCGTTACGGTGATCGAAATCGCAACAGCATGATTGAAAACCGCCAGTGCAAAAGCTGTCAGGGGCGCTTTGAAGTAACGGAAGAACAGATCACACGCGTGCTGGCATCCCCCATGTTTCAATCGGAGGAGCATAGTGTTACGGATGCTGAGTATGATCGGCGGCTTGAAGCGTGCAAAAGCTGTGCCAAGCTTATGAGCGGAACGACATGCGCTCTATGCGGTTGTATCGTTCGTATTGCCGCGAAGTTAAAGGAGCGGCGTTGTCCTCATCCGGGGAATAATCGCTGGAAGCCCCTATAGCCCCTATATAATCGACCCCTGCAGTTTGCAGGGGTCTTTGATGTGTCTATGAACGGATCGTCACACGCGTATGGATGGGGACATAATCGGACAGCTGCAAGACGTCCTCGTTATACATGCGGATGCAACCGTGCGAGACGCTTTTACCGATGGATGAGGGATCGTTGGTACCATGGATGCCGTAGTGCGGCTTGTTAAGTCCCATCCATAATACACCAAAAGGACCGCCCGGGTTAGGTTGTTTGTTAATGATGAAATACTCACCGGTCGGAGTTTTAGTCAGCATTTTGCCAATTGCAACGGGAAAAGCACGTATTACTCTATTCACGTCTAGGAGATATAGCCGAAAATCTGTAAGATCGACGATAATGCGGTACTGCGGCATAGGTGAATCACCCCCGGATATCATATGCGCTTTAACTGGGATCTCGTGTCAGCGATTTACTCATTTTGCAGGAGCATAGTTCTTGTCCAAACATTTCCACTGAATAATATAGGCTCTATCAGGAGGTGTAAGTGCCTTGCAGGCGATTGACGATTTGCAAGCCGAAGTGGCGGCATTGAAAGCACCGGCTAGCGGCAGTGGAACGTACGCAGCCGGACTGGGCCAAAGCTTCTGTACAAGTAACGGTGGAAAAAGGGCTTGTTGACACGCCGAATGGCGGTAGCTACGATTTTCATCGGATTTTGACCGTTCTCCACCGCAAAGGTGTATTTTAACAAGCGGGCAAGATCGCTCGCTTCGGAAATAAACCGTACCTATGATATACTACGTGAGAATTCAGTCATCAAAGGAGAAACGGTTATGGAAGCTTTTTTGCAGTATAATCCGACACGATTGTGGTTTGGCAAAGATCAAATTGAGAAGTTAAAGCAAGATCTAGGCTCCGAAGGGAAGCGTGTCCTGCTTGTCTACGGCGGCGGCAGCATTAAGAAAAACGGCGTGTACGATGCGGTTTGCGAGCAGCTCTCGCAGATGAAAGCGGAAGTCACTGAGCTATCCGGTGTGGAGCCGAATCCGCGGCTTACCACTGTACATAAAGGGATTGAAATTTGCCGGGAAAAGCATATCGATTTCATTCTCGCCGTTGGCGGTGGCAGTGTCATCGATTGTGTGAAAGCTATATCCATTGGCGTTTATTATGATGGCGACGTTTGGGACATCATCACGAGAAAGGCTGCCGCGCAAAAAGCACTGCCATTTGGCACGGTGCTTACGCTTGCCGCCACTGGCTCGGAAATGAACAATCTCTCGGTTATTACCAACTGGGAGCTGAATGAGAAAAGAGGCTGGGGAAGTCCGCTCGCGTACCCTGTGTTCTCGATACTGGATCCGGCGTACACGTTCTCGGTGCCGCTGGATCAGACCGTTTACGGCATTGTCGATATGATGTCGCACGTGTTGGAGCAATATTTTCACCGTACGGAAAATGCGCCGATGATCGACCGCTTCATGGAGTCGGTCCTCTTGACGATCATGGAAGCAGCGCCGAAGCTGGTGAAGGATTTGCATAACTTCAAGCTTCGCGAAACGATCATGTACGCCGGCACGATGGCGTTCAACGGACTACTGTCCAGCGGGACGGACGGCGGCGACTGGGCGTCGCATCAGATCGAGCATGGACTGTCCGCGATCTACGATATTCCGCACGGCGGGGGGCTGGCGATCGTGTTCCCAAACTGGATGCTGCATTGCGCCGAGGAGGATCCGTCCCGGATGACTAAGCTGGCCGTAAACGTATTCGGCCTCGATCCTTCCGGGAAAAGCGATCTTGAGCTGGCCAGGGAATCGGCTGCTGCGCTGCGCACGTTCTGGACCGAGCTAGGCGCACCAAGCCGGCTCAAGGATTACGGCATCGATTCATCTCGTCTCGATGAGCTGGTGCAAAAATCGTTCATGAAGGACAAAGTCGGTTCCTACAAGCCGATGACGCCTGAAACCGTTCGCGATATATTAATTCGTTCCATGTAAGAGGTAGGTCGAGATACAGACTGAAAATAGAACTTTTGTGAGAAGCGGGGAAAGTTATGAAAAATATCGTAATTGGCAGTGCAAATATGGATTTGGTCATGCGGACGATTCGTATTCCGGAAATGGGCGAGACGATGCGTGGCGAGGGCTTCTTACTGTCAGCTGGCGGCAAAGGAGCGAACCAAGCGGTGGCAAGTGCAAAGATGGGGGCCGATACCTGGTTTGTGGCAAAAGTTGGTGATGATATATTTGGTCAATCGTTAATCAGCAGCCTCAAGGAGTTCGGTGTCAACACTGATTATATGACGGTTGAGCCTGACATAACGACGGGTGTTGCCGCGATTACAGTCTGCAATGGGAACAATGCCATCATTTTGGATGGCGGTGCGAATAACTTAGTGACACCAGAATACATTCATCAATACGAAGATGAGCTTCTCTCCGCTTCAGCCATTATGCTGCAACTGGAAATTCCCCGTGAATCAGTCTATGCGGCCATTCAATTAACAAAAGGTAAAGTGCCGATTTTCTTGAATCCGGCGCCTGCCGTTCCGTTGGACGATGAGATTTTGCAAGGCTTGGATTATTTTACGCCGAATGAAATTGAGTGCCGCCTTTATACGGGCATCGAGATCAAGAGCGTGGAAGATTCTTTCGCAGCGCTGGACGTGTTGCGAGCCAAGGGTATTCGTTATCCCTTGATCACATTAGGTGAAAAAGGCATTGTATACTACAACGGTACGGAAAATGTGTACCGCGAAGGCCGTAAAGTCAACGCCATCGATACGACCGCTGCCGGAGATACGTTCTCCGGTACGCTGGCGGCGATGATCGTCGCGGGCAAAACGATCGATGAAGCGGTGAATATCGCCCAGCATGCCTCGTCGATCTCGGTCACCCGATTGGGTGCACAGCATTCCATTCCTTATTTATCCGAGCTGGCAGTAGAAGAGTGATGCTGATGAATATGCGCAGAGAAAGCGCAGAAGCTTATTGTCAGGTTCAATCCTGATTCCGGTCTTGATCCTAGCGAGAAACAGTGCTATCCTGCTTTAAGCAATGTGCGATTCGCATAACAATTTTACATTAAGGATTTGGGAGAATGATGGAAAGTGTAATTATATTTTTGCAGATCATGCTAATCAATATTTTGCTGAGTGGCGATAATTCCGTTGTCATTGCGTTAGCCAGCCGGAATTTGCCGCCGCATCAGCGTTCGAAAGCGATATGGATCGGCACGCTAGGGGCCATCGTGCTTAGACTGATCCTCACTGTAGCAGCGGCTTACATTTTGCGGATTCCATTGATTGAAGCGGCTGGGGCTATTTTGCTATGCTGGATTGCGGTCAAGCTGCTTGTGGATGACGGCGATGAGACGCAGATGAAAAAGACGACGACCCTGCTTCAGGCCATATGGTCGATTATCGTAGCTGATCTGATTATGAGCCTGGATAATGTGCTGGCGATCGCCGCAGCGGCTGGGGACAATCAGGTGATGATGATTTTGGGAATCGTCATGAGCATGCCGATTATTATTTGGGGCAGTACTCTGGTGTCCAAGCTGTTAACGAAATTTCCTGTCTTGGTATATCTTGGTGCAGCCATCCTTGGTTACTCGGCAGGCGATATGTTTGCCGGCGATGCGCTGGTAGAGCAATATTTGATTCCAGAGGGGTATGCTTGGCTCGCCGCTGTTGGCGGTGCAGTGTTGGTTATCGCCGGGGGATGGATACAAGCGAAATTGAAAAAGGCGTCGCTGCAGCAAAATAGCGCTGTATAAAAATAGGCTCTCTTCAGGCGGTGTTTACGATGGAGAGATGCCTTTTTTCTTTTCAACCGTTGTTTTTTGTGTTGCGAAACCGCTCTAAAATAGATTACAATGCATTCAACTCCATGGACGAGGTGTTCGTAATGCGCATCATGCTTGAAAGTAAATGGAAGCGCTTTTTCCTGCGCAAAACAATTTTTCGCAATATGGTAACCTTAGCTTTATTTGCCGCTATGATACCGGTGCTGGCTGTCGGCATCAGCAGCTACTTCTTTTCGGCTTCCGCTGTACAGAGCGAAGTTAATCAGTCGAACGTGCGCATATTGAACAATGTATCTGCCAATATTGATGCGTCGTTGGAGCGAATTCAAAACAACGCGATTCAAATGCTGCTTGGCACGTTTTTTAGCTCGAACTTAACCGATTTGAAGAATACCAACTATACAGGGTTCTATTCTGGGATTTCGAGGGAATTGGCAGCGCTGCAAAGCAGCAACCGGGAAGTCAGCGATATCTCGATGTATGTGCCTGAAGAGGCATATTTAATCTCACCGCTTTTTGGCGGTCAGCGAATTGAGGGCAGCCCGGAGCGCGAAGCGCTGCAACGGGAGCTGGATGCGGAGGAGCAAATGAAATGGATGACAGGGCCATATGCTCCGATCCCTGCCTATAAGACGCAAGGTGTCACCTTTATTAGCAAAGCGCCGATTTTATCCAATAAGCCCGTAGGGCTATTACTGATACGAATCGACGCCTCGCTATTCAAGAGCATTATGGATCGGTTTGTCAGCTATAAAGGGGAGCAAATTTTCATTTTGAACGAACAAGGCGAGCTGGTGTCCTCGACAGGCGGGGATCAAGTTCCTCCCGGCCTGATCGGCTTGGCAGAGCAGCAGGGCAAAAATCAACGTTTTGCCTTCACGTATCAGGAAACGGAATACATGGTGACTCCCATAGTTTCATCTTTCAACAAATGGAAGTACATCGATATGGTGCCTGTAAGTCAATTAAATGCCAAATCCAAGGGGATTGCACTGATTACCTTGGCCATCCTTGCCGGCTGCCTCATGCTGGGTGTCGTGTTCGCTCTATGGGGCACAAGGCGTGTCTATCAGCCGATTAAACACTTGGTCGCGCAGGTCAAAGGCGGACAAGCAGTGGAGCTGGAAACGGACGAGGTCGGTTTCGTTCGAAAGCGTTGGCTTGAGCTGAGCAGCACGGCGAACCAGCTGCAGGAACAGCTGAGCGATCAAATGCCGCTGATGCGCGAGATCTTTGCTCTGCAGCTGCTCCAGGGCCGCTTTGTCCATTATACCAGCGAGCAGTTGGAGCACATGCTGCGCAGGTATGACGTGCCGTCCAGCCGGGAGCATCACGTCTTTGTCATTGCCAGCGATCCGCAGCCGGATGGTGGCGTACGCTTTCAACAGGAGCACGATCGGGAACTCATCGTTTTTGCGGTGAAAAACATTACTAGCGACCTGCTGCGCTCGCAGGCCTTGGACGGCATCGCTATCAACCTGATGAATGATCAGATTGCGGTATGGTTGTTCATCGATGTCGAGACGGGCAGCGTCCACGAAAGCAGGCCAGACGTCAAGTCGTTCGCTGAACGGCTGCGGTTGTTGATCTCCGATTATTTGCGCTTTCCGGTGACAATCGGTCTTAGCGGGCAAAGCGACCGGATCGCGGAACTGCCGGAGCTCTACGAGGAGGCGTCGTTATCCTTGCGTTCAAGGATGATTGTCGGTGGCAATCAAGTCATTGTGTACGCTGGCGGCAGCAGTGAAGCTGATCTGCATTACCGGTATCCGATCGAAATCGAGGCCCATTTCGAGCAGTCGCTGCAAATTGGCGATCTTACCGAAGCGGAGCGGATGTTGGATGAATTTGCTAATTCGATGAAAGACACAGTAAGCAAACCGGAATGGATTCATATGTCCTATTATCGCCTGCTGACCTCTGCCCTTCGAACGGCATATGCATTAGGACTGGATAATAAGCATTTATTCGGCGAAGCAGATGCGGACCCCTATGCGCAAATTCGCCAGATCCATACCGTCGTCGAATTAAATAGGTGGATCCATGATCAGCTCGTCCAGCCGATCGTGGACTATGTGCATGGCAAACAGAACCAGGAGCATGAGCAGCTTATTCAGAAAGTCGTGCGCTATATGGAGGATAATTATCACTTCGATCTGTCGCTCGACCAGTGTGCGCAAATTTGCGGCTTGAGTCCGCATTATTTGAGTAAGCTGTTTAAAAAAACGATGAACGTTTCCTTTATAGAATATTTGACCAAATTCAGAATTGAGAAGTCCATCGAGCTGCTGCGTTCGACCGATCAATCGGTATCAGAAATTGCCGAGCGTGTCGGTTATCAGACGAAAAATTTCATTCGCGTGTTTAAAAAGCATGTTGGCGTCACGCCGGGCCAGTACCGGGGAACGGAAAGTGAAATGTAATGCTCATCTTTTGTCTTCCTGCTGCTTTTCACATTAAAAAATGAGAATGAAGCGAAAGAGAAGCCCTTTCTGATAAGGGTTTCTCTTTTTTTGTCCTGATCTGGAGCCGGCGCAAGAATTGGTCATTGTTTGGCGGATGCCGCTCATGTAGCATCGGAAATGTGCAAGGCAGCACGATGCAAATTACAGAAACGAGGTGAAGACGTTGTTGCATAACCGAGTAGAACGACTGCAAGTTGAGCCGGCAAAGGGGGCCAAAGAAGTGCGCGCATTCCAGGCAGACAGGAAACAGGAATGGGCGGTTGCGCTCAGACGGGATAAATATCTTTATTTAATGGCTGCGCCGGGATTAATGTTTTTTCTCATTTTCAAGTATGTTCCGCTGTGGGGGCTGCTGTTAGCCTTCAAAAATTACTCGCCGTATTTGGGGTTTTGGGATAGCGAATGGGTGGGGTTCAAATATTTTCGCGAATTTTTCGCGAATCCCGACTTTGTGCTGCTGTTCCGCAATACGATGGCGATCAGCTTGCTGAACATTGTGTTCTTCTTTCCGATTCCGATCATTGTAGCACTGCTGCTGAATGAGGTACGGAAGCTCGCATTTAAGAAGCTGGTGCAAACGGTCATTTATTTACCGCACTTTTTATCGTGGGTGATCATCGTCGGTATTTGTTTTCTAATCTTCGGGCAAGGCAGCGGTGTCATCAATCAGCTCATTGTTGAGTTCGGGGGCCGCAAAATTGAATTCCTGACGAATCCGGACTTGTTCTGGGGCATGTTGACAGCACAAAGCGTCTGGAAGGAAGCCGGCTGGGGCACAATTATTTTTCTCGCTGCGCTGGCAGGTATCCATTCAGAGCTTTATGAGGCGGCGCAAATCGACGGTGCGAGCAGATGGAAGCAAATGCTGCATGTGACACTTCCGGGGATTCGAAGCACGATCATTGTATTGCTTATTCTGCGTCTGGGGCAAGTGATGGATGTCGGATTCGAGCAAATCTATCTGATGACAAGCGGACCTGTGGCCCATCTGGCGGATGTTTTTGATACGTATGCCTACCGGGTCGGTATCCAGCAGGGAAGATTCAGTTATGCGACGGTTGCCGGGCTCTTTAAGTCCGTAGTCGGGCTGGTTCTCGTTGTGATGTCCAACCGCTTGGCGAAAAAGTTCGGAGAGGAGGGACTTTACTAGCATGCGAACAAGCTTAGCCTCCAAATTGTTTAATGCGTTGAACTACGCGATGTTGACGCTTTTTGCCTTAGTGACCTTGCTTCCGTTCATTTATGTGGTCATTATTTCCTTCACCGATCCGTCTGAATATTTAGCCAAACCGCTACTCTTGATTCCTGAACATTGGAGTCTCACAGCGTACAAATACATTTTCTCCACTGACGCTTTCTTGAAAGCGATGGGGGTTAGCGGATTTCTTGCTGTGTTCGGAACGGTCTGTTCGCTGATTGTGACTAGCGCGCTCGCGTATGTGCTTTCCCGCAAAAGGCTGAAAGGCAAGAAGTTTTTCCTGATCACCATTTTGCTGACGATGCTGTTCAACCCGGGCATGATCCCGAACTATTTGCTGGTTGACAGCCTGGGGCTGATGGATTCCGTCTGGGCGCTGATTTTGCCGGCTTTAACCAGTGCCTGGTATGTGTTTTTAATGCGCAATTTCTACCAGGAAATTCCGGATGAATTGGAGGAGGCGGCCAAAATCGACGGCTGTTCGGACGTCGGCGTGTTCATTCGCATTATGCTGCCCGTTTCGGTCTCGGCACTTGCAGCTTTCGGCTTATTTTACGCCGTTGCTTATTGGAATACGTATTTCAGCGGTGTCCTCTACATCAATTCGGATGCGCTTAGACCGCTGCAGGTGCTGCTGCAGATGATGCTCATCTCCGCAACGCAAATGGCTGACCCATCCGTCGCTGCAATGCTGGATAGCGAGCGGACGGTACCGCCTGAGGTGATCAAGATGGCTGCTGTCGTCGTATCCTCGCTGCCGATCGTTATTGTGTATCCATTCCTGCAAAAATATTTCGTCAAAGGTATGATGGTCGGCTCTGTGAAAGGCTAAATCTGATGTATGATAGATTATGGGAGGTCATGACATGAATCCGATGGTAAAGAAAATGACAGTTCTGATGACGGTAGCCGGTATGACGGCTACGATGGCGGCATGTGGCAGCAGTGCGAACGGCTCGAAACCGGCAGCTGGCGGAAATAGCGGCAAAGCTGCAGCGCCGACGGATATCTCGGTCACAACGCTGGCCTTTGCGGCAGCACCGACCGGTGAGCTTGAGGCGGTGAAAAAGCTGAATGAAAAATTTAACGTAAATTTGAAGCTCAGCTGGATTCCGTCCGCACAAATTACGGAAAAGCTGAATGCGCTGCTCGCAGCGCGTGATATCCCGGACGTGCTCTTCCTGGAAGATTTTAACTACACGCCTGCGTTCTTGAATGCTGTGGATCAAGGGGCATTCTGGGATCTGGCTCCTTATATTAAAAATTATCCGAATTTGGCGAAATATCCGGAGAATGTGTATGCCAACGCTTCGCTGAAAGGGAAGCTCTACTCGCTTCCTCGCGTCAGACCGCTGGACGGTCATGAAGCGCTGCTGCTGCGCAAGGACTGGCTCGATAAGCTTGGCATGCAGCCGCCGAAAACAATGGATGAACTGTTCGCGGTCCTGGAAGCGTTCAACAAGAAAGATCCTGATGGTAACGGCAAAGCGGACACGTATGGCGCTGTGCTTGCAGGCTCGCCTGGACCAGCCAGCTATTTGCTCACGATGTTCGGGACAGGGAATAAATGGAAGGAAGAAGGCGGCAGTTTAGTCCCGTACTGGTGGACGGCGCAGGCAAGGGAATCGCTGGCTTTTTGGAATAAAACGTACCAAGCGGGCGGCGTTCTGCCGGACTTCCCGGTCATCAAGACGGCACAGTTCAAGGATATGCTGGTGCAAGGCAAAGCGGGGGCGGCGATCGCCAACGTTTATGACGCCTACAAGTACAACGTAGAGCTGCAAAAGACGAATCCACAAGCGAACCTTATGGCCTTTGAGCTGCCGAAGGCGCCGGATGGCAAAGCGTATTACGAGCAGGCGAGCGGTTATTACGGTCAGTTTTTGATCAATAAGAAAACGGTTGACGAAGCGAAGCTGAAAAAAATTCTCGAAGTCTACGATTACACAGCTTCTGTTGAGGGGTATAATCTGGCGACTTACGGCATGCAAGACGTTGACTTTAAAGTGAAGTCTGACGGCAGTGTGGAGCAAACCGAGGAAGGAAAGAAAAAAGGGTACTCCGGCGACACAACCGGACAGTGGGTTACGGGATATTTTGATAAATATACACGAGCTAAAGTGCCGGGCATGCCGAATGACGTGCTGGAGCTGAATAAGAAATTAATCGATTCGATCAATTCCATTCCGGATCCGACATACGGCTTGGCCAAGTCTGCTACGTATAAAGAAAAAGGCGCCGACTGGGATAAAAAGCTTAACGACATGCTCGTTAACGTGATCATCGGTAAGAACTCCCTTGACGATTGGGATAAGTTTGTCGCGCAATATAAAGCTGACCCGAGCTTCCAGCAGCATGTGAAAGAAACGAATGATTTGTACAAAGAGAAAATCAAGAAATAGCATTGGAGTGATGAGATCACGATGAATGCCATCAAGCTGGCGAGGCCGACGAAGCAGCAGTACGCTTGGCAGGATTTGGAGATGGGGATGTTTTGCCACTTTGGGATCAATACATTTTGCGATCAGGAGTGGGGGGCGGGGACGGATTCCCCGTCCTTATTCCGCCCGACTGCATTGGATGCCTTTGAGTGGGTGCGAACGGCAAAGCAAGCAGGCTTCAAGTATTTCATTTTGACGGCGAAGCATCATGACGGTTTTTGTTTATGGCCGACAGCAACGACCGACTACTCGGTGAAATCCAGTCCGTGGAACGATGGACAGGGGGATGTGGTTCGAGAGTGCGCTGATGCCTGCCAGGCTGAGGGGATCGGCTTCGGTATCTACTTGTCGCCATGGGATCGCCACGAGCCTTGCTATGCGGATAAAGAGGCGTATGACCGCTTTTATCTCCGGCAATTGTCAGAATTGTTGACGGGGTATGGTCCGCTGGTCGAGGTATGGTTCGACGGAGCGGGCTCGGAAGGCAGAGCCTATGATTGGCCAGCCATCATTAGCCTGGTGAAGAAGTATCAGCCGGAGGCGATGATCTTCAATATGGGGGCGCCGACGATCCGTTGGGTCGGCAACGAAGACGGTGTTGCCCCGTATCCGTGCTGGAACACCGCTGAAACCGCCAAGGTGAGCATGTTTAGCGATGACACCTTGGATTGGCTATCCGGCACCTCCGCCTGGGTGCCCGCTGAATGCGATGTGCCGATCCGCAAGGAGCAGTGGTTCTGGCATCCGCATCAGGTGTCGCGTTTACTTTCGCTCGATGAGCTGATGGATATCTACTATCGTTCCGTCGGACACGGGTGCAACCTGCTCCTCAATGTGGCGCCGGACGATCGCGGACTTCTGCCAGAAGCGGATGTCAGCCGTGTGCTGGAATTCGGTGCGGAGATCCGGCGAAGATTGGGACAGCCACATGCATACACCTCGGGGCATGGGGACATGCTGGAGCTGGAATTTGCAGCCGAGTTGAGCCTAAACCATATTGTGCTTATGGAAGATATCGCACATGGCGAACGCGTTCGCGAGTATGTGGTTGAAGCAGAGCATCAAGGGAGCTGGGTGCAGGTCGCAGCCGGCAGTGCAATCGGTCATAAAAAGATCGACCGCCTCGATCAGGTCGTGGCCAAGAAGATTAGGTTTCGCGTGCTCGCGAGCCTTGATCAACCGATTATACGCTCAATAGCCGTTTATTAAGCTTCATGCATTTATTTTAAACAAGCGAAATACCCAATTCTTGTTCATGCCTTTTGCAAGAATTGGGTATTGTCGTCCTTATGGTTGACTAACTATGATGAATTCGTATCAGACAAGTGCTTCCCAACTTCCCAAATGAAAGGATGGATTTCATGTGAGGATGAACAAGAAAGTAAGTATGCTGGTGCTGGCGAATTTGCTGTTAAGTTTGGTTCCTGCATCGCCGCCGTTTTATGTAAGCGCAACCAATAGGGCGGAGGCGGCTGCTGTGAATCTGATGACTAACGGTGGCTTTGAGCAGACGACAACCACACTCGATGCCAATTGGAGCGGAGTAACGACGCCGGCCCCGAGCGGGTGGGGATTATGGATTCCAACCGGCAGCGGCAAGGCACCGAACAAGACCGTGAATGTGTCTTTGGACTATACGGTTTATCATGAAGGAAACAGCTCGATCCTGTTTGACGCCTTCGCCACAAGCCGAGTATCCGTAAACCAAAGCGTGCTGTCAGTCGTACCAGGCAAGTCCTACAGGCTGAAAGTATGGGTCAAGACGGACAATGTGACAGGAACAGGCGCCTATTTTCGAACGCAGTATTATAACACAAGCAAGGTGGGGGACGGTCCGGCATCCGCCAAATTACTGGGAACGAACGATTGGACGATGCAGCAGGTGTTTATGACGATTCCGGCGGGGGTGACCAAGCTGGTGATAGAACCTTTTTTAGAGACGGGGAAAGGTAAAGTTTGGTTTGACGATATCAGTCTGGAGGAATACAACGGGCTAACCGGAATCTCGTTGAATTCGACGGCTGTGTCCATGGCTAAAGATACTTCGCTCACGTTGACACCGGTGTTCACGCCTGCCCAAGCAGCCGACAAAACGGTCGTCTGGAATTCCAGTAATCCTAGCGTGGCTACGGTCGACGGGGCAGGGGTTGTAGCCAGTGTCGGCATTGGCTCCACGACGATTACAGTGGCAACAACGGATGGCTCGATCAAGGCGCAATGCCTGGTGAACGTCGAGTCGGCGGCAACGTTTCAGGCGTACGACCAGCTCCGTTTGAAATGGTACAGTAAATTAACTGGCGGGGATCGCTACGATGCGGCTGATTCCGATATTGCAGCTAATTTGGTCAATATGGTAAATAGTGTCACGAACGTCAACGCCACCGGATTCTGGGATACGCTCAATAAAGCGGGCAACCGGACATTTTTATGGAGCGATCTGACGAGTACGACCGTTTCGGCGCAAATGACGACCGCCTACGGCAGGCTGAAGTCGATGGCACTCGCTTATTTGCTGCCAGGCTCCAGTTTATACAGGAACTCGGCTCTGCGGGATGATATTAAGGGCGCTCTGGATTGGATGTATGCCAATCGCTATAACGAAGCCAAAGCCGAGTATGACAACTGGTGGGATTGGGAAATTGGCACTCCGCAAGCGTTAAATGACATCCTGGTGCTCATGTACGATGACCTGACTCCTGAGCAGTTAGCGAACAACCTTAAGGCTGTCGACCGATTTGTTCCGGATCCGAAGAAGCGGACGCTCAACAACGTTGTCGAGACGGGAGCCAATCTGCTTGATAAAGCGCTGGTAGTGACCATGAGAGGCGTTATCGGAAAAAATAGTGCGAAAATTGTTCAAGGCCGTGACCCCATTGGGCCGGAATTTATTTATACCGATCACGGTGACGGTGTTTATCGCGATGGCTCGCTCGTACAGCATAGCAATATTGCCTATACGGCTGGGTACGGGGCTGTTTGGCTGAGCAGGGCGGCCGATATGACATACTTATTGAACGGCTCCCCATGGCCAGTGACAGATCCGAATGTGAACAATGTATATAAATGGGTGTCGGATACGTTTGAGCCTGTCATTTACAAAGGACTGTTCATGGATATGGTCAACGGCAGGGGGATCTCCCGGCAAGTGACGGGCAGTGCGCGAAGTACGATCACGACGCTTCTCCGCCTGGCAGAAGGAGCGCCTAGCGATGTGGCGCTATCCATTAAACAGATGGCGAAAGCCTGGATGTTGGCGGATACAACTTACGCTAATTATGTCGAGGGACTGCCGATTTACGAATTAACGCTCGTCAAGGCGGTTATGAACGACCCGGCAATATCACCAAGAGCTGAGTTGGTTAAAAATCAAGTGTTCGCCGGCATGGACAGAATCGTTCACCTGCGCGATGGATTCGGATTCGCCGTCAGCTTGTTCTCCGATCGGATTTCAGCCTTTGAAAAAGGCAACAACGAAAACTTGAAAGGCTGGTACACCGGGATCGGCATGACTTATTTGTACGATCAGGATCTGACGCAGTACCGCAAAGATTTTTGGCCGACTGTCGATGCTTTCCGCCTGCCGGGCACGACAACCAACGGCTCCGGCAAAGGCGTAACGCCTGGGGAATGGACTTCCTATATGAACACGAAAAATTGGGTGGGCGGGACGACGCTTGACGGGCAGTATGGTGCGGCCGGAATGGACTTTTCACTCGACAAAGTAACGGGGAGCGACCTTCAGGGCAAAAAGTCGTGGTTTATGTTCGATGATGAAATTGTCGCACTGGGCGCAGGCATCTCCAGCCAAAAAGCGGGCCCGCAATCCGTAGAGACGATCGTGGACAACCGTAAGATTAACGATGCGGGAACGAACGAATTGACTGTGAACGGCAGTGCCAAACCGAGTCAGCTGGGCTGGTCGGAGACGATGGACAATGTCCAGTGGGCTCATTTGGCGGGGAATGCACCTGGGACTGACATCGGCTACTATTTTCCACAGCCATCCAGCCTGTATGGGCTGCGCGAAGCAAGAACCGGCAGTTGGAGTGACATCAACAGCGGTCAACCGTCGACTCCTGTGACCCGGAATTATGTCAGCTTAGCCTTCGAGCATGGAGCAACGCCATCTAACGCCTCTTATGCTTATGTGATGCTGCCGCACAAAGATCGGGCGGCTACGGCGCTTTACAGCCAGTCGCCTGATGTGGTCATTGTGAGCAATACGGTGGATGTGCATGCGATCAAAGAGAAAAAGCTGGGCATTACCGCTGCCAATTTCTGGAACCCGGGTTCAGCGGATTTCATTACAGCGTACAATCCGTCTTCCGTGATGGTGAAAGAAACGAGTGACGAACTATCAGTAGCCGTTTCTGACCCTACACAAAAGCAGAGCGCGATCGTGTTGGAACTCAATAAGCCTGGTTTAACGCTTGACCACGGGGATAGTACGGTTCATGTACTGCAAACGATGCCGACGCTCAAGCTTGAAGTGCAAGTTGCAGGCTCCATCGGCACAACGCACACGGTTACGTTCAAAAAGGATACAGCTGGTCCTTCCATAGCGCCTACGGTTACGATGAACGTCTATTGGACGGACAGCAGCAGCCTGCAATTCGCTATTTCTGATCCCGTGAGCGGCATAGCCAATCAATCCGTCACGCTGGATGGAACAGCTATAAGCAATCCTTATACGATCCAGCCTTTATCGCTTAGCGTCGGTCAACATGAGGTTCAGGTCAAAGCGACGGATGGAGCGGGAAATGAATCGACCGCTTCTTATGCATTGCAGGTCCAAATGGACATTGCCCATCTGGCCGAGGCCGTCAATTACGCTTATCAGCAAGGCTGGATTCAGCAGCAGGGCGTGAACAGCCTCTTGGCGAAAATCGCCAATGTGCAAAATCATGCGGGCGATAAGCCCGGCCAGAACGTACTAAACGCCTTGGAAAATGAAATTCAGGCGCAAGCAGGCAAAAAGATAGATGCTGCTTTTGCTGAGCAGTTTTTGAAAGCATTAGCGCTTATCACTTCTTAATTTGACGGCTTGCCAATGTAATGACCCTGCCTTTGTCCGATTAGGACTGAGGCAGGGTCTTTATTGCGAAGGAGAGCGTTTTGTGGAGGCAGGCGCTTCGGCTTACAGATCGTTGATTACAGCTTTGAGCTCCTTCATAAACTCTTTGCCGGGTAAGGTGTGGTGGCGAGTTTTCAGGCGGAGTGAACAGAAGATGACATCAACGTCGTTGCCTGCAATTTCAAGCGGAATCATGCTGCCCGTCATCACATAGGGGTCGTATTTCAGCCCGATTTCCGTGTAAAAGCCGATGGCAATGCCTTCAGAAATGACTCGCTTGGCGGCTTCAGAATTGCCCAGCTTAAATAAAATGTTCGGGCTGCCGTATTTGTGCAGCGTCTGGATGATTGGCTCGGAATTCACGAGCAGGGGGTGATGGACGAGCTCTTCGAAGGTGATGGAGCCACGGTCGGCAAACTCGGAATCCTTCCCGACGCAGGCCATCAGACGGCTTTCGAATAAGGGCTCCATCGCAAGCTGTCCGCTCAATTCTTGGTAATGCCGGGGCACGCCAACCAGTCCGATATCGACTTTGCCGCCGAGCACCTCCTGGCGAATTTGCGGGAAATCCATTTCCATCAATTCCAGCTCGACGCAAGGGCAGTTGGCATTAAATATGGCAAGAGCGGAAGGCAGCACGCTCAGGCATAAGCTCGGGTCGGAGGCGATCGAGAGCGGACCTGACAGCTGCGAGGCATTCAGGCTGGCCGTTTCCTTCAGCTCTTCGAGCTTGTTCAGAATCTCCTCGGCTTTCTGAATAATCAAGCTGCCGTCCTCCGTCGGCGTTGCGCCAAATCGCGAGCGTTTGAACAGCTTGACGCCCAATTCTTCCTCAAGACTGACAATGGCTTGACTGATGTTGGGCTGGGATACGTGCAGCCTTTCGGCTGCTAAGGAGATCGACCCGGTTTGACTGATTTCAACGATGTACAGCAACTGTTCAATGCGCATGCACGCGTCTCCCCCTGTTACCAGTCATGAATAGCTTGTGGCATTGTAGTCAATATACAGCAAATATTCCCAGCTTAAAATGAGTGGGAAGCCCTAAATCAGTGCTGTCAGGTGGGCTTTTTGCAGCTGCTGGCGATGGACGACGCGTGATAAGACGACGCTGATCTCATATAAACCGAACATGGGGATAGCCACCATCAGATGCGACACGAGGTCTGGCGGGGAGATGAGGCTGGCTGTGATGACGAGCACCAGGTAGGCATATCTGCGGAATTTGTGGAGCAGGAGCGGATTGAGCAGCCGCAGCTTGGTGAGGAACATAACGATGATCGGCAGCTCGAAAGCCAACGATAAGGGCAGGATGATGTTCAGCATGAAGCCGAAATACTGGGCAACGCCATAGGTTGGAACTAGCCCCAAGCGATCGGAGATGCCGGTCGTAAATTTCATGCACATCGGGAAAACAACGAAGTAGGCAAAGCTTAATCCGATAATGAAACAAAGAAACGTATACGGGATATAGGTGAGTGCGGCACGTTGTTCATCGGGCGTCAATCCGTTCTTGACGAATCCCCACAGTTGGTACAGGATGAATGGCAATGTGCAAGCCAAGGCGATGACAAAAGCAAGCATCATATAAATACGCAGGCCGTCCATGGGTGAAAAAGCATGCCAGGCGATTACGGAAGCCGGTGGTACCGTTTTGAAATAAATCAGGATGCGCTGGGCAAGGAAGAATCCGGCAATCATGGCGAGCATGAGCACAATGAGTATGCGGATGATCCTCGTGCGCAGTTCGGATAAATGTTCAACGACCGTCATTGCGTCATATTTGGGCATAAGAATTCCCCCTCTTTCATGTTCCGGCTAACATGCGTTTCAGTTCAACAGTCTGATATCCATCAGTCAATTTCGTGTGAATGTCCATAATTTTTTGGATATCTTCAAATGAATATTTGCGCACGCGTCCTTTACTTCGGTCCGGAAAAATCAACTTCCTGTCCTCGTAGTAGCGGATTTGCCGCTCGGTTAACCCGGTAAGCTCACTAACCACCCCGATCTGAATCACTTTTTTCGTCGTAATTGACATCATCCCACCTCCAGATATGTAAGGTAATATAACATAATTATGACATTGACAATATAATGATTGTAGCATTGACGTCCGAATTGTTCAAATAAACGATTTCAATCTTAATATAAGTATAATTTATGTTATATAGTCTTACACATAATATAGACGAATGCATCTCGGGTTGGTAAGTTTAGGGTAAAGCTTCGCCAAACTTGACCAGGGAGATGAGAGCATGGAGAACACACTGATAAGAGAAGAGCAAATAACGCGCAGGCAGTTTCTAACGACTGTCGGCAAAATCGGGGGATCGGCTGCGCTGTTCAGTGTCATGGGCACTCTGGGCTTGCTTTCTCCGGAAACGATGAAGGCTGCAGCATACACGCCACCTTCAGGCGGTGATCTGACTTTATCAGGCCGCAGCGGTAAAAAGATTATCATTCTTGGCGCCGGAATTGCCGGCATGACGGCAGCGTATGAGCTGGGCGGTGCCGGGTATGACTGCACGATTCTGGAAGCCAGAGCGCGTGCCGGAGGGCGAGCTTGGACGGTCCGCCGGGGCACAACGGTCACCGAAATCGGCGGCGTGAAGCAGGTAGCCCGCTTTGATAACGGCCTTTATTTTAATGCTGGGCCGATGCGGATCCCGCAATTCCATGTCACTTTGGAATATGCCCGCAAATTCGGCGTTGCTATCGAACCGTTCAACAATGTGAATGAAAGCGGCTATTACTATAACGAAAATGTCGGGGAGCTCTCGGGCGTCAAAGTGCCGAAGCGTCAAGCGAAAGCGGACGTGAAAGGCTATGTTTCCGAGATGCTGGCGAAAGCCGTCAATCAAAAAGCGCTTGACCTTCCGTTAACTTCGGAGGAGAAGGCGAAACTGGTTGCTTTTTTGAAGTCGGAAGGGGATTTGAACGCGGATTTGTTCTATAAAGGCTCGGAAAGAGCCGGATATATCGAAGAGCCCGGCGGCAAACTGGATGCCGGTGTACGAAAAGATCCGTTTAGCTTGAAAGCGATCATTAATTCCGGTTTTGGGCAGTTTTTTAGCAGCGAATATTCGTATGATCAACAAATGATGATGTTCCACCCGGTAGGCGGCATGGATATGATTGCCAAGGCATTTGAGAAAAAAGTCAGCGACCGCATCCAATTCCACGCAGAGGTGCAGGAGATCATTCAGTCTACCGACGGCGTTCGTGTCAAGTATAAAGATTTGAACAGCGGGGCGCTGAAAGAAGTTACTGGCGATTATTGCATCTGCACGATCCCGTTATCGGTGCTAAAAGAGATTAAGGCGAACTTCTCCGCTGAGATGGCGACGGCGATTTCCAAAATCAGCTATGCTTCTGCCGGCAAAATCGGACTGCAATTCAAGCGCAGGTTCTGGGAAGAGGATGAGCATATTTTTGGCGGCAACACCTTGACGAATATGGATATTTCCAGCATTTATTACCCGCCGACTGACTACTTTGCCAAAAAAGGGCTGCTGCTCGGGTATTATGCCTTCGGCGCCAATGCCGATAAGCTCGGTAAAATGACGGTTGCCCAGCGCGAGGATTACGCCCTTAGCCAAGGGGCTAAGATTCATCCGCAATATTTCAAAGAATTTGAAGCTTCGTTCTCCGTGGATTGGAAAAAGATCAAATATAATCTTGGCGGCTGGGTCGCCTATACGGCAGATGATCGCAAGACGTACTATCCGACCCTGTGCAAGCCGGATGGCCGCATTTACTTGGCTGGGGAGCATATCAGCTACATTACGGCTTGGCAGGCCGGTGCGATCGAGTCGGCGCGGAAAGTCGTGACGGAACTGCACGAGCGCGTGATGAAGGAATAGAGGAGAAGGAGCGATCCCAATGATGATAACGAAAAAAATGAAGCTGATCGCTGCAGCTGTCGTAGGTTCCAGCCTAATTGCTGCCAGTGCTTATGCGGACGATGCGGAGAAATCCAACAAATATTCGGCAGAGCCGATCAATGAAGTGGAATTTTATGGAAGTCCGGCATCTTCGATTTCTAGCGGTGTATCCGTACCGTCCGGCTCGTCCTATCTATTTACGAGCGGCACGACCCCTCCCGTGCTCAACAAGGAAGGCAAAACCGTGTACGAACGGTATGGCGATACGAAGACACAGGGCATAGGCATTTTGAAATCGATTGAAAGCCAGTTGAAGGAAAAAGGATTGACCCTTGCGGATGTCACCTATTTGCGCGTGTATTTGATAGCTGATCCGAGTAAAGATAATAAATTTGATTATCAAGGCTGGTTTGACGCTTACGCCCAATTTTTCGGCACGGAGGCGAATCCTGTGAAACCGGCGCGGTCGACAGTGGGCGTTGCTGGTCTGGTTAACGCTGATTGGCTGATCGAGATCGAGGCGGTAGCGGTTTACCCGAAACACCATAACCAAGACTAAAGAAATGGAGTGATGATACATGCTTCAAAATATCGGCTTTCCTGGACTGATGCTTATTCTCTTTGTAGTGCTGGTGCTCTTTGGCCCTTCCAAGCTGCCTGAGCTTGGGCGTGCGGTCGGACGCACGCTGCATGAGTTCAAAAATTCGGCAAGAGATCTGGTTGCCGAAAAAGGCGAACAGCCGGACAGTAAAGAGCCGGCCGAGCCGCTGATGGAGAAGGCGAAGGCGTAATGGAGGGGTGTAGGGGGAAGGGCTAGTGGTCAGAGGGATGTCTCTGATTGCCAGCCCTTTTCATATTGGGTGCATTAAATCGTAACGATGAGTCCGTCGTAAGCGACCTGAATGCCGTTGGGCTGAAAGATCTCAACCAGCTCCTCGTGAAGCAAGTGTGCATTATGCGAGAAATGCGTCACAATGACGGGAGCGTTCGGCTTGAGGACAGTGTGCTCTGTCATCCAGGCTTTGGTTTCGAGTACGGCGTCAATGTTCATATGGCTGCTCCGGTGCGAACTTCGGCCTACGGTGCATTCCAGGATAGCTGCATCCAGCTTCACATCGTTTAGGTAGCGCCACGTTTGCTCCGGGAACCAGCCGCTATCGTTGCCGTACAGCACGGTTTTGCCATCTTTTTCGATCAGATAGAGCAGGCATGTTTCCTGGGGATCATGAGCTGCCAGCAGAGGCACGATTGTCGCCGTTTGCGTCTGCATGGGCTCGAAAGGGAGCACGCGATGGAAGCGGTAGTCGTGCTTTTCCCCAATCAGTGCATGGGTGCTGAGGCGAATTGGTAAATCATGCGCATACACATGGATAGGTTGACCACCGTATTGTGCATAGCCTGCGGCCCGGATCACCATGTCCTCGGCATACAAATGATCGGAGTGAGCATGAGTGATCAGCAAATCTTTGATTGCGTTCAGCGTGATTCCGTATTGCAGCGAATGATAAAACGTATCCGGCGGAAAATCGACCTTAAGCTCTCCGTCAATCAGAACCGAGGTGCGGGAACGAATGTTACGGCCGCCTCGTTCACGGGCTTGCGCGCATGTGCGGCATTCGCAGAAGAGGGAGGGAATCCCTTCGAAAGCAGCCGTGCCCAGAAAATGAATGTGCATGTTGTACAGCCTCCTTTTATAAAGTTGAATATCAAAATCATATGTACCCCGTCACCGCCTCAGCCGAAAATGCCAATGAGCATAATCCCTGCCGTGATGATAATGGAGCAGGTGATGCGACGCAGGCCTTGTGCTTCTTTGAGTATAACAATGCCAAGCAAAGTGGCGAAGAGTGTGCCGATTTCCCGGACGGGGGAAATATGCGCAACAGGAGCATGCTGTATGGCAAATAAAAATAAAAGATATGATCCCGGATTGAGGATCGTGCCAAGCAGGATGATCCACCTGTTTTGCTTCCATTCCGCGCGGATTTCCCACGATTTGATGACGAGTGGCGTGAGTCCCGCAATGAAGCCGATGTTGGTGATTTCCAGCAAGGAAATCGCGGAAATATGCTGGAGATTGAGCTTATCGACAAAAACATAGCAGGTTGTTGTCACGCCAACGCATAAGGCCATAAGGAACGGCTTTCGTGTCGCCGATGCTGTCAGTTGGCGTTGACGGCCATTCCAGACGCCGCTCAGGAAGACGAAGCCGCACACCATGCAGAGCAGGCCGATCCATCCGCAAAGCGATAGCGACTCATGCAAGAACAAAACGCCGCCGATCGGGATAAGCAAGGTGCTTGTGCCCCGCATAATCGGGTATACCTGGGAGAGGTCGCCCATTTTGTATGTTTGCGTGAGCAGCAGGGCGTACACAGCCTGAAAGGCGGCTGAGAGCAGCATCAATAAGTAAGCGGAAACAGACAGCGGGTGACGCCACAGCTCATGAATAAGATAAGGCAGGAGTGCGATCGTTGAGCCCATCACGATAGACCAGAGAAACACGCTTTTATTGCGGCTGCATTTGGTGAACAAGCTCCAAACCGCATGGGCGAGCCCGGAGGCGACGACAAGCAGGAGCGAAATCAGCAAGTGGATCATCTCCTTTCATGTTTTGACATCTTGTTGATTTATTTGAAATCATGTTGTTTGTTGACTATTCTATGCCGGCGACCTAGCGATGTCAATCGAAATTTCAGTTTGGGACACAAAAAGGCACTCCCGCACCCATGATAGGTGCAGAGAGTGCCTGTGTTCGTTGTCTCGTGCTAGTTGGCGGTGCTATTCCACGCTTGGCGCATGCTCGGGCTGTTCGGTGACGACGGTGCCATCCGCGAGGCGAAGCCACGTTGTGAAGGTTCGCTCGCCTTCGCGCAAGCGAATGATGCGCGCTCCGCGCGGAAACCCTTCCCGGCCGTATGTGTTGTACCCGGTCGCACGGCCGTAGCAGAGGCGGATGCCGTGCATCTCGCCCCAGTAGTCATTGATATGATCGTGCCCGACAAAGGTGCCGATGACATCTCCGGCTTCGACCATAGCGGTAAATAAGCCGGAATTCAAACGGGGACAGCAGACGTCTTCGAATTTGTGCCCGTAGCACGTCTCGCGTTTCCACACTTCATTGTATTCGGGCAATGGGATATGAAAAAAAGCGAGCGCAGGCAGCAGGCTGCCGCTTAAACGATCACGCAGGTTGCGGGCTTCCTCCGCGTACCAGTTGACTTGGTCCCGGCGTATCCAGTCGTAGCCGGGGATATGCTCCACGGCGGCGTGATCGCCGGAGTCCAAAAAGTACAGAACGGCCGCAGGCTCGCCTTCTGAACCGTTAATCTGCAGCGTATAATTACCGACGCCGCTCAGTGCCTGCGGGCCGCGCCGGGCGACCGTGTGCGGCAGCGACAAAGCAGCGTTCATGAGCTCCTCCCGGGTGATCCCTTTCTCCGAGTCGTGGTTGCCGAACACGAACGCCCACGGGATGCCCCGGGATGCAGCCGCATGAACGGCTTGTTCAAAAGCTTGCGCCGGATGCTCGCATTCCGGCGTGCCCGGCGAAACGAAGCCCGTATAGATGATGTCGCCGGTGAACACGACGAGATCGGGCTTCTCCGCATCGAGAACCATGTCCATCAGCTGCTGGGATTGCTGGTCGAGCTCCCCGCCATCCTTCCAATGTATGTCGGTAAATTGCGTGATCGTAAACGTATGATCTTGGCGAAAACGGAGTGAATGCTGCAAGAGATAGCCCCCTCGTAAAGTGGAATTTTGTTGAATTTTGTTGTTCCTTACAGCGTGCATCGTTGTTTCGTGGACATTGTATACCCAGTTTTTGGAACTGTCAACGAGTATTTTTACCGCCTCTAATCGAGGTTGACAGAAGTTGGTAAGGAAATTTAGACTGAAAGAAAACAACATGAATAGTCATAAATCATGACAAACAGTCATATGCAGGAGGCTGCCATGAAGGTAGATTTTCATTTTCATTTGGAGGAAGGACCGTACTCGACAGGTTGGGTGCAGCGCACAGCACAAGCTTTGCAACGGGTTAGCAGCGGATTGCTGGCGGATGATGGTCACAAGCACAAGCTGGCGTGGGCGGAGGAGCTGGTTGCCGCGCTGAAGCGCCGCATGGATCAAGGATGCTTTCATGCAGAGTGGCTCGGGCACTATTTTGAACGGGGCAAGCAAAAAGGTATTGAGCGGTTCGGTATGGTGGATCATGGATACCGGTTTACGGAATTTCGCGCCTACTACGAGAAGCATATGATCGTCGACGACACGCCCCTCGGCAGGCTGCAGCGGTATTGGCTCGACCGCGTATGCATAGGTTCCATCGAGCCTTATTTGGACGCTGTCCGGCAAGCGCAAGCAGCCGGCCATCCGGTGTCGTTAGGGCTGGAAGCCGATTATTTTCCTGGCGGCGAAGAAGAATTAGGCGAGCTCCTTGGCCGATACTCGTTTGACTACGTTATCGGTTCCGTCCATTTTTTGGATGGCTGGGGGTTCGATAATCCGGAGACGCAGCATCTTTTTCAGCAAAAAGATTTGCTAGCCTTGTACCGGCAATTGTTTGATACAGTCAAAGGGGCGGCTGCCAGCGGTTTGTTCGATATCATCGCGCATTTGGATAATCTCAAAGTATTTAACTATCGTCCGGATGAGCAGTTGCTGATCCCGATGTATGAAGATGTTGCGCAAGCGCTCAGATTGGCTGATGTGGCTACGGAAATAAATACAGGTCTTGCGTATCGCTATCCTGTCAAAGAGGCCTGCCCGAGCCCGGCGTTTCTCCAGGCCCTCTGCAAGCATGGCGTCCCCATCACGTTGAGCTCAGACTCGCACTACCCTGACGATATTGGGATGATGCTGGATGAAGCAGCTGAGCTGCTCAAGCAATCCGGTTATAAGGAGATCGTTTATTTCCAGCAAAAAGAGCGAATTACCGCCCAACTATAGGGAAATGTAGATGAAATTGCGGAAGGAGACTTTGATATGTCTAAACCCTTAATCGAGCTGCGCTGTTTCAATTCGTTGGCTAAAGTGCTGGCAAGCCGCCAGGAGCCCGATTCTCGTTATCGGATCGACAAGGCGACAGCCTTAAGTAATGAGGTATTTTCTTTTCAGATCGCCTATCGGGCTGAACAGCTTTTGAAAGGAATTCGTTTTACAGTCCAATCGTCGTTGTCAGATGCAGTAACGGTTCGCAGAGTCGGCTTAGCGCCCAGCGAGCTTCCTTGCTATGATGATCATGACGGTTATGTGATCAATGATCAGCCGGGCTTGTTTCCCGATCCGCTGTATCCGCTAGATCCTAAGGGAGAGTCAGCTCTGCCTGGGAGCTGGAATGCGGTGTGGGTGACCGTGGAGTTGGCGGACCGCTTCAGTGCAGGTGTATACCCGATTGAAGTGCAGCTGCATGGAGCTGAAGGCCAGTTGCTTGGGGCGCAGCGCATCGAGCTGCAAGTGCTGAATGCATCGCTGCCGAAGCAAAAGCTGATTCGCACCGAATGGTTCCATACGGACTGCCTCGCCGTGTACTACAACGTGGATGTGTTCAGCGAGGGGCATTGGGAGCTCATCGAGCAATATGCGCAGACAGCGGTGAAGATGGGCATCAATATGCTGCTGACCCCGCTCTTTACACCACCGCTCGATACGGAAATAGGCGGGGAGCGACCGACGGTGCAGCTGATTGGCGTGGCGCGCAGTGCACAAGGGTACGCGTTTGATTTTAGCCTGCTGCAAAGATGGATTGCGATGGGTGAGCGCTGCGGGCTGCAATATTTCGAGTTCTCCCATCTGTTTACACAGTGGGGGGCGCAATTCGCTCCCAAGGTGATGGCTGTGGAAGGTGGGGAGTTGAAGCGGATTTTTGGCTGGGAGACGGACGCCTCGGGTGCGGAATACGGACAGTTTCTGGAGGCGCTGCTGCCGGAGCTGGACCGGTTTATTCGCGAAGCGGGTATTCAGGAGCGCGTGTTTTTTCACGTCTCGGATGAACCCGGCTTGCAGCATTTGGACAGCTACAAGCAGGCCAGCGCCCGACTGCGGGCGTTTTTAGCCGATTATCCAACGTTCGACGCCTTATCCAACTATGAATTTTACGGGCATGGACTTGTGAAAACGCCGGTTGTGGCCAGCGATCATATCGAGCCTTTCCTAGCGCATGGCGTGCAAAATTTATGGACGTATTACTGCTGTGCGCAGTATAAGCAGGTTTCCAACCGCTTTTTTGCCTTCCCCTCGGAGCGCAATCGCGTGATTGGCTTTCAATTGTATAAATTCAATATCCGGGGCTTTTTGCACTGGGGCTATAACTTCTGGCATTCACAATATTCGCGCAAGCCGTTGAACCCGTTCGTGCAGACCGATGCTGACCGCGCTTTTCCTTCGGGGGATGCTTTCCTGGTATATCCGGGCGATGCGGGACCGATTGAGTCCATTCGCATGCAAGTGTTTTATGAAGCTCTGCAGGATCTGCGGGCGCTTGAATTGCTCGAAACGCTCATCGGGTGCGAGCGGACGATTGCGTTGATCGAAGAGGATCTCGAGTCGCCGCTCACATTCAGCGAGTATCCGCACGATCCATCTTGGCTGGTGATCAAGCGGGAGAAGATTAATCGGCTTATTGCACAGGAGCAAAGCGGCTTTTCGGGGTAAAAAATAGGAGGTACACCATGTCGTTAACTTACGAGGATCGCAGAACGACGATTCTTGCCCAATTGGAAATGGAAGGAAAAGTACAAGTGCATCATTTGGCGCAGCTGCTCAGTGTCTCGACAGAAACGATTCGCCGCGATTTGGACCGGCTGGAAAAGGAAGGGCGGCTGCGCAAAGTATACGGCGGGGCGGTTAAAATGCGGATGGAGCACGTGGAGCCGCCTTTTCTCAAGCGGACGCAAATGATGAAGCGGGAAAAATCGGCGATGGGCAAGCTCGCCGCTTCATTGGTTCAGGATGGGGAGACGATCATGCTGGATAATGGCACCACGACGCTGGAAATTTTGCCGTATTTGTTTGATCATGCGAATTTGACGATCATCACGCATTCTGTGCCGATCTTGAATATGGCGATGGAGATGTTTAAGGGCAAAATCATTTTTATCGGCGGCGAGATGAATGTGGAGTACCGTGCGGCGACCGGTTCGTTGGCGGAGCAACTGCTTGACCATTTCAAGGTCAACAAAGCGTTTATTACGGCTGGCGGCATTTCGCTGACGGACGGTATCACGGATTTTCACTTGGCTGAGGCGATTATTTCCCGCAAAATGATGCAGCGCGCCGAGGAGGCCATTCTGATCGCCGACCATTCCAAATTCGGCATGTCGACGTTTGCTAGAGTGTCCAAGCTGGAGGAAATTTCCATGCTGATCACCGATCCGGGCTGTCCGAAGGAGTGGATCGACACCATAGAGGCGCTCGGCATCGAGGTGCTGGTCAGCGAGTGAGCGGTGGCTGACATGCCTGCATCGGTAAGTGTGGGGTCGTGAGCGAGTGTGATAAGCGCGTTTGACGACGCTAACGAACGGTAGCGCGGGCCGAGGGGGGACTTAACGCTGTGGAACAACGTTAAGTCCCCCCTCGGCATCTGCACCGCCAGATTGGTGGCGGGGTCGGAACGCTGTCGGCGACTGGCCGGTCCAGCGCCTGAACTGCCGCGAGAAATGGCTCGCGGAGTGGAAGCCGAGCTTCTCGGCGATGCCCCCGATCGGCATATTGCTCGTGACGAGCAGCTCCTTTGCCAGATTCAGCTTTTGCCGGCTGACGTACTGTCTTGGTGACAGGCCGTACACGCTGGAAAAAAGTTTGCTGCATTGGCTGCGGCTCAAGTTCAGCGCTTTGGCGACGCCGGCGACGGAGGCCTCTTCGCACAGCCCGTGCGAGAGCTTTTCCTCGATGGCGTGCGCCACATCGGCGGCAAATAGCGTGGCCTTCTTGCCGCCACCGTCATGCACCGCCCTCACCTCGCCGCCAGACTCGCCGCCAGTCCCGCCCCCGCGTCCAACGTCACTCGCGCCCTCAGCCTCCGGCTGTCGCTTCGGCTGATCGTGCTCCTGCAGCAGCGAGAGCACGTCATGAATAATAAGCAGCGTATACGATTGCAGCAGCAGCTTGTCTTCAAAACCAAGCACCAGCCGCTGATGCCCAGCCTCGCTGCCTGCTTGTGAAGACCGGCTCCGCCGCATCACCGCTTCCAGCTCGCTGACATAAAACAGCAGCTTGCTTTGCTCCGCAGCCTCCCGGCGAATGTGCCGGTAGGGGGAAGCGGCGAGCAGACTGCGAATCCCGGCATCATCGAGATCAAAATGCACGTTGAAGTAACCATAATCCCCGGCAGCAGCGTTGGAGGATTGATGCCGCAGCCCCGATTTGATCAGCAGCCAGTCACCTTTCTGCATCAGAATCGTTTCGCGATTCATCTCCTGTACAACTTCGCCTTCCAGACAGCAAAGCAGCTCGAATAAATGATGATGATGCCGGGGGAACTGCCAGCCCGGCGGTTGGACGCCGAAATGGCAGCCTACAACCTGCAGCGTATTTGTCATATTTGGGAAGCTGAATAAATGGTCGATCTGCATGCACACCCTTCGTTTCCTTTTTACCATTTTAGCACCGCTCGGCACATTTGGTATAGAAAATGATCAAATTGGTGATTGAGTCACATCCTTCTTTCCGCGATGATAGATCTAGACGAAACGATATGGGGGGACTTCTATGACACAATTACAAATCAACAAACAACAATTCATATGGGATGGCGAACCGCTGCAAATCATTTCCGGCGCCATTCATTATTTTCGCATCGTGCCCGAATACTGGGAGGACCGGCTGCTGAAGCTGAAAGCGTGCGGATTCAATACGGTGGAAACGTACATTCCGTGGAATTTGCATGAGCCAAAGGAAGGGGAGTTCAACTTTGCAGGTATGGCCGATGTCGAACGCTTTATCCAAACGGCGGGCGCCTTAGGCTTGCATGTCATCGTGCGGCCAAGTCCGTACATTTGCGCGGAGTGGGAGTTCGGCGGACTGCCAGCATGGCTGCTGCAATATCCGGACATGCGGCTTCGCTGCCTGGACAGCAGCTATTTGGCCAAAGTCGATCGCTACTATGACGAGCTCATCCCTCGCTTGACAACGCGGCTTAGCACGAACGGCGGCCCGATCATCGCCATGCAGATCGAGAACGAATATGGCAGCTATGGGAATGATCAGGCCTATCTCGCTTATCTGCGCGATGGTCTTGTCCGACGAGGTGTGGATGTACTGCTCTTCACATCGGACGGTCCTGAGCACGGCATGCTGCAAGGCGGAACCGTTCCGGGGACGCTGGCGACCGTGAATTTCGGCTCTAAGCCGGAGGAAGCGTTCCACACCTTCCGCGAATATCGCTCCGATGATCCGCTGGTCTGCATGGAATATTGGAACGGCTGGTTCGACCATTGGCTGAAGCCGCATCACACCCGCGATGCCGGCGATGTCGCCGATGTTTTCGAGCGCATGCTTCGGGCTGGCGCTTCGGTGAACTTTTACATGTTCCACGGCGGGACGAACTTCGGCTTTTATAACGGCGCTAACTTCCAGGACAAATATGAAGCGACCATTACCAGCTACGATTACGATGCGCCTTTGTCGGAGTGCGGGGATGAGACGGACAAATACAGAGCGGTACGTGAGAAGTTGACAGCCTATTTGGGTGTAAACCCAGCAGAATTACCGGCATTCCCGGCGCCAATAGCCAAGAAAAGCTACGGCCCTATTTTGCTGAACGAAAAAGCGGATTTGCTGGAACAGCTGTCACTTTTGGCACAGCCGGTACAGCGCGTTTACCCAGAACCGATGGAAAAGCTGGGTCAAAATTACGGCTTTATCGTCTACTCGACATTTGTTTCCGGTCCGCGTACCGCCGAAAAGCTGACAATCCAGGATGTGCATGATCGCGCACAGGTGTTTTTGGACGGCGTTTTTCAAGGTGTTGTCGAACGTTGGGATGCGCGTCCACTGCAGGTGGACATTCCGGCTGGCGGGGCTAAACTTGACATTGTCGTGGAAAATATGGGGCGCGTCAATTACGGGCCGAAACTGCGCGATCATAAAGGCATCACGGAAGGCGTACGGTTGAACAATCAGTTTTTGTTCAACTGGACGATCTATCCGCTCCCGCTCGAAGAAGTCTCGCATCTGCAATATACCCCAGAGCCGGATGCGATCCAAAAAACAAGTGATAACAGACCTGCCTTTTACAAAGGTGTCTTCCATGTGGAAGAGGCGGGAGATACTTTCGTCAAGCTGGAAGGGTGGACCAAAGGCGTCGTCTGGATCAACGGTTTTAACCTTGGCCGCTATTGGGATAGAGGGCCGCAGCGCACCTTGTATGTACCGGCACCGCTTTTAAGATCAGGTGCAAACGAGATCGTCGTGCTGGAGCTGCACGAAACGAAGCGACCGGTTATTGAACTGAGCGACCGGCCCGATTTAGGCTAGCGAATACAAAGACAGTCGAAAATGAACTACACCTCCATTGTTAGTTGTGGATAACCAATGGGGTGCAGTTCACGATCGGCTGTCTTTTTTTCGTCCTCTTTTTACATAGAGAAAATACAAGCTTCCCTATAAAATTCACAATCCGCTTCCGCCAATCTGTGATACAGTCGTCTCGAAGAAACCGCTTCCAAAAATATCCGCATCTGTGGAGGGATAGCGAATGAAATTAAGCACAAGTGTGAATGTGAAGAAAGAGCCGTTTCACCTGAATCATTACAAGTCGGACAGACAGCAGCATTGGGAAGTGCATCATGCCCATCAGAGCATGGAGTTTTTGTATGTGTACGAGGGCAGGGGGACGGTGGAAGTCCATAAGCAGCAATCCCCGGTTCAGCCCGGTACGCTGCTCGTCTTTCAGCCGTTTCAGCAGCACCGCATCCGCATGCAGGGTACGTTCATACGCACGGTGCTGATGTTTGATCCGTATCTGCTGGATAACGGATTGCATGCTTTTGGCAGTTTGCGCAAACTGTTCGGCACACTCTGGAAAGGGCCGCTTGCGATGCAAGCCATCCCTGGCCAGCACGAGCTGGCGCCTCTTTTTGAGAAGTTGAACCGCAAACTCAAAGACGTTCATCCGGGCAAACACCAGGAGGAATTCACGCTTTGTCTATTATTTCTTTTAAAGCATCTAGAACCTTATGAAAAAGAATGGATTGCCCCACACAGCGAACATAAGTTTAAACCCCGCTACAGTCACACCGTGGAACAAATGATCGAATGGATCGAGCTTCACTTCAAGGAAAAATTCGATCTGCATCAAATGTCCGACGATCTGCATTTATCGACCTACTATTTATCACATACGTTCAGGCAGTCCACTGGCAGCTCTATTACGGAATTTATTACCAACCGCAGATTGAAAGAGGCGTGTCTCCTGCTCGAAACAACGTCCAAAACGTCCGGCTACATTGCGCAGGAAGTTGGTTTTTTGAATGGTTCTTATTTTTGCCGGGTGTTCAAAACAATGCTGGGGCTGACGCCCAAATCTTACCGCTCGCAGCTGCTTTCAGGACAGCAATAACGTGCAACTTCATAGCAATAGCTTTGCACATGAAAGGAGGACCATCCGCTATACTTTCTCTTGTAAGCGCTTATATGAAATGGATACCTAGAGGAGGAATTCATGTCAACCTCGATGGGGTCGGTTATGTTGTGAACGCTGTCGGCGGCACGGCCATTGTGCACGGAAATACGCGCTCGGACAGTTCGGCGAACTTGTACATAGGACATTACACCGCTTATTAAACATTCATGCATCAAGGCTCCTCTTTATGTAATTGGAAGAGGGGTCTTTTTTGTCGATTGATGTTATTTTCACCTAAATAATGGTATTCTAGTGGTTGAGGTGATATCATGCGCGATGCAACAACTGCGATCAAAATAACGCCGCCCCGAGCGCTTGCCGGAGGCTTTTTGCTTATCATTTGTTTTGGCACCATGCTGTTGTACATGCCTCTCGCATCAGTCAGCGGGCACAGCATGGGCTTTATGGACGCTTTATTCACGTCGATGTCGGCGACCTGCGTAACGGGGCTTATTTTAGTTGATACTGGCACACATTTCTCTTTGTTCGGCCAGATTGTCGTGCTAGCCCTGGTCCAGCTTGGGGGAGTCGGCTTCATGACGATGGCTACCTGGATTTCGATTTTTATGAAGAGGAAAATTTCTCTTCAAGAGCGCCTCATTTTAACGGAGTCGATGAATGAAGGTAAGATGGAAGGGATTATTACGCTGACACGCAAAGTTTTCTTGTACTCCATTGCGATCGAAGCTGCGGCGGCTCTTTATTTTGCCATTCATTGGTCGCGGGATCTAGGGTTTAGCAAAGCTTTGTATTTTGGCATTTTTCATTCGGTTTCTATTTTTAATAATGCGGGCTTTGAACTGCTGGGCGGGTTTCGCAGCTTGACGCCTTACGTTGACGATGTGGGCATGAATATCGTGTCCATTATGCTTATTTTTCTCGGCGGTGTGGGGTTTATCGTGATTTCGGATCTGATTGTATATCCCAAAGTAAGAAAGCTATCCTTACACAGTAAAGTCGTGTTAGCGGGCTCCGCCATTTTGACAGTTCTAGGCGCAGTCGTCATCTATGCGTTCGAGTACACGAATACGAAAACGCTCGGACCACTCAGCTGGGACACGAAGCTGTTGGCTTCTGTTTTTCAATCAGTTACCCTGCGTTCTGCGGGTGTGAATACGATTGACATCGGCGGACTGCGGGAAAGTACGCAATTGTTTATGATTGTGATGATGTTTATCGGTGCTGCGCCAGGTTCAACGGGAGGCGGTATCAAAATCACGACATTTGTCGTCCTGTTCGCAACAGTGGGAGCGATGCTCCGGGGCAAAGAAGACGTCGTCCTGTTCCAGCAGCGCATCTCCAAAGGGGATATATACCGGGCCATCTCGTTTAGCCTGCTGGCTGTGATTTTGCTGATTACGGCTACGCTGCTGCTCTGTGTTTTTCAGGATCAGAATTTTCTGATGATCTTGTTCGAGGCGGCATCCGCATTTGGCACAGTTGGCTTAAGCATGGGGCTGACACAAGATCTGACCTCCGCCGGCAAAGTGATCATCGTCATCATGATGTTTATCGGTCGTATCGGTCTCGTGACACTTGCGTATGCTTTATTGACAAAGCGGGGCAAGGAGCTGTACCGGCATCCGGAAGGGAAGATTATAATTGGGTAGATCCTCGCTAGAACCACAAACTTTTATAACGCCATGTGTCATGTGTGCCGGAATCATGGGCTAGCATATACAACAGAATCGACTTTATATGATGGACGTTTACGGGGAGGGAGGCCTGAGGATGAATCGAGACGAGAGAGTCGCACTTGTGACCGGGGCTTCGAGCGGTTTTGGTATGCTGACGTCCATTGCGCTGGCCAAAAATGGATATTATGTGATCGCGACCATGCGTGATCCGGCGAAGCAGAGCCCATTACTAGCTTTGGCTGAGGGCGCCGGCATTGAACAGCGCTTGGAGATTATGCAGGTGGATGTGACCGTGCACGAGTCAATTGACCGGGCAGTAGGGGAAGTGATTCGTAAGCACGGGCGGATCGATGTTCTCGTGAATAATGCCGGCTATGCCATCGGCGGATATGTGGAGGATGTGCCCATGGAGGCGTGGAAGGAGCAGCTGGAGACCAACGTATTCGGCGTCATCGCCGCGGCCAAAGCAGTGCTGCCGCATATGCGGGCTCAAGCCTCGGGCTGCATCATTAATTTAAGCAGTGTAAGCGGGTTGACGGCTTACCCGGGTTTTGCGCCATATAGTACCTCGAAGTTCGCTATCGAGGGCTTTAGTGAATCGCTGCGGCTGGAAATGAAGCCGTACGGCGTCCGTGTCGTTCTGGTGGAGCCAGGTGCGTACCGGACGGATATTTGGAGCAAAGGCTTCGCTGGTGTATATACCACCGAAGCCTCGCCTTATTGGAGCCGGCTGAGCAAGCTGCTCCAGATGGTCAAGCAAACGGCCGGCTCAGCGCCGGACCCGCAGGAAGTTGCCGACGCGATCGTGAGCATCGCCGGCCGTTCACGCCCCAAGCTTCGCTACCCGCTGGGGCGCGGCGTGCGCCTCGGCCTGTGGAGCCGGAGCCTGCTGCCGTGGAAATGGTACGAAGCCGTCGTGCTGCGCATGCTGCGTTGAGGAGCGGGTTTGAGGCCATCTGCCGTGTCGGAGCGAATATCATAAGTGCGCGCTCACACCGCGCGCGTCGACGCCCGGATCAGCAGCTCGCACGGCAAGATGAGCTTGCGCTGCTCCCGGGCGGCTTCGCCTTCGATCCGCTCGATCAGCAGCTGCATGCCGAGCGAGCCAAACTGATACGCCGGCTGTGCAGCCACCGTCAGAAAAGGATTGATTGCTTCGGCATGGACGAAGTCATCGAAGCATACAACCGAGATGTCGCGCGGCACCTGCAGGCCGCGCTTGCGCAATGCCTGAATAACGCCGACGGCGAGCATGTTATTCGCGGCAAAAATAGCGGTCGGCGGCGAAGCCAGGCCGAGCAAAGCGTCTAACGCCGACTCGTCGTGGAAGTCGCGGTAACTGAAGTGGGCGACCAGCGTGTCGTCCGGCGCCATTCCGCTCAGCGTATGCGCTTCGCGGTAGCCCAAATACCTCAGGCGCGCCGTAGATACATCCTGCGAGCCGTTAATGAGCGCGATCCGCTTGTGCCCCAGCCCGATCAGGTGCTCGACCAGCTTGCGCGCGCCTTCCTTGCTGTCCCCGAGCACGACGTCCGCCTCGATGCCCGGCACTTCCCGATCCAGTACGACGAACGGGATATTATGCTTCTGCAGCTGCTGCAGATGTTCAAGCGACTGATCTCCCGTCGGCGCGAACAACACGCCATCCACGCGAGTCGATAAAATCATATCGACGTAATCCCTTTCTTTGACATAATCCTCATCACTATTGCCAAAAAGCAAGCGATATCCCGAGCGCTTCGCCGCATCCTCGGCACCGCGCGCGATTGTTGTATAGAACGGATTCGTAATATCCGTAATGAGCAGGGAAAGTATTTTCGTCTTTTGCAGCACCAGGCTGCGGGCCATTGAATTCGGGATGTAATGGAGCTCTTCCATCACTTTGCGGACACGCTTGCGCGTCGCTTCGCTGATTCGCCCCGTGTTATTGATAACTCGCGATACGGTCATCGCGGAGACGCCTGCTTTTTCAGCAATATCATAAATAGTAACCATGTACAGTAACCTTCCCACGTAAGTTATTTGTCTATTGTATAGAAAAAAACAATTGACAGCAAGGCAGTTAATTGTTAATTTTGAGTTATCGGTAACACGAATATTTTAGCTTTTCCAAGCGTATGATTGAACGAGACATTTTGCGGCAAGACGTCAAAGGAGGAAGCAGTATGCTAAAAGGTATACCCAGTATCCTGTCACCTGAACTGTTGAAGGTGCTGATGGAGATGGGGCATGGCGATGAAATCGTCATCGCAGACGGCAATTTCCCGGCGGCCAGCCACGCTAACCGGTTATTGCGCTGTGACGGACATGGCGTTCCGGAACTTTTGGAAGCGGTTTTACAGCTGTTCCCGCTCGATACATATAGTGAGCAGCCCGTTGCGCTCATGGCGGTCGTGCCAGGCGATCAGGTGGAGACGCCGATTTGGCGCACCTATGAAGAACTGATCAGCCGGCACATGAAACCGGCCACCGAACATATGGAGCGGTTTGCATTTTACGAGCGGGCGAAGCAAGCTTATGCCATTGTGGCCACGAGCGAAAAAGCGCTATATGCGAACATCATTTTGAAAAAAGGCGTAATCAGCTAGGTGTGAACATAGCGAAAGGAAGCCTTTTTATTTTACCTATTGATTTATCGATAACTCTACCCTATCAAGCGGTTAATAGACGAAGGAGGCTAATAAATATGGCAAACAATGACAACAGATGGAAACAAGGTTTTCCGAAAATCGGTATTCGGCCGACGATAGACGGCAGAAGAAAAGGGGTGCGCGAGTCGCTTGAAGAGCAGACGATGAACATGGCCAAAGCGGTTGCCGCCTTGCTTAGCGAAACGCTGAAATATCCGAACGGTGAGCCGGTGGAATGCGTCATAGCCGACACTTGTATCGGGGGTGTGGCTGAATCAGCGGCAGCAGCGGAGAAATTTGCCAAGTCGGGCGTAGGCGTCTCAATTACAGTGACACCATGCTGGTGTTACGGCACAGAGACGATGGACATGGATCCAACGACGCCGAAGGCGATCTGGGGCTTCAACGGGACGGAGCGTCCTGGTGCGGTGTACTTGGCAGCTGTCCTTTCCGGCCATGCGCAGAAGGGCATTCCGGCATTCGGCATTTACGGAAAAGACGTGCAGGATGCGGGCACGACGGATATTCCGCAGGACGTGCAGGAGAAGCTGATCCGTTTCGCCAAAGCTGGACTTGCGGCGGCCTATATGAAGGGCAAATCGTACCTGTCCATCGGTTCCGTATCCATGGGCATCGCGGGCTCGATCGTGAACGAAGAGCTGTTCCAAAACTACCTGGGTATGCGCAATGAGTATGTGGACATGTCGGAGCTTGTGCGCCGAATCGATGAAGAAATTTTTGATCCGGAAGAATACCGCCTTGCTCTGAATTGGGTGAAAGAGAACTGCAAGGAAGGTCCGGACAATAACCCGCCGCAAATCCAGACCTCCCGTGAACGCAAAGATCAAGATTGGGAAACGGTTGTGAAAATGTCGTTGATCGTGCGCGATCTGATGGTCGGGAATCCCAAGCTTGCCGAGCTGGAGTTCGGCGAAGAAGCGCTTGGTCACAATGCGATTCTGTCAGGCTTCCAAGGGCAGCGCCACTGGACGGATCATTTCCCGAACGGGGATTTCCTGGAAGCCGTATTGAACACATCGTTTGACTGGAACGGCAAGCGCGCGCCTTATCTCGTCGCCACGGAGAACGACAGTTTGAACGGCGTTGCGATGCTGTTCGGCAATTTGCTGACGAATACAGCGCAAATTTTTGCCGATGTCAGAACGTATTGGAGTCCGGATGCGGTTGAACGCGTGACCGGTCATACATTAACCGGAGCTGCTAAAGACGGCATTCTCCATCTGATCAATTCCGGTCCGGCTGCTTTGGACGGAACAGGCCAGCAATCGCGGGACGGACAGCCGGTGATGAAGCCGTTCTGGGAAATCACGGACGAAGAAGTGACGCAGTGTCTGGAAGCAACGTCCTGGCGCCCTGCATCCGTGGAATATTTCCGTGGCGGCGGCTACTCGACCGACTTCCTGACCAAAGGCGGCATGCCGGTGACGATGTCACGCATTAATTTGGTCAAGGGTCTAGGTCCTGTCCTGCAGCTGGCTGAAGGCTACACCGTCGACCTGCCGGAAGACGTCCACAATACGCTCGATCTGCGGACGGATTCGACTTGGCCGACGACTTGGTTCGCGCCGATTTTGACTGGCGAAGATTCCTTTACCGACGTATATTCGGTCATGGACAATTGGGGATCGAACCACGGCTCGATCAGCTATGGCCATATTGGCGCCGATCTGATTACATTGGCAGCTATTTTACGCATCCCGGTCTCCATGCATAACGTACCGAGCGATAAAGTGTTCCGTCCGCGCGTATGGAGCAATTTCGGCACGAAGGATCCGGAAGGCGCCGATTTCCGCGCATGCAGCAATTTTGGACCGCTGTATAAGTAAAGGGAATCGTACGAAAAAAGCGGGGTGACTTCGTTGGGAACAAACCATATGCATATGCTGGCCGTTGATTTCGGAGCAAGCAGCGGGAGAACGATACTCGGCAGCTGGGACGGCTCCCGGCTTACGGTGGAAGACATCCACCGTTTTGCCAACGATCCGGTTCAGCTGGGAACGAGTCTGCACTGGGACTTCCTGCGGCTGTTTCATGAGCTGAAACGAGGCATTCACGCCTATAAGCAGCACGGTTCAGGCAGCCCGGCTTCCATCGCTGTCGATACGTGGGGCGTGGATTACGGCTTCGTGGACGGCAAAGGCAAGCTGCTGGGTAATCCATATCACTATCGCGATGCGCGCAACGTGCCGGCGATGGAAGAACTGCTAAGCAAGCTCCCGGATGAGTCCTTATACGGCCGTACGGGCATTCAGTCCTTATCTTTTAATACCATTTTTCAACTCGTTGCGGAATCCTGTGAGAACGCGCTGCAAGTAGACGCCGATACCCGCATGCTGTTTATGCCGGATTTATTCCGCTTTTATTTGTCAGGCGTTCGCTCAACGGAATATACCATTGCCAGCACTTCAGGCCTGCTGAACCCGATAGCGCGAGATTGGGACAGAGAGCTGCTGAACCAGATTGCAGCCCCTTCCTCCTTATTCACGCCGATCGTCATGCCCGGTACGGCTGAAGGCCATCTTCGCCGAGACATCGCCGAAGAGCTGCAGGTTGGCCCCATTCCGATTGTGGCGACAGCTTCGCACGATACGGCGTCAGCCGTCGTCTCGATTCCGTCGCTGCAGGGCGATTATGCGTACATCTCTTGTGGAACCTGGTCGCTTATGGGCGTTGAGCTCGATGAGCCGATCATGAATGAGCATGCCAGACGCTGGGGCTTTACGAACGAAGGCGGCGCAGAACGCAAAATTCGCATGCTCAAAAACATCATGGGCTTATGGCTCTTGCAGGAATGCAAGCGCCAGTGGGAGCTCGAAGGCGAAGCGCTTTCGTATACCGAGATGCAGGAAATGGCAAAGCTGGAACGCGGGCTGACCTGCTATGTCGATCCGGCGGACGCGGCCTTCCTGGCACCGGGCAACATGCCGCAGCGGATTCGCCATTACTGCTTTCAGACCGGGCAGCAAGTGCCGCAGACGAAAGCGGAGCTAGTCCGCTGCATCGTCGACAGCTTGGCGATGATGTTCAGGCAGACGCTGGATGAAATCGAGCATCTGCTGGACCGCAAGCTCACCGCGATCCATATCGTCGGCGGCGGCATTCAGAACCGCCTGCTCTGCCAGCTGGCGGCCAATGCGACCGGCCGTCCGGTCATTGCCGGGCCAGTCGAGGCGACGGCGATCGGTAACGTGATGATGCAGGCGAAAGCGCACGGCGAGGTACAGTCTTTGGAACAAATCCGTCAGGTAGTGATAGACTCGTTCCCGCCTGATCGTTATGAGCCTGAGGACAGCGCGCAGTGGCGGGAAGCTTTTGAGACGTATAAAGAAGTTATTCATAAGAAATCCGTAAGGAGCTGAACATAGATGTCGGAGCAGAGAACGAGAGAAGAGCTGACGAAGTATGCGCGCAAAAGTGTCGCGAAGGGGCTCGTCGTCGGTCCCGGTGGCAACATCAGCGCCAGATTCGAGGATGTGATGTATTTGTCGCCGAGCGGTTTTGCGCTGGAGGATATCGAACCCGAACAATGGGTACCGGTGCACATTCCATCGGGCGATATTTTGGATCAAACGTATCGGCCTTCATCCGAAGTGCTGATGCACTTGTTTTGCTATCGCGTGAACCCGGCGATGCAAGCGATCGTACACACGCATCCCGCGTACTGCATCGCGCTGACGCTCGTCGATGACGAACTACCGATGCTGTTCCCGGATCAGGCGGCGCTGGTCGGCGATGTCGCCTTCGTTCCTTATGTCGTGCCGACGACAGATAAGCTGGCGAATCTGGTTGCGGCGCAAGCGGATCGTTACAGTGCCATTATGCTCAAAAACCACGGTCTCGTCACGACCGGCAAAAACTTGCGCGAAGCCTACTATCGCACAGAAGTGATGGAAGAAAGCGCCAAAATCTACCTCATCGCCAAATCGGTCGGCACACCACGCCGGTTAACCGAAGAGGAATATAAAGAAATTCAAGGCCTCGAAAGCGAGGCTTACCGCGTTAATTTACTGCAGCAAATGAAATAGTGCTGCAAGCTTCATACAAACACCTGTTCTCGCTGAATTGCAGCGTTGGGACGGGTGTTTTTTTTGTGCGCAATTGGACATCCTATGCGAAAGAAATCCTAATTTGTTCCAAGGATGGCGACTCCACATGAGCACAACCCGCATCTGCAAGCAAGCAGGTCTCTTACTTGTCTTATCCTTTGTCTTTATGGGATGCAGTCCAAACGGCGTGACTGTACAGGCGCTGAATCCGGCCAACCAGGCGGCTGTCCAAGAATACGAGGTCGTTTCAGAAGACTATGAAAACGGCGCGATCCACATTCGGTATCCACAGCTTAGGCAGCTGAACGCGCCACCGGAGCGGCAGCAAATGATCAATGCTTTGCTCCGAGCGGAGGCGCTGAAAGGGCAGCTGTATGATAAGGATACGACGCAGCCCTACACGCTGGACATTGATTTTACTGTCACGTTGCGGAGTTCGAAGCTGCTGAGCGTTCAATATCGAGGGAGCGGCTACGTGGAAGGCGCCGCACACCCAAATCCTTTGTTTTATACGACAAATGTGGATTTGGTGCGGGGCAACAGGCTGAGGCTGGAAGATCTCGTGCCGATTGACAGAAGGCTCGTGCACAAATTCAAGCGCGGCCGGTTCAAAGCGTTGAATCCCTTAATGGCGAGCCTGCACGAGCAATTGTCCAAAGACGAGCTGGTGCGCATGTTCCAGCGCGCCGACGATCTGGATCGTATGGGTACGGAAGATCAATCGGATACATTCAGCTATTTAACGAAGGAAGCGCTCGGCATCAGCATTGGTGTCGGATATGCCGCCGGCGGACATGCGGAGTTCGAGATTCGCTATGCCGATTTGACTAAAACTTTTAATCAAATTCAAAATGAGAAATACGGCCCCTTTCGATGAGTCTATCGGAGGTGCCTTTTTTTATTATCGTAATATTCATCCTGTCAAAACGGCGCTTCATGCACTAAAATTGGTATACAAATGCCGCTGTCGGGGTGAGGACATGTATAATATTTTGGTTGTGGATGACGAACCGATGATTTGTAAAGGTGTGGCGACGATTTTGCGCCAGTCGAGCCTGAACATCTCTGAGGTATTTATCGCTTATAATGGATTCGAAGCGTTGGACTTTATTCATTTGGAGAAGATTGATCTCGTATTCACCGATATTCAAATGGAGAAAATGAACGGCATCGAGCTGATCGAGAACATTTTCATGGAAGACCCGTCGATTCCGGTTGTAATCCTATCGGCGCACGGGGAATTTGAATATGCGCAGAAGGCGATCCGTTTTGGCGCCAAAGAATATTTGGTCAAGCCGATTACGCCGGACCGGCTGCTTGCTATAGTCAAGCAGTTGCTGAGCGACAAAGAGGAAAAAGCGCGGCATTTTGCTGAATGGGAAGGCAAATGGGCGCTCCCTGAATATTCCTCACCGGAGCAAAACTATTACTTAAACGAGCTGATGACCGGGGCCATCCATCCCAGCGAAGTCGACGGCATCCTGGAAACACTTGGCAGGAGATTGGACGGAACGTATTACAGCATGCTGATGATCAAGCTGTTTCTGGAGCGTGGCGGCATCCATGATGAAGAGATTTTGACGTTGAAGGACAGGAATCTGCTCAAGTACGCCGCTTTGAACATTATGGATGAAACGGCCGGCCAGTGGAACCATTTGGTGTTCAACAATCATCATTCGACGTTTACGCTGCTGCTGCAAGTGTCAGAAGAGGAGAATCGGGACGCGCTGCGCGTGAATCAGCTGCAAATGGTCGCACAGATGATTCATACCAATTTGCAAAAATATGTCAATGTCAAAAGCCGCATCGGCATCAGCCGCATTCGTGAAGGCGTGACCCAGTGGCCGGTTCTGTACAAAGAAGCGCAGACCAGCTTGAATTGGAGCGATAATGACGCGCACAAAGGACATTACATGGTCTACATCGAGGATATCGGTCATGTGATGAGCGATCAGCCTTTGTCGAGGACGCAGATGGATGAGGCGAATCATCGCATCGTCTTTGCTGCTAAGACGTATATGGAGAGCTCATTTTGCCAAAAAGGCCTGAAATTGCAGGATATTGCGGACAGTGTGCACCTGAGCCCGAATTATTTGAGTTATTTGTTCAAAAAGGTGATGGGCATCAATATTTGGGACTATGTAACGAGGCTGCGCATGGAGGAAGGGAAGCGGCTTATTATGACGACAGATAAGCGCAGGTATGAGATTTCGGAGGCCATCGGCTACGAGTCGCCGGAGCATTTTAGCAAAATTTTTAAGAAGCATTTCGGCATCAATATTTCCGAGTTGAAAAGCGCGGGTTCGTAACATGTGACACAATAAGCGTAATAGCGCACATCGCCCATTGAAAGCGTTCCCCTTATAATCAAACCTGTAGACAACAATCGTTAGGATAATCGAAAGGGGACCTCACATGAAAGGTAAAAAAAGCTACAGCCTTCAGTACGATCGCCTTGACTGTTTTATTAACCGCCTGCAGCACGAGCAACACCGCAAGCAACTCGGCGAGCCCTAGCGCAGGTACAGCGACGCCGGCAGCAAGCAGTGCAGCAGCTGCGTCAGCAACTCCTGCGCCATCGAAGAAAATTACGATCACAGCTGAAAGCTTCAAGCCGGATCAGAAAGAAAAGAATGATCAGCTGGACCAGCGGATCAATCGGTTTAAAGCGAAGAACCCGAACGTCGAGTTTAAAAAGGACGACTGGCAGTACAGCCCGCTGGAAATCGGTGTGAAGATGGCGTCTAACAGCGCGCCGACGGAATATACGACCTATGCCACCGAAGGCAAGGTGCTTGTCGACAAGAAATGGGTCGCAGACATTACGGATTCGGTGAATGCTTGGGCGCATGCGCAAGATATGAACGACTTGCTCTCCAAACCGTTCGTCGTGAACGGTAAAACATACGGCGTGCCGATTGACGGCTATGTCATGACGATCACGCTGAACAAAAAGCTGTTCGCGCAAAAAGGCGTGCCTCTGCCGCCGATGGATTGGACATGGGACGATTTGCTTGACGCCGCCCGCAAGATCAACGATCCAGCCAAAGGGATCGCAGGGTTTATTCCGATGGGCAAAGGTCCGGAAGCGGGCTGGAATTGGACGAATTTCCTCTACGCAGCCGGCGGTGATGTGCAAAAGCTGGACAACGGCAAAGTTGTCGCTACGTTTAATTCCGATGCCGGTTTGAAAGCGCTTGAATTCTATAAGAAGCTGAAGGATGAGAATTTGATTCCGCAAAACTGGGCGCTCGGATACGGAGATGCACTCAGCGCATTTGCCCAGGGACGTGGCGCCATGGTGATGTGCGGAAGCGGCAATGCTGCCGATACGGCGATTAATGAAGGCGGTATCAGCAAAGACGATCTGGTTGTGTATCCAATTCCCTCCATGACGAAGGGAGGCAAACATACCGGCGTTCTCGGCGGAAATTACCGTGTTATCAACCCGAAAGCGGACAAAGAGACGCAGCAGATGGCATTCAAGTGGATCACGGATGAATATTTTACCGATGAATTCCTAACGTCCACGCAAAAAGAAATTGAAGACCGCAAAGCGAAAAACCGCGTCTATATCCCGCAGCCGATCAACTATTGGAAAGATTCCTCCGATTTCGGTAAAAAGTATTCCGACCTGCTGGCGAAGTACGACAATGTTTTCAAATACGATCCGCAGCTGCTCAGCCTGTGGGACGGCAAACCAGAAGCGCAATATGAAGCGCAGAAGTATTATGCGGAAATGGCGAATGTCATCCAAAAAGTGTTCACGACCAAGAACGTGGATTTGAAGAAAACGCTGGAGGATACTTCGAACAAAGTGCAGTCCGAAGTGTTTGACAAAGTCAAAATCGAATAGTCCGGCGGAGATCGGGGCTAAGCCGTCAAGGTTTAGGCCCGATTTATGCAAGCGCGCGAGGAGTGTCCATCATGGAGGATGTCCAATACGTACAATCGGCTGCTGCGAAGGCGTCAGTCCGGAAAAAAATCAACTGGTATTTCTGGGGAACCCTGTTCATACTTCCGGAAATCATTTTCTTTTTCATCTTTTTGTGGGTGCCTATCCTCAAAGGCATTTTCTACAGCTTCTATAATATCGACTTTGTCGACGGCAATCAATTTACTGGCCTTGACAATTATATCAGCATTGTTCAGGATGATCTGCTGCTCATTTCGATCAAAAACACGCTGTACTACATGCTGCTGGGCGTCGTGCTCGGCTTCTGGATTCCTCCGCTCGTGGCGATTGCCGTGACGGAATTGAAATGGTTTCAGGGGGCGGCGCGGATTATCGGCTATTTGCCCAGCGCCGTGCCGGCCATCGTCCTTTACGGGATGTGGATGTGGTTTTTCGATGCAGTCGGCCCGATCAACAATTTTTTACAGACCATCGGTCTGCAGCCGATTCTATTTTTTAGCCCCAACATGTCCATGATCTCCATCGTCATTCTGGAGACGTGGCAGAGCTTCGGGGCTGCTACGCTCATATATATCGCGGCCATTGTCAGCATTCCGCGTGAGCTGTACGAGGCGGCGGAGATCGATGGCGCGAGCGTCTGGCAGCGCATACGCCATATTACCCTGCCGAGCATCCGCGCGCTCATGCTGCTGCTTCTGCTGTTGCAGCTGATTACGACTTCGCAGGGCTTCCAGGCGCAGCTGTCTATGACTGACGGCGGTCCGAACAATGCGACGCTGACCTATTTGCTGTGGATGAACCACACGGCATTTACAGATCTGAATTTCGGCAAAGCGAGCGCAATGGGCAGCCTGATGTTTTTCGTGTTGATTTTGCTGTCAATTGTGTACAATTTGCTGCAGCGTAGGAGTGAAAAAGCATGAAACCATCAGAACGCGGCATTCTGTCATCCTATGATTTTAAAAAAGGCACGGTAAAAACCGGCTACGCCATCATGGTCCTGCTGATGGTTTGCATGGCAATCACGATGCTGTATCCGTTTTTTAACACCTTTTTCAGCTCGCTCAAAACACGGGAGGAATTTTTCGCATTCCCACCCACCTTTTATCCGAAAGAATGGATATGGACAAATTATAAAGATGCCTTAACGCAATTCGACCTGCCGCTGCTCACTTTCCTGAAAAATACCATTTTCATCTACGTAGGCAATGTAGTGTTTTGCTTCTTATTTATCGGCCTAGCCGCTTTCGCCCTCTCGCATTTGCGGGTACCGTTCAAAAAATGGGTGACGCTTTATTTTCTTTCCACACTGCTCATCCCGCCAGCCACGTACATCGTACCGAACTTTTTAAATTTAAAAAGCTTAGGATTAATCAACACATACTGGGCGTTCTGGCTCCCGGCGGCTGCGAATGCGTACTATATGCTGCTGCTTAAAAACTTCTTTGACGGTATCCACAAAGAAATTCTCGAAGCCGCCCGCATCGACGGCGCAAGTGAGTTCGCCTCCTATATGCGCATCGCGGTCCCGCTATCGACGCCGATCATCGGCACCTTGTTGATGCTGGCTTTTTCCGCCACATGGAACGACTTCTACTGGCCGAACATTGTAATGACGGACAAAAGCATGTGCCCGCTGGCCACGGGCATTTACAGGTACGTCGTATATCCGACCTCGGTCATTCCATGGAGCGTCAGGTTCGCGGTGTTGACCATGGCGATGCTGCCGCCGGTCATCTTTTTCCTCACGTTTCAAAAGTTTATCGTGCGCGGTCTAAGTGCATCCAGTGTCAAAGGGTGAGGCTTGAGCGTCTGTCAGAATGCGCATTCTGCGGGCGCTTTTTCGTTTGCTTGTAAAGGCTGAAGCGAGAAAAGGAGTCAGGCCGCAACTTGGCGAAAATATGGGGGATCCCAGGTGGGGACAGTTTGATGAGCGAAAGGAATGAACGACGCCATGTTTAAAATGTTGCGGAATATGAATTTGATGAAAAAGCTGATCGTCCTGCTCATCATCTTCGTCGTCATTCCGATTCTCGTCATTGATTTTTTCGTTGCCAAAAAGCTTGAGTCGATCACCGAGGAACAAGTCGGCAACGCTTTGCTGCAATTGGTGAGCGCAACTCATCTCACATTGGATCGGGAAAGCACCGATTTTGATGAAAAAACGAAAAACATTATGATTTCCCAAGAAATCCAGCAGCTCGTCAGCTTGCCGTCTTCGTCGGAGTATGAGCGTGTAGAAATTTTTAAAGCATTGGACAAATATTTGAACCATTATTCGACGAATGCGATCCGATATTCGCTTTTCTTTTCCGATAAAGAAAAGTCATATTCGTTCGTGCCGAATCCGGACTTATTAACGAACGGAATCTTTTATTACACGGACATGAATGGGCTCCCATGGTATGAGGATGTGAGTCAGGCCAAGGGCAAAGGGATTATCCGGGTTATTGACAAATTCGGCTACAACCCGAACAATACGCGTACAGTCGCTTATTTGCGGCAGCTTAACAGCATTTATAACGGTGATACGGTGATCGGATATTTGGCCGTATCCGGGATTGAAACGCAGCTGCAGATGGATTTTGTTCCGTTTGGCAAATATGTCGATGCGGAAGTGATGTTGCTGGACAACGCCGATACAGTGCTAGTAACGAATACACAGAACTACGAAATCGGCGCGAAATTCCATTTGCCGCCGGATAAAACGGAAGGCGTTTTCAAAATCAAAGAAGCGGGACGCGAGCTGATGTTTGTGCTTCATTCAAGCGAGTATACGAATACGAAGCTGCTGATGCGAGTGCCGGTCGAGTCTATCATTATCGATCATATCAGTGTCCAGCATTTAGTGAATTTGATTATGATGGTGTATTTCCTGATTTTAATTTTAGCCAGCATGTACTTCATTCAGTCCATTCTTAAGCCCATATCCAGGCTCGCGCGCATTACAAACTCCTATCATCCGGGCCGGCCGCTGTCGATTGCCATGCAATCAGATAGCAAGAACGAAATCGTGCTGCTGAACAACCTATTCATTCGCATGACCAATCGGCTGAATCAGACGATTTACGATAAATATGAGCTGGAATTGAAGCAAAAAGAAGTGGAGCTATCCACTCTGCATTCGCAAATCAATCCGCATTTGCTCTATAACACGCTGGAGTCCGTTTACTGGCACACCCTGATGGAAGGGGCGGGGGAATCCGCCGAAATGATCAAAGATTTGTCCCTGATTATGCGAATCGGCCTAAGCAAAGGCAAACTGCTGATTCCGATCATGGAGGAAATCAACCATGCGGAAGCGTATTTGCGACTGCAGCTTTTCCGCTATGAATATGCGTTCCAAGTGCATTGGAACATCGAAGAGGACGCGAAGCGGTACCTGATTCCGAAAGTCGTGCTTCAGCCGATTTTGGAAAACGCGATTTTACACGGCATTAAACATATGGACCAAGACGGTGAACTGTGGATTTCTGTTCATTGTGAGAACGGGCATGTCATCGTCATCGTCGAGGACAATGGCTACAAACAGATTGATATCTCCATGCTCAACGCCATCTTACAAGGCAAAGAAAAGAACCATGGCTACGGTATCATCAACGTGCAAAAGCGCATCCAGCTCCATTTTGGCGAAAGCTTCGGCCTGCAATACACCCTCCGCGAGGGCCAAGGCCTCCTCGCCACCATTAAAATCCCCGCCGTCCAAACTGACGGGGAACTGCGGAGTTAGAGGGGGCGGCAGGCTGCGCGTCTTGCCGTCGCTATGCTGCTTACTTTAACAGCAACTATAACATCAACTTTACCGTCCTAACCGATCGGAAAGCCCCTCTGCCCACTATCCCATTGGGTCAGAAGAGGGCTTCTCTGCCCACTATCCCGTTAGGTCAGAAGAGGCCCACTCTGCCCACTATCCCATTGGGTCAGAAGAGGGCTTCTCTGCCCACTATCCCATTGGGTCAGAAGAGGGCTTCTCTGCCCACTAACCCGTTGGGTCAGAAGAGGGCTTCTCTGCCCACTATCCCATTGGGTCAGAAGAGGGCCCCTCTACCCACTATCCCCGTGGCTCAGAAAACAAATGCTTACAAAAACGCTTAATACTCTCTAACGGTTCATCTGCGATGATGGAAATTCCATAGCCTTCGGCAATACGTAGGCAAAATCGGATTGGAGCGCATGCGGCTAGCCGGGCATCTGCTGAAAGAGCGCTTAACCGCTAAACAGCACGTTGCACCAAGTGGTGGCTAATCGCGTTTGAACGTAGGGATATTGTCAAAAGTGGTCAAAATTTTATTGTCGGTTGACAGGGAAGAAGTAACAATCTATACTTTAATACAAGTAAACAACTAGGATTAAGTGGAATTAAGTCGACCGGCCAACTGGAGACACAGATCACCTCGTTACCAAGGTGTATGTGTCTTCTTTTGCGCCTTAAATGGTTAAGAAAATGCTTGTTGCTGCAGTGCGATTTGATGCTAAGTGAGGAGGACGAAGGATGAAAATAGATTGGACATTCCGATTGAATGAACCGTGGAAAATCGATCGTGTGCTTGAGTTTGTGAGGATTGCAAATCTACACACGTGCAATATTTATATTGGCAGCAATGAAAAAATGCTAAATGCCAAAGGGCTGCTTGGCATTGTGTCGTTCAGCCTCTCGCTAAATGAGTACTCCTCAGTTCTGCTTCAACTCGAAGGCGAGGATGCTCAGGAGGCGTTTGAGCAGTTAGCGGTGTTTCTACAAATTAATGAGCAGCGGCTGCATACGGGATATGCTATGAATATGTGACACGCGCATCGCTGCCTTTGCTATTCTGTGATTAATTGTGTTACAGTTGATCACAGAGGTGATAGATGATGAAATTGGGGATTTTAGACCAATCACAAATAGGAGAAGGCCGCACCGCGTCAGAGACGTTGGCGGAAACGACACAGCTGGCGCGGGTGGCCGATGAGCTCGGCTATACCCGCTATTGGGTGTCGGAGCACCATGCTTCGCAAGCGCTCGCGCATTCGAGCCCGGAGGTGCTGATCGCGCACCTCGCGGCCCATACTTCACGCATCCGCGTAGGCTCAGGCGGCATCATGCTGCCGCACTACAGTGCCTATAAGGTTGCGGAAAATTTCCGGCTGCTCGAAGCGCTGCATCCGGGCCGCATTGATGTCGGCCTCGGCCGGGCGCCCGGCGGCATGCCGATTTCAACCCGGGCGCTGCAGGAGGGGAAATATACAAGTGTCGACCATTATCCGCAGCAAGTGGCGGATTTGACCGGATACTTGTATGATGCCCTGCCTGCAGAGCACCGGTTTGCGGCGCTGCATGCGTCGCCAATCATTCCGACTGCGCCAGAGGTGTGGCTGCTCGGATCCTCCTATGACAGCGCGTTAATCGCGGCACGTCAGGGAGCAGCCTTCGGCTTTGCGCAGTTTTTCGGCAACGCCGACTGCACGGAGGCGCTGCGCATTTACCGCGAGCACTTCAAGCCGTCAAGGCTGAATGCGCAGCCACGCTCTTTGGCCGCCGTGCTCGTCGTCTGTGCAGAGACAGAGGAAGTAGCTCAGCGGCTCGCTTCCAGCACGGAGCTATTCTTCCTCTCGCTCGGCCGCGGGGCGCTGCTGCCGTCTTTCCCATCGATGGAGACAGCGCTAAGCTACCCGTACACCGAATTAGATCGCGCTCAAATACGCGATGGCCGTCATAAGCGCATCATCGGAACACCGCAGCAGGTGAAAGAAGAACTGATAAGGCTGAATGAATCGTATCAAGCCGATGAATTTATGGTCGTATGTCCAATCCACGATGTAGAAGCGCGCATACGCTCCGTTCGCCTGATTGCTGAAGCTTTCCAATTTAAACCATAAATGGATAAACCGCCCGATCCCAGGCAGGGAGGCGGTTTTCTTTATTTTAAAAATAACTTCATCAAGATAAAATTAAGTGTATTCGACAAAAGGGTACAAAATGAACTCTTATCAATAGTCGAAAGGGCCTGTATAATATAGGAAATGAGACTTGGAAGCGATGAAACCTAATCTGTACTTGGGCACTTGGATTAGGAGGAGCTAGTAGTGCAACCGGCCATTTTTTCTAGTAGGTGTCTACATATATTATAGAAAAAGTGGAGGTATATGTTGTGAAGACCTTGTTGGAATTGGAAGAAATCGTGAAGCAGTTAGGCATTAGTCAAGAAAGTTTCGAGGAGTGGCTTCAGGCGAACCGCCTGGAAAGAGAATCTAAGAAACCGGAGGAACTCATTGGCTTGGATCTGCATATGGATTCAGTGATCAATGCGGAAAGCGAACTGTTTTATTAGACATATTAATGTAAGCGCTAATCGTCGTATACATATGAAACTGCCGAAGATCCGTTTCGGCAGTTTTTTTATTCAACGACTCATAATGAGCGCCAGTCTCGAATCTTATAGGGTTGTTAACTTTATTTTACGTATAAATAAGGGGCTGGTCTAATGCTTCAAAAAACACACAGTGTCGCTGGTCTCGTTTCTGCGGAAGTTGTGCTCGTCTGGCAGGATGTCAGTTTTTTGTCTTGGGAAGCTGCTGGGGCGCTCTTACTTGGTTGTCTAGCCGGCACTTTAGCGGATGTCGATAAACCTGGGTCAACGATGGCTAAAGTGTTGTTCCCGCTATCCGCCTTATTGCATGTGTTAAAAGTGCGGCACCGCACAGTGACGCATTCGCTGCTCGTGATCGCCTTGATCATGCTGGCAGCCGGGCCGCTTCCAACTTTATTCTATTGGACGTTAGTTGTTGGTTACGTTTCCCATCCGCTGATCGACCTGCTTAATGACAAAGGGGTGCAGCTCCTGTGGCCAATCCCTGGGAAAGTCCGTCTGCTTCCCAAATGGCTAGCGATCACGACCGGCTCAACAGGCGAAACAGTGTTTAGAGCTTTACTTTTCGTCATAAGCTTGGGCATTCCATTGCTGCTTGTGGTCCAGAGGTTCTCTTAAACGACCAGAATTTGACCTGGCGTTAAAAATAGTAGATGATGAGTAGGAAAAGATTTCCCTTCAAAAAATCTACTGTGCAGGGAGGCATATACTCTTGGAACTTATTTACCATGGACACTCTTGTTTACAAATCATTGTCGGCAACAAATCGCTTGTGATTGATCCCTTCCTACGAGGGAACTCGCTTGCGGTCACGAAGCCGGAGGATATTAAAGCGGATTACGTCCTCCTGACACATGCGCACATGGATCATATTTTAGATGCTGAACCGATTGCCAAAGCGAATGATGCGCCGGTAGTGGCGATTCCCGAACTTGCTGCGTTCATGCGTTGGAAAGGTGTTAAAACCATCGACATGAACATCGGCGGCACACTGGATGTAGGCTTTGCCAAGGTAAAAATGATTCAAGCCTTCCACAGCTCAGGCATCGTCCTTGACGAAGAACAGCGCATTCTTTATGGTGGGATGCCTGCCGGTTTTATTATTGAAGCCGATGGGGTTACGGTGCTGCATACTGGCGATACCGGTCTGTTCGGCGATATGCAAATGATTGGCGACCGACATCCGCTGGATGTGGTGTTTTTGCCGATCGGGGATCACTACACGATGGGCCCTGAGGACGCGCTGCAAGCTGCGGAATGGTTCCACGCCAAGCTGACCGTGCCGGTTCATTATAACAGCTTTCCTGTTATAGAGCAGGATGCGCAGTCGTTCGTGCAAAAGCTGGAAGCGCGCGGTTTGAAGGGCAAAGTGCTCGCTCCCGGCGAGAAGTTGGAAGTATAAACGGCCGCTAGAACCGGCGGTTTACCATAACAACCTCCTTTATGACGTAAAGGAGGTTGTTTGTTTGTTGCCACAGTAGTTGATTATTTGGACACAAGAGAGCGGGAAAGCGTATAATAGTTGTAATTAAAACGTTCTCGGGAGGTACTGCATGACGGCGCTTGTTTTCTTTATTGGTCCTGCAGCAGCAGGCAAAACAACACTGGCAAAAGCGCTCGTGAAAACGCATAAAGCTGCTTTTCTTGACATGGATACGCTGCTCAGACCCGCTGCAGAGGCGATCATGACAGCATTAGGTTTGGATCCGAATGATCGGGATTCGCCGGTGTACAAAAAGAACTGCCGTGACTTAGGCTATCGAATCACGATGGATGCCGCTGTCGAAAACCTCCAGCTGGGCATCGACACTTTCGTCATCGGTCCGTTCACCAAAGAGATCGAAGACCCGCAATGGCTCGAACAAGAGCTTGCTCGTGCGGGATTGTCAATGAGCGAAGTTCACGTGAAAGTGATCTATGTATATTTGCCGAGCGATTATGCCTATCAATCCAGGCTGCGGGAGCGAGGCTCTGAGATGGATATTTGGAAGCTAGACAACTGGGAAACCTTCCGTTCATCTTTATTTCGCCGCGAAGTCAAGTGGCCTTTGTCTGCGGGATCTGTCCGATATTGGGATAATTCGGGTGAGCTGTCCGCAGAAAAACTCGCACAATTGCAAGCTTTTATGGAGATGTCACCTGAATGACAGGGATTAAAATCGTAAAAACGGGGTCTTGCTCAAAAGGATTTTGCTGCATCGGGTAGACCTCAAAATGTGTAAGCTCGCCTGGATCCGGTGCCAAATGCTCCTCTTTCATCCATGCGTAGGCGTAAGTATAGGATTGCTGAATGCTTTGACCTTTACGATGCTCCAACTTGGCGTACGTAAGTGCTGGAACATGGATGCGCAGCATGCCAGGAGGCGTTGGAGCCGAGTTATCCATCTCAACAACCGCGTAATGCGTAAAACCAGTCCCTTCTGGGTAGGCATGATAGGACAACCCATAAAAATGTTGCTGATCAACAGGCTGCTGGATCTCCGGCAGTCTTTTTTGCAATGCTCGATGCACTTCGCGAATGCCTCCTGCGTTCGCTTCGGCGAAAGTGCCTTCCCAGCGTAATCCTATGGCCTGAAAAATTGGCTTTGTGATCAATGTAATCTCATCTTTTTGTGCCATAAGTATCTCCTCCTTTATTATTTAAAGATTCGTTATTTGGAGTATGGATTCCTTTATTTTCCATATCGATTTGGATGGCTGTGTTATACAAAATATTATTAATATCGAAAATGTTATTGAATATTTAAAATTTTAAATTATATAATATAACTAAACAGTCGAATATGTTGTGTAACAATAAAATTGGGATGCTGAGGGGAGTGATCGTCATGAGCAGTCTAACGGCAGCGATGGAGTACGAAGGTAGCAAATTTCCTCGTTTTAGAACCTACGGATTCCTGTGCAAAAGAGCAATGACCAATCTTGATCGACTTATCGAGCATGAGGAATGCGGAGATACAGCTTTTTACCCTATGTCACCTTTATACTTAACACTGTATTGCGCATTTGATGTTATTGAGGCTGTAATCGATTAACTTACACACTTATAAAATAATGCCTGCCTACGATGGCGGGCTTTTTATTATTCATTAGGGAAGCCCCCGCCTAGCCTCTCCGCAGGCGATACCTCAACAAGAGCGCAATCTGTCCACTATCCATTCGGCTCAGAACAAATGAAACGCAGCCCCCGCCCGAGCTCTATCGCCAGGCCATGCCCCAACAAGAATGCTATCTGTCCACTATCCCCTTGGCTCAGAACAGATGAAACGCAGCCCCCGCCTAGCCTCTCCGCAGGCGATGCCCCAACAAGAATGCTATCTGTCCACTATCCCCTTAGCTCAGAACAGATGAAAAGCAGCCCCCGTCTGAGCTCTATCCGCAGGCGATATCTCAACAAGAGTGCTATCTGACCACTATCCCCTTGGCTCAGAACAGATGAAAAGCAGCCCCCGCCCGAGCTCTATCCGCAAGCGATACCTCAACAAGAGCGCAATCTGTCCACTATCCCTTTAGCTCAGAACGGATGAAACGCAGCCCCCGCTCGAGCTCTATCCGCAAGCGATACCTCAACAAGAGCGCAATCTGTCCACTATCCCTTTGGCTCAGAACGGATGAAACGCAGCCCCCGCCCGAGCTCTATCCGCAAGCGATACCTCAACAAGAGCGCAATCTGTCCACTATCCCTTTGGCTCAGAACGGATGAAACGCAGCCCCCGTCCGAGCTCTTTCCGCAGCCATACCTCAACAAGAATACTATCTGTTCAATATCCCCTTCTCAAAGCATACGAAACGCAGCCCCCGCCCGAAGGCCCGATGTTCTGAGCGAAGGGGATAGTGCCGAGAGCGTGGGCGCCCGACGCCCCGATGATCTGAGCGAAGGGGATAGTGCCGAGAGCGTGGGCGCCCGAACCCCCGATGTTCTGAGCGATGGGGATAGTGCTGAGAGCGTGGGCGCCCGAACCCCCGATGTTCTGAGCGATGGGGATAGTGCTGAGAGCGTGGGCGCCCGACGCCCCGATGATCTGAGCGAAGGGGATAGTGCCGAGAGCGTGGGCGCCCGAACCCCCGATGTTCTGAGCGAAGGGGAAAGTGTCTAGAGTTAGGTAATCTTAATTTTCTATATAAAATAAAATTTTTATTTATTTTATATAACAGTATTGAACATCTACGAACTAAGTGTTATATATTATATTAATAACACATAAATGTATTATAACATTTAAGGAGGAGTTACAATGGATTGCCCGACATGCCAAGGTAATGGCGATTTGGATGAAATGAGACCTTTAAATCAACCGGCTGAAGAAGAGGTAAAGGGCATCGCTTTTGGGCAAGACCTGGTGCTTTGGCCCAATACTTGTCCGGTTTGCGGGGGCAGCGGGTTTTTGGATGTATCTTTTTAAACGAACGCGGTTGGCTAATATTCCGAATCATGAGTTGTTTCTGCCTAATTTTGCGATCTTAATTTATTTAAAGGAGTGCTGTAGGTATGAGCCAAAATGACCAACTTCAAAAGGAACATTTACAAGCAAGGTGGGACTCAAAAAGGTTTGAAGGGGCGAGTCGCCCGTATTCGGCGGAGGATGTGCTGCGGCTTCGCGGGACGGTGGCGGTTGAGCACACGCTCGCTACGCGAGGAGCCCGCAAGTTTTGGGAGTTGGTCAACCAAGAGGATTTTGTGCCGGCGTTGGGCGCATTAACGGGCAATCAAGCGGTTCAACAGGCAAAGGCGGGGCTAAAAGCCATTTATTTGAGCGGCTGGCAGGTCGCAGCCGATGCGAACTTATCTGGTCATATGTATCCAGATCAGAGTCTTTATCCCGCTAACAGTGTGCCGAGCGTGGTGAAGCGGATTAATCAGGCGCTGCAGCGCGCTGATCAAATTCAATACGCCGAGGGCAAGGGCGGCATTGATTTTTTCCTACCGATTGTCGCAGATGCGGAAGCCGGATTCGGCGGGCCGTTGAACGTGTTCGAGCTTATGAAAGGAATGATCGAAGCGGGGGCGGCTGCGGTGCATTTTGAGGACCAGCTTTCTTCGGAGAAGAAATGCGGGCATTTGGGTGGAAAGGTCCTACTTCCAACGCAGCAAGCGGTGAGAAATTTGATTGCAGCCCGGCTTGCCTCTGATGTAATGGGGGTTGAGACGGTGTTGATCGCGCGGACGGATGCGAATGCAGCAAGCTTGCTGACCAGTGATATCGATGAGAACGATAAACCGTTTCTTACAGGCGAACGTTCGCCGGAAGGATTTTACTATGTGCGTGCGGGCTTGGAGCAAGCGATCTCCCGAGGTCTAGCTTACGCGCCCTACGCAGATATGGTCTGGTGTGAAACATCGGAACCGAGTTTGGAGGAAGCGCAAAAGTTTGCTGATGCCATCCATGCTCAATATCCTGGCAAGCTGCTGGCGTATAACTGTTCACCGTCCTTTAACTGGAAAAAGAAACTTCACGAGCAGGAGATAGCCCGATTTCAATGCGAGTTGGGAAAAATGGGGTATAAATTCCAGTTCGTCACACTGGCTGGATTTCATGCGCTGAACCATAGTATGTTTGAGCTGGCTTACGATTATAAAAGCCGTGGTATGGCTGCCTACTCACAATTCCAGCAGGTGGAATTTGCCAGCGAGGCTCGTGGATATGAGGCGACTAGGCATCAACGCGAGGTCGGAACAGGTTATTTTGACGAGGTGTCACAGGTTATTGCTGGTGGCAATTCATCTACAACAGCTTTATCCGGTTCGACGGAAGCTGAACAATTCGCTCATGAATAAGAAAAGAGGGAGCCTCTTCTCAGCGGCTCCTGTTTTTTTGAGTGGAGCTGTAATATAATGAATTCAATGTTATATAACAGTTCAGCGAGGTGGAACAATGAGTACAGGCCATTCGGAGCTGCATACGAAGCATGAACAAATTACGAAATATATCGAATCCTTGCCTGTAGGAACGAAGCTGTCTGTTCGGCAAATCGCACAGGACCTGGATGTGAGTGAAGGTACGGCTTACCGTGCCATTAAAGAAGCGGAAAATATCGGCCTGGTGAGTACAAAAAGGCGCATTGGCACGATCCGCATGGAGAAGAAAGAAGAGCCTGTCATTGACAAGCTGACGTTTGCTGAAATTGTGCATGTTGTGGAAGGTGTCGTCTTGGGCGGAGCTTCAGGCATTCACAAGACACTGAACAAATTTGTCATTGGCGCGATGCAGTTGGAAGCGATGCTTAAATATATTGAAGTCGGCAATCTGTTGATCGTCGGCAACCGAGTTCAGGCGCACATGTGTGCGCTCAGTCAAGGCGCAGGCGTGCTGATCACGGGCGGCTTCGATACCACGCCGGAAGTAAAAGAGCTCGCAGATGAGCTCAACTTACCGATCATCGGCAGTTCGTTCGATACCTTCACCGTAGCGACGATGATAAATCGGGCGATGGAGGACAGGCTCATCAAGAAAAAAATTATGAGCGTAGAGGACATCGTCCGTTCGGATAGTCCGGTATACTCGCTTGTGGCCGGCCAAACGGTCAAGGACATGCAAAAGCTTGTGGAGGAAACGACGCATACACGTTATCCGGTCGTTGATGAGCATCGGGTCCCGATCGGCATGATCACGACGAAAGATATTATCGGCGCTCCACCGAATCAGGCTGTGGGCGCTCTGATGACGCCGAATCCGCTTATGATCAGCCTGAAAACATCGGTGGCTTCGGCCGGCCATATGATGGTTTGGGAGGGGATCGAGTTGCTTCCAGTCATCAATGGCGAGCGCCAAATGGTCGGTGTGATTTCGCGAAAAGATGTGATGAAGGCGATGCAGTACATGCAGCGCCAGCCGCAAAACGCCGAGACATTCGAGGTGCAGATCTATGCGGGCATCGAGGAGATGCGGGATAGCGAGGGCAAGCTGTATTTTAAAGGGAGCATTTCGCCGCAAATGACGAATTTCGAAGGCCTCGTGTCGGAAGGTGTGCTGACCACGCTTATGATCCGAGCTGCCTACCGCACGGTGCAGGAGCAAAAGAAAGGGGATCTGATTCTGGATAGTTCTTCTAGTTATTTCCTGATCCCGCTGCAAATCGATGATGTTATCGAAATTGTTCCGACAATCGTGGAAATGAGTCGTAGATTTTGCAAAATCGATATGGAGATTGTAACGAATGGCACGCGCGTAGCCCGTTCCATGTTCACGGCACGCATTTTGTAGTGTGCAGCAAACAGCCCCCCGACGCTGAGTGAAAGCGGATCGGGGGGCTTTGTTTTTTATGGCAGAAGCTGGCGCACGTACTGAATCGTAGATTCAATGGTATCATCGGCTAGCTGCTCCAGCGAGACATCAATGCCTGGTTTATGCTGCTTTAGCTTGCGCAGAAATGATTCTGTATGAAATATGCCGGTTCCTGAGCGGACGGACAGCAGCTTGTCGTTCTCCACGGTCACGTCTTTCAGATGCGCGAGTATAATCCGGTCGCCAAAAGCGGCGAATGCCTCATCCAGGAACGCTCCCTGGGTCTCGATCGCTTGCGGCGGAAGCAGATTGATCGGATCGAAGACGACGCCCAGATTACTGGACGGGACTTCTTCCAGGATCCGTACCATTTTGGACGTGCTGGACAGCGTATGGGTAAAAACCGGCTCCAGGCCGATATGCACGCCCCAGCGTTCCGCTTCTTCGGCGAGCTCCTCGACGGTTTGCTTCAGCACGGCCCAGCCGATCTCTTCATACCGCTCACGGTCCTGAGCGGCATAGGTGAGCAGATCGCCCGTCTCGGTCGCGACGATCGAAGTGCCAAAATCGCGGGCGTAGCGCAAATGCTCTTTAAACCGGTCAATCTCGTAGCGGCGCTGCTGCGCATCCGGATGGACCGGGTTAATGTAGCAGCCCAGCACGCCAATGCGAACCCCGGCACGATCGAACTGCTCGCCAATGTAGTTGGCGAGGCCAGGGCTCAGCTTGCCGAGGCTGGTGTCGATATCGCTGATTGCTTTGCTCAGCGCAAGTTGAACAAAATCGATGCCCCGTCCGCTCAGCTTGGCCGTCAGCTGTTGCAAGGGCAGATGTCCGACAGTATGGGCAAGTGTTCCGAGGCGCATCTTATCTGGCCATCCATCCGCCGTCCACGCAAACCACGTGTCCGTTCATATAATCGGAAGCGGAAGAAGCGAGGAAAACAACCGGACCTTTGAGGTCCTCAGGTGTCCCCCAACGGCCAGCCGGGATGCGCTCTGTAATGGATTGCGTTCGCTTCTCATCTTTCAGAATCGGCGCTGTGTTGTTCGTGGTCATATAGCCAGGTGCAATCGCGTTAATCTGAATCCCTTTGCCAGCCCACTCGTTGGCGAGTGCTTTGGTTACGCCGGCAATCGCATGTTTGCTGGCCGTATAGCCAGGCACGTTAATGCCGCCTTGGTAGGTCAGCATCGATGCGATGTTGATGATTTTGCCGCTGCCTTGCTCGATCATGTGTCGACCGACGAGCTGGCTCAGGAAGAAAGCGGAGTTCAGATTCAAATCAATCACATCATGCCAGTCTTGGCGCGCATGGTCTGCGGCTGGCGTACGGCGGATAATGCCGGCGTTGTTGACGAGAATATCGATTTTACCATAAATACCCAAAGCGCGGTTGACCACATCTTCTAAAATGTCCTCATTGCTGAGATCGGCTGCAATCAGCTCGGCCTGTCCGCCTAGCGCTCGGATCGCTTCGACGGTTTGCACACTTTCCGAAGAGGATACGGCGATGATTTTAGCGCCGGCCTCGGCAAGTCCGATGGCCATCCCTTGACCCAGACCGCCGGAAGCACCGGTGACGAGAGCCACTTTACCAGTCAAATTAAATAAACGCATGTAAGGCACTCCTTCTTCCTCGTTATAATGTTTCGACAGGAACGCCCGCCTGGCGGAATTGCTCCGAAGTTGCGGCGGGGAGTGCGCTGTCAGTCAAGATCATCGAAACTTCGGACAAGGTGGCGAACGTCCGCAGCGCACATTGCCCGAATTTGTAATGATCGGCGACCCCATAGACGGTTGCGCTGGCATCGATCAGCGCCCGTTTGAAATCGACGAGATCATTGGTATAAATGGTGAAACCATGCTGCAAGTGCACGCCCGTGGCCGAAAGGAAGGTCTTCTGGATGTTCAGCCTTCTGATGTACTGCGCGGCTTCAGGACCTGCGAGCATGTTGCGCAGCCGGTAGCCGCCGGGAACAACGAGCCGAATCTGATCCTTGTACACGAGCTCGGAGATGATGAACAAATCGTTCGTCACCACGGTGAGCGGTTGGTTGTCGAGCTTGCGGGCAATTTCCAGCGTCGTGCTGCCGCCATCCAGCGCGATAATATCGCGCGGCTGGATGTAGCGAAGCGCCAGCTCAGCAATTTCGGTTTTCTCGTTCTCGTACTTGACGATCGGTTCCTTGGCTGACAAGATGCCGAACTGGTCGCTCTGCGCCAGCACGGCACCGCCGTGCACGCGCACGAGCAAGCCTTTTTCCTCCAGCTTCGCCAAGTCCTCGCGGATGGTTTTGCCCGTGACCTCCAGGCGTTCGCTGAGCTCGACGACGGTCACTTCTTTTTGCGCTAGAAGCACTTCCATGATGATTTCATATCTGCGTAAAGGATTCATGGGAAAAAATTAACGCAAATCTTGCATGGCTACTGCATCCATGTCTTCGAAAATTTGATTTTCGCCGGCCATACCCCAGATGAAGGTATAGTTGCTTGTACCTACACCGCTATGAATGGACCAGCTTGGGGAAATAACCGCTTGCTGGTTGCGCATCACGATGTGACGAGTTTCTTGCGGTTCACCCATCATGTGGAAAACAACGCCGTCTTGCGGCATATCGAAGTACAGGTATACCTCGGAACGGCGGTTGTGCGTGTGCGATGGCATCGTATTCCACATGTTGCCTGGCTTCAGCAGCGTCATGCCCATCACGAGCTGACAGCTTTTCACGCCGCCGGTGTGGATGTAGCGGTAAATGGTACGCTCATTGGAGTTCGTAATGCTGCCCAGGTGGTTCGGGGAAGCTTCGCTGATGGCGATTTTGACCGTCGGATAAGTTGCGTGAGCCGGTGTAGAGTTGAAGTAAAACAGCGCAGGCTCAGACGCATTGTCGCTGGCAAATACGACTTCTTTGGCGCCAAGGCCGATGTAAAGGCCGTCTTTGTTATCCATCGTGTACACAGTACCGTCAACTGTGACTGTACCTCTTGCACCGATGTTAATGATGCCGATCTCACGGCGCTCCAGGAAGTAGTCGGCTGCCATATCTTTTTTGTTAGCTTCCAATTGCAAGGAACCGTTAACAGGCACAGCGCCGCCGACGATAAAGCGGTCTACGTGCGAGTACACCATGTTGACTTGATCTGCAGCAAACAATGTGCTGATTAAAAACTCTTCGCGCAGGCGGTCAGTGTCAAACTGTTTAACTTCTCTCGGGTGGGACGCATAACGAATATCCATTTCCATTATCAATCTCTCCTTGTTTTGTGGTTTATTTTTGTTGATTTAGGTTCATATAGGTTTAAGTTACTCCAAACGAACGGATTAGGCAAGCAGGAATTTCCGAGCTGCTGCGGAATCTGAAGCAATTGTGAATAAAGGGTGCACATTTTGCAAACGACTACTTCTATGAACACATTTTTTGGAAAACAGGAGGATTCGCAAATTGGATGAAGTAGATAAAACTCACTATTTCGATCGTGTATGCAACGATACGATTCCGACGAAGCCAGACGAAGAGGATACGACGCCAACGGATATGGTTAGCGAAGCGGTGGAGGAAATTATGGATAATATTAAAAACGCATTTTCGTCAAGCGACCGGGATGCGTATTGAAAGGAAGAAGCCTCTGTATTCCGCATTAGCGGAACCAGAGGCTTCCTGTTTATTGCGCAGTGGCAGCCTGAGTTGTGAGCTTCCCTCTCCAGATAAAGTAACCCATGCCCACGTAGGTCGCTCCCCAGAACAGAGCAAACCACTTCTCCAGCCCCGGCAAGCCAAATGAAACCAGCATCACAGCAAAGAGCAGAACCGTCCAGCGAGGGAAAACTTTGGCTCGGTAGGTGAGGATCGCCAGCAGAATCGTGCCGAGGAGCAATCCCATGCCGGAAACAGCGCTGCTGAGGCTCGCGAAGGTTCCCTCTTTAGCATAAAAACCGTAGGCAAACAAGCCATAAAAATTCGACGCAATCATTAAATTGCCGACGGTCAGCAGTACGGCTGCTAGTAAACCGAGGATCCCGGTTTCACGTGATTGCGCTAAATAGAGTGCAATGGAGCAGACCGTCATCAAGATGCAGGCGGCATATCCGCAGATCACCTCGGGGATGCTATCATCCCCCCATAGCAAGGAAGACGGCGTCATCCCCATTCGTACAATTCCCGCCAGTATACATAAAAATCCAAGCCATTTTACTACACGTTCCAAAGTCATTGTTATTCAGCCTCCGCATGTTTTTTTGATTTCTTGATGTAATCATAACAAGCGGCATTTCCTTATATCGAGAGTAGGGCTACCTGAATGGATCGGGAAGTTGATTAGGAATTATTGGGAGGATATACAGGATCCGTCCTATTCGATATAATTTCCATGTACGTTGCATGTGAAGGGGGTTTGAATGGATGGTACCGCTGATGCAAAACATGACTAAGAACTTCAGGGGCAATCATCGCGCCAGACTCGCAGCAGTTTTTCCACTGTTCGTCTTGGTATTTTGCTTGTTGTCCATATTCTTTTTTGTCAGCAGCATTTCAAGCTATTTCGAAATACTACGGGATCAATGCGTTTTGCAAGATTGCGGCCCCATGGCTCCGGCGCCCCCAACAACGGTCGATGCGTTAAGCAGGATTAATATGAATCCTGACTCCTATGCAGCTGCTTTTGTGCTCATTGATTGCGCCCTTGCTTTTGTCTTTTATGGAGCGGCAGGAATTATTGTATGGAAAGGGAGAAGAGAGCAGATTGCCTGGCTCGCCGCCCTTGCGCTCGTTACTTACGGTACCACGTTTCCTATTTTGGTCTATATGGTGTCCAAAGGACATCTATTATTGGAACAATGGACGCATGCTGTCGATACGATTGGCTGGCTGTCTTTGTTCTTGTTTTTCCTGTTATTCCCAAATGGACGTTTCTCCCCGTCCTGGACTTCTTTCATCTATATTCCTTTTATGATTTTGGAATTGGCAGGTTTGATATTTCGTCATTCATGGATCGATTTGCAGATGTGGTCGGGGTCTGCCAGAATCTTGGTCTATGCCGCCGCTATCCTGACGATGATCGTTTCACAGGTTTACCGTTACCGCCGCCTTTCCACATCCACAGAGCGACAACAAACGAAATGGGTCGTATTCGGTGTCTCGATTTCCTTTGCGGGTTTTATTGGCGTAAGCGCCTTTTTTGTGTACCCGGCGTTTGCGGTTGTACCGATGACTTACATTCTTTTGAATACCGCGCTGCATCTGTTCGTAGCTATTATTCCCGTCTCGCTAACCTTCTCGGTACTGCGGAAACGGCTTTGGGATATTGATCCGCTAGTTAACCGGACACTCGTCTACGGTGCCTTATCGCTGCTGATCATTCTTTTGTATGCGGGTACCGTCCTCTATTTAAGCCGATTATTCCGCTCGGAAGGGAACTTCCTCATTTCTTTGACAGCGGCGTCTCTTGTCGCCGTGGCATTTGTGCCCTTGAAGGCAAGGCTGCAAAAAATGGTGAATCGCTGGCTGAATGGACGCCACGATGACCCATACGCCGTTCTGGTTGAATTAAGCAATCACCTCACCAAACCGATCGATCCCGAGCGGACGCTGGATGTGGTTGCGGCAACGGTTCGCGATGCGTTAAGACTGCCTTATGCTTCGGTCGCCTTGCGGCTGGACGGTCAAAATGCGTTAATGGCTGTTTCGGAAAAAAATAAATACGAACTCTATGAATTTCCGGTCATTCACGGTGGAGAGGAACAGGGGACGCTCATGCTGTCCAGCCGGTCCGCTGGTGAAGGATTCACAGCAGAAGACCGCAAACTGATCGACGTCCTGCTTCGCCAAGTGGGTCCTATTCTGCAAAATGTACGGATGACGATCGGCATGAAGCTGTTGGCCAAGGACTTGCAGGTGTCGCGGGAGAAGCTCGTCCTGGCGCGGGAAGAGGAGCGGCTGCAAATCCGCCGTAATCTGCACGACGATCTTGCGCCGCGCTTGATGTCGCTGGCATTTAACGTTGCCGCTGCCGAGCAATACATCCGGAAAAGCCCGGATACCGCTATTGATTTGCTGGGCGAATTACGAAAAACCATACGTACGACGGTGGATGACATTCGGACGATGGTGCATGATTTAAGACCGCCGACACTGGATGAGTTCGGCCTGCTCGGTTCCATCCAGGCGCGGATGGATGAATTGTTTCAAGCTTCCGGCCAGACGGCGGCAGCCATGCAGGAAGTGCCGGCGCAAGTAAGTCTCCTGGCTCCACGCGAGCTTCCTGCTTTACCGGCTGCTGTAGAGGTGGCCGCTTACCGTATTGTCACGGAGTCGCTGGTGAACGTTGCCAAGCATGCGAAGGCGACGCAGTGCGCCGTGCATATCAGCATTGAAGCGGCCCACGCTCTGCTGATCGAAGTCACCGATAATGGCGTCGGCTTGCCCGCTTTTATCAGACCGTCCGGCAGTGGAGGCATCGGGCTCACCTCGATCCGCGACCGGGCGGCTGAGCTCGGCGGATCCTGCATGTTTGAACGTTTGGAGAGTGGCGGCACCCGAGTGAAGGCTACGCTGCCATTCGAGAAGAAGGGGGAAACGACTTGAATATTTTACTAGCTGACGATCACCCGCTGTTCAGAGGCGGCGTACGGAACTTAATTCAGACTACGGACGATTTGCATGTCATTGGCGAAGCTACTACAGGGGAAGAAGCGGTGGCTATGGCGGCTCACCTTCAGCCTGATGTGATCGTCATGGATATCCGCATGCCGGGTATCAATGGCATCGAAGCGACGAGAATCATTCGCGAGAAATTTCCGCAGATGAAAATTTTGATCGTTACGATGCTGAAAAACGATAAATCGGTCTTGACCGCCATGCAAATGGGAGCCAGAGGCTATGTACTCAAAGATGCGGGCGAGATGGAGCTGCTGCAATCCATCCGGATTGTAGGCGGCGGAGGCGCTGTGTTCAGCAGCGATATCGCAGCAAGGATGATGCATTATTTCGCCGCCCCCCAGATACAGGAATTCGCGAATCCAGCGCTGGATGGATTGACCGGACGTGAAATGGAAATTTTGGAGCATATCGCCAGTGGTTTGACGAACAGTCAGATCGCAGCCCGGCTGCAATTAAGCGTCAAAACAGTGGCTAACCATGTGACGAATATTCTCAATAAACTGGAAGTCGCCGACCGGCATGAGGCCAAAAAAATGCTGAACACATCACGCGACATCCAAGGGTCTGACGATGAATAGCCGATTGTTTCCGCTTGACTTACTGGAGCGGGATCTTCATCCACACGTTGTTGCGTATTATTTTAAACAATGGAACGGCTTTCAAATGCCGTTCCACCGTCACGATGCGGCAGAAATCATGTATGCGATGACAGGCTCGTGCATCGTGGAAATTCGCGAAGGTACTGCCCAACCGGAATGCGTGAGCTTGAAAAAGGGCGAATTTATTATGCTGGACGCCAATGTACCGCACCGTCTGCTTGTGGATGAAGCGACGCCGTGCCGGATGCTCAACCTCGAGTTCCGCTTTCGCGACAGCACTGGGGTGCTGCCGTCCATCCGCCAGCTGGCCGGCGCAGAGACGGTGCTGGCCGATTTGCTGCAGGTGGCCGCCTCCTACTTGGTCCTGCGCGATCCGGATGAGGTGTACCACCTCATGAAAAGCCTCGTGCTCGAGCTCGATAAAAGCGCAGTGCGCAGCGAAACGATGGTGCAGCTGCTTATGGCGCAGCTGCTCATCCGTATCGCCCGGCTGCGTACGGAAGCGCCGAGCGGAGGACTGCCGCAGAGCGAGCATTACGTATGGATGAGCAAAGCGTACATGCATCAGAACTATGACCGCGACATCCAAGTGAAAGATATCGCAAGCGCGGTTAGCCTGCATCCGGGTTATTTGCAGCGCATTTTTAAGCTGCATACCGGACGGACGCTGACGGCGTACTTAACGAATATTCGAATGGAAAAAGCAAAAATGCTCTTGCACGAGACCGATATCCCGATTACAGAGATCTGTGATTTTATCGGCGTGGGGAGCCGGCAATATTTTCATCTGCTGTTCAAGGGATACACCGACCAAACGCCGCTGGAATACCGCAAGTCCATGCACGCGCAAAGGTGGGATTACCCGGTTTAGCGGACGTGCTCAGGAGGTTCGTATTTTTGACATTTGATCCGTGAAATGGTGAGAAATTTGATAACGTTTACAGGAGGCCGTTTGCTACAATATGCCTATAAAGTGATAACAGAGAGGATGAAATCTATGTCTTTTAAAGTTGTCTTTATCGGCGCCGGCAGTATCGGATTTACGCGCGGCCTGCTGCGTGATTTACTCGCTGTGCCTGAATTTCACAATATTCAGGTGGCTTTTACGGACATTAATAAGCACAATCTGGATATGGTAACCGAGCTGTGCCAGCGGGATATTCGCGAGAACGGTCTTGCTATTCAAATCCAGTCGACGACCGATCGCCGTGAAGCGCTCAAGGACGCCAAATATGTGCTGTGCACGATCCGCGTAGGCGGCCTTGAAGCTTTTGCAACCGATGTGGATATCCCGCTGAAATATGGGGTCGACCAATGTGTTGGAGACACCTTGTGTGCAGGCGGTATCATGTACGGACAGCGGGGGATTGCCGAGATGCTGCGGATTTGCCGGGATATCCGTGAGGTCGCACGAGCCGACGTGCTGCTGCTGAATTATGCGAACCCGATGGCGATGCTGACCTGGGCGTGCAATCAATATGGCGGCGTCCGTACCGTTGGTTTGTGCCACGGTGTCCAGCACGGGCACAGCCAGATTGCTGAGGCGTTCGGTCTGCGCAAGCAAGAGGTCGATATCGTCTGCGCCGGCATTAACCATCAAACCTGGTATGTGCAGATTCGCCATCAGGGTGAAGATTTGACGGGGCGGTTGCTGGCGGCGATGGAGCAGCATCCGGAGCTGGCCCGTACCGAAAAAGTGCGCATCGACATGCTGCGCCGCTTCGGCTATTACAGCACGGAGTCGAACGGGCACTTGAGCGAATATGTGCCTTGGTATCGCAAGCGCCCGCAAGAAATCCAGGAATGGATCGATTTGGGCAGCTGGATCAATGGCGAGACCGGGGGCTATCTGCGGGTATGCACCGAGGGGCGCAGCTGGTTCGAGACGGACTTCCCGAACTGGATGCAGGAGCCGGCTTTCGCCTACACCAGGGACAAACGGAGCGAGGAGCACGGCTCCTATATCATTGAGGGCTTGGAGACGGGGCGCGTCTATCGGGGCCACTTCAATGTGGTCAATGACGGCGTGATCGCCAATCTGCCAAGCGATGCGGTCATTGAAGCGCCGGGCTATGTCGACAAGAACGGCATCTCGATGCCCCGCATCGGCAGTTTGCCGCTCGGACCGGCCGCTGTCTGCAGCGCCAGCATCTCCGTGCAGCGGCTCGCTGTAGAAGCGGCCGTGCACGGCGACGACCAGCTGCTGCGGCAAGCGTTCATGATGGACCCGCTCGTCGGCGCCGTTTGCAATCCGAAGGAGATTTGGCAAATGGTCGACGAGATGCTGGTCGCAGGCGAACGCTGGCTGCCGCAGTACGGGGCGGCGATTGCCGATGCGAAGCAGCGCCTTGCTGCAGGCGACTTGATTCCGACGCAGCCGTATGAAGGCGCAGCGCGTCTGAAAGTCAAGTCGGTCGAAGAGATGCAGCAGGATCGCGCATCGGCGCGCCGGAATGCCGCTGAAGCTGACAAAGGGAAAGATCGCGCAAAGGCGAGCTCCTAATGCGTTCATTTGCATCCATGTATGTTCATTCGTGTTCTTTTCGGTTATAATGAGGGGGCATGATATCCGGGTGACTTAGAGAGGGGAAGAGCAAATGTCGAATATTGGAGTCTGGGAGCCGGCCGAACCGGGCGTTAAGCGCTGCATTTTAAGAGCTGACGGCGGCTTGATGATGATGGAAGTTCATTTTGAGCCTGGAGCCGTTGGTTATCAGCACAGCCACGTACATGAGCAAATGTCCTATTGTCTCAAGGGCAAAATCGAATTTACGATCGACGGTGTCAAGACGGTGATCGAGCAGGGGCAGACCGTATACATACCTAGCGGTGCGCAGCATGGAGTGACAGCTTTGGAGGCGTCGGCTTTGCTGGATGTCTTTACGCCAATTCGTGAAGACCTCGTTAAGCGATAATCCATAATAAGGGAGAAGTGAAACCGGATGGCTGGCAGTGGCAAATTCGCATGGACTTGGACCATTAAGGAAGAATGTTTGGAAGAGTATGTTAGCATGCACTTGGCTCCGTGGCCGGAAATTATGGAGGAACATAGTAAAGCGGGAATTCGCGACTATTCCATTTTCCAAAATGGCGCGCAGTTCTTCTACTGCTTCCAGTGTGACGACCTGGATAAGGCGTTTGCTTATTTGGCCGAGAGTGAGGCTTGCAATCGCTGGAATGCGATTACCTCGAAGATGGTGATCGGCTCCTTTGATTTCCGTGAAGCGGTACCGATTACACCGATGAGAGAAGTATTTTTCTTGGCCTAATAAGATAGCAAAAGCGCGAGTATGAGGGTTAGCCCCTAGTGCTTGCGCTTTTTAATTTATAACAGGGGATGGCCGGACGCGCCCCAGTCCGATTTAGCTGACTTATTGCAGCCTGTCTCCCTCCCAATCCCTCTACAGTCCGATTGTGCCCACTTACTGGCATGAAATTGCCGTGCATAGCCCATATAGCCGCTGTAAGTGGGCAAATCCTAACTACAGCCGCAACTCATCGGTACTGGCTGCAATTAGTTGGGCCAATTCGGACTGCAGCCTCACCACTGGTTGGTGCAACATTCTGTTCAGCGGTTAAGCCCATCCATAGCCTCCGACCCTGTCGAGTATGTTGTCGGTCGCAAATGTTTGCGTGGAGGGAGTATTCAAGACAGTAACTCAATCATACGCAACCTTCGTAGAGATATTCTTCCTAATCTATCAAAAAAAATGATAATTTCACCTTGGCATTACATTCCGCCAAAAGATCATATGATCAGAATGAAACATTCATCTATGGGCCTGATCAAGCTGGAATCAAGGAAGTCAGCTACATGAAAGCAGCGGTATGCCCGAGGTGAAGGATTGCAGCAACAGCAGAACGACTCTGCAAAATGGCAAGTCAAAGTAAAATAATAAAGTGTCGCTGTTCATCCATTGACTTCTGCAGGATTCTCTAGTAATTTGGATTCAAACTACGAATGAGAGGGTTGTCCTTATGTCGCTGCGAACAGAACAACAGCAAGCTGAAATTATTAGAGAATTCCTGATTAACATGGGGCAATCTCTACAACAGTACCAGTACAGCTTTGCTTGCAGCGCGGAGCTCTCCCGGCATGAATTCAACATTCTTTACATCCTGAGCATGAAGGGGCCGCTCGTGGTCAAGGAAATCGCCCAGCAAGTACCGTCGGTTTCTCTCAGCACCTTGACAAGGCTTCTGGACAGTCTGGAGCAGAAGGGCTGTATCGATCGTAAGCTCGATCCTGGTGACCGCAGATGTTTCATTATTGCGCCAACGGAGAAAGCCCATCAGCTGATGGAGCATTTTCCCCGGCATTGCGACTGTTTCGTGCAGCGCATCACGCAGGCGCTTACGACGGAAGAGCAGTCAACGCTATCCGAGCTGATTTTGAAAATAAAAGCGAACCTATAACATACATTCAGGTCAGTTTGCCCAAAAAAGCGCACCTTCCATATTATGGATGGTGCGCTTTTTTTCCTTAACGCCCAGAACACAGCTCGCCCAGAACGCGATTGCCTATGGGTGAATATAATGGAGTACATCAGCCGGCACAAGCTAGGAGGGTACATCCATGAGAAAATACACGGTAAAACGAGATGCCCGCGATTTTCGCGATCTATTTTACCGCAGTACGAATTATATTCGTGAAACGCAGCTGCCGCGCACGGTGGACCTGCGGCCCGAGCTTTCGCCGATCGTCGACCAAGGCCGGCTTGGCTCTTGCACATCCAATGCGATCGTCAGCGGATTGCGGGAATATTGGCTGCGCAAAGAGACCCGGGCGACGACGCGGCTCTCGCGCTTATTCCACTACTGGCACGAACGGAAGCTGGAAGGCACGGTGAACCGCGATTCCGGGGCTTCGATCCGGGATGGGATGAAGGTGCTGCAGAAAACTGGCGTCTGTCCGGAGGCGGAATGGCCTTACCAGATCGCCAATTTTAAAACCCAGCCCGATCATGGGGCTGAAGCTGCTGCAGGTGCGTATCGCATCGATGCTTATCATCGCATTCACGATCTGGCTGGCATCAAAGCGGCGTTGGCCGATGGTCAGCCTGTTGTGTTCGGGATTTGGATTTACGAGTCTTTCGAAGGGGCGCAGGCGGCACGAACTGGCCGCATTCCTTACCCAGACCGAAACAAAGAACAGCTTCTGGGAGGTCATGCCCTGCTAGCTGTTGGCTATCGGGATGGCAAGAAGAAAGGGCAAGGCACGATGATCGTACGCAATTCCTGGGGTAAAAATTGGGGCGATAAGGGCTACGGATATATGTCCTATGCTTTTTTCAAAAACGCTGCGCTAACCTTTGATTACTGGACGGGGAGGTGAATCCATGTTAAGCGTGCAAGATGCGAATACGATCATTGCCTTCCTATCTGCTGCTTATAATGCTACGCAAGATGCGGAGGCGAGAGCTGAGTTTCACCGTCTCGCCAATGAGCTTCGCAAGGCATCCGGCCAGCCGACGGAATGATGCATCCTATCATAGAATGAGAGGCGGCATTTATGCCCAAAGAGGAGTTCATCCTATTGGTTTTGATTTTGTTTGTGCTGCTCTGTGTGATCTTGATGCTTTGGATGGAAGGTGACCATATCATTTAAATTCCGTTCATGAAATGTCACCGAAATAACGAAACAGCCCGCGCGATTCCAGATCGCAGCAGGCTGTTTTCATTTTACGAACGATTAGAATCCCTTATATTGCGGTTCTTCATTTTCCAGTTGTTGAACGCGAGAAGAAACTTGATCTACGATTTGCTGAGTTGCTGTAGCAGCATTTTCAAAAAGCTGCTTCGCTTCTTGATTCTGCGTGCTTAGCGCGAAAGTTTCCAGGTTGGCTTGTGCGCTTTTTAATGAAGCCAAAGTTGTCTTGACTTGAGCGGCTACTGTCACAATAATCACCTCCTTGAGCTATCAACGCATCTTAATATGCCCGCTATCGCTGTTTACATTATTGCCAATTAAAACCACGAGCGGACGATGATAGCGAGCTCCAAAAACGCGCATAATGACTTTGTTTGGAGGATACGGAAAGGGAGGGAAAGTTTGTGCCTGAATGGTTCGTTATCGTCATTCGCTCGTTTACGGCGCTAGCGACGATGTTTATTTTCACAAGGATTCTTGGCAAAAAACAAATATCCCAGCTCACGTTTTTCGAGTATGTCACGGGTATCGCCATCGGAGACTTGGCCGGCGTTCTTTCATTAGACTTGGAGAGCCACTACTCTTATGGATTGATAGCCATGTTCGTCTGGTTTATTGTGCCCTTGGTGCTGGAAATGCTGACGCTCAAGAGCAAGACGCTGCGGCAATGGTTTGAAGGCAAAGGAACGGTCATGATCAAAGATGGCAAAGTGCTCGAAGACAACTTGAAGAAGGAGCGCTACACCGCGGACGAGCTGCTCGAGCAGCTGCGCACCAAGAGCGTCTTCAAATTGGCTGACGTGGAATTCGCCATGCTGGAAACGAGCGGGGATTTGAGCGTCCTGCTGAAATCTGAGAATCAGCCTCTGACCCCGAAACATATGGGGATGCAGCTAACGGTCGAGAAGCCGAATCAAACCGTCATTATGGACGGTGTCATTCAGGACGAGCCGTTGGCGACGGCGGGCAAGAGCAGAGGCTGGCTGCACACCGAACTGGATAAAATCGGGGTTACCATAGAGAATGTATTCCTCGGTCAAGTGGATACGCACGGGGAACTGACAGTCGATCTTTACGACGATAAATTGAAGGTACCGAAGCCAAGCCAGAAGCCGCTGCTGCTGGCGACGCTCAAAAAGTGCGAAGCGGATTTGGAGTTGTTCGCCCTCACCACCAAGCATGCCGGTGCGAAGCAAATGTATACAGAGTCTTCAGATAAAATGAAGCGGGTGATCCGCGAGTTGGAAACCTTGTTAAAATCGTGATCAACTTGAGGCAGGAGGGACACCATGGCCAACAATAAAAAGAAAAATATGACGATGACGCAGCAGGAATACCAGCAGCTGGCCAAAGAGAAAGAGCCTCCACGGCCCGTTCTAAAAAACTGCTTCCGCGCTTTCTTGGTAGGCGGGGTCATCTGTCTCATCGGTGAATGTTTTATGCAGATTTTCATCCATTGGTTCGGCTTTACGGAAAAGACTGCCGGTAATCCGACGGTGGCCTGTTTAATTTTTATTTCCGTCGTCCTGACGAGCTTTGGCATATACGATAAAATTGCGCAATGGGCCGGCGCGGGCACGGCTGTCCCTGTAACCGGGTTTGCCAACTCGCTGTGCTCTGCGGCGATCGAACACCGTGCGGAAGGGCTTGTGCTGGGCATCGGCAGCAGCATGTTCAAGCTGGCCGGGAGCGTGATTGTGTTCGGTACGGTAGCCGCCTTTGTAGTCGGGATCGTCCATTTGATTTTGGGAACTGGGGGGTGAGCAGCGCATGCTGAAGGGACATCAGAGTTGGGTGTTTAAGAATCGTCCGGTGATTTTGGCGGCGGCAACTGTCGTTGGCCCTGATGAGGGACTAGGTCCGATCAGTGAGGACTTCGATATCGTTCACGGGGATCTGATGCTTGGCCAAAAAACGTGGGAAAAAGCGGAAAAAGCGCTGCTTGAAGAAGCGGCGCAGCGGGCGCTGGACAAAGCCGGGCTGGAAGAGGGCCAGGTGCACTTCTACGTCGGCGGTGATCTGATGAACCAGATCATCTCCAATACGTTTGCTGCGCGAACGCTGAATATGCCCTATCTCGGCATCTTCGGCGCATGCTCGACGTCGATGGAAGGGCTGGCGATCGCCGCGCAGCTGGTGGATTCAGGTGCCGCTCAGTATGCGATGAGCGGCACTTGCAGCCATAACTGCACCGCGGAGAAGCAGTTCCGCTATCCGACGGAGTACGGCTCGCAGAAGCCGCCGACGGCGCAGTACACGGTGACCGGCGCAGGCGTCGCCGTGCTCGGTGCCAAGGGTGACGGACCTGTCGTCACCTCAGCCACAATTGGACGGATCGTAGATATGGGCATCAAGGATCCGTTTAATATGGGGGCCGCCATGGCACCGGCGGCCGTCGATACGATCCAGGCTCACTGCCGCGATTTGGGCATCGAGCCTGGCTATTACGATTTGATCGTGACGGGCGACCTCGCCACGGTCGGGTACGGCATTGCCAATGAGCTGTTCGAGAAGCATCAATTTCCGATCGGGCAGACGACCTATCAGGATTGCGGTTTGATCATCTACGATGTGAACAAACAGGCCGTTCAGGCCGGCGGCAGCGGCTGCGCTTGCTCAGCAACCGTCACTTACGGCCATCTGCTGAAGCGGATGGAGAAGGGAGAGATCAAGCGCATGCTCGTTGTGGCGACTGGAGCGCTATTGTCTCCGCTCTCCTTCCAACAGGGTGAGAGCATTCCTTGCATCGCCCATGCGGTTTCAATTGAGTCCAGGGGGTTGTACGCATGAATTTTGTATGGGCTTTTCTAATTGGCGGCGCCATCTGCGTGATCGGCCAGCTCATGATGGACGTCGGCAAGCTGACGCCTGCACATACGATGAGTACGCTGGTGGTGATCGGCGCGATTGCAGACGGATGCGGTCTTTATGATCCGTTTATCAAATTTGCCGGCGCCGGGGCAACGGTGCCGATTACAAGCTTCGGCAATGCGCTCGTGCATGGTGCGTTGGAGGAGTTGCAAAAAGAGGGTGCGATCGGGATTATAACCGGCATATTTAAAGTGACGAGTGCCGGGATATCCGCGGCGATCATCTTTTCTTTTTTGGCTGCTGTGGTGGCCAAGCCCAAAGGCTGAATACAAAAGACCGGCTATGCCTGGTAACGGGCGAAGCCGGTCTCTTTTTATTGTTCTCTTAGCAGTAAAGTAGCATTTCCGGCGGTTCCTCTTGCGCTTACATTCGCGATATTAAGTCTTATGACTAAGATTTGTCTACTAAAACATGCAAAAAATAACATTGTAAATACAATATGTCTAAATTTTAATCGTTCGACTTTCTATTAATCTAGCAGCTAAATGCCACATATCTGATCTGAACTATTTCTCGTTCATAGGGGTCAAATTAACTAGAAATACGGGAATCACAAGAGATGGGTAATTTTAACAAATAAATTTAGAGGAATTACAAGTGTACGTGCGAATTACTTTCTTGTAAACTAGATTTACGCCCTTTTACCTAATTTTTCTTTACAATTTGGCGTAATTCTATCGTTTCCAAGATTACAAGCAAACGCTTACGCGTGGATCTGGCTTACACAGATAGTATTCCTATCGGAGAGCACGAAGGAGGACTTAACATGGAAACTGCCATTCATAATCACGTAGAGATTTTAGCGAAATTGAAAGCGAATCTGGAATCATGCATTCTCGGCAAAAACGAGGAGATTGAATTGCTGCTGACGGCTATGCTGGCCGGTGGACATGTGCTGCTGGAGGACGTTCCGGGCACGGGTAAAACGGTTCTGATCAAAGCATTAGCCCGCTCCATCGACGGCCAGTTCCGCCGCATTCAATGCAATCCGGATTTGCTGCCTTCCGATATTACCGGTGTTTCCATTTATCATCCCAAAGAAGAAAAGTTTCTTTTCCGCAGCGGTCCGATCATGACGAACATCCTTTTGGTGGATGAAATCAACCGGGCCACGACCAAAACACAATCCGCGCTGCTCGAAGCGATGGAAGAGCGCCATATCACTGTCGATGGCGACCTCCATGAACTGCCTGCGCCGTTCTTGATGCTGGCTACCCAAAATCCGATCGATTTTGAGGGTACCTATACGCTCCCGGAAGCGCAGCTCGACCGCTTCATGATCAAGCTCAGCCTGGGCTACCCGAACGAGGCGGCGGAGAAGCAAATGATCGTAGCGCAAAGCAAAGCGCACCCGATGGAAACGCTGGAGCCTGTCTTGAATACGGCGCAAGTGCTGGACATTCAAGAGAAGGTGCGGAGCGTTCATATGGATGATGCGGTCGCTGAGTATTTGGTCGCCTTGACTCGAAAAACGCGCGAGCACAAAGCCGTCTTCCTCGGCGCCAGCCCGCGTGCGACCCTGTCGCTCGTACAGGCGTCAAAAGCGTACGCCTTCCTCAACAACAGAAGCTATGTCATTCCTGATGACATTAAATATGTAACCCCATTTGTCATCGGTCACCGCATGATTCTTCATTCCGAGGCGCGGATGGAAGGCTTAACCATGAATGCTGTGTTAGCCTCGATCTTTGAGCAAGTCCGCGTGCCTGTGCGATTGGAGAAGTGAGCCGCATGAAACGTCCGATTGCTAAACTGTGGGAAGATCGCCCGCGCGTTCCGGCTGCTTTGTGGGCGGTTGCTTCCTGTTTGGTCGGCAGCTTGCTGTTTATGCTTTTTCAAGGGGGCAAACTGGCCGCGATGCTATTCATCATCGTCGCCTGTCTATCCGTTTATTTGCTCTTAGGCTATTGGAGCGGGGTGCGCAGGACCCAAGGCGTGCGGATGCTGCTGAACACGCAGCAGGAAGCGCAGCTGGATGCGGGGCAGTCGCTGAAAATCAGTATCAACGTGCAAATCCCCGGCTTTTGGCCGATTCCTTACATCTTGGTCAAAGACCAGCTGCTGCGGCAAAACGGCGATGCTGCGGTCTTCGAAGGCTCGCTTGTTCCTGATTGGAAGCGCCGGGGGGAGCTGATTTACAGCACACCGCCGCTGCGTCGGGGCTTGTACCGATTTGGCCAGACGGAATGCGTCACTGAGGATATTTTTGGCTTTTTTCAGCATAAAGGCCGGTTGGAGCTTCCACAGCATGTCACCGTATATCCGCAAACCGTGCCGATCCGCGAATGGGTGCAATTTCATCAAATGCTTAAAGGCATGCAGCATCATTCCACGACGACGCGCGCGCACCGGGAAACGACGCAGATTAACGGGGTTCGCGAATACATTTACGGCGACCGATTGTCCCGAATCCACTGGAATGCGACGGCCAAAACCGGAACCTGGAAGTCCAAAGAATTTGAACGCGAATCGCTGCCCAAAACGATTATATTGCTGGATCGCACAGCGCGAGCCTATCGGGATGAGGCTGAATTCGAATTGGCGGTTTCCGTCGCCGCTTCGTTACTGAAGTATGCTTCAAGCCGCAACCTGGCTTTGGGCTTGCTGTCCGTCGGCAAAGAAGTCACCTTCATCGAGCCGAAACAGAACCAAAATCACCATAACATGATGCAGAGGCATTTGGTTGGCGTCGAGGCGGACGGCTATCATCCGCTCTTGCACATTGTGAAGGAGCAGTCCCGCTCATTGCCTGCAGGTTGTTTTTTCGTGATTTTATCCCCGCAAAAAGGTACAGCTGCGTTGCAGGTGCTGCATTACCTGGCACAGCTGCAAACGAACCCTTGCCACATCTGGATTCATGGAACAGAAGCTTCGGCATTCAAGCCGTATATGGCAGCAACGGACAGCGCAGCCGACGACTGGCTGAAGCACATTCGCACCCAAGGCTACATGGGATACGAAATCGGCCAGTTATCCGATCTGCCTGCGTTATTGGAAGGGGCGAAGCGTTATGCCTGACAAATGGTGGAAAAGGGCGCTTCTAGCTGAATGGCCGGGACGTCTGGCAGCGATCATGACAGGGCTATTGCTTTTTCAATTCATATGGTGGATTCAAAAAGAAGACGGACTGTGGCTGCCCGAAACAGTGACAGTCGTCAGCGGTACATTGCTCCTCCTTATGGCTGTCCAGATGGTGCCGAGACTGCACTGGATATGGCGGGTCATCCTATCATTCATATTGATTGTCGGCTGGCACGCCTTATATTTGAACTATCATTTCGTAGCTGTCAAGCTGCATACATGGATGGACGGAATCGTCTGGCTGAAAGAGAACTTCTCGCAGATCGCGCCGTTCATCTGGTTCAGTTTGGTCGCTTGGGCTATCTATGCTTTCACGATGTGGGCGGTTCAAGCCAAGATTCGAATCTTCGCTTTGATCGTCGTCAGCGTCTTATTTTTTGCTATACGGGACTCGTTTAGCGTGATCTTTTTGTGGCCGCAGGTTGCAGGTGTGCTGTTCTGCGGCTTCGTCCTCTTGATGCTGCGTCATTTCGCCGAATTGAAGCAGCGCGCGCCGGTCATCTGGGAGACGATCATCGAGTATCCGGCGGCGCTTGCGGTGCCGATTCTTTTCATTGTCGCCATCACGCTATGCGCCGGCTTGATCTCACCGACCGTCGACCCGATTCTGACGGATCCGTATACAGCCTGGAAAGTGAGCCGGGGCGAGGCCGTGCCTTTATTAGGCAAAGGCATCAGCGTAAGCACGACGACAGCCGATGCGTCTTCCGGCTACAGCCGGGACGACAGCAAGCTGGGCGGTGGCTTCCGCTTTGACTATACCCCGGTCATGACGGTCGAGACGACGTACCGGACTTATTACCGCGGGGAGACGAGATCTTTTTATAATGGAAAAGGCTGGGAATTGGGTCCGGCAGAGAAAAAGCTCCCGCTCGTCCGTGTGAACGGCGCCCCGCTGCAAACCGATCCGAAGTGGAATGTGTCACTGCTGAAGACGAAGGAAGTGACGCAAAGCGTCGTGATGGAACGGCCGGATGTGTTCCCTGTGTTGTTCGGCGGCTTCGCCACTCAGCAGATCACGGAGATTAACAAAGGGGAGAATCCGTTCCAGCAGCTGCTCTGGTCGCCACGGCAAGCGGAGCTCCGCTTTACTGACAAGAACAACTATCCGAAGGACTATAAGCTCGTTGTGCAGACGCCGATTTTGGATGAACCGGGACTGCGCGAGGTGAACACTAATTATGCGCAGGATCCGGCATGGAGTGATTATTTGCAACTGCCGCAGGAGCTGCCGGAGCGCGTAAAGCAATTGGCTGTCGATATTACAAAGACTGGCACGAACAACTATGACAAAGCAAAGCTGATCGAAAGATATTTGGCTGAACATTATCCTTACACGAATACGCCTGACGAAAGCAAAGGCAAGAGCAAGGATTTTGTCGACCGTTTTTTATTCGAGGTCAAGCAGGGGTATTGTGATTATTACTCCACGTCCATGACCGTGCTCGCGCGTTCGATCGGGCTGCCCGCCCGTTGGGTGAAGGGCTATTCCTCCGGCATCGCGCCGGTGCCTGACGAAATCAGGGAGCTCGGCGTATTCAGCCAATTCGGCCCTGATATTGATCCGAACGCAGCAGGGACGTATACCATTCGCAATTCGGATGCCCATTCCTGGGTGGAAATTTATTTTGATGGATATGGTTGGATTTCGTTTGAGCCGACTGCCGGGTTTTCATTCCCGAACGCCTCGCCGGAGGTCACCGCTGTACCGGCGGACGTAACGCCGGAAACGGCGCCAGATGAACCTGCAATGCCAGTAGACAGCGGGACAGACCATACAGGGCTGTGGATCACCGCAGCGGTTGCGGGGGGCGTCGTCGTTTTGGCCGTAGCAGCTTTCCTGCTGTACAAGGTGAGCCCGTGGAAAGCGTGGTTGACGCGTCGCCGGCAGGCGTCAGCTGTTAATTTTAACCAGAAAATTATCGTCGAGTTTGAAAAGCTGCTCCGCATCGGCAGGCGCAAAGGCTATTCACGGCAGGAGCACGAAACAATTCGTGAAGCTGTGGCCCGCTGGAGCCAGCAGAGCAAATGGATGAAAGCGGAGCTGGATACCGTCTTGCTGCTCTTCGAGCGCGCGAAGTATAGCCAGGCGAGTTCGACGGAGCAGGATTATGTGCAGCTCTCGCAATCGATTACTAGACTGAAAGAACAAATGAAATAATCGGCCCAAACCACCTGCCAAGATGGAGGTGGTTTTCACATGAGCGCAGAGATGAGGGAGGGTTACTGGGATCAGAACATTGGAGAACGCTCCGCGGGCTTCCTTTGCCAACCCTGACATGATCGTTTTCAAATCACCGTGGATGTGGGAAAATATGTTCTTTTCTTTTTGCAACAAGCGGGTCACTATGGTATAGTTTCACGTATATGTCGAGGAATCAGTTGGAGGGAATAGGTTTGCTGAAAAAGCTCGTGCCGAGACAGTCCGTACACACGATTTATGATATCGACGTCGATCACCTATGGGGATTTGGCGTTCGCGGCATTATTACAGATCTGGATAATACGCTCGTCGGTGCGCGTGATCCGCATGCGACCCCGGAGCTGATTGAATGGCTGAAACGTGTACAGCAGCTTGGATTTAAAGTGGTGATCGTATCCAACAATCATCGCGGACGAGTCTCCACTTTTGCCGAACCGCTTGGTATTCCATTCATTTACCGGGCTAAGAAGCCTACCAATGTATCATTCCACAGAGCCATGCAGCTGCTGGGAACGAATGCCAGACAGACTGCTGTGATCGGCGATCAAATGTTAACCGATGTCCTTGGCGGCAATCGGATGGGGCTCTATACGATCCTCGTTCAGCCTATTTCCATTATGGACGAAGGATTTTTTACGAAGATTAACCGCCGCATCGAGAAGCTGGCTCTATCGATGATGAAGAAATAGAGGGTTTTAGGAGGATTCATGAGCAAAGAAGAAATAATCCATTGCGCCGGCTGCGGCGTAGAGCTGCAGATTGAAGAGCCGGGCAAGCTCGGGTATGTGCCGGTAGAAGCGTTCCAGAAGGAACCGATTATTTGCCAGCGGTGTTATCGCATCAAGCATTATAACGAAGCCTCCAGCGTTACGCTGAAGCAGGACGACTTCCTGAAGCTGCTGGGGCATGTCGGACAGACGAAAGCGCTGGTCGTCAATATCGTTGATATTTTCGATTTTGAAGGCAGTATGATCAGTTCCTTGGCGCGTTTTGTCGGGAATAACCCGATCCTGCTCGTCGTGAACAAAATCGACTTGCTGCCTAAAGTGACGAACGCGAACAAGATCATCAACTGGGTTCAACGCCGGGCCAAAGAGCACAGCCTGAAAGTTGTCGATATCGTACTTTGCAGCGCGAAGAAAAATATGGGCTTCGAGCGCGTCATTTCGGCAGTGGCCGAGCACCGCGGGAACCGGGACGTCTATGTGGTCGGGGCCACCAACGTCGGCAAATCGACCCTGATCAACCGTTTGATCAGCGATTACAGCGATTTGGATGCGGAGCTGACGACCTCGCAATATCCGGGAACGACGCTGGATTTGGTGAAAATCCCGCTCGATGACGGCCGTTTTATCGTCGATACGCCTGGAATTGTGTACGAACATCGCTTGACGGAAGTTGTAAAAAAGCGCGATTTGGTACGGATTATGCCGGATAAGCCGCTTAAACCGATGGTATTCCAGCTGAACGAAAGCCAGACGTTATTTTTCGGCGCCATGGCGCGTTTTGATTTCATAAAGGGCGAGCACCAATCGTTCACTTGTTACACGCCGAATTCGATTCAGATTCACCGGACGAAGCTGGATAAAGCGGACGAGCTGTACGACAATCATAAGGGCGAAATGTTGGCGCCGCCGGTGAAAGCCGATTTGGACGAGCTGCCCAAGCTGGTCAAACACCCGTTTCATGTACCGAAGGGGAAAAAGGTGGACGTGCTGATTTCGGGACTCGGCTGGATCAAAGTGAACAGCGATGCCGGAGCGGAAATCGCGGTGCACGCGCCAAAGGGCATTAAAGTTATATTAAGGGAATCTTTAATTTAACTGCAGCAACTTAGCCGGCTTTTCAGCGGAAAGCTCTTGGGGGGAAATCACAGAGATGGAGAACAACCGGACGCTTGACAGTCACACGATTTTATATGGTGTATTCGGAGATCCGATACGTCATTCGCGCTCGCCAATTATGCTCAATCGGGCATTCCGCGAAGCGGGTATGAATGCGGCTTACGCCGCCTTTCACGTGAGCCCGCAAGCGCTTGGCGATGCCGTGCGCGGCATCCGCGCGCTCGGATATCGCGGTATCAACGTGACGATACCGCACAAGGTCGAGGTCATGCAGTACCTCGATGAGATCGATGAAGGCGCGCAGGTAATCGGTGCCGTCAACACGATCGTGAACGAGAACGGCCGTCTCATCGGTTATAATACGGACGGTATTGGTTATGTCCGCTCCCTGAAGGAAGAGACGGGCATCGAGCTGCAGGGCAAAGCCGTGCTTCTGCTCGGCGCGGGCGGAGCGGCTCGCGGCGTCGCTTACGCCTTGGCCAAGGAAGGGGCGGCTTGCATCTACATCGCCAACCGCACCAAAGAGCGGGCCGTGGAGCTGGCGCAGACGATTCAAGCTTACACGCAAGCCGTTGGGCTGGGCTTGGATGAAGTCGAGCAAGCGGCAGGCGCCGTCAGCTTAATCGTCAACACCACATCGGCCGGTATGCATCCGCATGTCGACGAATTGCCGATGCCGGTCGATCTGCTGAGCGACAAGCATCTGGTCAGCGATTTAATTTATAACCCGCGCATCACCCGCTTTTTGCGGGAGGCCGAAGCTAGAGGCGCGCGCATTCACGGCGGGCTCGGCATGTTTATTTATCAAGGCGCGTACGCCTTTGAATACTGGACTGGCACCCCTGCGCCCGTAGCGGCGATGAGACAGGTGGTAGAACAGTCGTTAGCTGAATAAGAATAGAGGGACACATCATGTTAACAGGCAAACAAAAACGTTATTTGCGCTCGCTCGCGCACCATATTGATCCAATCTTCCAAGTCGGGAAGGGTGGAGTGAACGATCATTTGATCCGCCACATTGAGGAAGCGTTGGAAGTACGGGAGCTGATCAAAATTACCGTGCTGAACAACAGCGGCGAGGATCGCGACGAGGTCGGCCAAGAGCTGTCGGAGAAGTCGGGTGCTGAGCTGGTTCAAGTGATCGGCAAAATTATTGTGCTCTACAAAGAATCGCGCGACAAGAAGAAAATCGAGCTGCCGTAGGCAACGGCCGTTACACGCCAGTCAAAGAGGTGGAAGCATGCGGGTTGGAATTATGGGGGGCACCTTCGACCCGATCCATAACGGTCATTTGATCGCAGCGGAGCGGGCGCGGATAGGAGCGGGGCTCGATGAAGTATGGCTGATGCCGGCCAATGTGCCGCCGCATAAGCCACGCGCGCCGAAAGCGACGGCAGATCAGCGCTGGGACATGGTATGTCTCGCGGCGGAAGGAAATCCTTTTTTTCGTCCGACGGATATCGAAATCGGTAAAGGCGGCGTATCTTATAGTATCGATACGATCAAGCTGCTTCGTTCCCTGCATCCAGATGCGGAGTTCGCCTACATTATCGGCGCCGACATGGTGCAGTATTTGCCGAACTGGCATCGGATCGATGAGATTACCCAGCTCATTCGCTTCATCGGTTTAGCCCGACCGGGCTACGAGCTGGATATGTCGAATCTGCCTTCGTCGATCAGTTCCTGCGTAACGATCGTGCCTATGCTGCAGGTCGAAATCTCTTCGACCTCGATTCGGGAAGAACGCCGGATCGGCGGTTCCGTACGCTATTTGGTCCCTGAAGCCGTCCGGGCCTACATGGAGGTGAATCATCTGTATGAATCGTGAGAGGCTGATTGCCGCTGTGCAACAACAGATGCCGGAAAGACGCTGGCTGCACACCTTAGGCGTGATGGAAACATCCGTAGTGCTAGCCAAGCGCTTCGGTGCAGATCCTGTGAAGGCGGATTTGGCCGCAATCTTGCACGATTATTGCAAGTATTGGCCGGTCCAGGATCAGGCCAACATTATCCGAGCAAATCAGTTGCCGCAGGACTTGCTGGACTACGATAAAGAACTGTGGCATTCGCATGCAGGCGCCTACATCGCCAAAACCGAATTCGGGATTGACGATGAGGAAATTCTGGATGCGATCCGCTATCACACCTCGGGGCGAGAGGGCATGACGCTGCTGGACAAAGTCGTCTGTTTAGCCGATTATATGGAGCCGGGCCGCGACTTTCCAGGTGTGCATAATATTCGTGAAATCGCTGAACATAGTCTTGAAAAGGCGCTGATTGCCGGATTCGACTCTACGATCAGTTTTTTGCTTTCCAAAGGCAAGCGGATTTATCCTTTAACCATTTTGACAAGAAATGATTTATTGAAACAAATTCAAGATTGACTCTCACCTTAATAGGAGGATGATGGAATGAGCATGACCCCAGAGGCAATTATGGCTTTCGTGGTGGAAGCAGCAGAAGACAAAAAAGCGATGAACGTGGTGGCGTTAAACCTGCAGGGCATTTCCTTGGTTGCCGATTACTTCGTTATTTGTCACGGAAATTCAGAGACACAGGTGCAGGCGATCGCCACCGAAGCCAGAAAGAAAGCACAAGAATACGGTGTTCATGTCCGAGGTTTCGAAGGCATTGATACTGCTAGATGGGTGCTGCTGGACCTGGGAGATGTCGTACTCCATGTATTCCACCGCGACGACCGTGAATATTACAACATCGAGAGGCTTTGGTCCGATGCCAAAGTAGTGGAGCGCGTATGAGAATGGAAGCAGGATCTCTCGTCAGCCTAGAGGTGGCGAGAGAAGTTCCGCCTAACGGCTACTTTTTGACCGATGGCACGCAAGATGTGCTGCTGCCATATGGCGAGGTCGTCGGTACAATCAAGCCGGGCGAACGCGCGCAAGTGTTTTTGTTCCACGATACCCAGGATCGGATTATGGCGACAATGAAGCGCCCTCACCTGATTCTGGGTGAGGTTGCTTTGCTCGAAGTCGTGGATATCCATCCGCGATTTGGATATTTTTTGGAAATGGGTCTCGGCCGTAACTTACTGCTGCCTTATAAGCACGTACCAGAACTCGAATCCCTGCGACCGCAAGTAGGCGATAAGATTTATGTGACGCTGGCCCATGATCGTCAAGGCCGTTTGATCGCCAAGCTGGCTACGGAAGAAGATTTAGCGCCACTATGCGTCAGAGCGCCTTCCAGCTGGCGCAACCAGTGGGTGGAAGCGCGCGTGTACAAGCCCTTGCAGATGGGGACTTTCGTCATCTGCGATGCTGGCGTGCTCGGCTTTGGCATTATCGGCTTGATCGCGAGCTCGGAACGCACACGCCTGCTGCGCGTCGGCGAGACGGTTCAAGTGCGCATCGTATTCGTCCGCGAGGATGACGGACGCGTGAACCTTTCCATGCGCTTGGCGAAGGAAAAAGGACGCGATGAGGATGCAGACCGCATCCTGGCGTTGCTCAAAGAGCGGCCGAACGGCGCGATGCCGTTCTCCGATCAGACCGCTGCCGATATTATCAGCGATCGCTTCGGTATGAGCAAGTCTGCGTTTAAGCGGGCGCTCGGCAAGCTGATGAAAGAAGGGCTCATTTACCAGCAGGAAAATTGGACGTATCTGAAACAAGAGGAGACCAAGGTCTAACATGAGTTACGAACGGTTTGCGTATACGTATGACCGCTTGATGGAAAGCATGCCTTATGGCGATTGGCTTCGGTTTACCCGGGAATGCTTCAAACGGTATGCTTTGCAGCCAGTAACGGTGGTCGACCTTGGCTGCGGGACAGGCACGATCGCGATTCCTCTTGCAGCCGAAGGCTATCGGGTTACCGGCATCGACTTGTCCGAGGATATGCTGGCCGTCGCCGCGCAAAAGGCCGAAGCGCACAGCGCCCAACTGAAACCAGGTTCGATCCGCTGGATCCAGCAAGATTTGCGGGAGTGGGAGCTGGAGGAGCAGGTGGACGCAGCGATTTCGTTTTGTGACTGCATGAACTATTTACTGGAGGAAGAAGATGTCATTCAAACTATCCAGCAGACATATGCAGGCTTGAAACCGGGCGGCATCTTCTTGTTCGACGTGCATACGCCGGAACAGCTATTTGCTTACGCCGATGCCCAGCCGTTCTTTTTGAATGAGGATGATGTTGCCTATATTTGGACGAGCGAACTGGACGAAGAGCGGGTGCAGATCGAGCATGAGCTGACGATCTTTGTCCAGGACGGCTCGGCCGGACTCTTCCGGCGGATAGACGAGACGCATGTGCAGCGCGCTTATCCGCTCCGCTGGTTGGAAGAGCAGCTTCGCGCAGCCGGTTTTGCGGAAGTGCAGTTGGCAGGCGATTTCACTTGGGCGCCGCCGACGACTCGGACGGAGCGCGCATTTTTCATCGCGAGGAAATAGGCTGCGGAGAAAACGGCTTCCGGCTTGACATCACGGCATTATTTTACATATAATCATAGCTAATCAGATGTTAAAGCCTTGAAGAGGAATAGTAGCTTAGCGCAGATTTTACAGAGAGCCGGGATCGTGGTGAAAGCCGGCAAGTTAGCGTAAGTGAACTCGCCTCAGAGCTAGAAGGTGAACGCCGTCAACAACGGTGGCGCTAGCCGGATCGTCTCACCCGCGTTAAGGGGCAGAGTGAACACTGGCGAAGCATGCCGTGTGTTAACTAGGGTGGTACCACGGGAAATCAACCTCTCGTCCCTAGCGATATCCGCTGGGGATGAGGGGTTTTTTTGATATTTTTGAAGCACATTGTTAAGCGTTAGGGAGGATTTGGCACATGACACAGGAAGTTAAAGAAACAAGAGAGCAAGTGGGTTACAACCCGCAGGCGATCGAGCCGAAATGGCAGAAGTATTGGGATGCGAACAAGACGTTTAAAGTGCTGGAAAACTCGGATAAACCGAAGTTTTACGCACTCGATATGTTCCCGTACCCGTCTGGAGCAGGTCTGCACGTTGGACATCCGGAAGGTTACACGGCAACGGATATCGTTTCCCGTTTTAAACGGATGAGAGGCTTTAATGTCCTTCACCCGATGGGTTGGGACGCGTTCGGTCTGCCGGCTGAGCAATATGCGCTGGATACAGGGAACGACCCGCGTGATTTTACGAATAAGAACATCGATACGTTCCGCCGTCAAATCAAGTCGCTCGGCTTCTCCTATGACTGGGACCGCGAGATCAGCACGACGGATCCGGAGTATTACAAGTGGACGCAATGGATTTTTATCCAATTGTACAAGAAGGGCCTTGCCTATGTGGACGAAGTGCCTGTGAACTGGTGCCCGGCGCTCGGCACGGTGCTGGCGAATGAAGAAGTCATTGACGGCCTCAGCGAGCGTGGCGGTCATCCGGTTATCCGCAAGCCGATGCGTCAATGGATTCTCAAGATTACCGAGTATGCGGAACGCCTGCTGGAAGATCTCGAAGAGCTTGACTGGTCGGAGAGCATCAAAGATATGCAGCGCAACTGGATCGGTAAATCGAAGGGCGCTGAAGTGCAGTTTGCGATTGACGGACACTCAGGTCATACGTTGACGGTGTTTACAACGCGTCCGGACACGTTGTTCGGAGCTACGTACAGCGTCCTGGCGCCTGAGCATGAGCTGGTCGCGCTGATTACAACAGAGGCACAGAAAGCCGCGGTTGTAGAATACCAGGAGAAAGCTGCACGCAAGAGCGATCTGGAGCGTACCGATCTGGCGAAAGACAAGACGGGCGTGTTTACCGGCGCTTATGCGATCAATCCAGTGAACGGCGCGAAAGTTCCGATCTGGATCGCCGACTATGTCCTTGGAGGATATGGCACAGGCGCGATCATGGCTGTTCCGGGTCACGATCAGCGTGACTGGGAATTCGCCAAACAATTCGATCTGCCGATCATCGAAGTCGTTCAAGGCGGCTCTGATGTGCAGTCGGAACCGTACACCGGGGACGGCCAGCATGTGAATTCCGAGCTGCTGAACGGCTTGAACAACGAACAAGCGATCAGCCGCATGATTGAATGGCTGGAGCAGAACGGCAAAGGCCGCGGGAAAGTGACGTACCGCCTGCGCGACTGGTTATTCAGCCGTCAGCGTTACTGGGGCGAGCCGATCCCGATTCTTCATCTGGAAGACGGAACGATGAAACCAGTGCCTGAAGACCAGCTGCCGCTGCTGCTTCCGCAAGTCGATGAGATTAAGCCGTCCGGCACAGGCGAATCTCCGCTGGCGAATGTCACCGACTGGGTGAATACGATTGATCCTGAGACCGGTATGAAAGCGCGCCGCGAAACGAACACGATGCCGCAATGGGCTGGCAGCTGCTGGTACTACCTGCGTTTCATCGATCCGAAGAACGACAAGGCGCTGTGCTCGCATGATCTGCAGCAGCAATGGCTGCCGGTTGACTTGTACATCGGTGGTGCTGAGCATGCCGTACTTCACTTGCTTTATGCGCGCTTCTGGCACAAAGTGCTGTACGATCTTGGCGTCGTTCACACGAAAGAGCCTTTCCACAAGCTCGTTAACCAAGGTATGATTCTCGGCGAGAACATGGAAAAAATGAGCAAATCGCGCGGCAACGTCGTGAATCCGGACGATATCGTAGGCGCACAAGGTGCGGATACGCTGCGGATGTATGAGATGTTCATGGGACCGCTGGAAGCGACGAAGCCATGGAACACGACCGGCGTAGACGGTATTTACCGCTATCTGGGACGCGTATGGCGCTTGTTCGTGGAAGATAATGGCCAGTTAAACAGCAAGATCAGTGCGGAGGAAACGCTTGGCAGCGAAACGTTCAAGCGCACATGGCACCGTACGATCAAAAAAATTACCGAAGACCTTGAAGGCCTGCGGTTTAATACGGCGATCAGCCAAATGATGATTTTCGTCAACGAAGCTTATAAGACCGAGCGTCTGCCGCTGGAAGCGATGAAAAACTTCGTGCAAATGCTGTCTCCAATCGCACCGCATATCGCTGAAGAATTGTGGGAGAAAATGGGCGGCACAGCTTCGATTACTTACGAGCCATGGCCGGAATACGATGAAGCTTGGACGGTTGACAATGAAGTTGAGATTGTCGTTCAGGTGAATGGCAAAATTGTCGAACGCGTTCTGATCTCCAAAGACATGGAAGAGGCTGCGATGCAAGAAATGGCGCAGAATCTTGACAAAGTGAAAGAAGCGACCGCCGGAAAGGCCGTTCGCAAGTTGATTGTTGTTAAAGGCAAACTTGTCAATATCGTTGTAGGTTAATGCGTTAGTTAGGTTCTTGGGAAGGCTGCTGCTTTGTACATAGAAGCTGTTCAGCCTTCTCAAGGTCTTCTGCGTATTTGGTGTGTGTCGCACGCACGACCTGCTGAAACATCCCCACGAGCTCATTATCCATGATCCGTAATCCTTCCGCCGTAATACCACCTGGCACAGCGACACGCTTTTGCAAAGTAGCCGGATCAAACCCTCCTGTCGTAAGCAGCTTGCCTGTACCGAGCGTCATCTCACTGGCGAGAAGCGTCGCTTCTTCCTTGGATATCCCAGTTTCTTCCACTGCAGCATTGATAAATGATTGTAAGAAATAAGCTAGAAAAGCGGGCCCGCAACTCGATAAATCCGATGAAATACGCGTGTAATTTTCTGATACGCGAATCGGTGAGGAAATATGCGCGAGCAGATTTTCCAGCCATTCCTGATCCTCAGGCTGCATACGGTTACCATGAATACACAGCGTAGCTCCGCTCAACACATAATTCGTGATGCTAGGAATAATTTTACTAATTTTTGCTGGCAGTGTGCTTTCCAAATGCTGAATTAATATCGGACTCGTAATGGAGATCACCATCTGCGAGGGAAGCACGTCCTCTTTAATCTCATCGATAACCTTCTTAAACTCACCCGGCTTCACACAAATAAAAATGATATCGCTGCGCGTGACTACTTCTCTATTGGATCGGGCTACTTGAAGCCCTGCGTAAGTTTGGGCCAAAAGCTCTACTTTGCTGATCGTCCGATTGCTGGCGACGATTTGCTCCGGATTGAATGCACCTGAATGAATAAATGCCTCAATGAGAATACTTCCCATACTCCCAGTACCTATGAATCCTGCTATCATCAAGTAATCCCTCCCAAAAAGTTCAATTACCCGCGTTGTTCATATGGAATTGGTTTGAACTGGGTTTTCATGATTTTCCAAGCTGAAGCTTTTTTATTTATATGCACGTTTATGAATCTTGATGCTATGAAAGGAGAGAATTCGTGATTCTATTCGTAAAAAAGGGGCGATGGTACCTCCTGGGCGCCGTACTCGCCTGTTTATTCGGTTATGTGCTTTGGCAATTTGCCCTCGGCGGCCGCACATGGCTCCAGACGGAATTCCAGCCTGTGAACAGTTCCATGCAGCAGCTGATTGACGGGCAAAATAAGCCGCAAGCTGCTGCCCAAGCGAGTCCCAGGCAAGAGAGCTCCGCAGCTTCATCCCCGAGCGTTCAACCTCCTGAGTCAAGAGGCTTGCCAGCCGTCTCGCCATCGTCCATCCCGGCAGCAAGTTTACAAACAGCCGCTCCCTTGACCGCCCAGCCACCTGCAGGGCAGCAAACAGCTGCACCGAAAGCGAACAACAGTGATACCAAAACCGAAACCCGATTGGATTTAAATACGGCTACCGCCGAGCAGTTGGACGCATTGCCGGGGATCGGACCGAGCAAGGCGCAAGCCATTGTCGAGCATCGCACGAAGAAAGGCAAGTTTCAGCGTGTTGAACAATTGCTGGAAGTCAAAGGCATCGGCGCGAAAATGCTAGAGAAGCTAAAGCCGCTGGTGTATGTGGCTACCACGTAGCTCTATTTTGTTTTACTAGAAATTGTGAGAGAATAGGAGAGAAGATGAACAGACAGATAAGCCTGGGAGGAGCTGTGGAGCGTTATGAGTACTCGTAAAAATTGGGACACCTATTTCATGGATATCGCCTACATGGCTTCCACACGGTCGCAATGCAATCGCAGACACGTCGGGGCTGTGTTGGTTCAAGGCAAGAAGCTTTTGGGGACCGCGTATAACGGCGCGCCGATGGGGGTGCCTGACTGCAGCGAAGCCGGGTGCATGCTTGTTGAAGAAGTCGAATTGAAGCTTGTCGACGGCAAAGAGGAAGTGATCCGAAAGCAGCGCTGCATACGCACGATCCATGCTGAGCAGAATTTGTTGCTTTTTACGGACCGCGAAGACCGCGAAGGTTCTACTGTGTATGTCACCGATCAGCCGTGCTGGACGTGTGCGAACATGCTGGCCAACAGCGGTGTGACGGAGATCGTGTTTCATCGCAGCTATCCTAAGGATCAAGAGAAGGTAGGTCAGCTGATGCTTGCGCGGGGAATCACCTTCCGCCGCATGGAAAGCTACGAGCCTCCAGTAGGAACGATTACAGAAGTGATTAATTAATGAATGAACGAATGAGGAAGAACCTCTTTTTACGGTCAAATCTGCTTTTGGGCGGTTTGTCGTAGGGGGAGGTTCTTTGTTGTTTGCACCAGCAAGGAGGCTGATTGAACTTGGATACACAGATCAAACGGCCAGTTGTTCTAGGATGCTGTCTGTGGATAACTGGCTATGCACTGGCGCTGCACATCCAGCTGCCATGGATGTCCTTGACGATGAGCGTGATCCTGCTAGGCACGCTCATCGTCCTGTATGCGCTCCGGCTGCCTGGCCGCCTGCCGGTCGGGGCGCTGCTGCTGGTCGGTGTAGCCTTCGGCTACTACGCGTGGAACGACCAGCGCAATGTTTCGGCGCTGCTGCCGCTCAGCCAGCAGCGGATGCTCGACGGCAGCGAAGTCGCGCTGAGCGGCCGTCTGTCCAGCCCTGTCAACGTCGACGGTGACAGGGCCAGCTTTCAAGTGGAAGCGGCGTCCGTCCGCTTCCTAGGGGAGTCCGCTTTCCCGCTCGGCGGGGAAAGCGTGCAGGTTTCGCTGCGTCTGCTGAAGCAGGAGCAGCAGGCTGTGGCGGCGGGCTGGCGCCGAGGCGACGCCGTTACGCTGGCTGGGACGCTGCGCAGCCCGTCCCAGGCGCGCAACTTCGGCGGCTTCGACTACCGCCGATATTTGCGCCTGCACTACACCCATTGGCAGCTGGCTGTCAAAGGGGTGGAGCAGGCGCAGGTCGAGCCTGCGGCGCTGCGCTTTAGCGTCGTTCAGCTGCTGCGCTGGAACGACGGGCTGCGCGAGGCACTCAGCAGGCGCATGGACAAGATATTCCCGGACGAACACGCGGGATTCATGAAAGGCATGCTGATCGGGGAGCAGGACGATCTCGATCCAGAGCGCTTCCAGCAATTTTCCGAGCTGGGGCTGACTCATATTTTAGCCATATCCGGGCTGAATGTGTCCGTATTTCTCGGCGTCTGTATATGGATCATGCGCCGAATGAAGCTGGCCAAAGAGACGTATCTCTTGGTCGCGATGCTGCTGCTGCCCTTCTACATATTGCTTACGGGTGCTTCGCCGTCGATTGTGCGGGCAGGCCTTATGGCGATGGTCGCTCTCTATGCAGCCAGGCGAGGCCTGCTGAAGGATGTTTTGCATATCATGGCGATCGTCGCCTGGCTGATGCTGTTGTGGAATCCGTATTATATTTTGGATGTCAGCTTTCAGCTTTCTTTTTTAGTCACATTAGGTCTCATTCTCGGTGTGCAGCGGGTGAACCGGCTGCTGGAGGATTATATTCCCCAGGCGTGGCTGATGAATACGATTTCGATCACGCTTGTTTCGCAATTGATATCCTTTCCTGTCTCCATCTATTATTTTAATCAATTTTCCTTGCTGTCATGGTTGGCGAACGCTGTACTTGTACCAGTTATCAGTATGGTGGTATTTCCGGCAGGGTTGTTGGCCTTAACCGCCAGCCTGCTATTTTTGCCCGCAGGTCGATGCTTGGGCTGGCTGGTGTCGGCGCTCAATGAGGCTGTGTTCTGGCTGACGGATTTGCTGCAATTGCTGCGGATGTTCCGCATGGTTTGGCCGACACCAAGCTTCGCTTGGATGGCATTGTTTTATATGCTTGTCGTCATCCTGGACGGGTTATTACACTACAGACGGCAATTAAAGAAGTCGGATCTTCCGCCCATCTTCGACGCTTCATCGCAAATATGGCATGGTTATTCGCGGTTAGCAATTTTGATCTGCGTCAGCAGTTTGCTGGCCCTGCTTTGGATCGGCTATTCGCCTGACCAGCTGGATCGTTCCGGGCGCGTGCAATTCATTGATGTCGGTCAAGGTGACAGTATGCTGATCCGGACGCCGCATGGCAAGCACATTCTCATTGATGGCGGAGGGACGTTGAGCTTTTCCAAAAAAGGCGAGGAATGGAAGCAGCGCAAAGACCCGTATGAAGTTGGCCGCAAATTGCTTGTGCCGCTGCTCAAAAAAAGAGGTGTTCACCACCTCGATCTGCTCGTGCTGACGCACGGCGATGCCGATCATAGCGGAGGTTTGCAGGCGGTGCTGGAGCAAATTCCGGTGAAGCAGTTTCTATTTAACGGCACGTATAAGCCTGGGGCGAGCTTGGAACGCTTGTTCCGCACAGCTCTTGATCGTAAGGTACCGCTGCTGGCCGCTAAGCCGAGTGGTTGGATACCTATCGATGCGGAGACGAATCTGCAAGTTCTATATCCATTTCGTGAAAAAGACGATGAAGTGGATGTCGCTGCAGAGCAAAACGGACAATCGGTTGTGTTTATTTTGGACATGATGGGGACACGTTGGTTGTTTACCGGTGATATCGAGAAAGGGACGGAAGGCGCCGTGTTGGAGCAGCTGGCCAAGGCGGATCAAGCGGGGATTGTTCATGCGCCTGTTGATGTGCTGAAAGTAGCACACCATGGCAGCAAAACGTCGACGACTCAAGCATGGCTCGATTATTGGCGACCCGCTTATGCGGTGATTTCAGTCGGCGCTGTGAACAGTTATGGGCATCCTTCCCCGGAAGTTGTGCAGCGATTGGATCAGTCAGGGATCAAGGTGTTCCGGACGGATCAAGGGGGGGAGATTCAATTCGAAATTCGTCAAGGGAAGATTTTTTATAGAATGCGGGTGTAGTGCTAGAGCATGCTATACTTGGCCGCCTGATGGCGGATCTGTCTCGTCTTCTTGCTTGCCTACAGCTTTCCATGGCGGGTCGCCGTACTTGTGAAGCCTCGCGTTTATGGTATTGATCGTAAACGGAATCAGGAAGGAAAGGATGGTGCAAATAATGACCATACCCTGGGGGAATTCCCCGAGGATTCGATTCAGCATAGCTGCTTACTCCTTCGATATTTCATTGATGTTGCCGACTCTGCGGAGTATGGCAGTAGCTTCGATGTCAACCTCCGCTTGGGAAAACAAATTTTGCCCTTGTTCCCAATTATCTTGAACTTTCTTCCATATCTGATAATGGTTCTGATATAAATAAGCGCCAAGGCCCAGCGCATCTTTCTTGTAGGTTTGCTGCAGTTTTTTAACGGTTTTCATGGCGGCGGTAACCATCTCTTTTTGAAATTTCTCCTCGAAGTTGTGACTTACCGTGGCATCTAACGGATCGAGATTTGCTTTGGATTTGTCAAGTGTTCCTTCGGAAAGCAATTGGATATGAAATTTTAGATGATTCGGATCGGTATTTTCCAGCGATATTTTCCGTTTGTACTGTTTAATTAAATAATCGACAGAACTCCCGTTGATCACAGCTTCAACAATGCCTCCCTTAATATCTCCGGTAATAAAGTTCAGGCCCTGCGTCTCAGCCCCCGAGAGAAACCCGATAAAATTTTTCGAATGCCCGTCGAATATGGCCGCCCCTTGCAGGTTGACGCTGCCATTTTCGATTTTTATTTTCTGAATGGCGAAGCTGCGATGTTTGACAAGATACTCGTGAACATCGCCTATACGCGACTGTGGAAGCATGAAATTGGTTTTCATATTGTTTTTGGCGATCGAGTTGATGTAGTCCACAGGCATAGGCTCAATGTTGGCATTAATCTTTAGCATATCCGCTGCGTTGCCTTCGGATATTAATATTTGAACTCCTCTTCGCATTTCGTTGTTGCGGAGAAAAAAGTCTAAAATATCAGCCATATGCGAACCGCTTCGCGCGACTTCATTGGAAATAATGACTAATTTTAGATGTTCAAAGTAGGGAGACCTGCTTGTTAAATTGGCAATTTTGCCTGCTAATGACGACATGGATTGCTCTGAGCTTGTTAGATTAAAAAAAGCTTTTTGCGACGAATCGCTGGCTCCGCGGCTGTTCTGTTTCAGCCCTGCGGGAACAACAAATTGGTAGGTGCCTTTTTGACTGTTTTTGGCATGCTCATCAGGATCGATCGCTACACCGACGACGAAGCCGCGTTGGTCAATTTCGACGCGATCCCAGCAGCTTGTGGTCAGCATCAAGCAGCTTAGAATGGTTACAATTCGGAAGAACACTTTAGGCCGCATCGCTTTTCACCCCACGGAATTTCGCGAACAAGTAAATCAACATCGGTGCGATCACCGCAACCCCTACGCCTAAATAGCTGATGTAATCACCCATTTTTGCAAAACTGTTGACATCCCGGGGAAACATACTCACCCAAAAAATAATGGGGCTTAACGTATAGACCGCCGGCATATGCTTGATTTTTTTGAACATGGATCTAAGTGTGTAAATACAGCAATCAAAAGCCATACAAGTTGTCGTGTAGACAGTGACAATCCAAATCGTAAAAAAAATGGATTCAAAGCGTTCGAAAAATTCGCCTGGAATTGTCATTTCCTTCGCGAGCTCTACAGCCGGGCTAGATACTTCCTGTAAACCAAATTGCGAAAATACACCTACGCATACGATATAAATGGCCAAGTACATGATCACCGGAAGTGCAACGCCAATCGCTGCTGCCTTGGGTGCAAGTTGCGGCTTATGCATCATGGTGATATACAACAATACAACTTCAAACCCAAGCAAAGAAAATACGCTGGCTTTGACCCCTGAGACCAACTCGCTGAAGTTGGATATGAAGAAAGGCTTTAAATCTGCAACAGTCAATTTCGTTAAACTAAAAGATAAGACGACAAACGTAATCCCGAAAATAAACGGGATCGTCATCAGATTAAGACGTATAAGACCGGCACGACTGCCGGATACCGCATAAATGACGACTAAAAAAAAGCTTAGGGCGATTACTTCCACAGGCGTACGCTCGAACAGATACTGTTTGGAAATGTTGGCGATCGCTCGAATTTCATAGGAACAATAAGAAAGGAAATAAAAGGAAAGCAGCAATGTAATCACATAAGCTACAGGCTTGGTGACAGCAGCTGCCGTATACGCAAAATAGCCTTGTTTGCTGAAGTGCACAGCAATTTTGGCAAGCAGATACGCTGCGCCTATGGCTATGAGCCCGGCGATGGCGATTGAAATCCAGCCGTCGGAGGATTTGGTCACTTTGGCCAACTCGCGCGGCAAGTTCAGCACGCCAACGCCGATAATCATGGAAGCGATGGTTACACACATGTCAAGGGCGGTAACTTTTGGATCTCCATATTCAAAATATTTCATGACGGATCGCTTTCCTTTTTCATTCTGTCTGGGTTTTGCGGCTGCATCATTTCCGGGCGCCTTTTCAAGAAAATGGTGGGCACGCGCAGGATGAGATCTTTCCAATCCTGCTTAAGCAGCGGGGCAAACGGCGTTGAATACGGAATACCAAAGCTCATTAGGTTGGTAATATGTACATTGATCATGATGTACGTCAGGATGATGCCGAAGAGACCAAAAAATGCAGCTGCCAGCATAATGCCGAAGCGGATCATCCGCAATGTGATGGCGAACGAATAGGAAGGCAGTGCAAAGGAAGCAATCGCTGTAATCGCGACGACGATAACCATAACCGGACTGACCATGCCCGCGGCAACAGCCGCTTCGCCGATGACCAGACCGCCGACAATGCCGATCGTCTGACCGATGGGCTTAGGTAGGCGAAGTCCGGCTTCTCTCAGCAGCTCGAGCGTAATCTCCATAGCGAATGCTTCGACCACCGCCGGGAAAGGCACACCCTCCCTTGCACCGGCTATTGAGAAGGCCAGCTTAGACGGGATCATGCCATGATGATATTCCAGTAGAGCGACATACAATGCAGGCAAAAAAGTTGCGATAAAAGCGGCTCCTAACCGCAGGACTCGGGTCAGGGAGGAGATCATCCAATGCTGATAATAATCTTCCGGAGAATGCAGACTGGAAGAAAAAGTAATTGGCAATATGAGCGCAAACGGGTCTCCGTCGACGAGAATGGCAACGCGTCCTTGCAGTAGGGAGGTAGTTACTTTATCCGGCCGTTCTGTGTTTAAAATGAGTGGAAAAGGACTAAGGAAACTGTCGGCGATCCAGTGCTCGAGAAATCCGGAGCCGTCGATATCATCAATATCGATGGATTGAACGCGCTTTGTAATTTCCTTCACAAGGTCGGGATGAACAATGCCTACAATATAGGCAATGACGACATCACGCTTACCCCGGCGGCCAATTTGATAATTGTCGAAGACGAGATTAGGCTCTTTCATTCTTCTGCGGATCATGGCCGTGTTTGTACGCAAGTCCTCGGTAAAGCCGGCTCGTGGGCCACGGATAATGGACTCCGTCTGCGGCTCTTCAATGGCTCGTGATTTCCACCCGATCGTCGTTACAGCAATGGCATCCGGACTTTCATTGATGAACAACACCGTATTCCCCGAAAGAATGTTGTATATCACATCATCCATCGTAGCAATGCGCTTCACCTGGTAGGTGGAGAGCACCTGCTGTTCCAGAACAGAGCACATTTCTTCGGCGCTGGAAGTCACATAATCAAAGGAATGCATCATCGGCTTCAGCAGCTGCTCATTGATTTGCGCCGTATCGACAAGACCGTCGATGCTGGCGGTCGCACACAGAGTTTGGCTCGGGCCGACGGTAAACGATCGAATGACCAGATCGCTGGGATGATGCAGCGATTGCTTGATGGCTTGCAAATTATCCTGAACAAGCGGGTAAATGCGTTGATTGGATGTTTCCGCAGCCGTCTGAGCGGCTTTGTTCGTGAATGATCTTGATGCCGGATGTTTGCCGAATAATTGCTTGAACATGCTGCTGATATCCCTCGCTTTCAACATGCTTACTTAATATTCTCCAGATTGGCTGGAATTAATCGGATATGACATTTGTCATTCGAAAGCGATGATACTCGTGAATTACCAAATCTTTGGCAGTCCGGTAACATAAAAGCATCAAATAGGTTATGAGGTGGAGCTGTTGAAGCCGATCATTGAGCTGGATCACGTAAGTAAAGAGTTTAAAGGGAAGCGGGCTGTAGATGACGTGTCTTTAACGATTGAGGAAGGCAGCGTCGTGGCTTTGCTGGGTCCTAATGGGGCAGGCAAAACAACGACAGTCTCCATGACACTGGGACTGCTGCAACCGACGGATGGCACGATCCGTCTTCTCGGCGGCAAGCCGCAAGACCGCGACGTCCGAGACCGGATCGGAGCCATGCTGCAGGATGTGAATGTCATCGAAGGCTTGACCGTGCTCGAAACGATCGATTTGTTCCGCCATTACTATTCCCGACCGCTGGACCTTGCGAAGCTGCTCCAAGTGTCAGGGTTGGAGGCGGAGAGAAATAAGCGTGCTTCCTCGCTGTCAGGCGGTCAGAAGCGCAGACTCGGCTTTGCTTTAGCGCTGGCTGGCGATCCGTCCGTGCTCTTTCTCGATGAACCGACCGTTGGTATGGATGTGACAGCACGCCAGCATTTTTGGGATACGGTGAGGGGCATGGCGGCCGGCGGTCGTACGATTATTTTGACGACGCATTACTTGGAAGAGGCAGACAGCATCGCCGATCGCATTGTCGTCATTAATAAAGGCAAATTAATCGCGGACGGCACTCCGGCGGAAATCAAAGCGTCGACGCATCAAAAAACGATTCAGTTTACCGCTGGCCCTGATTTGACGGCCGAGATGCTGGAGGGGATTCCGATGATTACGAGCGTGACGTGGAGCGGTCGCAAGGTGAAAATCATCAGTCCTAATACCGACCAAGTGATATCCGCCATGGTGCAAAAGCAATTGGACATGAAAGATATCGAGATTCATGCAGGCGGACTTGAGGATGCCTTTCAATTTTTGGTTCAACAATAATAAAGGGGGATGTGTGGAACGATGAGAGCGATGATCGCCCAGTGTAAGGCGGAATTATTACGAACATTTCGCAATAAGCGTTTCTTCGTATTTTCAATCATTATGCCGGCTATTTTCTATTTCATTTTTACTTCAACGGTCGGAGATAGAACGCAAGTCGGCGGCGTTGACTGGAAAGCGTATTATTTGATGTCCATGACTGTATTCGGCGTCGTTGGCGCTTGTGTCAATACGCTGAGCATCAGGTTTGCCCAGGAGCGAACTCAAGGCTGGATCCGCATGATCGAGATTACGCCGCTGCCTTCCAGCGCCTATGTCTTATCCAAAATTGTTTCCCAATCGATCGTGAATTTGGTGACCATTGTCGTTATGTTTCTTATCGGCAGCATCGTCAAAGGGGTGGAGCTTTCTCTTTTGCAATGGGTGCTGTGCGGGCTATGGATATGGCTCGGCGCGCTGCCTTTTATGGCTTTGGGCGTGCTGATCGGCACCTTGAAAAGCGTAGAAGTGACCCAAGTTGTAGCGCAAATTGTGTTCATGGGAACTTCGATTCTTGGCGGGCTATGGTTCCCGACCGAAATCATGCCGAAGGTGATGCAGCAGATCGCGTCGTTCTCGCCATCTTTTCGCTTTGGTCAAGGTGCATGGAACATTATTGCCGGAGGTGGGCTTAGTCTATCAGGCATCTGCATTCTAGCCGCCTATCTGCTCATTTTTATGGTATTATCTACCTATATTCTAAAAAAACAGAAAGCGGTCTAACGTATGAAGAATGTGCTAGGCAACAGAAGAAAACCTTTTGAAAACTTTTGGATTTTCTGGGTGTTCTACTTAATCTTTCCCTTCAGCAGCATCCTATCGAGGCCGAATCCACAAAGGTGGATCGGCTTTACTTTGTTAGCGGTGTTCGTTGCGCTTGTTCTGTTGGGCTTCAAAGACGGCAAACGGCGGATCCTATATATCCTGGTACTGTTTATATTAATTACAGGTTTCAGCCTGACTTACAGTCCCTACTTGGTTTTCATGTTTTTTTATACGATTCCAATCATCGGCATGATCGCGCAGAACCGGTCGTTTTATGCCGCAGTGGCATTACTGCTGATCAATGTGTCTTCGATTGTCTGGCTCAATTTCATAGAATTTTACAATGCGAGCTCCTGGTATATTTTCCCAACCCTTGTCGTTTTAATCTTTCTGCCCTTTGGCATCCGCTCCCGGCAAAAAGCGAATGAACTGCGCGAGAAGCTGATGCTCGCCAATGACGAGATTGCCCGCTTGGCCATGATTGAAGAACGGCAGCGCATCTCGCGCGACCTTCACGACACGCTGGGGCATACCCTTTCCTTAATTACGCTGAAAAGCGAGCTGGCAGAGCGGCTAATTCTGAAAGCGCCTGAACGCGCCGTGCAGGAAGTGAAAGATATTCAAGCGACGTCCCGAGCGGCCTTGAAACAAGTGAGGGAACTGATCTCGGGCATGAATGCAATCTCTCTCAGTGATGAAATTACGCAGTCCAAAGCGATTTTGCAAGCGGCATCGATTGCTTTTGACAGCCATGCGGAACTCGGCAAGCTGCAGGCGCCGCCGATGGTGCATAATATTTTGGGCATGTGTTTGCGGGAAGCGGTCACGAATGTGATTAAGCATAGCGGTGCCACACGCTGCACGTTCTCCTTGAAGGAACAATCCGGGTATTGGGTGATGACGATCGCGGATAACGGCAAAGGCTGTGAGAACAAAGCGGGCGTTGATCCGGTGCCATCATCGGGCCGCGGCCTGCTGGGTATGCAAGAGCGCTTGGAGCTAATTGACGGGAAGATGACATTTCACAAGGGAACTGAGGCAGGGACGATGCTGACAATTCAGGTTCCCATTATTATTAAGCACCAGTCTACGGAGCAACAACTGAAGGCGGCTTCTGCTGAAAGCGCCGGGGAGGGGAAGGAAGTATGAAAGTAATCATAGCTGAAGACCAGGGGATGCTGCGGGGAGCGCTTAGCGCCTTACTCGATCTCGAAGGTGATATCAATGTGATTGGCCAAGCGGAGAACGGGGAGCATGCGCTGGAGCTGATTCAGAAGCTGACCCCAGACCTCTGCATTCTGGATATTGAGATGCCCAGGCTGACGGGACTCGATGTCGCGGAAATAATAAAAGAGAGCGGCTTGCCTTGCAAAGTGGTCATCTTGACCACGTTTTCCCGGTCCGGGTATTTTCAGCGGGCGATGCGGGCAGGGGTGCAGGGCTTTTTGCTCAAGGACGCGCCGATTGAAGAATTAAGCGCCGCGCTGCGCAAAGTGCATGGCGGCGGCCGAGCGGTGTCGCCGGAGTTGGCGCTCACATTCTGGGACGCGCAAAATCCGCTGACGGCGAAAGAACAAGAGATTTTGAAACTCATCTCACAAGGACTGTCAGCCAATGAAATGGCGAAGAGGTTATTCTTGTCCAGCGGCACGATCCGCAACTATGTGTCCGAAATCTTGCAAAAGCTGGATGCGAAGAACCGGATCGACGCGATTGCAATCGCTGAGAAGAACGGCTGGCTGAATTGATGATGCAGCATGCAGCGGCTCTCCCGTGAGGGAGAGCTTTTTTTATGCGCTGATGTGATGCGCGGCCCGGAGAGCCCATAACGGAAAAACTTCCGCGAATGGCCTCAATCTGGGCTGCGCAAGGCGCATAGCGGAACCGCACTTTCCGCTAACCCTTTCCTTCACGCGCCACCTCGGCGTAAATAGGTACTACACAAACATAGTACTAGGCATTTCATGCGTTCCACTCCACAATAAATAAGTAAAAAAGTGGATGAAGGGAGCGCGGTCTATTTTGAAACTAAACATCAGTCATTTTCGTCTAATATCTATGGTACCCCTAAGTATCTCTGTTATTTGATTAAAAATTTTGCTATTCTGGTAATTATGCATTGATTTTTATATTTTTTTATTATAGATGCAACCTTATCGGATGCAGCCGCGTCTGTAAGAGTGCAAGAGGGAGGGATCCCAGTGGTAGCACCCGAACTGGTTAGAGCCGCTCAAGCCGGTGACCGTGATGCTCTCATTACCCTATTGCGAGAAATCGAAACTCACGTCTATCGAACGGCTTACTACATTTTAAATAATGAACAGGATGCTCTCGACGCTTCACAAGAGGCCCTGCTTCGTATTTATACCAAGATCAATTCTTATGAAGAAAAAGCTCTGTTCAAGACGTGGGTGCAGCGGATTGTGACGAACATCTGCATAGATAAATTTCGCAAGGCGAGACCAACGGTATCAATCGATGAGCATGAAATGACATTTACAGCCGACCATAACGTTGAACAGGAAATTATGACAGGCTATTTAGCCAAAGATATTCGCGAAGCAATCGACAAGCTTCCCGAACACCACCGCTCAGTTGTTGTTCTTCGTTATTTGCAGGACTTTTCGTATCATGAAATTGCAGAATCGCTCAACTTACCGCTGAATACCGTGAAGTCTTACTTATTTCGAGCTAGACAGCAATTGCAATCACTACTGCAAGAATATCAGAAAGGAGGTGTTCGGGGATGAATTGTCAAGAGGTGATGGAGCTCATGCAAAGACATCTGGATGAAGACTTAAATACACAAGAAGAAATGGAGCTCCAAGATCACCTGAGACATTGTCAGGAGTGTACGGAAATGTTTGAAAGGCTCCAGCGCTTATCTCAGGAATTGACGCAACTACCGAAGGTTGTTCCTCCTTATAGCTTGGTGGATGCCCTTATCCCACAGTTAGACGAGATCGACAAGTCTACCGCGCAATCCACATCCGAATCGTTGACTACACACGGCACAACACAACAACATTCGGTCAACAAAGATGAGGGGCAGCGCCCTCACCGAAAATGGACACGCCGTTTGGAATCGCAATTCTCATGGAAGTTTGCCAGCGGCGTCATCGCAGCGGGGCTGATCATAGGCTTCTTCGCTTTTAATATGAAGCATCCGGTATTGGATAATGCGGATGGCCTGCTGCCGCCGAAAGCGAGCCAGGAAATAGCTTCCGGCTCCGCAGCGCAGCAAAGGACTGCTGCCGATGCGGCAGGCGCTGCGAACTCGAAGCGCATGGCACCTGGCGACAGCCCGCAAGCATCCGCGGCTGTGACGGCCCCATCGGCTGATCTACAGCAGCCTGCCACTCAGCCTGCGGATGGCGGTTCCGCGCAATCGCAATCTCCATCGCAAGCCGCCTCCGACGCCACGTTGGAGAAGCCGCAGCCGCTGAAAGGCGCTGACGCCGGCACGCCAACGCCGAAGATGGCGCCTTCCACATCGGAGCCTGCCCGCATGAAGAGCCCTGGCGCATCCGAGAAGGCAGCGACGGAATCTGTGCCTGCACCGACAGCGCCGACCGCTCCAAGCCCTACGCCGGAGCCTCAGGTTTCCGAGCCGCCGCAAGGTGCCAGAATCCAGGCTACCGAGCCGCCGCCGGCATCGTCGCCTGTAGCTGGACCGAAAGAACCAAGGGCGAAGGCACCAAACACGAACGGCGTGTTTTCGCTGATGACCCAAAGTCCGGCGCCGCTGAAGTCGTTGACAGGCACCTATGAGGCCATGATCGAGAACCATCATGTCGTCATTCGCAATAGTACCAGCCAGGAAGTCGTGTATACCTCCACCTATCAGGGAGAGGAATCGGATGAAATAACACTTGGCGAATGGTCGAAGGACGATAAATTGACGTATCAGGTGAAGGCCAGCGGCACAGCGAAGTCTATTGTGATTGATGTCAAGACCAAAACTGAGAGCTCCACGTAATTTTTTAATGAATCGAATGCACCAAATGTCTCGCTCAGCGTATGTTATATTAACAGCATGAAACGATTCAATTGGCGGTTCGCCACTCGGTCAGAGGTTTCTAGAGCCTCTGCACCGGTGTTTAAATAGATGCTGTTTCCGAAAGAACATGACTTTCGGAACAAATTCTTCCAGTTGCTCGGCAAAGGGATTGCGTTAACGTCTTCGGACTTTGACGCAATCCCTTTGTTGTTGGTAAGATGGGAATAGCTTTACGAACTATCATGGATATGCCAGCTTTCCGATTGGAAAGCGCTTAGGAGAGTGTGCTTTAAGATGGATGCGAAGAAAGCGTTGAAAGACATTCAAGCAGGTCGCCCAGCACCTGTATATTTGTGCTTCGGACCTGAGAAATACAAGATGAGAGAGTTTATTCAGATCCTGTCGGATTCGTTGATCGAGCCGGAACATCGGGAGTTTGCCGTCAGCAAATTTGATTTAAGCGAAATCAGTCTCTCTGCTGTTATCGAAGACGCGGAAACGCTGCCTTTTATGGTGCCGAAGAAGCTGATCATTGCTACGAATGCGTTGTTTTTCACAGGAGCGAAGGAAAGCACGAAGGTTGAGCACCATTTGGACCGGCTCATCGATTATTTAAAATCCCCAGCCGATCACACGGTCATCGTCTTTACGGTAGATGCGGACAAGCTGGATGAGCGGAAGAAGGTTGTCAAAGCGCTCAAAGAGCATGAAGCGGTCGTTCCGTTCCTCTCGCTCACCGCGGAAGAACTGCAGCAATGGGTGCTGCGGAAAGCGCAGCAAACCGGATTTGCATTCTCCGGCGGGGCTGCGGAACAATTGATCTTGTACACAGGGGGCAATTTGCAGTCGCTCTCGGCCGAGATTGAGAAAATCTCTCTATATGTCGGCGCAGGTGGCACGGCATCCCCGGATACGATCGATCAGCTGGTGGCGCGCAGCACGGAGCAAAATGTGTTTATTTTAATCGAGGATATCGTGAATCTGCGGCTGGAGCGGGCGTTCGTCATCTTGGAAGAGCTGCTTAAACAGCGGGAGGAGCCGATTAAAATCGCCGCGCTGATCGCCAGGCAGTTCCGGATCATGCTGCAAGTGAAGGAGCTCAGTAAGATGGGGTACTCGCAGCAGCAGATGGCTTCACAAATCGGGCTGCACCCGTTTGCCGTGAAGATTGCGGAAGGTCAGTCCCGCAAATATGAGACGAAGAGGCTGTGCGACATTATGTCGCAGTTGGCGGATCTTGATTTTCAGATGAAAAGCGGAAAAATCGATAAAGTGTTAGGGCTCGAAATGTTTCTGCTCAGGCTGGCTGCTTGAGCAGGAAGGAGTGAGCCAATGAAATGAAAAAAGTCCAGTTCTCGAAGAGATCTGGACTTTCACTTTATGTTCTGGTTACGCTTGAGCCGTAAGAGCGTTCAGCTTTTTAGCCAGACGGGACTTCTTGCGGTTAGCGGCATTTTTATGGATTAAACCTTTAGAAGCTGCTTTGTCCAATTTCTTAGAAGCGTTGATCAAAGCTTCTTTGGCAGTTTCTACATTGCTGCTAGCAGCTGTTTCGAAAGCTTTCACAGCAGTACGCAGAGCGGACTTTTGGGAAGCGTTACGAAGACGGCGCTTTTCGCTAACTTTAACTCGTTTAATAGCGGATTTAATGTTTGGCATGAAATTCACCTCCTACTTCAAAAAACACGTTCAACTTTACATTTTCATGCTTGCTGACAACTTTAAGTATTCTATCATGTGATAAACGAAATTGCAAGACCTGTCAATGGTTAAATCTCCTTCTTATTTTTGCATAACGGTGTTTGCTTAGTCGCACAATAAGCAAAGATTTGCTACTTGAGAAAGGGGAACCACGATGGATTTAAGTGCATACTCAACACATACAGATCTTGCCTTAGACGCGCGCGATATGGCACAAGCTGCCCGACACGGGCAGGAAATCCCCGGCATTGAAACTGAGATGAGCCGTGAAAACGGCATCCGCGTGACCAAAATTAACGTGCTGAACGAAGAAGGCTCCAGATCGCTTGGCAAGCTGCCGGGCCATTACATAACGATAGAAGTGCCGGCACTCCGGCAAAAAGACAGCCAACTGCAGGACCGTGTCGCCACGAAGCTTGCCCAAGAGTTTGAGCGCTTCTTGAAGGACATCGGCATACCCAAGGACGCCAAGGCGCTGATCATCGGACTTGGCAACTCCAGCGTCACACCGGATGCCTTGGGCCCGCTCGTCGTGGACAATGTCATGGTGACGCGCCATTATTTTGAGCTGATGCCGAACGACGTGGGCCCCGGCTATCGCGCTGTCAGCGCTGTGGCTCCAGGCGTTCTGGGCACGACGGGGATCGAGAGCAGCGATATCGTTCAAGGCATCGTGGAAAAGTCCAAGCCTGATTTCATTATCGCCATCGATGCACTTGCGTCGCGCTCCCTGGAGCGGGTGAATACGACGATCCAGATCGCGGATACGGGGATTCATCCAGGCTCAGGGATTGGAAACAAGCGCAAAGGGCTGACCAAAGAGGCGCTGGGCATCCCGGTCGTGGCGATCGGTGTTCCGACGGTGGTGTATGCCTCGACGATTGTCAATAATGCTTTTGATATGATGCATAATCATTTTCAAGATCAGACCAACAACACCGGTCATATTCTCGGGCTGCTCGATAACATGAAGGAAGAAGAGCGCTTGATGCTCGTTAAGGAAGTGCTCGACCCTGTTGGACATGACCTGCTGGTGACCCCGAAGGAAATCGACCAGTTCATCGAAGATATCGCCAATATTATCGCCAGCGGATTAAACGCTGCGCTTCATGATTCCGTGAGTGTGGACAATGTGGCGGCATACACACACTAAATGAAAAGCTGATCTCGCATGTGAATCGTGCAGGGTCAGCTTTTTGATATGCAGCGACGGAGATCGATCCTGATCTATCAGAAAAATCTAGTGAATCGAGTTCTACCGAAATCGTTCGGTTCATAGATTAAAGTAAGATAGATTAGGAGGAATCGCACTATGAAATGGACTTCTGCCACCATCAATCTCAGCCAAATCCGCAAAACGTACCAGAGCGCTAGCACCTTGGGCAAAACCTTCATCACGCTCAGTACGTCGACACTCGCCTTGTTCGTCCTACTTGGAGCTGGAGGCTACATCCAGAGCAAAGTGATTACCGCTTCCCCAGTCTCCTCCATGAAAAGTTTAGCTGCCTCCGTCACTAATCAATTTTTTATCGATATGCTTGGCATGGAAGTTCCCCATCTTCATCAAGATCAAAAGAAGTTCACCTTCTCCCAGCATAACGTGTTTACGTTTGCTTTTCGCTTCCTGACCGACATCAATCCGCACGATCCCAAAAGCCTGATGGCCAGCGAAGTCCCCGGCATGGACGCAACGAAAACGACGGTGCTGGTCAAAGGCAGCGAGACCAACCCAAGCGAGCCGACCGATTATACGCCAGCAGCTGGCGATCTGTCCGGTGAGGCCAAAAACCCGCCACAGCCAACGCCTACGCCGACACCAGAAGCTACCGCGCAAACACCGCAACCGACTCAAACCGCAGCTGCTGGCGATCCGCCAATATCCGCAGGCAAGAACGTCGCCTTCATCTATCAGACGCACAGCAACGAATCGTTCCTGCCGGAGCTTAAAGGGATCACAGACCCGGATAAAGCGTACAGCGATAAAGTTAATATTATTTCGGTCGGAGCGCGATTGGCGCAAAATCTGGAGAAGGACGGCATAGGCGCCGTTCATTCGGAAACGGTCTACCCTAACGTAGTTAAAAATTTTGAATATCCATATTCTTACAAATATTCACTGAAAACGTTACAGGAAGCTTTTGCGGCGCATCCAGATCTTAATTACTATTTTGACATCCACCGCGATTCCGCAGCACGCAACAAAACGACAGTGACCATCGACGGCAAGGACTATGCACAAGTGTACTTTATTATTGGCGGCAAAAATCCGAACTGGAAAAAAAATGAAGAATTCGCCAACAAGATTCACGAAGTGTTGGAGGCTAAGCATCCGGGCGTTTCCAAAGGTATTCACGCCAAAGAGGCCAATGAAGGCAATGGCCTCTATAACCAAAACTTTTCGCCGAACAACATCCTGATTGAAGTCGGCGGTCCTTATAATACGATGGAAGAATGCTATCGGACGACGGATTGGCTGGCTGAAGCGATCTCCGAAGTGATTCTGAATGCGAAGAAAGTTGATGCGCCTGCTAAGCAGTCTTAATGAGCCGGAATGAGGAGGAGAGAGGGTATGAAACATTTTTATCTCAAAGTGGGGCTGTTCGGTCTGCTGCTGATGTTCTGCATCTTATTCGGTGTCAGCTTGGCTTCAAGCGGCGTTGAGAGCATACAAGGACCGCTCCCTCCCTCCTCCAAACCTTCGCCAGCAGCTTCTGCTAAGCCGCAATCGAACTCAGCGGTAAGCGTGGCGCAGGCAGGCAAGCCAGTATCTGACGTTAAAGCCACGGCGCCTTCGGAGAAGCCGAAGGCAGGGGATGAGGCGGCTGCCGAGCCGATCGCTGATCATGACGATTCCCTCAACCATGTGGGCAATAAACTTGGCGACCTGCTGCAGATTGTCGCGCACCACGGAATTAAGCTGTTTGTGTCCTTATTTGATGCTGTGCTTGGCAAAGGATGACGGGCAACATTGAACAGACCTCCGACAACTGCTATAATGAAAATTATTTGCATGTACTTGGGGGTATTTCTGTAGCATGACGGACATTCGAGCAAGACAAGAGAAAATACGTAACTTTTCGATTATCGCACATATCGATCACGGCAAGTCGACATTGGCTGACCGCATTTTGGAATATACAGGCGCCTTGTCATCCCGCGAAATGCAAGAGCAAGTGCTTGATCAGATGGATTTGGAACGGGAGCGCGGGATCACCATTAAACTGCAAGCGGTGCGTCTGAACTATCGGGCAGATGACGGTGAAGAGTATATTTTGAATCTCATCGATACACCGGGACACGTCGACTTTACGTACGAAGTATCCCGAAGCCTCGCTGCTTGTGAAGGCGCGCTGCTCGTCGTTGACGCGGCGCAGGGCATCGAAGCGCAAACATTGGCTAACGTATATTTGGCTCTGGATAACAACCTGGAAATTTTACCTGTTATTAATAAAATCGATCTGCCAAGCGCGGACCCTGATAAAGTGAAGCAGGAAATCGAGGACGTCATCGGCCTCGACGCCAGTGACGCTGTATTGGCATCTGCCAAAGCGGGCATCGGGATCAAAGAGATTCTCGAGCAAGTGTGCCAGAAGGTTCCTGCGCCTGAAGGCGATCCGGACAACCCGCTGAAAGCACTGATCTTCGACTCTCACTACGATGCCTACAAAGGCGTTATCGTATATGTGCGTGTCGTAGACGGTTCCATCCGGGCCGGCTCCAAGATCAAAATGATGGCGACGAACAAAACGTTCGAAGTGATCGAAGTCGGCGCCTTCAAGCCGAGAATGTCCATCGTAGAATCCTTGGACGTGGGCGATGTTGGCTTTATCGTTGCCGGAATCAAAAATGTCGGCGACACTCGTGTCGGGGATACGGTAACGGATGCGGCGCGTCCGGCTGCTGAGCCGCTGCCGGGTTACCGCCGAATCAACCCGATGGTGTTCTGCGGACTTTATCCGATCGAAACTTCGGATTACAATGATCTGCGTGAAGCGCTGCAAAAGCTGGAGCTGAACGATGCCTCCCTGCGCTTCGAGCCGGAAACCTCCTCGGCGCTCGGCTTCGGGTTCCGCTGCGGATTCCTAGGCTTGCTGCACATGGAGATCATTCAAGAGCGCATCGAGCGCGAATTTAACATTCCGCTGATTACGACGGCGCCTAGCGTTATTTACCGCGTGACGATGACGAACGGCGATGTGATCGATATCGATAACCCGTCAAATTATCCGGACGTGCAGCGCATCGATTTCGTCGAAGAGCCTTATGTCAAAGCGTCAATTATTGTGCCGAACGATTATGTGGGCACGATTATGGAGCTTTGCCAAGGCAAGCGCGGCGAATATTTGAATATGGAATATCTCGATACGAATCGAGTGACGTTGACATATGATATTCCACTATCCGAGATCGTTTACGATTTCTTCGATCAGCTGAAATCCAGAACAAAGGGCTATGCATCGTTCGATTATGAGCTGACAGGCTATAAGCGATCCAACCTGGTGAAGATGGATATCCTGTTGAACAACGAGCAAGTCGACGCGCTGTCATTCATCGTACACCGCGACGGCGCCTACCATCGCGGCAAGATCATTTGCGACAAGCTCAAAGAGCTGATTCCTCGCCAAATGTTCGAAGTGCCGATTCAAGCGGCGATCGGTCAAAAGATCGTAGCGCGTGAAACGGTCAAAGCGATGCGGAAGAACGTTCTCGCCAAGTGTTATGGCGGTGACATTTCCCGTAAACGTAAGCTCCTTGAGAAACAGAAGGAAGGTAAGAAGCGCATGAAGCAAGTCGGCTCCGTTGAGGTGCCGCAGGAAGCGTTCATGGCGGTTCTCAAAATTGACGAATAGAAAGCCATCTATGGAGAAGCCGGGGAGGCAGATTATATGCCCCTTGGCTTTTTCGCTCAGAAAGGAACAACTTTTATGGTGATTACCCAAGCGGCCCCAACAGCCGTATACATTCATATCCCGTTTTGCACGAACAAATGTCACTATTGCGATTTCAATTCTTATGTGCTCAAAGGTCAGCCTGTCATGGAGTATCTGGATGCTCTTGAGCGAGAGATGGAGCGGACTGTCAAAAAGAATCCGCCTGCCAAGGTCGAGACGATTTTCGTCGGCGGCGGTACGCCAACTGTGCTGCTGCCTAATCAGATGGAACGTTTTCTGCAGATGGTTCGCACTTACTTCCCAGCTGACGCGGCAGAAGTAGAGTTCTCGATGGAAGCGAATCCGGGGACGACGGATGAAGATAAGCTGGCCGTAATGAAAGAAGGCGGCGTGAACCGCATCAGCTTCGGCGTGCAGTCATTTAACAATGAGCTGCTTGCCGCAATTGGCCGCATTCATAACACGGACGACGTGTACCGCAGCATCGAAAATGCCCGGAAGCTCGGCTTCCGCAATCTGTCGATCGATTTGATGTTCGGTCTTCCGAAGCAAACGGTGGACATCATGCAGGCTACGCTGGATGCAGCTTTAGCTTTGGATTTGCAGCACTATTCGATCTATAGCTTAAAAGTGGAAGAGAATACGCTGTTCCACACGTTGTATCATAAAAACCAGCTGCCGCTGCCTAGCGAAGACGAGGAAGTCGGTATGTATGAGCTGATCATGAACCGGCTTGAGCAGGCTGGTTACAAGCAATATGAGATCAGCAACTTCGCGAAGCCGGGCTTCGAAAGCCGACACAACACGATGTATTGGCGCAACCGGGCCTATTATGGGCTTGGCGCTGGGGCACACGGTTATATGAATCATCAGCGTCATGTTAATGTGAAGGGCATTCAGCCATACATTGACGCGACGAAAACCGGGCTGCCGATTATGGAACAGTTTGAAGTGACGAAGCAGGAAGCGATGGAGGACTTCATGATGGTCGGTCTGAGGATGCTGGAAGGCGTAAGGAATGCCGATTTTATGAGCCAGTTCGGGGAAACGATTGAAGCCCATTTTGAACCTGTGTTAGCGCAGCTTCTGGCCAAGGGGTTGCTGGAGCGCAGCGCGGACGGATATAAGCTTTCCAAGCCGGGGATTTTGCTGGGGAATGAAGTGTTCGGATCGTTTTTATCATAGTGTGAAATAATTCTTGTGCAAATATACGTTTCGTTGTATATTTATACATGAATCCACAAGCGAAGCACGGTCATAACCCGTCATCACGCCAGCGTGGGTTTTATGCATTTTCTTGCGATGGGTGGGGATGGGTTGATGGTGAATTCAACGATTACAGTGAGAAAAGCTTCCGTAGACGACATCGAGAAGCTTTATGATATTATACAAGGTTATGCCAAGCAGGGGATTATGCTGCCGCGCACCAGGGAGATGCTGCAAGAGCAAATCGAGACGTTCGTCGTTGCGGAGCACGACGGACTGCTGATTGGCTGCGGATCCTTGACGCGGCTCGGCCCCGATCTCGTCGAGATTCGATCGCTCGGCATGACGCCTGGCTATAAGGGGCAAGGGATTGGCGGCAAGCTCGTTAATTTCCTGGTTGAAGAAGCGAGATCACATGGAATTACCAAAGTAATGGCGCTGACGTACGAAGTAGCGTTTTTCCAGAAAAATGGCTTTACGCTTGTGCCTAAGGAGATTTTTCCGGAGAAGGTTTGGAAGGATTGCATGCATTGCAAAAAACAGTATTGCTGCGACGAAATCGCCGTGCTCAAACGATTGGATTGACTTGACAACAGACCTTAGGGTCTGTTATTTTTGTAATAGGATTTAGCACTCACTAAATAGGAGTGCTAACGATGCGATGGAATAACAGCTTGGGCACGGTTAGAGCGAGAAAGTCGCTTGACGGGTGAACATGAGAATATAGCGGTGTTTCATAGTAGAACTATTTTTCAAGGAGGGGTATATATGTTGTCAGAACGTCAACGAATGATCTTAAGTGCTATTATTGATGACTATGTACGTTCGGCTGAACCGATTGGTTCCCGAAGCATTTCCAAGCGAGGCGATGTTGGATTCAGTCCGGCGACGATCCGTAACGAGATGTCCGATCTGGAAGACATGGGCTTTTTGGAGCAGCCGCACACTTCTGCGGGCAGAATTCCTTCCCATAAAGGCTATCGCTACTATGTTGATCATCTACTACAGCACGGCACCTTGCAGCCGCATGAAGTCGATGCGATGAAGATGGTTTTCGCTCAGCGTATTCAAGAGATGGAGGATGTTATCCAGCACGTATCTGGCGTACTCTCCAATTTGACGAATTATACATCGATTGTGCTCGGACCTGAAGTTTTCAGCACGACGCTGAAGCATTTGCAGATTGTGCCTTTGACAGATACGACGATGGTAGCCATCATCGTGACGAATACCGGCCATGTGGAAAACAAGACGGTTACGATTCCTGAAGGCATTTCGATGCTTGAAATAGAGAAAGTTGTGAATCTACTCAATACAAGATTGAAGAACGTTCCGCTGCTGCAATTCAAATCGAAGCTCTACAATGAAATTTCCGCTGAACTCAGCAAGTATGTGAGCGGATATCAGGAGCTCGTTTCCGTCGTCGAAAGTGTCCTGCATAACGATGAGAAGGATCGGGTTTTCCTTAGCGGCACAACGAACATGCTGATTCAACCGGAATTCAAAGATGTGGATAAGGTGAAGAGCATTCTAGATTTGTTCGAGGAAGTACCTACTATGATCAAGCTGTTTACACCTTCGAGTGAAGGCATCGAGGTCAAAATCGGTACGGAAAACAGCATCGAAGCGATCAACAACTGCAGTTTAATTACCGCGTCTTACTCGATAGGCGATACACCGCTTGGAACGATCGGTATTTTGGGACCTACGCGCATGGAATATGGCCGAGTTATTAATTTGCTGAATCATGTTTCTAAGCATTTGGAAGTCGTCCTGGGACGCTGGTACGGCAAATGAGCGGCATTCCACATGAAGGTGAAGAGCGTTTCTCCACACTTGTGAACAACGCTGCGGCAGTAAGAGCTATTTGTTCCGCGGTGGAAGGCACGCTCGGTCCCAAAGGCTTGGACACGATGCTCGTAGGTGCGCAGGGCGAAGTCATCATCACGAATGACGGCGTCACCATCCTGGAAAAAATGGACGTCACCCATCCGGCGGCGCGGCTCATGATTCAGGTGGCGCGCAGCCAGCAGCGGCAAATCGGCGACGGCACGACGACGGCCACAGTGCTCGCCGGCGCGCTCGTGCAGGAAGGCGTCGCCCAGGTGGTGCGCGGCGTGCCCGTCGCCAAAGTCGTCAGCGGCATGCTGCAAGGCGTCGAGCTGGCCGTAAGCAGTTTGCGGGCTCGCAGCCGCGCAATCGAAAGCTTAGGCGATGCCGCGCTGCAGCGCATCGCCATTACTGCGGGCCGCGAGCAGGCGGATATCGCGCGGCTCATCGTCAGCGCCGCCGAAGCAGTCGGCGGCAGCAAGCTGCGCGAAGACGGCTACCGCTTCGCGGACAGCGTGCTCGCCCATGAAGAGGCGAGCAGCGAGGTCTGGCCCGGCATTCTGTTGAACCAGAAGCCGATGAACCTGCATCTCGCCGAGCTGGAGCGGCGCGATGCCCGTATTCTCGTGCTGCACGATGCATTGGAGCCTGAGGCGGTCAGCGATGAGTCGCTGGTCACCGAGGCAGGCTTCCAGCGGCATATGCAGCTGCGTGAGCAGTTCCGCAGCAGCCTCGGCTTGCTGCTGGAGCTCGGCGTCGGTCTGATTGCTTCAGACCGCGGTGTAGACCCCGAGGCGGAGCAGCTGTGCTCCGACGCCGGCATACTCGTGCTACCGCGGCTGTCCCGCCGGGATTTGCAGCTCCTCAGCGAGCACACCGGCGCCCGGCCGGTGCGCCGCACCGCGCTACGCAAGAGCGCGCCAGAGCTGGCCGCAGCGCTCGGGTACGCGGGCTATGCCGCGTACGATGAGCGGCTGGGCCGCGTGCGCGTTAGCGGCGGGCGCGGCGAGCAGCACGTGAGCGTCATCGTCGGCGCAGCGACGCGCGAAGCCGCTCACGAGCGCTCGCGCATCGCCAAGGACGCCGCCTCCGCTGTACAGGCCGCCGTGCGCGGCGGGTACTTGCCTGGCGGCGGCGCAGCCGAGATGGCGGTGGCGCACGATTTGGAGCGCCTGCGCGAAACGATGAAGGGCATGGAAGGCTTCGGCGTAGCCGCCGTTGCGGGCGCGCTGCGCAAGCCGCTCGCGCAGATTGTAGTGAACGCCGGTTACAACCCGCTCGAGAAGGTAGAAGAGCTCAAGGCGGCGCAGATCGCTTTGGAGACAGACGGGCTGGGCATCGATTGCGATACCGGCCAGGTCATTAATGTGCTGGAAGCCGGGATCGTCGATCCTGTTGACGTGAAAATACATGCGCTGCAAGCGGCAGGCGAAGTAGCGGCTGCAGTGCTGCGGATTCATACCGTAATTAAAATGAAACAATCTTTTGAAGATGTGTAAAGATGGGCAAACTGACGCCAAACAGATCTGATTCTTTTAAGGAGGTGAAGGACAATTGAGTACTGGAGATAATCAAACAACTGAGCAAGAAGTGCAAGGTACATACGCAACTGAAAACGAGCAAACGGCTGAACAGCAAGAGCAATCCGAGGCTGCAGGCACGAGTGAATTGGATCAATTGCGTGTGCAATCTGAAGAAAACTATCAGCGTTATTTACGCGTTCAAGCGGACTTCGACAATTTCCGTCGCCGTGCGAGACTGGAGAAGGAAGATTTCGCGAAATACGCTTCACTTAAATTGATTGAGCAGCTTCTTCCTGTGGTCGATAACTTTGACCGCGCCCTTTCTTCGAGCAAGGAAGCCAAAGATTTTGAAGCTTTGGTCAAAGGTTTGGATATGACGTTCCGTCAGCTGGATCAAGTATTGTCTCAAGAGGGCCTGAAGCCGATCGATGCGGTTGGACAGCCGTTCAATCCGGAATTCCATCAAGCGATTATGCAAGTGGAATCGGAAGAGCATGAAGAAGGCATCGTCGTTGAGGAAGTGCAAAAAGGGTATATGCTGAAAGATAAAGTCATCCGCCCTGCGATGGTGAAAGTAAGCGTCTAACTCCAAATAGAGTCTAAATGAGATGTTTCAATGAACAAAAGGAGGCCATTTTAACATGAGTAAAGTAATTGGTATCGACTTAGGTACAACAAACTCTTGCGTAGCCGTCATGGAAGGCGGCGAGGCTGTAGTTATCCCTAACGCGGAAGGCAACCGCACAACGCCGTCCGTAGTAGGCTTTAAGAAAGATGGAGAGCGCGTTGTTGGTGAAACCGCGAAGCGCCAAGCGATCACAAACCCTGACAAAACAGTTATTTCCATTAAGCGTTTCATGGGTACGAACCACAAAGAAAATATCGATGGCAAAGAATATACACCGCAAGAAATTTCTGCCATTATTTTGCAAAAGCTGAAATCCGATGCGGAAGCTTACCTGGGTCAACCAGTAACGCAAGCGGTTATTACCGTTCCTGCTTACTTCAACGACAGCCAGCGTCAAGCAACTAAAGATGCGGGTAAAATTGCCGGTTTGGAAGTTCTGCGTATTGTCAACGAGCCTACAGCAGCAGCGCTTGCATACGGTTTGGAAAAAACAGAAGACCAAACGATTCTCGTTTATGACCTGGGCGGCGGTACGTTCGACGTATCCATCCTTGAGCTGGGCGACGGTTTCTTCGAAGTTAAAGCGACTAGCGGTGACAACCGTCTGGGCGGCGACGACTTCGACCAAGTGATCATCGACTATTTGGTAGCTGAATTCAAAAAAGAGCAAGGCATCGACCTGAGCAAAGATAAAGCAGCTGTACAACGTTTGAAAGACGCAGCGGAAAAAGCGAAAAAAGAGCTTTCGGGCGTTTTGACAACGACGATTTCCTTGCCGTTTATCACAGTAGCTGACGGCGTGCCGCAGCACTTGGAAATCAACTTGACTCGTGCAAAATTCGAAGAGATTTCCGCTCATCTGGTAGAAAGAACACTCGGACCAACTCGCCAAGCTTTGAGCGATTCCGGTTTGTCTACAAGCCAAATCGATAAAGTCGTGCTTGTCGGTGGATCGACTCGTATTCCTGCCGTTGTGGAAGCGATCAAAAAATTAACTGGTAAAGAGCCTCACAAAGGTGTGAACCCGGATGAAGTTGTTGCCCTTGGCGCAGCAGTACAGGCGGGGGTATTGACTGGTGATGTGAAAGACGTCGTGCTTCTGGACGTAACTCCGCTGTCCCTCGGTATCGAAACAGCCGGCGGCGTGTTCACGAGAATGATCGACCGTAACACAACGATTCCAACAACTAAATCCCAAGTGTTCTCCACATATGCGGATAACCAAACAAGCGTAGAAATCCACGTCCTTCAAGGCGAGCGCTCGATGGCTTCCGACAACAAAACACTCGGACGCTTTATGCTCGGCGAAATTCCACCGGCACCGCGCGGCATCCCGCAAATCGAAGTAGTGTTCGATATCGATGCCAACGGTATCGTTAACGTATCCGCTTTAGATAAAGGCACAGGCAAGAGCCAAAAAATTACGATTACTTCTTCCAGCGGCTTGAGCGATGAAGAAGTGGATAAAATGATGAAAGATGCGGAATCACACGCTGAAGAAGACCGCAAGCGCAAAGAGCTTGTAGAAGCTCGCAATGAAGCGGACCAACTGGTGTACTCCGTTGATAAAACAATCAAAGATCTTGGCGATAAAGTAGACCAAGGCGAGATCGATAAAGCGAATGCTGCGAAGGAAAAAGTAACTTCCGCGCTGGCTGGCAACGATCTGGAAACTATCAAAGCGGCAACAGCTGAGTTGACAGAAGTGATCCAACAGCTTTCTGTGAAGCTTTACGAGCAAGCACAGCAAGCGCAAGGCGCTGCTGATGCAGGCGCTGGAGCAGGTGCGGGCGCTGGCGAAGCACCTCGCGGCCGGGAAAATGTTGTCGACGCTGATTACGAAGTAGTTGACGATCAGAAGAAGTAAACATATCCTATAGTAAGAGTTTCACAAAAACGGATGAGGTCAAAGCCGCTTGGAGCACGCTCCACGGCTTTGACTTTCCGTTTGTAGTCTTGAACATGGGAGTGGAATCATGAGTAAACGCGATTATTACGAGGTGCTCGGGGTCGAAAAGGACGCTTCGCCTGAGGATATTAAAAAAGCGTACCGTAAAATGGCCCGTCAGTTTCACCCGGACGTAAATAAAGCCGCTGACGCGGAAGACAAGTTCAAAGAAGCCAAAGAAGCGTACGATGTGCTTAGCGATGACCAGAAGAAGGCGCAGTATGACCGTTTCGGCCATGTGGATCCGAATCAGGGTATGGGCGGCATGGGCGGCCAAGACTTCAGCGGATTCGGCGACATCTTTGATATGTTCTTCGGCGGCGGAGGCGGCAATAGACGCAATCCGAATGCGCCGCAGCGCGGTAACGATCTGCAGTACACGATGACAATCGAGTTCAAGGAAGCGGTGTTCGGCAAAGAAACGGACATTCACATTCCGCGCACGGAGAACTGCGATACTTGCCATGGTTCAGGTGCGAAGCCGGGAACGAAGCCGGAGACTTGTACGACATGTAAAGGCAGCGGACAGCAAGAAGTTGTGCAAAATACGGCATTTGGCCGTATCGTAAACCGCCGCGTTTGTTCGACGTGTAATGGACAAGGGCGTATTATCAAAGATAAATGTAATACTTGTCATGGCGCAGGCAAAGTGAAGAAGCAACGCACCATTCACATCAAAGTTCCTGCAGGCGTGGATGACGGCGCGCAGCTTCGCGTTTCCGGCGAAGGTGAAGCGGGAACACGCGGGGGCCCTTCAGGCGATCTCTACGTCGTGATCCGCGTGAAATCGCATGAATTTTTCGAGCGCGAAGGCGACGATATCTACTGCGAAGTGCCGCTGACCTTCATGCAGGCAGCGCTTGGCGATGAGATCGAGATCCCGACCTTGACCGAGAAAGTCAAGTTGAAAATTCCTGCGGGCACACAAACGGACACGTATTTCCGCCTCAAAGGCAAAGGGGTTCCGCGTTTGCGCGGCTATGGCCAGGGCGACCAGCATGTCAAAGTGGTCGTGGTCACACCGACGAACTTGAGCGAGGAGCAAAAAGATTTGCTGCGCCAGTTCGGCAAGCAGAGCGGCGAGCATACGCATGAGCAAAATCAATCGATTTTTGAGCGCATGAAACGCGCGTTTTTGGGTGATTAATTGTAAGTTACGAGAACACTTCGTTGAAAAGTATTTGGATCTTTTGCGATCTAGGTACCTATCAACGGAGTTTTTTTGATTATGTAAACATTACCATAATAAAATAGGCAATTTTTAACATTCACCAAACGTTCAGTTAACGTTCTCTGAATCTACGGATTTTATGCTAGAGGAGTTGAATCCATATATTGCGGAGGGGAAAAAATTGAAGAAATCATTGAAGCAAATCATTGGTTCAGGGTTGACGGTTTCTCTACTATCTTTGAGCGTTTGCGGAGCCGCTTTTGCAGCAGACACCACTGCAGCAGACACTGCAGCATCTGCGCCTGCAGTTACACCTGCAGCACCATCCAAAAACTTGATCGTCCTGATCGGTGACGGTATGGGCCCAGCTGAAGTAACAGCAGCTCGCTATTATTCCAAAAAGTTTTTGAACAAGCCACACCTTGAGCTTGACGGCGGCTACTACGTCGGTAAAGCAACTACATATTCGGAGCCAAGCCCGTACACAACGGAGTCCGGTGCGGTTACAGACTCGGCAGCTGCCGGTACGGCGTTCTCCACAGGAAACAAAACATACAACAATGCGATCAGCGTATCGAATGGCGATGTCGCGAAGCCTTACGGTTCCGTCATTGAAGCTGCTATGCTGCAAGGCAAAGCAACTGGCGTCGTATCCACAGACAATATCACAGGTGCGACTCCTGCAGTTTGGGCTTCCCACGTGCGTCAACGCAGCAATCAAAACGCGATTGCTTCGCAATATTTGACTAGCGGTCTGGATGTTATCTTCGGCGGCGGTAAAATCAACTTCACAACCAAAGAAGAAAAAGGCAAGCGTACAGACAAAAACATCATTCCTGATTATGAAGCAGCTGGCTTCAAAACTGCATTCGACAAAAAAGGTTTGGATGCCATCCCTGCAACTGCCGGTAAAGCATTAGGTCTTTTCGCTGGCGCAGAGATCCCTTACGTGCTTGATCGCGATGACAATACACCAGGCTTGCCGCAAATGGCGCAAAAAGCATTGGACATTTTGTCCCAAAACAAAAACGGCTTCGTACTGATGGTTGAGCAAGGTCGTATCGATCACGCTGGCCACGCTAATGACCTTCCAGCTAACATTCAAGAGATGCTGGAACTGGATGCAACGTTCAAAACTTTGGTTGATTTTGCCAAAAAAGACGGCAACACTTCCGTTGTGGTAACAGCTGACCACGAAACTGGCGGTCTGACACTAGGGATCAACAATGTGTACGAGCTGAACGTAGACTTGTTTAACAAAGAAAAGCACTCTTACGAGTATTTGGACGGCATTTTGAAAAAGGCACAAACAGCTGACGATATCCGTAAAATCGTAGCGGATAACACTGGATTTACAGATTTGACTGACGAAGAAGTTGCCCTGATTATGAACGGCGACGGTTCCTCCTACGGCCGTGCTGGCGGCTACAATGCCGTCATCTCCAAGCGTCTCGCGATCGGTTGGACAGGACATGGTCATACCGGCGTTGACGTGGGCGTATGGGCATACGGTCCAATTGCTTCCCTGGTTAAAGGCGATGTAGATAACACAGATATCGCGAAAAGCGGAGCAAAAGTTATCGGTGCCGATCTGGCTGCTGCAACTAAACAACTGCAAGACAAATATATCTTCCCAATGTTCAAAGTGACGCGCGACAACCAAACATTGTTTACTGCGAAAGCTTTGGCTGAAGCTTTGGATATCAAAGTGACTTGGGATGAAGCAACGAAAACTGTAACGCTTGCCAAAGACAACAACACTGTGAGTGTTCTTGTTGAGACTGGTGCAGTAACAGTGAATGGCGCAGACAGCACATTGAAAGGCAACATTGACAACGGCAAACTGTACCTGCCGCTGGAAGCTTTCAACAAGCTGACTGGCAAAAACTTCACATGGGATTCCTTTAATGAGCGAATTGTGAAAAACTAAGCATTCGTACAGGCAGGGGACAGGGGATTGTATTCCCTGTCCTGTTTGTCTATATAGACATAATGGAGGTTCAGGCAGATATGATCCAATTAGAAGCAGTCAGCAAATCGTTTGCGATGCATGGCAAAACGCTGCCCATCCTGCAGATTCCTTCTTGGCGCGTCGAGAGCGGAGAACGGATCGCCTTGATCGGTCCGAGCGGGAGCGGCAAGAGCACCTTGCTGCATGTACTCTCCGGCGTCATTCAGCCGGATCTGGGCGAAGTATGGGTAGATGGCGAACCGCTGCATCAATACAAGGAAGCGAAGCGGGATCAGTACCGCGCGAAAAAGGTCGGCTATATATTTCAGGATTTTCACCTGATCTCCTCGCTGACCGCCAGACAGAACGTTGAGCTAATCGTTCCGTCCGCATGGTCAAAACGTCAAACGGCTGAGCAGCTGGACTACTGGTTCGAGCGCGTCGGTCTCCAAGACCGGATGCATCACCTGCCGGCGCAGCTCTCCCGCGGGCAGCAGCAGCGTGCTGCCATCGTGCGGGCGTTAATCGCCAAGCCGAAGCTGATCCTGGCTGATGAGCCGACAGGGAGCTTGGATTGGGAGACGGCACGAGACGTGATGTCGCTCTTGCTAGAGATCTGCGCAGCTGAGCAGTTGACTTTGCTTACGGTCACCCATGATCTTCACTTGGCAGATATGTACCCCGCTCGCATCCATATCCAGGATCTGAACGAAATCGTTAGGAGAGAAGCGGTATGAAGTTGATTTCCTTACTTTGGAATAATATCCTGCATCGCAAAACGCTTTCCTTGGTAACGGTGTTATCGGTTGCGATTACGGTTGCGCTCGTCGTCTTCCTGCTGCTGTGCAGCGCTGGTTTGGAGCAAGGCGCGGAGAAAGGATACGGGCCTTTCGAAGTGACGATCGGGGCCAAAGGAAGCGCATCGCAGCTGGCGTTGAACACGTATTATCATATCGGCGCGCCGACCGGCAACGTTCCGCTCTCGCTGCTTGATGAAGTGCGCAAAGATCCTCAGGTCAGCAGCGCCTTTGCGATGACGACGGGCGATAATTTGAACGGCTTCCCGATTGTGGGGATGGAGCCGGGGTATTTTCCGGTGCGCTACGGCAATGACACGCAGCTGGCGGAAGGCAAGCTTTACGGCAAGCTTGGCGAGGCGGTGCTTGGCTCTTACGCGGCGAGCGCGCTCGGTTTGCATGTCGGCGATAAGTTTCAAGGCGCACATGGGTTGGTAAAAGGGGCAGCCGACGAAGACGAGGGCGCAGGTGCGGACGGCGATCATGATGAGCATGAAGCGCATCACAGCTTCACGTATACGATCGTCGGCATTCTTCCGCCGCTTCACACTTCCGATGACCGGGCGATCTACACGACGCTGGATTATGCATGGGCGGTGCATGAGAGCCAATCCGGAGCGAACAAAGACGTGACAGCGATCTTGGTAAAGCCTAGTTCTCTGCTAGGCGCACAGTCCATTAAAACGAAGTACGGCCAAATCAGCAATGTGCAGGCGATCTATACGAGCAAGGCTGTCGCAGACGTGGTCAATGTTGTCGATAAAGGGACACAGGCGCTAAGCGTGGTGACCGGAGTTTGCGTTGTGCTCGCGGCAGGCACGATCCTCCTTTCCTTGATCGCCGCTGTCCAAGAGCGCAAACGGGACGTCGGCTTGCTGAGACTGATTGGCAAGTCCAAAGGGTTCATTTGGATGGCCTTGGTCGGTGAAGGCCTGTCGTTAACACTGATCGGCTTGATTCTCGGCCTGCTGATCGGGCACCTTGGCGGCTATCTGGGCCGTGAAGCCGTGTTCGAGTTTGCCGGACTGCAAATCCAGTCCTGGCAGCTGATGCCGGGCGAGTGGATGCTCGCGGTCTTTACGCTGTTGATCGGTGGCCTAGCCGCTGCAGGACCAGCCTTACAAGCGTATCGCGTCGATCCGCTGCAATTATTCAAATCTTGAGGTGACCGCGCTATGAATAAGAATAAAGCATTGTTCGTCATCGGCCTTCTGTCGCTCGTCATGATTGCCGCCGCCTGCGGGCAAAAGAAAGGCGAAGCGCCCGGGCAGTCGTTCGGGCAAGCCGCGGCGGCTGCGGCGGTCAGCCCGCAGGCGAGCGCGACACCGGCAGTGCAGGCCACGCCAACGGCGACGCCAGCGGCCACTGCGCCAGCTGTGCAGCCGGCGGTGGAGCCGAGCCAGGCAGCGCCTGCGCGGCCCGCGGCCAGCGCGAGCCCGCCGCCGGAGCTGAGCCCGGCAGCGTCTGGGCAGCCCGCAGCCAGCCCGGCGCCGAGCGTGAAGCCAGCGCCGAGCCCTGCGGCGGCGGCTGACGCCCCGCCAGCGGCTCAGCCAGCCGCAGCGACCACGCCGGCACAGCCGGTGGCCACAGCGCAGCCCAGCGCGAAGCCGGCCGCAGTGAAATTGACCAATGAAATCAATTGGTCGGAGTTTTTTGATAACGACAAGCAGGATCGGCCATCGGAGCATTTTTGGGATATGAGCGGCAAAACCGTACAAATCAAAGGGTTCATGGGCGAAGTGCTGTCCTTTGAGAAACACTGGTTTCTGCTCATACCGCAGCCTGGTGCGGAATGCCCGTTTGATAACGGCGATGAGACGTATTGGAACAAAATCATGATCGTTTTTGTACCGGACTCGGTTAAGCTTCGTTACACATCAGGTCCACTGTTGATTACCGGCAAGTTAGATGTCGGAATTAAGCTGGACGAATCAGGCTATAAGACGATGTTCCGCATGTATGACGCTTCCTTTGAAAAAATCAAAGAGTAACACTGGCATAATTTATAAGCCTCTTGGAACAATAAAACGTGTTTACCTACACATGTTCCAGGAGGTTTTTTTATATGACGAACAACAACAAACAGCAGGACAAACAATTGCCGATCGCCAAAAATGAAGACGTTGAATTTGCCGCGGAAGTGGCGGATGCAGATGATTATGAGGCAGCCGAGCGCGCGCAGGCGGCTGATTACAGACAGGAACATCAATAATGGCCGAGCGCAACATTTTAGCCTACTTCCATGCGCCTGAACAGGCCGAGGGAGCGGCCATGAAGCTGCGCGCACTGCGTGCCATTGATGTGTCGGTTGACCGCTTCGGCCGTTATGAAGGCACAGGCCTTCGGTCGGTGATGAATCCGTATGCCGGAGACTTCGGCAGTTTGGGCAGCTTAACGCAGGCCGCACATGTGTCCACGCCGGATGAGGGGATCCTCATCGCGGCGGACCCTGCGGCAAGCGGGATGAGTGACGGCGGCGGTGGCGGGGTGACCGGGCTTGATGTGATTTTGGCGGCAGTCGTGGACGAGTCGATCTATGAGCAAGCTCTCCGTGTCATTGACGGCGCGGGAGGGCAAGTATAATCTGCAATTGAAAGCATCTGTCTAACGTGCGCAGGCACAAGAAGACAGGTGCTTTTTCTTATTCGAAAAGCCGATTTTACTAGGGGAACTGAGTGTAGTACAATAGTCATTATGAATTCTGGGTTATACACCCAATTATTAGGAGGAGCCTCACCCATGCGTTGGCACGAAATTACCGTACATACGACTGAAGAAGCAATAGAAATGATCTCGAACTTTGTTCACGAACTCGGCGCCGGCGGCGTCTCCATTGAAGAGTCCGGAACGTTGAATAAGGAGCGCGACACCTCGTTCGGACAATGGTATGAACTGCCTTTGAACGATATTCCGGAAGGACGCGCGGTTATCAAAGGATATTTTTCACAAGATAACGATATGGACACGATCATGGCCAATTTGCAAGCCTCGATCGAACAGTTGAAAGAATTCGATATCGACACCGGCAATCCGACTTATGAACTGCGAGAGGTTGATGACGAAGATTGGGCAACGGCTTGGAAGCAATATTTTAAACCGATTCGCGTCTCCGAGCGGTTGACGATCAAACCGACTTGGGAAGAATATACACCATCCCCGGAAGAAATTATTTTGGAGCTGGATCCGGGCATGGCTTTCGGCACCGGCACACATGCGACAACAGCGCTTTGTCTGCGCACGCTGGAGAAAGTCGTTCAGCCAGGCGACGATGTGATCGATGTGGGCACCGGCTCGGGCATCCTGTCGATCGCAGCGGCCAAATTAGGCGCCAAGCATGTGCTGGCGGTTGATTTGGATCCTGTGGCTGTATCCAGTGCAACGGAGAATACCAAGCTGAACGAACTGGAGAACAGCATCACCGTCAAGCTGAGCGATCTGCTGGGCGTGCTCAAAGCAAGCGAAACCGAAGCGTCCAGCCAATTAGGCGTCACCATTCCGGTGAAAGTCGTGGTGGCGAACATTTTGGCGGAAATTATTTTGCTGTTCGTGAACGATGTGTACGACGTGCTGCAATCCGGCGGATACTATGTAGCTTCCGGAATCATCACGAGCAAAGAAGCTGATGTGGAAAAAGCACTGGTTGCAGCTAAATTTGAAATTGTAGAGAAAAACTACGATTCGGATTGGGTTGTGATCGTTGCTAGAAAGCCGTAGGTGATCCCTTCATGAATGGGCTGTTATTTAACGATTGGAGTACACTACCCTTTGTCGTTTTGGCCTTGGTGATCTCATTCACCATCCATGAATTTGCACATGCCTACACCGCCTATAAATTTGGAGATCCAACTGCTTATCAGCTCGGCCGGGTTTCGTTGAACCCGATGGTTCATCTTGATTTATTAGGTTCGATCATGATGTTGTTAGCGGGAATAGGTTGGGCCAAACCTGTTCCTGTTAACCGAGGGTATTTCAAAAATCCAAGGGTGATGACGATCGTCGTTACTGCAGCAGGACCGTTAAGTAACCTGGTTTTAGCTTTTCTTTCGTTGTTATTGTATGCCCTCATTCAACATTTCGGCTGGATGGACACTTTATCTAAAGGCAGTATTCTAGCCATTAATGTATTTTTTTCGAAAATGGTTATCATCAACTTGAGCTTGTTATTATTCAACTTAATCCCTATTCCGCCTTTGGATGGGTACCGGATTGTACAAGAACTTTTACCGCTTCAGCTGAATGTTCGTTTGCAGCGATTTGAGCAATGGGCTTTTATTATTATGTTATTGCTGCTTTACATTAGGCCGTTGCGTCAAATTACATTGGATCCTTACTTCAGTCTGATCAATAATATTTATCAATCGATGTTGATTCCGATCAGCTGGATACTGGGCTAGCCAGTGTCTGCCAGTAAGCTCTTGTAGATTTTCAAAGCCAAAACAGGTATGATGATGTGTGGATGTTTTCATAGAATCATACAAAACGTAAATGCGTAATTATGAAGATAGAGAGGCTTGACCTATGCAGCGTTATTTTTTACCGCCTGAGCAGTTTACATCAGCATCTGCCGTTGTCACCATTGAAGGCGACGATGCTCATCATTTGCAGCGCGTCATGCGCGCAGAAGTTGGCGAGCAGGTCATCTGCAGCAATGGGGTCGATCGCGAAGCGCTGGTCCGTATCACGCAACTGGAGAAAGGGTGCGTGATTGCGGAAGTCGTGGAGGAGCTGGCCATGACTGCGGAAGCCGCTGTTGAGGTTTGGGTGGCGCAGAGTTTGCCGAAAGGCGACAAGATGGAGACGGTCATTCAAAAGGGGACGGAGATCGGAGCAGCCCGGTTTCTCCCTTTTTTATCGGAGCGCACAGTCGTTCAATACGATGCCAAGAAAGAAGCGAAGCGTACCGAGCGCTGGCAGAAGATTGCCAAGGAAGCGGCGGAGCAGGCGCACCGCAATCGCGTCCCGCAGGTCGATGCCGTGTATACGTGGAAGCAGCTGCTTCAGCTGGCCAAGGAGGCCGATGCGGCCTGGATCTGCTACGAGAAGGAAGACGGACAGCAGCTTAGACCGGCCATACAGGCAGCCGCAGCAGCGGGCAAGCTTGGATCAGGCAAGCGAGTGCTGCTTGCTGTTGGGCCGGAAGGCGGCTTTACGGAGCAGGAAATCGAACAAGCGGAAGCTGCCGGATTTCGTTCCGTATCGCTTGGCGCACGCATTTTACGCACGGAGACTGCCGCTATGGTAGGGCTCACATGCCTTTTCTATGAAACCGGAGAGATGGGAGGATAAGCAAGATGGCAACAGTAGCGTTTCATACGTTAGGATGTAAAGTGAATTTTTATGACACAGAGGCCATTTGGCAGCTGTTTAAAAATGAGGGTTATGAGCAAGTTGACTTTGAGCAAACGGCTGATGTGTATGTCGTCAATACATGTACAGTTACCAATACAGGTGATAAAAAAAGCCGGCAAATGATCCGTCGGGCGATCCGCCGCAATCCGGAAGCGATCGTAGCCGTCACAGGCTGCTATGCGCAAACATCGCCTGCGGAACTTTTGGCGATCCCTGGTGTCGATATGGTCATCGGGACACAGGACCGGGAGAAGATTGTTCCACTCGTGAAACAACTGGAGCAAGACCGTCAGCCGATTAATGCGGTGCGCAACATTATGAAAACACGCCAATTCGAAGAGCTGGATGTGCCGGATTTTGCTGATCGCACAAGAGCATTCTTGAAAATCCAGGAAGGCTGCAACAACTTTTGCACGTTCTGCATTATTCCTTGGTCGCGCGGCTTGATGCGCAGCCGTGAACCGCAAAGCGTTATCGCGCAAGCGAAGCAGCTGGTAGCAGCGGGCTACCAGGAAATTGTCCTGACAGGTATTCATACCGGCGGTTATGGCGAGGATATTGAGGATTACAGCTTGGCTAAGCTGCTGTGGGACTTGGACAAAGTTGAAGGTTTGCAGCGCATTCGGATCAGCTCCATCGAAGCGAGCCAGATTACCGATGAAGTGATCGAAGTGCTGCAGAAGTCGGATAAAATGTGCCGCCATCTCCATATCCCGCTGCAAGCGGGGGACGATCGGGTGTTGGCGCGTATGCGCAGAAAATATACGACGGAAGAGTTCGCCCGCAAAATCGAACGTTTGCACGAAATCATGCCGGACGTGGCAATTACGACAGACGTTATCGTTGGGTTCCCAGGCGAAACGGAAGAAATGTTCCGCAACGGTTATGCGTTCATGGAGCGGATGCAATTCTCCGAAATGCACGTCTTCCCTTATTCCAAGCGGACAGGTACGCCTGCGGCGCGGATGGAAGATCAAATTGATGAGGAGATCAAAAATGCCCGCGTGCATGAGTTGATCGATTTGTCGGAAAAAATGCAGCTTGCCTACGCGCAAAAATTTGTCGGCCAAGTGCTTGAAGTGATCCCGGAAAGCGCCCACAAAGGTGCGCCGAATAGCGGCTTGTACATGGGGTATTCCGATAACTATTTGCAGCTCGTATTCGAAGGATCCGAGGACATGATCGGTCAGCTATGCCGTGTGAAGGTGACGGAAGCAGGCGTGAATGAGAGCAAAGGACAATTAGTCCGCGTGATGGAGCCTGCGCAAGCTGCGAATTTGTAACAACTAGCTGAGGATTTCACTTCCGCCCGCAGGTGGGGTGACATCCTCTTCTTCGTCGTGGGACGATGAATTTGGAGACCAGGGGGATTTCAAATGAAAGAACTTTCAGCAGGTGGGGTCGTATTTCGAAAGCAAGACGGCCAATTACAAGTGCAATTGATTCAGGATCGATACGGTAAAATTACGCTGGCCAAAGGCAAAATGGAGCCCGGCGAGACGGTTGAGCAAACAGCGCTTCGTGAAATTTTGGAAGAAACCGGAATTGTTGGCCGAATCGTCGATTCCATTGAAATCATTGCGTACCAGTACAATAATCCGACTCACGGCATCGTGGATAAAGAAGTGCATTATTATTTGGTAGAAGCCGCAAGCGGTACACTACAGGCACAGGTCGAGGAAATTCGCGGCGTCGAGTGGCTCGAACCGTTGGAAGCTTGGCGCCAGCAGCTTGAATCCGGCTATGATAACAACAATAGCGTATTGAGCAAAGGGCTGCGTAAGCTTGGCATTGAGGTATAAGCTGCAAGCTTAATTGCGGAATTCCAGGCGCTCCCATATTTTTAGATAGCAAAAGGGCAAAGCCAATAATGAGCTGACGACGTTGAAAACCGTTTGCGCGCGGGCAATTTGTTCCGAAGCTCCCCCCGCGAGCATGGATGAGATTTGGACGAGCTGGTGCATGAACGGGTAAAATAGGATCGCCCCTCCGACATTGAGCAGGATGTGCGACCAGGCGACATATTGACTGGCGCGTGTGCCGCCGATCCCGGCGATCAGTGCCGTCACACAGGTGCCGACATTGGCCCCGATGGTGATGGCGACGCCTAGCTCGACGGGAATGCCTTGGATGCTCGCGAGGCCCATGGCCATCGCGATAACGGCCGCGCTGCTGTGCACGAGCGCGGTCACTGCAGCGCCTGCGATGACGCCCCAGAGCAGGCTGACCTTCGCTTGGTTCACGAACCAAGCGAACAGCCCACGGGTCTGCAGCGCAGGCCCGATGGTCTGCATGATCTCGATGCCGAGCAGCACGAGAGCAAAGCCCGCCACAGCGAGCGAGCCGAAGCGCACGCTGCGCAGCCAGCCCCGACCGCCATCGGTGTGTGCGGATCGGCTTGCATCCGTCCCCTGCGCTTGCGGTGGCAGGGGCCCGGCCCACCAGCTCGCGAGCCATACAGCCGAGCTGGCAAGGAGCAGCGGCACGCCAAGATGACCGATGCTGAGTCCGATCAGCTCGGTCGTTAGGCACGTGCCGATATTCGCCCCGAGAATGACGCCGAGCGTTCTCGGGAACGTCAGCACGCCAGCGCCGACAAGGCCGATGGCGATCACCGTGATAGCGGTGCTGCTTTGGAGCACCGCTGTGAGCACCGTGCCGGTGGCGAGGCCGTGTACCGGCGTGCGGGTAAACCGCTCCAGCCACAGCTGGAGGCTGGCGCCGGCCCAGTGCTGAAGCGCGGTTTCCATCAGCTTCATGCCAAACAGAAATAAGGCTAAGCCTGTGAGTACAGGCAGTATAATCGTAGTCATCATGCGAAGCGCTTCTCCTTCGGAAACAGTCATTTTTTGTTATAAAGACATATATATGTGTACGTCGAGACAAGCATGACAAGCCGGGAAAGAGAAAGATCAGCTTCACGAAAAGGAAGGCAGCATACATATGGCAGCAGTTATTTTACATAAAAAAAGGAAACCTCGTTTGGAGCAAGGCCATCCTTGGGTGTACCGCAGTGAAATCGAAAGAGTCGACGGTGAGATCGAGCCCGGGGCGCTTGTTCCGGTTCACAACCATCTGGGCCAGTATTTGGGGACGGGCTATTACAATGAGTTGTCGCAAATTACAGTTCGAATCGTAGCCTACCAGCCGGTTGAAGCTTTAACGACGGACGTATTCGTTGAACGCTTCACCAAATGCTTGCAGCACCGCAAACGTTTCCTGGCGGACGCGGAGTCGTACAGGCTCGTCTATGGCGAAGCGGATTTTTTGCCGGGCTTAATTGTCGATAAATTCGCCGACATTCTCGTTGTTCAACTGCTCACTTTGGGCATGGACCGCTGCAGACAGCAAATCGTGGACGCCCTTGTGCAGGTCATGAACCCGGCGGGCATCTATGAGCGAAGCGATGTGCCCGTGCGCGAGCTGGAAGGCTTGCAGCAAACGAAGGGGCTCCTTTACGGCACATGTCCAAAGCATGTCGACATTCTGGAGAACGGTCTGCGCATCAAAGTGGATATCGAAGAAGGGCAAAAAACCGGCTATTTCTTCGACCAACGGGAAAACCGGGCGGCCATCGCGCCTTTAATGACAGGCTGGGGCCATCGCAGCGGAATCGCCCTGCAGCAAGTCGAGGAAGGCGGTATTAGCCAAACCTTACCGGTCAATGCTAACGGAAAAGTCGTCGCGTTCCCTTACTGGGATGGTGCCACTGTGCTGGAATGCTTTTCCCATACTGGAAGTTTTACACTCAATGCTTGCAAATATGGTGCCAAAAAAGTGACCTGTCTCGATATTTCCGAGCACGCGATCGAGAGCGCCCGCACAAATATCCAGTTGAACGGATTTGAAGATCGCGTCGAATTTGTTGTGGCCGATGCTTTTGATTACTTACGTCAACAAGTGAAGGGTTTGGATGAGCGTAAGCTTCGAGCCTCTGCGAACGTGGCGCAGGGTAAAGTCGATACGTCGAAGCCCGTAAGCGGCGGCCGCACCTGGGACGTCGTCATTTTGGATCCTCCGGCTTTCGCCAAAACCAAAAGTGCCGTCGAAGGCGCCTGCCGCGGCTACAAAGACATTAACCTGCACGGCATGAAGCTTGTTAACGAAGGCGGGTACTTGGTCACCGCCAGCTGCTCGTACCATATGCGTCCTGAGCTTTTCCTGGAGACCATCCACGCAGCGGCAACCGATGCAGGAAAAATTCTCCGTCTAGTCGACTTCCGCGGGGCAGGAATGGATCATCCCCGGATTTTGGGCGTTGACGAGGGGCATTACTTGAAATTTGCGATTTTTGAAGTCCGCAGCAAATAGTGTATTCAAAAGGTTAAGCAGACCCCGGGTCTGCTTAACCTTTTTTTTACGATACTGCTCCTATGCATACCCCTCCCATCTGTATCCACGTCTGTATCCTCTGACCACTATCCCCTTAGCTCAGAAAAAATAGTGTCCAATCGTTGCATACTGCACTCACGGCGCCTGAAGCCCTCAAGCTACGGCATGTTAGGTAGAGTAGCACTGAGAGCAGCCGTATCTATCACTATCCCTTTCTCTCAGAACAGGAGTTCAAACTGGACAGATGGGATAGTGGACAGAAGAGCGGAGTGGGGATTATATCACCGCGATCATCCGTATCTAATCACTATCCCCTTCGCTCAGGAAGAGGAATTCCATCTGAGTCAATGGGATAGTGAAGAGTGAGTCAGACGGGCGAGTGCTCTATAGAAATTTTTTTCAATCTGAGTCAATGGGATATTGGTCAGAAGAGCGGGGTGGGGAGTATATCACCGCGATCATCCGTATCTAATCACTATCCCCTTCGCTCAGGAAGAGGAATTCCATCTGAGTCAATGGGATTGTGAATAGTGAGTCAGGCTGGGGAGTGCTCTATAAGAATTTTTTTTCATTCTGAGTCAAAGGGATAGTGGACAGAAGAGCGGGGTGGGGATTATATCACTGCGATCATCCGTATCTAATCACTATCCCCTTCGCTCAGGAAGAGGAATTCCATCTGAGTCAATGGGATAGTGAAGAGAGAGTCAGACGAGCGAGTGCTCTATAGAAATTTTTTTCAATCTGAGTCAATGGGATATTGGTCAGAAGAGCGGGGTGGGGAGTATATCATCACCGCGATCATCCGTATCTAATCACTATCCCCTTCGCTCAGGAAGAGGAATTCCATCTGAGTCAATGGGATAGTGAAGAGTGAGTCAGACGGGCGAGTGCTCCATAGAAATTTTTTTCAATCTGAGTCAAAGGGATAGTGGTCAGAAGAGCGGGTTAGGGAGTGTATCACCGCGATCGTCCGTATCTAATCACTATCCCTTTCGCTCAGGAAGAGGAATTTCAACTGAGTCAATGGGATAGTGAAGAGAGAGTCAGACGGGCGAGTGTTCCATAAGAATTTTTATTCAATCTGAGTCAATGGGATAGTGGTCAGAAGAGCGTGTTGGGGAGTGTATCACCGCGATCATCCGTATCTAATCACTATCCCCTTCGCTCAGGAAGAGGAATTCCATCTGAGTCAATGGGATAGTGAAGTGAGAGTCAGACGAGCGAGTGCTCTATAGAAATTTTTTTTCAATCTGAGCCAAGAGGATAGTAATTAGAAAGACGGGGTAGGCATATACACCTCGAGCAGCCCTAGGAGCAGGGTGTACGAACGGAAACGCGGACAGATAAGAATATATCATGTTGATAAAATTTTCTGATTGATAAAATTTTTGAATACACTTTTATTTATCGGTATGCCAAAAAACTCGAATTGGCTCCATTTGTAAGCGATGTGTAAGATGAAGGAAATGATCAAAAAACTTTTTAACATGAAGGGGAGGCGTCACGATGGCATCTGTAACGGGTTTGGAAGGAATTGTCGCTGCGGAGACGGAGTTGTCTATGGTGGATGGGGAAAAGGGGCTTTTGATTTATCGCGGTTACGAGGCTAAGCGGTTGGCTTTGGAATTGAGTTATGAGGAAGCTGCCTATTTATTGTGGTACGGTCAGTTGCCTACGGAGGAGCAGTTGGTTGACTTTTGTGTTAAATGGTCAGGTTTGCGTGCTTTGCCGGCTGAAGTTAAAGCGGTGATCGATTTGCTTCCGCAAGAATTCGAGATGATGAGTGTGCTGCGGACAGCGATCTCAGCTGCAGAAGAAACGAATCGGGGGACGTGGTCACCTTCGTTGGAAGGAGCTTTGCGCTACACGGCACTGGTGCCGTCGATCATTGCCTATCGCTACAGGCGTTCTGCTGGGCTAGAGCCGGTTGAGCCCAATCCGCAATTGGGCCATGTGGCCAATTATTTGTTCATGTTAACCGGTGAGGTGCCGCTGCCTGCGCATGTGAAAGCTTTGACTGCTTATTTCATACTAGCGATGGAGCATGGGATGAATGCGTCTACTTTTGCCGGACGAGTCGTGCTTTCGACGCAGTCGGATATGGCTTCAGCGCTGTGCGCAGCGATCGGTGCGATGAAAGGCCCGCTGCATGGGGGCGCGCCATCGGAAGTTGTCCATATGCTGGATGCCATCGCGACCAAAGAAAGAGCGGAAGGCTGGCTGCGGCAGCGTTTGGATGAAGGACAACGCTTAATGGGCTTCGGACATCGCGTCTATAAAACGTTTGATCCCCGGGCGGAAGCGCTGCGGGAGATGATCATCCGGCTATCGGCCGATGATGCATGGTTTGAGCTTGCGGTGTACGTGGAGTCGTTAGCTACTCGCCTATTGGATGAATACAAACCTGGCAGGAAGCTTTATACGAATGTGGAGTTTTATGCGGCGGCTGTTTTGCGGGCGGTAAATATGCCATCGGCACTTTTTACCCCGACGTTTACAGTGAGCCGGATGGTAGGATGGACGGCGCATTTGCTGGAGCAAGCCGGATGCAATCGGATTTTCAGGCCGCAGTCGATTTATATTGGTGCCATGCCGGAAACGGCAGAAGTTTAGGTGTAAAAGGCTCTTTCGTCGAGGAATGGACGGAGGGCCTTTTTTATCGTTGCGTGAATGTGGAGCACCATCATCTGCCACACCTCTTTTCTAGTAAAAGTATGATAGAATAAGAGGATGACTACATAGAATGAAGGAGGACCTGCATGACGATTCGATTCATATTAGGCAGAGCCGGCAGCGGAAAAAGCATGCGCTGTATGGAGGAAATGAAACAGCGTTTGGCGGCTGAGCCAGAAGGAGCTCCGCTTATTCTGCTGGTTCCGGAGCAAGCGACGTTTCAGGCAGAACATGCGATCGTATCCGACCCGCAGATCAGCGGGATGATTCGGGCGCAGGTGCTCAGCTTCCACCGTTTAGCTTGGCGCGTGATGCAGGAAGAAGGCGGGACGGCCCGCCTCCCCATTGATGAAACAGGCAAAAAACTGCTCCTGACGAGCATTTTACATAAACATAAGGATCAGCTCCGCATATTTGGCCATTCTGCCGAGCAAATGGGCTTTATCGATCGGTTGAACCAGCTTTTCACAGAGTTCAAACGTTATTGCTTATCGGCTGAGCAATTGGATGAACACGATGCCAAACGCGTCGCGTCGCTTGGTGAAAGCGGCCTGCTGCGTGAGAAAATGCACGATATCCGGCTCATTTACCGCGAGTTTGAAAATGTGCTGGCCCGGCAGTATTTGGACGGCGAGGATTATTTGACACTGCTGGCGGAGCAGATTCCGAAATCGGCTTATTTGCGCTCAGCCTCGATCTGGATTGATGGCTTTCACGGTTTTACGCCGCAGGAGTTTGCCGTGCTTGCCGGCCTTTTTGCCACGTGCAAAGACGTCACGATCACGCTTTGCCTGAATCGGGCGCTCGAAGCTGTGGATGTGCCGGACGAGCTGGACTTGTTTCACCCGACGGCGAAGACGATGGTGCGCTTGCAGGAGATGGTTTGGCAGCTTGGTCTTGCGCCAGCTGAGGTGGTGCAATTGGCTTCCGGGGAGGCGCAGCGTTTTCATGCCAGTCCGGCTTTAGCTTATCTCGAACGTATGTTCGAGAGGCGAATTGGCGGCAGCGCGAAACCTTACGAGCCTGCTGCAGGCGAGAAGCTCAGCGACCAAGTGGTCGTTCAAGAAGCCGTCCACCGCCGGGCAGAGGTCGAGGGCGCTGTGCGGGACATGCTGCAACTAGTGCGCGAGCATGGTGTTCGCTGGCGCGACATCGCGATCATGGTTCGCAATATGGAAGGCTATCAGGATCTGCTGAAGGCGGTTCTGACCGACTATGATATCCCTCACTTTTTTGACCAAAAACGCACGGTGCTTCATCACCCGCTGGTAGAGTTTATTCGCTCTGCGCTGGAGGTTGTGCAGCACAATTGGCATTATGATGCTGTGTTTCGCTGTGTGAAAACCGATCTGCTCCTGCCGGCAACGACCGCAGCCGATCGGCATTTAATGGATAAGCTGGAAAATTACGTGCTAGCGTTCGGGATTCAAGGATATAGATGGACGGACGGCAAGCCTTGGGCGTATAAATTCCGGGCGAATTTGGAGCAGGCCGAAGAGCAGCTGCAAGAGCATTCGGAGGCGCTTGAACAGCTCAATGTGGCCAAAGCGTGGATTGTCAGACCTTTGCAAGCTTTTGGGCAGCGGCTGCAGAAGGCCGGCACAGTCAAAAATCAGGTCGAAGCGCTGTACGAGCTGCTTATGGATGTACAGGCGCCGGAACAGCTGGAGCTGTGGAGCCAAACGGCCCTGCAGGAAGGGAAGCCGGAAAAAGCCCGCGAGCACGGGCAAATGTGGAATAACGTGATGGATATGCTGGATCAGTTAGTGGAGACGATGGGCGAGGACCGTTTATCTCTGGAGTTGTTCACCGGCCTGATCGAAACCGGGATGGAAAGCATGAAGCTCGGGCTTGTGCCGCCTTCCATGGATCAGCTGCTGATCGGAAGCATGGATCGGACGCGTTCCAGCGGCATTCGTTACGCCTACATTTTAGGGGTTAATGACGGAGTTATACCTGCGCAAATGGATGAAAAAGGCGTACTAACCGAGGCTGAGCGGGAGGTGCTCACCGATTCCGGACTGCCGATGGCTGATGGCAGCAGACGGAAACTGCTGGACGAGCAGTTTATCGTCTACACTTCGTTGACCGTTCCTGGCAAAAGATTGTGGCTCAGCTACCCGCTCGCTGACGAAGAAGGCAAATCGTTGCTTCCGTCGGAGCTGATTAAGCAGATTCGCCATTTGTTCCCGGGCACGGGACAAACACTGCTGCTGGCTGAGCCTGCAAATGATTCGCCGGAGGCGGAACAATCGGTCTATATCGCACATCCGAGCCAAGCGATTTCTTATTTGGCTGTACGGATGAAACATTGGATGCTTGGCGGGCGCATGGCTGATCTGTGGTGGGAGACCTATAACTGGTATGCGGAGCAGCCGGATTGGCGCATGAAGCTCCAAGCCGTGGCAAGCGCGCTGCAGTATACGAATAAAGAGTCCGCCCTCAGTCAAGGGACAAGCAAGCGTCTGTATGGACAGCATTTACGAGCAAGTGTATCGCGGATGGAAAAATATGTAGCTTGTCCATTCTCGCATTTCCTCTCGCATGGTTTAAAACTGCAGGAGCGGCGGGTGTATCGCCTGGACGCTCCAGATATCGGACAGTTGTTCCACGCGGCTTTGAACCAATTTGTGCAAAAGCTGCAGCAGGATCAACTGGACTGGGGCGCGCTCTCGGCTGAAGCCTGTATGGAGCGGTCTGCCCAGGTCGTTGATGAGCTGGCGCCGCGATTGCAGGGCGAAATCCTGCTTAGCTCCAGCCGCTACGCCTACATTGCGCGGAAGCTGAAACAAGTGGTGGGCCGGGCGGCTATCGTGTTGGGCGAGCATGCCAAACGCGGCCAATTCCATCCGCTTGGGTTGGAAATCGACTTCGGTCCAGGTAAAGAACTGCCGCCGCTCCGTTTTGAGCTGGACAATGGCTGTACGATGGAAATTATCGGCCGGATCGACCGTGTGGACCGCGCGGATGGCGAGCAAGGTGTCCTGCTGCGGGTCATTGATTATAAATCGAGTCAAACTTCCTTGCAGCTTTCTGAAGTGTATTACGGCTTATCGCTGCAAATGCTTACGTACTTGGACGTCATAATTACGCATGCCGAACAATGGCTGGGTATTCCGGCCAAACCGGCAGGCGTTCTCTACTTCCACGTTCACAATCCGATGCTCCAGCAAAAAAATGCGATGGATCCGGCTGAAGTGGATAAGGAGCTGCGCAAACGGTACAAAATGAAAGGCCTCATAACCGCTGACGCCGATGTTGCTGGGCTTATGGACGAGCAGCTGACGCATGCTGCCGGACATTCGCAACTCATTCCCGTTGCCCTCAAAAAAGACGGGACATTCTATTCGAGCTCGTCCGTTGCTACGGAAGAGCAATGGGACACGCTGCGCAAATATGTGCGCAAACAGGTCAAACAAATCGGCACAGGCATTACGGACGGCCATGTGGATATCGCGCCTTACAGGCTCGGCAAGAAGTCCGCTTGTCTGCATTGCTCCTACCGCTCCGTTTGTCAATTCGATCCGTTATTTGAAGGCAACGAGCCGCAAGTGTGGAAACAGCGCGGCAAGGAGCAGATTTGGGCGGAGATGGAGCAGGAAACAGCAAGATGACGATGGGTGAAAGGAGCGTATACAAGTGAATCAATGGACTCAGCAACAGCCAAAGCCGGCTGGCAGCACGTGGACGGATGACCAGTGGGATGCGATTACGCTCGGCGGTCAAAATATGCTGGTCGCCGCTGCCGCCGGCTCCGGGAAAACCGCGGTGCTGGTCGAGCGGATCATCCGCCGCATATCGAATGAATGGGAGCCGATCGATGTGGACCGTCTGCTTGTCGCGACGTTCACGAAAGCGGCGGCTTCGGAGATGAAGCACCGGATCCGCGAAGCGCTGGAAAAGGAGCTGACCAAGCAGCCGAATTCGCAGCACTTGCGCAAGCAGCTGGCCCTCATGGGGCGGGCGTCGATCACGACGCTCCATTCCTTCTGTCTGGAAGTCGTGCAGCGCTACTTCAGCCTCATTCGGCTGGACCCCGGCTTCCGCATCGCCAACGAAACGGAAGCCGAGCTGCTGCGCCAGGATCTGCTGGGCGAGATGCTGGAGCAATATTACGCCGCGAGCGGAGAGGACAGCGCCTTCTGGCGGCTGGTCGATTCGTTCAGCGGCGAGCGCAACGACGACGCCATCATGCAGCTGGTACAGAAGCTGTATGATGTGTCGCGCAGCCATCCGTGGCCGGAGTACTGGCTCAGGACGACGGCCGCGATGTTCGGACCGCCGGCGGCACCAGCTCAAGCGGAGCCAGAAATCGCCGACCCTGCGGCGGCGCTGCCGCTCGTTGCCGCGGCATCAGCCGCCGCGGACGTATCCATCTGGGAGCGGAGTTTGATCCGCGACCTGTCCCTGGAGCTGGAAGGCGCGGCCGACCTGCTGCGCCAAGCGCAGATGATCGGTGAGCAGCCGGGCGGTCCTGCGCCGTATTTGGACAATTTGCGCGAGGACTTGCTGCTCGTGAACAATTTGCTGGAGACAACCACATACCCATGGTCCGTATTGTATCAAGGCTTTCAGACGGTGGAATTCGGCAAGCTGAAAGCATGTAAAGGCGACGATTACGATAAATCGCTGCAAGAAGAAGTAAAAGATCTGCGCAATCGGGCCAAAGATCAGATCAACAAGCTGAAGGAAGAGCTGTTCGGCCGCACGCCAGAGCAGTTTGGGCAAGAGGTTGCCGAGCTTGCGCCTGTTCTTCACCAACTGGTGGACTTGGTGCTTGATTTTGGCCAGCGTTATCAGCAGGCGAAGGCGGCGAAAGGGTTAATCGATTTTGCCGATCTGGAGCACTATTGTCTGCAAATTCTTTGCGCACCCGGTTCTATGCCGGATGAGCTCTATCCATCTGAAGCGGCACTTGCGTACCGCAACCAATTTGCCGAAGTGCTGCTGGATGAGTATCAGGATACGAACCGCGTCCAGGAAGCGATTGTTTCCTTGATTTCCCAGCCTAAGCCTGGCAATCGGTTTATGGTCGGTGACGTGAAGCAGAGTATATATAAATTCCGTTTGGCAGAGCCCGAGTTGTTTCTGGAAAAATATAAAGCTTATCGTTCCAAAAGTGAACAAGCGGAAGCCGGCGTGTCCGCAGACGGGGGACGTATCGATTTGGCCCGTAACTTCCGCAGCCGTATCCAAGTGGTGCATGCCGTGAACTTTTTGTTCAAGCAAATGATGAACGAAGCTGTGGGTGAAATCGAGTACGATGAACGCGCGGAACTCGTCTATGGGGCGGGCTACCCGCCGCCGGCATCGGATTGCGCGGTGGAGATGCTAATCGTGGATCGCGCCGTGGACGCAGCTGAGCGCAGCGAAGCCTACGACGGGGAGTCGGACGATCAGGACGGCAGCGACTCGGAAGCAGCAGGCGATGAGCGCAGCATCGAACCGGAGCTGGACACGCTGGAGCTGGAGAATGTGCAGCTGGAAGCGCGCACGATCGCGCGGCATATTCGCGAGCTGCTCGGTGACGGCGGGAAGCGGGAGCCGTTCCAGGCTTTTGACAAAAGGACCGGGGGCACGCGCCCGGCGACGTACCGTGACATTGTCATTTTGCTGCGGGCGACGCAGCAATGGGCGCCAGTCATCATTGAGGAGCTAAAGCAGCAGGGCATTCCTGCATATGCCGATTTGAGTACGGGGTATTTTTCCGCAACTGAAGTTGAAGTCATGCTTTCGCTCCTAAAAATTATTGATAACCCGTATCAGGACGTGCCGCTAGCCGCTGTACTGCGCTCGCCGGTCGTTCAGTTGACCGCTGAAGAAATGGCTAGAGTCCGAGTGACGGATAAGTCGGTTCCTTTTTACGAATCATTATTGCGCTTTGCAGGTGGAACTGACGCAGAGAACGAGGCGGAGCAATCGGATGAAACATTATCGCTGCAGACGAGGCTGGAAAACTTCCTCAAGATGCTGGAACAGTGGCGCAGCGAGGCCAGACAAGGCTCTTTGGCCGATCTGATCTGGAACATTTACCGCCAGACCGGTTATTACGACTTTGCCGGCGGATTGCCCGGGGGCTTGCAGCGACAGGCGAACTTAAGAGCTTTGTATGATCGGGCAAGGCAATATGAAAGCACGTCATTGCGTGGACTGTTCCGCTTCTTGCGCTTCATCGAACGGATGAAAGATAGCGGGGGAGACCTCGGAACGGCGCGTGCGCTTGGCGAGCAGGAAGACGTCGTGCGCATTATGTCCATCCATAAAAGTAAAGGGTTGGAGTTCCCAGTCGTGTTTGTTGCGGGTATGGCAAAAATGTTCAATCAGCGCGATCTGAACGACGCCTTCTTGCTGCACAAGGAGCTGGGCTTCGGACCGCGTTTTGTGGATACGACCTTGCGTGTAAGCTACCCGACCTTGCCCTCCCTGGCGATAAAAAGAAGGATGAAGCTGGAGCTGCTCGCCGAAGAGATGCGCGTGCTTTACGTGGCGCTGACGCGGTCCAGAGAGAAGCTGTACCTGCTTGGCACGGTCAAATCGCTCGACAAACAGCTGCGTGCCTGGGGACGGCATCTCACGAGAGCGGATTGGTATTTGCCGGATTTTGAATTGGCCAAGGCGAAGAGCTACCTCGATTGGGTCGGGCCTGCCTTGCTCCGCCATCCGGACGCTGCTTCGTGGCGGGAGCGCATCGGTATCAGTGAGGCTGCAGCGGATGTGCGCTTGCTTCAAGATCCGTCAGAATGGAAGCTGACGGTCATTACGCCGGAAAGCTTGCAGCTGGAGCAGCAAATGGAAGATACGGTCGCTCTGCCGGATGAAGAGCGCCTTGCGGCGATTCGCACTGTTCAGCCGGTGGCGACAACAGGAGGCTGGGGCGGTTGGCTGGACGAGCGGTTGTCATGGACGTATGCGTATACGGATGCGCCGAAGCTGTTTGCCAAGACGACCGTCTCTGAAATGAAACGGTTGTCGGAGCTGAACCGGATTGCGGCTGACGGAGAGCAGCCGACCGAGCCGCTGAAGATGAGATCTGCGGTCTGGCGCAGACCGCGGTTTATGGAAGAGAAGAAGCTGACTGCAGCTGAAAAAGGCACCGTTGTTCACGCCGTCATGCAAAATATTTCATTAAGCGAAGCGCCTACAGAAGCAAGTATTCGGCAGACGCTGGAAGCTATGCTGCAGAAGCAGACGCTGACGTTGCAGCAAAGTGAAATCGTGGATATTCCGGTGATTTTGAACTTTTTCCAGACGGATGTCGGGCAAAGAATGATCAAAGCTCCCAAGCTGCAGCGTGAGGTGCCTTTCAGCTATGGATTAGCTGCGGATGACGTTTACGCAGATGCCGAGCATGCCACATCCGGTGAGACGGTGCTGATTCAAGGCGTCATCGATTGTTTGTTCGAGGACGAGCAAGGGCTCGTTTTGCTGGATTATAAAACAGATGCGGTGAAAGGCAGCAGCGACGCAGAGCTCCGGGCGCGGTATGAAACACAAATCAACCTGTATACCCGGGCTGTTGAACAGATTTGGAAGCGGCCTGTGAGCGGGAAGTTTTTGTACTTTTTCGATGGGGCAAGATTGTTGGAGCTTGGCAAATAGATAAAATTGAGATGTTGATTGGAGGCGAGGGAAATGCGTGTTCTACATACGGGTGACTGGCATTTCGGGCGGACGTTGGAGGGGCGCAGCCGGCTGGAGGAGCAAAGCGCTTTTATGGATGAGCTAGTAGACTTGGTACACGATCAGGGGATCGACCTTGTCCTGGTCGCCGGTGATATCTATGATTCCGTGAACCCGCCTGCGGCGGCGGAACAGCTTTTTTATGAGGGGATTGCGCGACTCGCGGATGGCGGTAAAAGGCAGGTTGCGATCATCTCCGGCAACCATGATCATCCAGACCGGCTGGCCGCCTCTGGCCCGCTGGCTGCCAAACAGGGGATCACGCTAGTCGGCTTGCCTGTCGCGGACATCCAAACGATCGGCATCGCCCGTACCGGCGAGCTGGCCAAGCTGGCGGCGCTGCCGTACCCGTCCGAGTCGCGCCTCAAGGAGCTGTTATCCGCCGTGGCCGAGGAGGAGGCGCTGCGGAGCAAATACTCCGAGCGTGTAGCCTCGCTAATTCGCCAGCAGGCGGCGGCTTTTGAAGCGGGAACGGTGAACTTAATCATGAGTCACCTGTATGTGCTCGGCGGTCAAGAGACGGAATCGGAGCGCCCGATCCAGGTCGGCGGGGCTTATACGGTGAATACCGCTGCTTTTGAAGCGGGAGCGCAGTATGTGGCGCTGGGGCATCTTCACCGGCCGCAGATGGTGAAATCGGCGACAACGCCTATCCGTTACTGCGGCTCTCCGATCGCCTACAGCTTCTCGGAGGCTGGGCAGGCGAAGTCCGTGACAGTGCTTGATCTCGCGCCCGGACAAGCTGCAGATCCGCAGGAGATTTATCTTACTTCCGGCCGGCCGCTTGTCAGTTGGAAGGCGAAGGATGGCATCAAGCAGGTGTATCAGTGGCTGGAAGAGAAGCGTGACGCTACCGCTTGGATCGATCTGGAAATTACCATGACGGAAGCGATGTCTATGGAGCAAATCCAGTCGCTGCGCAAAGCGTACGACGGGTTCATTCATATCCGCCCGATTTACCCGGAGATGGAAGTTGTGCGGGCGTCAGCGCCACGGGCCGCTCTTTCTATGGAGGAGCATTTTACGCGGTTTTATTCGCGTCAAACGGGCGGGGCGCAGCCTGAGGCGGAGCTTGTGCAGCTATTTCTCTCCCTTTTGCAGGAGAGCGATGATGCACAGGCAGGCTAAGGTGGCGTAGGGCTAGGCTGCTAGGCGCGGTCAGCGAGCTACCAGTTTAGCGTTGAAAAACACGCTTAAGCCGGCGCAAAGATGTCTGACGCGTACTAGTCTCTGCAGTTTTTATCCAACTATAGCCTTTGTGGATAAGTTGGCACATTGTGGCCTATCCATTTTCGAATATCATTGAAAGAGCAAATATAGGGAAGGAGGACTTGCGCGAATGCGTCCAATTCAATTACAAATGTCCGGTCTCCAAAGTTATCGCGAGATGCAAACGATTGATTTTGACCTGCTGACGGAAGCGGGAGTGTTCGGGATATTTGGACCGACAGGCAGCGGCAAATCTTCAATTCTCGATGCCATTACACTTGCGCTCTATGGCAAAGTCGAGCGGGCAAGCGGCGGCACGCAGGCGATTATGAACCATGCGGAGCAAGTGCTGTTCGTTTCTTTTACATTTGAGCTGACGAATGCTGCCGGCACGGAACGTTATCGGGTGGAGCGGCAATTCAAGCGTGGTTCAGAGCTATCCATCAACGGCACGATCACCCGATTCCTGCATCTGAAAGGCGGCGAGACAATCGTTCTTGCCGATAAGGCGGGAGAAGTGAATCAGCAAGTACAAAGTGTGCTTGGACTCTCGATGCAGGATTTCACCAGAGCGGTCGTCCTGCCGCAAGGAAAATTTGCCGAGTTTCTGACGCTCACAGGCAAAGACCGCAGGCAAATGCTGCAGCGCTTATTTCATCTGGAGTCGTATGGCGACCAGTTAAGCGCCAAAGTCAGCGCGAAAGTGAAAGAAACGGACAGCGCTGTCAAAGAAATCGCTGCTGAGCAGCAGGGGCTGGGCGATGCATCCGATCAAGCTCTCGCAGAAGCGAAGGCGAAGCTGCTTGAAGCAGAGCGCGAGGCCGAACTGAGCCGAGGTGAGCTGCAGCGGCAGGAAGCTTCCTACGAGGAGCAGAAGCAGGTTCATCAGTGGCAGGTTGAAAAAGAAGCGCTGGAGCATCAGCTTCGCGAGCAGCAGGCGGAAGAAGCAAGCGTGCGGGAGAAGGAGCTGTTGCTGCAAAAAGCTGAACAGGCGGAGCGGGTGCGTCCGTATCTCGAACAGCAAGCGACGGCTTCCGCTGAAGTGCGCAGCAGCCAGTCGCAGCTGGAACTAGCCACAGCTGGCCATTTGTCAGCGGATACTGCCCTGCAGCAGGCCGCCGATGCCTTTGACCTTGCGCAGCAAGAGCTTGCGTCCGGAGAGGGGCCGTTGTTGCTGCGCTTGGATCAGCTGCAGCAAGCGCTGGAGCTGCAAAAGGAGCTCGAGCAGGTGCAGCTGCAGATCCAGACGGGGCAAGAGCAGGAGCGAGTCGCCAAATCCTCATTTGAGTCGACGCAAGCGGAGCTGAACAAAGCGCTGGAGACGAAGCAAAAAGCGCTGAATAAGCAAACAGAGCTTAAGGAGCAGTTGAAGCGGATTGAGCCGAATACGGTGCTTCGGCAGCTTTTGCAAGCGGCGGATCAAGCAAAAAAAGCGATCCAGCTGCTGGAGGCGCAAGCGCAGGAGGCGCGTCAGGAACGTGACGCCCGAAGCTCTGCGGCGAAGGCGGCGGAACAAAGGATTGTGCAGCTGGCGGAGAAGCGCTATGGCTTGCAGTCAAAGCTTACATATATGCTCCAGCAAACCAATCATCTATATCGCAGCTTAGAGCTGGAAAGCATACAAATCGCTGCATTTATTCCACGGCTGCAAACCGGATTGGATATTCAAAAAAAGCGATGGAAACAGCACGAGCGTCAAACGCTCGCAATCGTGCTTGCGGAGCAGCTCGTTGCCGGGGAAGCCTGTGCAGTTTGCGGATCTACCGAGCATCCGTCGCCGTTAAACAGCAGCAGTGGACACCACAATCATGAAGAGCTTGCCAAGGGACAAGCGACGTATGAAGAGGATCTGCAGCGTGTGCAAGAGCTGCTGCAGCTGGCGAAAGAGCTGCAGTATACCCATACCCTGCTCATTCAAAAAGTGGCAGGCCTCATTCAGCAAGCATCGCTATTGGCTTCGTCGGATGAACCTCATGCCGTGAATGCTGAAAAAGGCCTCCAACAAGAGTCGTTTCTTGCTGAAGCTGCGGTAACTATAGAGCAAACCGATCGCGACTTGGAAGTGGGTGCGCTGGAAGCGGCGTGGGCCACGCTGTTGACAGTCGTGGATGCCAATAAATCCCAGGTAGCACAGCAAGAGCAGGAGCTGCAAGCGGTACAGCGTGAACTTGCGCAAAGCGACCAGCAGCACACCGCTGTGGCTGCTGAGCATAAGGCGGCATCAAGCGTACTCGCTGATGCCGTTCACAAGCTGCTCGCCGCTGAGAAGAAGCTCAGCGAGCAGCAAGATTCTTGGCATGCCAGCTTTCCGCATCTGGCATGGGAGAGCATCGAGCCGCAGCTGGAAGAGCTGCTGGCGAACGAACGCGCCGCCGAAGAGCTCCGCGGCCGCATTGACAAAAGCATCCCGTTCCTTGACGGGCTGCTCAGCCAAATCGAGGAGCTCCAGCGGCGCGCCCTGGAGCAGGACAAAACAGCTCTGCAGCTGCACGAGCGGCTGCAGGGGATGGCGCAGCTGGCTGCCGACAAGTCGCGGCAGCTCGCGCTGCGCGCGCCCGGCGCCGCCGTGCCGCAGCAGATCGCGGAAGCGACCTCTGCGATCGAGCGGCTGCGCCTGCGGGCGCAGCAAACCAAGCTAGCGCACGGCACGGCGCTAGCGGAGCAGCAGCAGGCGGCACAGCGTCACAGTGCCGCCACAGAAGCAGCTGCGCTCGCAGCGCGGCAGCTGGCACAGGCAGAGCGAGCGCTGCAAGCGGCGCTCGCGGATAACGGCTTCGCGTCGCGCGAAGCCGCAGATGCGGCGGCGCTGGCGCCGGAGGTGCGCCGCGAATGGTCGGCGCTCGCGGCTGCGCATCGCGAGCGCGAGCAGGCGCTGCGGCACGGGCTGGCGCAGCTCGCAGCGAAGCTGCAGGGCCGCGTCGTGAGCGCGGCGCAGTGGGCGCAGGCGCAGGCGGAGCTGGCGGCTGCCAAGGCTAGGGCGGAGGCGTCGCTGGAAGCGCGCGCCAAGGCGGCGCAGGGCGCCGAGGAGCTCGCTGTGCGCCATGCGCGGTGGAGCGAGCTGGAGGCCCGCCGAGCGGAGCTGGCGGTGCTGCTGGAGCGGCTTGGCAAGCTGCAAGCCGTGCTGAAGGCGAACGCCTTCGTCGAGTATCTCGCCGAAGAGCAGCTCATGCAGGTCAGCCGCGCCGCCTCAGAGCGGCTGGGGGAATTGACGCGTCGCCGATATGCGATCGAGGTCGACTCCGGTGGCGGCTTTGTCATCCGCGACGATGCCAACGGCGGGGTCAAGCGCCCGGTCAGCACGTTGTCGGGCGGCGAGACGTTCCTGACATCGCTGGCTTTGGCGCTGGCGCTGTCTGCGCAAATCCAGCTGAAAGGCGAATATCCGCTGGAGTTTTTCTTCCTCGACGAAGGCTTCGGCACGCTCGATCAAGAACTGCTCGACATGGTCATCGGCGCACTGGAGAAGCTGCACATGGATCGCTTAGCCGTTGGCGTGATCTCGCACGTGCCTGAGCTGCGGGCACGCCTGCCGCGCAAATTGATCGTACAGCCAGCCGAACCGTCAGGTCGCGGCAGCCGTGTATGGATGGAAGAATTATAAGCACAAGTTATAAATCTGTTTTGGGCTAATCTATGGAGGGCGTTCCTCTATGGGCTAGCCTTTTTTTTGCCATAAATAATGGGAAATAGGTGCTGCCCTAATCAATCATGGCCAAGCAGGCATACACTGCAACATCTTGATGAAAGAGGAGTATGCGCATGGCAACTTTCTATGAGGCATTAAAGCACAAAAACCGGCTTTCCCCCACCCTGTTGAAGCGGGCTGAGGTGATGGCTGTGGGTGTCGGTTATGCGGATCCAAGCAATCCGTCACGCGGAGCAGGCGTTATCGTGTATACGCATAAAAAAGTGACGCCTTCGCACTTAACCAATCTCAAAGCGTCGCTTGTCAAAGCGGGTACAACGGTACCTGTACGTTTTATCTCTGCAGGCAAGTTCACGAACCATGTTGCGAAGCCGAAACCGAAAGCCTATAGACTGAAGCAAATTTTCAGAAACCGGATTCGTCCGGTACCTGGCGGTGTCAGCATTGGCAAACCCGATCCTTTTTCAACAGGAACAGCCGGCGTGATCGTGATTAAGAACAATCAGCTCTTCATTTTGAGCAATAACCATGTCCTCATCAAAAATAACTCCACTGCATTCTCCGCAACCGTACAACCTGGACCTGCCGATGCGCCTATTGCCGGCAATACGGTCGGTCGTGCGTTTCAATTCGTACCGCTGCGCCCTGGGCAAGTCAATTTCCAGGATTCGGCCATTGCGCTGCCGACATCGAACAGCTTGCTCAACCCCCGTTATCTTATCAGCGCTTTTCAACTTGTCACGGTGCCCGGTCATTTATTAAGCTATCCTGTCGGCTTGCAGGTCATGAAAACCGGACGCACGTCAGGATTTGTGCGTGGAACGGTGGAAGCGAATAACGTCGATGTGAACGTGACGTATGGTGGTTCGCTCGGAACGCTCCTGTTTCGCAACCAGTCAGTCATCGTCGGCAATAACGGCACAGCCGTCTCCCAACCAGGTGACTCCGGTTCGGTGTGGCTGCGCGCGAGCGACAGGTTTGCCGCAGCGCTTAATTTTGCCGGGAGTTCCGACGGTAGGCGTTCGATCAGCAATCCGCTCGGTCTTGTTATGTCGACATATGGCCTGCGCATCGCCATTCCTGCGGCAGGCGGAGGCTTTACAAGCGGTGCGATCAAAGGTGCAGCTCCACGAGGCAACTACAGCTATGTGCAGCCGTTAACACCAACACAGCGGGCACGCACGCGAGCTATCCTCGTGAAATCAAAATAAGCAGATCGACGGACTTCTTTTTCCGCTTCGTGGTGGACGAAGAAGTCTGTTTTCTTTTAGCATGGGGCTATCCTGCAAAAAGGTCATCATGATTCGGCGGGGTTTCCATGAATTTCTACCCGCAAACGTGCTACTTTCCTAGCCGAATCGCGTATTCATACTTGTTACATATTGAAGTTTTCAGCAGAACTGGGGTAGAATGGATGTTTATGAAAAATAAAAAAATAGTGCTGCTAAGCATGGCTGCCGGCATACTGGCCATGAGTTTGATGGCTGCGCCCATGCCTGTATGTGCGGATGCGATCTGGGATCGTTGGCAGCAGGCGGATTCGCTCGCAGCAGCCGGACAGACGGCGGAAGCGGCCGTTCAATGGAAATTTCTCGCTGACTACTATGCGGGAACAGGGGATTGGCAGAATGCCGCGCTCTTTAGTGGGAAATTAGATGCTTACTATGATAAAATCGGTGATTACGATCAAGCCATCCACTATTATGAGAGGGAGAATGCATTCTGGGTCAAAGCAGGCAAAGACTGGGGCGACGTTAAGCTCCAGCGGGCGGAGCAGATCCGCACGACGATCGAAGTGTACAGGCAGGATGCCGATCAGGAGCGGCTGCGCGCAGCGTCGCTGCCTGCCAGTGGTCAGCTGGCCAAATTCGAGCCTGCATACGGCGCTTATATTGGCATGTACTCGGAACAGGATCCGAAAGTCGGTAACTATTTTACCAACATCGATGATGTATACGGTAAAAAACATGCCATCTATCTCGCATATGCCCACTTTGGACAACCGTTTCCTACGATTTATGCGCAGCGGGCTAAGGAAGCAGGCGGTGCGCTGCAAATTGCCTGGGAGCCGGATGATGGCCTATCATCAGTTACGGACGGCGCCTACTTGCGCGAGTGGGCGCGGGCAGCGAAAGCCAGCGGCATTCCGATCTTTTTGCGGTTTGCTAGCGAAATGAATGGCAATTGGATCAATTGGCACGGGAATCCCGCTGCATACATAAGCAAATTCCGTATGCTGCATGACGTCTTTGCGGAGGAGGCGCCGAACGTTGCGATGGTTTGGAGCCCAAGCGATAACTATGAAAACGGCGATCCTTCCGTGCCCCCCATGCTTGCAACCAGCAATGTGGAACGGTTAACGCGGATCTACAACACTTACGCCGATCGCAAGCCGATTATGCTTAGCGAGACCGGGGTACCGCACTACTCCCATGCAACGGATGAAGACTTTACGGAATGGGCCAAGCTCAATTTGCAGCGGCTGTACGAAATTATGCCTTATAAATATCCGAGGCTGAAAGCCATTACCTACTTCAATGTTGATCAAGGCCAAGGAAAAGCCAGGAATGATTATTTGTTGAGCGATAACCACGAGATTCAAAACTATTACAGCCAATTGATCCGCAATCCGTATTTGCTCTCCAGTGTCTCCGAAGCAGCGCAGCCAGCAGACGGGATCGGTTATGTTCCCTTGGATGCGGATCATCAGACGTTTACGAAGACCATGAAGCTGATCCCATTCATCAAAATCCCCGACGTCTACATCGGAAAAGTGGAGTATGAGCTGAACGGCAGAGTACTTGCCGCGCAGAGCGACTTGCCGTACGGGCTTGAACTGCAGGCGGGAGCCGTGCCGGAGGGCTCTGTGTTGAAGATTCGCGTGTTCAACAAAGCTGGAAAACAGGTTGCAAGCAAATCATTTGGGGTTTCCTCGCAAATCGCCGTCGATGTCGATGGGGCAAGGCCGTCATTTACGCAAGCCCCGCTGAGCATAAGCGGCTCTACAATGGTGCCGTTGCGGGCTATCTTTGAAGCGATGGGAGCGGAAGTGAGCTACGATGCGACAACGAAGACGGTGACAGCGCAAAACGGCTGTACAGTTGCCGTCCTCTCGATCGATCAAACGACCGCCTATGTGAATGGCACGCAAGTCCAACTGGAAGTTCCTGCCCAGCTTGTGAACGGTTATACAGTCGCGCCGGCGCGATTTGTCGGCGAGGCGTTTGGCGGTCAAGTTTCATGGGATGGGAAGATGCGGACCGTAACCATTACGAAAGGGAAATTGAGAGGAGCTTCGAGATGAGTAAACGTTTTTTAGCGCCATTAGCTGTGCATGTTTTTTTGCGGAAAGGGGATCGCGTTCTATTGCTGCGCAGAGCCAATACGGGCTATGAGGATGGGAACTACAGCGTTGTCGCCGGTCACTTGGATGGGGAAGAGACCGTTGCTGCAGCGGCGGTCCGCGAAGCGCGGGAAGAGGCCGGGATCGAAATCGCTTTGACAGATGTGCGGGTTGTGGGCATCATGCACCGCCGCGAAAATGATGAGCGAGTCGATTTCTTTGTGGAAGTGGAGCGCTGGACCGGGGAGCCTGTCAACAAAGAGCCGCACAAATGTGACGAACTAGCCTGGTACTCCCTGCAGGAGCTCCCATCCAACATAATTCCTTATATTAGACGCGCTTTAGAAAATGCAAGTTCCGGCACTTTTTTTGATACGTTCGGCAAGTTTCCGGAATAGGAAAAGGCTCCATGTCCTGATGAAGGACACGGAGCCTTGTTTATTTATACGTGCGTTAGCGCTTGCTGCACTTCTTGGTTGACGGACATTGCCGCATTGCGGGCACTGGAGAAGGCGCGCTCTGCCAGCTCGCCTTTGCCGATGCAGCCGTCGCCGCAGAAGTAGAACGGCACGTTCTCGACGCGAGTCGGCAGCAGGTTGTTCGTCGCGATATTTTTCACGCTGGAAACCATCGCTTTCTTAGATACGCGTTTCACCGCGGTCACATCTTTCCAACCTGGGTAGTAGCGGTCGAACAAACCTTCCATCTTCATCGTTTTGTCTTCCAAGTACGCTTTGCGCTCTTCATCGCTGTCAAAGCGGTCTGCCAAGTAGGCGATCCCTTGCAGCAGCTGTCCGCCTTCCGGTACGAGTGTATGGTCTGTAGCCGAGACATCGCTGATGAACATTTTGTTGTCCATGTCGCTGATGTAGCTGAACGGGCGGGCTACTACTTGGCTAAGTCCAATGTCATAAACCATGACTTCCGTTGCCGTATTGCCTTCGTACGGTGCCAGGAACGGCTCCCATGCCGTACCTTTAAGCAGCTTCACGACTTGCTGAACCGGCATGGCAAAAATGACTTTATCGAAAGCTTCCTCGCGGTTTTTCGTCTGCAGGATAAACTTGCGGTCCGCATAGCGCAAACTGTCTACGCCTTCTTGCAGGGCGATTTCCCAACGGCCTGTCGCCGTCATCTTTTCCTTCAACTGGTTCGTAATAACAGCCCAGCTGCCAAGTATATAGTTAACCGGTTTACTGGACAGGAACAGGTTATGGTAGTATTCGCTAATGACTGCGCCGGACACTTTGCGAGCGTCTTCAGGGGCGATGAAGAAGTTGGAGCAGACAAGATGCTCCCACAGCTCTTTGACATCCTCATCCGCATTGGATTCAGCCAAATAATCCGCGAGCGTGTCATAGTTTTTGATGTTATGGATGTTGGCGATAATGGCGGCAATTTCACCGACAAATCGTACTTTTTGTGCCGTATTCAGTAAATCCGTTTTGAGTAGATTCATCGCGTCAAGCGGGGCTTGCGTCAATTGGTTATTCTTGGCATAAACGACTTTGCGCTTATCAACTTGCTTCGAGCTGAAAGAAAGACCCAATTCCTTTTCCATGACGGTTAAGGTGTGACGATCGATGCCATAAACGGCATGTGCGCCGTAATTGAGAGTGAAACCAGCTTTTTCATAAGTAAAAGCGCGACCGCCAAGCTGCGGACTGCGTTCAAATAAGATACCTTGCACATGTGGATTTTCAGATAAATACGCAGCCGCGGTCAAACCCGCCAAGCCGCCGCCAATAATTGCTACTTTCATTTTGTGTTCCTCCTTGGGGACTTGTTCCACCTGCAGCATAGCGCTCGGTCCTTGCGAACGGAGGCCTGCCCATAGCCAGGCTAAGTTGCTTTTCATCATGCTGAGTAAATCTGCTTCGTCCTCCGTGCACCATTTCAGTATCGTACCCGTGTACATACTGACAAGCAGCTCGATCTTTTGCGGTTCGGGCAGCCAGTGGAGCAAGCTTTCTGATAGTATGCGCAATTGCTGCTGTTCTTCTGCTTTTACCGTTTCATTTTGCAGCGATAATGCTTGTAAACTGCGAATCAATCGCGGATATTGGTTAATATTGGACGATAAGTCTAAAAACAATCGATTGATGTGGCCCTCAAGGGATTGCACTTGAGAAGGCGGCTGTTTCACCCATTCTTTAATAAATTCAATTTGCTTGCTGTAAATGGCGGTAATGATAGCGTCTTTACTTTTAAAATAATGGTAAAACGTCCCTTTGGACGTGCCGGTGGCTGCTATGATTTCGTCTACAGATACGTGCTCATAGCCTTTTTCCATAAACATCCTTAAGGCGACTTCCATCATCACATCCCGCTTTTTGCGGGTGGAGGCTCTCATGTAGGGATTCAACCGATCACTTCCATTCACCATTGGTTAATATATATTATAACCAGAATTAGACTCGCAGTCTACTGGAGAAATGACCATCAACCATTGTGTGTTCCTGGATAAAAATTGGTTAAAACAATTGTTTCCCGTGTGATGGGGAAATTACCGGAATATACTGTTGTTATACACAATATTGAGAGGATGAACCGGTAGATTGAAGTTAACTGATTTGGGATGGAATCCCTTTTTTGAAGAGGCCTTTAAGCCTTACGAGCAAGATGAGTTTACAGCTGGACGTGTCTCCCTGGAGCACAAGCATATGTACCGTGTGCAAACGGAGTCAGGCGAAGTGCTGGCGGAAGTCTCGGGCAAAATGCGACACAACGCCCTACACCGTGAAGATTATCCCGCTGTTGGCGATTGGGTCGTACTGTCTGTCCGGCAGGAAGAGCAGCGAGCGACGATTCATGCGGTGCTGCCGCGCCGCAGCAAGTTCTCGCGCAAAGTTGCCGGCCAAGTGACGGAAGAGCAAATAGTGGCGACGAATGTGGATACCGTCTTTTTGGTGACAGCGTTGAATTTGGACTTCAACGTCCGGCGTATCGAGCGGTACTTGGTGCTCGCATGGGAGAGCGGCGCGAATCCGGTAATCGTGCTGAGCAAAGCCGACCTCTGCGCCGATGCCGAGGAGAAGGCAGCCGAAGTGGAGGCTGTGGCTGTAGGTGTGCCGATACACATCATCAGCTCCGCTGAGAATCGGGGATTAGCTGAGCTCGCGGCTTATATCGCACCTGGCAAGACCGTGGCGCTTATGGGCTCCTCGGGTGTCGGCAAGTCTACGCTTGTGAATCGGATCTTCGGTGAGGAGATTTTGGAAACCGGAGATATCCGCCACGGGGACGATAAAGGGAAGCACACGACGACGCACCGTGAGCTGCTTGCACTGCCAGGAGGCGGTATCCTGATTGATACGCCAGGCATGCGGGAGCTGCAGCTGTGGGACGCCGCCGAAGGCCTCAGCACCTCTTTTCAAGATATTGAATCTCTAGGGGCCGATTGCTTCTTTCAAGATTGCCAGCATAACAATGAGCCGAACTGCGCGGTTAAACAAGCCCTCCATGACGGCACGTTAGCACAGGAGCGGTTTGATAGCTATCTGAAGCTGCAAAAAGAGCTTGCCTATTTGGCCCGTAAGGAAGATAAAGTCTTGCAGGCTGCGGAGAAAGCCAAATGGAAGAAGATTCATCAAACGGCGAAAAAGCAGTTCAACCGTTTTTGAGCGTTTTAAATGGCATTCAGTAGCCTTTTGCCTACTGCGGAATATACTTTTTCCATATCCCTACTACGGATACCCTTATCCGTTCTTTTGGCCGCGGCGGCGGTTTGCCCGCCAAGTGCTGCCGCTGGCAGCGCTGCTGACTTTATCGCTGCTTCCGTATTATTAAGCAGCTGTTCGCTGGAGCAATTTCAGACGCGATTGGAAGCAGGAGAAACATCATGCTGGGCATGGTGTTTCTTTTTTGCAATTGTTCCAACATGATTCGGAAGATGGATTGGATTTTTTCTTTTCTTTCCGATAAAATTAAAGAAGCGAAGATTTATTCGAATAGTTGAGGGGGACCGAGGCGTGGGTGATTGTATTTTCTGCAAAATAATCGAAGGAGAGCTTCCTTCCAAAAAAGTTTACGAGGACGATCATGTCCTGGCTTTTCATGATATTCAACCTGCAGCGCCGATCCATGTTCTAATTATCCCCAAGAAGCATTTCGCATCTCTCGATGCTGCTGGTGAAGAAGACTGGGCTATTGTCGGACAAACCCAACGCGCAGCGCAGAACATCGCCAGAGAACTTGGCGTGGCGGAGTCCGGCTATCGTGTCGTAACTAACTGCGGATCCAATGCTGGACAAGTCGTTCATCATCTTCATTATCACTTGTTGGCAGGCGCGAAACTGGCGCCGTTAGGGGTTGCCAATTAAGAAGATTCATCCCAAGTTTACTTTCGCATTGACACCCCTAGTTTGATAACCTATAATGAGATTTGATGAACCGCTTTGTCTTGGACGGTCTGTTCGGAGGGAGGGAAAACTGGTGTCAGAAACTCGAGTTCGCAAGAACGAAACTATAGATGCTGCACTTCGTCGCTTTAAGCGTTCCATCGCTAAGGATGGCGTTCTAGCAGAGGTTAAAAAACGCAAACATTATGAGAAGCCTAGCGTTAAGCGTAAGAAGAAGTCAGAGGCTGCTCGTAAGAGAAAGTTCTAGGAGGCAACATGAGCTTAAGCGAAAGATTGAACGAAGATATGAAGCAAGCGATGAAGAGTCAGGACAAGTTCAAACTCTCTGTTATCCGTATGGTTCGTTCTACGATTAAGAATTCAGAGATTGATCTGAAGAGAACATTGGATGACAATGAAGTGCTTGACGTTCTAACTCGTGAGATCAAGCAGCGTAAGGATTCCCTCCAAGAATTTGAAAAAGCAGGCAGAGATGATCTGGCTGCGAACCTGCAAGCGGAACTTGTCATTCTCACTGAGTACATGCCGCAACAGCTTTCCGAGGAAGAAGTGAAAGCCATTGTACAGCAGACCATCCAGCAAGTTGGTGCTTCTTCCAAAGCGGATATGGGCAAAGTGATGACGGCATTGATGCCACAGGTCAAAGGACGTGCTGACGGTAAAGTAATCAATCAGCTCGTTCAACAATTTTTAGGTTAATACACAATTGTTCGGTGAGACCGGAAGGATTAAATCCTTCCGGTCTTTTTCGTTTGCACGCGCGTACAGATGGGAGAAGAGAGTACAGAGTATGGAAGTTGCTGCGTGCTGCGCGTGAGAGAGCTGCAAAGCAAGAAAGTTGGATTGCACGCCCCACAAAGCTCGTGTGAGGAGCTAGAAAGCTAGAAAGTCACTTTGTACATGCTGCGCCATTACTCAACATTTTGAAACAGTTTATGTCATCAAACGTACATATTAGTAGATGGGACCAAGGCAGACGCGGAAAGGAGTGAAATCTATTGTTTGCAGAACATTTGTCAGCTTTTCTTACACATCCGGTTACAGCTACAGTGTTGTTGGTGATAGGTATCGTAGGGATCACCTTGGAATTGTTATTTTTCAGCAGCGGCTTGCTGGCAGCGGCAGGGGTCGTCGGGTTTGCCCTTTATTTTCTTGGTTTCTATTTAGCGGGATTTGTCGGGTTTGGGGACTTGGCTGTGTTTGGAATCGGGATTGTCCTGTTGATTCTGGAGCTAGTCGTACCGAGTTTTGGCATCTTGAGTGTGCTCGGGGCTATCTGTCTGTTTGGCGGTGTCCTGATGGCGGCAGCGGATCCAAAGCAAGCGGGGATCATGCTAGGGATTGCTTTATTGGTGGCGATCATAGCTGTAGCCGTGGCCGTCAAGTATTTTAGGCATCGCGGCGTGTGGAACCGTTTTATTCTAAAGGAGCAGCTAACGACGGACAAAGGCTTTACAGCAAGCCCAGACCGTGCTTTTCTGGTGGGGATGCAAGGAACAAGCATCACGCCGCTGCGCCCCGCCGGCACCGCCGAGATTCAAGGTGAACGTGTCGATGTGGTGACAGACGGCGGTTTTATCCCCGCCGGTAGGACGATCGTCGTGGTCATGGTGGAAGGGACGCGGGTCGTTGTCCGTGAAATTTTTGAACAAAATAGTTGAGGAGGATTTTTTCATGCCTATTGATTCCAGTTTCTATGTGTTGATCCTAGCAGCGGTCATTATTATCGCTTTGGCGATTCTGCTCAGCGTCGTACCTGTGATGCTTTGGATTTCGGCGTTGGCATCCGGCGTGCGGATCAGCATTATTACATTGATTGCGATGAGGTTGCGCCGCGTCATTCCAAGCCGGATCGTAAATCCGTTGATTAAGGCGACGAAGGCAGGCATTAGTTTAAGCATCAATCAATTGGAAAGCCATTTCTTGGCTGGCGGTAACGTGGACCGTGTCGTCAATGCACTAATTGCTGCCCACCGCGCCAACATCCACTTGGAGTTCGAGCGTGCGGCGGCGATTGATTTGGCCGGACGTGACGTACTTCTAGCTGTACAGATGAGCGTTAACCCACGTGTGATTGAAACGCCAACTGTTTCGGCGGTGGCCAAAAATGGGATTGAGGTAAAAGTAATTGCGCGCGTCACAGTTCGCGCCAATATTGACCGACTGGTCGGCGGCGCCGGTGAAGAAACGATTATTGCCCGCGTCGGCGAAGGGATTGTCACGACCGTAGGCTCCAGCGATTCCCACAAGGATGTGCTGGAAAATCCGGACCTTATTTCCCGAACGGTTCTGGGCAAAGGGCTGGATGCCGGAACCGCTTTTGAAATTTTATCCATCGATATTGCCGATGTGGATGTAGGCAAAAATATCGGCGCCAACTTGCAGACAGAGCAGGCAGAGGCCGATAAGCGCATTGCGCAAGCGAAGGCGGAAGAACGACGCGCCATGGCGGTGGCGGCGGAGCAGGAGATGAAAGCCCGCGTCGTGGAGATGCGCGCCAAAGTCGTTGAATCCGAATCGCAAGTCCCACTGGCGATGGCGGAAGCGCTGCGAAGTGGTCAATTAGGTGTAATGGACTATATGAATCTCAAAAATATTGACGCCGATACGCAAATGCGCTCATCACTAGGCAAAATGAATGACGGCAAAACGGAGAAGGAGTAACAGGAAGGAAGTGCCGCATTTTGGAAAAACTCATTTTCTTCTTGCTGGATCACTGGTATATCATCGCTGTCATTTTGGCCATTTACTATCAAATTCGTAAAGGCTGGAAGTCTGCGACAAAAACGAATCCGACCAAGCGGGAGGGCCAGATGGGCATGCCGTCTTTTGGCGGCCGCCCTGGGACCACTGCTAGGCCCCAAGAGGCGCCTAAGCCTGCAGAAGTGCCGGTACAGGGGCGGTACGCCGGAGCGGGGCAGAGGACGAGCCAGCAGGGCGAGCAGCGCGCCATGACGCCGCCAGCTCGCCGTAACTCGCGGGAGGCGTACAGCACCGTGGCGGCACCCGTCTTGCGGGAGCCGAGCCCTGGTGCGCCTGACGACTCGCTGGCCGTTCACCGCAAGGCGTCACCGTTCCGCTCCGCGGCTCGGGACAACGCCATCGCTGAGCCTGAATCGGCGGAGGCCGCCCCGGCCGCGCGCGAACAGCAGCCGCTGCAGCTTACACCGCAGCAGCTTGCCCAAGGCGTGGCCTGGGCTGAGATCCTCGGCCCGCCGAGATCGAAACAACCCTATCGCCGAAGATAACGATTTGCTGCAAGGGAAAACCCCGCTGGATACGTCCAGCGGGGTTTTTGCACTTTTATCTCATAAATGGCGGTTTCTAAGCATAATTTGGTAAAAAGTCTATGCGCGCGCCTGCCGCCGAGATCATCAAGTTAGAGGGGGTACTGCCCAACTATGCGTCGCTTGACCCGCAAATGGAACCAGTTCACAGCCAAAATCCTCGATCTTCCCCAGGATGTGGTGCAGGACTTGCCGCGCATTACGATGATCGGCAACGTACAGCTTTATGTGGAAAATCATAAAGGCGTGTTGCATTTTTCCAGCGAGCATTTGAAGCTTGAGCTGACGAAAGGAAAGCTGGACGTATTCGGCAAGCAGTTAGTCATCCGGGCGATTTTGTCGGAAGAAGTATTTATCGAAGGCATTATCGACGATGTGAAATACATTCCATAGATACATGTGATTTGTCATGAACAGGAGGACGTATCATGAAGCAATCGATTTTCATTGCCCGCCTACGGGGTTATGTGCGCATTGAACTGCGGGGCAAGGGCTGTGAGGAGATGATCAACCCCATGATGGAGAAAGGCTTCTCCATATGGGATATTAAGCCTGTCGGCGAGGATAAGCTGGAGCTGTACATGATGCTGCGGGACTTTTTCCGGCTTCGGCCGTTGTTGAAACGGACAGGCTGCCGGGTGCACGTCCTCACGCGCCATGGACTGCCATTTTTTATGGAAAGGCTGGGACGGCGCAAAATTTTTCTTGGCGGCATCGCCGCTTTTGTCATCGCGCTCTACCTCCTGACTTCACTTGTCTGGCAAGTGAGTGTAGAAGGGAACGATCGCATATCGGATTCAACGATTTTGCAAGCAGCGGAGAAGCAAGGCATCCATACGTTCCAATGGAAGTTCAGATTGAAAAAAAGCGAAGAGCTTTCCAGGGACATTCAAGCGATGCTGCCGGATGCCGCCTGGGTCGGTGTAGAAATTCGTGGCACGCATATCACGATTAAAGTCGTCGAAGCGACGCTGCCGGATCGCAAGCCGCTGATGAATCCCAGGAACCTGGTTGCCACCAAGAACGCCCTCGTCACGGAAATCCAGTCTGTCAAAGGCAGACCGATGGTGAAACCGAATACGTACGTCCGCAAAGGGGACGTGCTGATTTCTGGCGTGATTGGCGATGAAGCGCACAATCAGGTTGTCGTGGCAAGCGGAACGGTGCGGGGGATCGTCTGGTATACGTCCAAGATTGAAGCTCCTCTGACCACAAGCTATAAAACGTACACTGGCCAAACGGCGAGCCGGAACTATATCGTATTTGGCAGTCGAGCGCTTAAAATAACGGGATACGGAAAACCGCAATTCGCCCAATCCGAGGTCATACCTGAACGTACAACGCTCCAGTGGCGCTCTTTTACGCTGCCTATCGGCTGGCTGCACGAGAAGGTGATGGAAGTGAATTTGGTAGAGGAAGCATTGGATGAAGCGACGGCGAAAAAGACCGGAATCGAGCAGGCTCGAGCTGAATTGCTCAAAGCTGCAGGCCCGAATTCTCGCCTCACAGGTGAAAAAATTTTGCATGAAAAAACAGAGAATGGTAAAGTTTATATGGAAGTGCATTTTGAAGTGGAAGAAAATATAGCAGAAGAGCAACCAATTGTGACACAAGGAGAATGAGGCCTTTTGGTAGAAAACGCGCAATCCGTGAAATTGACTTTGAAGAATCCGGCCGAAGGGTTAGCATTGTTCGGTCCGCAGGACAAATTCCTGCATTTGATTGAACGTGAAATTAACGCCAAAATCTATACGCGGGAAGAAGAAATTACAATTCAAGGAGCGGCTGCGGAAGTCAACTCACTTCAGCAGCTTTTTGAAGTTTTATTGCAGCTGATCCGCAATAATTACACGTTGACAGAGCGCGATGTCCATTACGCTGTCGAACTTGCCAAGCAAATGAAAGCGGATCAATTGCTGGATTTGTTCAAAGGCGAGATTACGACCACGCATCGGGGCAAGCCGATTCGCGTGAAGACCATCGGCCAGCGTCAGTATGTCGAAACGATTAAGAAGAAAGATATCGTATTCGGCGTAGGTCCAGCGGGTACAGGCAAGACCTATCTGGCGGTCGTTCTTGCCGTCACGAGGCTGAAGGAAGGCGCCGTGAAGCGCATTGTCCTGACACGCCCTGCTGTCGAAGCTGGCGAAAGTTTGGGGTTCTTGCCAGGCGATCTGCAGGAAAAAGTTGACCCGTATTTGCGCCCATTGTATGATGCTCTTAATGACGTTTTAGGACCTGAACAAGTGGCCAAGTCGCTGGAGCGCGGTTTGATCGAAATCGCCCCTCTGGCCTACATGCGCGGACGGACGCTGGATGATTCTTTTATCATTTTGGACGAGGCGCAAAATACGACGCCGGAACAAATGAAAATGTTTTTAACCCGTCTTGGTTTCGGTTCCAAAATGGTCATTACCGGAGATGTGACACAAATTGACTTACCTCGCGGCAAATCGTCAGGGCTCGTAGAAGCGAACCGTATTCTCCGCAATATTGAGGAAATCGGCTTTATTTATTTCGATGAGCAGGACGTTGTTCGTCATTCTCTCGTACAGAAGATTATTGTCGCTTACAACGCAGAGAACGAGAAGTGAGGAAGCTCGGTTGATCTGAAGAGAGGAATGACCTTCCGTGATGAAGAATGAAGTGCAAATTAAAGGCAAATTTCATTACCAGCTGATCGGATGGAAATATAGCGCGTGGGTGCGCTTGACGTTGTTTCTCTTGCTGGCTCTCATCTTTTATATGTCGCTTTATGCCAAGCTTGTTCCGCAAGTGTATGATATCCAGCTAGGCGCGACCAGCGAGAAAACGATTTATGCACCAAGACAATTAGAGGATGCTGTCGCCACCGAGCAAGCGAAAGAAGATGCGGCCAAACACGTTCAACCGGTTTATCGGATCGTCAATCTGAAGAACGATGCCGCGATTGATGCTATTTTTGATAAATTATTACAAATTAATGCAGATGAAGAAGTGAAATTCGACGATAAAGTCAGCATTTACCGCCGGGTCGTCCCGCAGCTGATCAGCGATCAGGAGAATCAGTCCATTCGTGCGCTGCGCGACAGCGGCCAGTATAACGATTCGCTTCTGGAACAAATTCAGACGGGGCTTGCCGATCAGCAGTATTCACTGCCTGAAGAGGCCTTTTTTAAGCTTCCCCGCTTGACCAAGGAAGATTTGACGGCGATGCTGCCAGTGACGAAGGATATCGTTTCGAAGCTGATGAACGATCAGATTTTGGATGCGCAAACCGCGCGGGCCAAAGTGGCGGAACAAGTCAACACATCCAACTTGACGAAGAACACGTCCAGGGAGATGGTGACGGAGATCGCCCGGGCCGTTATTACCCCGAATAAGTTTTTTGACCAAAAAGGTACGGATGACGCAAGAGGACAAGCTCGTGAAAATGTAAAGCCGGTGTACATCAACAAGAATGATGTGCTGGTCAACGTAGGCGACGTGATCACGGAAGATTTGTATGCAAAGCTGGATAAGCTGGAGCTGCTGAAGGATAAAGCGAACCATCTGCCGCAGCTGGGCTTAGCAGTCTTGTCCGCCTTACTGTCGTTCGTGATTTTCATGTTTGTCCGTCAAAGCACGCTGCCGATTACGTATAACAATTCGCAGCTTGTGATGTTGATTCTCATTTTCATCATCGATATTGCAGGTATGAAAATCATCTCAATCGGTCAGAATCTGGATTATCCGTATATTGGCTATTTGGCGCCAACGGCGATGGGCAGTATTCTGGTTGCGATTTTGCTTGATGCGCCGATGGCGTTCATCTCATCGGTATTGTTTTCGCTCATGGCGAGCATTATCTTCAATTCGGAGCATATGCTGCTCTTTGATTTCAGGTACGGTTTAGTGAGCTTGGTCATTTGCTTCGCCGCCGTATTCACGATTCAACGCGCCAGCCAACGGGCGACAATTTTGAAAGCGGGCCTCATGATTTCATTCTTTTCGGTGCTCACGATTACCGCCATGATGCTCATGGAGGATCATTTCGCGAAGAAGGATGCGATTATGTCGCTTTCCTTTGCAGCTGCCGGCGGGTTGCTGACAGTCGTCTTCGTCATCGGGCTGCTGCCATTCTTCGAGATGGCGTTCGGCATCCTGTCGCCGCTCAAGTTGGTCGAGCTATCGAACCCTAACCACCCGCTGCTGCGCAAGCTGTTGACGGAGACGCCGGGTACTTATCATCACAGCGTGATGGTCGGCAATCTGTCGGAGGCTGCGGCGGAATCGATTGGAGCGGACGGGCTGCTCTGCCGGGTCGGTTCCTATTATCACGATATCGGCAAGACGAAACGTCCGAGCTACTTTATCGAGAATCAAATGAACATCGAGAATCCGCATGACCGGATTGATCCGAATTTGAGCAAATCGATCATCGTCGCCCATCCGCGCGATGGTGTCGAGATGCTCAAGGATTACAAGATGCCGAAGGCGATTCGCGATATCGCCGAGCAGCATCACGGTACGACGCTGCTGCACTATTTTTATTACAAAGCAGTGAAGCAGGCGGAGGAGGAAGGCTCCGAGAAGGAGATTCGCGAGGAAGATTTCCGCTATCCCGGTCCGAAAGCGCAATCCAAGGAAGCGGCGATCGTTGGCATCGCGGACAGTGTCGAGGCGGCCGTGCGTTCGCTGCGTAATCCGACATTGGAGCAGATCGATTCCATGGTGCACAAGATCATTAAGTCCCGTTTGGATGACGGACAATTCAACGAATGCGATCTGACACTCAAAGAGCTGGATACGATTGCCCGAACGCTGAATGAAACATTGCTTGGCATCTTTCATGCCAGGATCGAATACCCTAGCGAGCTGGCTTCCAAAAAGACCGGCTCCTAAAGCGAATAAGGAGGCTGCCGCATGGCAAGTGTAGACTTGACGCTGGAATGGAGCAGCGAGCAAGAAGTCAAAGAAATCACGCCTGAATTTGTAAGCAAATTGGAAGAGCTGCTGCGCCTGGCCGGCGAGCTGGAAGGCGTCGAAGCCGGCGAAGTGGCGCTGACCTTTGTGGATGATGAGGCGATTCACGAGCTTAACAAGCAGTACCGCGATATCGATAAGCCGACCGATGTGCTGTCGTTTGCCATGAGCGAATTTGGCGAAGATGAGATTGAAATTCATTATGAACAGGACGAAGAAGACGCTGCGGAGGATGACGCGGAGGCGGAATCATTCATTGAACCGCTCGGCGACATCATTATTTCCGTGCCGCGGGCGATCGCACAGGCCGAAGATTATGGCCATTCGGTAGAACGCGAGCTCGGCTTCTTGTTTGTACATGGCTTTCTGCACTTGATCGGCTATGATCATGAAACGGAAGAAGAAGAGAAAGTGATGTTCGGCAAGCAAGAGGAGATTTTGCAGAAGGCAGGTCTTATCCGCTAATGACGGACGGCTTCCGTAAATGGCGCAGGAGTTTCCGGTATGCATACGAAGGAATCAAATATGCCCTTGATACGCAGCGCAATATGAAATTTCATTTTTGCGTTGCTTTTCTCGTTTTATTCGCGGCATTGTTCTTTCATCTGTCGAAGTCGGATGTCTTGTTTATTTTGCTGGCCGTCACGCTCATGATTGTCACTGAATTGATTAACACCGCGGTGGAAAAAGCGGTCGATCTGGCAATGCCGGATCAGCATCCCCTGGCCAAGATTGCCAAGGACGTCGCTGCGGCGTCCGTCTTGGTGTCTGCGGGCTTTGCCGTCATCGTCGGCATGATCGTCTTCTACGAGCCGATCGACCGTCTATTCCGGCAAGCCAAGCTCCAGCATGCGCCGATCTCGGCCGGCGGGATCTTGGTGTTGATCGCGCTAGTAATCTTAACTGTAATTGTAATAGAAACGCGTTTCTCTGACAGAGGCAAGCTCGTCAGACCCAGTCTTTTGGCGGCAATTGCATTTGCCGTGTCGACCGTGATAACATACTTTGTCAACTTAACGATCGCCGCGCTGTTGGCGTATCTGCTATCTGCACTTATTTTTATCATATTGTATGACAAAAAGACGAGACCCTTTCCCGCATTATTTTTGGGTGCGTTGATCGGTATTTTTGTAACGATTCTCGCCTTCGTTTGTTTACACATGCTTTAGATGAGCAGCAGCTTACATAGGGAAAGGATGAAATAATCATGGAACCAGAGCAATTGCTTGGTCATGCAGCTGAGGCTATGAAAAAAGCTTATGTCCCATATTCAAATTTTCGCGTAGGCGCCGCGCTGCTTGGGGATGATGGTCATATCCACCATGGCTGCAATGTGGAAAATGCGGCTTACGGACCCACGAATTGTGCGGAGCGTACAGCTCTTTTTCGTGCTATCGCCGACGGCCATGCCAAAGGGTCGTTTCAGGCCATTGCAGTCATTGGCGATACAGAAGGGCCGATCTCGCCCTGCGGCGTTTGCCGTCAGGTGCTGGTTGAGCTGTGCAGCCCCGATATGCCGGTCTATCTCGGTAACTTGAAAGGGGATATCGCAAAGATGACGGTCGCAGAGCTGCTCCCAGGGGCGTTTACAACCAAAGATCTACAATGGAGGAACAGCAGTGAGTAAAAAAGAGTTTAAATCAGGCTTTGTCGCGATCATCGGGCGCCCGAATGTGGGAAAATCCACACTGATGAACCAAATCATCGGGCAAAAGATTGCCATCATGTCGGACAAGCCGCAAACGACAAGAAACAAAATCCATGGCGTATATACATCTGAAAACGGCCAAATCGTTTTCCTGGATACGCCAGGTATCCATAAGCCGACGTCCAAGCTCGGCGATTACATGAGCAAGGTGGCACACGGCACTCTCGGGGAAGTGGACGCGATTCTTTTTCTCGTGGATGTTGTCGAAGGACTTGGCGGCGGTGACCGCTATATTATCGAGCAGCTGGGGCGTGTGGATACGCCCGTCATTCTGGTCTTGAACAAAATTGACCGTGTGGCGCCGGAAGATCTGCTCCCGGTCATTGTTCAATACAAAGACCTCTACAACTTTGCGGAGATTGTTCCTATTTCTGCGCTTCAGGGCAATAATGTGACGACCTTGCTGGAGCAAATCGTCCGCTATTTGCCGGAAGGCCCGCAATATTACCCGGCGGACCAAATTACGGATCACCCCGAGCAATTCGTCTGCGCGGAGCTCGTGCGTGAAAAGATCCTTCACATGACACGTGAAGAAGTACCGCACTCGATTGCCGTACAAATCGAAGATATGCGTGTCGAGGAAAGCGGGCTCGTCCGCATTTCCGCCGTTATTTTCGTCGAACGTGATTCCCAGAAAGGGATCATTATCGGTAAGCAGGGCAGCCTGCTCAAAGAAATCGGCAAACAAGCGCGCAAAGATATTGAAGCGCTGTTAGGTTCCAAGACATTCCTGGAACTTTGGGTGAAAGTGAAAAAAGATTGGCGCAACCAGGAGCGCGTGCTGCGCGACCTTGGTTTCCGACAAGACTAACTGGGATTTTTTGCAAGGAATAGATCGGCACCATCCTCCTCATCCTATGGATATCACGATCGATGGGGAGGATGCTGCACATGAAAGACTTTTCGTGGAAGTATTTTTCAATGACCGGTGATGTAGATGCCTACCTTCTGTATAAACAAGTTACCGTGCAACCAGGGATGGAAGCAGAAGCGCAGGAGGAGGATCAAAGTAACGAAGAGCCCCTGGATGGATTGGACGCTTAGACTGTCCACTAGGCGGCACATGGGGGACGTCAATTGCTGCGCAGCGTACAAGGGATCGTGCTTCGTAGTATGGACTACGGAGAGGGGAACAAAATCATCAGTTTATTCACGCCTGAGCTGGGCAAAGTAAGTGTCATGGCTCGCGGCGCTAAGAAAGTGAAGAGCAGACATGCCGCCGTTACGCAGCTATTTACGTACGGCGATTTTGTATTTTTTAAACAAAAAGGGCAAATGGGGACGCTGAATAGCGGGGAAATCATTGATGCGCATCATCCCTTGCGCGAAGATCTTTATATGTCCGCTTACGCCTCCTATCTCGTAGAGATGACAGATAAAATGCTGGGGGATGAGGAAGGCAGCACGTACTTGTTTGAACAGGTCAAAGCAGGGCTTGCCGCCATTGAAGAAGGCAAAGATATGCAGATTGTGACGCATATTTACGAAATGAAAATGTTTGACTTAGCCGGCTATTTACCGGTTACAGACGCATGCGTCTCCTGTGAGTCGGATGCGCCCATCACAGCCTTCAGTCCAGCAATGGGCGGGATTCTGTGTGCACGCTGCCGTCACAAGGACCCGGTCGCTATTCCGATCGGAGAAGGGGCATTAAAGCTGCTGAAGTTATTCCCACGAATGGATATTCGCAGGCTCGGCGCCGTGCAGGTGAAGGAAGAGACGAAAGCGCAGCTCAAGAAATGCATGCGAACTTATATGGATGTCCATGTCGGCGTTCAATGGAAATCGAGAGGATTTATTGAGCAGATGGAGAAATATAATATCTAGTAGCAAGAAATTGACAGATCAGAGGCCCTCTGATATGATTTGTTGAAGTTCTCTCGCCATATGCGGATGCATATTGGTGAGTTTTTTTGTGCTTTCGTTCTGTTCTTGACAAGCTTACATACTATGGACATAGGAAGGACTCCATCCATATGGAAAAGGAGAGCAGGAAGATGATGGACCATCAAGCAACTACGCGCGTTTATGTGGTATCCGATTCGGCCGGGGAGACCGGTGAAGCCGTCGTGCGTGCCGCGGCGATGCAGTTTTATCCCGCTCACGTCGATATCGTTCGCGCACCATTCATTCATGATTCCGAAGGGATCGACAAGGTACTGGGCACAGCTAGCGCGCATGGCGGCATCGTTGTGTTCACCTTAGTCATTCCCAAGCTTAGAGATGAGTTGATTCGAAAAGCGAAAGCGCTGCGTATACCTTATATTGATTTGCTCGGCCCGATCGTTTCCTCGTTGGGGCAAGCGCTGCAACAGGAGCCGCGCCGACAACCCGGTATGATTCATCCGCTGGATGAAGAATATTTCAAAAAGGTTGAGGCCGTCGAGTTTGCTGTGAAATACGACGACGGACGGGATTTCAGCGGCATCCAGAAAGCGGACATCGTGCTATTGGGCGTATCCCGCACATCCAAGACGCCGCTCTCTATGTACCTAGCGCATAAGCGGCTTAAAGTGGCCAATGTGCCATTGGTACCAGAAATGCAGCCGCCTTCTGCGATCTACTCGATTCCCAAAGAGAAGATTATCGGTCTGCGGATTGATCCGGATAAACTGAACGTCATTCGCCAGGAGCGGCTTAGAACCCTCGGGCTTGCGGAAAATGCAACCTATGCAAATGTAGAACGTATTAAAATTGAACTGGAATTTGCAGACAAAATTATGAGCAAAATCGGTTGTGTCATTTTTGACGTGTCCAACCGCGCCGTGGAAGAAACTGCCAGCCTAATCCTTGATCACATCGAGCATGTGGAGCGCGGCTAAGAAAGGTTAGGCAAGGTTTTATCTGCTTTATGCAGGATTTTTTGTAAGTCCATCGTATATAATATTACGGTGAAGCAGAGACCTGACATCGGAGGCTGGAGTGCGATGCAATCAAGAAGGATCATCGTTGATGCGGATGCTTGTCCGGTGAAGAAGGAGATTGAGCAGGCCGGTCGGTTATTTGGCGTTCAGGTTCTGTTGGTGGCGTCGTTTGACCATCGGATGAAAGCTGAAGGCGATGTTCAAGTGGTCCAGGTCGATCGCTCGGATCAATCTGTCGATCTCTATATCGCCAATCATCTTCATAGAGGCGATATATTAGTAACGCAAGATTTCGGACTTGCCGCTTTAGGGCTGGCCAAAGGTTGCATCTGTCTGACGAACCGCGGTCAGCAATATACCGACAGTACGATAGATTTTTTATTGGACCGAAGGCACACTTCCGCCAAGATGCGGAGAAACGGCAAGTACGGCAAGGGGCCAAAACCTTTTACAGAGGAAGATCGTCAATTTTTTCTACATGGTTTGACAAAACTTTTGGAATCTTTGCAGGAAAATAAAAATCAATAGCGAATAATATGAGTTGGAATGTAGACCTGAATTGTAGGTGGAACCAAGATGAGGTACGGACGCATACCTGAAGAGGTCATCGAGGCTGTCCTCAAGCGGAATGATATCGTAGATGTCATTGGCAGACATGTACATTTGAGCAAACAAGGGCATTATATGAAGGGACTCTGTCCATTTCATTCCGAGAAAAGCCCGTCCTTTACCGTGACGCCGGAAAAGCAAATTTACCGCTGCTTTGGTTGTGGAGCGGGTGGCAACGTGATCCGCTTCATCATGGAGATTGAAGGACTCAGCTTCTCCGAGGCCGTTACCAAATTGGCCGAAGAGGGCGACATCCCGATTACTTGGGAAGAGGCAACTGAGGAGCAGAGCGAACAGCAGCGGGAAAAAGCTGATTTGCTAAAGGCATATGATTTCGCTGCCAAATTGTATCATTTTATATTAAATAATACCGATCAGGGGAAAGCCGCCAAGAGCTATTTAGTATCGCGGGGCATTTCGGATAAGCTGATCGAAACGTTTCAAATCGGCTACGCGCCGGCCATGTGGGATACACTCGTTCAACAGCTGGAAAAGCGGGGCTTTTCGCTGCCTCTGATGGAAAGAGGCGGTCTCATCTCTGCCAGACACGAAGGCGGCGGTTATGTCGATAAATTCCGGGAACGGATTATGTTTCCGATTTACGACGCCACCGGCAAAACAATTGCCTTCGGCGGCCGATCCACAGGTGATGCGCAGCCCAAATATTTGAATAGTCCGGAATCGTTCTTATTTAATAAAAGCCGGACTGTGTATAACCTGCATCAGGCTAGACCCCACATGCGCAAGACCCAGCAAGTTGTCCTATTCGAAGGCTATGTCGATGTGATCAAAGCCTGGGAGGCAGGCGTCAGCAACGGTGTCGCGACGATGGGCACGGCTTTAACTAAAGAACACGCGGCATTATTAAACCGCAACGCGGACAAAGTCGTCATATGTTATGACGGCGATAATGCCGGACAATCCGCGGCTTTCAAGAGCATCCCGATTCTTGAGGAAGCTGGCTGCCAAGTCACTGTAGCCATGCTGCCAGATGGCAAAGATCCTGATGAATATGTCAGTACTTACGGTTTTGACCGATTTGTACGGGAGATCATTGAACCTGCCGTACCGTCGATGAAATATAAGCTTTTATACATTCGTAAAAATTTTAAGCTGCATGAAGAAGGTGACCGACTTCGTTATCTGCAAACCGCAGTGAGAATGATTGCCGATTTAGCTTCAACCATGGAACGTGATCATTATTTAAAGCAGTTAGCTTCCGAATTTCCGGACTCGTCATACGAAAGTATGAAATTAGACATGCATGAGATCCTCTTGCAATCGGAAAAAAAACGGACAGATGGGGATAATAAACCATTTCTGTGGAATAATGTTATGAATAATGGGAGAACAACGGAACGAACACGAAGTCAAACACCCGCACTTTTACCAGCTTATCACAACGCCGAACGCCTTCTGCTCGCTGTCATGATGCACGACCGTGAAGTATGTGAGCGAGTGGAGTCCCAGTTAGGCGATGCTTTTAATGTTGAAGCTCACGCAGTATTAGCTGCTTATTTATATGCTTACTACGCTCAGAATACTGAGCCCGATGCAAGCCGATACATTGCCATGCTGCAGGATGAGCAGCTGGAGAGCTTAGCCAGCTCCATTGTGATGATGGGGGCAGGTCACGGAATGAATGATCAAGTGATTGACGACTATATTCGCCAAATCCGCAAAGTTCCGATGCAAGAGGAGATTGAACGCAAGACAGAAGAGAGAGTCCGGGCCGAGCGCGCGGGTGATCCTCTACGAGCAGCACAAATAGCAATTGAGATTATTGCCCTAGAAAAAAGATTGAAGTCAACGTAGATCTACGTAATCACTAGGGAGGAGGGAGTCCGTACTATGGCGAATGATCAGCGTACAGAACTAGAGACAGAATTAACTCTGGAGCAGGTGAAAGACCAGCTTATCGAACAGGGTAAAAAAAGGTCCTCACTGACTTACAAGGATATTATGGAGAAATTGGCTCCCTTCGATCAGGATCCGGAACAAATCGATGAATTTTTCGAACAGCTCTCCGAGCACGGCATTGATGTGGGGAACGAGTCTGACGATGAAATGTCGATGAATCCTGACGAACAGGAGCATGACGAATTCAACTTCGACGATGATTTGGCTTTGCCGCCAGGCATTAAGATCAATGATCCGGTACGGATGTATTTGAAGGAAATCGGTCGTGTCCCGCTGCTTTCTGCAGAAGACGAAGTCGATTTGGCCAAACGGATTGAGAACGGGGACGAAGAAGCGAAGAGACGCTTGGCAGAAGCCAACTTAAGACTCGTGGTTAGTATCGCGAAGCGCTATGTAGGACGGGGCATGCTGTTCCTGGATTTGATTCAGGAAGGGAATATGGGTCTCATTAAAGCGGTAGAGAAGTTCGACCACACCAAAGGCTACAAATTCAGTACCTATGCGACCTGGTGGATTCGTCAAGCAATTACTCGCGCGATTGCCGACCAAGCGAGAACAATCCGTATCCCGGTACATATGGTTGAAACAATAAACAAACTGATTCGCGTCTCGCGACAGTTGCTGCAAGAGCTCGGGCGAGAGCCGCTTCCGGAAGAAATCGCCAAAGAGATGGATCTGACGACTGACAAAGTCCGCGAGATCATGAAAATTGCGCAGGAACCCGTATCGTTGGAAACGCCGATCGGTGAAGAAGATGACTCGCATTTAGGTGATTTCATCGAGGATCAAGAAGCTTTGGCGCCTGCCGATGCTGCGGCGTATGAGCTGCTCAAGGAACAGCTTGAGGATGTGCTGGATACGTTGACAGAGCGGGAAGAGAATGTGCTTCGCTTGCGGTTTGGCTTGGACGACGGTCGCACGCGCACATTGGAAGAAGTGGGTAAAGTATTTGGCGTTACGCGGGAGCGGATTCGTCAAATTGAAGCCAAAGCGCTTCGTAAGTTAAGACATCCGAGCCGAAGCAAACGCTTGAAAGATTTCTTGGAATAGTAGCTGTGAGAAGGCCCTGCCGGCTGCGGCGGGGTCTTTTTTTGTCCATTGCTCAATATGGTAAAAGTTCTGCTAAAAGATGCAGGCATTCCCACCGATATAGTAGCTAGGAGTGTGAATGTGCGATGGATGCAGATAAAAGAAAAGTGATTATCAAAGAAATTGAACACTGGCGGAGAAGCCGGTTACTGCCTGAGCATTACTGTGACTTTCTGATGAATTTATATTTGGAAGACGGTATGGAAAAGCCGAAATTCATTATGGGAATATCCTCCACTTCGGTGACCGGCAGTAATTGGAAAATATGGATGGTTACAATGGCGATGATAGCCGCTGTTGCCTTATCTGCTCTTAATTTTAACTCTTTTGGATTACCAATGCAAATTGGAATAACGACGCTTTTTGTCGTCATCTGCTACTGGTTTGCCTATCGGAGACATCGCGATACGCCTATTTGGAGTTACTTATCTTGCGGAGTTGCCTCAGTGGCAATGCTGTTCATCGGGCTCTATTTGCTTGATTGGCATGGGATCCATGAGCCTTCAGCCTACATCGGCTATCTTGCTTTTTGCAGTTTGATATGGCTGCTTACAGGATTTGCCGGACGGATGGCCATCTTCCAATTCTGCGGTTGGGTCGGTTTAATCGGTGTATACGGGTGGATGTTGATGAAGCATCTAAATCAGCCGAATTGGCTCATACTTGAAATAAGTTGGATTCCCGTTAGTATATTACTTATATGGATCGGGTGGCTTGCACATCATAGCAATAAGCAGGCTGCAGGGGTGCTGATGCTGACAGGCGCTCTGGTTTGGTTTATCCCTGAGGCGCTTACTTTTATTGTAGATGTCGATATCTCGACGCAGATCATCCAGCTATCTTTTGTAGGAAAACTGGTGAGCCTTGGTGTAGCTTTATTTATGTTACGTAAAAATTGGGTAGAGTGGGTAATGTGACAAATGGTGAAATTATCAAAAAGACTACAAATGATTGCTGACCGGGTTCCGGCAGGTACGCGGCTGGCCGATATCGGTTCGGATCATGCGCTGCTGCCAACCTACCTGGCACAGCAAGGCGTGATCACCTTCGGGGTTGCTGGGGAAGTCAATCCCGGGCCCTTTGATGCGGCGACACGTCAAGTGATGGAATGCGGCCTACAGGCTGCGATCAACGTGCGGTTAGGCGACGGATTAGCCGTCATTCAGCCTGGCGAAGTGGATGTGATCACGATTGCAGGCATGGGCGGCAGTTTGATTGCTAGCATTTTGGATGCCGGCAAGTCCAAACTGCAAGGGGTGGCGAAGCTGATATTGCAGCCCAATGTCGGTGAAGATCAAGTTCGGCGCTGGCTGGATGAGCAGGGGTGGCTGCTGGAAAGCGAAACAATTTTGGAGGAAGATGGGAAAATATACGAGATCTTGACGGCTTCGCCAAACGGTGCACCTGTTACACTTGAAGCGCTGTATCAAGACAGAGAGCTGATTGGCGGCAAAGTTGTCAATAAGGCAAGATTGCTACAGATGGGACCCTACTTGATCACACAAGCGCCGGAGGTCTGGTTCCGCAAATGGGAGAGCGAGCTAGTGAAGCTGGCGATGATCGAAGGGCAGCTCGCGCTGTCAACGGCTGAAGCCTCCAAAGCAAAATCGGAGCAAATCGGACAGGAGATTCAAGAAATCAAGGAGGTGCTCGCTTGTTTGCAAAAGGTCAAACTGTAATTCAACTGTTTGAGCAGCTGGCGCCGAAGCATTATGCGATGCCTGATGATAAAATCGGCCTGCAGCTCGGTTCGCTGCAAAAAGAAATCCATAAGGTGCTCGTCGCGCTGGACGTCACCGACGAAGTCGTCGATGAAGCCATTCGCATCGGAGCGAATCTCATTATTGCCCACCATGCGATTATTTTCCGTCCATTAGCTCATTTGCAAACCGATACGCCAGCCGGGCGGTTATATACCAAGCTGATCAAACATGATATCGCTGTTTATATCGCGCATACGAATCTCGATGTTGCCGACGGCGGCATTAACGATATGATGGCGGAGGCGCTGGGCCTTACGAATCTCACACATCTGGAAGATGTACATACCGAGAAATTGCAGAAGCTTGTCGTGTTCGTTCCAGAGACGCATCATCAGCAGGTGCTGGATGCCTTATTCGCCGCAGGTGCAGGGTGGATCGGGCAGTACAGCCACTGCAGCTTCAACATCCCCGGGACGGGAACGTTCCTGCCACAGGAAGGGACGCATCCGTTCATCGGGGAAGCAGGCAAGCTGGAGCGCGTGCAGGAAGTGCGCGTCGAAACGATCGTCACCGCCAGCGTGCAGCGCAAGGCGGTGCAAGCGATGCTGAAGGCGCACCCTTACGAAGAGGTGGCCTATGACCTCTACCCGATGGACCTCAAGGGTAGAGTGTTCGGCCTCGGCCGCGCGGGCCAGCTGCCCGCGGCCATGTCGCTCCGCGAGCTGACGGAGCTCGCGAAGCAGGCATTCGACGTGCCCGCGGTGCGCGTCGTTGGAGATCTGGACCGGCCGATCCGTAAGGTGGCCGTGCTCGGGGGCTCGGGCAGCCGCTATATGCGGCATGCCCTGTTCGCTGGCGCCGATGTGCTGGTCACCGGCGACATTGACTACCACACCGCGCACGATGCGCTCGCCGCGGGGATCGCTTTGCTCGACGTTGGCCATAACGTCGAGAAGATTATGAAGCGCGGCGTCGCCGACTACCTCGCCGCGCAACTGGCCAAGGCGGATACGCAAGTCGTGCCGTCTGAGATCAATACCGAGCCTTTCCAGTTTGTGTAAGGCTCGGTTGGATGTTTCCTCCATGGCAGAAGTGGAAACATTCGAGGTTGTAATTCATGAGCATTCCTAGTATACTAGCAAATGCATCGGAAAGTTTGACAGACAATCGCTGGCGTGGCGACACGCGAGAGGAAAGTCCGGGCTCCACAGGGCAGGGTGCTGGATAACGTCCAGTCAACGCGAGTTGAAGGATAGTGCCACAGAAATGGACCGCCGATGGCTTTGCCTTAGGGCAAGGATCAGGCAAGGGTGGAACCGTGGTGTAAGAGACCACGAGGAGCTATGGTGACATAGTTCCTGGTAAACCCCACTTGGAGCAAGACCTAGAGGAACGCAAGCCGCTCTCGAAGCGGCAGTCTTAGCCCGAGACGCGTTCGGGTTGGTCGCTTGAGCTGTGCAGCAATGTACAGCCTAGATAGATGATTGTCACTTCAATGGTGGCAGGGGAACAGACGCCCGTTATGACCACTGGAAGTACAGAACCCGGCTTACGGCAAACTTTCTACACTGTCGGTTGCCCGCAAGGCTTTGCCTGGCGGGTATTTGCATAATAATGACAAATAATAAGGGTTGGACAGCTTGATGCTGACCAACCCTTTTTTGTTGTTTATTAGCAGCTGCCCAGATGGGGAGTGTGTGAACGATAGCCTGTTCAGATGGGTTTTGGGTTTCGGACTACAGCATTTGTTGCAGCCATGCTGCAGCGCCTGCTCTTGAGTTCGAAAAGTCAGTGGCGGGAGGTAACGTCTCAGTTCTTTACTCGCTGTGAGCTCAGCCACGCGTTAGTTTTTGCTGCAGTCCGATTTTGCGAAATTGTAATAGCCACCGCCGCACCGCCGCGCAGTAGGCGATTTTCTCCCAATTGCAGCGGCCGTTTTCATGGTCAAGAAGCAAAAAAACGGCTGTAGCTCGTTATTTCGAACTACAGCCGGTTCAGTGGCGCGCGTGGCTTCAAACGCTGAACGAGTTATGGACTCGTGGAGCCCGCGTTTGCTTGCGAGACCGAGCCTTTTGCTTGCGCCGCGGCTTTAACTGCTTTCACGACGTCAATAAGCCCGAACCCAAAATATTTATCTTTGCCGGGATCGCCCAAGTCCTGAGCTGATTGCCGCATGATCTCATAAACCTCTGTATTCTTGAGGTTCGGATTCGTCGAGCGGATGAGCGCAGCGAGCGCGGTGACATGCGGGCTGGCCATCGAAGTCCCCGACAAGGCCGCATATTGGTTGTCAGGGTAGGTGCTGGCAATGCTGACACCCGGCGCTGCTACGTCGATATAATCGCCGTAATTGGAGAATGGCGCCTTCTTATTCTCGGAATCTGTCGCAGCGACAGCAAAAACTTCCTCATACGCAGCCGGATAGCCCGGACGCTCTGTATTATCGTTGCCGCTGGCCGCGATCAAAGCGACGTCTTTGTCGAACGCATATTTGATGGCATCATGGAGAAAACTGGAATCGGCATAGTTACCCAAGCTTAAATTGATTACTTTGGCTCCGTGATCCGTAGCCCAAATAATGCCTTGCGCTACGGAATACGTGCTGCCTGCGCCTGTTTGATCGAGCACTTTGACAGGGAGCACTTTGTTGTACCAAGTCATGCCGGCAACCCCTAAGTTGTTATTTACTAAGGCAGAAATGACGCCGGCGACATGCGTTCCGTGGCCTACGTCATCCTGCGGAACGTTGTTGTCACTGATGACATTGTAGCCCTGCAGCAGTTGTCCTTGTAAATCCTGATGTTTTAGATCTACACCGGTATCGACGACGCCTACGATGACGTTCTGAGCGCCTCTGTTGACTTGCCAGCCCTGCACCGTTTCAATGGAAGGTAAATTCCATTGATATTTGCTATACAAGTTGTCATTCGGTACAAAATTGGCACTGATTGTTGATGTGCTCTGGTTCTCGGCTGGCTGGAAATAGTCTGTTGAGCGGTCAGAATTATTCTCATCTCCATGCTGGCGGTCAAAAAATCCGAAGCTATTTGTTAAATATAGAAAATGAGGCTCCACATAAGCGACATTCCATTTTTTAAAATAATTCATCAACTGCTTCGCTTCCATCGCATCGGTGCGGAATACGTACGTATATCCCAGCTTTTGCATCGATCCGGCGTTAATTTCGGATTTAATCTGATTCAGCTCCGCGGTGGTTGGCTCCTGTTTGAACCGGACGACAACTTCATTTTGATGATAGTGGCTAGTACCTTGGTTGTCCTCCGGATGATTAACCACTTTATCTTTCAGTGTATTGGTATCGACAGATTCAATTTTCCAACGATTTTCGTTTGGATAAGGTTCTAACCGTAAATTTTTACGTTGATGATCAGCCACTTGATGCAAAATCTCCTGATGAATGACCCCAACCAGCGAGCCGGATGTCTTGTGGGAAGGCACACCGAGCACAAAAAAAGTTTGCTTTCCTGTCCCGAAGGGAGGAGACTGATAATGCTGTCCTTTGTCCACCGCGGCTTTGGCCTCGTTCAAATACGTATTGGCTTGATCTTTGTAATCCGCATGCACGTCGCCGGCTTTAACTCCTTGTGCCAACGGTTGATTAGGTTTGGACCAGATCAGTACATCCATTTTTTCATGGTCTGCTTTCATTTCCTTCAACACCTTATCGGCGGCTTCACCAGCTTCTATACGTCCTACCATCTTGATAAAATCAAGCGAACACTGGCTTCGGCACAAATCATCGGTGAGCTTAACGTCCTGATTTAGCAGGGTTTGCTTGCTGGCCGTTTCATATTTGACACTATACACCTCAGGACCAGGCTTGGTATTGCGGTTCGGGTTGTCGGCAAATAAGAAGATCCCGAAACCCACGACGAGCAGGAACGTGCATACATAACGCCACATACAGAAGGCCTCCTTGATGAAACTCTCATTGTTGGTTCGTGCGTTCGATAGGTCGCGACAAGGACATAAACAGGGCTCATCCCATAGATTTAGGCGCGAGAGGATCTTTTATGCATCGCAACTGTGGTATTGCATATACCTTTTCCGCTTTTTTTATGGTAGGATAGGAATAGTGCAATTAGAGGAGGTCTTCATGAATGGCTGTTTTTAATGTCAAAAATATTTGCGACTCAACCCGTACCAAGCTAAAAGAAACGACTGCCAAAATGGAGTTGTTTCTGAATCAACATTCACTATCTCAATTGAATGTCGAAAACGACCCGGCAATGGACGAATTTTACAGAGGTTATCTGCAAGATACACGTCATTTGCTCGTATTCTGCGAAGTTGCCTATGAGAAATTGGGCGTAAGCTTGAGACGTCCAACGTTCAATGTAGATTTTTCTGAAAAAGTGCTGTATGAAGTTTATCATACATGCGTGAATACTTTTTTCTATCCGAAAAATGAATGCTATTCCGAAGACGGACGTTACGCTTACACGGGGCAAGATGCAATCCGCTTCCGCAAAAAGCCGTCCCGGGAAGTTCGCAATTTGACAATTGAGTTGTCCAAAGTGTTCGAAGAGCTTCGCGAAGACTTGGCGTACTACGAAACCGACTATATCACACAGCGCCGTATGCAAGGCGAGAAGGTATAATTACAATCATTCATAGAAAAAATGTCAGTAGGGGATGCGAGGACCAAACGCATCCCTTTTCTTTTCATGTTTGTTATTACGCTCCCAGGAGGCGCTATGGATCAACTACAATTGTCTGCAAGCAGCATGGCGATCATCAAACTCAATCAGCACCCCCGCGGCGGTTATGCGGCATCGCCGTTATTTACTCATTATACATACAGTTGGCTTAGAGACGGGACGTTTATTGCATATGCGATGGATCTGGCAGGTGAATCCGCTAGCGCGGAGCTTTTCTATCGTTGGGTTCACCGAGTTTTGCATGATAAAAGATCCATTGTGGACACGTTGATCGGCAAGCATGAGCGCAAGGAATGGATTGACAGAAGTGAATTTTTGGGAACACGTTATCATTTGGATGGTAGAAATGACAACTCGGAGTGGGGCCATTTTCAGCTGGACGGCTATGGGACCTGGCTATGGGGATTCATCGAACATATCCGGCTTACCGGCAATCATGAGCTGCTTGAGGAGCTCAGGGACAGTGTCGAGATTACGGTCGATTATTTAATGACTTTTTGGCATTATCCGAATTTTGATTGTTGGGAGGAATTCCCGGATTATGTCCATCCGTCCACACTTGCTTGTGTATATGGGGGGCTGAAGGCGATCGGGGAGCTGGAGCAGCGTCAGGACGTGCTTGGAAGAGCTGAAGAGATCCGATCTTTCCTTCATGCGCATGCCGTCAGGGATGGGCGTTTTGTGAAGTCTATTCAGTGTATCAACGAAGTGTGGCAGCCTGTGCTGCCTGATGTAGATACGAGCTTGCTGTGGCTCGCTGTACCTTTTGGCGTTTGTGAGGCTGACGATCCTGTTATGCAGCAAACGGTCCAAGCCATCGAACGGGATTTGAAGCATGGCGGTCTGCAGCGATATCCGGCTGACAACTACTATGGCGGAGGCGAATGGATCCTGCTGACGGCGTGGTACGGCTGGTATCAAGCTGTAACTGGACATAGCGAGGAAGCGCAGCGCTGCTTGGATTGGATCATCAGCAAGGCGGATTCGCTTGGCAGGCTTCCGGAGCAGGTGCCCGATCACTTGCGCAATGCGCCGGCTTACAACGAATGGGTGGCTAAATGGGGTGAACCCGCGCTGCCACTGTTGTGGTCGCAGGCGATGTTCTTGGTGCTATCTAGTAAATTAAAGACAGAATAGCTCCCCCTGGATACGGGCAAATTGTAGAAGGGGTGATCATTATGCCAAGTGTAAAATGTGCAGTAGCGAACTGCGAATATTGGGCGCAGGGCAACAACTGCAATGCAGGTACTATTATGATCGAAGTGGATGCGCATGCCAACGCAACCTACAATGAAGAATTCGCCAATGAGTCGTTCGACACGAGCCACCACGACGTAGCGAAGAAAGCTGCCAACACATGCTGCCATACCTTTACGCCCAAAAAGAATTCTTAGGTACTAGTGCCATGGAGGCCACATGACTAACAAAGACGTCCCTTATGATGATGAAGCCACAAAGGAACGTTACCAGCAGGACCAGCTCCGTATGGAAAGCGGCCTGAATCACAATGAAGAGTACGCGGCGGAAATAGCCGTGCCGGCGCCGGTTCGCAAAATCACTTATGCTGAGCAGTACCGTTCGGCTAAAATGAACAAAACCGCAGCGGCCGTGGAGTCCGCAGCTGTCAGCGACGAAGAAGTCGACGAGATGGTTGACGCTGTGACGCGCAGCAAAGCGATCGGATATGTCGCCTTATTCGTTGCACTCGCATCGCTCTTCGTATGGCCTGTCTTGCTCGGCGCCAGCGGGATTGTTCTCGGTATTATCGCGTTCTTTTATGGCAACAAAGCGCTTGGTTCCTGGTCCATCGGACTGGGACTTGTTGCCATTGCCGCTTATTATTTTCTGCTCCCGTTCTATTCATAGCGCTTCGAAACGGGAGCAGTGCATCAGCCGGCAATACCCGGCTATGCACAAAGCGGTGCTCCAGATAGCGGAAGAGATTCTTCCGCTATTTGTGCTGCATCGGGCGCGCAGCAGGACGGAGGCGGCTCTAGAGCGGTTTTTGTCTCTAGGGGATCCACCTCTAAAGAGGCTAACACGCTTTAGAGGTCACCGACATCACCTCGCAAGGCGCTCTAACGCGCCACTAAAGTCGGGGGCGAACCCTACGCAACCGGCCTGATCTTTCCTCACTCGTATGTTCTTCGCCGCCAGAAGCTTCCACCACTCCCGCACCCTCTTCACGCACTTTTTCACTAAAAAAACGGCTGGATAGGGTCGATTTCGGTGTATGCAGGCATTGTCGTACGATTTTAGCATGCATGCTCCCGTTTGCTCGTACTTTTTGACAACAGGAGTCATAAACGAACCTTTGAATGATTAGAGTATTATTATATAATAAAAAGTGATATTTTCTATTTAAATTGACATTTAAGGGAGGTGTACCTATACTCCTTGATGCTAAGTGTGCATTATTAGGGGATAGGTAGGGTATTGGAAGATCCTTTACCGGAAACGTTAGTCAGTTTTGCAGTTATGCTTGTTTTAGTGCTTTTAAACGGTTTTTTTGTTGCCGCGGAATTCGCCATGGTCAAAGTGAGAGGAAGCCGCATTGATACGCTGGTGGAGGAAGGCCGTCGCAACGCCAAGTTTGCCAAGCGCATCATGATGAATCTCGACGCTTATTTATCAGCCTGCCAGCTAGGTATTACGCTCACTTCACTCGGGCTTGGTTATGTCGGGGAACCGACGTTCGCCAAAGTGCTGGAGCCGTTGTTTAGACCGCTTAATTTACCGGATTCGGTGTTTCACACGATTACATTCGTCATTGCTTTCTCATTGATGACAACCTTGCATATTACATTGGGTGAACAGTTCCCCAAAACATATGCAATCCGCAAAGCAGAACAAATTACTTTGGGTGCCGCCGGCCCGATGGTTATCGTGTACAAAGTAATGTACCCGTTCATTTGGATTCTCAATGGAATTTCCAACTGGATGCTGCGCCGCGCAGGGATTGAGCCTACAACGGAGCATGATTCTGCGCATACGGAAGAAGAAATTCGCGTTCTCATGAAAGAAAGCCACAAAAACGGACTCATAGATAATACAGAGCTAACGCTTGTTGATAATATATTTGAATTCGCTGAAACAACTGCCAAAGAAATCATGATCCCACGAACCGAGATGGAAGTTTTGTATGCAGGGCTTTCCTTTTCGGAAAATCTTTCGATCGCCATAAAGGAAATGCGCACACGCTATCCCGTATGCGATCCGGACAAAGATAATATCATCGGATTTGTTCATATTAAGGATCTTTTGAAACCGGATGCCAACCTCAAAGGCATCAAAAAAATTATCCGCCCGATTACGACGGTGCCGGATTCCATTCAAATCAGTGATCTGCTTAAATTGATGCAGAAACGCAAAAGCCAGATGGCGCTGCTCATTGACGAGTACGGCGGGACGTCAGGTCTTGTTACACTAGAAGACATCATGGAAGAGATCGTCGGAGAGATTCAAGACGAATTTGATGAGGAACGGCCGACGATTGAGATCAAGGATGAGCAAACGTTCTCGATCGATGGATTGCTGTTAATCGACGAAGTCAATGATTATTTTGGCGTTGATATTGAATCAGACGATTATGATACGATCGGCGGCTGGATTTACTCGCAAATTGAGATTCCGCCAAGCAAAAATCAGCAAGTCACTTATAACGATGAGCTGATGTTCATCGTCGAAGAGACAGAGCATTTGCGAATCTCCCGTGTCATTGTTCGCAAAATTCCAGAACAAGAAGCGGCCTTGCAGCAAAATATTTCATAATCAAAAGGAGCAGCCTCTGGGCTGTTCCTCTTATTTTTGGGCAGAAATACCTATGAAAATGGGATGGTCGTGAAGGCACAAAACGTGTACAATAAAAACAACACAACTTAGATGAAGTGAGGTTAATGATGAACAGCATTGATCCGAGAGTGATGAAACAGTTGCTGCAGTTGCAATTGCTGAACAAGGTCAGCTTGTTTTCTGACAATCAGGGGACGTCGAGCACGGACGGTTCCGATGATTTTGGCGCACTTCTACAAACTTTGATGGGACAAGCCACCGGCGACAGTGATTCGAGCAGCGATTTGTTGACGGCCGCTTTGGGGCAAGCGGGAGCGGGAACATCGCTTAGCTCATTATCGGCTCTTAGTAAATCCTATTCACCTCTACAAAGCGTTGACCAGACGTCCACGGCAACTGACAAGGTGCCATTCCAAGATCTTGTCGAAGCGGCTAGCAAGCGCTATGGCGTTGATTCTTCTTTGGTGAATGCGGTGATTAAGCAGGAATCCGATTTTAATCACCAGGCGGTATCCTCAGCTGGAGCAAAGGGTCTCATGCAGCTCATGGACGGTACGGGAAGCGGCTTTGGGGTCACGAATCCTTTTGATCCACAGCAGAATATTGATGCAGGCACACATTTCCTAAGCAATTTGCTGAAAAAGTATGATGGCAATGAAGGCGTGGCATTAGCTGCCTATAACGCGGGGGCGAACCGAATCGATCGACTGGGTATCCGCAATGATCAGGACTTGTCCAATAAGCTGCATCTGCTGCCCAAAGAGACACAGGGTTATGTGAATAAAGTGCTGAATGCTAAATCCAACTTTACCATATAAAATAATAGACTTGGCTGATTTCGCTGCACTTCGAGCGGAATCGGCCTTTTGTTTTTTCTCGGGTCATTGAAATCTGTGTGCATTTAAGCTTTAATGGGATGAGAATAAGTTATTTTATAAGGCTGCGAAGCGAGAAAGGAAATATTATGCTTTATTTGGATCATGCGGCTACAACGCCTCCTTATGATGAGGTCATTGACGCCGTCGCAGAAGTGATGAAGCTCCATTACGGCAATCCGTCCTCCATCCATAAGCTTGGGATGCAGGCCGAGAAGCTGCTAAATAGCTCTAAAGATGTGATTGCTGGTCTGTTAGGGGTGCTGCCGCAAGAGATTATTTATACGTCATGCGGAACTGAAAGTAATAATATGGCAATTAAAGGCGTAGCCTACAATTATCGCAATCGTGGCAACCATATGATCACGACGCAAATTGAGCATCCTTCCGTGCTTGAAGTATTCAAGCAATTGGAGAAGGAAGGCTTCCGCGTCACGTATTTGCCGGTAGACGAGCGGGGCATCGTCAGTCTGGATGCACTGCAGGAAGCTTTGAGCGAGGAAACGATTCTTGTCAGCGTGATGCAGGTGAATAATGAAGTCGGCAGCGTTCAGCCGATTGAGGAGATTGGAAAGCTGCTGGCGGCTTATCCAAAGACGATTTTTCACGTCGATGCAGTGCAATCATTGACGAAGCTACCGTTGCCGCCAAAAGCGTGGCGGGTCGATCTGTTCAGTGCCTCGGCACATAAGTTTCGCGGGCCGAAGGGTGTCGGATTTTTGTACAAGCAAGAAGGCATTCATCTGTTGCCCTTGCTCGGCGGAGGCGGTCAGGAATACGGCTTGCGCTCGGGTACGGAGAACGTGCCGCTGCTGGTGGGCATGGCCAAAGCTTTGCGCCTGTCGATGGAGCACATGGCGGAGAAGTCGGCGAAGCGGTACGAACTGCGCAGAAGGCTTGTGCAAGGCATTGCGGACATACCGGAGCTTGCGTTAACCGGCTCGCAAGCGGAAGCGGAAACGGCGCCGCATATTGTACATTTTTCATTTCCAGGAATGAAGGCGGAAGTTGTTGTTCATGCTTTAGAGAAGCGGGACATATACATATCGACGAAGTCGGCTTGCGGCTCGGGCGAATCAGACCCAAGTAAAGTTATGCTGGCCATGGGATGCAGCCGCGAGCGAGCGGTGAGCGGCTTGCGCGTCAGCTTCTCTGACACCCATAGCTTGGCGGATGCTGATCAGTTCCTGAGTGCGCTCCGGCAAACCGTTCAAGAGCTGGCCCCCATGCTTCATCAGACATCAGCGAGAAAGGGGCAGCGGAAATGAAACCGGAATGTATGATTATACGCATGGGTGAGTTGACACTCAAAGGACGGAACCGCAAACGCTTTGAGCGCAGCGTCATGATACAAATTAAGAAAGTATTCGCCTCATACCCGTCGATTAGGTATATTCCTGAATATGGACGCGTATATGTGGAGCTAGAGGGTGCGCCTTATGAGGACACGCTGAAGGATCTTAAGCGGATTTTTGGACTATCGTCGATTAGTCCGGCTTACTTGGCTCCCTTGGAGCTTAAGTCCATTCAAGAAACGGCGCTAAGCATGATGCAAGGGCTGCCGAAACCTCCTAAGACGTTTAAGGTTAGTGTAAAAAGGGTGAACAAATCGTTTCCTTACGATTCACAGGAGATGAACAGGCTCGTTGGCGGCTATGTGCTGCAAGGAATGCCTGGTCTCACAGTCGATGTGCATCAGCCTGACATCGAGCTGAGGCTGGAATTGCGTGAGGAACGCGCGCTGCTGTTCGCCGAGGTGATTGAAGGCGCAGGCGGGTACCCGCAAGGGACGAACGGCAAAGCGCTGCTGCTGCTTTCCGGCGGCATAGACAGCCCTGTAGCCGGCTGGCTCGCTATGCGCAAAGGTGTGGAGCTGGAAGCTGTACATTTCCACAGCTATCCTTTCACCAGCGAGAGAGCGAAGGAGAAAGTGATCGATCTGGCACGCCAGCTTGCTTCTTACACCGATTCAATCAAGCTGCATCTGGTGCCATTCACAGACGTACAGACGGCCATTCATGGCGTCTACAAAGATAATTTGCTCGTTACCTTGATCCGCAGAGCGATGTACCGGATTGCTGAGAAGATTGCCGACCAGAACGGAGCGGAGGCACTGGTTACCGGTGAGAGCTTGGGTCAGGTCGCCAGCCAAACGCTGCCCAGCATGAACGCGATTGGCCGCGTGGTGAGTCTGCCGATTTTGCAGCCCTTGATTATGATGGACAAGCAAGAGATCATCTCGATCGCAGAGACGATCGGTACTTTTGCGATTTCCATTTTGCCGTATGAGGACTGCTGCACTTTATTTTTGCCGCCGTCGCCAAGTACGAACCCCAATCTGCGGATGGTTGAAAAGATTGAGGACAGCATGTCCTTCTTGCCGGAGCTGATTGAACAAGCTGTTCAGCAAACGGAGACGATTCGCGTCGTCTTCGGTGCCAAGAAGGAAGCTGCGGAGCAGCATTTGTTTTAGGACATAGACACTTTAGTAAGCTAGCGGAGGTTATGGAAAATGGTTGATGCGCTTATCCTGTTTTTACAGATTATGTTAATCAATATTGTGTTAAGCGGCGATAATGCGGTGGTAATTGCCCTAGCCTCCAAAAATTTGCCGGTCAAAGAGCGCAAGCAGGCCATCTGGTGGGGAGCTTTTGGTGCGATCGCGCTACGCCTCGTTCTTACGCTTATCGCCGTCAGCTTGCTGGATATTCCTTTTATCCAGGCGCTTGGTTCCATACTGCTCTTCTATATCGCAATCAAGCTGTTGACCGACGATGACGATCATTCGAACGTAAAAGAGGCGACATCGCTTGGCAAAGCGATCTGGACGATCATCGTCGCCGATTTCGTCATGAGCCTCGATAACGTGCTGGCGATTGCTGCCAAAGGTAACGGCAATAACACAGTCATTATCCTCGGGATCGGGCTGAGCATTCCAATCATTATTTGGGGCAGCACGCTGGTGATGAATTTGCTGCATAAATTTCCGATCTTGGTCTATATCGGGGCAGGGATTCTAGGTTATACCGCTGGTGAAATGTTTGTGAAGGATGAGAAGATGATTGATTGGTTCCTGATCGAACACGAATTCCTTCATACGTGGATCCCGATCGCCACAACCGTGCTCGTCATTGCCATCGGCTTTACCGTGAAATGGACGCGTTCGTTACGAATGAAACCTAGAAGCGAATAAAAAAGAAACCGCAAGGCGCTCAGCGCTTTGCGGTTTTTGTTATGAGGCGCGCTGCAGCGCAGTTAAGCCGCGGCGGGTTTGCCACAGGCACCAGCCGTAGATAAGAAGGAAGAGAATCATCAGCACCACGGAGTAGCGGTACATGAGCGCATAGCTGCCTATATAGGTGGCGAACGCACCGAGCAGCATAGCACCTGAGCCCAGGCCGAGATCATTGGCTGAGAAGAAGGTGCCGTTGGCGGCGCCGCGCCGTTCCGGCGGCGTCCGGTTCATCGTCCAGGCTTGCAGCGCAGGCTGGATCGAACCGAAGCCGATGCCGTAGCAGAGCGCAGCTGCCGCCAGGCTGGCTTCGGAGTGGGCGTAGGACAGCAGCAGCAAGCCGCCGATCGTGAAGCCTGCGCCGGGGAGCAGGACCCACTCCGGCCCTTTGCGGTCAAACAGGACGCCTGTGACAGGCCGTACGATCAGGACCATCGAAGCGTTGCACAGAAAGAACCAGCCGACATTGGCAATGCCGGTTTCCCGGCCGAACAACGTGATGAACGTGACGATGCCGCCGTAACAGACGGCCGTGAAGTACAGCAGCATGGAAGGCAGCAGGGCGCTTCGCTCGATGAAACGGTCGATTACGCGTGGCTGCTGTGTGTCTTTGGCCGGATTTGTCACAGACGGCTTCTTATATGTAATAAACAGAGAGCTGAGCATCGATGCCAAAGCCAAGCAAGTCGATAGGAGAAGAACACGGTGAAAACCGTATAGGTTCATGACCCAAAGCCCGGTCAGCGGTGCGAGCGCCATGGCGAACGTATTGGACAATCCGTAATAGCCCATGCCTTCTCCGCGCCGTTCCGGCGGGATTATGTCCGCGATCACGGTGCCAAGCGAAGTCGTTGACATGCCCCAGCCGATTCCGTGTACGAAGCGGGCGGCGAGAATCAGCGCCACTGCCGCCAAGTACGAATAGCCGGCGATGGTGAGCACGCAGATGCTGAGGCCGACAAACAGCACATGTTTGCGGCCCAGCCGATCCAATGCTTTGCCTGCAAACGGGCGGGTTATTAATGAAGAAATTGTAAAGATGCCGATGACAAGCCCGACTTGCAAATCATCGCCGCCTAATTGCGCGACATGCATGGGGATGGTCGGAATCAACATCTGAAAACTGAAGAAAAGCAGCAGATTCGATAAAGCTGTCAATAAAAATGCTTTGGTCCAAAGCGGCCTGCGCACGCTTTGCTTCATAGTTTGTTCCATGCTTCCCCCTGATCACAACTGGTGTCTTGTCGTAAGTGCTGAGGCTTTGCTAGTATGCCCATCCTTGTGATGTAAAGCTTATGCAGAAGCAGCGATTACCGCCTAGCAATTTTACCCAAGTTACGCTACACTACTTGTTGAAGGGTGTCGAAAGACGCTCCGCACGATACAAGATTTAGGAGGGATCAGGCTTGGCTAGAAATAGCTACACCATCGGGATTGTATTGATTGGCGTCGCCATCATTTTGCTGTTGGGCAAATTGGGTGTGATTCATTTTATCGCTTCGTTTTTTTGGCCGCTTGTCTTGCTGATACCGGGACTGCTGTTCCATATGCTGTTCTTTAATCGTACGCTGCCGTCAGGCGTGCTTGTTCCCGGAGGAATCCTGACTACATATGCGCTCATGTTTTTTTATTGCAATTTGTTCGGGTGGGGAGCAATGAGCTATCTCTGGCCCGGCTTTATTTTGGGAGTCGCCATCGGCTTATATGAACTGCATCTGTTTGATCGTAATACGCACCGGGGCGTATGGATCGCCGCGATGATTTTGGGCGCTATTTCAGTGGTATTTTTTGTAATTACGCTCTTATTTAAGCTTGGTGTTTATGTTATTGCTCTCGTGCTTGTCCTGGCAGGAGCGGCGTTAATTTTCCGGAGACCAAGATCTTGGTAAAATCGACAGTGTTTTTTTCTTGCATAATGACAGGATTTTGCGTATACTATGATTAAATGTCAAGCGTCGGCGCTTTCGTCCGACGCTTCTTTTGTGAGAATAGAGACGAAAATTTATTGGGTAGAGAGGGTTTGAAATCATGCACGCAAGAGAAAAGATCCGTAATATCGCGATCATTGCGCACGTTGACCACGGGAAAACAACACTCGTCGATAAGCTGCTTCAACAATCCGGTACATTCCGCGAGAACGAGGCGATCCAGGAAAGAGCCATGGATTCGAACGACCTTGAGAGAGAGCGCGGGATTACGATTCTGGCTAAGAATACAGCTATTTCATATAAAGATTACTTGATTAATATTGTCGATACACCAGGACACGCCGACTTTGGCGGCGAGGTGGAGCGGATTATGAAGATGGTTGACGGCGTATTGCTCGTCGTTGACGCTTTTGAAGGCACAATGCCGCAAACGAAATTCGTTCTGCGCAAAGCGCTGGAATCGAACTTGACGCCGGTTGTTGTCGTGAACAAAATCGACCGTCCGAACGCGCGTCCGGCGGAAGTTGTCGACGAAGTTCTTGATTTGTTCATCGAGCTAGGTGCAACGGATGAGCAATTAGACTTCCATGTCGTTTATGCATCTGCGCTGCAAGGTACATCGAGCTTGGACCCAGAGAAGCAAGACGAGAACATGCATGCGATTTATGAGACGATCGTTAACCATATCCCATCTCCGACGGAAGATGTTGAACAACCGCTGCAATTCCTCGTTACACTGATGGACTATAACGAATACTTGGGCCGCATCGGTGTTGGCCGTGTCAACCGCGGTAAAATCCGTCAAGGTCAAACGGTAGCCGTTATTAACCGTGAAGGCATCACGAAACAAGCGAGAATCGAGAAGCTGTTCGGATTCACCGGCTTGAAGCGGGTTGAGATTGAAGAGGCCGGTGCGGGAGATATTATCGCGATCTCCGGTATTAAAGATATTAACATCGGAGAAACGATTGCCGATGCCGCTAATCCAGAAGCGCTTCCTGTCTTGAAAATTGATGAGCCGACGCTGCAAATGACGTTCCTGGTGAACAACAGTCCATTTGCCGGCCGTGAAGGAAAATGGGTTACATCCCGTAAGCTTCGCGAGCGTCTGTACAAAGAGCTGGAGACAGACGTGAGCTTGCGTGTAGACGATACGGACAGCCCGGATGCTTTCATCGTTTCCGGCCGCGGTGAGCTTCACTTGGGTATTCTGATCGAGAATATGCGCCGCGAAGGCTTCGAGCTGCAAGTATCCAAGCCGGAAGTTATCATCCGTGTCGTTGACGGTCAAAAGATGGAGCCGATCGAGCGTTTGATCATCGACGTTCCCGAAGACAGCATGGGCTCCGTTATGGAGAGCTTGGGCTCCCGCAAAGCGGAAATGGTGAACATGATCAACAACGGTTCCGGCAACGTTCGTTTGGAATTCTTGATTCCAGCGCGCGGCTTGATCGGATACAGAACGAACTTCTTGACACTGACACGCGGCTACGGCATTATGAACCATGCGTTTGACAGCTACGGTCCTTACCAAGGCGCTAACGTCGGCGGCCGTCACGAAGGTGTGCTCGTATCCAGTGAAACTGGCGTATCCACGCTGTACGGTATTCTTTCCGTTGAGGATCGCGGTATTCTGTTCGTTAATCCGCAAACTGAAGTTTACGAGGGCATGATCGTCGGCGAGCATACGCGCGATAATGATATCATCGTGAACATTTGTAAAGAAAAAGCAGTAAACAATATTCGTTCTGCAAACAAAGAAGAGACTGTGAAAATGAAAACTCCACGTCTCTATTCCTTGGAGCAAGCGCTTGAATATTTGAACGACGATGAATACTGTGAAATTACGCCGAAGTCCGTTCGTCTGCGCAAAAAGATTTTGAACAAAAGTGAGCGCGAGCGTGCCGAGAAGCACCGCAAAATGGCTGAAGCTAACGTGTAATGGCAGGTTAAGTTATGATGGAGAAGGGAAATGCAGGCTACCAGGCCTCATTTCCCTTTCCCTATATGTATACATAAGCAATACGACTACGGGAATATGGAGTGAATGAAAGTGAATGCATGGCTTGCCGACCATATTTACACGACTTACATATTAATTTTTGTGTTTATGACGTATGTGTATAACAAAGTGTTTCGCACCCGCAAACTGCCGGTGTTAAAATCGCTGATTATCTATGTGTTATTGGCGCTCGGCTCTGTCATGCTGCTTTTCTTTCAAGTGGCGGGCTTGCCGATCGTTCTGAGCTTGGCTGTGGCTGTTGGGCTGATGCTGCTTGTCCGCGTCCGCTATTTTGTTGAAAAGCGAAGCGGCAATAAGAAGGCATAGCATAAAAGGAGGGGCAAATGACCAAGTACTGGTTGACTCCAATTGTGAACCGATCGCCGTTACTAGTTGGCCGTGAACGTATCGTCTGTGAACCGTTAGCTGAGCTGGAGAAGTTGCGTGAGATAGCTAACGGGCTGCATCCGCGGCTATTGCCGATGTTTAAAGCGAGCATGCTGCTCAGCGATGATCCAGACGTATGCGGCGCAGAGGCAGATGAGCTGGAGCTGGCGAGTGAGGACGATATCGTTTTTGACGGAACGGTGCTTCATCTGTCGCATTGCGCAGAAGCGTTTCTCGATCGATTGCTGACCATCCGTGAGACGCAGGGATTGGTTTATCAACTTGCAGCAAATAGTGAGCGCTTGCAAAGCTGGAAACAGCTATGGCTCAGCTGGCTGGATGCAGGCTGGGCTGTCATTTTGTTAAGAGAGGATGGCATGTGAGATGAAGCTTCAAGATGCTTTGTTTAATTGGCTTCAAATGCAAATTGTCGCCGAAGGCAGACCTGAGGATGAAGCGGCCCGCGAGACGAGAGATTTTTTTGCCGTCATCTTAAAAGAGGATCATTTGGTTCATGATTTTCATATACTAGAGCAAGATCAAGAGCAGACTTCCACCATCCAAATCGCCTACGAGCAAGAAGGAATCAGCAAAATTCAACGGTTTGACCGGGAAGCCTCGGAGAAGCTGCTCGAAGATATCAATGGCAATCCGAAATATAATCAGCAATAGTCTTGTCATTGCAGGACATAAGTTTGTTAATCCGACGTACATATAAGGTATAACTGGGTGCTAAAGGAGTGTTTGCATGACTTGCAGAGATGTCACATAAAGGTGGATAGCCTGCCACATGCTATGCTATACTGAAAGCGTAAGGCTCGTTTTTACCACCTAGTAGGAGGCAGACGACATGGCTGAACACATCACAGTTATACCGGAGCAGCTGTATCCAGACTTACACAACAAGAATTTCGAGCGTTTGAACATCTTTGATGTTGAAACAGTCGCCCCATGTGTCCATGCGGATTCCTGGATTGATGCCAAGGACAGGGCTACTCTGCGATTTGCTGTGGATGCACGATCCCGGATCGTGTCCAATCTACGGAAGTATCCTGCTGTGTCCCTAAGTGTCGTAGGGACAGGATCTGTTCATGCCTTTCTAACTGAAGATGTCCGCGCAGCAGCCAAGCTGGACGGACAAGTTTTTAATGCGATGAAAAAAGCCTAGATCTGCGGTTGCAGACAGGCTTTTTGTTGTATTTGCAGGCTGCTAGAGATTCGGGCTTCCGACTCGATTCGCTTCACTTGGCGCCTGGTTGCTCGGCGGATTGCGAATATCGCGCGGCAATTGCGGCATCACGCGGCCGATAATTTCTGCCATCTGCTCAGCAAATCCGGTAATCGGCCTTCCGGCCCGGACATTATCGCGAATATCGCGCAAGCGTTGGTCCAGATCCATATCTGCGGTAACGATGGCATTGACGCCGTAGGGATCTTTTTTAAGCGCCTCCGCTACCGAATATTTCACAGTCCCGACTTTGGCGCGGTCCATCTGTTTATTCAGGTTAATGCCGACAACCGCGGTGTTGCCGAAGACGACGCAATGCGCGCTTTCGACGTCGGGAATGCTGGTAGCCAGTTGCTCCAACCGGTCCGCAACCGCTCTGGAATCTTTAATCTCCAGTTTTTGCGGAGCGATTTGTTGAACTTTCACTTGTTGTTGAGATGGATCTTGAGGGGGGGCAGCACCATTTTTCGGCGCTTGACTACAGCCGGCAGCCAAGGACATGAACAGCAACACTAGGCAGATTCGTCTCAATAGAATCGATCCTCTCTTTTTTCTTTGCATCTCGCATTTAGTTTGTCCTTATCAGCTAGCTTGTATGTATGAATCAATACGTATTGGTTCTTATAGCCAATGATCTAACGCCATTACTGGGAGGGGACATACAAATGAAAAAAATTTACGTGTTGGATACGAATGTACTGCTTCAAGACCCAAATGCTCTGTTTGCCTTCGAAGATAATGAAGTAGTCATACCCGCCGTGGTGTTGGAGGAAATCGATTCAAAGAAAAGGAATGCCGACGAAATCGGCCGCAATGCTAGACATGTCTCCCGTCTGCTGGACGGGTTAAGAGCCAAAGGGACGTTATCCGATGGGATTACATTAGAACATGGCGGAAGTGTCAAGGTTGAGCTAAACCACCGCAGCTTTGCCAAGCTGCAGGAAACCTTCGCCGAATTGACCAATGATAACCGGATTTTGGCCGTAGCGCTCAATTATCACATTGAAGAGCAAGCGAACGATATGCCAAGACCTGTCGTCATCGTGAGTAAAGATACGTTGGTCCGCATTAAAGCTGACGTGCTAGGCTTAACCGCACAAGATTATTTGACGGACCGCATTGTCGCCCAGACGGATATGTACACAGGATATTTGACCTTGCATGTGCATCCATCCATTATTGATGAGTTTTATTCGTACCGCTATCTGAGCGTCAATTCATTAAACTTGGGGTATATGCTGCACCCGCATGAATTTGTCATCTTGCGCGATGAGCTGGGCACCTCCAAATCGGCGCTGCTGAAAGTCAATGCCGAAGGGAAGAAGCTCGAGCCGCTGTTTATGAGCAACGAGCCCATCTGGGGCATTGCCGCCCGCAACGCGCAGCAGCGCATGGCGCTGGAGCTGCTGCTCAATGATGACATCCCGCTAGTGACTTTGACGGGCAAAGCGGGGACAGGGAAGACACTGCTGACGCTCGCGGCAGGTCTAATGAAAATCGAAGACGAGCGGAAATATAAGAAGCTGTTGATCGCGCGTCCGGTCGTCCCCATGGGCAAGGATATCGGCTACTTGCCAGGGGAAAAAGACGAAAAGCTGCGGCCATGGATGCAGCCGATCTATGATAATCTGGAATTTTTATTCGATACGAAAAAACCGGGGGACATTGATAAGGTGCTGGCCGGCCTCGGCAGCATCCAAGTGGAAGCCCTGACATATATCCGCGGCCGATCGATTCCCGGCCAATTCATCATCATCGATGAAGCGCAAAACCTATCGAAGCATGAAGTGAAAACGATAGTATCGCGCGTAGGAGAGGGCAGTAAGATTGTCCTGCTCGGTGATCCGGATCAAATTGACCATCCGTACCTCGATGCTTCAAGCAACGGCTTAACTTATGTGGTAGAACGCTTCAAACAGGAAAATATTAGCGGCCATATTACACTGGAACGCGGCGAGCGTTCACATTTGGCTCAGCTGGCAGCAGATTTGCTGTAAGCGTCGAGAAAGCCCTTATCCATCGATGGATAAGGGCTTTCTTAGTGCTGAACACGGCCAGCTTACAGCACAATTTCGATTTGGCAGCGGTACGCCTTAGCGATGCCATGCATCAGTTCTTCCAGCTGGCGGTCAACGACGAACGTATCGAGTCCGTCCGCGTTCCACTGCGCGAGCAAATGCTCGTCCATCTGCTGCTTCGCGGACGCAGCGTCAGCCCGCTCATTAGCTGGAACAAGTCGGAATACGCGGATCAGCGATTCGTAGAGGTATGCGTGCTCGGAACGGCTAATAAAGCCATAATCGTTGAACAGGTCCGTCAGTTCGGCATCATCAGGGACAAGGCACAGCGCCATGATTTCTGTCTCGACCTTATAATGTGCCATAATATCCAGCACAGCCTGCTGTTGTTCTTCATCGCTTACGATCAGCATCTCTTTATCCCGATCAAATAACTGCGCTTTCCCAGCTAAGGCCTTGACTACTTGGGCATAAAAGCCTGGCAATTTATCATCGGGCAAATCCAGCATAATGCCAATTTTTGATTCCATGTTTCGGTCCTCGCTTTATATTCGTTGTATCCCTATTATGTGGAAAACTGCAGCTGCATGCAAGTTGCTCCGTTTAAAGCATGAGTTTCAGTTTCACGGTAGCGACTCCCTTTTTCGTTTCGACGCTGACAACATCCATGTAGCTGACCATTTTCCGCGGGATGAAACCGAGTTTAAACTCTTTGGCAAAATCGTCAATGGTCGTATCCGGCAGCTCAAAGCCGTTAAACACAAGCCGGTTGACTTGAAAACGAACCTCGTTCATATCCGGGTTTTCTATCAAGATGAATTGCCCGTCCAACGTGACATGGACATCGTCTTGCGTGCCTTGCGCTTCAATGCTGCCATCTAAAAAGGTGAAATTCAAATTGGCAAGCTGTTCATTTTTCGTATGTATGTACGCATTAAATTGTTGATCGGTAATAGTAATGACCGGATTTTTAAGATTGGATAAGTCCAAAAAGTTATTGCTGCCATTGGTCACATATTGCGGAAGATCTTTAAACGCGGTGTTTAAATTCCGGAGATATTCCCGGAATAGGGGCACGCCCTGATCCCTCCATTGCTTATTCACATTATTAATTTGCTCTTCAATCACTTTTGCCTGGGCCGTGATGGCTAGCTGCTTGTCCAGCTCTTCCTGCAATTGCACAAGCCGTGTACGCTGCTGCAAATATTTATCTTTCGTCTGCTGCAGCTGTAAACGCGAAGTTTCAAGACCACTGCGCAAAGCTTTCAGCTTCACGAAGGAAGTCGTAAATTGATCCAGCGCTCGATGATCATTGCTGATAATCATAGACAAATACTCGAACATTTTCAGCGCATCGGAAAAAGAAGTGACGGAGAACATCAGCATCCAGATGGAGTCTCGTTCGCCTGTATAGTAGGCGCGCACCACTCTTGCGGCATGTTTCCTCGTCTTCGCGACATCTTGATTCTGATTGTCAATATCGCGCTCATTTTGCTTGATTTGCTCAGCAATCTGCGCGTCTTGATCATTCAAGCGTGCGACTTCTTTATCGATTTCAAATATCGTTAATCCCTTCTGGACGAGCTCTTTGGTATCCCCTTGATTCTGTGCTCCTTCTTCGGCGTAAGCGGAGTAGGATGGAAGCATGAGCGATTGGAGCAGCAGGATCGACATCCAGATAGCTTTGATTTTATTATTCATTTCATGTTCTCTCCCCCTATGATCAGATTAACATAATTCTATTAAATGAAGCACAAAAAAATACTTACCCGATGAAGAGGTAAGTATGTAGGATAGGCTATTTTTTAGCAGGAGCGATTAGCTTTAGAATCTCATCGAAGCTGCGCACATTTTTCGGCACTTCTTTGGTCAGTGGAGAACCTTGGTTGATCGCATCATAGGTTTGGTGCAAGGTGATATGATTATCAGCGGCTTTACCGTCCGCCGCGGTTACGGCGAAGTTCAGATCCAACGTTTCATCGCGGACAAATCCTTGATCATCAATGGCGATGTTCATTTTGCCAGGTGCATGAATCTGAAAGTTGCCGGCAGGCGCTTTTTTCAGCTCGTCCGCTTTATCGGCAGACAGCAGGCCGTTATTTTGCAATAAACCGATGAATTCAGGCATTTTTGCTTGCAGCATCGTATTCAATTCTTTTTCATTTTTGTCTGTGATCTCAATGCTGATTGATTTGGCATTCGTGCCATCTTTCAGCTTGACCGGATCCTTGGCTTGACTAAACCATTTGGCATCGGTTCCGCCCATGAGCAGGCTGGCCAGAGAGGTGGTCAGTTGTGATGTGTTTTTCAAGCTGTCCAGTGTGAGCGGCGATTTGCTGTTCTGGCTCATTTGCTGCAAATCAACCATATAATATTCATCAGCCGATTTATTTATAGCTGGCATATTAAAATACATTTTGTTATCTTTAATGAGAATTGGAATCTCAAAAGGCGATGTAGACCCTTTAGGGGTAATTTTCAAATCTGTCTGATATTGCAGCGGATCGATGTTGCTGATGCCTTTCCATTCAATGGTGCTTTCTTTCACCAGCGCGAGCAATCCATTCGTTAATGGGTTCGAGGTCTTGATCAAAGCATCGTTCATCGATAAAGCCGTGCTTCCTTCGAAAGTATACGATTTCATTTCTTTTTGTTTGTCTAGCGATTGAACGGCTGCTTCTTTCACTTTCGTATTATCTGTACAAGCTGTTAATGAGGTGATGCTGACTGCAGCCACCACCGTGAGGGTCAACCATTTTTTGCACATGATACTTTTGTCTCTCCTTCCATAATCCTTTATCATTATATAGGTTTCGTGAGCATTTGTCTTCAAGTAAAGAAATGGGGGATGCAAGTGAATACTCAACTGGGCCGTCCGGAGGTCGTTCATGCTTTGAAAGCGGCGATTGCGCAAAGCGCTGAGCAGATGATTACGTTTCGCGATTATATGAATATTTGTTTATACAATGAGCCTGGTGGCTATTATCGCAATGAAGAGCCGAAAATCGGCAAAGCCGGAGACTTCTATACGAGCTCTTCTATCGGGACGGTGATGGGCGACATGGTGGCAGCTTTTTTAGAGAAAAGAACACGTGTTCCGGATGACCCCGATGAAAGAATCCACCTCGTAGAATGGGGAGGCGGCAACGGGCGTATGGCGTTGCATGTGCTGGATGAACTTCGTTTGATCGCGCCTGACCTGTACAGCCGCTTATCGTATACGATGATTGAATCCAGCTCGTATCATCGCCGCCTGCAGCGGGAAACGCTGCAAACCCACGCGGACGTCTTAACCTTCATGGAAGAACAAGCGTGGTTCGCGCAACCACCGCAGGATCATCTCTATGTCATCGCCAATGAATTGCTGGATGCTTTTCCGGTTCAGCGAATGCGTTACCAGCAGGAGCAATGGCAACAAAGTTATGTGGTCTGGAATGAAGACGATCAGACTTTTTCGGAAATATGGCGCTCGCTTCAGGACAGCCGCTTATTAGACGACTTGCAGGGGATGAACGTTCAATGGGTAGACGGGCAAATTGCGGAAATCAATACTGCAGCAGCGGCTTGGATTGAGGCGGTGATGAACCGCATGCACAGCGGCAGCTTACTGGTGATTGACTACGGTGACCGGCAGGAGGAGCTGTACGCACCTCATCGCCATAATGGAACGTTGATGTGCTATCGCCGGCATCAGGCGCATGATAATCCCTTTATTTACCAAGGAGAGCAGGATGTGACATCACATGTGAATTTCACGGCATGTAAGCAGACAGCCTCGATGTCCGGTGCGGATGAGGTTTCCTTGCAAACACAGCGGGAATTTTTGCTGGACCAGGGCATTTTACATAAACTTCAAAATCACTTTGATCGGAATCCGTTCAGCGACGTGTCAAAAAGGAATCGGGCGATCCGCCAATTGCTGGTTAGCGACCAAATGAGCGAATTGTTCAAAGTATTGATTGCAACGAAAAAAAAGTGATCCGATGGATATCGGATCACTTTTTCTTTTTGTTGTTCGTTGTCGGTTAGACGGTCATTTTGAAGAATGACCAGTACGTAAATCCGCCAAAGGACAGGATCATATAACCCCAGAACAACAATATGTACGTGCGTTCTGACAAGCGCATATAGCCAAGTATGACGAATACGGCTGTTTGGAAGAAGAAAATCAAAGACATTGGAATCATATCGCCAGCTAAGCTCATCAAAGCGATGGCAAGCGTCCAAAATCCTAGTACCCGAAACATGCGATCCATTTTTCGTTACATCCCCCTCTCGTTCCACGTTGCACTTTTACTACACCACATTATACCTTTTGAGTCCAATAGTGTAAACCGTCAAAACGTGACGAATTTAAAAACATTTCATCATCTAGGACTAGTATGTCATTTTATAAGCCTTCCATGTATGAGTGACAAAAAATTTGGCAATACCATTTAGTATCAAATAGATTCTATGAAATCTACTATGAGCATAGAAATAGTACTAATGGTACCAATCCATGTATACCAACCGGAGTGAGATCATTCTAAAATCACTTTACTCTTACTGAAGGCATAATACACGCGTATGCTCGGCCAGCTTTCGGTATAGATGCAACCGTACATTAATGTTAGGAGGATTGACCTTATGTCGGCAATCAGACAAGATGCTTGGAGCGACGAAGACGATTTGATTTTAGCGGAAGTGACTTTGCGGCATATACGAGAAGGAAGCACGCAATTGTCAGCTTTCGAAGAAGTAGGCGAACGGATTGGACGGACAGCGGCAGCCTGCGGTTTTCGCTGGAATAGCTTCGTTAGGAAGAAATATGAAGCAGCGATTCAAATAGCTAAAGCGCAGCGACAGAAGCGCACTCAGCTCAAGAAGCATGCGGCTGTGAGCATTTCAAGCTCATCCATTGCGATGCTGGATAATGCGGAACTGGGCAACATCAAATCTGAAACGTTTACAGAAGAAACGCTTTCGATAGATGCTGTCATTCGCTTTCTACGCCAGTGGCGCAGCACCTATCAAGATATGAACAGGCATATCAAAAATTTAGAAAAAGAGTTGCAGGAAAAAGAAGAGGAATTAGATAAGCTCGTTCGGGAGAATGACAAACTGAACAAGCAGGTTAGTGAAGTGTCTACCGATTACCGCGTCGTTAACGATGATTATAAAGCTTTGATCCAAATTATGGACCGGGCAAGGAAAATGGCCTTCCTGGTAGAGGAAGAAGAAGACGGCAAGCCTCGTTTCAAAATGGATGCCAACGGGAATTTAGAAAGAGTAGATTAATGATCAGCATAAGCAGCCTCGGCTAAGGAGAGATCCTCAAGCCGGGGCTTTTATTATGTTATCGCGGTGATGCTATAATGGAAGGAATCAATTAACAATAGAAAGCAGGGATTCAAAGATGATGCATATCATGATTGTCGGCGCAGGATCGCTCGGTCTTTTATTTGCCGCCAAGTTGTCTGAATGTTCACACCGATTGACGATCGTAACGAGAACGAAAGACCAGGCGCAGGCGCTGCAAGAGCATGGCATCGTCCTGGACGGTACGCGGATGGCCGCTCGGAATATAGTTGTGGAAAGCTTTGAAGATGGGCAAGCGGGGAGCGGGGGGGATCCCGATTTTATCTTTTTGATGGTGAAACAGACGGCGATTACCGATGAGCTGATTGCTGGTGTCAAAAGCCTTATGGCGGCAAAGACGGTGCTCGTCTGTTTCCAGAACGGAATCGGACACGAACAAAGGCTGGGCAGCGCCGTCGGCAGCGACAAGCTGCTGCTGGCCGTGACGACAGAGGCCGCGCGCAAAGAAGGGAGCAACGCCGTATCGCATACGGGCAAAGGGATCACGTATATTGGAGCCATCGAAGCGGCAGGGCATGAACCGGTGCCTGAAGGTTTGCAAATTTTGTTGACAGATTTAATGGAAAAAGCAGGAGTTTCAGCGGAGATGTCGAAAAACATGGTGATGCGAATATGGACCAAGCTCCTCATCAATGCAGTGATTAACCCGCTCACGGCTATTTTGCGCGTGAAGAATGGGGATTTGCTGCGTTCACCCTCGACAATTGCGTTGATGAGAGATCTATTCGATGAAGCCATGCTGCTTGCTGCGGCGAAACAGATTTCTTTGCCTGAAGATCTATGGGAAACGATTCAGCATGTGTGCAAGGCGACTGCGCGCAACCACTCCTCTATGCTGCAGGATGTGATGCTGAAGAGGAACACCGAGATCGACAGCATGAACGGCAGTTTACTGCGGTTGGCGGAAGCCTTGCAGATCGAGCTTCCCATTCATCGGACCGTGTATCGTCTCGTGAAAGCTCTTGAAGAGTAGGTGATTGGTAGTGAGCGTCTTGACGAATATTTTATCTACGATTTATGCCACAATGGCCGTAGCTCCATTTATTACATTTATTCTACTTTGGTTCTTAGTATACGTTTTCCTTAAGGACAAGAAAATGACAACGAGACTGACGATGGATATCACGACGATCTTTCTGATCGGCTCGGTTTCATTGATGTGGAATCGTCTGTTTCAAACTACATTCGGCTTCTGGCTCATCGTGCTCGTCCTGCTGATCGCCTTCGGGATGATTGGCGGCTACCAGACGCAGCTGAAGGGGAAGGCCGACTTATTGAAAGTGAGCCGCGTCGTGTGGCGCTTAAGCTTTTTGGGGCTTTCAACTCTTTATGTCATTCTGTTCCTGCTCCATGTCGGTAAAAATTTAATTTTTTCGACATGAAAATAAAAGTAAGTGCTTACATTTTGCGGAAAAAGCAATCCTTTTGTAATAATAATTTGATAATTGTAGAAAATAACAATGAAAATCATATAGATTTTATTGACCGATGGTTGTATAATTAAAAACCGTGAGAGAGTTTTCTGAACATTATCTCAATACTAAATTAACAAAGGTAAATTAGTATTGGACATTGCAAATTAATATGTTATAATTCCTTGCATATACTCTAGTAAATTTTTTTACCAGAGATTGTTGTTAAGTGAATGTTAGTATAAGTGACATTGAAAGCGGTGTTCTTTTTCTGTTTGGGTTCACGGTGTTAAGTTTATGTCAATATAACTTCCAAAAACACCTAGCCATATACTAGACATACATAATTTTAAAGGAGGAGTTTCATGAAAGCGACAAAGTGGGTAACAACAGCGGTAGCACTTACACTTATGGGTAGCGTTGCTGTCGGTTGCGGAAACAACGGGGGTGCTCCAGCAGCATCACCATCTGGAGAAACTAAAGGATCGGCAGCTCCAGCGGCTTCCAACAAGCCACAAGAAATCAAAATCAACTTTACTGCTGAGCCTCCAATTATGGATAGCTCCGTTGCGACTGCGAATGCTGCATTTACATTTATCAGCGCATTTAACGAAGGTCTTTATCGTATTGACAAAGACGGCAAGGCAACTCCTGGTCTTGCAAAAGATTTCCCTAAAGTGTCCGCTGACGGTCTGACTTACACCATCGACATCCGCGACAACGCGAACTGGTCCGACGGTCAACCGGTTAAAGCACAAGATTTCGTTTACTCCTTCAAACGTACTTTGGATCCTAAAACGAAAGCGCAATACAGCTTCGTAGTTGCTTGGATCAAAGGCGGCGAAGCCGTAACGAAAGCGAAAACTCCTGAAGAAGTAAAAGCTGCTCAAGATGCGCTTGGCGTTAAAGCAATCAACGACAAACAACTTGAGATTAAATTAGAAAAACCTGTTGCTTTCTTCACATCCATGCTGGCATTCGGTACATTCTTGCCGCAACGTGAAGATATCGTAACTAAATACGGCGACAAGTACGGCGCAGATGCTGACAAAGTTATCGGTGCAGGTCCGTTCCTTCTTTCCAAGTGGGATCACGGTCAAAGCCTTGAGCTTGTTAAGAACGATAAATACTGGGATGCTGCTAACGTGAAAATCACAAAAGCAACTGTTAATATCGTGAAGGATTCCAACACTGGTTTGAACCTTTATGAAACAGATGCAGCTGATCTGACTGAGATCAATCGCGACCAGTTGAAATTGTATGCAGGAAAGCCAGACAACCTGCCTAAACCAGAGTTGACGAATTCCTACATCATGTTCCAAACGAAGAAAGTACCAGCACTTGCTAACAAGAAAATCCGTCAAGCGCTTGGTATGGCGATCGATCGTCAAGCTTTCGTAGATACAGTACTCGGTAATGGTTCGGTACAATCCACAGGTCTGATCCCTGGCGGTACATCTGACGGTGCAGGCGGCGACTTCCGTAAAACTGCTGGCGATACACAGCCTAAGTACGATCCAGCTAAAGCAAAACAATTGTTCGAAGAAGGTTTGAAAGAACTTGGCATGACTTCCTTGCCTAAGTTGAAAGTGAATGCAGACGATACAGAAACAGCTAAGAAATCCCTTGAGTTCATCCTTGCTCAATGGAAACAAAACCTTGGCTACGAAGCTGAAGCGAACCCAGTTCCGCACGCACTTCGTATCGATCTTTCTTCCAAACATGACTTCGATATGGTTCTGTCCCTATGGGGCGCGGATTACAACGATCCAATGACATTCTTGGATATGTGGGTAACTGGCGGCGAGTTTGACGAAGGCGACTACAGCAACCCGCAGTACGACGCTTTGGTGAAACAAGCTCAAACCGAAACAGATGCTACAAAGCGTACGAAAGCAATGGTAGATGCTGAGAAAATCTTGATGGATGATCAAGGCGTAGCTCCAATATACTTCCGTTCCCGTGCTTACTTGAAAAAACCGAATGTTGATGGCATCATCTTGCCTTCCTTCGGTCAAGAGTGGGAATTGAAATGGGCTTCTGTTAAGTAATTACAAGCTCAAAAAACACCTTTAAAAGAAGAGGCCGTTAACACCTCGTGGGCGCGGCCTCTTCTAAATTTCTTAGCTTTTACATTAATAAAGGAGGAGCATCATGGTTAAGTTCATTCTTCGCCGTCTCTTATATGCGCTTATCACGTTATGGCTCATCGCAACATTCACATTCGTGTTGATGAAAAACTTACCGGGAGATCCACTAGGAGAAGGCTCTGAGAAGATCCCTAAAGAGACGAAAGCAATGTTGTTAAAGCAATACGGCCTAGATAAGCCATTGTGGGAGCAATACTTGACTTTCATGAATAATGTCATCCATGGCGATCTAGGAGCTTCCTTTCAATTCCCTGCTCACACGGTTACAGATATTATCAAACAAGCATTCCCTTCATCGCTTCAACTTGGTTTGATCTCGATCGCGATTGCGATTATCGTAGGTTTGACTCTGGGTATTACAGCAGCTTTGAAGCATAATAAAGCAGGCGACTACACAGCGATGTTCATTGCCGTACTCGGTGTGTCGATTCCATCTTTCGTATTAGGGCCATTACTTTCTTACTACATTGGTGTTAAATGGGGTATTTTGCCAGCGGGTCTCTGGAAAGGGCCAAGCTACAAAATTTTGCCGGCAATTGCACTCTCCTTCGGTACGATTGCGATCTTAGCGCGTTTGATGCGTACATCGATGCTTGACGTTTTGAATCAGGATTACATTAAAACTGCGAAAGCAAAAGGTTTGAACAGCATTACGATTGTTGTGAAACATACGATTCGTAACGCGATCCTGCCGGTAATCACGATTATTGGTCCAATATTTGTAAACGTAATCACCGGTACTCTCGTCGTTGAACAAATTTTCTCGGTTCCTGGTTTGGGTAAACACTTTGTAACATCGGTATATTCCAATGATTATACCATGATTTCCGGTTTGACCATCTTCTACTCGAGTATTTTGATTTTAGTAATCTTTATTACAGACGTTGTGTATGGCTTTATTGACCCTCGAATTCGTCTTGGGAAAGGCGGGAAATAAATGATGCAAACGACATCGCAAACAACTGAGACTAACAACAAGTTTGCTCCCGTATCAAGCGCTAACTTAACAAGCGAAAGAATTGTTAGACCTTCGCTGAACTACTGGCAGGACGCATGGAGACGACTTAAGAAAAATAGACTGGCTATGGCTGGCTTAATTATACTGGTTGCTTTGATTGTATTATCAGTGGTTGTGCCTTTTATCTCTAGCTATGACTATCAGACTCAGAATTTGAAACTGAAAAATGCTTCACCATCAGGCGCACACTGGTTCGGTACGGACGATTTCGGCCGTGATCTTTGGACGCGTGTATGGTGGGGAACGCGGATCTCCCTGTTCATCGGGATTGTCGCGGCTTTGATAGACTTGGTTATCGGGGTAATTTACGGCGGTATCTCTGCGTATTACGGCGGTAAAGTCGATGAAATCATGCAGCGTACCATTGAGATCGTATACTCGATTCCATATTTGCTGATCGCTATTTTGCTCATCATGGTTATCGGACCAGGTATCCCGACGATCATCTTGGCTTATAGTATCACCGGTTGGGTACCTATGGCCCGCTTGGTGCGCGGTCAAATGTTGACGCTCAAAGAACAGGAGTTCGTCCTGGCTTCGCGTACACTTGGCGCTTCACCAATGCGCATTATTATGCGCAGCCTGATTCCGAATGCACTCGGTATCATTATCGTACAAATTACGTTCGTTGTACCAACAGCGATTTTCACAGAAGCCTTCTTGAGCTTCATCGGTCTTGGCATTAAACCGCCGCTGGCATCGCTTGGTAATTTGCTGTCTGACGGCGCGAACTATATCCGTTTGTATCCGCATCGCCTTATTTTCCCTACTATCATTTTTAGCTTAATTCTATTAAGCTTTAACTTGTTAGGCGATGGACTTCGCGATGCGCTTGATCCAAAAATGCGCAAGTAATAAGGGGTGAATTATAGATGAGCACCAACAACAATTTGCTGGAAGTTAAAGATCTTAAAGTTTCCTTCCGCACTTATGCAGGGGAAGTTCAAGCCGTACGCGGCGTTACATTTAACCTGAAAAAAGGTGAAGTATTGGCGATTGTAGGGGAATCCGGCTGCGGTAAATCCGTAACGGCCCAAACGCTCATGCGTTTGATTCCGACTCCGCCTAGCTATATAAAAAGCGGTTCCGTGCTCTTCGACGGCAAGATGGACATTACAAAATTGTCCAACAGAGAAATGGAGAAAATCCGCGGCTCCGAAATGGGCATGATCTTCCAAGATCCGATGACATCGTTGAATCCAACGATGAAAATCGGTGACCAGATCACTGAAGGTTTGGTCAAGCATCAAGGCCTCAGCAAGAAGGCGGCGACAGAGCGTGCCATTGAGATTCTGAAGCTCGTAGGGATCAACAGCCCTGAGGGCCGTATTCACCAGTATCCGCACGAACTTTCCGGTGGTATGCGTCAACGTGTTATGATCGCAATTGCCTTGGCTTGCTCGCCAAAGCTGCTGATCGCTGATGAACCTACAACAGCGCTCGACGTAACGATTCAAGCTCAAATCATTGATTTGATGAAAAAGATCTCAGTCGAGACGGACTCTTCTATTATTCTTATTACGCATGACCTCGGTGTCGTTGCCGATATGGCACAGCGCGTTGTCGTTATGTATGCAGGTAAAATTGTCGAGCAAGGAACGGTAGACGAAATCTTCTACAATCCGGAGCATCCTTACACTTGGGGCTTGCTGCGTTCCGTACCTCGCTTGGATACAAATGCCAATGAAGAATTGGTTCCAATCCCAGGTACACCGCCAGATCTTTTTGCACCGCCAAAAGGCTGCGCATTCGCAGCTAGATGTCCATATGCAATGAGCATCTGCTTGGAAGAAGATCCGGAGCACACAACGTTGTCCGATACACACAGCTCAGCTTGCTGGCTGCTGCACCCAGATGCTCCGAAAGTTGAACGTCCTGTAGCTGCAGGAGGTGTTCACAATGGCTAAGCAACAACCGATTTTGAAAATTAACAATATGAAGAAGCACTTCAACTTGGGTGGCGGCAAGATTCTGAAAGCCGTTGACAATTTCTCCATTGAAATTAACCGCGGTGAGACATTCGGTCTCGTAGGCGAATCCGGTTGCGGTAAATCCACAGCAGGCAGAACGATTATCAATTTGTACGACGTGACATCCGGTGAAGTTATCTTCAACGGTGAGAACGTGCACCAATTGAAAGGCAAGAAGCTGAGAGAGTTCAACCGCAATATGCAAATGGTGTTCCAGGATCCATACGCTTCTTTGAATCCGCGTATGACTGTCGGCAATATCATTGCAGAAGGCATTGATATTCACGGTCTGTACACAGGCGCTAAGCGTAAAGAGAAAGTGTTGGAACTGCTGCGCGCAGTAGGCTTGAACGATGAGCACGCCAACCGTTTTCCGCATGAGTTCTCCGGCGGACAACGTCAGCGTATCGGGATTGCCCGCGCACTGGCGATCGAACCGCAATTCATTATTGCGGACGAGCCGATCTCCGCACTTGACGTATCCGTTCAAGCGCAAGTCGTGAACTTGTTCAAACGCCTGCAAAAAGAGCGCGGTTTGACTTACTTGTTCATCGCGCATGACTTGGCGATGGTGAAACACATCTCCGATCGTATCGGCGTTATGTACTTGGGTAACCTCGTGGAAGTAACGACATCCGACGATCTGTATGCGAAACCGCTGCATCCGTATACCCAATCGCTGCTATCGGCGATTCCGATTCCGGATCCAGAGGTAGAGCGCACGCGCGAGCGTATCATCCTGCAGGGTGATGTGCCGAGCCCGCTCAACCCGCCAAGCGGCTGTCCGTTCCGCACGCGTTGCCCACAAGCAATGCCGCAGTGCGCAGAATCCATGCCGCCTAGCAAAGAAGTTGAACCAGGCCACTTTGTGGCTTGCCATCTGTACTAATTGCTTCAGCCGTCCCGAAAGGGGCGGCTTTATTGCATTTATGCGGCTAGAAATGTAATTGAAATAAATACAGTTTTGACGATTGCCGATCATACGTGTACAATCAAGAAAGGAACGTCTTTATTTGGATTATAGAGGAGACAGTGTCATCTATGCATATGGAACCTTTTCATTGGAAGAAAAGCCAGACGCTTGCTGAAGATTATATTAGCGATCCGGAACGGACCAACGGTCTGTTCTCCTATCATTATCAGAACGAGCGTGATTGGCAGCAGCGGGCTGCCTGGTTGACAGAAGAGAATGCGGCGCCAAGAGCGGATCGTGCGCGTCTAGTCGATGTGCTGACGGGCTATAACCGCCGAGTCGGAAATAAACCTGCAGCGATGGAGCAAATCGCCGCCTTGAATCAAGCAGACGCGTTAACAATTGTAGGCGGCCAACAGGCTGGTCTTTTTGGCGGGCCTCTGCTTGTGCTTTATAAAGCCATTACCATTGTGCAATTAGCAAAGCAATGGAGTGAGAAGCTGCAGCGCCCTGTGGTGCCTGTATTCTGGATTGCCGGGGAAGACCACGACTTCGATGAGGTCAATCATCTTTATACATTAACGAGTGCGCAGCAGGTCGAGAAACTCAAAGTCGATCATCCAACTGGTCATCGTACGTCCGTTAGCAAGCTGCCGCTTAAGCCGGAAGCTTGGAAAGAAGCGCTTGAGGGACTGGACAGGACGCTCATGGACACGGAATTCAAAGCGGACCTGATGGCTAAGATAAACCGGACCATGGAAGGCCCGACGACGCTTTCGGACGCGTTTGCCGCCTTCATGGCAGAGCTGTTCGGCGATTATGGCCTCGTGCTGATCGATTCCGATGAGCCTGCCCTGCGCCAACTGGAAGCGCCAATGTTTGAGCAGCTTGTGATGAAGAATGAGAACTTGACTGAGTCTCTGCTGCAAAGCCGCTCCCACGTTCAGGCCGCAGGTTACCAGGCGCAAGCCGATGTAGCCGAAGATGGGGCGAATTTATTCATCTATGCCGGCGGACAGAGGCTGCTCCTTCATCGGGAAGGGGATCAGTTTACCGATAAGAAGAAAGATTTTACGTATACCCGGAAACAGCTGCATGATCTAGCGTTGACAACGCCGGAGCAGCTTAGCAATAATGTGATGACCCGTCCGTTAATGCAGGACTTTTTGTTCCCTGTGCTGGCTGCGGTACTTGGCCCTGGGGAAATCGCCTACTGGGCTTTAACGAAGCAAGCTTTTGAGCTATATGGAATGAGAATGCCGATTATTGCGCCGCGCCTTGAATTTACGCTGCTTGAAGGCACGGTTCTGAAGTATATGAATAAATATAATATCACGCTCGCCGATGTAATTGAGCAGCGCTACGAACAGAAGAAGCAGCACTTTTTGGATGCGCAGGATACGCTGCAGCTGAATGAACGATTTGCCGCGGTGAAGGCCGAATTCCGCGCCGGCTACACACCATTAGTCGAATCGTTAAATGCCATTAACCCAGGTGTGAAAAAGCTCGGGGAGACCAATTTGGCGAAGATCATCGAGCAAATTGAGTTTCTTGAGCATAAGGCGACAGATGCTTATCGCATGCAGTTTGACTCCGCTTTAAGGCAGCTGGAGCGCATTCGCTTGACGATTCTCCCGTTAGCCAAGCCTCAGGAAAGAGTGTATAATGGGTGTGCTTACATAAATCGGTACGGATCTGATTGGCTTCATACCTTATTGACAACGCCGATTCCCGTTGACGGTTTGCACCGCGTTTATTATTTATAGGAGGTTATCTATTTGAATACTGTGGATAAAAGCATTGTTGCCGATATGAGCCTGGCGAAAGACGGCCATTTGAAAATTGACTGGGTTAAGCAGCATATGCCTGTGTTGAACCGCATTCGGGAGCAATTTGAGAAAGATCAGCCGTTTAAAGGGCTTAAGGTGACGATTGCGCTGCATTTGGAAGCCAAAACGGCATATTTGGCTAAAGTCGTTAAAGCCGGCGGCGCAGACGTGACAATCACAGGCAGCAATCCGCTCTCCACACAGGATGATGTGTGTGCGGCTCTGGTGGAGGACGGCATCACGGTGTTTGCGAAATACAATCCAAGCCCGCAGGAGTATAAAGAGCTGATGATTAAAGCGCTGGAGTCGAAGCCGGATCTCATCATCGATGATGGCGGCGATTTGGTAACGATTCTGCATGCGGAGCGCCAAGACTTGCGCGAGAACATTCGCGGCGGGGCCGAGGAAACGACGACCGGCATTCAGCGCTTGAAGGCGCTAGAGAAAGGCGGCGAGCTGCAGTTCCCGATGGTTGCAGTGAACGATGCATATTGCAAACATCTGTTCGATAACCGCTATGGCACAGGTCAATCCGTATGGGATGGCATTAACCGTACGACGAATCTTGTGGTTGCTGGTAAGAATGTCGTTGTCGTCGGTTACGGCTGGTGCGGCAAAGGCGTGGCGATGCGGGCAAAAGGATTGGGCGCCAACGTGATCGTAACGGAGATCGACGCGATCAAAGCGGTAGAAGCTCATATGGATGGTTTTGCCGTCATGCCGATGAGCGAAGCTGCGAAGCTGGGCGATTTCTTCGTCACGGTTACAGGCAACCGTGATGTCATCCGTGGCGAGCACTACAAAGTGATGAAAGATGGTGCAATTCTTTCGAATGCGGGGCATTTTGATGTTGAAGTGAATAAGCCGGAGCTGGAAGCTATGTCTGTCTCCAAACGTACGGTACGCCGCAATATTGAGGAGTATCAATTGGCTGACGGCCGGAAGTTCTACATTTTGGCAGAAGGACGTCTTGTCAACCTCGCAGCTGGCGACGGCCATCCGGCGGAAATTATGGATATGACGTTCGCCCTGCAGGCGATGTCGCTGAAATATGTGAACGAGCAATACGAGAGCATCGGCAAGAAGGTTGTTAATGTGCCTTATGAGCTGGATGAGAAAGTCGCCAGATTCAAGCTGGAATCTTTGGGCACCAGCATTGATTCGTTGACGGATGAGCAAAAGGATTATTTGGACAGCTGGAACGAGCATTAATATCGAAGGCTTAAGGAGCGAATTGCTTCTTAGGCCTTTTATTATGAAAGTTGCTCATTCACGAGGCAAATCCTGGCTAGGTTTCAGACCTGTATAGCTGTCAAACCATTAGTTAGTGACTCGGCTGAAGGTTATGAAAGTTTTAGTTGAAGAAATTTTTAACTCCAACGAGGCCACTCCGTGCAACATTCATGTTGCTACCGCCGTTAATAGGGTGTATTACCTATAAATGGAAGAGGGGTTGGGTAAAAATGAGGGGAGTCACACGATTTAGGGCAAGCCGTCGCATGTGTAACACAAGCAAGCTGCTTCACATGATTATGCTGTCTTTGTTGCTGCTGTCGGCGCTTGCCGGCTGCAGCTCTGCCAAATCGGAGTCGTCAGCCAAATCCGCGGCTCCAGAAGCTCAGGCGGCCAGCCAGCCGGCGTCTATGGCAAATGCGGCGCAGGACCAAGCAGCAGTAGCGCCTGGCACAGCCGCAACCGGTACCGCAGCGGGCTCCAGTCGTGTGGCTAATGACAGCGCGCAGGCAAAGATAGATGCGGCTCCAGCGCCGATCACGGTCATGCCCGCCACCGGCAACGACGCAGCCGCAGGCTTTAACCGCAAGCTGATCTATCGCGCCAACCTCGTGATGCCTGTGGAGGACTACAGCAAGGCTCAGACCCAGCTTAGAGACCTTGTGGCGCTTAGCGGGGGGTACATCTTGCAGTTCTCTGAGAATGCCAGCACAGGCGAGCGAGGGGGCACTTATACGATCAAAGTGGCGGCAAGCGGCTTCGTTTCCCTGCTCGACGGGCTGGAAAAGATCAGTCCAACGCTGCAGCGAAACGTCCAAGGTCAGGATGTCACGGAAGAGTACGTAGATCTCGAGTCACGTCTGAAGGCCAAGCAGCTTGTGGAATCCAGGCTCCTCAGTTTTATGGAAAAAGCTGCGAAAACCGATGATTTGCTTGCCTTTTCGAATGAATTGTCCAAGGTTCAGGAGAACATCGAGCAGATCAAAGGGCGGATGCGCTATCTCGATCAGAATGTGGCGTACTCGACTATCGAACTACGCATGTATCAGCAGACCGCGAATAAGCCATTGCTGGCGGATCCGAATGTACTTTCGCTTCAGGAACGGATCGAGAGGGCGTGGTACTCCAGCTTAAACGTACTCACAGCAGTACTTCAAGGCATATTGGTATTTTTTGCCGCGGCTTTACCAGTCCTAGCTGTACTTGCTATAATAGCGATACCCATATGGGTGTATAGGCGGAAAAAGCACCAACAACTGCTAAGCATGCGAGAACATTTGAAAATGCAAAATGCCGACTTACAAACTCTTGAAGTTGAAAATCAAGGGACAAAAGACGGACTTTAGACCTATTTTTCATGAAAACGCAGCAAATCCTGCTTACGTAGCAGGATTTTGCTGCGTTTTTGGCGAATAGGGATTTAAAAGTGGTGGAAAGTGGTACAAAGTGGAGGGAAAGGGGGCGCCATGCTATGTTCATGGGGGAATACCAACATAGCATCGACGAAAAAGGCCGTATCATTATACCGGCTAAATTTCGTGAAGCCCTCGGTGAATCTTTTGTCATCACACGCGGTTTGGATCAATGCTTGTTCGTCTATCCCCGATCGGAGTGGACGATCCTCGAGCAGAAGCTCAAAGCGCTGCCGCTTATGAAGTCCGATGCTCGCGCGTTTACCCGGTTTTTTTTCTCCGGGGCCACGGAATGCGATTTGGACAAGCAAGGACGCGCTAACATTCCAGGCAATCTGATGGAGCACGCCAAGCTTGAAAAAGATTGCGTTGTGATCGGTGTTTCCAACCGCGTTGAGATTTGGAGTAAGCAAATGTGGGAAAACTATGCCAATGAGTCTGAGCAATCCTTTAACGAAATTGCGGAGAAGCTCGTCGATTTCAATTTTGATTTGTAATTTGTAGGAGGACAACACGTGTTTCATCATGTAACGGTACTGAAAGAAGAGTCTGTAGAAGGTTTACATATAAAACCGGATGGCGTTTATGTCGATTGTACAATGGGGGGAGCAGGGCACAGTTCCTTAATCGCCTCCAAATTGGGCAAGGACGGCTTGCTCATCGCTTTGGATCAGGATGATGTCGCTCTGGCCAATGCGGAGAAGGTGCTGGCTCCCTATATCGATCGCGTGAAGATTGTGAAAAGCAACTTCCGCGATTTGGAGCATGTGCTGCATAGCGTGCCCAGAGCGATGAAAGACGGCAAACCGCAAGTCGACGGCATCCTGTTCGACTTGGGCGTCTCATCGCCGCAGCTGGACGAAGCGGAACGCGGCTTCAGCTATCATCAAGACGCTGAGCTCGATATGCGGATGGACCGCACAACGGAGCTGACAGCGAAAATCATTGTCAACGAATGGCCGGCGGAGCGCATCGCCAAGATCTTGTATGAATACGGCGAGGAAAAGTTCTCGCGCCGCATTGCGGCGGTCATCGCCGAAGCGCGGGCGAAGCAGCCGATTGAAACGACCGGCGAGCTGGTCGAGCTGATCAAGGAAGGCATCCCGGCCGCAGCCAGAAGAACCGGCGGGCATCCGGCGAAACGCAGCTTCCAAGCGCTGAGAATCGCTGTGAATGACGAGCTGGGGGCCTTTGAGGAAGCGCTGGAGCAATCGATACGCTGCCTGGCTCCACAGGGCAGAGTGGCTGTCATTACGTTCCATTCACTGGAAGACCGGATCTGCAAGCAGATCATGGTGAATAACGTCGAGAAGTGCACGTGTCCTTCCGATTTTCCAATTTGTGTCTGCAAGCGCGAAGGTACCTTGAAACTGGTGACACGCAAACCTATTATTCCTGGCGAACAGGAACTGGAAGTCAATCAACGGGCAAGATCAGCGAAGCTGCGGATTGCCGAGAAACTTTAATATGACTATGGTGAGGGGGGAAGGGAATGGCTTATATTCAAGGGAATTTAGCACTTGATCCAAAGAAGTCCCGTAAGCAGCCGCCAAAAGTTAAATATAAAGAAACAACCAAGGTTGTTTACCGCGCCAAGTCTTTGCCTGTTCGCGAGAAGCTGCTTTACTTGTTCACGGTGCTGCTGGTTGTTTTCCTTGCCGGTATCATTGTTTACCGGGTGACAGCCATCTATCAAATGAACACGGACATTCTCGACTTACAGAGAAAGATCCGCCAGGTTCAAGCGGAGAACAGTGCGCTGAAGCAAGAAGTGGAGAAACTGCAAAGTCCGGATCGTTTAAAGGAGGAAGCCAAGCGTCTCGGCTTGAAACCTCAAGATGATAAGCAAGTAGGCCTTGTGACGCCGCCGCCCAAAGGAAAGGCGGCCTCAACAGTCGACAAAAACGCGAAAGTAGCCTATAATCCGTAAACAGGCAGGTAATCCATATGACGAAAAAAATTAAAATTCGTTCGTTAATTATCGGAGGGGTATTTACCCTTCTTTTTGTTGTCCTCATCACGAAAGTCTATTGGATTCAAGTGGTAGAAGCTTCATGGTTGGTAGGACAAGCGCAAAAGATATGGGAGACCGATAAAGTGCTGCAGCCTGTCCGCGGATCTATTCTGGATCGCAATGATAAGGTGCTGGCTGTGGATGCAACTTCGTATACCCTCGTATTGAATCCCAAGTTGATCAATGAGTACGGAATTGCGGAAGATGTTGCCCAGGGTTTGGCTGAGATATTGAAGGATTCGGACGCTGCAAAAGCGGAGCTGGTCAACAAAATCCGTGACAAGGCGACGAAGAAAAAGCCGGACGGCACGGACTTCGCATTGAACGTTGAGATTCACAACGAAGGGTGGAAAATAGAGAAGGATAAGGCGGATGCCGTCACGGAGCTTGTCAAAAATTTGCGTGTGAAGCTGAAAAAGAAAGAAAAAACAGACATCGGCGTCAATATGCTGGAGGACAAGAAACGCTATTATCCCGGTGAATCGCTAGCTTCCCAAGTGCTCGGCTACATGAATAAAGAGGGGGTTCCTTCTCTTGGCTTGGAGCTGAGTATGGATGATGTGCTGAAAGGCGTTCCCGGGATGATGAACTACGAAACTGACGGCAAAGGCGTAGAGCTGCCGGACTCCAAAATCCAATTCAAGCCTGCGGCCGATGGCAAAAATGTCAGACTGACCATTGATAAGAACATTCAATTCTATATGGAAAGCGCGCTGGCCAAAGTGAACGAGCAGTGGCACCCCAAAAGCTTGACCGCGATCGCTGTCGATCCGAAAACGATGGAAGTGCTGGGCATGGCCAATCTCCCGACGTTCAATCCGAACAAGTACTGGATGATTCAAGACCAGAGCGATTTCAAAAATAATGCCATAGCCTCCCGCTATGAGCCAGGTTCCACGTTCAAGATCGTCACGTTGGCCGGCACGGTGCAGGAAGGTCTGTTTAACCCGAACGAGATGTACCAATCCGGGATGATCCGCGTTCAGGACCGTGAGCTTCATGACCATAACCGTGTAGGCTGGGGGAAAATCTCCTACCTGGACGGACTGAAGCGCTCCAGTAACGTCGCGTTCGTGAAACTCGGGTATGAGAAGCTGGGCACGACCAAGCTTGAGAATTACATCCGTCAATTCGGTTTTGATCAAAAGACGAATATCGATTTGGCCGGTGAAGTTTCGGGCCTCATTGATATGAAATATCCGTCCGAGTATGCCACGGCGACTTACGGTCAAGGGAAAGTTGTTGTGACGGCCATTCAGCAAACGGCAGCATATGCCGCTATGGCTAATGGCGGCAAGTTGATGTGGCCGCATGTGGTGAAAGACATTATCGATCCGAAGACCGGCGAGACTAAGCATTTTGCACCGCAAGAGGTGCGTCAAATCGTCAGCGAACAGACGGCAAGCCAAGTCAGCAACTACTTGGAGCAGGTCGTATCTGACCAAGAAATCGGTACGGGCAAGCTCGCTTACATCGACGGCTACCGCGTCGCAGGTAAAACCGGTACGGCGAACATCGTATTGCCTGGCGAGAAGACGTATTCCCCCAATACATGGGTAATCTCCTTCATCGGCTATGCGCCGGTTGAAGACCCGCGCATTCTGGTTACTTTGATCGCCGATCAGCCGGATCTCGGAGGCAATTATCACTTAGGGGGGCAAGTGCTGGCCCCTGCTTTCAAAGACATTGTCACAGAATCGTTGCATTATATGGGCGTCGCTTCCAGTAAACAAATGAAGCTTGAGCCTGTTCAAACCAACAAGCTGAAAGTTCCAGACTTTAGCGATGCAACAACAGATGCTGCGAAGGAAAAGGCAAAAGAAAATGGCTTGAATTTGGAATTTTTCGGTAAAGGATCAAAGGTAGTTGACCAATTTCCGAAAGCCGGTACAGAAATATTGGGGACGCAACGAATTTATGTAGCCATGCAGCCGATAGAAGAGATGCTGCTGCCGACTTTAACCGGCACCTCGCTGCGCGATGCGATGGAGGTTTGTTCCTTCCTCAAGGTGAACTGCCAAACCAATGGCGAAGGCTACGTCACCTCGCAGACGGCAGATGCTGACAGCCGAACAGCAACACTGGAGCTGAAGCCATTAAGCGGAAAAACTTCATCTTCCGCGTCGCCGTCTGCTGCATCTTCATCATCAGCGTCTTCATCAACGACTTCAACATCAGAAGCTGCGTCGTCACCATCGCCAACACCTACGCCGACGCCGTCTTCAAACATAGCGCCAACACCGTCACCATCGTCCGGCAATAAAGAGCGTACGACGAACGATAAGACGCCATAGTACGAGTCGGAGAGAGCTTGTTCTAACCCCTGTTTGTCCCGAATAGTCATGATATGAACGATCTTGACTGGATAGGAAGGGGGAGCGAACGTCCATGCGTGCATCTAACGTTACCGTTCGTCGAAGATTATTTACTGCGCTCATTATAGGCACTGTTATATTTACTGCGCTCATCCTGCGCCTGGCTTATGTCCAACTGTGGATTGGACAGGAGCTGGCGAATAAAGCCGAAGACAGCTGGCGTCGCGATTTGCCGTTTGCACCCAAACGGGGCGAGATTCAGGATCGCAACGGCGTCCCGCTTACTTATAACGTCAGCACACCTTCGGTCATGGCCATCCCTGTGCAATTGGAGGACGCCCGGGCGACAGCTGCTAAGCTGGCTGAAGTGCTGCAGGGAAACGAAGACGAAATTTATAAGCAGATGACGAAAAAAACGTCGAAAAACTATATTAAACCGTCAGGCCGTAAAATTACGGTGGAAAAAGCCCAGGAGATTCGCAATCTGAAACTTCCAGGCATTGTCGTAACGGAGGACAATAAGCGTTTCTATCCGTTCGATACGCTTGCCGCACACGTGCTGGGTTTTACCAGCGCCTACAATGAAGGCTTGACAGGTGTGGAAGCCAAATATGACAAATATTTGCGTGGCGTGCCAGGCAGCATTTCCTATATGGCGGATGCGGCGGGCAGAACGTTGAAGGGGACCACAGACGAGTACGTGAAGCCCAAAGATGGTCTGAACCTGCAGTTGACCATCGACAGTCATCTGCAATCTGTCTTGGAGCGCGAGCTGGATCAAACGATGGTCCAGACACAAGCGCAGAACGTATTGGCGATTATGATGGACCCGAACAACGGCGAGATTCTGGCGATGGGCAGCAGGCCTACTTATGAGCCGGGCAATTATAACAATTACTCGGCAGAGACGTACAATCGCAACTTGCCGATCTGGAAAACGTACGAGCCGGGTTCCACGTTCAAGATTATTACCCTGGCAGCCGCATTAGAGGAGAAAAAGGTTGATTTAAAGAACGAGCAGTTTTTTGACCCCGGCTTCATTGAAGTTGGCGGTGCAAGACTCCGCTGCTGGAAGCGGGGCGGACATGGCAGCGAAACGATGCTGCAAGTCGTGGAAAACTCTTGCAACCCCGGTTTCGTGGTCATGGGACAGCGGCTTGGCAAAGAGAAGCTGTTTGATTATATTTCCCGATTTGGTTTCGGGAAAAAGACCGGCATCGACCTCGGCGGCGAAGAGAACGGGATTATGTTCAAACCGTCGCAAGTAGGGCCTGTCGAGCTGGCTACGACCGCGTTCGGCCAAGGCGTTTCCGTAACGCCGATTCAACAAATAACAGCCGTATCGGCTGCAATCAACGGCGGCAAGCTGTTTAAGCCGCACGTCGCCAAATCTTTCACGAATCCGGAATCCGGCGAGGTCGTGAACGTGGTTGAGCCGGAATTGGTGAGAAATGTCATATCGGAGAACACTTCTCAGCAGGTGCGCGAAACGCTGGAAAGCGTTGTGGCCAAAGGAACGGGGCGCAATGCATTTATCGACGGCTATCGCGTAGGAGGCAAGACGGGAACAGCGCAGAAAGTAATTAATGGGCGCTATTCACCGGATGAGCACATCGTATCCTTTATCGGTTTTGCCCCTGCGGATAACCCGAAAGTTGTCGTCTATGCAGCTGTCGATGATCCGCAAGGCATTCAATTCGGAGGGCTCATTGCCGCTCCGCTGGTTAAGAACATTATGGCTGACGCTTTGCGATATATGAAGGTTGAACCGAACAAACAGCAGCTGAATAAAGATTACCGCTATGGTGAAACGCCGATCGTGGAAGTGCCGAACTTGGTTGGAGCTTCGGTTGATGATATATTAGAAGATCTGAACATGAATTTCCGTTTGGCGAAGTCCGGCAGCGGCAAGTATGTTATCAGTCAGGCACCGAAACCGGGAACCCGGGTTGATCAAGGCTCGACGATCCGGATTTTCTTATCGAATAGCGAGCCTCCTCAGTAATTTTTCAAAAAAATTGCTGATTGGAAACATGTTTTGCTTTTCCATATGCATAAAATTGTACATAATAGATAAGGTGAATTGGAAGCCTCGGAAGGTTACGCTTTGATGCGCCTGAAGCCAGATTTTCATTGAAATTGTTAAAGGAAGAGGGTTAACCATGAAGTTGAACGAGCTTGCTTCTGCTTTGCTCATTACCCATATACACGGTGAAGTGAATACCGAAATTACAGGCATTGAAGCGGATTCCCGTAAGGTAAAGCCGGGAGATTTGTTTTTGTGCGTGCCTGGGTTGACGGTAGATGGTCACGATTACGCCCCTAGAGCAATTGAGTTAGGGGCTGCCGCCTTAGTAACGGAGCGCGTCCTTGACGTGTCCGTACCGCAATTGGTGGTCAAGGATGCCAGATACGCGATGGCTGCGCTCTCCGCTCATTTTTATGGCTATGCCAGCAAGGAAATGAAAGTGATCGGGGTTACAGGGACGAATGGTAAAACGACAACGACATACTTAATTGAGCGAATTTTGAGCGATCAAGGCTTTAAGACAGGTTTGATGGGCAATATTCATATCAAAATCGGTTCGGACTATGAGGAAAACAAAGTCACGAATACGCAGGAAGCGCTGGAACTGCAGCGTATTTTCCGGAAAATGGCAGATGTGCAGACCGACTATTGCATTATGGAAGTTTCTTCGCACGGTTTGGACATGGGCAGGGTCAAAGGCGTTCAATTTCGTACGGGTATTTTTACCAACTTAACACAGGATCATCTCGATTATCATAAGACGATGGATGCCTATCAGGCGGCCAAAGGTTTGCTATTTTCCCGTCTAGGCAACGGTTTCTCGGCGGTCGATGCGGAGCGCCAGTACGCGGTCCTGAACGCTGACGATCCGGCTTCCGAGGCGTACAGCAAGCTGACTGCTGCGCAGGTCATCACCTATGGAATTGACTCCGAGTGCGATGTGCGCGCGACGGATATTCGAATAACGGCTCAAGGTACGGAGTTTCGCCTCGTTTCCTTTGCGGGGGAAGCTCTTTTCCGTATGAAACTGGTCGGAAAGTTCAACGTGTATAACGCGCTTGGGGCAATTGCCTCAACTTTGGCGGAAGGGGTTCCGCTGGAACAAATCCGGAATAGTTTAGAAAGAGTGGCGGTTGTGGATGGGCGCATGGAGGTCGTGAGCGAAGGACAGGACTTCCTCGTCTTGGTGGACTACGCGCATACGCCGGATGGCTTGGACAATGCGCTGTCGACGATTCGCGAGTTCGCGGAAGGCAACGTCTACACCGTCTTCGGCTGCGGAGGCGATCGGGACCGGAGAAAGCGGCCGCTGATGGGCGAAGTCACAGCTAAATACAGCGATTATCTGTATGTGACATCCGATAACCCGCGGACGGAGAAGCCCGAAGCGATTCTTGAAGATATCGTTCCCGGTATCGTGGGAGCCGGGTTCCCAAGCGATAAGTATGAACTCATCGCAGATCGAAGGCTCGCCATTCAAAAGGCTATTGAAGGAGCGGGCCCCAAAGATGTAGTATTGATTGCGGGGAAAGGTCACGAAACCTATCAGGATATCATGGGGGTCAAGCATGATTTTGATGATCGGTTAGTGGCGAAAGCTGCGATAAGGGGAAGAATCGGATGATTACACGAACATTAAAGGAAATTACAACGATGCTCGGCGGCGAAGCGACATTGGTTGCTTCTTCGAGCGAAGCAGCGGATGTGCAAATAACGGGCGTATCGACGGATACGCGGACGATACCTGGCGGCAGTCTATTCGTGCCGCTGATTGGCGAGCACTTCGACGGCCATGCCTATGCGGCGGAAGCGTACAGCAAAGGTGCGGCGGCTGCGCTTTGGCAAGATGACAAGCCGAATCCGCCGGAAGGCATGCCGGTCGTTTATGTGAAGGATACGCTGGTGGCGCTGCAGCAGCTGGCTAAAGCTTACCGGAAGCAGCTGCCCGTGCGGATCGTCGGGATTACCGGCAGCAACGGCAAGACTACGACCAAGGATTTGGTCGCTTCTGTGCTCGGCAGCACGTACCAAGTTCATAAAACCAAAGGCAACTTGAACAATCATATCGGCTTGCCGCTCACGCTGCTGCAATTGACCGAGACGACGCAATTTGCCGTCGTCGAGATGGGCATGAGCGGACGCGGCGAGATTGAATTGCTATCCGAGCTGGCGGAGCCGGAGACAGCGATCATTACGATGATCGGCGAATCGCATATGCTGCAGCTCGGCTCGCGCGAAGAGATCGCTCGGGCGAAGGCCGAGATCTTGAGCGGCATGCCGAGCGGGGGGCTGTTCGTCTATAATGGTGACGAACCGTTGATTGAGCAGGCGATCAGCGAGCGGAGCCTGCCGGAGGGGTTGCGCCGGATTCGCTTCGGCAGCGGCGCTGGCAATGACATTCACCCGACCGGGATTCGCATGGATGCGGACGGGGCTTATTTCTCTATAAATTCACCGGAATACCCGGAATTATACATTCCTTTGCTCGGCACGCACAACGTCATCAATGCGCTTGCCGCCATCGCGATCGGCGAAGCCTTCGGCGTATCGCCGGCTGACATTGCAGCGGGGCTTTGCTCGCTGCAGATGACAAGCATGCGCATCGAGAAGTTGACGGCAGCCTCGGGGCTGACGGTGCTCAACGATGCGTATAATGCCAGCCCGGCTTCGATGCGGGCGGCCATTCAGTTGACCGAGCAGCTGCAAGGCTACGGTCGCAAGTTCGTCGTGCTCGGCGATATGCTGGAGCTGGGCGAGCACGAAGAGCAGTACCATCGCGAGATCGGCGCGATGCTGTCCTGTGAACGTGTGGACTACGTCTTCACGTTCGGCAAGCTCGGGCGCTTCATCGCGGAGGAAGCGGCCAAATCGTTCGCGCAGGCGGAGCATGTGCGCGCCTTCGACGACAAGATGCAGCTCGCCGAGGCGCTGGCGGAGCTCGCGGGCAAGGACGATCTTGTGCTCGTCAAAGGCTCGCGCGGCATGCGTCTGGAGCAGGTCGTACACGCCTTGCTTGCATAGAACTGCAAGCGCTATGCAGCAGTCTATTTAAGATCCTGCAAGCCATAAACTAATTTTAGCGAATCGCTTCCTTGTTATGAGGGAGCGACAGGAGGAAATACAGTGGAAAACGTCATATTATTAACGATGGGTGTAGCCTTTGTGCTTGCGCTAATTATGGGACCGCTCTTCATTCCAATTTTGCGCCGCATGAAATTCGGTCAGCAAATCCGGACTGATGGTCCGCAAGGACATTTGAAGAAGCAGGGGACGCCTACCATGGGCGGCACGATTATCCTGCTGGCGCTGGCGCTCGCTACACTGCGTTTTGCCGACAAAACGACAGATCTCTTAATTCTATTGATTGCCTCCTTAGGTTATGGACTAGTTGGCTTCCTTGATGATTATATTAAAATCATTTTCAAACGCTCATTAGGACTCACGGCCAAGCAAAAGTTATTCGGCCAGCTGTTGATTTCAGCGATTGTTTGCTACTTGTTGATTCGAGAAGGTCATAGCACGGACTTATACATTCCTTTTGTTGACTTCCACTTCAACCCCGGCTGGCTGTATTTCCCGCTAATGGCCGTGTTGATGCTCGGTGCTTCCAATGCGGTTAATTTTACCGACGGACTGGATGGTCTGTTAGCGGGAACGAGTGCGATTGCGTTCGGCGCCTACACCGTGATCGCGATGAACAGTACGCAGCCGGAAGCTGCTGTATTCTCGGCGGCTATGGTGGGAGCTGTGCTCGGCTTCCTGGTGTTTAACGCGCACCCGGCCAAAGTGTTCATGGGGGACACCGGTTCCCTGGGAATTGGCGGCGGTCTTGTCGCTGTGGCCATCTTGACCAAAGCCGAGCTGCTGCTGGCGATCATCGGCGGTGTGTTCCTGGTCGAAATTTTGTCCGTTGTCATTCAGGTAGTATCGTTTAAAACCCGAGGCAAGCGCGTCTTCAAAATGAGCCCGATCCATCATCACTTTGAACTGGTTGGATGGTCGGAATGGCGCGTCGTAATTACGTTCTGGGCAGTTGGCCTGGTGCTTGCCGTCATCGGATTATATATGAATGAGGTGTTGTAGAGGATGAAGCATCCGCGTGAATATCGTGGACTTGAAGTCGTAATTTTGGGCTTGGCTCGCAGCGGCGTTGCTGCGGCTAAGCTTTTTCATCAAAAAGGAGCGATCGTCACCGTCAACGACAAGAAAGAGCGCAGTGCATGCCCTGAAGCCGACGAGTTGGAGGCTCTGGGTATTTCTGTTGTTTGCGGCTATCATCCGGAGTCCATCGTCCATGAAGGCGTCGCGCTCGTCGTGAAGAACCCGGGGATCCCTTATTCCGGTGAGCCGATCCGTCATGCCGAGGCGCTGGGCATCGAGGTCGTCACGGAAGTTGAAGTCGCTTATCAGTTCTGTAAAGCGCCGATCATCGGCATCACAGGTTCCAATGGGAAAACAACAACCACAACGTTGATCGGTTTAATGCTGGATGCCGGCGGTCTTGCTCCGGTGGTCGCAGGCAATATCGGCCGTGCGCTGACGGAAGCCGCACCTGAAGTCACCGAAGAGAACTGGATGGTTGTCGAGCTGAGCAGCTTCCAGTTGAAAGGAACGACAGCGTTCCGTCCGCGGATCGCATTGCTGCTGAATTTGTACGAAACGCATCTTGACTACCATGGTACCATGGAAGATTATATCGCTTCCAAAGCGAAGCTGTTTGCTAATCAAACCGAAGAAGATACAGCTATCTTGAACTGGGATGACGCGGTGTGCCGGTCGATCATTCCGAGTTTGCGAGCCAAAGTCATGCCTTTCTCGATGAAAGAGGCATTGCCGTTTGGCGTTTACTTGGAGTCAAGGACGGACACGATCGTCTATGCGGATGGGCAAGGCGCTGTCCACTCGATCCTCCCAGCAAAAGAGATGGGCATCCCTGGCAGCTTTAATGTGGAAAATGCGCTCGCAGCTTCTGCAGCGGCTCTTACTGCCGGTGTTACGCCAATGAAGATTGCCGATGTGCTCAAGACGTTCCAGGGCGTGGAACATCGTCTGGAGTTCGTCAGAGAGCTAGGTGGCGTCACCTTTTATAATAATTCCAAAGCAACGAATCCTGCGGCATCGATCAAGTCGATTGAAGCTTTTGAGCAGCGTGTCGTGCTCATTGCCGGCGGCTTGGATCGGGGCTCCGATTACATGGAGCTGCTTTCGACTTTCCGCGAGCGCATCAAAGGCGTTGTGACGCTCGGAGAAACACGGGAAAAAATCAACCGCATTGCCGAGCTGGCAGGGATTAGCCGCCGTGAAACCGTCGATACTGCTAAAGATGCAGCGGACGCAGTCTCACAAGCGGTCGAGCTGGCCTGGAAGATGAGTGAAGCCGGAGATATCGTGCTTCTTTCCCCGGCTTGCGCGAGTTGGGATATGTTCCCATCCTATGAGGACAGGGGACGCATGTTTAAGCAGTCCGTGCATAACCTTTAAGTAGGGCCTATCCCACTTCTTGGATAAGCCCACAACACACGGCTAAGAGGTGTCGGTTATGGGTAAAGCACGGTCCGCTCCGGACATTTGGATCATTGTTCCGACTTTGCTGCTTTTGACAATTGGCGTTATTATGGTGTACAGTGCCAGTGCGGTGCTTGCATTTCATGATTTCGGCGACTCGTTTTATTATTTGAAGCGGCAGCTGTTATTTGCGGCTTTAGGCGTTGTCGCGATGTTTTTTACGATGAATGTCGATTACATTCTCTGGAAAAAGTATGCCAAATTTGCTCTCATTCTTTGTTTCTTCCTGCTCGTCATCGTGCTGATTCCTGGCATCGGCGTCGTGCGCGGAGGGGCGCGAAGCTGGCTGGGCATCGGCGCTTTCGGGATTCAGCCGTCTGAGTTTATGAAGATGGGCATGATCCTGTTTCTGGCCAAACTGCTCTCTGAGCAGCAGTCCAAGATTACCCAATTCACCAAAGGGCTGCTGCCTCCGCTTGGCCTTATGGGCCTTGCTTTCGGGCTCATTATGCTGCAGCCGGATCTGGGGACCGGCGCCGTGCTCGTCGGGGCGTCGCTGCTCATCATATACACGTCCGGCGCGCGCTTGCTCCATCTCTCGTATCTGGGCATGGTCGGGATCGCCGGCTTTGTCGGCTTGATCATTGCCGCCCCGTATCGGCTCAAGCGAATTACAGCGTTCCTGGACCCGTGGCAAGATCCGCTCGGCGCTGGCTATCAGGCGATTCAGTCGCTGTATGCCATCGGCCCCGGAGGACTCGTCGGGCTGGGCTTGGGGATGAGCCGGCAAAAGTACAGCTATTTGCCAGAGCCGCAAACGGACTTCATCTTTTCGATCATTGCCGAGGAGTTAGGCTTTATCGGAGGCACACTGGTTCTGCTGCTTTTCTCGATCTTGGTCTGGCGCGGTATGCGAACGGCGATCACAGCGCCGGATACGTTTGCGAGTCTCATCGCCGTGGGCATTATCGGCATGATTGCCGTTCAGGTCATCATTAATATCGGCGTCGTCATCGGGATGTTCCCGGTAACAGGCATCACATTACCGCTAATTAGTGCAGGGGGTTCATCCTTGACCTTGATGCTGACAGCTATTGGCATCCTGCTCAACATATCCCGTTATTCGAGGTGACATGCATGAAAACCATCGTTTTTACCGGAGGAGGCTCCGCTGGACACGTTACGCCCAACATTGCGTTGATGAACAAGCTTCGGCAGCAAGGCTGGGATATTCGCTACATCGGATCCGCCACCGGCATTGAGAAAGATATCATTGAGCGCGAAGGTGTTCCATTTTATCCCATTTCTTCCGGAAAACTGCGCAGATACTTCGATCTCAAAAATTTCAAAGATCCCTTTAAAGTTTTGAAAGGCGTTTACGAGTCCTATAGATTGCTTCGCCGACTGAAGCCCGCCATCGTATTTTCGAAAGGCGGGTTCGTTTCCGTCCCGGTCGTCCTCGGCAGCCGGTTGAACCACATTCCCGTTATCATCCATGAATCCGATATGACGCCAGGACTGGCTAACAAAATCTCCATTCCGATGGCTACGAAAGTTTGCGTGACGTTCCCGGAGTCTTTGCGCCATGTGCAGGAAGATAAAGCGGTGCTGACCGGCCTGCCGATCCGTGAAGGGATATTTAGCGGCAAGGCGATGAAAGGCTATCAAATTTGTGATTTTCATTCGCAAAAGCCGGTCGTGATGGTCATGGGCGGGAGCTTGGGCTCACAAGTGATTAACCAAGCCGTTCGGGAACAGTTGGGCCGCTTGTTGAACCAGTTTCAAATTATTCACATCTGCGGAAAAGGGAATATTGACCAAGAGCTGCTGAACAAGCGGGGCTACAAGCAATTTGAGTATATTGCTGATGAGCTTCCCGATATGTTGGCGATGGCTGATCTGGTCATTTCCCGTGCCGGCGCAACCTCCATCTATGAGTTTCTCGCCTTGGAGAAGCCGATGCTGCTCATTCCGCTATCTTTGCAAGCAAGCCGTGGCGACCAAATATTGAACGCCAAATCGTTCCAGAAAGCCGGCTACGCGGATGTGCTGCCGGTGGAAGAACTCACCTCTGACGTCCTCATAGGGCGTCTGGAAGCACTGAATGCGAACCGCGAGACCTATAAGCAAGCGATGGCTTCCAGAAACGAAACGAATGCGGTTTCCGCCATTATCAAGTTAATAGAAACGTATAGCCAAACGAAATGACCCATCTGAAAGCGATGGGCGATTGTCACACTCTTTCCGATTTTACATAAACTACACTATAACCGTGACAGACACCTAAGGGCGATATACGGCGCCTGGCTATCGAATCCCGGCCGAATTCGACCAGCTCGTATAGATGGACGGACAAAAGAGACAGCGATCATCGCGATTTGTCATTCCACCCGAAGTTCTGTGAAGGAGGTTTTCCCATGCAACAGTTATTATCCGACTTACAGGCAGCAAATATAGGAGACATCCGAACGAATGAGCGATTAGCTCCGTACACGACGTGGAAAATCGGCGGTCCTGCCGACATTCTGATCATTCCGCACACCAAAGAGCAGGTCGTGGCTGTCATTCAAATGCTGCATGAGCGGGGGGTGCCATGGACGATTATCGGCCGAGGTTCCAACTTGCTCATCAGCGATAAAGGCATAAGAGGCGTCGTCATCAAGCTGGGCAGTGCATTAGAAACGCTGCGCTTCGAAGGCGCGACCGTATATGCAGGCGGTTCCTATTCGTTCATTAAGTTGTCCGTACTAGCAGCCAAAGAAGGATTGACCGGACTCGAGTTTGCTTCTGGAATTCCCGGTACAGTGGGGGGCGCCGTCTACATGAATGCAGGGGCTCATGGGTCCGATGTGTCACGCATACTCAAGCAGGCTGAAGTCATCCTGGACACAGGGGAATTGGTCACCATGCAGGCGGAAGATTTACAGTATGCTTATCGTCATTCGATTCTGCATACGTTGCCTGGCATCGTCACAGAGGCGATATTTGAACTGCAGGTCGGAGACCGTAAGGAAATCGCCGGCGCGATGGCAGCTTATCGCGATCGCCGTCTTCGTACACAGCCTCTGCAATTGGCATGTGCCGGCAGCGTATTCCGCAACCCGACGGGGAATTTTGCGGCGAAGCTTATCGAAGAATCCGGTCTGAAAGGCAAACGAGTCGGTGGAGCAGAAGTCTCCCCGCTGCACGCCAATTTCATTGTTAACACTGGGAATGCTACAGCCGTGGACGTTCTCACTCTAATCCAAGAGGTGCAGCAAATCGTGCTTGATAAGCACGGCATTGCGCTTAAGCCTGAGGTACTGGTGCTGGGTGAGATGTAAATCGGAGGTGGAATTTTGGAGAAGCTCGTTATCGAAGGTGGAAGACCTCTCTCGGGAGCCATCCAGATACACGGCGCTAAAAACGCCGCATTACCAATCTTAGCAGCCTGTCTTTTGGCAGACGGCACTCACACTTTGCACAATGTCCCCAATCTGCTCGATATCGACACCATGCTGCGGATTCTCCGCTCATTGGGATGCTGGGCAGAGCAACAAGGCGATACCGCAACCGTAACAACATCCACAGCTCATTCCTCTCATATCCCTGAAGAGTTGATGGGGCAGATGCGTTCCTCCATCTTCCTTATGGGTCCGTTGCTCGCCCGATTCGGCAGCGTCACGGTGTATCAACCGGGCGGCTGCGCGATCGGTGAACGCAAAATCGATCTTCATCTGAAAGGCCTGCAGGCGCTTGGCGCACAGATTGAAGAATCGACGAATAAAATCGTCTGCACCGCTGAATCCTTGCAAGGATGCGAGATCATTCTCGATTTTCCAAGTGTCGGAGCTACAGAAAACATTATGATGGCTGCCGTCAAAGCTTCAGGTATTACTACGATTTATAATGCCGCCCGTGAGCCTGAAATTCAGGATCTGCAAAACTTTCTGAATGCCATGGGCGCCGATATTATCGGCGCAGGCACGGATACGATCACCATCCATGGTGTTCAAACCTTGACACCGTGCGCGTACCGCATCATTCCGGATCGCATTGTGGCCGGTACCTTTATGGTGGCGGCAGCGGCGACTAGAGGCAACATTACGCTGGAGAATGTCAATCCCGCCCATCTGACTTCGGTCATTCATGTCTTGAAGCGCATAGGTGTTCAAATCACTGCTAGCGGTGATATAATACATGTAAGCTGCCCGACAAGACCGAAAGCCGTGGAGCGTATCGTCACCTCGCCACATCCGGCGTTTCCGACGGATCTGCAATCCCAGGTGATGGTGCTGCTGTCTCTTGCAGACGGACTAAGCGTAATGAAAGAAACGATCTTCGAAGGCAGATTCAAACATGTCGATGAATTGTCCCGCATGGGTGCCGATATCCGCGTTGATTTAAGCTCAGCTTTCATTCGCGGGGTGCCGAGATTGTATGGGGCAACCGTGGAGGCTACCGATTTGCGCGCTGGAGCTGCGCTTGTCATCGCCGGTCTGGCTGCGCATGGCACGACGATCGTTGAACAGATTCATCATATTGATAGAGGCTATGATAGAATTGAACTTATGCTTTCCCGTTTGGGAGCCTCTGTCCACCGTCAATCACCTGTTCCAAGTGAGTGAATCATTTTTTCGTGATCCCTTCCTGTCCGCAGGAGGGGATATACGGTTTTCAGTTTAATGGCGGATTGCTCCATGATAGTACTTTTGATAGATTCATCACGAGTCAAACATAAGTACAATATTGCAGTATGATGTGCATGGTTTGTTTTTTTTTATTCATGTAGTGAACACACAAGTATAACGCATAGGTGGTGCCTATTTTGTCAGAAGACCGCAAAGTACCCGCCCTGCCGAATCCCAAGCCACGCGCGCGTACCAACCGGAAGTTGCTTGCTTTCTTATTTTTCTTTTTCATAACCGTTCTTGTCATTCTATTCTTTCAATCCCCGCTCAGCCGTGTAAGCAAGATCGAAGTCGTAGGCAATGAAATGCTAGCCTCGGAGACGATTGGACAAGCTGCTCAGGTTGCGCCCGGGGACCGCTTCTTTATGATAAGCTCCGCCGCCGTGGAGAGCCGCCTGGCCGCTCTTCCTATCGTGAAGGCAGTGCAAGTCACGAAGCGCTTTCCAGGGGTTATTCATATTACCATTCAAGAGCACCCTAAGGTGGCGTTTCAGATGGGGGCGGACGGCTCGCAAGAGGCTGTACTGGCGGACGGCGCTGTAGTAAAAATGACGGCGAACAATGTGCCGCTCGATAAACCGATTCTATCCGGCTGGGCAGATTCGGATCCGAATAAGCTAGCACTTTGCCAAGCGCTCGGCGAGATTCCGGCCAGCAGCCTTGCAGATATATCCGAGATTAAGCCGGACCCGTCTGAATCTTATCCGGACAAGATTAAGCTATATACCCGCTCGCAATTTGAGGTCTATACGACAATCGCGTATTTACCCGATAAAATTGATAATTTGCCTGCTTATATTGCCAGTCTGCAGGAGGATCACATTAACAACGGCGTCATCAAAATGCTGGAAGTGGACAACCATGCTCCGTTTGAACCAAACGCTGATGCGAAGAATGATGCCAATAGCCAAAGTGCAAAAGGCAGCGCTCCATCACCTACGCCGAATAAGGATGCAGGCAAGCCGTCCGGAAAGCCAACGTCAACGCCGAAGTCATCAACCAAACAGACGGCGAAGGAATAAGCGAAGGCACATTGACAAAAAAACGAGGAATGGACTACTCAATCGCTTGAAATAATGTTAAAATTAGTTTTATGGTCAAATAGGAATATAGTAAATCAGTACCCTATTTCCATATATTCTCTAATAATGTAACCACTACCAGCAATCAAAAGTGCAATTGTGAAAACCCGCTCTCAATTAGGCAAAATTTTGTAGAAAAAAGAGGGAATATGGCTGTTGTGTTGAATAAGTACATAGGAATTTGCGAGCAATTATCTTTTTTACCAAGTTACAGGAGGTGCCAGGGGCTTGAGCAACAATGATATCATTGTTAGTTTGGACATCGGTACATCCAAGGTTCGTGCTATTATTGGAGAAGTTGTCAACGGATCCATTAATATAATAGGTGTGGGATCTGCCGAGTCAGAAGGTATTCGCAAAGGAGCCATCGTCGACATTGATCAAACGGTAAATTCGATCCGCAGTGCGGTAGATCATGCTGAGCGAATGGTGGGCATTCAAATTTCCGAGGTTTATGTAGGTATTTCCGGGAATCATATCGCGCTTCAATCCAGTCACGGTGTTGTTGCGGTATCAAATGAGGATCGAGAAATCGGAGAAGAGGATATCGACCGAGTCATTCAGGCAGCGAGAGTCATTGCCCTACCTCCAGAGCGTGAAATCATTGGAGTCGTTCCAAAGCAATATTTAGTTGATGGACAAGAAGGTATTAACGATCCTCGCGGGATGATCGGCGTCCGCTTGGAAGTGGAAGCAACGATCATTACCGGCGCGAAAACAGGAATACATAATTTAATCCGGGTTGTGGAAAAATCCGAACTGAAGGTTGCCGGTCTTATCCTGATGTCACTGGCATCAGGTCAGCTTGCACTCTCCAAAGATGAGAAGTCCGTGGGTACGGTGCTCGTGGATGTAGGTGCCGGAGCTACCACAATTGCCATTTTCGATCAAGGCAATCTCGCCGCGACGTCGACGATTCCCATCGGCGGCGAATACGTAACCAACGATATCGCGATCGGGTTGCGCACGCAATTTGACATTGCTGAGAAGATTAAATTGAAGTACGGCTGTGCTTCGTTGAACGACTCTGCGAATGACCAAGTGTTTAAAGTAACGAGAATGGGAAGCAACGTGGAAAAAGAATTTTCGCAAGTCGATCTCGCCAATATCATCGAACCGCGAGTGGGCGAAATTTTTCAGTTGATCCTCGCTGAAGTGCATCGTCTCGGTTATGACCATTTAGCCGGCGGATACGTGCTTACAGGTGGTACGGTTAGTATGCCAGGCGTTCTTGCCGTCGCACAGGAGGAGCTTGCGACTTCCGTGCGCATCGCGGTACCTGATTACATCGGCGTGCGTGATCCCTCTTACACGAGTGGTGTAGGCATTATCCAATTCGTATATAAGTATATGAGAAACCGCACAACCAACGGCGGGTTCGCCAAGAAAAACGTAGTGAAGGCTCCAAGTAGTAAGAAATCCTCCGACATAAGTAAACCCGGATTGATGGAACGGGTAAAGAGCTTCTTTAGTGAATTCATATAAACCGACGCAAAGGATCGGCGATGATGAACAAGAATAATTTGTATGTGAACGAATAGTTAGGGGGATATGGCTCGTATGTTTGAATTTGATTTGGATATGGACCAATTGGCTCAAATAAAAGTCATCGGTGTTGGTGGCGGCGGCAGTAATGCGGTAAACCGAATGATCGAGAACGGTGTTAAAGGTGTCGAGTTCATTACGGTGAATACGGATGCTCAAGCCCTGCACCTGGCAAAGTCGGAACACAAACTGCAAATCGGGGACAAGCTTACGCGCGGTCTTGGCGCGGGTGCGAACCCGGAGGTTGGTAAGAAAGCGGCGGAAGAATCCAGAGAATTGATTCTGAACACGCTGCGCGGCGCTGACATGGTCTTCGTCACAGCGGGTATGGGAGGCGGCACCGGAACCGGCGCAGCGCCTGTTATCGCGGAGATCGCCAAAGAAGTAGGCGCTTTGACAGTAGGTGTGGTTACACGCCCGTTTACATTCGAAGGACGTAAGCGTTCCCTTCAAGCGGAGCAAGGGATTGCCGCATTGAAAGAGAAAGTAGATACGTTGATCATCATCCCTAACGACCGTCTCCTCGAGATCGTCGACAAGAAGACGCCGATGCTCGAAGCGTTCCGTGAAGCGGATAACGTTCTGCGTCAAGGTGTACAGGGGATCTCCGACTTGATTGCGGTTCCGGGTCTGATTAACTTGGACTTCGCCGATGTGAAGACCATTATGACAGAACGCGGCTCAGCCCTGATGGGGATCGGCGTTGCCACAGGTGAGAACCGTGCGGCCGAAGCTGCGAAAAAAGCGATTTCCAGCCCATTGCTGGAAACTTCGATCGAAGGCGCGCGCGGCGTGCTGATGAATATCACTGGCGGTATGAACCTGAGCTTGTACGAAGTCAATGAAGCGGCGGACATCGTAGCCTCTGCTTCCGACATCGAAGTCAACATGATCTTCGGTGCCGTCATCGATGACAGATTGAAAGATGAGATTCTCGTCACGGTGATCGCGACAGGATTCGAACACAGATCCCAGCCGATTCCACAGCAGGTCAAACGTCCAGCTGCTCCTGGGCAGCCGCAACAGCAAGAACCTGTTGCTGACAACCGTTTGAACAATTTGCGCCCTTTTGGCAGCCAGACATCAAGCGATCAATTGGATATTCCGACATTCCTGCGTAACCGCGGACGGAATAACGACAAATAAATACAAATGCCAAGAAGCCTCTTTGGAATAGAGGCTTCTTTTTTTCTGCTTACTTATCTTTCCTCTTCGTCACCTCTCCGGCAAGAACCACACCCATCGAGGCGTAGAGCGGTCCCGCGCCAACTGACAAAAAAAGATCCAAAGCCCTAGCAAGTTTAGACAGACTTTGAAATATCATTCTTATATACTGATCTTGAACCAAAGAGATTAGAGGTGGAGGAATTGTGGTCGTCTATGCAGATCTCATTTTCCTGATCAATTTTCTGATGGACGCGGCCATGCTGATCGTGACGGCCAAAACGCGTAAGCTGTCGTTCAAATGGTGGCGAATCGCTCTAGCCGCATGTTTAGGCGCAACTTATGTCGTCATGATGTTCCTTCCCGTGCCTGCACTGTTATTTACATTTTCTGTGAAATGTATATTTTGCATTGGCATGATTATGACAGCTTTTGGTTTCGGCAGTTTACAAAATTTTTTAAGAACGCTCGGCGCGTTTCTTCTTGTTAATTTTGCTGTTGCCGGTGGCATGTTTGGCATCCATTATGTATTGGCTTCATCTTCCGCGGTCATGCAAGGCATAGTCTTTACGCAGTCGGGAGCTCCGGTTTATAAGATTCAAGTCGGTATCGTGTACGTGCTTGTGCTGTTGTTTCCGCTCATCTGGTGGCTGCGGACGGTGTTCCTTGGCGCCAAGCAGCGCGAACAGCTGACATCTTTCGTCGCGGAAGTCACGATCCAGATCGAACAATTTACAGCCACCTGCAAGGGGCTCATCGATACCGGGAATCAGCTCTATGATCCGTTGACGAGAACACCGGTCATGGTGATGGAGGTGTCAGAGTGGAGGGAAGTGCTTCCCGATGCATGGCTTCAAAAGATTCGTTCAGCGGACGTGGATCAAATTATTAGCGGCATGGGCTCAGATGACTTTGCCTGGCAGGATCGGTTGCGACTTGTACCCTACCGGGGGGTGAACCGTAATACGCAGTTTATGCTCGCCATCAAACCGGATAAGGTGGTGATTCATCACAATGACAGACAGATCGAAGTGACGAAAGTGCTCATTGGACTTGATGGAGGAAAGCTTTGCAGCGACGGCACGTACCAAGCGATTATCCATCCGACCCTGATTGCAGTTGGTTGAACGAAGGAACAGATGAATCAAGCAGCTTTCCATGCAGAAAGCTCGGCAACGCTTACGACATAAGCTTTTCGACGAAAAGCTCTTAGGAGGAACGCTCATGCTCTTGAAGTGGAAATTGCTGTTGCAACTTACTTATTACCGCATCTTGATGTTTTTCGGGCTCAAAGGCGAGGAAATCTACTATATCGGTGGAAGCGAAGCGCTCCCGCCGCCTTTAACGAGAGAAGAAGAAGAATATTTACTGGAAAAGTTACCTTCCGGTGATGCGGCGATCCGCGCTATGCTGATAGAGCGCAATCTGCGGTTGGTTGTCTATATAGCTAGGAAATTCGAGAATACTGGCATTAATATTGAGGATTTGGTCTCGATCGGCGCTATCGGCTTAATTAAAGCGGTAAACACGTTTGACCCGGAGAAAAAAATCAAGCTGGCCACCTACGCCTCCCGATGCATTGAGAACGAGATTCTCATGTATTTGCGACGGAATAGTAAGATCAGGACGGAAGTCTCCTTCGATGAGCCGCTGAATATTGACTGGGACGGCAATGAGCTGCTCCTGTCCGATGTGCTCGGAACGGAGAATGATACGATTTACCGGAATATTGAGGAACAAGTGGACCGCAAGCTGCTGCATAAAGCGCTGGATAAGCTGACGGATCGTGAACGCATCATTATGGAGCTTCGCTTCGGTCTGCAGGACGGCGAAGAGAAGACGCAAAAAGATGTCGCTGATCTGTTGGGCATCTCGCAGTCCTACATCTCCAGATTGGAAAAGCGCATCATCAAAAGGCTGCGCAAGGAGTTTAATAAAATGGTGTAAAAGAGGGGAGAACCTCTCTTTTTTTATGCAAAATTTTTTTTTCTCCAGTCGACATCGATTTTGTTCAGCAGTCACGGGAGGGAGCAACTTCCAGCCCTTTTGTCAAGTGGCTTCGCGGGGGTTAGGGGACGAATAAATCAATGACTCAGGGGGATAATTAACATTAATGTTTCTCCTTGGGAGGTAATCACGGTGACCCGAAATAAAGTCGAGATATGTGGTGTTGATACCGCCAAACTGCCTGTTCTGACCAATGCCGAAATGCGCGAATTATTTGCTGAGCTGCAGACCAAACAGGAGCGAGCTGCAAGAGAGAAATTAGTAAATGGCAATTTGAGATTGGTGCTCAGTGTCATCCAACGGTTCAATAACCGCGGAGAATATGTGGACGATCTCTTCCAGGTTGGATGTATTGGGTTAATGAAAGCCATTGATAACTTCGATTTGGGACAAAATGTAAAATTTTCTACGTATGCTGTACCGATGATTATCGGAGAGATTCGCCGCTACTTGCGCGACAACAACCCGATTCGCGTCTCTCGATCCTTAAGAGATATTGCTTACAAGGCGCTTCAGGTCAGAGATAGTCTGACCAATCAGAATTCACGCGAACCGACAATTTATGAAATCTCGGAAGCGCTGAATGTGCCCAAAGAAGATGTGGTCTTTGCGCTGGATGCGATCCAGGATCCTGTCTCGCTCTTCGAGCCGATCTACCATGACGGCGGAGATCCGATCTATGTCATGGATCAAATCAGCGACGAACGCAACAAAGATATGTCCTGGATTGAGGGGATTGCCCTCAGAGAGGCGATGCGCAAACTGAATGCCAGGGAGAAAATGATCTTATCCATGCGCTTTTTCGAAGGCAAGACGCAAATGGAAGTGGCGGATGAGATCGGTATCTCGCAAGCCCAAGTGTCCAGGCTGGAGAAATCAGCCATCTCGCAAATGCAGAAACACGTAAAGTCATAAATGCCAAAGACCTTCAACGGCTGGACAAGCTGTGAAGGTCTTTTTTTATGGGGCAGGACATTTTGCCCCTGACAGACATATACTAGTACTAAGCAAGACCAAATCCTTTGAAGATTCGTGGTGATGAGCCTCATGAAAATATCCGATTTCCAGACAAAGGATGTCATCAACATTGTAGACGGCAAGAAACTCGGCCAAATTAGTGACTTGGAGCTGGACCTGCGACAGGGCCGCATCGAGTCGATTGTGGTTCCGAATCAAAGCCGTTTCTTCGGATTGTTCGGTTCCGGGACAGATGTCATCATTCCATGGAAGCATATTGTGAAAATCGGGGCGGATGTCGTGCTCGTCAAGATCGAAGACGCAAGGCCCTACCGCCAAACGGAAGAAAATAATGAGCAGGTGTATGAGTACAACCGGCAATTTCGCAATTAATGCCAGACACACGTGCTGGGCTGCTGCATATCGGCAGATCCAAGCATCTATCGTGTGTCTTTTCATTTTATGGTAAAGTAAGAGATAGAATGAGGGGATGAGGAGCGACAGGCATGGAACCATTTGTGGAATATAAGAAAGAAGAAGATCAGCCTGAGCTGTTTACGATAAAGAAATGGATGGACGAATACCCTGGTTTGACAGCCGGTTTTACATCGCGGCTCGGCGGTGTAAGCCGTGCGCCTTACAGCTCACTGAATTGCGGGCTGCATGTGAACGATCTGCCGGAGGATGTTGTGAGGAATAGAGAGCGCCTCGCAGACGCGCTTGGTCAGCCGTTTGAGGCTTTCACTTATGCAGAGCAAGTGCATAGCCATGAAATTATCGTTGTCGGCGAGCAGGACAAAGGGAAGGGCCGGCTGTCCAGGGAATCGGCGATTCAAGCGAAGGACGGCTTCATCACGAACGAGAAGGGGATTATGCTATGCGCACAGTTCGCTGATTGCGTGCCGCTTTACTTCTATGACCCTGTCGAAGGTGTGATTGGGCTCGCGCATGCCGGTTGGAAAGGCACGGTGCTAAAAATTTCCATGGCTACAATATCCTCAATGACGCATACTTTTGGTAGTCGGCCGGAGCATATTCGCGCAGCGATTGGACCGTCGATCGGTGTTTGCTGCTATGAGGTCGATGAAACCGTCGCTTCGCGAGTGCGGGAAGTGCTGAACGAAATGCCGGAGTTAGAAGTCGAAGGCGTTCTGAATGCCAAAGGCGACGGGAAGTATATGCTGAATCTGCAAGAATTGAACCGAATATTGATTCGTCAAGCAGGAATTTTGTCGTCCCATATCGAAGTAACTCAGTTATGTACGAGCTGTAGAACCGATAAGTTCTTTTCACATCGAAAAGAAGGCGGATCGACCGGAAGAATGGTGGCTTGGATTGGACTTACTTGATTAAGATGCTTAGCTTAGTCAGAGAAGTCCTTCCGGCTGGTGTGGAATTGAGGTGGCATTACCAGATGAGTTTACAAGCACGCATAGAGGAAGTGAAGACACGCATCGCAGCAGCTTGCGAGCGTGCAGGAAGACAAACAGATGAAGTCAAGACCATCGCCGTAACCAAATATGTCTCACTGGAGACGACAAGGGCGGTGCTGGATGAGGGATTGCTCCACATCGGCGAGAACCGTTGGCAGGATGTGAAGCCGAAATGGGAAGCTTTGCACGATCGGGGGACATGGCATTTCATCGGCCATTTGCAGACGAACAAAGTGAAGGATGTGATCGGGAAATTTGCTTACATCCATTCGCTTGACCGAATGTCGCTCGCCAAAGAAATAGACAAGCAGGCGGCCGCTCTCGGCATTCAGACCAACTGTCTGCTGCAAGTGAACATATCCGGCGAGGAATCCAAATACGGCTTGCAGCCTGAGCAAGTCATGGAATTTGCGGCGGAAGTAAGCCAACTGAAACACATACATATCGCTGGGCTCATGACCATGGCACCTTATGAAGCGGAAGCCGAGCAGACGCGTCCGGTATTTCGCGGATTGCGGGAGCTGCGGGACCGTTTGAACAAGCAACACATATTCCCCTATGCAATCACAGAATTGTCCATGGGCATGTCCGGGGACTTTGAAGTAGCGATCGAAGAAGGCGCTACATGGATTCGGCTGGGCACCGTTCTAGTGGGCAAAGAGTTATAACGTTGTCATATAGGCTGTTATGGACAAGGAGGGATTATCATGGGTGTCATGAACAAGTTTATGAACTTTTTAGGGCTGCAGGAAGAAGAGGAGATCGTCGAGCGCGAGCGGATCGTCGAGACGCCTGAAGAGCCTGAAACCAATCCTTACGAGCTGCGTAATAAAAGTAAGGCTAACAATGTTGTCAGCATTCATTCGCAGAAAAATGCGCGCGTTGTGCTCAGCGAGCCCCGCACTTATGAAGAAACGCAGGACATCGCCGACCACCTTCGCTCCCGCAGAGCCGTCGTTGTGAACCTGCAGCGCGTTCGCGGGGATCAGGCTGTCCGTATTGTGGATTTCTTAAGCGGGACCGTATATGCTTTAAATGGGTCAATTTCCAAGCTTGGACCGAATATTTTCCTGTGCACACCGGATTCGGTCGATATTCACGGTCACATATCCGATTATATTAGCGAGGAATAGACGCCATATCCTGATATAGACATAGAGGTGAATGCATACGTGATCTACGTTCACTATTATCTTGGCGTTTTAGAAGAAATTTATTATTTCATGATTATTGGATATTTAATTTTGTCATGGTTTCCCAATGCGCGCGACAGCTTTATCGGCGGGTTGCTGGGGAAACTGGTTGAGCCTTATTTACGCCCGTTCCGCAAAATCATACCAAGCATCGGTTTTATCGATCTTTCGCCGATCGTTGCGCTGATTGCGCTCAACTTTGTCGTGCAGGGCATCGAAGCTGTGATTGGTTTTATTCTTGGAGTGTTCTAACTTGAACAAAGAAATCTATCATCATTTTCATCCAGATGAGCATCATTTCGTTGATAAGGCACTCGATTGGTTAGAACGCGCCGCCAACCAGCATGCCGTCAAGCTGACCGACTTTCTGGATCCGAGGCAAGCTTTCATTTTATCGACGCTTGTGAACAGGCATCCGGATGTCCACTGCCGCCTGGACGGCGGGTATCCGGAAGCGGAACGGAAGCGGGCACTCATTGCGCCGGACTACCGGACGCTTGACGGGGAGGACATGGGCATCCTCGTGCTGTCCGTAACGTCAGCCGACGCAAAGTTTTTGACATTGGAACATGGGGATTACATGGGCGCCATTCTTGGTCTTGGCATGAAGCGGGACAAGGTTGGCGATATTCATGTTTTAGAAGGGGGCTGCCATTTTCTCGTGACGAGCGAATCGGCGGATTACCTCCACATGAACCTGTCGCAAGTGCACAGAGTTCATGTGCAGACAGAGCTGCTCCCCCTGGACCGGCTGCAGACGGCCAAGGTGCAGTTGGATGAGCTCCAACTGTCGGTGGCATCGCTGCGGATGGACGGGATCGTCAGCGACGTTTTCCGCTTGAGCAGGGCGAAAGTGCTCATTCCGATTCAAGCTGGCCGCTGCCGAGTCAACTGGAAAGTGGAGGAAGACCCGAGCAAGCCGCTGAAAGAAGGCGATATCGTGTCGCTGCAAGGATTTGGAAGATTTAAGGTACTTGAAGTCGAAGGTGTCACCAAGAAAGGGCGAATTCGTGTGAAGATCGGCAGATATGCATAATATTAGACGAAAATTCCTCGAACGTTGCAGGAATTAATTGGTTTCTGTCGAACTGATCTTATAACTAAGAAATCATGCTGCGAAGGCAAGTTTCTACGAATACTCTAAGGAGGGGCACCGCATGCCATTGACACCGCTTGACATACATAACAAGGAGTTTTCCCGCTCGTTCCGTGGTTATGACGAAGATCAGGTGAATGAATTTCTCGATCAAGTTATTAAGGACTATGAGGCGCTCATTCGTGAGAATAAAGAATTGCAGAATCAAGCCTTAACGTTGCAAGAACGTTTGGATCATTTTTCCAATATTGAGGAAACATTGAGCAAAACGATTATCATCGCTCAGGAAGCCGCCGATGAAGTGAAGAATAACTCGAAGAAGGAAGCGCAGCTCATTCTGAAAGAAGCGGAGAAGAATGCAGACCGGATCATTAACGAATCGTTAGGCCGCTCCCGTAAGGTAGCGCTGGAAATCGAAGAGTTGAAGAAGCAAGCTTCCATTTACCGCACACGTTTCCGGACGCTATTGGAGGCTCAGTTGGAGCTGCTGAACAACGAAGGTTGGCAGAGCATGCAAATGCAAATTGATCAACAAGAAGCGTAGTATGTCGCCGCTGATGCCTCTTGGAGAGACGTTATATTGACTATGCCTGTCGAATTCGGTATACTCCAGTTAAATGTATCGATAGTAAAGCGATGACTGGAACAAGTAGGTCGTAACCGCAGTGTCAGCGAATTAGGGTAATGGTGTGAGCCTAATGACTGCAGCGAGCCGAATATCCCCCAGGAGCGTCTCTTGAATCAAGTAGAGAGTATCGGGTCATGCCGTTATCCATGATCGAGTGAAAGAGTTGCAGTGGGGCATCTTAGATGGATGATCCTGCACTTTTTAACGAGGGTGGTACCGCGAGATAAGCTTCTCGTCCCTTATGGGGATGAGGGCTTTTTTTATTTTCAAATAAACTGTCACATAAGAAGCATTGATGCTTAGCGGGCAGGAATGGAGTGATTGAAGTGGATTATGGTAAAACATTAAATCTATTGCAAACGGAATTCCCGATGAGAGGCAATCTGCCTCAGGCGGAGCCCAAAATTCAAGAGCGTTGGGAAGCCGATGACATCTACGCACAAGTGGAGGAGAGCCGTAAAGGCCGCAACAAGTTTGTTTTGCATGATGGGCCTCCTTACGCCAATGGTGATATTCATATCGGACATGCCTTGAATAAAGTGCTGAAGGACATTATCGTCCGTTTCAAAACGCTGCAAGGCTACGATGCGCCGTATGTTCCGGGATGGGATACGCACGGTTTGCCGATCGAGCAAGCGATCACGAACAGCGGCAAAGTGGACCGCAAAAAAATGTCCGTGTCCGAATTCCGCAAATACTGCGAAGAGTATGCGCTGCAGTGGGTGGAAAAGCAAAAAGGCCAGTTCAAACGCCTCGGTATTCGCGGGGATTGGAACAATCCGTACATCACTTTGCAGCCTCAGTATGAAGCCCAACAAATTCGCGTGTTCGGAAAAATGGTGCAAAAAGGCTACATTTACAAAGGATTGAAGCCTGTATACTGGTCTCCTTCTTCCGAGAGTGCGCTTGCAGAGGCTGAGATTGAATATAAGGAGAAGACTTCCTCTTCGATTTATGTCGCGTTTCCAGTTAAAGACGGCAAAGGCAAGCTGCCGCAAGACGCTGCTATCGTCATTTGGACGACAACGCCTTGGACATTGCCAGCGAACTTAGGTATTTCCGTACACCCTGAATTCGATTATGCGGTAGTGCAAGTGAACGGCAAGAAATACGTTTTGGCGCAAGGCTTGCTCGAGACGGCGGCGAAAGAAATGGGCTGGACGGACTTTGAAGTACTGTCCACCATCAAAGGCAGCGAGCTGGAGTATGTGACTTGCCAGCATCCGTTCTACGACCGCGAGTCGCTCGTCATGACTGGCGAACACGTGACGCTGGAAGCCGGTACGGGCTGCGTCCATACAGCGCCTGGCCACGGGGAAGACGACTTCATCATCGGCCAGCGTTATCATATCGGCGTGCTGTGCCCAGTGGATGATCAAGGTCATTTTACGGCGGAGGCGCCTGGCTTTGAAGGCCTGTTCTATGAAAAAGGCGGCAAGCTCGTTATGGAGAAGCTGCAGGAAATTGGCTTGCTGCTGCATGCCGGCGAGATCAAGCACCAATACGCGCATGACTGGCGCACGAAGAAGCCGGTCATTTACCGCGCGACTGAGCAATGGTTTGCTTCCATTGATAAATTCCGAAATGAAATGTTGGAAGAGATCAAAAAAGTGAACTGGACGCCAACATGGGGTGAAGTTCGCCTGCACAACATGATCGCCGAGCGCGGTGACTGGTGTATTTCCCGTCAGCGTGCATGGGGCGTACCGATTCCGATTTTCTACTGCCGCAGCTGTAACGAACCGTTGGTCAATGAGCAAACGATTGAACATGTAGCACAGCTGTTCGCGCAAGAAGGATCGAACGCATGGTTTATTAAAGATGAGAAGGAGCTTCTGCCGCATGGCACGACTTGCGCAAAATGCGGTCATGGCGACTTCCGTAAAGAAACGGACATCATGGACGTATGGTTCGATTCCGGTTCTTCGCACGCAGGCGTGTTGGAAGCCCGCTCAGATCTGCAGTGGCCTGCTGACCTGTATCTGGAAGGTTCCGACCAATATCGCGGCTGGTTCAACTCCTCGTTGATCACCGGGGTTGCGACGAAAGGTCAAGCGCCGTACAAAGGCATTTTGAGTCACGGCTTTACGCTTGACGGTGAAGGTCGCAAAATGTCTAAATCAATCGGGAACACCATCGATCCGACGCAAGTGGCTGGTAAATTAGGCGCCGATATTTTGCGCTTATGGGTATCTTCCGTGGACTACCAATCGGACCACCGGATTTCGGATAATATTTTGAACCAAACGACAGAGGTTTACCGGAAAATCCGCAATACGCTGCGTTTCTTGCTCGGGAACTTGAGCCATTTCAACCCGGCAACTGACCGTGTGGCTGTGGAGAACTTGTCTGAGCTTGACCGTTACGCATGGATTCGCCTGAACCGCATGGTGGAAAAAGTCATTAAAGCGTATGACAACTATGAATTCCATGTCGTGTACCAATCGATTCACCATTTCTGTGCGGTAGAGATGAGCTCGTTCTATTTGGATGTCATCAAAGACCGCCTCTATGCCGGTGCACCGCATGATGCCGCTCGTAAAGCTTCACAAACGGTGCTGTACGATGCGCTTATCGCCATCACAAAGCTGATTTCACCGATTTTGCCACATACGGCCGATGAGGTTTGGAGGTATATTCCAGGAGTGGGGTTGAGCACGGTGCAAATCGCTGAGCTGCCGGAAGCCGCGGCTCACCTGTACAACGAAGAGCTCGAACAGAAGTGGGACAGCTTCCTTGATGTCAGGGATGAAGTGCTGAAGGCGCTGGAAGAAGCGCGCAAGGATAAAGTGATTGGCAATTCGCTTAGCGCAGCCGTTCATTTGTATCCGTCGGAGAGGTTGTACAGCTTGCTCGGCCAATTCGAACAATTGGATCAATTGTTCATCGTCTCTGCCGTAGAAGTGCACCAGCCGGGAACACAAGTGCCGGATGGCGCGTTCCAATCGAAGGAAGCGGCGATTGTGGTTGCCGTAGCCGAAGGGGAGAAGTGCGAACGCTGCTGGATAGTGACGCCTGAGGTTGGGCAGAGTAAGGAACATCCAACGCTCTGCGTACGATGCAATGACGTCGTTACGGCGCATTATCACGAGTAAAAGTGAATATAAACAAACGAGCTCTCGTTATATAGCGAAGCTCGTTTGTAATTCATGAAGCTATAGGGCGACGGGGCAGGATCAGCTAGTTGAGATCATCATTGGTGTCAGGTTCCAAGAGTGGATCTCCTTCACCATTATGCATATAATCGCGGTATGCTTTGCTGCGCACGATGGTCACATGTTCGCCGTACAAATCGGTGGCCACGAAGCTTTCGAACGATTCGACATAACCTTCATGCTCATCTGCTTCGATGTACATTTCATTGTAGTTCTCAACATTCGGGTCCTCCGCAAATGCTGGCGTGTTGGAGGTTCCCCAGCTTTCGACGATTTGCCAAGCATCCTCACCGTCAAATTCGGTCTCATTATCATGCTCGTCCATGCTGGTGCGGCCGAATGGCGGATGAAGGAACGATTCTTCAATCGGTCTGCGTTCTGAACGCTCCGGATCAGGGACATGTTCTACACAATACAGCGTCGTCGGTATCGCTTGGAGACGTTCAAAGCTGATCGGGGCTTGACAGAATATGCAGGTACCATAATCGCCTTGCTCGATATGCTTTAAGGCTTCATTCACTTGCGTCAAATGAAATGAGGCATGTTCTTGCAGGGAAATATCTTTTTCACGCTCATAAATTTCTGAAGCCACATCGCCGGGATGATTGTCATACATGGATAACTCGCCGGTACTGTCTATAAATGAGTTGGACAAGCCAAAGTTATCATTCGAATCAAAATGCCGTTCGAGATCTAGCTTTTCCTCCAGTAGCTGCAGATTTAATTCTCTAATTTGCTGCTCGGTTAAATGGTTCATGGTCGGCACAGCTCCCTTCCTGCAGAATGATCCATACCGTTATAGTGCCGAGTGGAAGCTTTTTTTAGTGAGGTAAATCCTTGAATAACAGGGACAGTTTGTGAAGGTCAAAATCAGCTTCAGCTAACGAGACTGCTCTTCTAAGAAGAGGTCTCCTTAAGGAGGATCATTTGTGAAGTATTTAAAGTATTATTTGTACGCGTTAATCGTATTTTTGCTGGACCAAGCGGCTAAATGGGTGATTGTTAAGCGCATTCCGATCGGGGAAGAGCGTCCGGTTCTAGGAGATTTCCTTGTGATCACTTCGCACCGCAACCGCGGGGCTGCCTTCGGCATTTTACAAAATCAAAGATGGTTTTTCATCATTATTACGGTTATCGTCGTCATTGGGATTCTCTGGTATTTACGCAAGACGATTCGCGAAGGAAAAGTGCTGCTGTCCTTTGCACTTAGTTTGCTGCTAGGCGGCGCGTTAGGTAACTTCCTGGATCGAGCTTTGTTCGGGGAAGTGGTGGATTTCATCCAGGTGACATTTGATTTTGATATTTTCGGCAAATCCATCTATTACATCTATCCGATCTTCAACCTGGCGGATTCGGCGATTGTCATCGGCGTGATTCTGATCTTCCTGGAGTCGCTGCTTGTATGGAGAAAAGAGAAAAAAGGAGCAACACATGAACACAAACCAGACCTCTCCTGATTCCGTGTCTAACGAGACAGTGGAATGGACGGTTGATCCGCAATATGCGAGTGAACGAATCGATAAATTTATTACAGAATCTCTTGAAATTGAAGTATCCCGCACGCAAGTGCAGCAATGGGTTAAAGACGGGCACGTGCAAGTGAATGGAAAGCTCATTAAACCGAACTACAAACTTTCGGTGAATGACGTGATTGCGCTCGATATTCCCGAACCGTCCAGCGTTGAACTCGCGGCAGAGGATATCCCTTTGGATGTCGTTTATGAGGATTCAGATGTTATTGTGGTGAATAAGCAAAGAGGGCTCGTTGTGCACCCGGCGCCTGGCCACTATTCAGGCACACTGGTCAATGCCTTGATGCACCATTGCAAGGACTTGTCAGGGATCAACGGAGAGCTGCGCCCAGGTATCGTACACCGCATCGACAAAGACACTTCAGGCCTCATTATGGCTGCCAAAAATGATAAAGCACATGCGAGCTTGGCGGAGCAGCTCAAGGCGCATACCGTGCACCGGAAATATATCGCTGTCGTCCACGGCGTCATTCAGCATGAGAACGGAACGATTGATGCGCCGATCGGCCGAGATACGCAGGACCGCAAGATGTACACCGTTACGGAGCGGAACAGTAAGCATGCGGTCACGCATTTTGTCGTGCTGGAGCGGTTCGCCGATAATACGCTGGTGGAGTTGAAGCTGGAGACGGGGCGGACGCACCAAATCCGCGTGCATATGAAATTCATCGGTCATCCCTTGGTCGGTGACCCGATGTACGGGCGCGCGAGAGGCAAAGGGATCACCATGGAGACGAGCGGACAAGCGCTTCACGCCGCGGCACTGGGCTTCGTGCACCCGAGAACAGGCGAGACGCTGCAATTTGAAGCGCCGCTGCCTGCGGACATGGAGCACTTGCTGCACATGTTGAGAACAACCTAGTTGCAATTTCAGCTCAAAAATCTGGATGGAATTGTCAACAGGTTGCAATTTCAACTTAAAATCTAGATGGAATTGTCAACGAGTTGCGAATTCATCTGCGCGGTTGGATGGCAAAGCCAGTTGGAATTGTCAATGAACCGTTCATCCATGGGGGAGGAATGAAATTGATGGAACATTTGATCAATCCGCAAGTGAAAGAAATTCAAATTTCAGGTATCCGTAAAATTTCCAACCTTGTCAGCACGATTCCCGGTGCGTTGACGTTGACGATTGGCCAGCCGGATTTTCCGACGCCGCGGCACATAATTGAAGCCGGACAACGGGCGCTGGAGCAAAATAAAACCGTTTATACGCCGAATCCGGGTCTGTTGGAACTGCGTGAAGCCGCTTCGCAATTCGTTCTGCATAAATACGGACAACAATATCGTGCTGCTGATGAGATCATCGTCACGGTGGGGGCGAGTGAAGCGGTGGATATTACACTGCGCACGATTTTGACGCCTGGCGCTGAAGTTATTTTGCCTGCACCGATCTATCCGGGCTATGAGCCGCTCATCCGCTTAGCCGGCGGTGTGCCTGTCTACGTTGACACGAGAGAGAATGGCTTGAAGCTGACCGCAGATCTGCTGGAGCCGCATCTGACAGACAAAACGCGCTGCGTCATACTCTGTTACCCGTCCAACCCGACAGGACAGGTGCTGTCTGAGCAAGAACTAGCGGATCTTGCCCGCTTGCTCGAGGATAAAGACTTGTTTGTGCTCTCTGATGAGATCTATAGCGAACTCGTTTATGAAGACCAGCATCGCTCGATTGCTACAATCGGCAAGCTGCGTGAGAAAACGATTGTCATCAATGGGCTATCCAAATCCCATGCGATGACAGGATGGCGAATCGGCTTCACATTCGCTCCAGCCTACTTGACCCAGCACATGGTCAAAGTGCACCAGTACAACGTCACGTGCGCCAGCTCCGTCAGCCAATACGCGGCGTTGGAAGCACTGACGAATGGAATCGATGATGCGCTGCCGATGCGCGAAGCTTATGTATCACGCCGCGATTATGTGTACGAGCGCCTGAAATCGATGGGCTTCGAGTTGGATAAACCGAACGGCGCCTTTTACTTATTCCCGTCGATTGCCCGTTTCGGGCTCTCGTCGCAGGAATTTGCCATGAGGCTGCTTCAGGAAGAGCATGTGGCCGTTGTGCCTGGGGATGCTTTTACCGCTTACGGAGAAGGCTATATGCGCATTTCTTACGCGTATTCGCAGGAAGTTTTAGAGCAAGCCTTGGACCGCGTGGAACGGTTTGTAAGCAAGCTGGTATAGGAAAGCAATCATAGCAAGCAATCATAGCAAAAAGCCTCCAACACCCATGAAAACGATGGGAATTGGAGGCTTTTATTTGTTTATACACCTGACTTGAAGAGCAAATAACGGGTCACGGTATCAATGGCAAGCTCGATGGCGCGCTCATCGGGTTCCAGCTTGGCATGATGAAGACCATGCGGCGTCTCCACACCCAGCCAGAACATGAAGCCGGGAATTTCCGCGAGGAAGTAGCCGAAATCTTCACCAGTCATCGCTTCGGTACACTCGATAAGCTGTACGCTTTCGCTGATGGTGCTGCTGCGGAGCCAATCCATGAACTCATTCGTCAACGCCGGATCATTATAGACCTGGCGGTAATTCGAACCGTAATCGATGGAAACCTGGCACTCGAATGAGGCTTCGATGCCGGCGGCAATCGCTTCGATGCGCTTTTTGACTTTGCCCATGGAGTCGGCGGATAGCGTACGGATCGTACCTTCCAGCCGCGCCTTCTCGGCGATGATGTTCTGCTTCGTGCCGGCTTCCATCTTTCCGATCGTCACGACGGCGGAATCCAGCGGATTTACGTTGCGCGATACGATCGTCTGCAATTGACCGACCATTTGCGTACTCGCGATGATCATATCGTTCGCTTGATGCGGGTAGGCGGCATGCCCGCCTTTGCCAAGCAAATCAATGAACAGCTCGGACGTATTGGCGAACAAAATCTCCGGCTTCGTAGCAATCGTGCCGACCGGATACTCCGGGGCGATATGCAGCCCGACGATCTGGTTAGGCTTCCAATCCTGCAGTTCTTCGGCAGCCAGCATTGGTAATGCTCCGCCGGGACCTTCTTCGGCAGGTTGAAACAGCACAACGAGATCATCCTTCATCGGCTCGTGAGCAAAATGAGAGACGATCCCCATGCCGATCGACATGTGCAGGTCATGGCCGCAAGCATGCATGAAGCCGGGATGCTGCGAAGGGAACGGAAGAGAGGTCTCTTCCGTGATCGGCAGCCCGTCCATGTCCGCGCGATAGCCGAACCGCTTCGTCGGATTCGTACCGGCGATATGCACAAGAATGCCTGTCCGCCATGTGCGTATCGTCAGCCGCTCTTGCGGCAGCCCGGCAAGAACATTCATGAGCAATTGCTGCGTCTTGAATTCTTGGAACCCGGGCTCAGGGATTTGGTGAAGCTGGCGGCGCAGCTCGACGAATGGGCTAAGCATGCTTGTCCCTCCCAGAACTTACAGGGTGCGAAGATCTGCTAAAATCTCCGTTTTGGATTTTGTTTTGTCATCCACTTTTTTAATGACGCGGGCTGGTGCGCCTGCAACGACGGTGTATTCTTCAACGTCTTGCGTTACGATTGCGCCGGCAGCGACAACGGAGCCTTTACCGATGCGTACGCCTTCAAGGATTACCGCGTTCGCGCCTACGAGAACGTCATCCTCGATCACGCATGGTTGCGCTGAAGGTGGCTCGATGACGCCTGCAACTACTGCGCCTGCGCCAATATGGCACATTTTGCCGACTTGCGCGCGGCCGCCAAGCACAGCGTTCATGTCAATCATTGTGCCTTCGCCTACGGATGCGCCGATGTTGATCAAGGCGCCCATCATAATTACAGCGTTATCGCCAATATGTACTTTGTCGCGGATAACTGCGCCTGGCTCGATGCGGGCATTGATTGGCTTCAGATCCAGCATCGGGATAGCCGAGTTGCGGCGGTCCGCTTCAACGACGAAATCCTCGATCTGCGCTTTGTTCGCTTCCAGAACAGGCTGGATCACGCTCCATTCGCCAAATACGACGCCGCTGCCGCCCGAAATAAAGCTTTGGCTGCCTTCGCCGAAGTTAACGCCTTCGAGGTTTCCTTTTACGTAAACTTTAACAGGGGTTTTCTTTTTACTTTCTTTGATAAACTGAATAATTTCCAGGGTATTCATTTCACTCATGGTTACATTCTCCTTCAATGGTTTAAATGGTCTCCTAACTCTCCTATCTTAGCAGAAAGCAAGCACTTGAGCCAATCCGTTTCAGCAAAAAGCTGCCTTTTTTGTCGAAAAAGAAGGCTAATGAACAAGAAAAAGCGCCTTACAGCGCTTTTCTTATCCTATATCTCAGCGATACGTTATTCTGCGAGAGCTACCCCACGTTGCGGGTGATGGCTGCGGACTGCGCAAACTGGCTGTTGTACAGGTCTGCATAAAATCCTTTTTGTTCCAGCAGCTGCTCGTGCGTCCCTTGTTCGATCACCGCACCATGATTCATGACCAGGATGAGGTCGGCGTCGCGAATGGTCGACAGTCTGTGCGCAATGACGAAGCTGGTGCGGCCTTCCATCAGATGGTTCATCGCTTTTTGAATCGAAACCTCGGTTCGCGTATCGACGCTGCTCGTCGCTTCATCGAGGATAAGGATCGCCGGATCGGCGAGGATTGCGCGCGCGATGGTCAACAGCTGCTTTTGCCCGTGCGACAGGTTGGATGCTTCTTCATTCAGCACCGTGTCATAGCCGTCGGGTAATGTCCGAATAAAGTGATCGGCATAAGCGGCTTTGGCTGCGGCGATGATGTCATCTTCCGATGCCTGATCGCGGCCGTAGGCAATGTTATCGCGAATCGTGCCGTTGAAAAGCCAGGTGTCCTGCAGCACCATGCCGAACAATTCGCGCAGATCACTGCGCGCCATGTCCCGCGTGTCGACGCCGTCGATCCGGATCTGGCCGCCACGCAGCTCATAGAACCGCATCAGCAGGTTGACAATCGTCGTTTTGCCGGCGCCTGTTGGCCCGACGATCGCGACAGTTTGCCCTGGCTGCACATCAATGTTCATATCGGTAATGAGCGGAGCATCTTCTTTGTAGGAAAAAGCAACGTGCTCAAATGTGACATGTCCGCGCACCGGTTTAGTAATCGAAACATCCGTTCGCTCCTGTACTTCCTCCGGCTCATCCAACAATTCAAAAATCCGCTCCGCCGCCGCAATGGTCGATTGAATGACGTTGGCAATATTCGCGACTTGGGTGATCGGCATCCCGAACTGTCCGGAATATTGGATGAAGGCTAAAATATCCCCGATCTTAATCGCTCCATTGGTCACCAGCACGCCGCCGATGACACTGACGAAGACGTAGCCAATATTGCCGATAAAGCTCATTAGCGGGAAAATAAGCCCGGAAATAAACTGCGCTTTCCAGCCGCTGTGATACAAGCGGTCGTTAATCTCATTAAAGCGCTCCACCGACTTGCGCTCATGGCCGAACGCCTTGACGATCGTATGCCCTGTATACATTTCTTCCACATGGCCGTTCAACTCGCCGAGCGTCCGCTGCTGCCCTTTGAAAAATTGCTGCGAGCGGGAGGCGATCATCTTCGTCCCCATGATGCTGAGCGGTAATGTAATAAGCGTCACCAAGGTGAGAAGCGGGCTGATCGTCAGCATCATAATGATGATCCCGAGCAGGGTGACGAGGGAGGTGATCAGCTGCGTCAAGCTTTGCTGCATGGTGGAGCTGATCGTATCGACATCGTTGGTTGCCCGGCTCATCGTATCGCCCTGACTCCGCGAATCGAAGAAAGAGAGCGGCACGCGAGAGAGCTTAGCGCTGATTTGCTCCCGCAGGTTATATACAATTTTCTGCGTAACGCCGACCATGATCCGCTGCTGTATGAATGTCATGAGCGAGCTTAAAATGTACAGCACGGCAAGCGTAATAACAATATGAATAATGGTATCGAAGTCAATCTTCGCGCCAGCAACACCTTTGATCTTCGCCATAGAGCCTTCAAATAAGGTGGTCGTCGCTTGACCCATCAGTTTAGGGGCGACGATGCTAAACAAGGTGCTTAGTACGGCCGTTAACAAAACGAGAGCCAGCTGTCTGCGAAATGGCAGCATGTAGGTTAGCAACCGTTTCAATGTTGCTTTGAAGTTTTTCGCCTTCTGCACAGGCATCCCCATTGCGCCCATTCCGCCTCGGCCGAAATGCGCCGGGCTGATGCCAGCAGAGCGGTTTTGGTTCGGTTTATCACTCATGCGATTTCCTCCTCTGACAGCTGGGAAGCGACAATCTCCTGATACACCTTGCAGGATTGCATCAGCTCGGCATGTGTGCCGATCCCGGCCATCGCGCCGTCCTCCAGGACGAGGATGCGGTCTGCATCCATGATTGTACTGACCCGCTGGGCGACGATAATGAACGCCGCATCTTGAACTTCAGCCTTCAAAGCTGCGCGGAGCTTGGCATCCGTTTTGAAATCGAGCGCCGAGAAGCTGTCATCGAACACGTAGATGTCAGGTTTGCGCACTAAGGCGCGGGCGATGGACAGCCGTTGCTTCTGCCCGCCGGACAAGTTTTTGCCGCCTTGCGCCAGGACGGAATCGTAGCCGTCTTTCATCTCGGCGATAAATTCAGCGGCTTGAGCAATATTTGCAGCCCGCTGCACCTCGTCATCCGCTGCCTCTTCCTGCCCATATCGGATATTGTCCGCAACCGTGCCGGAGAAGAGGACGGCCTTCTGCGGCACATAGCCGATGCGGCTGCGCAAGCCCTCCAGATCCAATGCTTGGATCGGCTTGCCGCCGATTTCGATTCGCCCGCTGCTGACGTCGTAGAAGCGGAGCAGCAAATTCATCAGCGTCGTTTTGCCGGAGCCGGTGCCGCCGATGACCGCCGTCACTTGGCCGGGCTCTGCGCGGAAGCTGATCCCGCGGACGGCCGGCTGCTCAGCGCCAGGGTAGCTGAACGTCACGTCGCTGAACTCGACGGCGCCATCGTCTGCCAGCGCTTCGCTCGATGCGCTATTGCGAATCGCCGACTGCGTATCCAGCACTTCATTAATGCGCACACCAGACGCCGATGCCCGTGGAATCATGACGAAGATCATCGTCATCATAAACATGGACATCATAATTTGCATCGCATATTGGATGAAAGCCATCAGGTCGCCGATTTGCAAATCATTATGATCGATGCGAATGCCGCCGTACCATAAAATAACGACAACGCCCAGGTTGAACACCAGCATCATCAGCGGCATCATAGTGGACATAATAATGTTCACTTTGATTGCAGTTTGCGTGTAATCGGTGTTCGCCTTCTCGAACTTACGCTGCTCGTGCGCAGAACGGTTGAAAGCCCGGATCACCCGGATCCCGGTCAAATTTTCGCGCAGCACAAGGTTGATCTGATCGATTTTGACTTGCAGCGCTTTGAACAGTGGAATGCCTTTGCGCATAATCGCCACAATGGCGATCGCAAGAATCGGAATAATGCAGATGAGGACCAAAGCCAGCTTCGCATCTTTGAGCGTCGCCATGATGACGCCGCCGACCAGCATCGTTGGCGCGCCGATGAACATCCGCATCATGACGAGCACTTGCGACACTTGCTGAATGTCGTTCGTCGTTCTCGTGATGAGCGATGCCGTGCTCAACTTGTCGAATTCGCCGAGCGAGAAGCTCTCGACATGCGAGAACACTTTGCGGCGCAAATCCCGGCTAAAGCCGGTGGCTGATCTGGCCAGCAGGTAACTGGCGATCACGACGCAGACGGTGGCGCTGAGCGCAACGCCGAGCATATAGGCGCCGAACTTCAGAATATAAGGGATGTCTCCGTTGACGACGCCGTTATCGACGATATCGGACAGCAGCGTCGGCAGGTACAGCTGCGCCAGCGATTGCATGAGCATGAAGACAACGACGCCGGTGAGCTGCAGCCTGTAAGGTTTCAGAAGCCGAAACAGTTTAAACATGATTTCCTCCTTCGAATGTAGGGAGTTGCACTTTGCAAATGATAAAAAATACGGTAACATAATTAAATGGAAGTATACTTATAGTAAGTAACCTTAGTATTTTATTTTCAGTTTACAGAATCATTTTTCAATCGTCAAGGAGGAGCTGCAATATGGATTCGCAAATGCCAACCGGAGAGCGCGTGCCCACATCAGGTGAGGTCATCCAAGCGATCATCCGGACCGCGCATTTTGTACGCCACGTCCATGAGACGGGTTCCACGGCTATGGGGGTTCCCTCCTATGTAACAGGGCCCCGCTTAAGGGTACTAGGAATTGTATCCGACCATGGTCCGATACGTATGAATGATTTGGCTGCAAAAATGGGGATCAGGGCCATCACGGTCACACAATTTGTAGATGCTTTAGAGAAAGAGAATTTGCTCATGCGTCTTCCCGATCCGACGGACAGGCGCGCCACACTGCTGCAGCTGACCGAGAACGCCCCGGAACTGTTGATACGTGCACGCGAAGCTTCCAGACAAGTGTCCGAGAAGATGCTAGAGCGTGTGACACCGCAGATGAGGCGGCAGCTATTGGATATTCTTGCCCAAATCGGCGACTTTGAGCAAGGGTGGTGTGTCGCACATCGGGAAGAGAGCAAGCCGGATGAAAAAAATGTACAGAAAGATTAGCTATCACGTATTGACATGTCCTGTCGAAAGTGGCATAATACTAAACAATTGAATATGTACCTTTAAAAACAGTCCAGAGAGGCTGGCAAGGTAGCCGATGAATGAAACGGGATGTTCCGAAACGAGCTTTTGGAACATGACGCTGTAGGGATGTGCGCATCCTGACTGCCCGCTTTCTATCCTTATGCATACACAACTCCTTGCCAACAATCCGGCAAGGAGTTTTTTGTCGTTGCTATAGGCTACGGACGACCATGCAGCGCATGAGTTAAGCATACCGCTCAGGAGGCGAGAGCATGAACGAAATCACCGAACATATGATTATGGACGAAATGGCGATTCGCAGAGCGCTTACGCGGATTGCCCATGAAATACTGGAAAAGAATAAGGGTGTGGAGAATTGCACCTTGATCGGCATAAGAACCCGGGGCATTTACCTGGCATCCCGGGTGGCGGAACGGATTCTCGAAATCGAAGGCGTGCCGGTTCCTGTAGGGGAGATCGACATTACGTCTTACCGCGACGACCGTGTCAAGGTGAGATCGGTCGATAATGTGCAGGAAGGCGGCAAGATGCAAATCCAGGACCGTAAAGTCATCCTTTTCGACGACGTCCTCTATACGGGACGAACCGTACGGGCGGCGATGGACGCCTTGATCGATTTGGGAAGACCGCAAATGATTCAGCTGGCCGTACTTGTCGACAGAGGGCATCGCGAGCTGCCGATCCGCCCCGACTATGTGGGCAAGAACGTGCCAACTGCCAAGAGCGAGGATATCGCCGTCCACCTGACGGAATACGACAGCAAAGACGAAGTCATCATCATCGGACAGAGGGGGAAACAGGAGTGAAGAGCACGATGGAGCATACATCAACGAAACACTTTTTGGGACTGAAAGGACTGAGCAGCGGGGAGATCATGAGCATCCTGGACCGCGCCGCTTACTGGGAGCAATCCCCGGCCAAAGTGACGAATCAGCTGCAAGGCAAGTTCGTTTCCAACCTCTTTTTTGAAAACAGCACAAGAACAAGATTCTCCTTCGAGCTGGCGCAAAAGCGTCTGGGCGCTGATGTGCTTAATTTCTCCGCAGCAGAGTCCAGCGTGCAAAAAGGGGAGTCGATCTACGATACGGTCAGAACGCTGGAATCGATGGGCATCGACGCAGGTGTCATCCGCTTGAAGCCGGTCGGCGTGCTGGCCGAGCTGGCGGAAAAAATCAAGGTGCCGCTCATCAATGCTGGAGACGGCAATAACGAGCATCCGACGCAGGCGCTGCTGGACTTCTACACGATGCGCAAACAGTTCGGCGAAATCAAAGGTTTGACCGTCTCCATCATCGGCGACATTCTGCACAGCCGAGTGGCGCGCTCGAACCTGTGGGGGCTGCTGGCGCTCGGCGCGAAGGTGCAGTTCTGCGCACCGGATAGCATGAAAGCTCCGGAGTTGGCTGCATATGCGCCTTATGTCTCCTTCGATGAGGCTCTGAAGGCCGATGTCGTTATGATGCTGCGCGTACAGTTGGAGCGTCACGACAAAGGTATTATCCGCTCTGCCGAGGAGTATCGCGAGCAGTATGGATTAACAGTGGAGCGGGCGAGCCGCATGGCCCCTCACGCGATTATCATGCATCCGGCTCCGGTTAACCGCAATGTCGAGCTGGACGATGAGTTGGTTGAACATGAAAAGTCAAAAATTTTCACACAAATTGCTCATGGTGTACCGGTCCGTATGGCGGTCATCGAGAGAGCTTTAACATAAAACAGGGGGACTTGAACGATGGGAATCTGGATTTTAAACGGACAAACGGTTGCAGCCGACAATACAGTAACGAAAAAACACTTCTATATAGAGAATGATAAGATTGCCCAAGTTGTTGATGCCGTAGACGGCAGCCTGCCAGATACGAGCGGACATGAAGTGATTGACGCAGCAGGCAAGCTCGTGGCACCGGGCTTCATCGATATGCACGTGCATCTGCGCGAGCCGGGCTTTGAGCACAAAGAGAATATCGCAACGGGCACGCGCTCTGCAGCAAGAGGCGGCTTCACGACCATCGCCTGCATGCCGAATACAAGACCTGTCATTGACACCGTCGATACGGTCAACTACATATTGGACAAAGCCGCAACAGAAGGCGTCGTGCGCGTGCTGCCGTACGGCTGCATCACGAAGAACGAGCTGGGCCGCGAGTTGACGGATTTTGCCGCGCTGAAGGAAGCGGGCGTTATCGGCTACACCGATGACGGCGTCGGCGTGCAAAGCGCGCAAATGATGAAAGATGCGATGGCCTTGGCCGCGTCGATGGGCATGCCGATCATCGCGCACTGCGAGGATAACACGCTCGTTGAAGGCGCGCCGGTGACGGATGGCGCATTCGCCAAGAAGCACGGACTCAAGGGTATCCCGAACGAGTCTGAAGCGATTCACGTCGGCCGCGATGTGCTGCTGGCCGAAGCGACTGGCGTGCACTACCACGTCTGCCACGTCAGCACCGAGCAATCGGTTCGCCTGATCCGCCATGCGAAACAGTTCGGCATAAAAGTAACTGCAGAGGTTTGCCCGCATCACCTCGTCCTCTCGGATGAAGATATTCCAGGCATGGATGCAAACTGGAAGATGAACCCGCCGCTGCGTACGCCGCGCGATGTGGAAGCCGTGATCGAGGCACTGGAAGACGGCACCATCGACATCATCGTGACGGATCATGCACCGCACAGCGAAGAAGAGAAGGAGAAGGGGATGCACTTGGCGCCATTCGGCATTCTCGGTTTTGAGACAGCGTTCCCGCTGCTGTATACGAAATTCGTAAAAACCGGCAAGTGGACGCTCGGCTTCCTGATCAACCGCATGACGCAGAAGCCGGCTGAAGTATTCGGACTGCCATACGGAACATTGGCTGAAGGCAGCGCGGCGGATCTGACGATTGTCGATCTGGATACAGAGCGCGAAGTGCTGAAGGAAGAGATCGTATCCCGCAGCAAGAATACACCGTTCATCGGTTGGAAGCTGCAAGGGTGGCCCGTGGTGACGATGGCCTCCGGCAAAGTCGTTTGGTCATAATAACGCCATAAAACGAGAAGAAAACATCTATACGGCGAATGAAAATTCGTGTATATTTATACAGAAAGATATTTAATTATACATGTCTTATGCATGAATGATCGATTCGGATGCGAATCGTTTGACAATAGCGAAGGAGTTGAAAGAACATGCAGGCAAGATTGTTGCTGGAAGACGGCACTCTATTCACAGGCAAATCGTTCGGGAGTGAGGGTGATTCCGTCGGTGAGGTTGTATTCAATACAGGAATTACAGGATATCAGGAGGTGCTCTCCGATCCTTCTTACTGCGGCCAAATCGTAACGATGACTTATCCGCTGATCGGGAACTATGGGGTCATCCGCGACGATTTCGAATCCGTGCGTCCTTTCATTCACGGTTTCGTTGTGCGCGAGCACGAAGAAATTCCAAGTAACTGGAGAGCGCAATACACGCTGGGCAGCCTGTTGAAGGAATACGGCATCATCGGGATCAGCGGCATCGACACCCGTATGTTGACTCGTAAAATCCGCCACCACGGCGTGATGAAAGGTCTTTTGACAACTTCCAATAAATCGATAGCTGAACTGACTGAAATGCTCGGTGGTTCCACACTGATGACGGATCAAGTTGCACGTGTGTCCACGAAGAGCGTATTCGGAGCGCCAGGCCATAAAGAGCGCATCGTTCTCGTCGACTTCGGTGCAAAAAGCGGTATCATCCGCGACCTGAGCAAACGCGACTGCGACGTTGTCGTTGTCCCGCAGGATACGACGGCTGAGCAAATCCGCAGACTGGCTCCAGACGGCGTGCTGCTGTCCAACGGCCCTGGGGATCCGAAAGATGTTCCGCACGCTGTGCAAATGGTGAAAGAGCTGCTCGGCGAATTCCCGATTTTCGGCATTTGCTTGGGTCACCAGCTGTTTGCCCTCGCTTGCGGCGCAGATACCGAGAAGCTGAAGTTCGGCCACCGCGGCGGCAACCATCCGGTGAAAGACTTGATTTCCGGCCGCTGCTACATCACTTCGCAAAACCATGGCTACACGGTGAATGAAGATTCCGTTGCCGGAACCGAGCTTGAAGTGACGCACATTAATAACAACGACCGTACGATCGAAGGTTTGAAACATAAGAAATATGATGCATTTTCGGTGCAATACCATCCGGAAGCAGCTCCGGGGCCTTTTGACTCCAGCTACTTGTTCGATGACTTCATTGCCATGATCCGTAAACATAAGCTAGACAACCCGCAACAGCCGCGTCAGGCGCAAATGCTGGCCCAATGGAAAGCGGCTAACCCGGCGCCGACATCTGTGAAGGAGGAACTGCAGTATGCCAAAAAATAATACACTCAAAAAGATTCTCGTAATTGGCTCCGGCCCGATCGTTATCGGTCAAGCGGCGGAGTTCGACTACGCAGGTACACAAGCTTGCCAAGCGCTCAAAGAAGAGGGCATGGAAGTTATATTGATCAACAGCAACCCAGCCACGATTATGACAGACACGAACATGGCTGACAAAGTATACATCGAGCCGATCACACTCGACTTTGTTACACAAATCATCCGTCAGGAACGCCCTGACGGGTTGCTGCCGACGCTCGGCGGCCAAACCGGCCTGAACATGGCGGTAGAATTGGCTCGCGCAGGCGTACTGGAAAGCGAGAACGTCAAGCTGCTCGGTACGCAATTGACTGCGATCGAAAAAGCGGAAGACCGCGACTTGTTCCGCGATCTGATGAGAGAGCTTGAGCAGCCAGTTCCGGATAGCGTGATCGTTACAACGGTTGCGCAAGCGATTGAATTCGCGCAGGAAATCGGCTTCCCGATCATCGTTCGTCCTGCTTACACATTGGGTGGCACAGGCGGCGGTATTTGTAACACGATGGAAGAATTGACGGACATCGTCGCATCCGGTCTGCGTTACAGCCCGATCGGCCAATGTCTTGTAGAGCGCAGCATCGCCGGCATGAAAGAAGTCGAGTATGAAGTGATGCGCGACGCCAACGATAACTGTATCGTTGTATGTAACATGGAAAACTTCGACCCAGTAGGCGTGCATACGGGCGACAGTATCGTCGTGGCGCCAAGCCAAACGTTGTCGGACCGCGAGTACCAAATGCTGCGTTCGGCATCGCTGAAAATTATCCGCGCGCTGAACATCGAAGGCGGCTGTAACGTACAGTTCGCGCTCGATCCGCACAGCTTCCAATACTATGTCATTGAAGTAAATCCGCGGGTGAGCCGTTCCTCAGCGCTCGCTTCCAAAGCAACGGGCTATCCGATTGCCAAAATGGCGGCGAAAATCGCCATCGGTTATACACTTGATGAGCTCGTCAACCCAGTTACGGGACAAACTTATGCTTGCTTCGAGCCGACGCTGGACTACATCGTTTCCAAAATTCCACGTTGGCCGTTCGATAAATTTACAGCGGCTAACCGCAAGCTCGGTACACAAATGAAAGCGACAGGCGAAGTCATGGCGATCGGCCGGACGTTCGAAGAGTCGATTCATAAAGCGATCCGCTCCTTGGAGATCGGTGTACACCGCCTTTTCCTGAAAGAAACGGACCTGCTCGATCAAGAAACGCTTGAGCTTCGTTTGCAAAAGCCTGACGATGAGCGCCTGTTCCTGCTGGCTGAAGCTTACCGCAGAGGCTACACGGTAGAGCAGCTGCAGAGCTTGACGAAGATCGACTGGTGGTTCCTAAACAAATTGGAAGGCATGATCAAGTTCGAGCAAACTATTGCTGCCAGCGACTTGTCCCCGGAATTGCTGCTTGAAACGAAGCGCAAAGGGTTCACGGACCGGGCAATTGCCGAGATCCGCACATTGGCCGGCACCGCTTCTTACACCAAAGAAGCTGAAGTTCGCGCCTTGCGTTTGGAGCAAAACATCAAGCCTGTTTATAAAATGGTAGATACATGTGCAGCGGAGTTCGAAGCTTCGACGCCATATTACTACTCCACATACGAGCAAGAAGATGAAGTAACAGAAACGAGCAAAGAAAAAGTCGTTGTACTTGGCTCCGGTCCAATTCGTATCGGTCAAGGTATCGAGTTCGACTACTCCACGGTGCATGCTGTATGGGCGATCCAAGCGGCAGGCTATGAAGCAGTTATTATCAACAATAACCCGGAGACGGTTTCGACCGACTTTAACACATCCGATCGTTTGTACTTCGAACCGCTGTTCTTCGAAGATGTCATGAACGTGATTGAACGCGAGAAGCCGATCGGCGTTATCGTACAGTTCGGTGGTCAAACCGCCATCAATCTGGCAGCTCCGTTGTCCAAAGCAGGCGTACGCATTCTCGGTTCCGATCTGGAGAGCATTGATGCAGCGGAAGACCGGAAAAAATTCGAAGCGCTGCTGCGCAAGCTGAACATTGCTCAACCACCAGGCGGCACCGTAACTTCAGTCGATCAAGCGGTTGGAACAGCTGCACAATTCGGCTATCCGGTACTGGTTCGTCCATCTTATGTCCTTGGCGGACGCGCGATGGAAATCGTCTACTCCGATGCTGAATTGCTGAGCTACATGGAGTATGCAGTGAAAATCAACCCTGAGCATCCGGTCCTGATTGACCGTTACATGCTTGGTAAAGAAGTGGAAGTCGATGCGATCTGCGATAAGGAAACGGTGCTGATCCCAGGGATCATGGAGCACGTAGAACGCGCAGGGGTACACTCCGGTGACTCGATTGCCGTCTACCCGCCGCAAACGCTGTCCGATGCAATCAAACAGCAAATTATTGAGATTACGACGAAAATCGGTCTGGAACTGAACGTAGTCGGTCTGGTCAACATCCAGTTCGTTATTCACAACGATCAAGTGTATGTCATCGAGGTTAACCCTCGTTCCTCCAGAACAGTGCCGTTCTTGAGCAAAGTCACGAACATTCCGATGGCGAATGTCGCTACCCGCGTCATTATGGGACAAAAATTGGCTGACATGGGCTATCAAAGCGGATTGTGGCCGGAAGATAAGTATGTATCGGTAAAAGTTCCGGTATTCTCCTTCGCTAAACTGCGCCGCGTCGATACAACACTCGGTCCGGAAATGAAATCGACGGGTGAAGTGATGGGCCGCGATACGAACTTTGCCAAAGCGCTGTACAAAGGTCTCATCGGCGCTGGAATGAAAATTCCACCGGCTGGCTCGGTTGTCGTGACAGTTTCCGATAAAGATAAAGAAGAAGCGATCGAAATCATGAAAGGTTTCTACCGCTTAGGCTATAAAATCATTGCTACTGGCGGAACAGCGACGGCACTGGAAGAAGCGGGCTTGCCTGTGAAAACCGTGAACAAGCTGAGCGAAGGCTCTCCGAATATCCTGGATCTGATTCGCGGTGGAGAAGCGCAATTCGTCGTCAATACACTGACCAAAGGCAAAACGCCTGAGCGCGACGGGTTCCGCATCCGCCGTGAAGCGGTAGAGAACGGTGTCGTTTGTATGACATCGCTGGATACGGTCAGAGCTTTGGTCAACATGCTCGAATCCATCAACTTCTCCTCCCGTTCGATGCCGGTTTACGCGTAAGGGATGGTGACGGACGTGGCAGTGTTAACGCGAAATGATATCGCCGGGCGGATTATGGTCGCCCTGGATTATGCGAATGCGGAACAAGCTGAAGGGCTGCTCAAGCAGCTCGAAGGCATTCCGTGCTATATGAAAGTGGGCATGCAGCTGTTCTATGCGGCAGGCCCGGGCTTCGTAGCCAGTCTGAAAGACCGCGGCTACAAAGTGTTCCTGGATGTCAAGATGCACGACATCCCGAACACTGTCAAAGGCGGAGCGGAGAGCGTTACCCGCCTTGGGGTTGATGTGTTCAATGTGCACGCCGCTGGCGGCAAGCACATGATGTCGGCGGCCATGGAAGGTGTCGACAAGGCCATGGCGCCAGGCGCGCAACGCCCGATCGTGATCGGCGTTACGCAGCTGACCAGCACCTCGCAGCAGGTGCTGAATGCAGAGATCGGCCTGCCAGGCTCGGTCGAGCAGGCCGTGATCCGCTATGCCCGCTTGGCGCTTGACGCCGGGCTGCAGGGTGTTGTCGCGTCACCGCTGGAAGTGACGCAGATCAAAGCGGCGTGCGGTGACGCCTTCGTCACCGTCACGCCGGGCATCCGCCCTGCAGGTGCGGATGTCGGGGACCAGACGCGCGTCATGACGCCGGCTGAAGCGTTCGCCCAGAAGACGGACTACGTCGTCATCGGGCGTCCGATCACGGGAGCCGCTGACCCTCGCGCGGCGATTGAATCGATTATTGATTCGATTGTATAGAAATCAAGAGGAAGAACGGAGCAACTTCAGATGAGCCAACTCGAAACGATTGCGCAGCAGATTGCTGCATCTTTATTAGATATTGAAGCGGTAGCGCTGCGCCCGCATCAGCCTTTCACCTGGACATCCGGCTTGAAATCGCCGATTTATTGCGATAACCGCCTGACGATGTCGCATCCGGCGATTCGCGAAGCGATTGCGGACGGCTTTGCCGCTCTCATCAAGGAGAAGTTCCCGGACACCGAAGTGGTCGCGGGAACGGCGACAGCAGGCATTCCGCATGCGGCTTGGGTCGCGCAGAAGCTGGGTCTGCCGATGATTTATATCCGCGATAAGGCCAAAGGCCATGGCAAAGAGAACTTGATCGAAGGTTCTGTGAAGCCAGGGCAGAAGGTCATCGTGATCGAGGACCTGATTTCGACGGGGGGAAGCTCGCTTAAGGCAGCCTTGGCTGTGAAAGATGCCGGCGCGACGCCGCTTGGCGTGCTCGCCATTTTCTCCTACCAGCTGGATAAAGCTGCGCAGGCGTTCGAAGCGGAGAATATGCCGCTGCACACGCTGTCCAATTATTCGACACTGCTGGAAGTGGCCTTGGAAAAAGGAGCGATCAAGTCCGAAGACTTGGATCTGCTCCGCTCTTGGAGAGGAAACCCTGCTGCTTACGGTTTGTAACATAGAAGAAGCCCACTTGCTGATAAGTGGGCTTTTTTGTTTGTTGATTAGAATTTAAACGCAGTGGTAGCATAGACATTGTACTGTCAATCTAGAACGAAATACACACGTTACATGCGCGGGAAGTCAGCTGGTCTTACCATCGGTCAGCATGCTGATAAAAGCGTCCAAAGGCTGCGACATCCATTTTTTGGGATGGAGGAGCAGCTGCAAATCGAACCGCAGCTCTGGATGGCTGAACGGGATGACGGCCAGCTTGCCTAGCGCAAGCTCGGTTTCTACGGCAATGCGGGGCAGAAGGGCGATACCCAGCCCAGTCATGACGCAGTGCTTGATGGTCTCGAGGTTGCCGAGCTCAAAGCCGATGCGGAAGACGATGCCGTGGTCTTTTAACACTTTTTCAAACATATTGCGGTATAGACAGCTGCCTTCAGTCACTATAAATTCGCTATGTTGCAAATCCTCCAGTTGCACGCTGCCTAGTTGGGTGAGCGGATGGTGAACCGGCGCCACGATCACAAGCGGCTCATCTCGAACCTGGATGCAGTTCAGGTATGTATCCGCCGGGTAACGGTCAAGCAGGAGGCCGATGTCATAGTCGCCTTCCTGGACTTTTGCCAGCAAAGAAGACTCATTGTCAGCGATTAATTGAATGTTTAAGCCGGGATACAGCAATTTGAGCTGCTGCAAAAAAGGCGGCAAGTAATAAGCCGCGAGGGAGTCGATTGTGCCAATGGTCAAAGTGCCGCTCACTTGCTGGGCGATCCGCTCTTTGGATTGATCGTACAGCTCCAGCATCTGCACAGCCAGCTTCAGTAATCCTTCGCCAGGCGGGGTCAGCCGCAGCTGTCTGCCGAATCGTTCAAACAGAGGAACGCCGTATTCGCGCTCCAGCTTCTGGATTTGCATCGTCACACTGGATTGGGCATAGCCCAGTTCTTCCGCAGCGCGGGTGAAGCTTTTTCTGCGGGCGACTTCGCGAAACGTTCGAAAATAGGTGAGATCCATAAGTGATCCTCGCTTGTATCATCAAAATTTTTGATAGCACCTATCATTTATTATAGCTAACAGTGATGCTAACTTCCATGTTAAAGTGAAGGTACAATCTTAATTTGACAAGGAGTGGGTCGAACATGCTAAAAGAGAGTGAGCTTCAGGGCGTCTATGTGCCGATCGTAACCCCGTTTGATGAAGAGGGGGAGTTGGAAATCGCCTCCTTTTACAACTTGGCTTACAATTTGTTTCAAGATGAAGTCGATGGCTTGGTCGTCAACGGAACGACTGGCGAGTCGCCGACGATTTCGCCGGAGGAGCTTACCCTTTTGTTTCACACAGCGCAAGATGCGCGTGAGGCGGCAGGTGTTGAGGTGCCGCTCGTCGTGGGAGCGGGGTCCAATGATACGAGGGCCGCAGTGAAATATACGGAAGCGGCAGGCCATTTAGGCGCAGATGCCGTGCTGGTCGTAGTGCCTTATTATAACAAGCCGAGCCAGCAGGGGATTATTGAGCATTTTAAGCGCGTAGCGAGCGTGGGTGTTCCGGTTATTTTGTATGAGGTTCCGCATCGCACTGGCGTTACGCTGCAGCTGGATACCGTTCGTGCCATCCTTGACATTGATGGGGTCATCGGGATGAAAGACAGCACACCAAGCGTACAGCTCGTCACAGAGCTTACCCGAGTTGGCTCCAAGCCGGTGCTTTGCGGGGAGGATACGCTGTTCCACGCTGCCTTATGCGCCGGTGCCAAAGGCGTGATGAGCGCCTCGGCCAATGTGGAAACAGAGCGCTTTGTCGCCTGTTACCAAAGCTTTGCTCAAGGCTTGCGCGAAGCGAGCGCACAGCAATTTGCCGAGCTGCTGCCACTCGTTCGCCTGCTGTTCCAAGAGCCCAACCCAGCCCCGCTCAAATGGCTTTTAGCACAGCAAGAGATTATTGCGACACCAACTTTGCGTCTGCCGCTGCTGCCGATATCGGAAGATTTGCAGCAAAAGCTGGCGGTTTACTTGTAATTCAGAAAGGGGATGCACAAACGCAATGGAGCGAAAAAAAGTATTCACCGGTTCGCCTTGGGAACCTGAAGTCGGCTACTGCCGCGCTTTGCGGGTAGGAAGCCGCATTGAAGTGGCGGGAACGACGGCGGTAAAAGACGGCGTGGTCGTGGGCGCGGGCAATCCGTATGAACAAGCAAAGTTCATTTTGCAGACGATTGAGTCGGCGCTGCAAGCGCTTGGCGGACAGATGTCCGATGTGATTCGGACGAGGATGTATGTGACGGATATTTCCAAATGGGAGGAAATCGGTCGCGCGCACGGCGAGTTTTTCCGTGATGTGCAGCCGGTGGCGACGATGGTCGAAGTCAAAGCGCTGATCGATCCACAACTGCTGGTGGAGATTGAGGCGGAGGCTGTTGTCGGCGATCAGTAAAAAAACGCTTATCCCCGGCGTAAGCGGCGTCAAGATGACGTCACTTACGCTTGGCGGATAAGCGTTTTTATTATCCGACGCGCTTCCCTACGATAATGAGATCGCGCTCAATGCCGTCAAGCTCGGCGATTCCCGGCAAGTGGGCCCAATTCTCGAAGCCGAACTTGTAAAACAGCTGCAAGCTGGGCTCGTTGTGCCCGAAAATAAAGCCGAGCAGCGTCTTTACCTGCAAGCGCGGAGCGGCGTCAATCGCCTGCTGCAGTAAGTAGCGGCCGATGCCCCGCCCACGGTACGCTTCGTCGATATAAATGCTCAGCTCAGCTGTTGCATTGTAAGCCGGACGGCCATAAAACGACTGAAAGCTAAGCCAGCCGCAGATGCGGGAACCGTCTTCCAGCACCCATAGCGGGCGGAATTCGGGGGAGTGCTCGTGAAACCATGGTTCACGGCTTTCCGTCGTGACCGGTTCGGTATCGGCTGTCACCATGCGTCCGGCAACCGTTGTGTTATAAATGCGCACAATCTCGGACAGATCTTCCAAGCTGGCGTCTCGCAAGTTAAATTCGTTCATAATCGTTCAAAATTCCTTTCCCCATGCGTGAGTAAAAGTAGCTTTAATTATTTGTCTGTCGCACCTAATTTTAACCAGAAGCGGCTGATCGTCTCCAACCCGTTATCCCAGTTCTCCAAGTGGAAATGTTCATTCGGGGCGTGCAAGTTTTCACCAGGCACGCCAAAGCCGAGCAGCACGACCGGCGCATCGAGGACACGGCCGAACACTTCAATGATCGGCACGGATCCGCCGCTGCGCGTATAAACCGGGAATACGCCGAACGTTTCTTCATAAGCGGAAGCCGCCGCGACCATGACCGGCTCATCGATCGGCGTAATGAACGGATTGCCGCGAAGCTGGCGATCCAGCTGAATCGTTACGCCCGGAGGGGTGTTGGCATGGATATGGGCTTCAACCGCGTCCATAATTTCGTCCGGCACCTGGGCGGCGACGAGCCGACAAGCGATTTTGGCCGAGGCACGGTTCGGGATAATCGGCTTGATGCCTTCGCCTTGAAAGCCGCCGCTGACAGAGGTGATCTCCAGTGTCGGTCTGGACGTCGTCTGCTCGTAGAAGGTGAAGCCTTTCTCCCCGTACAAGCTGTCAACTTGCAGGTCTTTCTTGATTTTGTCAGGGTCCGGCGCGACTTGTTTGAACGATTCCCGTTCCTTCTCGGAAAGCTCGATGACCCGGTCGTAGAAGCCCTCCACCGCGACATGACCGTTTTCGTCATGGAACGAGCTCAGCAGCTTGGTAAGCGCATGAATCGGATTTTGTACGGCGCCGCCAAACAGTCCGGAATGCAAGTCGCTGTTCGCGCCTTCCACCGTAATTTCAAAGGCTGCCAGTCCGCGCAGCCCGTACATGAGAGCAGGCTTGCCCAGCGCTTGCATTTGCGTATCCGACAGGACGATGACATCGGCCTGCAACTTCTCGGCTTGCGCTTCCACAAATGGCGGCAAGTTTTTGCTGGCGATCTCTTCTTCGCCTTCGAGGCAAAACTTGAGATTGACCGGCAGGCTGCCTTGCGTGCGGAGGAATGCTTCCACCGCTTTGACATAGAGCATCACTTGCCCTTTATCGTCCGTACTGCCGCGGGCAAACAATTTATTGTCCTGGATGACCGGCTCAAAAGGCGGCGTCGACCAGAGCTCAAGCGGCTCTGCCGGCTGCACGTCGTAGTGACCGTAGACGAGGACGGTCGGTTTGCCTGGCGCGTGCAGCCAATCGGCGTAAACGACCGGATGTCCGGCAGTTGGCATAATTTCCACGTGCTCCAGGCCGGCTTGGTTGAGCGCAGCAGCGACCCACTCCGCGCAGCGGATCATGTCCGGCTGATGCTCAGCGACAGCGCTAACGCTGGGAATCCGCAGCAAATCTTTCAATTCCTCTATATGTTGGTCGCGCTGCTGAGCAAAATACGTTTTTAACGTTTCAATCATCGTTAATTCTCCTTCTGGTTAGCCTAGATTGCTTGTATACTTTATAAAGTTCCCTAAAGGAGGGAAAAATCCTTCCATTTTTAACCCTTCAAACCGGGCAAATGTGACGAAGGAGTGACTTGATCTTGCAGACAATGGAAAGTTTTGGGTATGATAAAGATTCAATGATCGTGTAAGGAGAATTCATATGAACATCATTTGCCGTACGGAACGGATGGACTTAGTGCAATTGGACACCTCTTCAGCAGATTTAGTTCTGGATTATGTCGTTCGCAACCGCCAATTTTTGGCGCCGTGGGAGCCGGAGCGCAATGAGGAATTTTATACGTTAGCCCATCAGGAAGCGCTGCTCCAGCAGGAGATGGAGAAGATGAAAGACGGTCACATGTTCAAAGTGTGGATGCTGCAGGAAGGGCGTGTCATCGGCTCGGCTGCGCTCAGCAACATGGTCAGGGGCGCGTTTCAATCTTGCCACTTGGGCTACAAGATGGATCATGAGCAGCTGAACAAGGGACTGATGACGGAAGCGCTCAGCGCCTTGGTGGCGTATGCCTTCGAAAAGTTGAAGCTGCATCGCATTGAGGCGAACATTATGCCGCGCAACATTGCTTCCTTACAAGTTGTGAAGAAGCTGGGCTTCTATGATGAGGGCCTGGCGCTCAAATATTTGAAAATCCATGGCGTCTGGGAAGACCACATCCATATGGTGCTGAGAAATGAGGCTATGGAGTAGAACCCAGATATATAAAGACCCTAGCTAACGAACTGTTGACAAGCGATTGTCAAGAGTTCGTACGCTGGGGTCTTTTTGTATGAAATAAATTTTAAAATCTACCATCCTCCATGAACGAATGTAACGAAATGTTCAAAGTCTTTCAGCAAATTTTCAGCTTTCTTTAAGCTTTTTTTCAGGAAGATGGAACTTTTGTGAAAGATGCCACGTCTATTTTAGCATACAAACTTGGAAATCAATGGGAGGATCATGCATGGCAAGCTGGTTTCGCAACAAACAGATGAGCCCGCCGGGAGCGCCGCCCGCTTCCGAAATCTTTTCCCCGCCTGATCCGCCGGCCTCTGCTATACCGCACACTTCCGAACCGTTGCTGACGGTCAGCGGTGTGCAGCGCTCCTTTCATGTCGGGGGGCACAAGCTGGACGTGCTCAAAGGGATCGAGATGGAACTGCGGCCGAGGCAGCTCGTGATGCTGCGGGGGCGATCAGGTTCAGGAAAAACAACGCTGCTGAACCTGATCGGCGGCCTTGATCAGCCGGATGAAGGGGAGATTTGGTTTCACGGCCGGCCGTTTCACCAGTGCGGCGATGACGAGCGGACCCTGATTAGGCGCAAGGAAATCGGCTTTATTTTTCAATCATTCGCTTTAATGCCCTTGCTAAGCGCCTGGGAGAACGTCGAGCTGGCTTTGCGCATGGCCGGTACGCCGAGAGCCCAGTGGCAGGCACGTGTGACGCACTGCCTAGAGCTCGTCGGCTTAGGCAAAAGGATGCACCACCGGCCGTTCGAGCTGTCCGGCGGTGAGCAGCAGCGGGTCGCCATCGCCAAAGCAATCGCCCATAGGCCAGCACTGATCTTGGCGGATGAGCCGACAGCCGAATTGGATTCGCAGATGGGCGCGCAGATCATGAATGTTTTTCAAAATATTATTGCAACTGAATACGTGACAATTTGTATGACCACACATGACCCTACGATTTTGGAGGTTGCCAATCATGTTTACGAAATGGTGGACGGAAGATTCGTCTCCTAGCCGGATGATGAAGCCTTTAACGGTCTTGCTTGTATGTTCCAGCTTAATTTTTGCATCCGGTTGCTCTCTGCTGCCCAAGGAGCAGGAGGAAGAGGTGCTTCCGACCATTAATCCGCCTAAGCTTTCCAAGAAGCCCGAATATGTGGTGAAGACCGATACGCTGGAAACGAAAGTTAGGGGGAGCGGGCGCCTGATGGCGTTAAAAGAGGAGAAGCTGTTTTTCTCCGAGGACATGAGCAGCAAGCGCATCAGCTCGGTGCTGGTGAAAAGCGGAGACGCTGTCACGGGAGGCCAGTCGATCGCCGAGCTGGATGTCTCCGATATGGAAAGCGACTTAAAGCGCAAGCGTCTGGAAACGCGCAAAGATGAGCTGACCATGATCGAAACGCTGCGCAAAGCGGACGAGATGACGCCTGAGCAAGTGGAGCAGGCCAAAATCGATTTCGAACTCAAACGAGAAGATTTGGCTAAGCTGGAAACCGGCATCGGCAAAGCCAAGCTGCTGGCACCCTTTAGCGGCACGATCGTCAGTGTCGAGGCCAAGAAGGGGGACACTGTGACCTCGGGAGCTTCCGTGGCGACGATTGCCGATCTAAGTGAGCTGACGGTGGCAGCCAGCATTACGGCAGATGATGCGAAGAAAGTTGCTGTCGGCATGGAGGCGCTGGTCGACATCAATTCTGCCGGTCAGCACAAAGGCAAAGTGAAGCAGCTGCCGAATCCGAAAGCGGATAACGGCGGCGGTAGCGGTGGTTTTCCTGGCAATGGCTCTGGCAGCGAGCAGGATTCCATCGACAACTACCTGGTTGTCGAACTGGACGATTTCCCCGCAGGAATGAATCGTGGGACTCCGCTCAGCGTAACCATTATTACCCAGCGCAAAGAGAATGCCACGGTCATTCCGCTTGGGGCGCTGCGCTCCTATGCCGGGCGCAACTATGTGCAAGTTGTCGATGAACAGGGCAACAAGAAGGAAGTGGACGTGGAGATCGGCCAGCAGACGGCGACAGACGTCGAGATTGTTAAAGGACTTACACCGGGACAGAAAGTAGTGGGTCGATAATGTCCATACCTATACTGCGCTTTTTAATGCGGAAAATGTGGAATACCCGCTGGCTCACCTTAAGCACACTGCTCGGACTGGTTATGGCGGTTGCTTTTACGACGAGTATCCCGATGTATGCCGATGGCGCGTTGAAGCGCGTCGTCGCCAAATCGTTAGCGGACAAAAGCGATGGCCTGCCTGCGGGCTCCCTGCTCATCCGCTATCAGGCGGTCGGAGCGGATCGTGCAGGGCTGAACGAGCTGCATGACGTCAATCAATATATTCGGGAAACGATTCCTCATGATATCGGATTTCCCATATCTGCCTATGCCAGAAGCTACACGGTGAAAGGCGCGCAGCTCACACCGGTTGATCCCAGCAAGGTCGATCCGAGCAAAAGGCGGCAGATGACGATCACTGCTTTAAACGATCTCCCTCATCAAGTGGAATGGACGATGGGCCAGATGCCTTCGGGCAAGCTGGATAGCAACACGCTGGAAGCCGCCGTTCTGGAGGAAGCCATGTACCGGAACGATCTGCATGTCGGGGATATGTTTAACTATCCGATCTCCGGCGCAAGCGGCAGCCAGCTGCTGAAGGTGAAGATCGTCGGCGCATTCAAGCCGAACAATGAGAACGATGCTTACTGGTTTCAAGGCCAGGAAGGCTTGATAAATGCTTTATTTGTGGATGAAGCGATGATGGTAGACACGTTGCTTACGGATAAAAAGATTCCGCTGCAGCTGGCCAATTGGTATTATGCCTTCGATTTAAAAGACATTCAGACAAGTCAGCTGACGCCTTTGCAGAACCGGCTGGAGCGGCTGGACATCAATCTGTTCCAGATTTTGAAAAACACCAAAGTGGACGTATCGTTCCAGCCGATGCTGCAGGAGTTCCGCGTGCAAAGTGTGCAAATGCAAATTTTGCTGTTTACACTTGCGGCGCCGATGATCGCGATGGTGTTCTATTACATCGTGATGAATGCCAGACAATCGCTGGACCGGCAGCGCAGCGTCATTGCCGTGCTGCGCAGTAGAGGAGGCAGCACAAGGCAGATCATTGGCATCTATTTGCTGGAAGGACTCGTGCTGGGGGCGATCGCCCTCCTGGCAGGCCCTTGCATCGGCTGGTTCATGGCCAAGAGCATCGGCTCTTCCAGCGGTTTTCTCACTTTCGTAGACCGCAAATCGATACCGGTCGGCTTTACGGCGGAAGCGATGGTGTACGGCGGCCTCGCCGTGCTGATCGCGATCATGTCGAGCGTCATTCCGGCGGTCGTCTTCGCCAGATCCTCGATCGTCGGCTATAAGCAGCAGCTCGCCAGATCGGACCGCGCGCCCGTCTGGCAGCGCTGGTTCCTCGATTTGGCGCTGCTCGGCATAGCGGGCTACGGCTACTACCTGTTTGACCAGCGCCAGCTGCTATCGCTGCAAACAGGGCTAACGACAGATCAGCTGCAGGTGCACCCGCTGCTGTTTTTCGTGCCGGCGCTCTCGATTTTTGCGCTCGGCTTGTTCTTCCTGCGGATCTTCCCGTGGCTGCTGCGTCTGTTCGGTTGGCTCGGGCGGCGTTTCCTGCCCGTGCCTTTGTACCTGACGCTTGCGCAGCTGACCCGATCCGCCAAATCGTATTATCCGCTCATGCTGCTGCTCGTGCTCACGCTCGGTCTCGGCATCTACAATGCCTCGGCCGCCCGCACGATCGATCTGAACTCCACAGAGCGGACTTTGTATCAATACGGCACGGACGTTGTGATGCAAGCGGTATGGGAAGGCTTTTCCGACGACGTGCCGACAGACCCGAACGCCGGCCAGAACGGCGGCGGTCAAGGTCAAGGCGCTGGGCAGGGCAGCAGCGCCGGCGGGGCTCAAGGGTCAGGCGGAGGCGGTGCTGGTGCTGGCGCCGGTGGCGGCCAAGTCGAATTGCCGCCGTCGAAGATCCGCTACGTCGAACCGCCGTTCCAAATTTTCCGCGACCTCGATGGTGTCGAAGCTGCAGCACGCGTGCTGCAGACGAAAGGCAATGTCGTCGTCTCCGGCAAATCGACCGGCCAAGGCTTGGTTATGGGGATTGACAACGTGGACTTTGCCAAAGTCGCGTGGTTTCGCCCGGACTTGTTCCCGGCGCATCCGAACCAATACCTGAATTTGCTCGGCTCCTATGAGCAAGCGGTCATCATCCCTGCAGGCTTTGCCAAGAAATACGCCTTGAAGGAAGGCGATCTGCTCTCCATCTCTATCCAGCAGCAGCCGTTAGAATTCGTGATCGTCGGCATCCTGCCGTATTGGCCGAGTCAATATCCGGATCAAACGCCATTTTTCATTACCAATTTGGAATATTTGTATGACCAGGCGCCGATCGCGCCTTACGAGGTTTGGCTGAAGGTGAAGCTGGAGGCGAAGGTCGCTCCGATGCTTGCTGAGCTGCAAGCGAAGGGCATTGAAATCGCCTCGGTCAAGGACGTCCGCAACGAGTTGATTGCCCAGAAGAAGCACCCGGCCAGAGGCGGTGTCTTCGGCATTTTAAGTCTCGGATTTCTCGTCTCGGTCATCGTATCCTTAATCGGCTACCTGCTTTACTGGTTCTTCAACTTGTCCAGCAGGGTCGTTCAATTCGGCGTGCTGCGGGCCATGGGGCTTTCCCGCAAGCAGCTGACAGGCATGCTTCTGCTCGAACAAGGTTTTACAGCCGGGCTTTCCATTGCGCTGGGCATCGGGATCGGGAAGCTGACGAGCTACTTCTTCCTGCCTTTTCTGCAGACCACGGAGAACGTCAAGACGCAGGTTCCGCCGTTTCGGGTTGTCTTTGAATCCCGGGACACAGAGCAGCTGTACTTCGTCGTTGCCTTTATGATGTTGACGGGCATAGCGCTGCTGTTCTTGCACATTCGCAGGCTGCGCGTCCATCAGGCCGTGAAGCTCGGGGAGGAGAAATAAGCGATGATTACATGCGAAGGGTTAGTTAAAATCTACAAGACCGACGAGATCGAGGTCGTGGCGCTGCAAGGGCTTAACATTCAGATCGACACCGGAGAGCTGATGGCGATCATTGGCAATAGCGGAAGCGGGAAATCGACGCTGCTCAATATTTTGGGCGGGTTGGACCGTCCGTCGGCCGGGCAAGTGAAAGTCGGTGATTGGGATTTGCTTAAAATTACCGATAAGCAGCTTGTCGAGTACAAGCGCAGCACCGTCGGTTTTATTTGGCAAAACAATGCGCGAAATTTAATTTCCTATCTTAGCGCATTGGAAAACGTGGAAATGCCGATGATGCTCAGCGGCAACTACGATCGTGCTTACGCGAAACAGCTTCTGGAATGGGTCGGGCTCGGCAACCGCATGCATAACCGATTGCAGGAGTTGTCCGGCGGCGAGCAGCAGCGTGTGGCCATCGCGATCTCGCTGGCCAACCGCCCTAGGCTGCTGCTGGCCGATGAGCCGACGGGTTCGGTGGATACGAAGACGGCCGACATGATTCTTTCCATTTTTCAGCGGCTCAATCAAGAGCTGGGCGTCACGATTGTGATCGTGACCCACGATATGTCTGTCGCCGGTAAAGTGGGGCGGGTCGTCGCCATTCGGGACGGAATGACCAGTTCCGAATTCATTGCCCGCCATCCGGCGGTCGGGGCGACGGACGGCCACTGGCCCACAGGGATCGCGCAGGCCCACGAGGAATTTGTGGTCCTGGACCGCGCCGGACGCCTGCAGGTGCCGAAGGAATATTTGACGGCGCTGGGCATTAACGGCAAAGCAACGATGGAATTTGACGGGGAGAAAATTATGATTAAAGCCCCGAACCCGAACCAAACTCTTAAATAGTGTTGGAGGAGAAGAAGAATGAAAACATGGAATCGTAAAGTGCTGGCCGTTTCGTTAACGCTCGCGATGGTCGCTCCCCTTGCCGTAGCGTGCAGCAAAGGGGAGAAAGCTGTAGATCAACAAGAGCGTGTGCTGCGCATCGCCACCTCTTTCGGTTACGGGGATGACGAGTACTTCCGCCAGCAGTTCACGGAAATTTTTGAATTTGCCAATCCGAATATCAAAATTGAAATGATCCCGACGATGGACGACAGATATCGTTATGGCGGGATTCAGCCTGGTGAGAAGATGCCGGATCCGTTGGAAAAGCTGAAAGAAGTGATGCAGGGTGATAATCCGCCGGATGTGGTGATGCTTGGCTATGAGCAGCTGCCGGATGTGATCGAAAGCAATCTGCTGACACAGCTCGATCCGCTCATTACCAAAGATAAGTTTGATACAACCGGCATCGTGCCAGCCGTTATGGAAGGGATGAAAAATGCCGGAGGCGGCAAGATTTACGCCCTGGCTCCGATGTTTAGCTCGTCTGCACTAATTTATAACAAAAAAATGTTTATGGACGCAGGCGCGGATTTCCCCAAAGACGGCATGACTTGGGATGAAGTGTTCGACCTGGCCAAGCGCGTAAGCAAAGGGGAAGGAGATAACAAGGTAAGCGGCTTTAACTTTTCCACGCAAGCTCAGGGCGATTTATTTTACGGCTTGCAGACTTATACGGCTCCACTGCAGCTCAAAATGTTCGACGATGCCGGCGAAAAGATGACGGTTGACACCGATCAGTGGGAGAAGGTATGGACGCGCATCGCGCAGCTGCAAAAGGAGAATGTGTTCCCCGATCTGTTCGATCCGCAGAAGCCGATGGGGCGGAAGATGGATGCGGAACATCCGTTCGCTTATGACGATTTCATGTCAGGCCGGTTAGCCATGAGCATCATCAATTACGGGCAAATCCAGCAGTTGGCGAATGCGAATAAAAATGCTGCGCTTTATAAAGGATACACGCCAATCGACTGGGATGTGGTGACAATGCCATCTCATCCGGAAGCAAAAGGCGTCGGCGGTGCGATCTATATAAATGGCATCATGGGTATTAATGCCAAGGCGCAAAATCCGGACGACGCTTGGAAGTTTATTAGGTTCGTCAACGGCGATGATTGGGCGAAATTGAAATCATACAGTTCTTATAACCTCGTCGCGCGCTCCAAATATTTGAAGCCGAAGGACGGCCAGGAGTTCCACATTGAAGCTTTTTATAATGTAACGCCTGCGCCGGTGGACAATAACACCCAAATATTTCGCGATAAACCTTACATTTATCAAGTTCAAGAGATTGGTCGCCAGCAATTCGATCAGGTGGTCAGAGGGAAGAAGACAGCGCGTGAGGGACTTAAGGAATGGCAAACGCAGGGCGATGCCATGCTGAAACAGATGAAGGATAACCCGAATCAGCCTGTGCCTATGCCGGCAATGTCAGCGGTTAAAGGCTAATTACGCTGCTGCAGCGTAATCTATTCCCACGAAATGAAGCAGGAGGTCATCTCGAACATGAGCATCAAGTTGCGCTATCGGCGTTTAGCCGTTATTGCTATATCCGCTACGCTTGCACTCGGAGCCGTTTCGCCCGCATGGGCGGACGGCAGCCCCAGTGTGGCAGCGTCATCCCTAGGTACAGTTGCGATTGCAAGCAGCAGCTATTTCGAACTGAAACAAATTCATGTGCTGCCGGATCAAAGCGGCAAATTAGCAACATTCACCGTGACCATCCATAATGACGGCGTCAGCGAGCTGCAGTTTATCGATTATTGGGTCCGGTTGAAGAACAAGTCAGGCAACCAATTCTCAGCACATCTGCTGCCTGCGGACAAGGAGAAGAACCGGGTTGCGCCTGGATCGACCCTGGATCTTACTTTTTATGCAACAGTTAACAGCAGCACGAATTTGCAGGATCTGGTCGTTCAGTTTATTAAGTGGGACTTCAGTCAGGCGAATTTTGAAAGCGTGCTAGGCGAGGTTGCAGTGCCGGACAACTTCACCGATGTTACCCCCGTGGATGGGGCGGCGTCGCTTACTGTGAACGGGATCGATTTGAAAGCGTCGATTAAGAAGTTTATCAAAAATAAAAATGAAAAGTACTACGTGCCGACTGTATATTTGACTTTGGAAAACGTTGGGAGTCACACCGTAACACTGCCTTCTTACTTATTCTCCATTCGCACCCCGGAAGGGCTGATGTATCCACTGGAAGCGAAAGGCGTTAAGGATCTGAAAATTAATCCAAAAGAGAGTAAGGAAATTCAGCTCTCAGGATCCATCCCTGTTGCCGTTCAAGCGGATAACTGGCAGCTGGTTGTTGCTGAGCCGATCACGGATCTGAAACTGAACGTAGCCGTCGCTGCCCTTCAGCTGCCGGCCGTTTCGCAGGGCGATGCGGGTTCGATCGGCAAGGAATACTCGTTTACGAACGAAGACGGCGTATATACGATGCAATTGAACGGGCTTCACCGGCTTCCCTGGGAAGACCAGGATATTTTAACCGCTGATTTGACGCTCAGCAATAAAGGGGCCGATTCGCTGCCTTTGCCGAATTTAACGGGCTATTTCCTGCTGGACGATGCGGTAAAAATAGATGCCAAGCTGGTGCAGACGTCCAAAGTGATCGGTTTGAGCGCAGGCGACGCGATGAATCTCCAATTGGCCGGGAAAGTGCCGTATACGTATGCATTCTCGCAAATCAAACTGGTCCTGCAAGAGAAGGAAGGCGATCCGTCTGCGTCAGGAACAACCGGGGATGCAGGCGGGGGGAGTGGCACGGGGGCGGATGTCCTGGAATTTTCCACGCAAAATGAGCTGCAAGCGATTCCCTATGTAAGCATGGGGCAATCCTATACGTCCGAGGAGATTGGTCGCAAGGCCAAGTATATCGTTCGCAACGTATCCACTTACGAGGATAAGACGAATACGATGTTCTCGGCTATGGTGGAAGTGACGAATCTGGAGAAGCGGTTCACGAATGTCAGCAAGCTGGTCGCGAACTTCCGTTCGCCCGATGGGACCGTGTTCCCGGCGTCGATCGCTGAAGTGACGAATAAGATCAGCCCAAGCGGCAAAGCGCTGCTGAACGTATGGGCCGTCGTCCCCAAAGGCTTCACCACCGATCAGCTTAGCTTGCTGCTGGGTGAAGCGGTGACCGATGGGAAGCTCTCCGAAGGCGATAAGGCCGTGCCGGATGCTTATGTGAATCCTGTAGCTTTCTGGCTGCCGGAAGAGAAGAGAGACATCAAGCCGCAGCTGACGGACGTGGAATTGTTTCCTTACAAGCTGAATATTCATAAAATCGGGACAGCGATTGAAAACAGCACATTCACTTTGAAGTTCGATTATGAATTGACCAAAGAGAAGTTGACGGAAATCAATACAGAAGGCCATAATTTGCTGCTCGTTTTCGAAGATGGAGGCGGGGAGAAACGCTTCGAACGCAAGTTCGAATTCAAAGATTTTGATGTCATTAACGGGGACTCGACGGCTGACGAGGATACGAAAATCCGGCTTGGCGAGCGGGAGGATTTCAAGATTTCGATTGCCGATGCAGGGCTTATTTTCAAAACACAATTCCTGAAGCAGTACACACTCAGCGTTTATGACGAGTTCCAGGGACAGCGTAAGCTGCTTGCCTCGCAGAAGGCGGATTGGTTTATTACAACGGACTAATTTTTGGATAGGAAAGCGGAGGCGGAAAAGCCTTCGCTTTTCTTACGCAAAGTCACAAGAGTCATATCCAGAGGAAGCCGGTTATGACTGAAATATGACTTGAGATGTGACTAACTTCACCTTTTTTTGGAACGATGTGGCATTTATAATTAACCCAGTGAAGTGGTGTTTGAACGATCAAGGTAAGGGGTGTGGGAACGAAGGTTGGAGGCAGGATGTCATATTTGAAAAATACATAAAATTTTCAACATCATTTTATCTTTTGTTAAGAATTAACCGTTATGATGGTAAAGGAAGTGCAGGAATTTATTGGTAGCAAAGCTGGTGACGGGGGAGAAGGTTTCATGAACAAGTTAACCAATTTTTCAATGAAAAATATGGCGGCGGTCTTCATCATTATGCTGCTGATTCTGGTGGGAGGGGCGTACTCGACGACGACGCTCAAAGTCGAGAGCATGCCGGATATTACGTTTCCGGTCGTTATTGTAAGTACGACATACGTTGCGCCGCCGAAGGATGTTTTGGATGAGATTACGAAGCCGCTGGAGAAGGCGGTTGCCGGGCTGGATGGACTGAAGAATCTGACTTCCAGCTCGCAGGATAATTACTCCCAAATCATCCTGGAGCTTGAGCAGGACAAGAAGCCGGAAGACGTCAAGAAGGACGTCGAAAGTTTGATCTCCAATGTCAAGCTGCCGACTAACGCTGAGAAGCCTAAAGTTCTGACAGCTGGATTCGCATCCGAGCCGGTCTATTACTTGGCGGTATACGGCGGCGAGGGCATGAATCAGACGGAGCTGGATCAAGCGTACAAAGATACGATCCTGCCTGGCTTCAACGGATTGAAAGGCGTCGACCACATCGATTCCGTCGGCAATCAGGACGCGGTCTTGACGATCAAGCTCGATGCGCCGGCCATCAGCAACTACGGGATGACACCTGCGGATGTTTCGGGGCTGATCAAGGCTGCACTCGTATCCAGTCCGGCAGGAACGGTTGATTTGAACGGGAACTCGCAGATGGTTCGGGTGAAAGGCGAGTTCGACACCATTTACAATCTGGATAATTTGAAAATTACAACAAAAACCGGCGATACGCTACTGCTTAAGCAGCTGGCCAAGGTGGAAGCGATCAGCGAGTCTACGTTCATTGCCCGCTTGGATGGCAAACCGGCGATCGGTGTCCTGCTGTACAAAACGAAAGCGGCCAATGCGGTTGAGTTTGCCGATGGCGCCGATAAGCTGATCAAGGATTGGCAGCAAACACTGCCTGGCGTGAAATTCCATTCCATTTACAATTCCGCCAACGATATTAAAAAATCGATTCACGGCATGGTGCAAGAAGGCGGCTTAGGTGCGGTTCTTGCCTCCTTAATGATTTTGCTGTTCTTGCGTAATCTTCGCATGACTGTCATTGTCCTGGTATCTATTCCTTTATCCATTCTGGTGACGCTGCTCGTCATGGGGCCGCTCGGTATCTCGCTCAACATCATGACCCTCGGGGGGATGGCCATTGCCATCGGCCGGGTCGTCGATGACAGTATCGTTGTGATCGAGAATATTTTCAGCCAGCTGCAGAAAGCGCAGGAGCGCAATGAATCTGTCATTAAACTGGCGACGCAGCAAGTATCAAACGCAATTACTTCTTCTACGATCACGACTGTCGGCGTGTTTGGTCCGATCGCTTTTGTCAGCGGGGTCGTCGGTGAAGTATTCCGTCCGTTTGCCATCACGCTGGTTGTGGCGCTGCTATCTTCCTTAATCGTAGCTTTGACTGTAATTCCGATGCTCGCCAAACTGCTCGTTTTGAAAAGCAAAAACATTAAACACCACGACGAGAATGAAGTCGGACCTATGGGTCTAAGGTATAAGAAAGCAATCATCTGGTCGCTGAATAACCGCAAAAAAACGCTGCTGCTAGCCTTCATTATTTTGGTCGTATCGATTGCCGGCACGGTACCGCATCTCGCTGTTTCCTTCATGCCGGACAGTGAGTCAGTGAAGCAGGGTGCGATTGAGATCAAAATGCCGCGAGACACTTCGATGGATATGATGAATGAAAAGTCGAAGGAAATTGAAGCGCATCTTAAATCGTTCAAAGATTCAACCGGCCAGCAAACTTTCAAATATATTGAGTCACTCGTCGGTTATAACCAAAGCAGTGATCGCTACGCTTACAGAACGATGATGTTCTTCGAGTTCAGCGCAGCGACGAATGCCGATGAGGCCGCTAAGAAGTATAAGGAAGAAATGCTTGGTTTGCTGCCGAAAGGTTCTGAGGTCAATGTGCAATTGTTCACAGGCGGACCTCCGACATCGACAGGCGGCGACTTCTCTTACTCGCTGAAAGGTGACGATCAGCTTTATCTCCGTCAGGCTGCGCAGCAGGTAAAAGAAAGAATGGAGCAGTTCCCTGAATTAAGTGAAATCAAAGACAGCTTGAGCGATTCCAAGACTGAGGTTGAGATTACTGTCGACCAAAATAAAGCAAGACTATACGGCCTGTCCGCAGCGCAAATTCTACAGACAGTGGGCAGTTGGATTACCGAAGATAAGCTAGGCGATATGAAGTTTAACAATGTAACTTACGAAACGAAAGTTATGTTGAACCCGATTTATAAAGATTCCGTTGAAAAGTTAGGCTTGTTCCAAATCAAAACGCCTACGGGGCAAACGATTCAGATTAACGAAGTGGCGAAAGTAAAACAAATTGATGCGCCGAACAGCATCAGCCGCGAAAATCAGGAGCAAATATTGAGCGTGAGCGCCAAAATTGACAGCCCGGACAAAGGCGGCGTCAGCAAAAAGGTTTCGGCTGAGCTGGCAAAGCTTGATCTTCCATCAGGTGTCAGCCGTGAAGTGAAAGGGGTATCCGATGATATCCAGAAGAGCTTTATGGAGATGTTCATCGCCATAATCGCATCAGTCTTCATCGTTTATATGGTCATGGTTATTGCTTTCGGCAACGCCAGAGCACCGCTTGCGATTCTATTCTCTCTACCACTTGCAGCTATTGGCGGCCTTCTCGGATTACTAGTTACCGGCGAATCGGTTAACGTGACATCGCTGATCGGATTCCTGATGCTGATCGGTATCGTCGTTACCAATGCTATCGTGCTCGTTGACCGCGTGCAGCAGCTCCGAGAGCACGGCCATTCGATCCGGGATGCGCTCATTGAAGCGGGGATTACACGTCTCAGACCGATCATCATGACTGCAGGCGCAACGATTATCGCGCTCTTGCCGCTCGGCTTAGGTTTATCCGAGGGCACGATTATTTCCAAGGGCTTGGCGGTCGTCGTGATCGGCGGTCTGACCACATCCACGGCGTTAACGCTGGTGATCGTTCCTATCGTCTATGAGATGTTGTTTAAAGAAAGAAAAGGCCGCTTCTTTAAGAGAAAACATAAGAATGACGTAACGCCAGCGGATTCCGGCGCGTCAGCTGTCCAATAAGCAAAACAGGGGAAAAGGGGAAATCGCAAATGAAACGTCAGTTGCTCACCATTAAACGAAGTGCTCAAATATTCGGCATCGTCGCGCTTAGCGCGGCGATCATTGCCGGCTGCTCCGCCGCGCCGGCTGCAAGTCCCACGAATACGCCGGCAGGCGCCGAGCTGGTGAAAACCGTGAAGACCGATAAAATCACGAAACAAAAGATCAGCGAGCCTGTCGAACAGGTCGGCGATGTAGTCTCGTCCATACAATTGGACGTTGTTCCGAAAGCCAGCGGCGAAGTCATTGAAATTTTGAAGAAGCGCGGAGAGAAGGTGGAGAAGGGCGATGTTATTTTCCGCCTGGATCCGACCGATAAACTGCTGCAAAAAGATTTGAATACCGTTAATTTGAAAGGCAGCCAAGATGGCCTTAATGCGGCGAAGCAGAATGTCGATAACGGCGTTGCTGATGCTCAAGATGCTGTTACCAAATTGGAAACAACCGTAAACGATCTGCAAAAAGCCTACAGCCGGGTTCACAATGATTATGACCAGGGACTCGCGACAAAGATCCAGCTGGACCAATCTGAAACAACTTTAAATAACACAAAGAAGGACTTAGACAGCGCGCGTAGAAAACTTAAATCGTTGAAAGAAACCAATTCGCTTTCTCAAGCTGAAACTGCGTATGAAACTGCGCTGGTGAATAGCCGGGTGCTCGAAAGAGATCTCAGCAATCTGGAAGTCAAAGCGCCGGCGTCCGGCGTGCTGACTGACCTGAGTGTCGAGGTCGGTCAAACGATCAACCCTGGCGGCCGTGTCGGCGAAGTCCAACAAACGAATCCGGTGAAAATCAAGTCGCAGCTCACCGAAGCTGCCGCCGCGTTGGTTAGAGGTAAATCCGAGCTCACCTTTTACATACCTGACGTAACTGATAAAGCCAATGCCAAAGTGACGTTCTTATCCGACGTTATTAATGGTCAATCCAAAGCGTACGACTTGGAATTGGAAGTGCCGAATCCGGATGGCAAGCTCAAGCCAGGATCCAAAGCGCAAATTGAATTGACGAAGGAAGATGAGCAAGTCGTGCCGGTTGTGCCGAGTCTGAGTATTGTGCGTGAGGGCGGAGATAATTTCGTTTACATCCTGAATGGCGACGTTGTGCAGAAGCGCAAAGTCGAGCTGGGACGCCTCAACGAAACGAATCAGGAAATTATTTCTGGGGTCAAAGAAGGCGAAATTCTCGTCGTTTCCGGCCAACATCAGTTGAAAGATCAAGACAAGGTTAAAGTGGCGAATTAATAGCCATCAACGATGAAAAGTTTTAGGAGGAAATCAAGTGAACAAGAAGATGAAAAGAACGTTGGCGACCCTTGCGATTTCGACTGCTATGTTTTCAACAGCAGCGATCCCGGCTTGGGCGTCTGAAGCTGCAAGTGTCGTGAGTACGGCTGCAGCAAGCACAGTCAGCTACACGTTGACAGATTCGCTTCAAGTCGAAGTGAAGAGCCTTTTCAAGGAGCACAATTCCGATTCGACTAAGCTCGGTGCGGTAATCCGCATGAAGAATACGAGCGGCAAAGTGACGCGTGTGCCGGATTATGAACTGCGCATCCGTACGGCTGACGGCGTGGACTATGTGCTCAAACCGAGCACGAAGAATCCGAAAGCGATCCAGCCGAAGAGCGATCAAGAGCTCAGCTACATGTCGACCGTTGACGGCGCTGACGATGTTGCTATCGCCTCCATTAGCTTCGTGGATGTAGATCTGGATGTATATCCAAAGCAAGAGACGAATATGCTGACGATCACGGCAGATGCTGACATGGTTTGGAACGGCAGCGACAGCAACGTAACCAAGTCTTCAGCCTTACTGAAGTGGGGAGAGTCGTTCACCCTGCCATCCCTGCATTCTCCGATTCAATTCGTACCCGTAGATATACATAAAGAGATCACAACCAAAGGTGTCAACATGGTTGTTCAGATTCAAGCGGTCAACCCGACGAATGAGCGTCAAACGGTGCCGAGCTTCGGAATTGACGGGAAGACAGACAGCAAAGTATACCCTGGCAACCGTGCGGAAAGCAAAGTCACGCTGGAAGCGGGCGAGAAAAAGTATGTACATATCGTCATCCCGACAGAGCTTGATACCGAGTTCAACAGCTTGAACGTGGTCACGGAGGAGAATTTCGCCTCGGCAAGCGGCGATGAGGCTTACCGCGTAGGTCGCGTCAACATCCTGCTGCCGGCTGGCGCCTTGGCACAAGGTGTCATCCCTGCGCCACAGTACACACTGGGAACACCTGTGAAGCTGGATTCCACCAATAACTTCGTACCGGCGAATGTGGATATATCTTTGGAAGAGCTGCATATCACCAGCAATGAAGATGATGGCTTCCAGACGGCGGTCGCGAAGTTCAAGCTGACGAACAACAGCGACAGACCGCTGCCGATTCCGCCGATTCAAACGGAGCTGATCAGCAAAGACGGCTATGCGTATGTAGGCAGCCGCCAGGCACAAACAGCGCTGACTGTCGTGCCTAAAGCTTCCTATGTTGTCAGCTATGCATTCGCGTTGCCATCCTCGGAAACGGGTGAAGGCCTGAGAATGAACCTGTACAGCAAGCAGACGAACGGAGATACGACGTATAAATCTCTATTAGCAACGGCGAAAGTACCTGTGCAAAAAGACGATCTGACAAGCGACGAGCTTAAATTGTATCCGTATGACATCAAGATTAATCATTGGTCTCTTTCCGGTATTTTCCTTGGTACGTTGTCTTATAATTATAAATTAAAGCTGGATTTGACGATTACGGCGGATAAGCAAGTGACAGCAGACGCGTTCAATAACAAGCTGTTGTTTGAATTGTATGACAGAGCTGGTTCTCTTATCGGCAGCTCCATTCAGCCCATATCCGGCACAGGCCGTTTATATGATGGAACAAATACGATTGACATGAACGCTCATTCCAGTCAGCTTGATTATCCGATCACCGTGAAAGTATACGAAGTGTTCACTGGTGAGCTGGGCGAGCAGCAAAAACGTTTATTGACAACGTTCTCGCAATAAAATAAAGAAGCCGCGAGGCGAAGTGTACGAAACACTTCTTCGCGGCTTTTTTCATGCTATTGGCCTCGTAGCAGAAACGTTTGATAAACCGTCCAAGCCCCATTGTCCGTCTGATATAACAGATGGATACGATCCACACGCGTACGGAAATCGACGGGCGTTGTTTTAAGGCTTGCTAAAATGTCGTGAAGCTCGTCACTGCCCAATTGTTGACCGATGGTCAAATGGGGGTTGTACGTATACGGCTTGCTGCATTCCTCCAAATCGCAGGAACATATGGCTTGATGCAGTCGCATCATCGCTTCGGTATCCGCCAGCGCCAAATAAATCACATTGCTGACAGGATAGAAGGAGGAGAAGCGATTGAATTCAATTTCAAAAGGGGCGAAGTCGCTTGTCACTTGCTCCAGGTGCTCCACGGCCACTGAAAGTCTGGCCTCGTCCCATACCTCTTTTTCCCTGATTGTCAAATGAGGCTGGATGAAATTATAGTGCGGGTCATATCGCTTTCGATAGCTGTTCGCTGCGTCCTGCACTTGTTTAGACGGGAATATGGCAATGCCACAATTCATTTCAATCCCTCCTGATGATGAGTCCTGGTACCTTATTATACCGCTTTCCATCCTTTTCTAAAACTGTATAGAGGTAAAAACGAAAAATGGTTTTTCTCATAAGGATACCCCAAATTGGGTATGATAGGGATATCCAAATCCCAAACAAACAAACGGAGTGACGAACATGCATTGGATCTATTGGGCCAAACTTTACGATTCCAAATTCCAAGCGGGCTGTTTGGCAAAACGAATGGAAGAAGATTGGTGGATCTACGGTTATGAATGCCCGCAAGAAGTGGAAGTCTATAAGTCCAAAAAAGGCCGTTTCGGCGTACGATACAGTACATTATAAATTTAGACAACTTGCAGAAAATAACGCTTGACTTTCCTCGCGGCGCTGGTGTATATTTATTTTTGTCGCTGTAAGCGGCAACCAATGACGCGGGGTGGAGCAGCTCGGTAGCTCGTCGGGCTCATAACCCGAAGGCCGCAGGTTCAAATCCTGCCCCCGCAACCAAATTTTTCATTTGGGCCTATAGCTCAGTTGGTTAGAGCGGTCGGCTCATAACCGATTGGTCGGGGGTTCGAGTCCCTCTGGGCCCATAGTGGTGAAACCCTTGCTGCGTAAGGGTTTTTTATTTATTCTAAAATCAAACAGGCCTCCTAGTCTGATGTATGAAATAACCCGAACAATAATCCGCCGTGGCGCTAACCCGGGCGGATTATTTCAGTTTCAGATATAGCCCCTCATTCTTTCGGCACATCCAAGTGGTTGGGGGGCTTTCTGCATAATTTTTTCCAAAAATGAACACCCTAAGCGAAAATGATCTCAGCGGAGTCGTTCGATATGATTTCTTTGACCCTCGTCATTGTCTTCTTCAGCCTAGTTACGGTTTTGGCACTTTTTGATGCCAGCATTTATCATCTGCCCCTACTGCAATCTTACTTGAAATTGGCAACCATTCACACGAGTTTCGGGAAACCGATTCTGTACCTGCAATTGACCGTAGCCTTACTCATAAGCCTATTCATGGACATCCAAAAACTTCGCTCGGTAAACCACGATGAATCCAAGCAATGAGCAGATCTCAACCTCGCAATTATTTCTCTTGATGGTGGCCTTCGAAACAGGCAGCGCCATCATATTCGGCATTGGCAGTGATGCGAAGCAGGATGCATGGATTTCAATCTTATTGGCGTCGGCTGCGGGAGCGGCCCTTCTATTGATCTTCTTCGGGTTTATGACTAAACTGCCAAGCCGCAACTTATTCCAAGTTATGGAGTTTGCCCTAGGGAAGCCAATTGCCGTTGTATTCACCTATCTCTATGTCATTTATTTCTTCTACATCTGCATGCGCGTAGATCGTGATTTAATCGAGCTTATGAAAACCACACTCTTGACCCAGACGCCGGTTGAGATTTTGCATGTTTGCTTATTTATCCTTTGCATGTACCTGACAAGCTCGGGGCTGCAAATTATTGGCCGGATCGGCGAGTTGTTTGCTCCGATCTTGATCGGATTTTTATTTCTGATCGGCTTTCTTTTAATTTTTGACGGGAACGTCTCGTTTAAAAAGCTGCTGCCTGTGATGGGGGAAGGGGTCGGCCCCATTATTCAAGCTGCGTTTCCCAGCGTCATGACCTTTCCGTTCGGGGAGCTGATCGCATTCACGATGATTATTCCATTCACCACGATGTTCTCCAAAGCGCGGCGAATTAGCATGTATGCGATTCTCGTCAGTTCCTTAGGACTCGTGTTCTCCTGTATCATTCAAATTGGCACAATCGGCGTAGATGGAAGAGACAGGGCGACCTACCCGCTGCTGAGCTCCGCACGTATTTTGACCATCGGCTATTTTATTGAGCGGATCGATGCACTGGCGACTTTCATGATGATGCTGGGCATCGTGGTCAAGGTGTCGGTGTACTTTTACGGCGGACTTAAGGGATTGGAACATTTGACAAACATTCGTTATCAACGGTTTGTCCTGCCAATGGGGTTAATCCTATCGGTCTTGTCCGTCACCGTAGCGCATAATTTTGCCGAACACGTCTTTGAAGGGATTAAACTTGTTCCTTATGTCCTGCATATTCCGTTTCAGATCGGATTTCCATGCGTATTATGCGGAATTGTCCTGTGGAAATTGAGGAAGCGGGCAGCTGCAGGCAATCAACCGTAAGGGGGCTTCCGATGAATTTCTTTTCAAACGATCAAGCGACTACTAGAAATTCGCTCCTCCCCGAAGATATGAAGGATGCCCCCATTTCGGCCATCTTGGAAACGAATCTGGAATGCCTCCAAGCTGCGTTCGGCAATACCGTGGACATTCGCTTCGACCGGATGCTTGTGGACGGGCAAAGCGTCTTATTTTGCTTTTTGGATAGTATGACGAACGCACAGGAGATCGACACGATCCGCCAGCCGTTGCTCGCACCTGCGCTTGCGTCTCAAGCTTTCAATGACCTGGAGCATCTTCGGATGCAGTTGTTCCCGGGTTTTTCCTATTTAATCTTAACTGAGCTTGAAAAAGCATGTTCGTGCCTGTTGGATGGCTATGCGTTATTATTTTTCGAGCAATTGGATAAAGCACTTGCGCTTTCTATCGTTAACTTGAAGTCCCGCGGCGTCGAAGAGCCGACCACGCAAACAATCATCCGCGGTCCGAAAGAATCGTTTACGGAAAACTTGCAAACGAATATTTCGCTTGTCCGGCGGCGAATTAAACATACTGCGCTTCGTTTTGAATCCCAGGTGCTAGGCAAAGATACCCATACATCGGTGGTCATGGCCTACATGCAAAATATAGCCAACGATACCATCGTCACAGAGCTACGTCGCCGTCTGCAGCAGTTGCAAATAAACTTCTTGATGGATTCGTCAATTCTTGAAGAATCGCTAAGCGACAATATGTATTCACCGTTCCCGATGTTTCTAAACACAGAAAGGCCGGATACGTTGGCAGCCAGCCTCATTCAAGGGAAAGTGGCTGTCATCGTAGACGGTAGCCCTTTTGCAATCATCGCGCCAGCCGTGTTCAACGATTTCTTCCGCAGTCAGGAAGATTTTTATCAACCTTACTTAATGTCCATGTTCATTCGCTTAATCCGCTTCATTTCATTATTTCTTGCCATGGTATTGCCAGCGTTTTATTTGGCGGTCACGACCTACCATCAAGAACTGATCCCATCTTTATTGTTAATCATGATTGTTGGCCAACGGGAAGAAGTTCCGTTCCCAACCGTGGTTGAAGTATTGCTGATGGAAATCACCTTCGAAATCATCAGGGAAGCCGGCATTCGGATGCCGAGGGCGGTCGGCAACGCAGTTTCAATTGTCGGGACGCTAGTAATCGGACAAGCTGCTGTTGAAGCGGGTATCGTGTCGAGTGTGATGGTCGTGATTGTTTCCCTTACAGGAATTGCTAGTTTTGTCGTTCCAATCTATTCCATGGCGCTTACCTTACGGTTGCTTCGTTTCATGTTAATCCTGCTGAGTGCGGCTATGGGTTTATACGGGATGGGGTTCGGATTAATTCTCATCATGATTCATTTAGTTAAACTGAACTCACTGGGTATTCCTTATTTGACCCCATTAGCGCCTTCCTCCTTCCGGGATCTTATTGGGGTGTGGATTCGACTGCCCTATCCGAAAATGTTTCAAAGAAGCTTCTTTTTAAAAACAAAAGCTCCGCTGTATAGAAAGAAAAAATAGTCTGAGAAATGGAGGAGCAGGCAGCCATGAATGTGATCAAACGTTCTTTTCTAACGGGACTCACAGTGCTTATTCTGTTGTCCGGATGCAACACCGTTGAAGTTAATAATTTATTTGTTGCCTTCGGCATGGCGTTGGATAAAGGTGAGCATATGAAATGGAAGCTTTCCGTTCAGATAATTAATCCGTCAGAGATGGGAAAAAAGAGCGGAGGAGGCTCGATTCCTGCTATCGTTTATAGTCAGGAAGGGAATACAGTAGAAGAATTGCGACGTAAATTGAATGTCGGGCTTCCCCGTAAAGTCATTTATTCACACGTGCGCATATTTGCTTTGAACGAGGAAGTAGCCCGAGAAGGCAATTTGGACTTTTTGGATTTTTTGGAACGGGATTGGGAGCTGCGGGACGATTTCAACATGGTATTGGTTACACATGGTACCGCGCTGGAAGCGATCTCTACGATTATACCGGGTGGGATTTCACCTTCAACCAAATTGTTTCGGCAAAGCGGGAATTTAAATCATGAATGGGGCGGAGATCCGCAAGTTAAAATGAAAGACATGATTGAAGCATTCAGCTCTGAAGGCAGAGATCCTGTCATGGAGTCAGTTGCCGTCCAAGGGAATGCGGAAGCAGGCTCGAAAGATGAAAATTTAAAATCCGATAACCTGCGCAATAACGTAATCTTGACGGGTCTTGGCGTATTTAACAAGCAGAAGCTTGTCGGACATCTCAATTTGGACGATACGCGGAATTATTTGTGGACCCAGGACATGATCAAAAACACCGTATTGTCGGTACCTTGTCAAGATAATGAGCATTTTGATGTCAATGTGTATGATTCAGGAACGAAGATCAAGGCGTTCTACGACGGCGGCAAACCGCATGTCATTGTGCAAATATTTATTAACGGTAACCTCGACGGGATGTCTTGTAAAGCGGATTTATCCGAGCCACAAACCTACTTGAAGTTAGAACAATTGGCAGGACAACAATTGCAAGCATCCTTGGAGCATACGATGAACAAGGTTCAGGATGAATTCGGAGCGGATATTTTCGGTTTCGGCGAAGATCTGTACCGGCAGGATACAGCTGCGTTCAAAAAGGTTCGCAACAACTGGAACGAAGCGTTCAAACGAGCGGAGCTAAGGGCAGACGTTGCCGTACACTTGAGAAGAACGGGGCTGAAAATGAAAAGCTACAAGGATGAGTTCAAATATTAAACAATTATATGGAAAAAAAATAATTATGAAACTGTTTTGCGATATTTATTTAAAAGTTAAATGTTATCTTTGTGGATGTATCAAAACTTTGTAAAAGACTGTAACTAAGCGTACAGAACAGTTTAAATACTTCCTAAGGAGAAAACGAAATTATGCGTAATTTAACCGTCTCTAGAAAATTGCTTGTGCTAATTAGTATTTTTGTCTTGGCAATGGTTACTCTGACGGGAACCGGATATTTTACGATGTCTGGACTTTCCAACAGCACGACATCGATGTACAAGGATAATTTGGTACCGTCTGTAAGTTTCGGTACGTTTCGAACGAACAATAAACAGATGGAATCTGTAACATTCCAAAGTATGCAAAACGTAACGGATGAAGAAGGTAAACAGTTGGTAGATAGCTATCAGCAGCTAGCCGATGCCAATAACCAAATGCTTGAAGATCTGCGAGGTTCCAACATATCGTCAGAACAAAAGGAACTAGTAGTCAAGTTAATAGCCATTTACCCCGATTATTTGGACATACTTAAACAAATGTTAGACCTTGGGGCGGTCAATAAAAATGATGAGGCCTACAGTCTGTATAAAACGAAAGGAATCATTGCCATAAATAACATAAAGGCAATCAACGAGCAGATCGAATCCTCATTCACATCCATGGCTAGTGAAATGAGCAGTGCCAACGACAGGAATGCGAAACGTAGCATCGTGTTTTCTATCCTAGTTTCACTCATTATGATTGCCGTTTGTATTGGATTGGGTATCCTCATAACCCGGATGATCGTAAATCCGATTATCAAACTTCAAGCGAAGATGGCGGAAGCGGAGAACGGAGATTTCACCGGCCATCTCAGTTACCGTTCCAAGGACGAGCTCGGCCAGTTAACAGCTTCCTTCAATAAAATGATGGAGCAGCTGCGAGGCTTATTCGGACAAATTGCCGAAACCTCGCATCAGGTGGCAGCTTTCTCGGCAGAGCTAACGGCGAGCGCCGAGCAAACCAGTACAGCGAGCGAACATATTGCCAATACGGTTCAAGGTGTGGCTGACGGGGTCAATAATCAAGTTCAGTCCGTTGATGAAGCGACACGAACGCTGAAGCAAATGGGAGAAGGCGTGCAGCAGATCGCGGCAAGTGCGCAAGTCGTTACGGCAACAGCGAAGCAAGCGTCTGACAAATCAATCGAAGGCAATGCGGCCATTCAAACCGTAAGCCGTCAAATGAACTCCATTCATACAGCGATCGACGGCTTGGGACAAGTCATTGACGGTTTAGGCCAGCGGTCGGAACAGATCGGGGAAATTGTTGGGGCCATTACAACAATCGCCGTGCAAACCAACTTACTGGCTTTAAATGCGGCGATTGAAGCGGCCAGAGCGGGAGAAGGAGGCAGAGGATTCGCGGTTGTTGCGGCGGAGGTTCGCAAGCTGGCTGAACAGTCTTCGCATTCTGCTAGCGAAATTTCCTTGATTATCTCGACGATTCAGACGGATATGAACAAAGCTGTTCACTCCATGAAATCTGCAACGTCGGAAGTGTCAAGCGGCATGGAGACGGTACGATCAGCAGGAGCGTCTTTCGAACAAATCCAGCAGGCTGTAAGCCAAGTCGTGGATCAAGTGCAGGAGGTCACGACTGCGGTTCAGCAGATGGCCACAGGGACTGAACAGATGATCTACTCCATCGAGGAGATTAATGGAGCTGCCCAGACTTCAGCAGCCGGTACGCAAAATATTTCCGCCGCCACGGAAGAGCAGCTGGCTTCGATGGAGGAAATATCCTCCTCCTCCATGGCTTTATCGCAGATGGCTGAAGATCTGCAAACGCAAATCAGTCGCTTCAAGATAGCGGGAAGCGAATAGATAGGTATTACAAATTGAGAAAAAGCTGCTTCGTTCCATGAACGAGCAGCTTTTTATTCGTTATGATGAGATTCAAATCTCAACCCACTGTACTGGAATTTCCACACGCTGCGGCACATAATGCCCTTCCAGCTGATCCAGCAACAGCTGAACGGCGGAATGTGCCATCTGCTCCTCATCCTGCAGAACATGCGAGATTCCCGGGATTTCCGGATCATCGAAGGAAACAAGCTCGATCTGCGGATTCAGCCCTTGCTCCTGATGCAGCGCATGGTGCGTCAACCGCGTCATCTCCGCGGTCAAGGCGAACACAGCGGTGATATGCGGCTGCTGCTGCAGGAAGCTCTCCACATAAGCCGATGTGCCGCCATTGCGGAGAATGTCGATCGGCACGTGGCACCATAAGCTTTTATCAATCGGGATGTTGTTGTCGATAAAAGCTTTCTCAAAGCCATGCGTGCGATCTTCGATCGACGTGTTCGTGTTGTCCGGCGAGACAAGCGCAATGCGCTCATGCCCCTTTTGCAGCAGCCTGCTCACGGTCTGGTAAGCTCCGCCCCAGTTGTCGGAGGTGATGCGGTACGTTTCAATGTTGCGCAAGTACCGGTCGATGAAGACGAACGGATATTTATCCAGCGAGAGCCTGAGGAGCGATTCATTATAACGCTCATCCTCCGTCGGGAAAACGATAATCCCGCATACGCCGGGGGTGCCGATCAATTCCTGCACCGAGCGGGACTCTTCGCTCGAGGACTCGCGAGTAATATGCAGGATCAGTTGGTAGCCGGCTTCTTTGACATAATATTCAATGTAATCGACGAGCCGTTGAATGACTTTCGTTTTCATAGTCGGGATAATCAGACCGATGTAACTTTTGGCCGTTGAGGACGCAGACCGGTTGGCGAGAGGCAGCGGGTTGACGGCAACTGAAGCGGGTACGGCGGCTACGAAAGTGCCTTTCCCTTGAATTCGTGTGACTAGCCCTTCATCAACAAGGGCGGCCAGGGCGTTCTTTACCGTAATTTTGCTGACCATAAATTCATCCATGAATTCCTGCTCGGAAGGGACACGGTCTTTGGGCCGCAGTTCGCCGGAAATAATTTTATCTTTAATCGATTGGTAGATTTGTTTATAAAGTGGAGTTTTCGTCATTCATCTGTCACCTGATTCCTTTATGTATTACTAGTATTGTACCTAAAAATATGAAAAAGGGAATACTTTTCATGATAATAAATATATTTATTATATTTTGATCTATATATATGGGGCAGTCCAAAAAGTAAATTATAATAAACATAATTTTATAATGAATTGGTTATATAATTACGCATCCATATGTTCTATAATTTGTTGTGTGAAGCGCTTACACGATGAACTGAGATTTTCAAGACAGCTATCGCCATTTAAAAATTTCCATTTGGAGGGGATTCCTTGTATGAAGAGAAAGCTGCAATTATCTTCTGCGGCCATCTTGGCTTCCATGCTTTTTGTAACGGCTTGCACATCGAGCACAGGTACAGGTACGTCGAGCGACAGCGCCGGCGCCAGTGCGACCACAGCTGCCCAAGCAGGCGGCGCCGCCTCGTCAGGCAAAGCGGTGAAATTGAGCTTCTGGACGTTTAACGAGCTGCATCAGAAGTTTTTTGAGAGCATGGCGGATTCTTGGAACAAAGCGCACCCTGAGCAGCCGATCACGCTGGAAGCGACGACTTTTCCTTACGATGACAACCACAATAAATTGCTCGTTGCCCTGCAATCGGGAACCGGTGCGCCTGATATGGCGGACATTGAGATCAGTAAAATCGGCAACTTCCTCAAAGGTGACGTGCAGCTGGCGGAATTGAACGATATTGTGGAGCCGGAAAAGAGCAATCTGGTCATGTCCAGGCTCGATAATTATGCCAAAGATGGCAAGTATTACGGCATTGATTATCATGTTGGCGCACAGGTCATTTACTATAACAAGGAAATCCTTGATAAAGCAGGCGTCAATGCGGACGATATCAAAACATGGGACGATTATGAGAAGGCGGGCAAGCAGGTTTTGGAAAAAACAGGCAAACCGATGACGACCGTAGAAACGCAGGATCAATGGTCTTATTGGCCGCTTGTGGTGCAGCACGGTTCAGACTTTTTGGATAAGAGTGGCAATGTGACACTCGGTGATCCGGTCAATACCGAAGTGCTGACCTACCTGCAGAAGCTGGTGAAGGAGAAGGTGGCCATCGTGGCGCCAGGCGGCTTCCATCACGCCGAAGAGTATTACGGCTTCATGAACAAAGGAGGCGCAGCGTCGGTGTGGATGCCGATGTGGTATATGGGACGTTTCACGGACTACATGCCTGATCTGAAAGGCAAAATCATCATCAAGCAGATGCCTGTGTTCAAGCAAGGCGATATGCACTCCTCCGGGATGGGAGGAACGGGCACGGTCATTACCAAGCAATCCAAAAATCAAGAGGTTGCCAAAAAATTCCTTGCATTTGCGAAATTGTCCAAAGAGGGCAACATTCAAATTTGGTCACAGCTCGGATTTGATCCGATTCGCTCCGATGTATGGTCCGATCCGGCTTTGAAAGCTGACAACAAATTTACGGCTTACTTCGGTAAAAATCTGTGGGATGTGCTTATTTCCGTTAAGAATGAGATCGCGCCGACCAATATCAAAGAAAAAACACCAGCCGTGTCCGACTATCTCAAGACAAAGGCGATGTTCCAGGCTTTGAATGATTTGAAAGATCCGAAACAAGTACTGGACGATGCCGTGAAAAATATAAAGTAATCCGAAACTGCACCAGCTGTCCAAACGATAGCGTTCCGTCTGCCGGCTCAGCCTTAAAACCGTACAGGGCAAGGCCGGCAGCGTCTTCCAGAGAGGAGTAGCGATAATCGAATGAATAAATTTCTGTATTCCTCCCGCATCGCTCCATACGTGTTTGTTCTGCCGTTTATTTTGTCATTTCTGATCTTCTTTGCCTATCCGGTCGTCAACACGATCGTCATGAGTTTTCAGGAGGTTTTGCCTGGTCAAACGCATTTTATCGGTCTTACAAATTACCAAAATTTGTGGAGCGAATCGTTCATCACAGCGCTGTGGAACAGCAGTCGGTACACGTTCTGGACGCTGCTCGTGCTGATTCCTCTGCCATTGATTTTGGCCGTATTTCTGAATACGAAGCTGACTAAGGCCAGCGCCTTTTTCCGTTCGGCCTTGTTTATCCCCTCGTTGACCTCCGTCGTCGTGGCCGGCACCGTCTTTCGGCTGGTCTTCGGCAGTTTGGACGACTCCGTGATGAATGCGTTCCGTCATCTGCTGGGACTGCCGACGATCAACTGGTTGGCGAATTCCTTCACCGGCATGCTCGTCCTTGTCATCTTGGCGACATGGAGGTTCACAGGCGTCAATATCATCTACTTTTTGTCCGCCCTGCAGAGCATTCCGCAGGAACTGTATGAATCGGCGCAGATCGACGGCGCAGGCAAATGGGACCGCTTCTGGCGGATTACATTGCCGCTGCTGAAGCCGGTTGCCATTTATGTCATCACAATCTCCATCTACGGCGGCTATTCGATGTTTACGGAAAGCTTCATCCTATGGAACGGCAACCGCTCTCCGAACGATATCGGCCTCACCATGATTGGTCTTTTGTACCGGGAAGGCATTGAGAAAAATAATCTCGGCTTCGGCTCGGCCATCGGGATTACCTTGCTTGCTGTGACGATGGTGATCAACGTGATTCAGCTGAAATTTTTCGGTCTGTTCAAAAAGGAGGATTAGGACATGCCTGTACAATCGCATACACGTCTGCAAGCCTCTTTGCTGCTTTTGTTGTTTTTGGTTCTCGCCATTTTGGCCTTATTTCCGTTCTATTGTCTGGCGCTCGCTTCACTCAAGCCTTCCAAAGAAATGCTGCGTTATGGCTTAAATGTGCGGCTGCAGCCAGAGCTAATATCTTTACATAACTATGCTTTCCTGTTCTCGGCTTCAGCGAAGAAGTATTTGATTTGGTATAAAAACAGCGTCCTGATCTCTGTTGTCTATACAGCGTGCTGCTTATTGTTATCGTCCATGGTCGGTTACGGGCTGGCCATGTACCGGTTCGTGGGCAGGAATGTCATCTTTGTACTCGTGCTGCTCGTCATGATGGTGCCCGTCGAAATCATTATGCTGCCGCTTTATAAACAGATGATCAGCTTGCATCTGATCGATGCGTACAGCGGGGTGATCCTGCCGTTCGTTGTCGCACCGCTGCCGATCTTCTTTTTCCGCCAGTATGCAGCGGGACTGCCCAAGGACTTCATGGATGCGGGGAGAATCGATGGTTGTTCGGAATATGGCATCTTCTTCAAAATAATGGTGCCGCTGTTGGCGCCGGCGTTCGGGGCGATGGCGATTCTGCAAGCTTTGGCAAGCTGGAACAGCTTCGTGTGGCCGATGATTGTGCTCAAAACAGGCAATAAATTAACCTTGCCAATCGGGTTGTCGTCGCTAGTCACTCCGTACGGGAACAATTATGACATTTTAATAGCCGGCTCCGTCCTGGCGATTTTGCCCATCCTGCTCGTTTTTATTTTCTTTCAGCGATTTTTTGTATCCGGACTTACCGTTGGCGGTGTGAAGGGGTAGAGGTGGCGAACAGACTGCATAAAGGAGAAGTGTAGATATGAACAACGATCAAGAAACGATCCGCTTGACCCCTGTGCTGGAGCAGCGAGCTGATCCGTGGATTTATAAACATACGGACGGTTTCTATTACTTCACGGCATCTGTGCCTGAATATGACCGTATCGAAATTAGGCGCTCCGCTACGATTGCCGGTCTCCGAGAGAGCGTGCCGGTTGTCGCGTGGCGCAAACATGATGCAGGCCCGTTAAGCGCCAACATTTGGGCGCCGGAGCTGCACTTCGTCGATGGCAAATGGTATATCTATTTTGCGGCCGCCAGAACGACGGAGACGAATGAGGGCCTTTTTGATCATCGCATGTATGTGTTGGAAAATAGCTCCACGGACCCGCTGGACGGCCAGTGGGTGGAGAAAGGACAGCTGCGGACCGCATGGGAAAGCTTCGCGCTGGATGCGACCTCTTTTGAACATCGTGGTGTCCGTTACCTGGTCTGGGCGCAAAAAGATTTGCATATTCCAGGAAACTCCAATCTGTACATTTCGGAAATGAGCAGTCCTTGGACGCTGCGTGGCCAGCAAGCCATGCTGTCGATGCCCGAGTTTGACTGGGAAATCATCGGCTTCAAAGTGAATGAGGGCGCTGCTGTGCTCAAACGCCATGGGCGGATTTTCATTACGTATTCGGCAAGTGCTACGGATCATCATTATTGCATGGGGCTTTTAACTGCTGATGAAAATGCGAATCTGCTGGATCCGCGCTCGTGGAACAAATCCCGCCAACCGGTGCTCGTCACCAATGAGCAAATCCAGCTATACGGACCAGGCCACAATAGTTTTACCGTTTCTGAGGATGGAAGCCATGATCTGCTGGTGTTCCATGCCAGAAATTATAAAGAGATTGTCGGTGATCCTCTTTATGATCCGAACCGGCACACTTACGTTTGCGAGCTCAAATGGCATGCGGACGGAACGCCGGATGTTGCTGGCTCGGTGAACACGTAGCACCCATCTCGGCGTGAACGTGGCGAATTATCGCTGAGCAGAGTTCGATCGCAAGAGAGGACGGCTAAACCCCAAGAGGCTGTTCCAGGTCATCTGTGATGACTTGTGCGACAGCCTCTTTTTTGTGCCATTTGAGGGGGCTGACACGCCTCCTTTGTATATTTTGATGAAAAGAGCAGGTGGTTCAGGCGAAGAACGCGTATTTATTTTATAGACACCAGAATGGAAATTGGAGGGAACGTTTTGAAAAAGACAGCCTATCTTCTGCTTCTTGTAATGATTTGCTTTTCACATAGCGCCTCTGCAGCCGACGTCCAAAAAGAAGCTTCGTCTGTCATCGCATGGCCAAGTGACTTGCCGCCCCAAATTTCCTTGCTGGAAACGACACCGCTGTATGCAGAACCAGATTTCAGCACCTCCTCATGGGCCTCGCTCACTCCCCAAAAAGTCGAGGTCATGGGATCGAAGTTTGAAGCCTCGTATATGCAGCAAGCCGATGCAACCTCGTGGCTGCAAATAAAAACTTCCTGGCTGGGCACCATGTGGGTCCCGGTCGACAATCACAAGCTCGGCTTCATCAGCCCGGTCAGCTTGGACCTTGACTTGGCTGCCGATACGCCACTTTATGATCAGCCTTTCCACGAATCGGCGAACGGAGCGGTTTTGTCGCCACAGACGGTGCATGCCAAAGCGGAATTCCGCTCGCCATCCGGCTTTTATGCACTGCAGATCGAGACGGCTTGGCGAGGCGATCAGTGGCTGATCAACCCTGAGCTCGCTGTTCCAGATGCTAAATCACACGCTTTCGGGACGGCACTCAATCCGGATTATGGCGATCACATGACGGTCAACCGGCTTTATACGGTTCATGTTGGGGACCGTACCTACCTAACAGGTCAATTCACCTTAGATGACACCGCATGGCAGATTGGCCGTATTCATCCTGGACCTATGGAAAAATATGTATGGGGTACTATCAGCTTCTGGCAGCTATCTGGCGAAATCGTGACGAGTGCACCATATGCCATCTATAATCCAGAGGGGGCCGGGCATGGCGTGACTTCTCCACTTCTAATCCCTGTGGATAACATGGCAGAAACAGCTCAGTTGGCAACGCTGCAAAACACGTTCCCGTATTATTTTGGGCTGCCTTTGCCACCTTTCTATCAGTTCGAAGATGATGAAGGGAAAGCGCTGCTCGGTATACTCCACATGCAGAAGAACGGCGATTTCACCGTCGCAAGAGCGTGGATAAGCGGAAAAGTGGCAGGAGCGCACATGTATGACATTACGCTATCGTTCTATGACAAACAGCAGCTTTTGTTAGGGCAGTCGCATATCCATCAGCGACTGATTGGTCCGCAGACACCTCAAGTAGCGGGGAGTCAGGGAGAGGGCACGCCTTACCTGATCGATTTAATCGGCACAGGCGATTGGAGCTCCTACGATCACGCCGTCATGCATGTGGATCACATCGCCGATTAACGGACAAGTACGGAGAGCCGGGTCACCTTTGCCATGTTCGGCATAAGCTGATCATGTACACAACTTCCGATAAGGGACAGGTGATTAGCTTGACAAAAGGATTCGACTGTTCAACGCCATTGACGACGAAGACAGCGGCTGCTTTCGTTCAGGATGGTTACGTGTTCGTGGCGAGATATCTCGTGCCGAGCGGAGCCAAAGCACTTACCAAAACGGAGGCCAACGCCATATCAGCCGCAGGGCTTCAACTGTTGTCCGTATTCGAGACGACAGCCAGCCGAGCGCTGGGCGGGCGCAGTGCAGGCTTAGCTGATGGCGATACGGCTCTGCAGGTCGCACAGAGTGTGGGGCAGCCGCCGGGAAGCGCCATCTACTTTGCCGTTGATTTTGACGCTAGCTCTGCACAAATGTCGACGGTCATCGAATATATCCGTGCAGCAAGCGAAGCGACTCCAGATTACTTTACCGGCGTCTATGGCTCGTATGACGTCGTCGAGGCCGTACGTACGGCCGGAGCATGTTCGAAATTTTGGCAGACCTATGCCTGGAGCCGGGGGGAAAAATCCGCGTATATGAACGTGTACCAATATCAAAATGATGTCACCCTGCACGGGATAGGTGTCGATTACGACGAATCTTACGGCAATGAGGGCTTTTGGAATACTTTAGCCCCGGCGCCTTATATGATTGCTACCGCGGATGCGAACAAAATAATTCCGTTTCTCGCGGCAGGCTACGAGGCGACAACGAGTGATCCGGCCAGAGCGGAATTCCATCGCTTGGCCAACGAGCTGCGCAAAGCGTCCAATCAGCCGGAGGAATAAAGAAAAGCCCGATCTTTCGCTAGTCACACTGGCGAGAGATCGGGCTTCTTTATTGGACATCCGCGCTGCGGATATACCAGCGGGCATCCAGTGAATCGCGCTCAAGTTGAAAGCGAATGCGCCGGGTTCGTGTCGTGTTCGAGCCTTCCGGCGTAGCCGAGACGTCGACCACGGTGGTGAGCTGCAGGAGCTTGGAGGTGTCTCGCTCCGCGAATTTGGACAGCCTGCGCATCGATCGCATATGCACAGCCTGTTCTTGCCCGGTGGCGACTTGCAGCAGCTGCGGGTCGCCTTGGTTGGCTCCGATGATCCACACGTCGATCAACGCCCAAGGGGAGAGCTTGCTGACGTATTCGTTCAGCAAGCCTGCCGCCCGCTGCACCATCAGCTGGTGCGAGGGATCTAGCGAGCGGGAGCCATGTGTGACGCTCCCGAGGAAGTGGATGCAGAAATGACCGTTGAAGTCATTTCCGGGAATGCCGTCACCGCCATGCGGCATGCCGTGCATGGAGCCGGCCAGCGTGCGGCCGTTCAGCTTGACGAGGACCGCTCTGCGGTCCCAGCTCCATTCGCCGCCATATATCGTCTTGAGCGTCGCGGAATCGTTTTTGGTCAGCGGCTGGACATCCGCATGGCTGGAGCCTGCACGGCGCTGGCCTTCAAAGCTCAGCCCACTATCGACGTCGACGATCGTAAATTTACTATATTTGGGCAGCACGTCTTTGGCTTGTTCCCAAGGGAGCAGCTCGCCGTAATGCTGTGTCCGCAGTGCCGTGACTTGCGCCGCCAGCTGCTCCTGCACGTCGCTGGGCACATTCAGAAGGCGCTTTGTGAAGCTGTCGATGACTTCACCCTTCGGCGTGACGCTGAAGTTCTGTTCTTTTGCTTTGAAGGCATAGCTAAGGGTTGTGTCCGGAAGCAGCGGCTCTGTATAAGCGCTGCCTGGAGCGGCTTCCTGCAGTGCGCGCAGCAGCTTTTTGTCCGTGAAAGTGGCTTCGCTTTTATAGGCTGACCGGTTGGACATTTTCACAGTAAGCTTGTAGGTATAGGTACTCACCTTGTCTTGCACGGTTGAGCTCGCGCTGGCTACAGCCGCTCCGGCCGTGCTCTGGCTTGTCACCACGAACGGAAACAGCAGAAGCAGGCCAAGCTTCAGTTGCAAAGAAAGACGTTTTGGAAATCGGTGCATGAATAGCTTCCTCCCGGACATAGTTCCAGATTGAGAGTTACATTCAAGTTTTTACAGATTTCCGTCAAATTATGAACACAAAAAAACAATCTCACGAGGAGGTCTGTATGCTACAATAGCTGAGGTGCGGCGAATCCGTCGCCAACGACTCACAGTTAGAAGGGAAGTAAAGATGTTATCCAGCAGACAGCTCGGTCTAATCGTAGCTCTTACGATTACGGGACTAGGCATCGCATATGGCTTTAGTATTCCGCTCGTTTATGGTTTTATGGTCGGATTACTCACATTAATCATGTTTAGTTTACAGGCAGGATCTTCTTGGAGCATCCTTATGAGGAGTATGTGGGAAGGCGTCAAGCATACGAAAGAGGTCATATGGATTCTCGGTCTTGTCGGAATCTTGATTCCGACGTGGACGGCAAGTGGGACCATTCCTTATATGATCGACCAAGGGCTTGCTTTTATACATCCTGGCTATTATTTAACATTCTCATTTGTTTTGGCAGCAATCATATCAATGCTTTTAGGCACTTCCAGCGGCACGCTGAGCTCTGTCGGCATTCCCTTGATCGGCATCGGGGCGCTGCTGCAAATTCCGCTTCCGATGGTAGCAGGTGCGCTGGTTTCAGGAGCTTTCGTCGGGGACAGGACGTCTCCGTTCTCAAGCGCCAACCAACTCGTTGCCGCCTCGACAGGCGTTACGGTGAAGCAGCAATTTCAAGCGATGCTGCCGACCACCGTCGGGGCGCTTATCATCTGCTTTGCCTTTTATGCGGCAATCGATGTCAACGGCATTTGGCACGCTAACGCGCATGTACATCTTGAAATGCAATTTGTAAGAAGTTTTGCATACTCGTTATGGTTGATAGTCCCAGTACTCGTGCTTCTAAGTTCCATTCTACTGCGCCTGCGAACCAGATATGGTTTTCTGCTGTCCATCGGCGCGGCGGTGGTAACAGGATCCGTCCTGCAGCATGTGAACATGGCAGACTGGGTCCAACTGATGTGGTCCGGCTACCATCCCGCCGCCTTTCCAGCGCTGAAGACCAAAGGCTTGTCCAGCATGCTCGAATTGATGGCGCTGATTGCCTTAGCCGGCGCTTTCAATGGCATCCTGGAAGCCGGTCGCGTGCTGCAGCCCTACATGCAGAAGCTGCTCGGAACCACATCCGGCTCCATGTTTGCAGCCACCGTCCGTACGGCGCTGTTTGGCTTCGGGCTGGCGCTAGTCGCTTGCACGCAGACGCTGCCGATTATGATGACCGGCCGGAGCCTGATGCCGTTCTGGGAAGAGCGCTTCCCGCGCAGCCAGCTCTCCCGCGTCGTGGCCGACACCAGCCTGATCACGTCGGCGATGGTTCCGTGGAATCTGCTGGCCATCGTCTGCGGTACGATTGTAGGCGTTCCTGTTGAGCAGTATGTGGTGTTTGCGCCATTTTTATGGGCATTACCGGTTTGTACGCTCGTATGGTCTATTCGCCATAGGGAGCGCCGCGTGCAGCACGCATTATAACAAAAAGGGAGCAAGACACAAGTCTTGCTCCGTAAGTAACGGTGCTTCTTATTTGAATATGAGTAGAAGTGTGACTGCCAGCAAGATGAGAATGATCAAGACAATGATTCGAGGGGCGAAGCGTGACTTGCTTTTCTCTTCACAATACGTGCAGTAAGGTGCGTCATCGATCCTTGCGTTGCACTTCTCACAATACTTCACAGCCACCATTTCCATCACTCGCAATCTGTTAGGATTTTGTGGATCATAACGGCGTTTGGAATCTATATCATTGTTATGGTTTTGAAAACGATATCATTCATACGCAAGCAAGAACAATCCAGAGGAAATGATTCGATTTTTCGACAGGACGAGATGGGCTGGAATAGCAAAAAGACGTGCGGTTAGCACGTCTTTTTATATATGGGAACAAAAATTAATTTTGCGGAAGAACGGACTGAATCTCAGAAGAGCAATTTAGCTCGATAAAATGATCAATGGAATCGAGAACATCACTGAGCTTCCATTGACTGAACTTGATTTCATTCGAGATGGCGTTGGCGTTGTACCTATCTTCCTGCTTACTAACTTTGAATCCTCTATAATTCTCATAGATTGTTCTCATCATTCTATCACCCTCACATCTATTATGTGTACTAAAGTATCATGAAATGCACATTATGAATAGAGGTGTAAAATAGGAGAGTTTGTCTGAATTTGACACTATCGATGCGAATAGGATTAAAAAAAAGGTGAGTTATTGTCCGCAAAACTGGACGAATGCGTTTCTTGGAGGTAAGCTTAATAAATCAGTAAAATAAATCATTAATACAGCATGAGAGGTTTTGCAGATGAAAACGGAGTTGCATGATACGGTGAAGCTTTCTATCGGAAGCTCTTACGTCGTTGCACCGGACAATCCCAGAAAGACGAAGAACCGAGGGCGCAATTGTACGATACTCTCTTTTGAGTTTAACAATGATCAATTAGACATTCGGGTCGTCTTTCACGATACGAACAGACAAGCGACGATGAAGCTAAGCGACCTGAAGCCGATCACGGAATGAAGAATTGCTGACTGGCGGCACTGCGAGCCTTGCAGCAAGTGATGAAATCAAATAAAATAAGACTAAATGGTCACACGGTTGACCGATCAATCATTGGAGCTGAACGTTCGATGTCTTTGATTTCCACATTTAAAATGCCTTGCGGCACAAAGAAGAATTATCCTGAGAAATTGGATTACTTAACACGTTCGGGCAAATTCGTCCTGTTTCAATCCTTTTCTCCGAAGAGTAAGCTGGCTTATATTGTTTCTCCTAAGAAGAAAGGCGTCGATTTCGTCGTCGAGGGGCCTCCGCAGGACATTGCCAATGTATATATGAGCTTACAGCTTGAAGAACATGAGATCCGCGATGACCATGGCCTATTTCGCTATAAGCAGGCGGATACGAAGGAAGCGTTCGAGCAGGCTTTTGAGCGACTTGTACATAGCAATTAATAGGAAAGGCTGCACCACCTATAGATTAGGGTGATGTGGTCTTTTTTAATCACAAGTGAAGCCTATAGCGAAAAGAGGTAGAATCATGAGATGGATTATTGTCGGTGTGATCATCCTGTTTCTTATCTTGCTTTCAGTTTACCGCATAACCAGGAAACGCCAAGTACCGGTACATAATAATAAAGTGATTCACTTATCTGCGCACAGTAAGAAAAGGGAACAAGCAAGGAAACAACAGAAATGTTCTTTCTGCCGGAAGGAGAATAAGAAACTGGCGTTCTACTCGGACGAGAACGGGAAAATCGTTGGCGTGTGCCCGGTGTGTAAGCCGCTGGCCGAGCGTAGGGCGCTAATGAGATTATAGTATGAGCGAGCGATGGGGATGGTTTAGGTAAGTAATCGTTGTTTCGACTAAATTCGACATTCCTCTACACATATAGTAGAATAGTCCTACCAAATTATAGGGGATGAGTGAACATGAAGCCATCATTTATTGAAGAACTGCATAAATTAAAACATCAAGATGAAATGAGGCCAAAGGTACTTATTCGCGGCATTAAGAGAATTTTGGAAGAGAAGAAGAAAGTGAACCGGCTGACGCGGTTCCTGAAGAGGAAGCCGAAGACTAAGCCAACTTCATGGCAATAACGCGGCGCTCATCATTTCATTGATTAAAAGGAGCGATCCCCCAACTACTAGCGTAGCGGCGGGATCGCTCTTTTGCATATGGGATGACTTGTTGTAAGGGGTAAGTTCATTGTAGCAAGAGGTTATTAAAAAGTTATTTCTTTTGAATGAGTAAAATATTTATTTATATAACAATTTCACGAGGTGCTGCCTTTTGGAGTGCGGGAAATGGAGGGTTTTTCAAATTTGCAAAATTAAATATACATGGATCTATTGTAGGAAAAGGGGTAAAAACTTAAGTATACGAATGAGCGATGCAAGGAGGGGCTTGACTTGAGAAACATTCTTAATTTTATAGTCACAATCATTGTATTTTGGATCGGCAGTCACTATTTCAGTCCATATCTTTCGATTTCGGATACCCAAACATTGGTTCTAGCCTCCATCTTCATGTTCGTTATCAGTCTCATCTATAGTTTTGTTTTGGCGATGTCAGTATTGTCTATCGTAATTGGAATTGGCTGTTTGACGACACCTTTCTTAATTCTAGCGTCTCTGGTGTTAACCCCAATCAAATTATGGCTGCTGGATAAGTTTTTGCCCGGGTTTGAGATTCACGGCTTCTGGACTTATGTGGTTTTGACGATTGCTTTAAGTATTTTCACGGTTAAAACAAAGGGAAGTTCAAGGGAATAGACCGCTTCATTCCTCTTTTTTCGAATCGTCAGGTACAACTGAAACACCGCTTACTTGATCAAAAAGTTTCATAAATACTTGCAGGGCATCTTTATAGTCCATCGGTTCACTAATGATTTTTCCGCTTGACAGTTTAACTATAAATTTGGATTCATTCGGTGTTTTCAAGTTGTTTCGCCCCCTAAAGTTGATAATCGTTTGTTCAATACAAAATGTATCTCTAGCTCATTATGTTGTAATTTTATCTAAAAGGTGATGGATTACAATCCCCCATTTGGGGGATATGACGGAGTAAACCCTTTTCCCGAATCACTTCCTGAATGCTTTCCCAGTCTTTTCCTGATTATTTCCCGGCCTTCACTCATGAAAACGGGAATGCCGACGAAGTAAGATTAAATCAGGAAAGAAATTCACCAGATGGAGGAAAAGGAGAATGAAACGTATGTTATCCATTTTCAACAAAAGAAAGCAACCTTCGGTTATTACACTTTTGCTAACGGGCTGTTTGGCGTTTGGCGGAATTGCCAATGCTTTTGGCGAGACAGCGCCTGCAGGCGTGATTATTAAGGAGTTTAGCCTGTTGGATACTGGATCTGATGTCGTCGGATCCGCCGATTTTACACCTGAGGGCAATAAGGATGGGCACTTCAGGTTGAAATTGGGCCTTGCTCAGAAAACAACGATTAATTCCGTCGTCTTGCGTTCCACGGATGCCTATGGCAAGGACAATTTTCAAGGGGTTTGGCGAACCAACCACGAGACTACCGGATGGCTATTAGGCATTGTGCAAGACAAAACCACTACAACGGCAAGCGGCCCTACGCATGAGAACGTGATCATCAACTCCGGATTTCAAAAAGATGTAAAAATGCCGGTCGGGGAATTTAACGGTGATCTTACCTTTGATTTGTACGCGAGCGATAACGGTACGATCAAGGAAACGCAATATTATGTCTTGGAAATCGGGACGCCGCTGGGAAAGGTATCTTCCACACCGATTAAGTTTAAAAGTCCAATGATCGCAGAAGGGTCCCCAGCATCGCCGAGTCCAGCGCCATCACCGACACCTGTGCCAAGTCCGACACCGACACCAAGTCCGATACCGACACCGGCGCCGAGTCCAGCACCAGCACCAAGCCCGACACCAAGTTCTGATAGTCTACTGATTCATGTGTTTTTCAATGGCCAAGAGCTTCAGTTTGACCAAGCAAAACCTATCTTGAAGGATGGTTCAACGCTCGTTCCATTCCGTAAATTATTCGAAACACTCGGTTACGAAGTGAAATGGGTGGAGTCAGGTTCGACCCAACAAGCGATCGGGACCAAGGATGGTATGACCATCGAACTGACGATTAACAGCAGCACTGCCAAAGTCAATGGGGAAAACGTGAGCTTGGATGTACCCGCGCAGATCTTGAATGGCAGTACTTTAGTGCCGCTCCGATTTGTAGCGGAAAACAGCGGATACGAGGTGTCCTATTCTAGAAGTGGCAACGAGGCGATTGTAAAAATTGAAGAATCGGATGTGAAACCGACACCGACACCGACGCCAAACCCTGTGCCGGCTCCAACACCGACACCGACACCAAGCCCTGTGCCGGCTCCAACACCAACACCGACACCGACACCAGCTCCAGAACCGACACCAACGCCGGCCCCAATTCCAGATCCGCCAAAAGAGGATGTTGAACCTTATGTCGTTAAAGGTTATGTACGAGACGCAAAAGGCCAACCAATCCCTAATATCGTTGTGTTTGCGGATAACACATTGTTGTATGACAGTAATCTCCTTGGCGTTACGGATGAATCAGGCCATTATCGGATTGAACTGCCGCAAATAGCAACAACCTATCGTATGGGCGCTGACGTAACGAAATCGTTCAATGGGAAAGATTTCACTTTCCATTTGAATGCTGACCTGAATCTTCCGCTTTCGGGAAGTACAGGGGCTGTACGCAACTTCACCTGGAGTAAGTTTGATGGACAGATATATATTTATCCGTTCTTTACATCAACGGATGATTCCTTGCCGGAGTTCGATATGAGCGATTTGGAAATCACGTTGACGCCTGTTGGTCCGCTGCTCGATGGCAGTGTAGGCCAAACGATTACGAAACGCGGAGGGCCAGTTGCTGGCGGTGCCGGCGTCGATCAAATTCCGATCGGCCGCTATAAGGCTACAGCTAGATGGGTGCCGGAAGGACACGCGCCGATTGCATTACAGATAAGTCACAATGACGATAAATATGCGGATTCTGTTGAATTCGAGTTTGGTCCGTCTAATGGTGTCTCCACTTCTTCTTATCTCAGCGAGCTTGTTGTTAAGATTCCTTGATGTTTAAGCTTTCCTGCTTTCATTCGTTCGAAGAAGTAAAAGGAAGTGCGGTTTTAAAAGGAAATTGGAATATTCTGTCGAAATCACTCTTTATAACGATGTTATTGGAGTGATGGAAGAAATGAACAGGCGTTTAATTATTCTTGGTATATCAAGCATATTCATGTTTGGATTAGGCATCGGCGCCTACGCCGCGTCCGATATTCGTTTATTGGTGCACGGCAAGCCCATTGACACGGATGTTCAAATCATTAATGGTTCGAGCTATGTACCGTTGCGAGTAGTTTCGGAGGCGTTAGGTGCAGATGTGAGCTGGGATGAGAGTAAACGGACGATAAGTATTAAAAATACGAAATCCTATGAAACGATTGCAGTTGTCTGGTCTGGGAGCTTAATGATGCAAATTTCTAATATTACATTAGATACGGCCTATCAAAACGATAAGACAACGGAACCTATTCATGCCATTATTTTTGATGTAAGCATTACAAATATGGCAAATTCCAAAATAAGCTGGTTCCCTACGAAAGGGAAAATTAGCTTGAACAATGAAGAGATCGTGCCCATTACAAATCAAACGTCTTACTCGGACGATTTAGACGGTCTATATGCAAGCCAGCAAGTAAAAAAAGGAAAAATTGTTGTAAAAGTGGACAGTAATTTTGACAAAATCAAAACGGTTAATTTTTTACTTGATGGTGCGACAGACGGGGATAAGTTTGAACCTGTCGATGCAAAACCGATTGAATTAAAGTAAATATTCAAATTACAAAAAGACGACATGCTTTCCTGGTAAAATAGGAGATAGGTCGTCTTTTTTGCGCACAAGCAACCTTACCTGACTTCAAGATGCTTGTAGAATTTTGGGGTCATATCCGCTTTGAGACATGTTCTTGTACGTGTACTAGACTCTACAATTATTTAAATTTGCACAGAAAACACGGAATTAATATCTGAGTTTTTGTATGCAAGCATATCACGGTGCACCTCAATGAAATTAACCTATCGCATTGATGCAAATGCCTCACTGACTTAGGCGGAGTAGAGGAAAGAAAAAAAGCCTTATTAATAAGGCTTTTTCTTAAAAACATCGATGCCGGGCTTCAATAGCCCTGCATGTAACTACCCTTTGGTACCGCCTTGGAGGCCGAAACCTTTGGACATAAATTGCTGCGAAAGGATGTACATGACAACCGACGGAATGGCATAGAGCGTAGAAAATGCCGCCAATTTGCCGTAATCAACCATGCCATACTGGCCGAAGAATTGATACAGCTTCAGCGCCGCAGGGAACTTCTCAGGCGTATTCAAGAGAATGTAGGGAACGAAGAAGTTGCCCCAGCTTCCTGAGAAGGTAAAGATGGCCACCGTACATATTCCCGGAATCATCAATGGCGTGACGATTCTACGGATGCCTGCGAGAATGGATGCTCCGTCCACCCAAGCCGCTTCTTCCAATTCGTTCGGAACGGAATCCATGAAATTTTTGAGCATCCAAATGCCATAAGGCATGGCGGAGGCGACTTTAAACAGAATAACGCCGAAAATATTGTCATAGAGCTTTAATGTTAAAAACAATTGATACACAGGAACCATCACTGCAGTGATAGGCAGCGAGGTCATAAATAGGATGGTCAGCATGAACGGCTTCTTATACTTCAATTGATATCTGGACAGTGGATAAGCCGCTAGCAGACCTAATAGAACGACAATCAAAGCTTGACCTAGCGAAATGATGAGTCCTATTAGAAATGCGCGCTGGTTGGCGCGACTAGTGATCACGTCGATATAGTTGCCTGCTGTCAAAGAGCTGGGAACCTTGAGCGATTGCATGGCGTTAGGATCCACGGAGGCAACTAGCACCCATAAGAGCGGGAGCAGGAAACAAATGCCGATGAAGGTGAGCGCTGCGTAGGGCAAGGTGCGATAAACGACTTTACGGTATATCTCAGTCATACGAAGTCTCCTCGTGATTTTACTCTTTTAAAGAGCGAATATAGAATAAACTCAACACAATACCCAGAAGCAAGAGCAGCAGGGATATGGCCGTACCGTAACCGAGCTGATAGTTAATGAAGGCTTGGTTATACATAAAGATTGGTAAAGTAGTCGTTGCCGTGCCAGGGCCGCCGCCGGTCATCGCATAGATGAGGCCGAAGACGCCAAGCGTTTGTAAAGTAACCAACATCGCATTGGTCGTAATCGTTCCTTTAATATAAGGCAGAATAATGGATGTCAAAATTCTCCAACGTGAGGCACCGTCGACAAGCGCCGCTTCCTCGATTTCTTTCGGCACATCGTCCAGCGCTGCTTGGAACACAAGCATCGAGAAGGCTGTTCCATGCCAGATATTGGCCAAAATAACCGTAAGCATAGGAACGGTATACAGCCAAGTCACTGTCGGTATGCCGATTGCGCCTAGAATGGAGTTTAGCGTACCCTCGTCACCGAAAAAGCTATAGAGACATAATGCACATACGATTTCAGGTGTTACCCAACCGGCGAGGACGATCGTACCGATCACACGGCGGAACGTTTTATTTTTGCGCTTCATTAAGATAGCAATCAGGAATCCCAACACTTGTTGGCCGATGACAGCCGAGCCGATCAGAAAGATTAACGTATTCCAGATACTTACCCTAACGGTCGGATCCGCAAACATGCGGACGTAGTTGTCAAAACCAACGAATTTTAGCTGTTTTGCTGATTCCCCGGTCAATGCCAAGTTCGTAAATGAGTAGAAGAACGTTAGCAAGATCGGATAGATGAAGAAAACCAGCATAACGGCCAACGAAGGGAATAAAAAATACAACCATGTGTACGTCTTTCTGGATGTTACCGGAATTGCCGCACTGCTCATCATAGTTCTCTCCTTTCTCCCTGGTGAACGTGAAGGCAAACTGGGCTTGCCCTGGCTCCCGTAATCTCAGATAGGGCGCCAGGGCAAGCGTGCTGCCATTACTTCACACTGACTTTGTCTTCTCCAACAATTCGCGTTACGTCCTGCTGATACTTCTTCATCGCATCGGCAGGAGAGGTTCCAGTTGCCACAGACTCGACCATAGTCTGAATTTGTGTGGACACCTCTGGATATTTGTCACGAGCAGGTCTGAATTCTGCATTTTTCAAATAGTCGGTAGCGATTGCATTGAAAGGCATTTGGGTATAGCCCGGATCTTTGGCAACGTCCGCACGAACCGTAATGTTACCGCTTGCAACAACAAGCTTCTGCGTATTCTCTTTGTTGAGGGCATACTTGATGAAATCCCATGCCTCATCTTTATGCTGCGCATTAGTAGGAATAGAGAGAGCCCAACCGCCAGCTAGTGTAATGGAACCAGGTGCTTGACCTTTGCTTGTCGGCATTGGAGCGAAGCCCAGAACGTCTTTATACTCTGGCCATGGAGCAGCGCCATTTGGCAAGTAGTTACCTGCGATCCAGGAACCGTCCAAGGAGATACCCAGTTTGCCTTTTGGCAAATATTCACGAGAAGAGGAGTTGCCCGCTTGACCATTCAATACTTTGGAGAGAGGAGGGCCAAGCTTCTCTTTGTTAACGCTGTCAACAAATGAAAGCGCATCCATAATACCTTGACTTTTAACGATCCATTTCGAACTTGCATCATCGTAAAGTCTTTCGCCAGTTCCATAAAGCAGCATTTCGTATGTTTGCATGGAAGTCGCTTCCCCAGTTGCTTTACCCATATTCATCCAAATAGGTACAACGTCCTTCGCTGCTTTTTCTTTAATTGTTCTTGCTGCGCTCAAGACTTCATCCCAAGTTTTTGGCTTCCAGTCTTCAGGCAGTCCGGCTTGTTTGAAAATTTGCTTGTTGTACCAGAGGCCCCGGGAGTCCGTGTTATACGGTACGCCGTAAATCTTGCCATCGGCGGCTGTTACCCCTTTTTTCATTGCTTCGATGAAGGAACCGTTCGTCCAGTCGGTCCAGCCTTTGACCTTGTCATCGATAGGAGACAGGAGGCCTGCGCTGGCATCGGAGTTTAACATGAAGGTGTCTTCTGTAACGATATCCGGTGCTGTGTCTTTGGATTTGAGGGCAAGCGCAATCTTCGCGAAGTAGTCGCCTTCAGAAGCCTGGATCGGCGTCTGCTTGATGACGACATCTTTGTTCGGATAGCTGGCGGCCACATCTTTAATCCATTTGTAAAGCGTTCCGTTCTCACCAGTACCATCGTCTCTGTATGTGATGGTGATGGTTTTTTTGGCGGCATCGGGTGCTTTCGATTCCTTTGCCGCAGCTGTAGCTGCGCTAGTTGCTGCTGGGGTACTGGTACTTGCTGTGGTGGTTGTCGTTTCAGTCCCCTTTGAACAACCGAATAACATGGATGCACATAAGACACAGGTGGAGATGGATAACATTTTTTTACTGCTCCGATACATACTGTTACCTCCTTCAGAAAAGTAAGAATAGTATGACACTTCCTGATACAAACAAGCCAGTAAAATATGTTTGTATACTTAGTATAATAATATGGGGAAATATACCATGTCCACTACGATTTTGCGACATGTCTGTACAAAAAAATTCTTTTTCAGACGAAAGGAGACAAAACAGGGGCGAATTAACGAGGAAAAAACCATGGCATTCATGGTTTTTGTTGGAATTCATTGTATTTACTGTTCTTTTATAATCATGTTATGTTCAATAATTCGTTGTTCGGGGACAGCTTCGCCATATAATTGCGAGATCAGCAAGTCCACTGCTTCTTCGCCCATTCGCTCTTCATCTTGTTGAATGTGGGTAAAAATCGGCTTCCCCAAATAATCGTTCAAGGAATCGAAGCAGACGATGTCGTAGGTGTCAGCCTTCTTTCCCAAGGCGTCAACGACTTGAGCCAGCATCGTGGCTACCGAATATTCAGAAGCAACAAAGGCTTTGACATCGATATTTTGTTCCAAAAAGTTTTTGAGTATCGCTGAATCTTCTGCCCAAGAACCTGTGCGAGTGCCCGTAATATTGGTCAAACAATAGTCCTGATTGAGCTTCAACCCTTCCAGCGTAAAAGCCAACTGATACCCCAGAAGCCTGTCTTCCAGCGCTGACGTATTTTCCACCGGTGGCGATAAATAGGCGATGTTTTGATGCCCTTTATCGATCAGGTGAAGGGTAAGATCTTGCGCAGCTTTCCTGTTATCCGTGTATACGGAACATACCGGAATCCCTTTCAAATAGCGGTCGACCAGTACGACGGGAAACTTCCCTAATACAAGGCGAATCAGCTCCGCATTATAGTGCGTGCCATGGACGGGAGTCACGATCAAGCCTTTGATGCCCAGGTTGACAAAAAGCTGGATCGCATGCTCTTCTTCTTCCTTGCTGCCGCCGGTCCGCTTGATGAGCAGATCACATTGATGCTGTGCGCTCCGCTTTTCCATCGCTTGAAGAAGTTTTAAGCCATATTCATCGGAAAAACCTGGAATAATTAATCCAATAAGCGGTCGATCTTGCGCATGAATCAATGGAGCCGGTCGTTCCTCCAGTTGGCGCATGAATTCCAAGTTGGAAGGGTGGACGTCTGCCACAAACGAACCTTTACCCTGAATTCGTTTGATGACGCCTGCTTCAGCCAGCTTTTCAAGCGCCTTTTTCGACGTGATGCGGCTGACGCCGAATTGTTCGGCCAACTCTTTTTCGGAGGACACACGATCTCCGCTCTTCAATTTACCTTCATGAATCTCATGAACAATATGCATATACAACTGTTCGTATAAAGGCGTGTCCATCTAAGTCTCCCTAGTGCGTGTAGTTGATATACTAACTATATCATTTCATGGGTGAATATCAACCTATTATTCAAGAAAAATTCGGCATCTCAGCACGTGCGGCGAAAGTCCTAGTAGAAATCATGCTGTAACGATTCGGGAAATTTTGACTGTCAAGTATCGTGCAAAAGAGGATATTTAAATGGTTGAGTACAATAAAATATTTTAGCAATAGAGATGGTTGAGTTGTAGCCTAACCATGACACCATAATTCAGGGGGCTTATATGGATAGTTCACAAAAGCATCAAAGTACACAAGTATTAAACGAGGGTTCTGTCCTTGCTGCAATGGAGAGTACACTTGCTATGATCGAATTCGACCTAAACGGGAAAGTACTGTGGGTCAATAATAATTTCGCGAATGCTATGGCCTACACCGCTTCCGAGATGCCGGGTATGACGCACAGACAATTTTGCACCAAAGAATTAGTCGAAAGTCCAGCGTACACAACACTTTGGAACAACTTACGACAAGGTGTCCATTTTCAAGAAAAAATACAGCGTGTAACCAAGCATGGCCGTATCATCTGGCTTGAGGCCACATATATGCCTGTATATCAGGATGGTCACGTACAAGCCGTTGTTAAGGTAGCTACCGATATTACAGAACGTCTTGAAGGTAACGTTACTAAGGTAACAGAAGATCTACATCACATGGCTAAAGCACTTCTTGAGCGGGCGGATAATGGGATTAGCCGCAGTCAGGAAGTAGCCTCCTCCATCGAAAGTATCGTCAAGGAATCCGGCGACAACTTGCAATTGTTTCAATCCTTGCAGAATCAAGTCGATTCCATCCAAGGAATCATTAGTTTGATTAGTGACATTGCTTCTCAAACGAACCTTCTCGCGCTTAACGCCGCAATAGAGGCGGCCCATGCTGGCAAATTCGGTCGCGGGTTCGATATCGTTGCCAAAGAAGTGCGTAAGCTCGCTCAGCAGGTAGACCATGCAACCAAAGAGGTACGAGGCAATATTGCTGACATTGTTAGGCAGGTTTCTGAGATCGGTAAGGGAACCAAGCGATCGGATGTTGCCGCAGCAGACAGTCAAATCCGCGTTCGTCAAGCGCTTGAGGAGTTTGCCAACATCGGCGAGCAAGCGAAAGCGCTGCATAATCAGGCTAGCACACTTACGCAATTGTTATGACAATGGAAGAGATCTCGACCGAAGGCGCAAAGTTGAAGTTTGGAGTAAAATGACCTCCGTGTCGAGGTCATTTTTTTTATAAGAAAAACCGCCGCTTGCGGGCGACGGTCGGGATTGCTATTTAATTCGCTTCACCGCTGCTTCTTGTTCTAGTGAACGTCTTGAAAGCATGTCGATAATCGTTTCGTGGTCTGTTAGCGTTCCCTCTATGTGCCTGACACTTTCACTAGCAACAGCTATTTCTTTTGATGCTTCTGTGATAGCTTGCTGGATAAAAGGGATGAGTGCGGTGTCTTTTTTGATCTCAATGATCTCCGCTTCAAGTTTCTGTTGACCGGTTTTAAGTTCTTGAATATCAACTCTCATACTCTGTTGACTGGTTTTAAGTTCTTGAACATCAATTTTAAGTTCTTGGATATCAATTCTCATACTTTGCTGATCGGTCTTAATACCTTTCAATTCAGTAAGTATTTGCTGCAAAAGTTGTTCGCTCATGATATCAACTCCTTCAAGATGTATGTATATTATCGCATCATTTGGTTTGTTTGAGAAGCCGCAGGAGCGGCTGATTTAAGTCTTTCTCCTTGATCCTTCATAATGTGCTGCAGTTTACATTCCATGGCATCCTCATTAAAGTGTCATTTCAATGTTCAGTTCAATTTTCACTGAGAATGCGTATCGGATCGGTACACAATGATTACAAGAAAAGATACAAAACAGTCCCTAATTCGTCCCCGGCACATGGTTTTATATCTTTAATTACTAATAATAAAAAGAAAAGAAGCCTTGTACATCAAAGCTTGTCGGGTATGACCTGTAGTGGGCTCGACCCCCCGGATAAACAGACTTTATTGGCATTTGTCTGGAGAAAATACTAGTGATTCAAACTGGAGGGCTTAAATAACACCTTATCAAAATACGGTATTATTGGAAATTCAATATTTTATTTATCCTCGAGTTAACTCATCTTCCAACCTCTGAGCATATTTCCCCAAGCGAGTACCAAGCTCCGCTTTTGCCTGTTCCCTTAGGATAGCTAGTTCATGTTCATATCCGCGACAGACATAGCGGTAATATATCGCATTACCCACCCCTGCCTTGCTTTTATCTTCCCAAATCTTGATTCTAAGATCACGTAGTGATTTTCTAACTATGGTAAGATCAGCATTGATTCTGTCGATCATCTTGGTCGTAATCCCAATATACAGCTCTTGCAGCGGCCGTCCATAATCACCTGATTTCATTTTATCTAAGTTATTTTCAACTATTTTAATCAAAAAAGGCAACATGACATATTCACGGATAAGAAATGTTTCAACTTCAGTAGGTGTGACAGATGCCATCACGATAACCCTCCAATATCAATTTGCGAACATATATTCGTAAATATAACATCGTGGAATACAACAGGCAAGAGAAGTTGGCATTATAGAGAAGCTTTATTTGCGTTTAATGTTGAAGAGCTGAAAGAGGATGCGGAGAAACAGCAGAAAAAGTATCGATCATATGATAAGTAATGTTGAACGATTAGATGGAATATTCAAATTGATCGAGCGGAGAAGGGCCTGATGATTCATCTGAGTTGATATTGTAGAAATAGGAGAGTTTGCTGCCTTGCAACAGCTTCTTTTACAAAAAAGAATTAAATCAAAATATTTTGATTTAATTATTGACATACAAAAATTTAGTTGGTAAATTTATACTATGCTTTTAATCAAAAAAATTGATTAAATATTAGGGAGGGAGTAAAATGAATATGAACATTATTGCGTTGGAAAATTTGATGCTTGAACGCAAAATGGAAGTAGAAAAAGCTGCTGCGATCGCATGGCAAGCGTGTTGCATTGAGAAAAAGCAAAGACAGATTATCCGGGGCGTGGTCTTAAAGTTTATTGCAGTAAGTAGAAAAGCACAATTTCAAACATCTACCGCATGCTGTTGCTGTTAGTTAATGCTCAAAGAAGGTGATACCAATGATTAAAGAAATACCGGTCGATCAAGTTGCTCCATCAAACGCTTCCTTTAAAGCTTACGAATCAAAATTCAAAGCACTTGCTGATGAAAAACGTCTGCAAATTATGTATGAGCTTACCCAGCGTGGAAACACTTGCGTATGTGATCTAACGGAAATCGTGGATATGCCTCAATCCAAGCTATCCTATCATTTGAAAATATTGCTGGACGCAGGAATGATCACGAAGGAAACACGCGGAACTTGGAGCTATTATGAAATCAATCAGGATGAAGTAAGTAGGATCTTATCTGAGCAGTTATGCTGCATTTTTAAACCTGCTAGAAAAGACGGTAGCAACTGCTGCTAAATTTTTTTAGTTATTAAATCAAATAATTTTGATGTACAGTTCGAGGAGTACACCATGAAGAAGAAGTTGATTGCTGAATTCATTGGGACTTATTTTTTGGTTTTTGCGGGTCCTGGAGCGATGGTAATTGACAACATCACCAAAAGCATTACGCATGTAGGGGTCGCAATCACTTTTGGGCTTGTTGTAATGGCTCTAATCTATGCTTTCGGACATATTTCCGGCGCTCATTTTAATCCCGCTGTTACATTAGGATTTTGGGTACTAGGTGATATGACTCTAAGAGATAGTTTATTCTATATCGTAATTCAATGTGCTGCCGCGATTGCTGCAAGTTATACATTGCTTCTGCTATTTGGAAATATTGCGAATTTAGGAGCTACTATTCCGTTTTCAACGGAGAAACAATCTTTTGTTCTTGAGTTTATTTTGACTTTTGTCCTGATGATGGTCATTTTAGGATCCGCCGTACACGGCAAAGCCGTCAAAGGTTTTGCTGGTATCGCAATAGGTGGCACAGTTGGACTTATGGCGATGTTCGCTGGTCCGATAAGCGGAGCCTCTATGAATCCTGCACGATCGTTAGGTCCAGCTTTAGTTTCAGGGATAACACAGCATTTATGGGTATATCTAGTGGCGACCATGTTTGGCGCCATAACTGCCACTCTAGTATACAAACTACTGCATGATTAAGGAGAGTATTGCAACATGGATAAAAAACTAGTGTATTTTCTTTGTACGGGGAACTCTTGCAGAAGCCAAATGGCAGACGGTTATTTGAAAGCTCTGGGGAGTGACAAATATGAAGTAAAAAGCGCAGGTTTGGAAGCGCACGGACTTAACCCACGAGCCGTACAAGCAATGGAAGAAGACGGCATTGATATTTCGGGCCACACCTCTGATGTGATTGACCAAGAGACCCTGAAGAAAGCCGATTACATTATTACTCTTTGTGGTCATGCAAACGATAACTGCCCTGCCGTAAAAAACGATAAGGCTGAAAGATGGCACTGGGGCTTTGATGATCCCGCTAAGGCTACAGGGACGGAAGAAGAAATTGCTTCAAAGTTTTATGAAGTTCGTGACTCCATTAAAAACCGTGTTGAGCGGTTTGTGAGAGAAGGTAAATGAGTATGATCAAACGGATGCATGTAGCAGTTAATTGCAGCGATCTTCAAAAATCACTCTCTTTCTATAAGGCCTTTTTTGGTACTGAGCCAACTAAAGTAAAAGATAATTATGCTAAGTTTGAACTCGAAGAACCAGCATTGCATTTTTCTCTAAATGTTCGTCCATTCGAGAAGAATGGTGTACTTAACCATTTGGGTTTCCAAGTCAACAATACTGAAGAAGTTCTGGAGATGGGTGAGCGCTTACGCCACTCTGGACTTCTTCTAATCGATGAAATGAACACAACCTGCTGTTATGCTGTACAAGATAAAGTTTGGGTATATGATCCGGATGGAAACGCTTGGGAAATTTTTTATACAAAAGAAGATTCAGAATTTGAGAGTGCTGGTGAAATACGTGACTTGTCGCTTTGCTGTGCTCCCGTTGAGCCAGCTGAGGCTGCCTGCTTTACTCCAGCTCCCGGGCCGGTAGCAGTTGAATTTGGTTCTTTAAAGAAAACTACATGTTGTTGAACAAACGAACTGTTTAGTTAAAAATAGAGGGTTTCACATTTCAGTCGCAATGATATGTGAAACCCTCTATTGTTGAAAAAATTGAGAATTTATAAATGATGTAAACGGATTGAATTTTAAATGTTTGAAGGGTTTGGTACCCCATTCGTACCCTTGGACCAAACGAAGTATCCCTAAGGCAAGGACAAAAAAACTATCTTCAGTTCGGGGCATGTGAAGTGCGTTGCAGAGATTTTGTTCGGAAACCCACTGATGATGAACATGATATCAACAACATTAAATAAAACATGGAATTTATCGATCGAAAATAAGGAGCAAGCCATGATGTTGAAGATGGTCATTAAGAGAACCATTGCAGTATATGGAATTGTTGGTGTTTTAATCGGGTTAGGTATGTTTGGCTATTCGTTTGATGCTCTCAATAAAAGAGAAGTTTCATATAAGGTGAGAAAAGAATAACATATTGAGGAACATAACTAAACCCCGTATGGATACGGGGCTTAGAAGAAAACTATCGGGAATCCAGTTTACTTAGGATGCGTTAGGATAACACTCCTGTCAATACCAGTCCAGCAGCCCCGAGGCTCATAATCATCAGATCAGACTTCTTATAGCCAAACATGGTGTATTTCCTCCCTTGTAAATTGGTGGTTCCTTATAATATTCTGTCATTGTTTAGGGGATTTATGTAATAAGTTGGAGAAGGAAATATTCCCTAGACAATTTCATTATCAAACTAATTCATCGAATTTGTTTCTTTTAGATAAATAGTGAGCTATTAGATAAATGATGATTTGGATCGGTACTGAATAGCTGTATTTCCAGTTAGATTGAACGTAAACTTCCATCCATTTAAATATTGGCTCGCCGATATATGAAGACACAATTGCAAAAATTATTGCTTTAATGAACGGGTTTGTTCTTGGCTTAATTTGAAGCATGAACATAATAGTTACAGGCATCAAAGTACAATCCCAAGGGAAGTAAGTTGGAAGAACAGGAATTAAGTTGAATCGATAGTACCAAAATCCTAATTGATCTCCTAAAACATCTAAGATAAGTGAAATACACATAACAAATAACCCAGCGTAAAACAAACGATCAGTGCTTCGTTTGTTCCTAAAAATCCACCATATTAACCATGGAATAACTGATAAGGACAGCGCAAACCACCAGTATGAAGAGAATAAAACTTCAGATGTCCAGAATTTAACCTTTTGTTGTATTAGGTATTGAATTTGTGAAGTGTTCTGATCTGCATATTGAATTACTTTTTGTTTATCCATGCTGACTCCATAATATTTTTTGTTTTTCAATGCCTAGTTATAAGTGTTGCCATTATAAACCATCTCATTCGAACAAATATTGAAGGAAGGTTAATTTGTATTGTGTCTTTTAAAGCGGTTGTTAAAATTTCCTGAAAGTATAAATTTATTCAACAAAAATTTACTTCGGGATAAGCTTCTTAATATCAAAAAAATAATGATCGGCTTTGAATAATATTGAGAGACATAAGGAGTTGGTTGCAAATGGGGGTAATAAACGATACAATCCAACGTTGATTGGCCGCATAATCTCATTTATTGTCCGATGGGTTACGAAGAGTGAATACTCTCACGTAGCCTATTTTGTTAGACGAAAATCGATTCTTGAGGCAAACCCATTCCGGTATGCAGGCTTTGCACGGCTGGATGATTACGCCCAATACGATGTTAAGCGCCTGAAGCTACCGTTAGAAATAAGGAAGCGCGTGCTTGATCGAATCATTCAAACAAAGGGCAAGCCATACGGCTGGGGCGAGGTTATTGCCCTGCTGCTGCGCAAACGGTTTGGCTGTCCGATCTATTGGGACGATCCGGATGCGTTTGAATGCGCCGAGGAGTTGGTTACGGCGGTGTACGCTGAGACCGGTATTCGGATAGTCGATCAGTCAACAGGCGATGTATGCCCGCAGGATTTATGGGAATCTGCCTGGTTGGAAGATGTGAAAGAGCTTCCGAACCACTAGCAAAATACAAGAGGTGAAAGGTATGTCAGAAATGTCAACTATCGAGCATCTCGCGTCAAGTCAATATGTTTGGGCGATTCTTTTTATCGGTCTACTTTTTGGGGTCTACAGATTCCTGCAGACACACTAGAAGAACTTAAAAGAAGATAGCTCCAAGCGTGAGCAGCAGCTCGTTCAACTGTACGAGCAGCAGCGTCTCGACTGCCAGTCGCGTGAAATGCAGTTAATGGAACATCTAGAGAAAATCACAAAAACATTGGACTCCATTCAGCACAACATGGCAAGTCTTGAAGAAAAGTATGACAAGCTTAGCGAAGTGTGGGGACTACGAAATCTTTCATAGTGAGGGGATCCAATGCAAGACGCATTTTTCACATGGGAAGCTCTGTCCGCGATGGGTGGAGCTTCTTTGCTGACGTTCTTTATCGTGCAATATACGAAAGTATTGGCGGATCGTGTTGATTAGACAGGTTCCGACCGATGTGTACGCCGTAGTAATTGCATTTATGGTGTTAGTCACTGCACAGATCGCGGTAGGTGCAAATACTCACGATTGGCGGGTGTATGGACTAGCGTTAGCCAACTCGTTCCTTGTTGCCGCAGCAGCCGGCCATATTCAAAATAAAACGTTAAGCCCTCCAGGGCAAGGAAAGGGGGACGGGAAATGAATTTGATATCAGCGGCGCAGCTTTCAGCGTTTGGCTGGCGTGGCATCACGGACACTATGCTGACCAATTTGAATAACACATTAACGAAATACGATATCACAACTTCAGCGCGAATCGCGCATTTTATGAGCCAGTGCGGGCACGAAAGCGGACTTGGAAAGTATACTCAAGAGCTTGCGAGTGGTACGGCATATGAAGGCCGGGCAGACCTAGGTAACACGCAGTGGGGCGATGGGCCTCGCTATAAGGGTGCCGGTTATATCGCTTACAGGCCGTAATAACTCCCAAGGGTTTGCGAACAGCATAGGTGACCAGAAAATTATGCAAGGCGTCGCCTATGTCGCTGAAAAATATCCTTGGAGCAGTGCAGGCTTTTGGTGGGCAAATGCTGGAATGAATGCCTTGATCGATGGTGGAGCGACTGTCGAACAGGCCACGCGGCGGGTAAATGGTGGTATCAATGGCCTGGAAGATAGACAGGCACTTTATGCTCGCTGGATTGATCAAAATAAGGAGGATGAAGAGGAAATGATGAAGCTTGAGGACAGGGGCTGGCAGCAAGTATATAACATTCTTGGAGCAGCATTTAATTCTGGCAAGATCGAATGGACTTGGTGTCAAAAGGCAATTGATCGGACGCTTACCGCTGGAGAATATACTCATGTGCTTGCTGTAATCAATGCGAGGGAGAAAGGAATCAATGTTGATGCCGAGAACCCTGCGGGGGTTGCTCCAAACAAGAGGTAAACACAAAAGCCCTCACTGGCCTTAATTGGCTGGTGGGGGCTTTTTAACTTTTTGATATTTCCATCTGTGATAATAATTTACTTAATATTCTGAAAAAGAGGAATTCAAGAGAAAAGATTAGAATGATGTAAAAGTATTCAAAATTATACCAATAAAATGGGAGAGTGTTACAAATGAAAAAAGTTTTTAAATCTGTTCTTGTTGCGTCGCTACTATCTGTATCTATGATTTCTTCTCATGTTTTTGCAGCAGAACAGACGAATGTACCAGTAACAGAAGAAGTTGCTACAACCCCTCAGAACCAAGATATAGTTGAAAAAATTGATGAGATTAATAAAAAGTATGGTATCGGACAGGAGTTTTCAAAAGAGGACTCTGATTTCATCATAGGCAATACTCCAACTATCCCAAAGGTTGGTAGTTCAACATCAAGAACATTTTCTTCAGTTCAAACTGATAAATACTATTTTACGGGGAAAGGTTATTGCTACGACTAAATCAACTGTTGACGTTACTGGATACGCTACAGTTGATTTAGGTGTTATTAATCATACTGTTTCAACAAATTTCAGCACAACAGATATAAATTCTGCCAGTCACATTAAAATAACAAACTCAGTCTATTTTACTGCATATGGAGTAGTAGGATCGGGTGGGGTTGTAAAAATTGCCGATTTTGTAATATCTAATGAAAGTACAAATACAACTTCTTTGTATCAAGGTAAAACTCAAAACTGGTCAGGAGTTCCGACTAACTACTACATAAGTCCAAAAGGTACAGTTTCTGATAATGGTTCGGATATTGATATTGTTCCTGCAATAAGCAAAATTTAAAAATAGTTAGTGGGAGGGTTAAATAGGTCCTCCCACTAACTATTTTCATCATTAATGTACAAGTAAAGGAAATATTATCAGAAAAACGGCTGCTATTGTTAAGATAATACTTGTAGAAGATGATAATTTTCGACTTTTTTCAGATTTAAACCAACCAAAGAATTGTAATACATTCCTGTAAAAAATAAATAATATCAATAGATTACCAATTAAGTAAAGCGAAAAGTAATCTTCTAAATGAATATTAAAAGGAGAATATAAAATTAATTCTTCAATACGGCCCAGTATTCCATACCCAATGGCAAGGTAAATGACTATCCTTATTAATTCTAATATGAATGAAGAAAATTTTGACAAAGGTAATCACTCCGTTGATAACAATATAGGAAATATTACAATATATTACCATATAGAGGTGGGGTATACAAATTCTATGAGAATGGTCAAATGGTATATCATGGGACGGGCAGGATTGCGAAGTGGAATAATTTTCATACTCTAAGGTGAAATTATTATTATAATGACCTTAGAGGTGAGAGTAATTAGAACGCTTCAAGACCCAGAGAAAATTAAAAAAGTTGGGGAATTTTTTCAAATCAATACTGAAAACAGTATTAATTTTATTTGGTATTGGACCGAACAAACATTATTTAAATGGGACTTTTGGTTATCTTGGTGTTTTGCTATTGTCCCCTGGATTTTATGGCTTCGATACCGTAATAAGCAAAATAATGGACGTTTACTTTTGGCTGGTTTTCTAGCGATAATCATTGCTTCATGGTTGGATTTTACCGGAGTGAATATAGGGCTTTGGTATTATACCGGATTAGCAATTCCAACTATTCCAGATTATGTACCATGGGATTTTTGTATGATTCCAGTGTTAATTATGTTTATGCTTCAAATTAGTCCGCAAACCTCAGCTTATTTGAAGGCACTTATGTTTGCCTTAATTAGTGCTTTTATTGGAGAACCTCTCTTCCTATGGATAGGATTTTATAAAATGCTGCATTGGAATTTGTTATATTCGATTCCACTATATTTCTTGCTATTTATTCTTTGCCACAAAGTCAGTAGAATCAGGTTTGAATAATATTGATAGCATCGACGTTCCATTAGATGTTTGTCCAAAGAAATTCATTACACTATCAGCCGTTACTTCAAGTGTCGCTCGTGCAAGGAATTTTTTATGGTTGGTGGATGTATAAGAGGATTGATTAAACAAACGGATACGATAGCTAAATAATGACACCGCGGAAGCCGACATTTCAGATCGGCTGCTTTTTGCTGAACGGGCAGGATAATTGAATGAGCCATTTCGAATGAGGTGTTCTTATGCCAACGGGTAAGGAAAAGAGTTTCTTCGCTACGAAGAATGACCAACCCCTATATTCACATAAGTGTGTGATTTTTTTTAACATTTACCTTATTCGACATTCTATAGGTCTTTCTGTCGTAACGCAATACAAAAATAGGAATTTCCGAAAATATTTAATACTCCTGAACTATAGGGTTTTTTCGTCATATTAATTTTATGTCAGTTATATTGACATAATTTTCTGAAAAATCTACAATATAAGAATATATAGGCATCGCCATCAATTCACGTTATATTTTCTAACACATTTTAAGAATGAAGATCAGAAAGGAGGCCTGGTTTCTGCTTCGGGCCCATATCTCCATGTAGCTTCCGAAAGCATAGTTAAGAAACCAGGAAGCTATGATGTCAAAACCTGAGAATCTGGTCACTACGCCTTATAATCCACACCCCTTTTACGATGAAATGTTTATGAACGCCTATTCGGTTCGTTCGCATTATCAAACGGTGTTTCGTCAGTTCATGAAGATGAAGTCCGGCAATCTGAACAAGCGCCAAACAGCCACCATGAAACGGATGATGGAAGAAGGAATCACCTTCACGCTGTATAGTCCTGATCAGACGGAGGCGCTCGAACGCACGATTCCTTTCGATCCAATTCCACGGATCATACCAAGGGATGAATGGCTTAAGCTTGAGAAAGGGCTTAGGCAGCGCGTGAAGGCGCTGAATTTATTTCTCAAGGATATCTACCATGACCAATGCATCCTTAAGGATGGCATTATTCCAAGAAAAATGGTTCTCTCGAACTGCTACTTCCGGCCGGAAATGATGCGTCTCTCCATTCCTAATGATGTGTACGTGACCGTTTCAGGCATCGACTTAATCCGTGATGAGCACGGCGAATATTTTGTTCTCGAAGACAATCTCCGATCGCCATCCGGATTTTCCTACTTATATAAGAGCCGTTCCATCATGACGCACTTATTCCCCGAGCTCGTGTTTAGCCACTCCATCCAAGATATCGAACAAAGTTTGAACGTGTTTCTATCAGCTTTGCGCAGACTTAGTCCTGCCGGGAAAAAAGATCCTGTTATTGGCCTGCTGACCCCAGGTTGCTATAACTCAGCTTACTTCGAGCATACCTTCCTTGCTCAGCAAATGGGAATCGAGCTTGTAGAAGGAAATGATCTCGTCGTGATCGATCACAAGGTGTACATTCGCAGTATCAAAGGTCTTCGCCAAATTGACGTCCTGTATCGCAGAATTGACGACGATTTCCTTGATCCGCTTGCCTTTGACCCTAATTCGCTGCTGGGTGTCGCAGGCATCATGAATGCCTACCGTGCCGGCAACATCAACATCGTGAACGCCCCAGGCACAGGGGTAGCGGACGATAAAGCCATTTACGCCTACGTTCCCGATATGATTCGCTACTATTTGAATGAAGAACCTATTCTCAATAACGTACCTACATACATTCTATCGAGACCGGATGAACGCGAGCATGTCCTCCAACATTTGAGCACGATGGTCGTCAAAGAAACGTCCCTATCGGGCGGATACGGAATGCTCATCGGACCAACGGCTTCGGAGAGTGAACTGGCGGATTTCAGGCAGAAAATTATAGCTAACCCTGATCGATATATCGCCCAACCAACCATTCAGCTGTCGAGAGCACCTGTCATGATGGATGGCCAAATGGCTGCACGGCATATTGATCTTCGAGCCTTCGTTATCGCAGGCGAAACGATTGAGGTTATTCCTGGCGGACTTACACGGGTAGCGCTCAAAGAAGGTTCACTTGTCGTGAATTCCTCCCAAGGCGGGGGCTGCAAAGATACATGGGTGACGAATTCGTAGAAATCCACATTTAGACGGGAGGCAGCGAAAACATGGTGATGATGGGACGAACAGCGGAAGCTTTATTCTGGATCGGAAGGTACACAGAAAGAACGGAGAATCACGCGAGGTTAATTGATGTTTATTATCATATCCGCGAGGAACGTGAGAACGGCAGCGTTCAAATGTGGAGCCGGTTAATCGACACGATCGGCGACAGAGCTGCTTTTAACGAGCAATATAGCAGTTGCACGGAGCAGCACGTCCTTCAATACATTACACTTGATAAAAATAATGTGAACTCTTTGCTCGCCTGCACCAATCATGCGCGAACCAATCTGCGCAATATACGCGAGAAGATGCCGGCTGAACTATGGGATATTATGAATGGCCTATATTTGTGGCTAAAAGAAAAAGACGTCCGCGATATCACAAGCGATTCACCGCATTTATTTTACCGATACGTCCGTGACCATTTATCGATGTTTCACGGAGCGGCCACCTCTGTCATGCCGCGCCAAAATGAATGGCATTTCATAGAAGCAGGACGGTATTTGGAGCGTGCGGAGAATTTACTTCGCTTGCTGCAATCCTTATGCCAGGACTATGCCAAAGAGGAAATGTCCTCTTACCCGCTTATGCTCTCTGTTCTAAAATCAGTCAGCGGCTATGAATCATTCCGCAGAGAGTATGCGGACACGGTGAACCTGACCAACATCATCAAATTCCTGATGCTGCATGAGGCCTTCCCGAGATCGATCAGCTACTCTTTTCAAGCGCTGGAACGTTCCCTAAAGAGCATTCAGCTTGAAGATCCCGATTTGAACATGACGGTACACAAATTAGCCAAGTTGGCTGGGAAAGTGAAAGCTAACCTGGCCTGCATGGATGAGGAAGATATTTTATCCGGTAAACTGGAAATGGCCCTGCAGGCTCTCCGTGAATCTTGCAACCTGATGGGCACTCGGATGTCCAAAGTCTTTTTTCCCTCCAGGGAGGAGGTCATTGCATGAAGAAACTGGAGATTACGCATATCACACGTTATTCCTACACAGATACGGTGCAGGACAGTGTCAATGAAGTCCGGTTAACACCGCTGACCGACAATCGTCAATCCTGCTATCATCACAGTTTGATCACCGAACCTGTATCTGCTTTTTTTACGTATTCCGATTACTTTCATAATCGGGTGCATGCCTTCACCGTGAATAAAATCCACCGCGAGCTCACGATCAAAATGAAGTCTACCGTTGTGACGCACGATAACGATAACATCCCGAGTGCAGCGCTCTCCCCTTATGAGGAGAAGGCGCTGCGGCTCAGCGATGATTTTCAAAATGAATACGCGGAATACTTGCTGCCTACAAGCTATACAGGACTCACTACCGAAATTAAGGCCTATTCAGATGCCATTAACGACCAACATATTTCTTTGTATGACTTGCTAAGCACTATCAATACAACGATCCATCGCGACTTCACCTATGATCCCTCTGCTACGTCCGTACAGACCACAGTGGGTGAAATGTTGAAGCTTAGACGAGGCGTGTGTCAGGACTATTCGCATCTGATGATCGCCGTTTGCCGGGATAAGGGGATACCTGCCAGATACGTGAGCGGGTATCATTTTGTCGGCGATTTGCAAGGAGGCAGCGCTGAATTTACGCAAGCTTCCCATGCTTGGGTGGAGTGCCTGATCCCAGGCAGCGGTTGGTTCGGGTATGACCCCACCAACAACTGCGAGGTCAACTGGCGTTATATCAAGTTAGGTCATGGCCGCGACTATAACGATATCGTCCCTGTCAAAGGGGTCTATCGCGGAGCCGGCGGGCAAGACCTTGAAGTCATTGTCGATGTCAAACTGATTGAGTAAGCCTCTCTTAAATGAGTAAGTGAGGAATAGGCACCCTGCTTGCTCCTCACTTTATGATTTGGGCACCCAACACTGCGGCTCTGTCGTGATTTAGAGTGGGATGAAGAACTGGATGGACAAACCACCCATACATACCGTAAGGATCAAGTTATCTTCAGTTTGCTCGTACCGTGAAGACTACAAAAAGTCGAGCAAAGCCCACGACGGGTTCCCTCTCCTACCAGCACCTAAAACCAAACCGCAACTTGGCGCAAGTTCAAAAGCGTTATTTAAAGATGTCAAGTGGCGAATTGGTTCCTAAGCTGATTGAAGCTGAAGAATACATTGCTCAAAATCAGTCAGTTTGGAAACAAAGCTTATTTGAACTGTTTAAATGAACCACCTATCGCCGCTAAAATTATCGGGTTGTAAGGAGCAAGAAGAAGGAGGTCACTAATATTTAGCGGCCTCCTTTGTTTTCTGCTGGTTATTGAACTATTGTTATCCGTTAGGTGAAACCTCTAGGAGATTCTTTTTTATTGCCCAGACAACAAATACTGAGCATCACGAATCAAGTAATTTGCGGCTTGTGTAGAGATATGCTTGCCGCTTTGTGCCTTTACATGACTTTCGAAACCGGCCAGATCGTTCGAACTCAGTATGCTTTGCAAGCTAGCAGCGATGCCCGAATTATCAATCCATCCCATATTCGTAAAACGTGTGATCAAGGCCTGGATGGATTGGATGCTCGTCGTAGTCTGGAATAAGAGGGTTTGACTGCTCATATTTCCTGCTTTGTCACTTGCCGATACGATAAAAGCATGTGAACCGAGAGGAAGCGAATAAAGCGAAATGGTTGCTCCTGGCTGTACGGCCTGCTGGACTCCATTTGTACTTACTGTGACCGTCATCTTGCTGCTGTCATTTCCTGACAAGTTATCGAAAGGCGTAATGGTCGGTGTAATATCCTGGGAATCGCTGTATGGGCCGTAAACCAGACCTGTTACTGTAATCGTCGGGGCATTCGCATCTAAATTGAAGCCAATTGTTTTCGTCGCTTCTACATTGCCGGCGTTGTCCGTCGAGCGGTAGCTGATGGTATATTTACTGTCCTGACTATACGTTAATGGCGCCGTGTAGGTTTCCCACGTTTTTCCACCATCCAGACTGTACTCCATCTTGGCCACACCCGAAAGATTGTCGGCTGCGTTTAAGGTGACCGTCACAGGATGAACATACCAGCCGTTTTGTCCGTCAGGATCAGAAGGCGACACTACAGCTGTCGTGACCGGCGCGGACGAATCCAGATTGATATTGGTGGTCTGTACAGCTTCCGTATTGCCAGCATTGTCCGTCGAATGGTAGCTAAGTGTATATTTACCGTCCTGGTTAAAGGTTACCGCTGACGTATATGCCTGCCATGTAGCACCACCATTCAGACTATACTCGGTCATCACATTGTTGGAGGTGCTTAGGGTGACGGTTACAGGATGTGCATACCAGCCGTTCTGACCGTCCGGCTGAGATGGCATGACCGCTGCAGTCGTGATCACCGTCCACTTGGCGTACAGTGTAACGTTGGCACTTCCCATGCTGAAGGTGGCATTGGCCGCATAATCCGTTCCTCTCCCGTCCGCCGCTGTATTCCATCCGCTAAACGTGTAACCCGTCTTCACAAGGCTTCCTGTGTTGTCGGACACAGTCACAGTCGCTCCCTGCACATATGCGGAGGGGTCCGTCGGTACGCTGCCTCCCGTGTTACCGTTTCCGTTATACGTCACCGCATAAGTGGGGTTGTTAATTATTGACAAATCAACTGTACTTGCAGAACCTAAATTGACTCCTAAATAATTTGCTGCAAGTGAAGTTGCGCCTTTGTAGGTATTGTTAAGATTAAAACCAGCAAGAGCATTAACATCTGTCATGTCAGTAGCACCTAACTTAATCGTAACTGTATTTCCCGAAGGATCGACAATTGCATTAGTTGTGCTTGCGGGTGTAAGCGTGTAAGTACCGTTGTCTGTACCCTTCAAAGTGATTTTGCTTACATCGGTATTACCAACAAAATCTGTACCGGTCAAAGTAAGAATCCCTGTAGTGGGGTCATAGGTTGAGCTTATAGCATTAGCCGGATTGGTAGGAGTTCCATATATCTCGAAGCTGAGCATCGACCAACCGTATTGGTTTCCACCTTTTACACTTCCGTTCATTCTGACATATCTTGCTGTTGGATGTGTAGGATAAGAATCAGTCCAAGTAGTCGATGTATTGCCAGTGACTGTCGATATAGGAGTCCAAGTACTACCATCAATTGACGTCTCAATTTGGAAGGCGTTTCCTAAAGTTGAAGTTGCTTCCCATAGAATTCTTGCAAATGATAGGTTGAATGTATGCTGAAGGTCAACTTCAATCCATTCAGGATCATTTGTTGAAGTAACATGTGGAGATTCCCAACGTGTTGAGTTAGATAAATCAAATGCTAAATTCGGAGTATTTCCACTGCCTGGATTTACTGCTGAAGCGGTTGCAGGTTTATTAAGCGCTATGCTAAACCCATAAGTTGCGGTCGCAGGCTGTGATATTCCTGAGCTATCGTTGTCAAAAGCGACAGCAGTTATATTATTAATTGAGTGGTCAGTTGCCGATAAAGATGATTCTAATGCCTGCAATGTAAATGGACCTGTGTATAAAATGCCAGTATACGTTGGTCCTGTTGGTCCATTAGTCCTTGTAGGAGTAGTTCCGTTTAAGCTGTAATAAATCACAGAAGTCGGATCAGCATCCGTTATTGTTACTAATTGATCAGAGAGGTATCCACCGCTGGCTGGTGTAATAACAGGAAGTGGAAGTCCTTCGCTATATTCAGCTAAAGACTCTCTAAAATTTGAACCAATACCTACCTTTAGACCATCGCCGTTTACAATATGAGTAATTTCACCGCCCACGCCACTAGCGAGATTTACTGTACAAATATTATGGATCTTAACACCGGGTACCTTAGGCACTTCGACTGCGTTATCAAGAGTTATATATCCGATATTGTTTATAAATACATCATAGATGCCCATTCCCCAAGCTTCATGTGTTGTAACGTTATCAGCGACTTTATATGCGGAATATCCGTTGCTACCTGTTGGAGAAATCCAGCTTGACTGGTAAGGTACATCATATGGCAGTTCGTTTTGGAAGAAGAACAATTTACCACCGTTTCCATTCCACAATGTTTCATATTCTTGAAAATGTTCACAGAAAAGACCATACATTGTGAAGTTGTCACCGTTTACAACTAGACCGTTCTTCGCTGTGTTAAGCGCCCAGCCTACCTTTGTGCCATGATCTGCACGCCAAAGCCAAAAATGATCTCCTATAGCATCTTTACTATTTATTTCCATAGCTTCTACAGCTTTTGCTGGACCAACACTACCACCGCCTATTCTAAAGAATAAATCACTTAATAATGTAGGATCTGCTGTATGTCTGGCTGAGCTTCCTGCTGGACCAACTTGCAACAGTTGAGGAGAATTACCAAGACCAGCATCAAATATAATTCCAGAAACGCTAACACCGTCAACATCAGCAATGTTCATTGCATTAGAACCATTGTCCGGCGTAATAGTTGCGAGTCCAAGTCCTAAAACTACTGTGTCAGGATTGTTGACGCTTATTGGATTTGAAACATGATAAATCCCTGGTGTTAGTATTAAATTTTTGCCGGAGGCTAGGGCTGCGTTAATTGTTACATCAGTATCCGTAGTAGGTTGTGCTACATAAAAATTATCGATCGATATCGAATATCCAGGACCCATGCTTGTAGATGACCATGAAGTTCCGGAGGCATTTGTTCTAAGGCCTGGAACAAATACTTCATAATTGTTCAAGACATCATCATAGTACAAGAAAGGTTTTTCTTTAACAACCGGAGCTTGTGCCACTTGGGTCAAGTTACTCGGATTGCCGGAATTTGATGTAACTGTTCCTGTAACGCTGTTACCGACAAGTACAGAGTTCCAGTTAATTCCTGACCATGAAGTAAGCTGATTGTTTCTGTTGAACCATTGTTGTTGGGCGCCTGAACCAGCAGAGCCTGTTATCCAACTATCTGCTAAAAATCCGCCGCTTGCCCAGCCACCCGCATCATCAAGTGTAAGATTGCCGTTTATTTTTAATCGTCTCATTGGCGCAGCTTGTGAAACAGCCCACATTGTATTGCTGTTGATTGTAAGGTTTTCAACCGTACGCCAGAAGTTATCAGTTGCATTATTGCCGCCTGAAGTTCCGGTCAGCCATCTTGCGTTTACAGTCAATTGTTGCAAAACGCTATCAGTCGGAAGTTTACCTAAACCAGCAACATGGGTATAAAAACCTACGTTAAAGTTAGTTCCGTAAGTCGCCGTACTTTTTTTGAACAACAATGAATATCTCGCATTGCCAAATTGATTTGATTCTTGTTGAGAAAATATTGTGTTGCTGATTTTATTAACAGAAGCATTTGAATCTCCTGCTCCAGAGCCGTTTAAGTTATTAAATATATACACATTTGGACCGAAAAGCTTCGTTTCTTTAGAAATTGGATTAGAATACAAACTTGGACCATTTGCATTGTTTGCGACTATTTCATAATAGGTGCTGTAAAGCGGAGTCGTATAAGTACTGTCTGTATAAGTAGTAGATGTAATTGGTGAAGCTGTAATTTTTGTATATGTACCATATCTGCTTGCAGCACGATATACATCATAGCTTATAGCAGTTGGTGAAGGCTGCCAGCTTACAACGATCGGATTGCCTGCGCCGGTATCGTTTATGTCAAGGCCGGTAGGGGCAGAAGGCACTGGACCGTTTGGAGTAGTAACATTAACTACATTGGTGGTTGGTCCACTAGCTGATTCACCAGCCCAGTTCACAGCGACAACTTTATATGTGTAATTGTGTCCTCCTGTAGGTATGCTATTGTCAGTATAAACATACTGAGTGGTGACAGGATCGGAGGTAACTGTTGTAGGGTCTGTTGTGACTACTAAGGAAGTGTTCAATTTAGTGTATGACACTCCTCCGTCTTCTGAGCGGTATACATTAAACCCTGTATAAAACGCATTTTGTGTACCGGGAGTGGTCGTAGTCGGTCTAACCCACTCAAGGTTTACAGATACGTCTGTTTTTGCTGTTACTGTTAAACCGGATGGGTTTATAGGGGCAGTCGGTGTGACAATAACGAATTTTTCATTATCGCTTGGGGTTTGAGTGTAAGGAACTGTTGCTTTTAACGAGCCGTCAGCTTGCAAGCTGACATATTTTTTTGCATTAAATGTTTTAATAGCAACGCTGCCATCTCCCTGCGGTACGAAATCAAAGGATTCCCAACCGCCGACATTATAGTCAGTTAAGGTTTTTGCTGTCCTTGGATCTATTCCGGTAGTGCTTCCATCATCAGCTACTAGTTTTGCACTGTTTGTTGCAACAAATCTGCCGACAGCCTGCATAAGAAAAGTACCTTTATATCCCGCAGTCGTAGTCGTACTATAATAGATTTTGAACTGTTCATTATTTGACAGCTCTGTGTTTGCGTTTGATATAATCGGCGCATGAGCAGCATTTAAAGGAGTTTTATCACCAGTAGTGCCTGGATTTGTTACTATATCAGCACTGGATACAACCTTGCCATTCCCAAGCGCAACAATGTACGAACTTGACGTATTCAAGGGATATGACGCAGCGAGCGGAGAAGCAAAAGTCTGGATTGGTATCATAGTAAACAAGATACATACTGATATTAGAATTGCAAGAAATCTTAAGTTCATCAAATATCCTCCTCTTAAAACATTCTCCGTGGTTTGCAACGATGTAACGAGTATACAACGCATTTATCTGACAACAACCAGAACATATTTTTTCGAGTCTATTTAGACCTGCTTATTCACAAGAAATGACCAGTAAATGACGGAGGCGAGGCATGTCCAAAATCACCATTTTCCCATACAAAACTTCTTCCTAGAAATGGCACCTTACATGGCATTCCTCCTTTGTATCGCTAGTGAAAAATGAGCATTTGACGCAAATTGAATACGCTTACAATGATGGTTTAGAAAATTAAGATTTTAGCCCCTGCTTCACGTCATCGCAGATGGCAAACTGCCCGTTAGCGGAGTGAAACAATCTTATCTTAAAAGTTCCTCATCATTTTTAATAATCCTGCCTCAGCTCAAATTGAAACAAAAAGAACGGCTGGTGATGTCCGTTCTTGTGGGGGGGAAGCCATAATTGCTCAATAATTGTGTCACATCTTATGAATATCCATTTGGAAAAGGATTTCATTCGATTTTGATGTCATTTAATAAAAATCATATAATGGATCTATGTATTTCCCAATCCGGGGGATCAGCAACGATTTAGGAGCTACAGTTAGTTGGGATCAGGTTACAGATATTATTCTCATTACCCAAAGGGGCGCGGGACAGTCTACACAGATCTCCGAAGCACAAATCATGAATTATCTAATGGGAAAAGCATCAGTACTATTCGGTTTATGTGAGAGAAGATCACCCGGACCACAAGGTCCGATGGCAAACATTTTTGATTAAAGACGATTTAACGGACATCTATGTAATGGACTTTCTCACCGGCACTTACAAGCCATTAAGGGACTGGCAAATGGAAACAAACGCCCCCAACTAAAAATTCAAAAAGAGTCGAGGCCAATCCATTCGTTATTTTAACTCGCCTGGGATCTTTCGTAAAAGGCTGAGATTAACCAATTCTTATTGAGCTCCCATGAAAATTAAATCCGGAGTATCAGAAAAAGGCCGCACTAAATAAGACGCCACTTAATCATTTTTTGAAGCGTCTGGGGAATGGAGCTAGGAGTTAGCGGCAATTGTTACGGAGTAGCCTAAGTTCTCTAATCTTCGAACGGCATACTTTACAATAGATTGCTGCTTCTGTTTGTCAAAATAATCTTCACCAAGATCTACGTACATTTCTTTACGAGTGAGGAGATAAAATGCAATTCGCAGCATTGCATGGGCAACATTTATTGCTGCTCGTTTTTTACCTTTTCGCGCAGCTGTCCGCCTATACATTGCTCCGAGAAAATTCTT
>NZ_JAQFVF010000088.1 GCF_027789125.1 Paenibacillus aestuarii | reverse complement strand
TTAGGCACGCCGCCAGCGTTCGTCCTGAGCCAGGATCAAACTCTCCAAAAAGGATGAATCTGAATAGCTCATTTAAAGCTGACGAGATTGTTAATACTCTTTAAAGTTTAGAGTCGATTGCTCGACTTGCTTCTCACTCGTTGTTCAGTTTTCAAAGATCAATGACTCTCTCTGGCTTCCTTATGAAAGCCGGAAGATTAATATATCACACTAACTTTTCTTTTGCAACTTTAATTTCTCAAGTTACTTTCGCGCTTGTCTCAGCGGCGACTTTTATAAGATACCACAGACCGTTCTCGGAGTCAACACGTAATCTTTATGTATTTTTTTGCCACTACAATAGAGTCAGTTTCAAACAGACCAACAGCAGTATTCCCGGAACGCCAAGGACGGTAACAGTACCTAACGTCGTCGTATTTATGGGGAGATCGATATGGGTGTACCCGCTAAGCAAATGAAGGAGATAAAGCAAAAAAGCGGCTAACGCCACGTTCACCCCTACGGCAGATAACCATCTGCCAGCGCGACGATTGCGAAACAGCGTGAACACAAGCAAGAGTGAGGACAGGACAAGCAGTCCCCACATCACATATTTAAGGTACACAAACTACACCTCCATTAGCTTGTCTGTATCGATAAGGCTAATTCCCTGCTTTTTAGCCTGCTTGATCAGCATCTCAAATCGTTTTTCCGCCGCTTCCAAAGCATATATGGCATAATCCACCTGATCCTTCTCTACAGCAAATTCGAAATGTGCTTGCGCCGCCACCCATTCTTGATGCGCTTTGCGAATCTCTAGAACAAGCTGCTGCTTGTCCCTCAGAATAGCCTCTTTTTCACTTTTTACCGGCATGAGCTTTTTTCCATATGCACCTTGCAGTTCTGGTTTCACGAACATGTCCCTCCCTAATAAGCACTCATAACGTTTACTTATACATATTGGTGAGGAGCCGAAAATAGAACCTGAACGGCATGTCCGATGACAGCAAAAAAGAGAGCTTGGCAGCTCCCTCGTTCACACATCTATCGTTTATACTTCTCTGCGGCCTTCCATTGCTTTGGTCAGCGTCACTTCATCCGCATACTCCAGATCGCCGCCAACCGGCAATCCATGAGCGATCCGCGTCACACGAAGCCCAAAAGATTTCACTAATCGCGAAAGGTACATAGCCGTAGCTTCTCCCTCGATATTCGGATTCGTGGCTAATATGAGCTCCTGAACCTTCTCGTCGCTTAAGCGCTTGAGCAGCTCCGCGATATGAATCTGGTCAGGACCAATACCTTCCATGGGCGAAATCGCGCCGTGCAGGACATGATAATAGCCTTCGAACTCTTTGGTTCGTTCGAGCGCAACCAAGTCCTTCGGCTCTTGGACGACACAGATCACGGACCCGTCCCTGCTCTTATCTTGGCAGATCCGGCACGGATCAATATCGGTGATGTTACAACAGACCGAGCAATAATGAAGGTTCCGCTTCACATTGATCAGCGCCTTGGCGAAGTCCGTCACATCTTCTTCCTTCATGCGAAGAACGTGAAAGGCCAGACGTCCCGCCGTTTTGGGCCCTACTCCCGGCAAGCGGGAGAATGCATCGATTAACTTGGCTATCGGTTCGGGGTAATGCAACGGAAGTTCTCCTTCATCTATCAGATTGGCCGCTCTTGGTACCTTAGAACAATCCTGGGATGTTCATGCCGCCTGTGAATCTGCCCATTTCTTTGTTCGCAATTTCTTCGGCTTTGGTCATAGCGTCATTCACAGCTGTCAGCACGAGATCTTGCAGCATTTCGACATCATCTGGATCAACAGCTTCAGGCTTGATCACGATGCTTTGCACTTTCTTATGTCCGTTCACCTGAACGGTGACCACGCCGCCGCCAGCTGTTCCTTCGATTGTTTTTGTACCCAGCTCTTCTTGAGCCTTCATCATTTGTTCCTGCATTTTCTTCACTTGCTTCATCATTTGATTCATGTTATTCATCGGTTATTTAGCTCCTTCGTCTTGGTTTATTCGTCTTTAATTGTAACTAAATCTTCACCAAACAGCTGAATCGCCTCGGAAATCCACTCTTCCTTCGGCTTGCCGCGCGCTCCATCCTCAGGCTGAAGCTCCATAATCTCAGGAACGGCTGCAGCTTCGTTCTGGGCGTCATCCCATTCCTTGCGCATGATCGTTAGCAAATGGTACGGCTTGCCAAGAACATGATGCAGCACTTGCTCGATCAACTGCTTGTTCTCCGGCTTCTCGGTCGTGTTGCGGTGCATATCATTCTTAAATGCAACCAACACGTTATCATCGAGCACGGAGACGAGATCGCCGTTCACAAACCACGCGTGTACGGTGATTTTTTTCTCTTTGACCAGACCGAGGACCTGGCTCCATTTCATAAGAGCTGCTTTCGTCTCGGAAGAATCTACGGCTTTCAGGTAGCCGTCCAGCTTAATGTTCGACTTCTTGGCCGGTACAGCCGCTAAAGAAGATCGCGGCGAAGCAGCTTTGGCTGGTGCGTCTGACTGCGCAGCCGTCAATCCCGATTTTAACAGTCCTGCCAGTTGATCTTCAAGCTGCTGCAGCTTTCTCGTCAGTTGGCCGATCAGATCCCCCTGAGGAGAACCTTGATTTCCTGCAGGCTGGCTATCCCGCATGGCTTCCCGGTGACCGCCTGAGATTTTCATAATGGCAATTTCAAGCAGCGTCTGGGGCTGAACCGAATATTTCATCTCGCTTTGATAATGATTTAATGTCTCAATGATGGACATCATCTCCGCCGGCGTAAACTGGCTAGCCACTTCCCGCAATTCCGCCATATCAAACACACGTTCGGTAATGACCGGAGAGTTTGGCACCATGCGCACCATCAACAAATCGCGGAAGTAATCAATCAAGTTCTCGATACATTTGTCAGCGCTCTTGCCTTCCTGCATGAATGTATCGATAAGTTCAAGTGCAGCGCCGAGCTCCTTGCTTCGAACCGCATGCACCAGCTTCTTAAACTGATCGGAGGCTACACCGCCCGTAATGGACAAGATGTCGCCGATCTGCACTTCTCCTGTAGCAAAAGATGCCGCTTGATCTAGCAAGCTCAGCGCGTCCCGCATCCCGCCATCGGATAGACGAGCGATATAATGAAGAGCTTCCTCACTAATCGAGATATGCTCCTGGTCACAAACGTACTGCAGCCGCTGCACCTGCTCCTCCATCGAAACGCGCCTGAAATCGAAGCGCTGACAGCGGGATATAATCGTTGCCGGAATCTTATGCGGTTCCGTCGTCGCGAGAATGAACATGACATGCGCCGGCGGCTCCTCTAATGTTTTCAGCAACGCATTAAACGCCTCGGTCGTCAGCATGTGTACTTCGTCGATGATGTACACCTTCTGCCTGACTTCTGTCGGCGCGTATTTGACTTTGTCCCGGATGTCGCGAATCTCTTCGACACCACGGTTCGAAGCCGCATCGATCTCGACAACGTCCATCACAGCGCCTTCCGTAATCCGTTCGCACGCTGAACATGCGTTGCACGGCTCTTCGGCAGGGCCATTCAGGCAGTTGACAGCTTTGGCCAATATTTTAGCCGTACTGGTCTTACCTGTTCCACGAGGTCCGTTAAACAAGTAAGCATGTGTAAGGCGATTTTCTCTCAGGGAATTCTGCAGTGTCTGTGTAATGTGCTTCTGCCCTACGACTTCACGAAACGTCTGGGATCTCCATGTTCGATATAAAGCAATATGTGCCATAACATTCCTCTCCAATAATCCCATCATAGAACTATTGTGTTTATTATACTATAACCGTTCTAGGGATGAAATAGAGGATCAGGCATAGGGAATGACGATGCTGAACGTCGTGCCGAAACCTTTGGAGGCGACACGGATGCTCCCGCCCATGTCATGAATGATCCGCTGGCACACAGAAAGTCCAAGCCCGGTCCCCGTGTCCTTCGTCGTGAAGAATGGATCGAAGATTTTGTCGATCAGAAACATCGGGATCCCGCTGCCTGTATCGTGAATATCGATGCAAACATTGCGTTCCGCCGTGTCCACTTTTTCCGTAATTGTTAATGTCCCCCCATCCGGCATGGCTTCAATCCCATTTTTACATATATTCAAAAATACTTGTTTCAGCAGTTCTTGATCTGCGATCACATCCGGCAAGTGATAAGAGGCCTCATATTGCAAATTCACATTATATAAAATGGCTTCATTATTAATAATCGGTAATATATTCCTCATTACTTCGGATACATCAATTCGTTCATAAGAAACATGCTTCGGCTTGCTGAGGAGCAAAAACTCGTTCACCAGCTCGTTGATCCTGTCGATCTCTGTCAGCATGACTTCCGTAAAACCCTGCTCCTTACTCATCCCCTGCTGTTCAAAGGTGCGCCGAATGACTTGCAGGAAGCCTTTAATGGAAGTCAGCGGATTCCGAATCTCATGTGCGGTACCCGCGGCAATCTGTCCGATCATCGCCAGCCGGTCGCTGCGCTGTACCATTTCTTCCAAAGAACGCATATTGGTGACATCTTTAAAGATGATATAAGCGCCGACCATATTCCCCTGACTATCTTTGAGCACGTTGGAGTCGAGTAGTAATTCGAACCGTTCATGGTTATTTGTCCATGAAACCGCATGATTGCGGACAATGACGCCATTAAGTATCGTACGTTGAACAAGCCTGTGCTCGGCAGGGACTGTTGCAAATACATCGTCGAGTGACATGTTAAGAATGGGATCGCGCTCTAACCCCAATATTCGGCAAGCCATATCACTGATATCAACCAATTTATAATCCATACTTATTAATAAGACACCCAGATTGACATCTTTGAGAAAGGTATCGGAAAAACGCTGCAGCAGCGTCAACTGTGGGCCTTCCATGTGCTGTTTCATTGCCAGTAAATACAACGTTTTATCTTCACGCGCAATTTTAAGCATGGAGAATTGATAATGAATGGCTTCGCCTTCCTTACTAAGCAGAAAACCGTGAGGCCGCTCCACGGTACCCGATCCAGGGCCAAAGTAAAACGTATACAGCTCTGACAGCGTCGCCCGTACTTTGAATAATTGCGAAAACGCCATCCTAGCGATTTCCTCTGCCGAATATCCTGAGAATCTCACGAATTGATCGGAAGCCATCACGATATTCTCATGTTCATCCACGATCAGCAAACTGTTCTGTACACTGTTTTCCAACAGTCTACGCATTTCACTCATGGAGACAACATAATGTTCAGCATCATGAATCGACATTTCAGCAACCCCTTCTCTATTCGACTTTATCCTGCGCGCTTTACCAATTCCATGTCATTTACTTTTACACATTCTCCTTGTAGTCAGATTTTTCCTTCTCTTGCGAAGAAAACCTTTCATGCAAAATAAAAAAACGTCCATCACTGGACGTTCGTTTCATCTATTATGTAAACCGTGCACCTGTTATTGATAGATGTGATACGAGCGTACTCTTATCGTTAGCTCAAGTTAGGCAACCCTTCGGCACATGAAAAATCTTGCTTACGGCTGCTTCCTTCCGGACCTGACCGGGTTCACAAGCATTCATTGCGAAGGACCCGACTCTCAACACCACGTGTAAGAGCCAGACCTCACATCACATTACCTCTAACAGGAATTCAACCCCGCTACAGCGGATTGCGAGTTACAGGGCACCGCTACCTCCCCATCTAGCACGGTAGAACTAAGTATAGCCGATTAAATAGTAAATAGCAACTAGGGGTAAAACCTACCTATTTATTTGGCGACTTTCACCTGAATATTATAGCGGGGCATATTCGTATCCAGCGCCATTTGGGCTTGGGAACGAAGTTCATCGACCTGGGCGGCAGTCAGCCCGGCTTTCGGTTTAATTCGAACCCGCGCTACAGGTCCATTGATCGTAATGTTCGCTGTGTCAATACCCGGAAGTTGCGCCAGCACCGCTTTCATTAAGTTAGAATCATCTTCATAATGATGATAGGTTGGGTTCAGCGGGTCATTGGGATTTACACTAGTAAGCCCTAGATAACCATCGTTTTGGTAACCTTTCGTTTTATAAGTTTGATCGTTATTGGACCGGTTGTTCAAATTACCACTGCAACCGATCAGGCCTGCCGTGATCAACAATGCCGCTGCTGCAACTCTCAGCGAGCTTAACAACATAAAAACACCTCCCTATGGACTCTAAGCCTAAGCTTAGGATGACCAAGGGAGGTTGTCTTATGCCGATTGGCGTTCAAGTAATTGATGCCAATTAGATGCCGTATTTCTTTTTGAACTTGTCGACACGGCCGCCTGCATCGATAAACTTCTGTTTACCTGTGTAGAACGGATGGCAATTGGAGCAAATCTCAACGCGAAGATTTTGCTTAATTGAACCTGTCTCGAACACATTACCACATGCGCAAGTCACAGTGGTTACATGATAAGTAGGATGAATCGCTGCTTTCATGTTAGGTTCACCTCTTTCTGCCCTGAATCATTTGCTGAAACAGAGTTATAATGATACTCAGGCATTATACCACGTCTAAAGCCCCCACGCAATATACATCATCGAGCCAGACTTGCCTAGAGTTTCGCTGACAGCGTACGTTCCCGCGTATAAAATTCGGGCGTATGCGTATACGAGCCCAGCACCACATCAGGCAGCTCCTCTTGGAAAATCTCGAGCATCTGCTTCATGCCAAGCAGCTCGCCGCGGGCTTTAGGGATGATGCCTAGATAACTCTCAGGATCAATATTTAAGTTGCGCAATTGGATCAGTTTCAATCCGGTTCTACGCACAAATTCGATCATCGCTTCAATCTCTTCCTCGCGGTCTGTAACACCTGGAAAGATCAAGTAGTTGATCGAAGTAATAACGCCTTTGTCCGCAGCGTAGCGCAGTGATTTCTCCACGTTCTTAAGCGTGTAGGCTCTGGGCTTGTAATAAGCGTTATAATGGTCATCCAACGCGCTGATCGTGCTGACGCGCATCAGATTGAGACCCGCGTCCACAATACCGCGGATATGATCGGTCAAGCCGGCATTCGTATTGATGTTGATGTAGCCTATGTCCGTCTGTTGGCGGACCTGCTTGATGGCATCAATAATCAATGCGGCTTGTGTACTCGGCTCTCCTTCACAGCCTTGGCCGAAGGAGATGATGCTCTCCGGCGTGCGGAGATGCTCCATCATAATCTGCACGAGCTCTTCCACGCGCGGCTTGATGTTCATCCGCGTCTGCGGGGCCAGGAAGCCGCTATCATCCGGCTGCTCCGAGATGCAGCCGAAGCAGCCCGCGTTGCACGAGTACGAGACGGGAACGGCGCCTTCCCAACGCTGCAAGAACGTGTTCGAAGCGGTTAAGCACTCATAGCCCAAGGCACAGTTAGACAAGTGCTGGTAGAGACGATTGTCCGGATATTTGGCAACCAGGCGCTTCACTTCGACTTCCAGCTCGTCCGGATCGCAATTCACCGGGTTCCAGTAATACGGATTGTCCGTCTGGCGGGCTGCTACATAGAATCCGTCTTCTTTCCAGACGACGGCGGTGTATCCGAACAAGGGCAACAGCTTGGACTTGTCCGACTTAATATACCCAGGCAGCAGCAGCCTGGTGAAGCCTTGAGGGAGCAGCGCGCCGACAGCGTGGTAATCTCCCTCGACCAGCTTCATCTCGCCGGACTCGACATCGATGCCGACCGGTCTTGTAAAAGGAAGACTCACTAAAGTCGCTCCTTCCGGAAGCGGAATCAGCTCATCATCCATAATTTCTGTTATCATTTCAGCATTTCGACCAAGCGCCAAATAATCGGGATGATCAAAAACATTACCTTCTGCGTCAGCATAAACCAAGTTCATCGTGGTACTCCTTAGTATTTCATTAGCCCATTAGCCCATTCGTCTCAAGTGAGCGAGCGGATCGGGCTTAAGATGCGGAATTTTTAACTTTACCGCCGCGGCTGCCCCCTGAAGTGCCAGAGCCGGCAGATGGTGAGGCCAGTGACTCCAAAAATTCCTGATTCGTTTTGGTATCGCCCAGCTTCTTGATGAACGCCTCGGTATATTCGTGAGAATCGTTCATCCCCTTACGCAGCGCCCAAATCTTCTCCAGCTCTTCCTTGCCAAGCAGCGCTTCTTCGCGGCGCGTGCCGGATCTGCGAATGTCGATCGCCGGGAATATGCGGCGTTCCGCCATTTTGCGATCCAAATGCAGCTCCAGGTTCCCTGTTCCTTTGAACTCCTCGTAAATTACATCGTCCATACGGGATCCGGTTTCTACCAGGGCTGTCGCCAGAATCGTCAGACTGCCGCCTTCTTCGATGTTGCGGGCTGCCCCGAAAAATCGCTTCGGCCGATGGAACGCACCGGGATCGATACCACCGGACAACGTTCTGCCTGTCGGCGGCACAACCAGGTTGTACGCTCTGGCCAGACGCGTAATGCTGTCCAACAGAATAACGACATCTTTCTTATGCTCAACCAAGCGCATAGCGCGCTCCAATACCAGCTCAGCAACTTTGATATGATTCTCAGGCAGTTCATCAAATGTGGAAGCAACGACTTCCCCTTTGACAGAACGCTGCATATCCGTTACTTCCTCAGGACGTTCATCGATGAGCAAAACGAAAAGTTCGATTTCAGGGTTATTCGTGGAGATGCTGTTGGCGATTTCTTTGAGAAGTAACGTTTTCCCTGCTTTAGGGGGGGCTACAATCAATCCGCGTTGGCCTAAACCGACTGGTGCCAACATGTCCATAATCCGTGTGGAAAGCTTGTTAGGGGTTGTTTCGAGTATTAACCGGGTCTGCGGATATAGAGGCGTCAATGCCGGGAAGTGAAGCCGTTCCGCTGCCGTCTCCGGCTTCTCCCCATTCACGGCTTCGACCTGCAAGAGACCGAAATAGCGCTCATTCTCTTTTGGAGGCCGGCATTTCCCGGAGACCACGTCACCGGAGCGAAGATCAAATTTGCGAATTTGCGAGGCGGAGATATAAATATCTTCCGCACTCGGCAAATAGTTGATCGGTCGCAAGAAACCGAAGCCTTCCTGAAGAATGTCCAGGACGCCTTGCATAAATAAAAATCCGCTTTCCGCTGCTTGCGCACGTAAAATAGCAAAGATTAGTTCTTTTTTCTTCAGCTGCCCGTAATAAGGAATCTGATGCTTCTTGGCCAGCTTGTATAAATCCGTAAGCTTGAGTACTTCAAGCTCAGCAAGTTGCAAGCTCATTCTTTTTCGACCACCAAACTATTAAATTTTCAATTGGATTCTAGCATTGCCTGTTGCTTGAAACTTTATTCCTCGCTCTCGCGCCAAACCTCAGCACCAAGGGCGGACAGGTTAAATACCAGATTCTCATATCCCCGGTCAATGTATTCGACGCCGGATACTTCCGTAATACCGCCGGTATGAACGCTCAGTCCAGCGATCACAAGCGCTGCACCCGCACGCAGGTCCGTCGCCCTTACTTTGGCGGAGCTCAGCTGGGAGTATTCAATAATGGCCGAACGGCCTTCTACCTTCATTTTGGCCCCCATGCGAACGAGCTCAGGGATATGTTTAAACCGGTTGCTATAGACATGATCTGTTAAAATACTGACGCCACGCGCCTGTGTAAGCAGCGTTGACATCGGAGACTGTAGATCTGTGGCAAATCCTGGGTAAGTCAGTGCTTTCACGTCCACACTCTCGTACTCAGGCTGGCCAACAACACGAATCGACTCATCCATCTCATAAATATGGACGCCCATTTCCTGCAGCTTCGCCGTCAATGCTTCCATGTGCTTTGGAATGACATTATCGACTGTCACATCACCGCGCGTAGCAGCCGCTGCGATCATATAGGTTCCCGCTTGAATGCGGTCAGGAATGATGGAATGGCGGCAGCCGTGCATTTCCGAAACGCCTTCAATGCGAATCGTCTCGGTGCCTGCGCCTTTAATCTTAGCGCCCATGGAGTTCAATAGTGTTGCTACATCTATAATTTCAGGCTCTTTCGCCGCATTTTCAATCAAAGTAAAGCCTTTGGCGCGTGATGCTGCGAGCATGATGTTGATCGTTGCCCCTACGCTTGCCATGTCCAAATAAATCTTTGCTCCGCGCAATTCTTTTGCCCGAATCTTCAATGCCCCATTCTCGTTGCTGACTTCAGCGCCCAGCGCTTCAAACCCTTTAATATGCAGATCGATCGGGCGCGGTTCAAAATTACAGCCTCCTGGCATTCCGATGATCGCTTCTCCAAATCTACCTAGCAGTGCGCCCATCAAATAGTAAGAAGCACGCAGTTTCTTTACTTTCCCATTGGGCATCGGGAGAGATCTCATCGCGCTTGGATCTATGGTCATGCGATCCTCGTTCCAATCAATCGTTGCGCCCAAATCCGTCAAAATTTCTGTATATGTAGCCACATCGCTAAGATGAGGCAGATTGTCCAAGGTTACAGGCGTCTCCGCAAGAACCGCTGCCGGAATTAAAGCTACCGCGCTATTCTTTGCTCCGCTGATTTGAATCGTTCCCCGTAGTGGACGGCCACCGACCACCATTAATTTTTCCAACATGATTCTCCCCCTACTTCAGGTGCCTACTTACTAGAACTAGAAATGGACAGACCTGTCCCATGTAAAAACAGAAGAGGGAAACACATTGGAACTGCAAAGACAGACGGCTTGCGCCGTTCATCTGTGCGTCCATGCATTTCCCACAAAATCTATACAGTTGGATTAAGCTTGATTGCTGCTTCCGAACAATTGAATTTTGGATTTAACAACTTCAACCATGGCTTTACGAGCAGGTGTGAGGTATTTACGAGGATCGTACACTTTCGCGTCTTTGTTCAATACTTCACGGATCGCATCCGTGCAAGCAACTTGGTTCTCTGTGTTCACGTTGATTTTACCAACGCCGGCAGCAATGGATTTACGAATCATTTCGTCCGGTACGCCGGAACCGCCGTGCAAGACAACAGGAACTGGAATTGCTTTGGATACGGCTTCGATAATGTCGAAGTGAATGTTCGGCTCACCAGCATACATACCGTGTGCTGTACCAACAGCGATCGCCAAGCAGTCAACGCCTGTTTCTTCGTAGAAACGGATTGCTTCTTCCGGCTTCGCCAGGTTCGCATGCTCTTCGTCCACGCTGATATCATCCTCAACGCCGCCGATTGTTCCAAGCTCACCCTCAACGGATACGCCCATGGCGCGAGCAGCTTTTACAACTTCTTTGGTCAAGCGGATGTTCTCTTCGAAAGAGTAGTGGGAACCGTCAAACATAACGGAGCTGAAACCTGCGCGGATACATTTCATAGCGACTTCAAAGGAGCTGCCGTGATCCAAGTGCAATGCGATTGGCAGTCCGGATTTCTTAGCTGCCGCTTCTGCAATAGCAACCGTAAATTCAATACCCATATATTTGAGTGCGCCTTCGCTAACACCATAAATGAATGGGGAATTCAATTCCATTGCTGCGTCCACAATTGCTTGAGCAAATTCGAGGTTATTCATATTGAATTGACCCACCGCGTATTTGTTCGCTTTTGCTTTTGGTAAAAACTCGTTCATTGAAACCAATGCCATAGTTCTCTTCCTCCTAATACCATGTAGTAGATGCGTAGAAACCGCTCTTTGTCATACCTGAGTATTATAGCACATATAGCTTCAAATGATAACCAAGCCCTATAATAAAACCCAAAAATCGACGAATTTCTCCGCTTACAAAAAAAGATCCTAGCTCCTAGGATCCTACGGCAAAACTATTGTTGGATTCGTTGTTTAACTGTTTATTGACAGCCATTCTCAGCTCATCGATGTCGAAAGGCTTCGTGAAATGCATGATCGCGCCTAAATCCGTCGCTTCCTTGATCATATCAAGCTCGCCGTACGCCGTCATCATAATGACCTTAATCGAAGGGTCAATGGCTTTCACATGCTTCAAAATATCCAAACCATCCATACCTGGAATCTTCATATCTAATAATACAAGGTCGGGTGAGGAGTTTTTGACAATTTCCAGCGCAAGTTTGCCGTTTGATGCTTGATACGTGTCATATCCTTCATTGCTGAAAACTTCCATTAGCAGTACGCGAATTCCGTTTTGATCATCGACAATCAATACTTTCTTTTTCATAAACCCGGTCCCCTCCCAAAACGAATAACGATCATCCCATGGACTATAGAGGTAGATAATTCGCTATCCGTTTCGAATTTCCTTCCGAGGGGCGAAAATTTATTGCAATGTTTTACAAATCAGTTGGTTTTCAGGAAGTGGCAATTTGCGCCGAATTAGCGAGAGAGCTGCATGGAAGCTCTGACAAATTCACGGAATAGCGGCTGTGGACGGTTCGGACGGGATGTGAACTCCGGATGGAATTGCACCGCCAGGAACCAAGGATGATCCGGAACCTCGATCATTTCCACCAAGCGGCCGTCCGGCGAAGTACCGGAAATCCGCATACCTGCGTTCTCGATCAGCTCGCGGTACTCATTGTTGAACTCGTAACGGTGACGGTGTCTTTCGTATACAAGTTCATCATCATAAGAGCGTGCCGCCAGGGAGCCTGGAACCAACTTACAAGGATACAAGCCAAGGCGCATCGTGCCGCCGAGATTTTCGATATCTTTTTGTTCCGGCAGCAAGTCGATAACCGGATACGGTGTCGTCGGGTTGATCTCGGAGCTGTTCGCATCGTTCAAGCCTACCACCGAACGCGCATACTCGATCACCGCTACTTGCATGCCTAAGCAAATGCCGAAGAAAGGAATCTTCTGTTCGCGCGCATAACGAATGGCCGCGACCTTTCCTTCAATCCCGCGATCGCCGAAGCCACCAGGGACCAAAATACCTTGTACGCCGCTAAGCAGCTCATCCACGTTGTGATCATAAACCTCTTCCGCGTTCACCCAGCGGATGGAAATTTCCGAGTCGTTGTCGATTCCGGCATGACCTAGCGCTTCTACGATACTGAGGTAAGCGTCATGCAGAGCAACGTACTTGCCGACAATAGCAATCTCGGTCTTTTGCGTAAGCGACTTTACCTTACGGACAAGACTTTCCCATTCTGCCATATTCGGTTCGTTGGTTTGCAGCTTCAGATGTTTGACCACGTAGTCGTCAAGCCCTTGCTCGCGCAGCATCATCGGCACTTCATACAACGTCTCTGCATCTTTGCACTCAATCACAGCCGCAGGATCGATATCGCAGAACAAAGCCAGCTTGCGCTTCATATCTTCTGTCAAAGAATGCTCTGTCCGGCATACGATAACATGCGGTTGAATACCAAGTCCGCGAAGCTCTTTTACGCTGTGTTGGGTCGGCTTCGTTTTCACTTCGCCAGCGGCTTTGATGTAAGGAATCAACGTAACGTGAATGTACATGACATTCTCGCGGCCGATGTCGTTCTTCATTTGACGAATCGCTTCCAGGAAAGGCAAGCTCTCGATATCGCCGACGGTGCCGCCGATTTCGGTTATGACAACATCCGATTGCGCCTCGCGGCCAGCGCGAAGCACGCGCTCCTTGATTTCATTCGTAATGTGCGGAATAACTTGTACCGTACCGCCCAAATATTCGCCTCTGCGCTCTTTGGAAATCACGGAGGAGTACACTTTACCCGTTGTTACGTTGGAATTCTTGGACAGATTAATATCGATAAAACGCTCATAATGGCCCAAATCCAAATCCGTTTCCGCGCCGTCATCCGTAACGAATACTTCACCGTGCTGATACGGACTCATTGTCCCTGGATCGATGTTAATATACGGATCGAATTTTTGAATCGTAACTTTCAGACCTCTGTTCTTGAGCAATCTTCCTAAGGAAGCTGCAGTAATTCCTTTTCCAAGGGAAGATACGACACCACCCGTAACAAAAATATATTTTGTCATATGTAAGCCTCCTAAGAATTTAGTTGCGCCGGAATTCGGCTTTTGTACGCACTTGAATACCCTGTTTCTAGTTTCTGCAAAACAGGGGTTTTCATGAAAAAACGATTAAAAACAACACCAAAAAAACAAAAAAAGTGACACCCGTAGTGACGGGGCACTTTTTGAATACTCTTATTTGTTAAGATTCTTTTAAAGCCCATGCAATAGTTTACTCTGAACCACTAGCGGATGTCAAGACAAGTTATTTGTCGTCTTCCTCTTCATCCTCATCTTCAAACTCGCCTTCTTCTTCGTCTTCTTCCAACTCTTCATCCAGGCCTTCTTCAGATTCATCCAGTTCTGTGTCGCCGAGTTCTTCTTCCTCGATCTCTTCGTCTTCGAAGAATTCCGAGTCCTCTTCCGCTTCCTCTTCGCTGTCTCCGCCGAAAGCATCGTACTCGTCTTCTTCTGCGTATGTATCTTCTTCTTCCTCCGCGTAGATATCTTCGTCATCGTCGTCTTCATCGTTGATGATGCGAGGACGCTTCGCGTTGCCAACCGCATCTTCCGACTTCTCAACTGGATACCAGCGCTTCAAGCCCCACAGGTTGGAACCTACGCAGGCAAAGCGTCCGTCGATATTGATTTCTGTATATAGTTGGGCGATCACTTGCATAACATCCTGCTCCGACAGCCCTTTAATTTTAGCAATTTCCATCATCAGGTCACGATAATAAAATGGCGTATTCGCCGACTTCAGCAATTCAAACGCCAAATCCACCATTGGCATCTCGCGTGCTTGCTCTGCCGTGATTTTCAGTGTATATTCGCTAGCCATTCAAGGCACATCCCTTCGACCATGTGTTCAAGTTCATTCTTCTACCTTATCCATATCTTCATTAAGTAAAACCTATTTTTTCTAAAAATGCAACTCCCTAAAGGGGATTCCTAGGCACGAGAACCAAATTCAGCCTCCAATCAAAATAAAACAAGCGAAGGTCCCCCCTCGCTTGCGACTGTACCCACAGGAATCGGCGCACCCGAAGCGCTCCTTTTCCACCACCTGAGAAAGAGACACTCCTGCCGCGCCTCTCTATTCATCCTATGTAAAACCTACGCATCTGACACGGCATCGAACCCATTTATTTTCACAAAAGGCGAAGACACGGTCAAGCAGGATGAGCTTTACATAGGATAGGGGAGATTCGATTCTACGCTGTCACGGAGGGATGGCCTTATGGATACAGCCACCTTTCTTCAACTGCTTCATGAGGAAATTGGTCTCACCAAGCAATCAGGCAAGAAGCACATTATCCATTTCCAATCAACCAAAGATTATTTTGCTTGCCGCGCAGAGCTAAGGCGGATGAAGTCCAGCCTCACCCATCTCTCCCAGGTCCGCGACCTTAGCATTATTCACGGCTTCTCCTGTACACTGCGGCCCGACACCCGCTTGAAAGAAACCATCGGCGCGCATGTGATTGAAGAAGACACCAAAGTATCCGTTCACCAAGTGGTAGGGAAAAAAATTGGCATTCGGCGAGGCAACTCCTTCGTCGGTCCACAAATGATTCCTTGGGGCGTCGAGCAGATCGGCGCGCCCGAAGTATGGAACAAGTCCGTTGGCCGAAGCGTACGAATCGGCGTCATTGATACGGGCATCGATTACAACCATCAGGATTTGCGAAATTCCATTGCCCGCGGCGTCAATCTGCTGAATCGCAGTATGATGCCCTACGACGACAACGGCCATGGCACACACATCGCTGGTACAATTGCGGCAGCAAGCAGCAGTACGGGCATCCTCGGCGTAGCCCCTAGTGCCCTTATTCACCCCGTCAAAGCGTTCGACTATAACGGAAGCGCCTACGTATCGGATATTATCGCCGGTATCGACTGGTGCGTGCAAAACGATCTCGATGTCATCAATATGAGCTTCGGGATGAAGACCTATAGCCGCTCGTTGGAGCATGCCGTCATGAACGCCTACTATAAAGGCAAAGTTATCGTGGCCTCTTCAGGCAACGACGGCAAACGCAAAACGGTCGATTATCCGGCCCGATTCCCGCAAGTCGTCTCCGTCGGTGCGACGACGCGCCTTGGAAAAATCGCTCCGTTCAGCAATCGCGGTAAGCAAATCGATATATACGCGCCAGGCGAGCGGATCTATTCCTCCTGGCTTCACGGCAAATACAACGAGCTGAGCGGCACATCCATGGCTACTGCGCATGTCAGCGGCGTCATCGCCTTGATGCTGTCCATGAAGCCGAACCTGGGGCCGCTGCAGATCAAGGGCATTCTGAGACGCTGCGCGAGCAGTCTCAGCAAGCGCGAAAGCACGCGCTGGCGGCCCGGGCAGCTGAATGCCCGACGCGCCTTAGGCGCGCTGAAAACATAAAGGGGTTAAGCAGCGGGAAGGCTGCTTAACCCCTTTTGTTGATCCTGGCGGATGATGTTTGCTTGCTGCTACATCCGCTCAGGAGCCGATACGCCAACGGCACGCAGCACGTTGGCCAGTGTAGTGCGCAGCGCGCCGAGCAGAGCAAGGCGGGCTTGCGTCAAGGCCATGTCATCGGTGATGACATAGTGGCCTTTGTAGTAGCTATGGAACTGGCTCGCCAGTTCATAGACATAGCGGATGAGGCGGTGCGGCGCATACTGCTCGGCAGCCACGGCGATTTCCTCCGGAAGCTCGCCGATTTTGCGCAGCAGTTCGAATTCCGCTTCCGCATCGAGGCGGGACAGATCGACCTGCTCGAGCGGCAGGATCGCGATGTTCTGTTCCGCCGCCTGGCGGAAGATGCTGCAAATACGCGCGTGTGCGTACTGCACGTAGAACACCGGATTCTCATTGGATTGCGAAACGGCAAGATCCATGTCGAAATCCAGGTGCGAATCCATGCTGCGCATGGTGAAGAAATAGCGAATCGGGTCGACGCCGACTTCGTCCATCAGGTCTTCCATCGTCACGGCCTTGCCTGTGCGCTTGGACATTTTCACCTTTTCTCCGTTCTGGAAAAGGCTTACCATCTGCGCGATCAGCACGACGAGGCGATCAGCTTCGAAACCAAGCGCCGTCATGGCTGCTTTCATCCGCGGGATGTAGCCGTGGTGGTCGGCGCCCCAAATATTGATCAAGCGGTCGAAGCCGCGCTGGAATTTGTTGCGGTGGTACGCGATGTCCGGCGTCAAGTACGTGAAGGAACCATCGTTCTTGATTAACACGCGGTTTTTGTCGTCGCCAAGCGGCACGGTGTTCAGCCACGTTGCGCCTTCTTCTTCATAAACGTGCCCTTTATCGCGCAGTTCTTGAAGCACGCCCGGGATGAGGTTGTCCTCGTAAATCGACATCTCCGAGAACCAGTTGTCGAATTGAACGCCGAAGCGGCCAAGGTCGCGTTTGATTTTGTCGAGTTCTTTTTGCAGACCGTACGCACGGAAGTAAGCTTGGCGTTCCTCGGCCGGCATGCTTAGCAGGCTGTCGCCCTTCTCAGCGGCCAAATCAGCAGCGAAGCCTTTGATATCTTCGCCAAAATAGCCGTCTTCCGGCATTTCAGCATCTTGCCCAAGTGCTTGCAGATAGCGGGCTTCGATCGATTTGGCAAGGTTCAGCACCTGGTTGCCGGCGTCATTGATGTAGTACTCGCGACTTACATCGTACCCGGCAAGATGAAGCAGGTTGCACAGGGCATCGCCTACAGCAGCGCCACGGGCATGTCCGAGATGCAGCGATCCCGTCGGGTTCGCGCTCACGAACTCCACTTGCACTTTGAGACCTTGTCCGATATTGGTAGCTCCGTAGCGGTCGCCTTGCTTCGCCACTTCCGCAATCAGCGGATAGAGGTATGTTTTGTTCATTTTAAAATTAATGAAGCCTGGTCCCGCGATTTCGGCGGATGCGATGTACGCCTTTTCTTTTTGCAAGTTGGCAATAATTTGCTCGGCGACCTGCCGTGGGTTCGTCTTGGCAATGCGTGTCAGCTGCATCGCGACATTGGTCGCAAAATCGCCATGCGCCTTATCCCGGGGAACCTCCAGGGTAATCTCCGGCATTTGCTCCGCTTCGATGAGACCCGTTGCCATAACAGCTTCGATGATGGCTTGTTTCACAATCGTTTTGACTTCGTTTAATACGTCCATTTCTAAGTTACTCCTCCTGAATCAACAGCTTGATCCGATAATGTCCTGCGTGTGTACCTGATGCATATAAGTCATAGCTCCACCTTGTGACGCCAATGCCATGCACAGCCTCCGATGTCAGCTCATGAGTCTCTGTTTCAAGTTCCAATCTTCCTTGCGGCGTATGATAAAAGCCTGCCCGCTTCTCGCCAGGCACAAACGTTTGCTCCGCTTGGACATCGCCCTGCCGGATGATGCGGATTTGGTCCGTTTCCAGCTTAATCAGCGTCACGGTTCGCCCGAGTTCGTTCGGTGCTTCCTCATAGCGGATGTAGCTATGGTCGCCTTTCCGATAGAGCTCGCCTCTCGCCTTCTGAACGGTGGTTTCGCTCCCGCTTCGGCTCTCAATCCGGATCCGCACGCGTTGCTTAGCCGTCATCGTTGGTCATTCTCCTGTTCCTGTAAGCTTGCTTACGCCCTATGTCAAGATAAGGCAAGATAGGTATAAGTGTATAATATAAGGTCGGCGAATTCAATGTGCTGGGGAGATTCGATATGCGCAGTTGAGCTACTTCCCCATTCCCACCACGTCCTGCAATGCAAATCGCCTGAGAACAAGCTAGGTTATTTGGTTAACCTGCATTTTCAGCAGGATAATTGCCTGATATAAGCCTCGGATGTTGGTTATCCTGCCATTTTTGCCACATGCGGGGAACAGCGCTCTAAACAAGGCAGTCGGCTGGCCACAAAAAGCCGAACAAAAAAACCAGCCAACTGCCCCGCAGTTGACTGGTTCAAAGATTCAAAGCCGCTTCTATTATACCGTCGGGCTTTCCATATTAAATTGGGCCCATTCTTCTTTGGAAGGACCATACACGCCGGAAACAGGCAGTCCCGCTTGTCGCATGAGGACAGTCAACTGCCCGCGATGGTGGATTTCGTGCTTGATGAACATATCCAGCGTCAATCCGATTTTCCACACCTGCCCGAACATGTTTAGTTCCCTTTGCAAATCAGCGTCTGTCCACTGGGAGCGGACCGCATCGATCATAGATTGCGCCGTCTTGCGATAGGCTTGCGCAATTTCGCCGGCTGAAGCAGGAGCAGCAGCAGCTTCCGGGAATTCGACTTTAAGACCTGTCGGATCCAGGATCCCGCCATGCGGCACCAAGTGCCAAGCCAGGTCGCCCAAGTTGCGATAGCCGCCGCCTGGCGCAATTTCCTGCTTGAGCGATTCATCCGTTAATACCTGCAGCAGTTTTAGCGTGCTTTGCGATTCCCGCTCGTAATCGTTGATAAACTCCTGGATATTTGTATACACCATTAATCCTCGCCCCATTTCTTATTCTTCTTCGCTAGTCAGTATATCCAACGAACACTGACATCAGTGTGTCAGCATTAAAAAAAACACCGGCACCTATAGCATGCCTCCAACATAGGAGGCGCCGCTAACGGTCGCCGGTTGCTCTTCATTACTTCACCAAATCTTCTACGAATTTCGGCAGAACGAATGCCGCTTTGTGAAGGCGTGGCGTATAGTATTTGGTCGGGAATTCAGGAATGGAGGCTTCCTCCACTTGAAGCGGATCATGCTTTTTGCTGCCCATTGTGAATGTCCACAAACCGCTTGGGTAAGTAGGAATATTCGCGCCGTATACGCGTACAATCGGGAAGATTTCTTTGACATCACGGTTCACAGTCTGAATCAGATCCGCTTTGAACCATGGATTGTCTGTTTGGGCAACGAAAATGCCGTCTTCTTCTAACGCGTCGAAAATACCTTGGTAAAAGCCCTTAGTAAACAGCTCTACAGCAGGTCCAACGGGCTCTGTGGAGTCAACCATGATGACATCGTAAGTGTTTTTGTGGTCATGAATGTGCATGTAGCCATCGTTCACGATCACTTCTACGCGCGGATTGTCTAGTTCACCTGCAATCGTCGGCAAGTACTTCTTGGAGTACTCGATCACTTTACCGTCGATGTCAACAAGAACCGCTTTTTTCACTTTCGGATGCTTCATGATCTCACGAATCACGCCGCCGTCGCCGCCGCCTACAACTAGCACCATCTCTGGGTTTGGATGCGTAACGAGCGCAGGATGCGCCACCATTTCATGGTAAACGAACTCGTCCCTCACTGTTGTCATGACCATGCCGTCAAGTGTCAGCATTGTGCCCCACTCTTCAGTTTCGATCATAGCCAGATCTTGAAAATCGGTCTGCTCTCTTACGTAAGTTTCTTTAACCTTTGCTGTAATCCCGAAGCTATCCGTTTGTTTCTCTGTGTACCACAGGTCCATGTTCATGCCCTCTTTCATCTCTATATTGGATAAATAAATCCTCACAATCGTGTCTGTAAACAGTGTTCCACCACATGGAAATGTTATGTAGCAAGATGTCCAAATTGTATTATAGTTCATTACCCCCAAAATGCAACGATTTCCTAGGCTATTTACAGATTTCCTAAAAATTATTTACAAATTATTGAATAGGTGGTGGCATGCTTTTCCATAATGGTAAGTAACAATGACGATTTTATTTTGAAAGGAGGAAGGATCGTGTCTGATGAACGCCCTCCCAAATCTGCCAGCAAACCTGTCTCGCCCAAAGAAAAAGAAGTGAACTCCATGCGCTGGATGCGCCGGATCAAAAAAACGTTCTCATTCCTGTTTACGTTATCCATCCTGCTTCTCATCGGCGTTGCCTCTTTTCTTGTTTATTTGCGCTCCCAGTCGCTTCCCGTTACAAAAATGCTGCAAACCTCACAAATGTTTGACGTGCAGGGCCAGTTGATCGACACCTTCTATTCCGGACAAAATCGTCAGGTTGTCCCCTTGAAGGATATTTCCCCTTACCTGATCAAAGCGACACTCGCTGTAGAAGATCAGCATTTCTACGAGCACTTCGGCGTCGATCTGAAGGCTGTAGCTCGGGCAGCGGTGGTGAACGTTCAGGCGATGGCCAAAGTGCAGGGCGCAGGAACGATTACGCAACAATTGGCCAGAAATCTCTATTTAAATCACGATCGCACATGGGCGCGAAAAATTAAAGAGACAGTCTATGCGATTCAAATGGAGATGCAGCTCAGCAAAGATGAAATTCTTGATGATTACTTGAATCAAATTTATTATGGCCATTCTACATATGGCATTGAAACGGCTTCAGAGCTGTTCTTCGGCAAGCATGCCAGTGAGCTGTCGCTCGCGGAGAGCGCTATGATTGCCGGCGTTCCGAAAGGTCCGCGCTATTATTCGCCTTACTATGATCTGAACAATGCGCTGGACCGGCAAAAGGTGGTGCTCCAGACGATGGTCCACAGCGGGTTTATTACCCAGGAAGCCGCTGATGCCGCCGCCAAAGAGAAGCTGACCATCCAACCGCTCACGAAAAAGAAAGAGGCGGCAGCGCCGTACTTCCGCGACTATGTGCGGGCACTTGCCACAGATACGCTCGGCATTCCGGAAGAGCAAGTGGACGAGGGCGGCATCAAGATTTATACGACCCTCGATATGAATGCACAAAAAATCGCCGAGGACGTCATGAACAAGGAACTGGCAGAGAAACCTGACATCCAGGGCGCCCTTGTCGCCATTGACCCCCGTTCAGGGGCGATCAAAGCGATGGTCGGCGGACGCGATTACACGGAAAACCAGTTTAACCGTGCGATTTCCAATAAGCGCCAGCCGGGCTCTTCTTTTAAACCGTTCGTTTATATGGTCGCCCTCCAGAACGGATATACACCGGCAACATTAGTGAAGAGTGAGCCGACGGTCTTTACTTACGACCAGGGGCGGCAGCAATATACGCCGCGTAATTTTAACGATCAGTACGTCAATGCCAATATTGACATGCGGCAGGCAATTTCGAAGTCGGATAACATTTATGCGGTACACACCATTCTTGACGTCGGCCCGGACAAAGTCATCGACTTGGCGCGCAAGCTGGGCATCACGAGCCCGATGAAGCCGCTCCCATCTCTGGCGCTTGGCGCTTATCCGGTCAGCCCGCTGGAGATGGCTTCGGCTTTCGGAACGATTGCCAACCAAGGGGTGCGTATTGAACCAACAGCGATCGAACGCATCGAAGATGCCAACGGCAAGGTGCTGTACCAAGCAGCGCCGAAATCGGAGAAAGTCCTCGAGCCGGCTGTTTCCTACGTGATGACGAACCTGATGGAAAGTGTGTTCGAAGAAGGAGGCACCGGCAACCGTGTCGCAAGCACGCTGAAGCGGCCGATTGCCGGCAAAACGGGGACGACCGACACCGACGCCTGGCTGGTCGGCTTTACGCCGGAGCTGGCGACGGCCGTGTGGGTCGGCTATGACAAAGACCGCGATATCAGCACCGTGGAATCGCACCTCGCGTCACCGATTTTCGCGGAATTTACCGAACGGACGTTGGAAGCCATTCCGCCCAAGCTCTTCCCCATCCCGGACGGTGTCGTGAACGTCTACGTCGATCCGGCAACCGGCAAGCTCGCCAACGAGGATTGCCCGAATTCGAAGATGGAGGCGTTTCTGAACGGCACGGAACCGACTACTTACTGTACCGATAAGCCAGCGAAAACAACGCAGCAAAGCGATACTAAAGGAGCGGCCAAAGGCCAGAACGGCTCTTGGTGGAACGATTTGAAACGTTGGTGGAATGACTGACATTCCTTATCCATGAAACACAAAAAGGCAGAACTAAGCGCGTCTTAGTCTGCCTTTTTGCTGTCCTAGTATATGAGTGTAACATACACTAGGGTCTAGTATACCCGGTTCACCTGAGCGTCACAATGGATGACACATAATGTTCATATTTTCCAAACCGCTGTGTCGCTGCTTTATGAAAGCGCATCCTTGAGCGTCTGGTCCGAACGATTCCACCATTCCTCGTTGTGGGAGATCAGCTGATTTTTTAGTGCGGCCTTCTCTTGCTCATTCAGACCGTCAAGAATAAATTTGCGCTTCATTGCCGCATCCATCTTATTGACATGATCGGCAAGAATTTTCCAGCCCTTGCGCGCTTCCGTATCGACGAGCATCTCGCACGCGGTCAAGCCTGCATAGAACGCCCCTTCTTCCGTGCGGTCTACAGCTACCCAGACGATCCAGCATTTGCGGCCGTCAGGCACTTCGTCTTTATTCATCGAGAACTTAATGCCTTTCTCGATCTTGCTTTTGGCGTGCAGCGCGCCGTTATCCAGATACGCTTCATCGCCGTCGATGATAATACTGGATACGTTGCTTAAATCAATGGCGCCTGCGCCGAATCCTTTGTGATTCACTTTTGAGCTTACTATATTTAAAGCCAGCTTCTTTTTATCCGCTTCCATGGTATGCACCTTCCCGCTCTCGCATTATAAATGCACAGCCTGCGATTAGAAATCGCCGTGCCACGCAGTATCGAACTCTCTGATTGTATTGTAGCCAAAGTCTACGTCCAGAACAAGGGCTACCCGCACCCGTGCATGTCCGCACAATTTTTCGCTGACTAGAAATAATCCCCGGTTTGTCTACATATACATGCTGTAGATGCTTGTCAACGGGGTGAAAATCATGAGTGTTTGGTTCAAATATCGTATCGTCCAATGGTTCGTTGTGATGCTCCTGGCAGCGGGAGCCGTTCTGCTAACCAATTCATTACTCCCCGCCTTGGGACCTGCTATCCCTGTTTCCCGGGAGGAGCCGCCTGCTCCGGCACCTGACACGCAGAAGCCTGACGGCAAACCCGTAGATCCGCAAGCCGCTGAGCCGCTCAGCTATCGGATATCGGAATATCACATGAATGTCGTTTACCTGCCCGATACCAAAGAAATTAAAGGACAGCAAACTTTGACCTGGGAAAATCCAGGGACCGCTCCGGTGCAGGATCTGTATCTGCATCTATACCCCAATGCGTTCGAGTCCAAAAAAACGACGTTTATGCGTGAGTCGGGAGGCAAGCTCCGGCAGGACGAAGCGAAAGCCGACTCCGTGGGCAGCATGACTCTGCTCAGCATAAAGGGTGAAGACGGCAGCGATCTGCAGCGCCGGATGGAATTCGTGCAGCCCGATGACGGCAATAAAGACGATCATACTTTGGTCAAGATTCCTCTCCCGAAGCCAGTTGGCGGCGGAGAGCGCGTCACGATTCAAACCGAATTTCTCGTCAAGCTGCCCGCCGCATTCGCCCGCATGGGTTATGTTGGTGACTTCGTGATGGCTGGCCAATGGTTCCCGAAAGTCGCCGCTTACGAGAAAGCAGGCACGCGCGGCCGGACCGTCGAGGGCTGGAACCTGCATCAGTATCACGGCAACTCAGAGTTTTACTCCGATTTCGGCATTTATGACGTCAAGATCCAGGTCCCTGCCGCTTACACGGTGGCCGCTACCGGCTTTCCTGTGAAACCGGCTGTAACGGAAAATGATATGAAGACGTACCAATTCTACGCCGAAGACGTGCACGACTTCGCATGGTCAGCATCGCCAAATTTCATCTATGTCGAAGAGCCGTTCTCCTCTCCGCAAATACCAGGTGTCAAAATCAAGCTCTACCTTGATCCTAATCATAAAGAGCTGAAAGACCGATACATGTACGCAGCCAAGAAAGCGTTAGCCCGCTACAGCCAGTGGTACGGAACGTATCCGTACTCGACGCTTTCCATCGTTGTACCTCCGGCGGACGGCAACGGCGCTGGCGGCATGGAGTATCCGACCCTTGTCACGGCCTGGGGCGCAAGTGAAAAAAATCCAGACCTGGAGCTGGAGCGCGTCGTCGTTCACGAAATCGGCCATCAGTTCTTCTACGGCCTCGTGGCGACGAACGAGTTCGAGGAGGCATGGCTGGACGAAGGCTTTACCTCCTATGCGGAAGATAAAGTCATGGAAGCGGAGTACGGCGTCACGCCGAACTTGCCGATCGAATCCAGCTATATCACGTCGCCAAACGCTCTGCAGCTGGAAGCGTGGAAATACGACGGGCATAGCGAGTACGCGGATAACGTGTATACGCGTGCCAAACTGGTTCTCAAAGAACTGGAGAAGCAGGTCGGCAGCAAAACGATGGACCGCATCATGAACACCTACTTCCAGCGTTGGGAATTTAAGCATCCGTCCACGAAGGACTTTCAAAAAGTCGTTGAGGATGTGACCAAAACGAAATGGGATGACTTTTTCAACCAATATGTATACGGCAAAATGATGATGGACTATTCCGTTGAGAGCATCCGTGTCAAACCAAGTGGGGACAAATCGGCCGCTTCCTATGAAAGTACCGTGCTTATTGCGAAACACGGCGGCAGTTCCCCGCCTGTACCGATTCAATTCCATTTTACAGACGGTACGACCTTGGATAAAACTTGGGATGGCGCTGAAGCCAGCATCGAATATAAGCTGACGCATACGGCTCCCGTCGATTGGGTGCGTGTTGACCCTAATTACACACTTGTGTTGGAAAACAAACATATCAACAATTACATGCAGACAGAAGTTGACCCCACTTGGAAAGTCCGCTTGAATCTCGGCATTCTTCAGTTCCTGCAGACGATATTTGGCTGGGTCTCATGGTAATGCGCCGATGTACCAATCAAATTGTGGAGCTCCCCGCTTAGCGGGGCTGCATAAGGAGGGACAGCCTTGAAAACATATATGAAGACCGGTTTTTGGGCCGCAATTCAGCAGCCTTTCGCCGTTATCGCCTTATTTCTGTACCAGATGGGATGGGGCGTTATGCTGTATAAACTGGTGCAATCCGTGCTCGTACCGCTGATGCACCGATTTCCCGGAGCGCATCAGCCGAAGCAGACGCTGCAGCTCTTTCTGGCGGAAAGCCAATTTCAGCTGCTGAAAACAGACCTGATCCACTCGTATCTCTGGTGGCTCGCCGCGCTACTCGGAGTCCGTATGCTGCTTACTCCGATGCTGAATGCAGGCGTGTACTATTCGCTGACGCATCTCCATCAGAACGCAGGCTACCGCTTCTTTAAAGGCATCAAAGAGCTGACCCTCCCTTTCATGCTGACCTATATTCTGCGCATGGCGCTTAGTTTGGCACCGCTGTTCTGGCTATTGCCGAAAGCTCAGACGATCTTGACGCATACAGCCTCTTTCGAGCAAGCCGGTCTCAAGCTGCTGCCTTGGCTCGCAGGTCTTCTCTGCTATGGCTTTCTTATAAACTTGCTGTTCATGTACATCCAGTTTGCTATCGCTGCTAGACATGGAGTCATCTCCACTCTTATCACCTTCGTCCGCCATTCACTGCCGATTATTGTCCTAGCCTTTCTAATCCTGCTCAGCACAGGACTTTTGGCAGGGGTAACCGTGACAGCGGCCTATATATGGGCAGGTCTGGTAGCGCTAATCATTTCTCAGGTGTACCCATTGTTCAACATGTTTTTGCAAATGTGGGCAATCACCGCTCAATATCAACTATGGTCCGCCAAAATGAACAGCTAAATGTCGGGGAAATTGCCCGATTTTCTTGCAAAAAAAGCCTCTTTTGAAAAAAGAGGCTTTTTTTGCGTCTACTTTCCAAGTTTTTTCACATATTTTAATAGAAATTTGAATAGAGGGGGAGGATTTTCCATGTTTATGACGAATCCTAAGGACTAGCGTTAAAAAACCAAATATTTCATGCCGAATTCCCGCAAAATGTGGGAAACGGGGGAACCACACCGGGTGAATTGATCTTGCAAGACAGGGATCATAGGGAACCTTCAACCGAACCCTCCAGCTAACCTCGTAGGCACCGGAAGGAGACAAGCAGTTGAAAAAGGTTGTTGCTCTTGTTTTCAGTCTTGTTTTGTCCTTAAGCGTAAGCGCTGGGAGCGTATTCGCCGCGGAATCCACAATGGATGCCAAAGTGAATGAACTCATAGGAACGCCTTACCGCTGGGCCGGTACAACTACAAGCGGTTTCGACTGCTCCGGGTTTACCAGATACTTGTTCAGCGAGTTTGGGATCGATCTCCCGCACACGTCCAAAGGGCAGGACCAAGAAGGCTACTGGATTGACAAAAAAGATCTTCGTAAGGGCGATCTCGTATTTTTCAACACGGACGGTAAAGGCGTTTCTCACGTGGGCGTGTACATCGGTAACGGTGAGTTCGTTCACTCCGCTACAAACGAAGGTGTTGTGAAAAATAATTTGAGCGAGTCTTATTACGCGAAGCGCTATGTATCAGCCCGCCGGGTACTGTGGGACGATATTTACAACCAATTGACTGCGGTCCAATCCAACTAAAGCTACAGGATTACTTTAAGAAAAAAAGCCCGATCAGCACTCCCAAGGAGCCGCTGTCAGGGCTTTTATTCATTAAAAGCTGTTACCCCTAGCCGAAAAGGGTATTTTTGGATATAATGTGTGAATGCTGATTCTTCAAAGGAGGTTCTTCCATGGAACCCTATGTCCAACCACCACAGCCAGCACAAACCAATGGCAAATCGATAGCAGCTATGATTTTAGGCATTTTATCCGTTGTCATCCCTTATGTTGGTCTCATCATAGGAATTGTCGCTATTGTCTTTGCTCGGATTTCCCTCAAAGAAATTCGCCTTCGCGGCGAACAAGGGAGAGGAATGGCTATCGCAGGTCTCGTATGCGGTATTGTTGGCGTCGTGATTTATGCGGTCATTATCGCAATTGTCATTGCCGTTCTGGCCTTTGCCATTAAGGAAAATCATGTGACCACGTTCTGAATGTCCACCTTCTTGACATAAGGGAAAAGCCTGTAAGCGCATCGTACAGCGATGGCTGCCAGGCTTTTTCTTTTTCTGTTGCCCGTTGGACGGGATTGCCGTGATAGCACTTAAGCTATCGTATAGATGACATACCAGAAGCTGCTGCCTACAAAAACTTGTAAATGCTTCGCGTAAGGCTTGAAAATATCGTTCAGCTCGTCATAGCTGTAATAATTTTTAATGATATCATGTTGCGTGCCGTCTGCGAGTTCTCTACGTTTGAACGTGTCCTCGCTGTCTTCTTTCCGTATAAGCTCTCCTCCGCGTCCAGCGACATATACATTATCCGCGATAAAGACCGTAGCTCCGTGGCCCAGCCGTCGGTGAAAACTCTCCAAAAACTCGTCGAGGCGATTGCGCGGGATGTGCGAGAACCAAAAGTTCGCCACTCCGCAGTTAAAGCCCCCCTCCACTTGATCCAGCCGATAGGCATCGCCGATGCAGAAGTCAACCTTGCCAGCAGGCCATGGCTTCGCCTTCGCAATCTGCAGCACCTCCGGGCGAATATCGACGCCCAAGATGTGCTCCGCAGCATCAGCCGCGGCTTGCGTCCAGTAGCCGGTACCACAGGCAACTTCCAGGACGCGCCTACCGCGCACTACCCCCGTCATTGCATGACGGAGCAGAATTAGGCCTTGCTGATAATCCGGATCATCCCGGTGATAGATGCGTTCGTATTCCTCGGCACGGGCCCCGTAATAGTCCTGCATCGCCTTTTTATCCTGTTCCAGCAGCAATCGCTTCTGCTCAGCCTCTTGACCGATGCGATGTCTGGCGGACAATAAATCGGCGAAAATCGAGCCGCCTCTGGCTTCATAATTCGCCAGCAGGCTGTGAGTCGCCATGACAATCAGCTGAGTCATCGAAAGCCCGGTTTCATCGGCCATCAGCTCCAATCCGGCTTTCACCTTTTCCGGCAAATAGACGGACAGCCTTTTCGTTTTATCATCTGTCATGAGGGAGGCTCCTTTCATCTTTTATACATAAATTTAACACATATTTTATATTGAAACAACATTATACATATACCGTAAATCTCAACCCATCTTTCTTTCCTATCAGCTTCTAACCCCTAGCACGATGCTCTCTCGCGCATAGAATAGAATGTAACAATTTCATATAATGATAGGAGATGGGTCTATGAAACTCTTAAAACCGGAAAAAGCCGCATCCACATGGAAAGTAGTCCGCTTGCCTCGCAGCGCCGGGCTCTCGCGCAGCAAGGTGATGTCCATGTACCGTGCACAGCTCAAAAAAATGAATCGTGTTGGCAAGGATCGCTTCCTCAGCCAGCGCCTCCTCTCGATCGGCACCGATAATTCCTGGTTTAACGCCCAGGTGATCCCGCGGGAACCTGCCTGGGTGCCCGTCCAGAATGCCAACTATGTATGGTTCTCCGGTAATCTAAGCGCAGATAACGCTGTAATCTCTACACGCTTTACGCTTTCGCAGCAACGGCGAATCGTTAACGCTTCGTTCTTTATCTCTGTCGACAATTATGCGATTGTCATCATTAACGGCGTCCCGCTTCTCTACGATGGCCCGCAGAATACGCCCGCTTTCTTCAATCCAGGCCGAACCTTCAATGTTCGCCGGTTTCTGCGCAGAGGCCGCAACGATATTGTCATCATCGCCTTTAACTTCGTCGGCGCACGCAGCGTAAGCAACCCGGCCGGCGTAGCGGCCAGATTAGACATCCAGCTCAGCTGATGATCATTGAGAAAAAGCCAGGGGTTCCTCGAGTGGAACCCCTGGCTTTTTAGATCAATTCGCGCTCGGTGCCGTAGCGCCGTTTCAACTGCGCCAGGAAAAACTGCAGCGACAGCAGCACCACCGCAAAGAATGCGCCTACGCTCAAAATAATCCATGGCTGCAGCCTGATATATTTAGCCCCGTAGGCAATCAGCGAGGTCCATTCACCAGTAACGGATACGTTGATTTTGAACCCCGCCTCCTCATCGCCAACCGTCTCCGTACCGCCAAGCACAATGCTGAACACGGCCAACTGCCCCATGAGGAACAAAACCTGCATGAATTCGCTGAGAAACATGAACAATAGCTCATTGCGCATGCACGGAATTAAATGGCGAACTGTCCGGTGATAGGCTGAACCGCCCATCAAGCGCGACGCATCGATATATAATCGCTGGCTATAATATTGTGCACGGCCTGCCAACTGGTGGGCTAACGGAAAGATGCCAATGAAAGTAACCAGAACAATAAAGAGCACCGTAAACATAAAATGATAATGCGGATCCGACTTGATTCCGTAATCCAGCCGCAACCCATAATACATACCCGCCAGTGGCGGAAAGAGAAAGATAAACGCCGGCACAGAGGCAGTCACCCACTGCAGTGAGCTCAAGACACCCAGCCCTCTACTGCTGGCACCACTCCACATGCCCCAAGGAAGGGCGATGAGGAAACGGGCCAAGGTCAAAATAAGCGCCATGCCCAGTGTATACTTCATGCCGTTCAGTAGCAGGCTGAGCATATCATAACCACGGTGATCCGTTCCCAGGAGAAAAGTGCGATTCGGAGCGAACGGCGGGCTGAGATATCGGGTTTTGCCGTCCTGCTGGACTTGAATGAAGTTGATTTTATGATCCGGTGTGATGGGATGGGGCTTGATCCAGCTTCCAAAAATCATAAGCAGCGCCAACAACACCATAAGTCCAACAGAACAGTAATAGGCAGTTGATGAGCGTTTCATCATCGTCAGCCAGCCTCCCTTGTGCGAATGACAACCCTTTTGTGCAGCAGCGCGTAGATCACATGGAACAACATCGCAAGAATGGCTAGTGTCATGCAAATGATTGATATCGTCGAAATGCTCTGCACAGCAGGTGAAATAATAAATCCGCCCAGTCCCAAAATACCGCAGATCGCTTCCGCCACCGCCATGCTAGCAAGCGCCAGAGTCGTCGCTTTAGGCAGTATGACGAGCAGGTCCTCCATCACATTGCGCAGCACATGGCCCATAAGTACCTCACGGCGGGTTAACCCTTTGGCCAAGGCTGTGATGACATAATCTTGTCCAAGCTCGCGGGCCATCGCAACACGAAGCGCGCCATAGATCGTGACTGTCGGGATCAGCGCAATCGCAAGGAACGGGATCAGGAACGGTGTTTTATCTCCGACTTGTACGACCAGGAGCACATAATGACCAAGCGCTCGGGTCACATAAACCGCGCCTAATTGAATCAGAACGATCAGCAAAAAATCAGGCAAGCCGAGCAGCAGAACATGGACGCCGTCGATCACTTTACCGAAGCCGCGCCAGAGCGATGCAGCCAAGGCTAGAACAATACTGAGCACAATCGCCATAAGCAAACCTGGAATAAAGTATGTGCAAGTACGCAGCAGCATGTCCGGAATGGCATCAATAACGCGCATCTCCTTCAAGTTCGTCGGGCTGCGAAAAGTGCCAAAATCTCCGTGGAGCAAGCCGGTTGTCTGATTTTGCACCTGAGAGGCATAATAGCGCCAAGAAATAACAGGATGATCTAATGGAATCGTTGAGGCGCGATAAACACCTCTGGTGGTCATCGCCGTTAAAGCGTATTCCTGCGCTTTCCCGTAGGGGACAGCGAGCAGCGCGATTTTCGGATCGACGACCTTGCTCCCGGGCAGCACGCCGGCCAGCTTCTCTGCCGTCATATCCGGTCCAAGCGACACGCGTATCTGATCAGGATGCACGGACATAAATAAGTACCGGACATTGCTCAGCAGGAAAATACAAACAAGCGTAAATATCCCGAGTCCAACCCACTTCCAAATCGACCTCAACTCGATCACCTCAACCTCTTATTTACCGCCGGTAGAAAACTATTTTCATAGTTTAACACGGTTCTATTGGAAACTCTATCCATTAGATGGAAAATAGGCATATACCAGAGGACAAGTGCCTGCCGTACACATATATATATGAAAAAAGGTCCTGTGTCGGGAGGGGGATCGTATGAGTAGCAGCTTTGATCAACGATTAGCTATTTTTTTAGGTGCCGTGGCTAGTCAGACCTATCAACAGTTTGATAATACAGACGGCACTTTCATTGTTCCAAGAGGCTACAGCGTAAACTTGACCTTTAAAGGCGCCTCCTTTATCGGCCGCGAGGAATATTTCGGGTATATTATTGAATCCAATGATCGGGTGATTGTCGCATTTCGCGGGACAAACACAACTTCGGACTGGATCTCTGACGTGATCGCACGCCAAATTCCATTTCCTTATATTCGGGATGGGGGGTTGGTGCATGAGGGCTTTCTTAACATTTACCGATCTATGCGAAAAAGCATTCTTTCCACGCTGAACAAACGCTCCGCTCAGAAGCAGCTATATATTACCGGCCACAGCCTGGGAGGCGGGCTTGCCACTTTATGCGCCGCTGATGCCGCGGCCAACACCAAGTTCAAATCGCCGATTGTGTATACGTACGCCTCTCCCCGTGTCGGCAGCCCGGCGTTCGCAGGTAGATTTAACCAACTTATCGACAACCGGCAGCGCATCCATAACCAATTCGATGCCGTCCCGCAGCTGCCTACCGTCATCTACAAATCTCCCCGCACGGACGAAGTCTACCATTATCTTCATGTGAAAAAAAGTTATGAGCTCAGCTTTCAAAAAGGCTCCTTATCCGCCAACCATGCGATGAGTAACTATTTCTCTGAGCTTGCCAAGTTGGATCCGGGCTATACCAAGGAGATGTGCAGCCGGAACCCAGGCCTCTGCCCGCGTTGAAAGCTATAAAAAAAGCTGCCCTGCCAAGCATTGGCGCATGTTGGGGCAGCTTTTGTTGTATGTATGCCCCGCATCCGGCCACTTTGAGCAGAACAGCCCCGGCACCACTGCAGATACGTGCCACGGGTCGAGCGCCGTATATTTTTCGAAAATACATTTTCTGTGATATCTACAAATCAATCGGGGTTAACAAATCGCAAGCTTTTCGTCCACGTGGTAAACGGGGTAAATCGAAAATCCTCTATATTCGGAACAAGCCATTTAAAAGTACAAGCTCAAACTTTGTAGATACTACAGAAAAGAGATTCTCGAATAAATCATTTGAAGCAGAGATAATTTGGATAATAATTCAAATTTTTGATTTACATTGCAGATTTGTTTTAGTATAATAAAAGAGAACAAATGTTCTTCCATGTGGGGTGGATGATGTGACTTTTAAATTGCATGACGCTATTCATATGGATTTTCGAACAGAAGCGAATTGTGAAAAGTATTTAATGAAAATGCGCTGGTCAGACGGATTCTGCTGTCCCAATTGCGATAATGATACTTTTTATAAGATTCAAACTCGTAACTTATAGGAGTGCAAAGAATGCAGGGTTCAAATATCATTAACTGCAGGAACAGTGATGCATAAGTCCAAGCTGTCGTTATTGGTATGGTTCCGAGCTATTCAGATCCTGATACAAGATGGTCATCGGCATACGATCACTTCGTTCGCCAAATTGATGGGCGTTAATTACCACACCGCAAAACTATTAATTGCAAAAATTGCTTTAGCCTTGCAAAAAGAGCAAATTCGGCTTGATACAAGCAAACAACAGCATGCAACAGATCAAGTAAAGAAGCCTAAAATACGAAAGCAAAAGGCATGCTATTTTTTTATAAATACTTACGCAGTGCTTCCGAAACGATATATATTCGCTAAATGGATGAAAGCCTTTCTATCTGTAAGGTTATACCCAGTCTTTCTGAAATGCTATCATCGACTGAATTGACATAAATTTAATGCATTCAAAGCTTCTTCTCATACTCCGCTTCCATAACAGCATGTGTCGACCAAAAAGCCCGACGCTTGCGGCCGTTCAACTGGTCACCTAGAATATCCAGATGGGTATGCCAGCCAGCAGCAACACTAACCATAACCGCTCGTTCTCCAGAGAGTTGGCGATGGGTCAAAACAAGCAGCACTTCTTCACCGTTTAGGGTCAGTTCGTAAGTTACTTCCGAAGCGTCCTCCGACCCATCTCCCCAAGTGTAGCTCAGCAGGAAAGGCTCCTCGCAACGAGTAACAATGCCATAGTTGGTATGTCCTTGTTCCAAATGTTTGTACCGCTCTGGGGTCGGTTCGACAAAATCGGATAGTTGGCTGTGGATGAAATTCAGCTCCACTTTACCTCCCACGCGCAGCTCTATGTTGCCCGCTGCCAGCCAGGTCCCCCGCTTCTCCGAATCGGTCAAATACGTCCAGACACGTTCAATCGGACCAGGCAGCAGCCGCTCGACACGAACAGTTCCCACATCAACAAGCGTAACATGATTATTCATTGTTTTCCTCCTTGTAAATTTTATATGATTAAGCCAGCCCAATTTCTTTGACATACTGCTCGGGCGATTTGCCAATTATTGCTTTAAACGTTTTGATGAAGTGCGCTTGATCGTAATAGCCTAGATCGAGTGAAAGCCCGGACCAGTCCGGCACGCCGCCCTGCTCCATCAGCTCTGCAGCATCCTGAAGACGGAAGCGCTGAATGACCCACTTGGGGCTAACACCGACGTAACGATTAAACAGCCGCTGCAGCGTTCTTTTGTTCATATCGAATAGGCTGGCAAGGTCTTCAACCTTGGTAATAGTCCGTTGCGCAATGGCGGCTTGCACCATTTGATTGATCAGTTTGACGTTGTAATCAGGTTCAGGGTGCCGCTTCCGCAAGAAATCCTCGGCAATGTCAGCCATCCGATGATCATCTTCTTGTGTGAACATCATCTGTTCCAACTGCTGCGCGCTTACCCCAAAGGCACCTTCGAAACTAAGGATTCGCCCCGTCAGCATGGATATCGGCTGCTGCCAAAAGGGGTAAAACCCGCCTGGTTTGAACTTGATGCCCAGCACTCTGCCTTCGCCCCGCAGGTTGCGTGTATAGGTCGTTTGTGGTACGCCGTAAACCCCGCTAAACTGCTTTCCATTCTCCTGCTCGAAGGATAGATTCACGTTCGGATAAGACAAAATCGTTTGTGAAAACGGCGTTTGGTCCCGTAAATCCCACCGCACGACCCAGTAATGCTCAATAAACGGTTCCAGGTCTGCGGACGGTTCGATCCGCTTGAGCGTGAAGCGCTGCAAACCCGCTTCCGCGTGCAGGATCCCTTTGTTGGATGGAGTATCGCTTGGATTCATCTTCATTCCTCCAAATACGTTCGTTTTGTCGCGTTTTTACAATACTTATCACTATGTTTATAGTAACATTAAGACCAAGTAATTGGAAAATATTATACATTAAACGGAGGTTAGATCATGGACGAATTGAAGTATGAATTTTATATCAACGCTACGCCGGAGGACATATGGCAGATTTTTGTATCCCCTGAGGGGACAAGGGCTATCTTTTTCGGAAGCACACTGCAAACGACCTTTGAAATCGGAGCTCCTTATCAATATGTAGGACCTGGCAATGATGGGGACGAAACGGTTCATGTATATGGGAACGTGCTGGAGTTTGTGCCTAACCAGCGCATGAGCTATACAGAGCATCCCGGACCATCTTACCGTGAGAACCATGCCGAGCTCGAGACAAGGGTTACTCTCGCGCTGGAGAAGGTAGGCTCGTGCACGAAGATAACGCTGGTCAACGATCAATGGCCGGAGCATCATCCGTCCTACGAATCTACAAAACAAAGCTGGCCGATGATTCTAAGCAATGTGAAAACATACGCTGAAACTGGCAAGACTATGGATTTTGGCTGGTAAGCTGATAGAGCCCGCCTTCAAAGATGCGAAGGCGGGCTCTAGTCATTTTTTTATGCTAAAGGGAATGTAAAAATAATTTCAAAGTCAGGCACAGCCGAACCGTCGCTGGCATAAGCCAGCTTCTCCTCGTCAGTAGCTATATACGTGAGAACAACAGGATATTCAGCTGTATGCTCGAAGGAGAATTCGTAGTGATTGCCGGAACTTGAAGCACCATAGTTGCTTAAGTAGCCGCTGCTATTGCGCACATTTACGGAAGTACGCACGTCTCCTGTTACATTTTGCTTAAAAACAAGCCCGTACGTATCCGCTACGTCATCCAGTGATTGACTCTGGCCTGCCAGCAGTTTCATGCCATTGATAATTCGCCTGATCGATGCCTCCGTCAATTCATTACCATGCGCCCCATAAGCAAGCTGCAAATTTTGATTTAGGCTGAGCAAATTGATCAAATCGATGTCTGCCAAGCTGTTTATCAAGTTGCCCGTGAGCAGCAACGTACCACTCAGAATGCCCTGGTTATGCACGGCAACTGCCTGCTCGATGAGCGCCGCTTGGCGATTGACGGAAACTGCCGTCGCGATGGTAATATCCGCACCGTCGACTTGAGCGGTTAAGTTATCCAATATGATTGGACTTGCCAGTACGGACTCCAGCACCTCGAAACTGTATACGCCTCCACCCAGATCGGTAAAGTTAGTAAACATATCAGGGTCAAATATTCCCCTTGTCTCTCCGCCTACTTTGGCTTTCACATCTAATGCGGTAAGGCCCGTAATCCCTTCCCCGCTTGAGCTAGCGAGCTTGAACGTCACGACCACGTTCGAGCCATCAGCCTTCAAATGCTGGCTTACGATCTGGGCTGCATATTCCGTCGAATAATCGCTCACCGGCGTGGTCACAGACAGCGGTTGCTCCAGGATGACAGTTCCTTGAAGTGAAAGATTGGACAGCACATACGATGCCGAATCTTCGCTGCCTTTAAACATGATCCGATAAGTCTTACTGCTATCGTCATAAGCAAACGATGGGAAAAACTCCGTATCCCCTAGTGATAACTGCTCCTGGCCGACCTTGACGCTGAAATCTTCAGCTGTATAACCTTGTAACGAGTCCCCATTTGCATTCCTTAGGCTCAGGCTAAGGGCTACCTGCTTCGTTCCTGGCCCCTGCGGCACAGGATCGCCTGTCCAGCCTGATTGCTCTGGTGAAGGTACTGAACAGTCAATGGCATTCTGTATAACCTCTTTGAAGAGAAGCTTATAGTTGCCCTGCTTATAGGCCTGCTCCATCAAATGCTCTGCAGCAATAAGCTGTGAGGTCGAGTAAATCCCTGATAAATGATAGCTCGTAAGGATGCTCTCGGCGTTGGCATTAAGATAGGACCAATCAAAGTTACTGTGTCCAGAAAAGAATCCGGACATTAATGCGCGCTGAATGACCGGCGTTTCATTGGCCGTATCCACCCACACTTGCATTTTATCAACAAAGTCATGATCATCTATAACCGACAATAATGCATCCTTATCCATGTTAAGCGCAAATCCATACAAGTCTAATTGCTCGTTATACAGACTATGCAAGCCTGCACGCTCATAATCGTATTTTGTAACGCCAGCCATATTCGCAATGTGTAGACCATTGCGAATAGTTAATAATGCATTTGCAACTGATTTGCGCACGTTGATCATATCGGATGGGTTCGATACATTGCCCGCCGCATCAATCGCGTATAACACGTAATCCCCTTGAGGTACGTTCAATAACTCGATTGAGGCCTCTTCGTCATTAATGGCGTTTGTTTTGGCAACGTAGTGCGCTGCAATGTCCTCGGCATTAGACGATGTCTCTGCAGGTACCAAGTACAGGATCGCGGGCTCATTGGAAGTTGCCTTAACCTGCTGCGATTCGAGCTCTACGACGCCAGTTGTAATGCCGGACAACTGCGGAGGTGTCGAATCTGGCAGCAAACTGACATTGGATAATTGTATTTGCTCCGCGTGAGTATATTGGTTCGTTGCTAATACTTTCTGTGTTTGGCTGGTCAGTCGAATCGGACGATCTGGGAACGCTAGATCATTATAGACTGTTATATCACGGGCCATATAGATCGTAGCAACGTTAGCATTCGACAAAGCTCCAAGCAAGCCTTGTGCGTCTTGCACATAAGCTGTAAGCTCGCTTCCCTCACCAGCAACAAAGTAATTCGCCGAATCCTTCCTTTGAATCATACCTGTATAGCCTGCAAACCCGTTCACCTTAATTGACCCCAAGAAGCTGCTGAGTGCTGCCTGCAGATTGGTTTCATCATTACCCACATCGGAATACATATCTAAATCTCCAAAGCTTACATTGGGATAAGAACTGCTCGTATCCATTGTAAAGCTTGGCGCCGTCAACTGTGTGTGGGAACCGCTAATGCCCTGAAGCTGCACACTCCGGTTAAACGCATATGGACGTGTTAGATGAATATCGTCCAATACCAAAATGTACGGAACCATCGGATCCGCAAGTGCATCAAGCAGCTCATGTTCCGTGCTGACAGCAGCACCGCGCTGCAAATAGATCTCTTTTACTGTAGACTGCCCTTGATTGACCATAAATGGCTGCATTGGGTACAAAAGATAGCCTGCATATGTAACCGAGATTGTATAAGCCTTATTAGGAGGGACTTGGGTGTAGCTGAACTTCCCGTCGGCATCCGAGGTAATCGTTTTTGCATAGCTGCCATCAGTTGCTTCTAAGTGGATACTGACATTTGATAAAGCAGCGCCGCCTTCGCTATCCCGAACAACGCCTATCACACCTTGAGAGATTAGTCTGGTCGTACCGGTATTATAGACATCGGCAGTGACAGGCACCCCTGAAATATGCGCCGTCTGATAACCAGCCATCGCGATATCCAAATCGGCTGCGCCGTATGGTATTTGAGTTAGCATAAACGTGCCAGTCGCATCCGTGAAAGCCTGATAAGTCGTGCCCGTGACACTAACTTGAGCCCCCTGCAGAGGTTGATCCACGTCCGACTTGACGACTCCCACAATGCTGCCTGTCGGCTGGGTATTGACCGCTTTTTCCAGGTAGACAGGGGGCATGGTAACCAAGCTGTTCGCCGTTACGGTCAAGGTCAGTTCATCCCTTATGTACGTGTCCTTCGTCACGGTCACATTCCAATTGCCTGTCGGCACCGCATCGAGATAAAAGTAGCCCCTCGTATCCGAACGCGCATTCCGTGTACCCGCTGGCCCGTTGAGCGTAACAAGTGCCGATTCCAAAGGCTGCTGATCCGCCGTGAACACATACCCGGCAACGGAGCCTAGGGATGGTATACTCGTTAGGAAAAGGTTGTCCAGAACGAGGGAATTTCCCGGCAAAATATTAAATGCTTCGGAATACACATCGGTGTAATCGGCTTTATGGACACGAACCTTGGCCTGGTACATGGCTGGGACGTTGTTAAATTCAAATTTTCCGGACGCATCCGTTAATACGGTCAAGCCCAAGTCGACAAGAACAACCTCAGCTCCCGGTACGGTTTCCCCTGTTTCATCCAGCACGTAACCTGTAATCGTCCCTTTAACGGACCGTTGGCTTATTGGTTGGATTTGACTAAGGAGATTTTGCACATCGGCCTTATCGAACGTGCTTTTGCCCGTAATGGCGACCGCCGCCTGGCTATCTTGTAAGGCCCGCACGACATCTTGAATGTCAACGCCGTTATTATCCCGATCGAGTGTGTAGCCCGCTAACACAGAAGATGGCAGTGTTGTCGACAGCATACACACGGATATGAAAACTTTTAACTTCCGCAACTATATTCCCCCCACCCAAGAAGATCCTCGGGAACTCCGTAATTCTGATCGATAGTTTGATCCTACCATATTATCGGCATTCTTTGTCGAGTTCTGGAGTAATTTTGCTTGATTTTTATCTTACAAGAGCTCAAAGGTTTATGTATTAGATCGCACTTAGCAGACAACCAAAAAAGGCTGCAACAGGTCATACCCTGTCACAGCCCTCCAACCCGCGGTCCACGAGGCTTCCAAGCTTATTTCTCCTCACCCGTCGCAATCGGGTTGTCTTCCCAACTGATCCAGTCGCTCCAACTACCGCTATAGAGCTTCACGTTCGCAAAGCCCGCTTCCGCCAGCGCCAGCACGTTAGGGCAAGCGGTCACGCCGGAGCCGCAGTAGACGATAATTTCCTCGGCGTCGCGCAAGCCGGCAAAATGGCGCTCCTGATCGGCGGCATTGCGCCAAGCGCCCGACTCGTCAAGCACGCCCTTCCAGAAATAGTTGCGCGCACCAGGAATATGCCCGGCAGCTTTATCGATCGGCTCCTCCAGCCCGAGGTAGCGGCGCTCCTCGCGGGAGTCGACCAGCACCGTTCCAGCCCGGCCGAGCTTATCTTTCACCTCATCCATGCTAGCCAACATGGAACGCTGTACCTTCGGCGAGAACGTGCGCGATTCAGGTACCTGGACTTCGTCCGTTACCGGGTGTCCGGCTGCCTTCCACGCCGCATATCCTTGATCGAGCACATACACCTGGCTGTGCCCGAGGAACTTCAACATCCACCATAGACGGGATGCCATCGCCCCGCCCTGATCATCATAAGCGACGACCGTCGTTGTCGCGTCAATGCCGAGCTGCCCCATACGTATCGAAAAACCGCCGAGATCAGGCAGCGGGTGACGACCGCCATGCACCATAATCGCACCGGACATGTCTGACTCCAAATCAACATATACCGCACCAGGGATATGGTCTTTATCGTACTGGTCACGGCCGGATTGCGGCTGCCCAAGCGCAAAACGGCAATCCGCAATAACGATATTAGCCTCGCCTAACCGTCCGAGCAGCCACGATTGTTTTACAATATTTTCCATTAAATAAACACCACCTATGTATAAGATACAGTAAAAATGCTATACCCCGTTTGATCTTCTCATATCCTCTATGGTACAACGAACCTATACAAGCTACAATCAATCCCGAATTGAAAGGGTGATCCGATGCAATGAATGCTACCAATGCCAACTTACAGTGGCGTGTACACCCGCTTACTTTAGCGCATGCACAGGCACTATGCGGATGGCGCTATCCGCCGCCCTATAACTTATATAACTGGTCAGACTGGGCGACGATGCAGCACGAACAAATCGAGTTCGCCGATCCCCTCATCAGGGACAACCAGTATGCAGCCGTCGTGGATGAAGACTCCCAGCTGGTCGGATTCGTGCAATTCTTCCCCATCGTCGGCGTCACCCGCCTCGGACTCGGACTTCACCCCGCTTTATGCGGACAAAGCACTGCACGTGGAACCGGACAAGGCCTGGGGGTACCCTTCGTCAAACTGCTTGTCCAGGAGGCTTTGCGCCGGGCGCCGCAGAACGAGATCGATCTGGAGGTGCTTACCTGGAACACACGCGCCATCCGTACCTACGAGCGCGCCGGGTTCCACATCACAGATACGTACGAGAAACTGACGCCCACAGGCAATGCCATGTTCCATTGCATGGTTTACGACCCTGCAACCTCGCCTCCGGCGTGATGTTAAACGCTGCTGTACGCCGCTTCGAACTGAGCCGCTAGGCTGAAGTCCAGGTCGGTCAAGCCCCCTGCATGCCAGGAGGTGAGGCGCAGCGTGACCATTTTGTAATCAATCGCAATCATCGGATGATGGTTGTTCGCCTCGGCCAGGCGAGCCACCTCATTGACGAAAGCAATCCCTTGCATAAATTCGCTAAACCGGTACTTGCGCACGATCCACTTCTGGTCGTCCGTCTTCCAGGCAGCGACGGCCTTCTCCGCCAGCCGCTCCTCGATCTCAGCGGTCGTCAATTTCATGCGAACCCTCCTCCGTAAGCATACGCTTATTCGTAATCGTAAGCGGCTGCGCCAACCTCGCTTTCACCTGTGTAGGTGCGCAGCAGCTCCAGGAACGGCATGCCATAATTGCGGAATTTCACTTCGCCGACACCTTTGATCTTCAGCATGCCGGCAGCGGTCGTCGGGCAGATCTCGCTCATCTCACGCAGCGTGCTGTCCGCAAAAATAATATACGGCGGCACCTTCTCCTTCTGGGCAATCTCCCGGCGCAGCAGCCGCAGCTGCTCGAACAGTGTGTTGTCGATGGCGGCAGCCCGCACCTGCTGCTTGCGCACCTTTTGGAACACCTGCAGCTTGCCTTGCAGCACGTCGGCTGCCGGCTGCAGCAGCTTCACGACAGGATATTGACCGTCAGATAAGGCCAGATAGCCTTCGGAAATCAGAACATTAATAAGATCAGATATTTCCTTCTCCGGCAAATCGCGCATAATTCCATAAGTCGGCAGCCGGTCGAAGCGGTAATCGAGAACCTTTTTCGCTTTCGAACCCTTAAGCACCGAAGCGATCATGGAAATGCCGAACCGCTCTTGCATGCGGCGGATGCAGGAAAAGATTTTTTGCGCTTCCACCGTAATGTCCACGGTATCGCGATCATCCTTGCAAGAGCTGCAATTACCGCAAGTATCCTCGCGGTTCGTCTCGCCGAAATAGTGCAAGATCACGTTGCGCAAACATCTTGGTGAATAGCAGAAATCGATCATCGTTTGCAGCTTCTTGTATTCGTTGGCTTTGCGCTCCGGCGCGAGCTGATTTTGCTCGATAAGGAACTTCTGTGTCATAATATCCTGCGCGCTGAACAGCAGAATACACTCCGAAGGCTCCCCGTCACGCCCCGCGCGTCCGGCTTCCTGGTAGTACGCCTCCATATTTTTCGGCATATTGTAGTGAATGACATAACGCACGTTGGACTTATCAATCCCCATGCCAAAAGCGTTCGTCGCAATCATCACGCGAATATCATCATAGAGGAACGATTCCTGCATATAGGAGCGCTCTTCATCAGTCAGACCGGCATGATATTTCCCGGCGGCAAAGCCTTTTTTACGCAATAGCTCGTAGAGGTCCTCCACATCCTTCCGCGTAGCGGCATAAATAATGCCCGGCTGATGGGTATGCTCTTTCACATAAGCTTGGATGTAGTCCTTCTTGTTCTCGCCGCGCAGAATCGTTAATTCCAGATTATCCCGGCTGAAGCCGTTGACGAAAATGCCCGCATCGTCCAGCTCCAGCAGACGAGCGATGTCCTCCGTCACTTCGGTCGTAGCCGTCGCTGTAAACGCCGCCACAATCGGGCGATGCGGCAGCTCGCGAATGAACGGCGCGATGGCCACGTAGCTTGGGCGGAAATCGTGCCCCCACTGCGAGACGCAGTGTGCTTCATCGATCGCCACGAACGGCAGCTTAAGCGCATGCATGCGCGCGCGGAACCGCTCGGATTCCAGCCGCTCCGGCGCGATGTACAGCAGCTTGTATTTGCCCTGCATCGCTCCCTGCAGACGCTGTTCGACCTCTCTGCTCTCCAGCGTGCTGTTGATGAACGTCGCCGGAACGCCTAAGCTCGCCAGCGCATCGACCTGATCCTTCATCAACGAAATCAGCGGTGAAATGACAAGCGTCACGCCCTCCATAAGCAGGGCCGGGACTTGGTAACAGATCGACTTCCCGCCCCCGGTCGGCATAATGCCGAGCGTATCGCGCCCTTGCAAGAGGTTGGTAATAATATTTTTTTGGCCCTCGCGAAATTCCGGATAGCCGTAAATATGTTGTAAAACTTTTCTAGCCTCTGAAAGCATAACTTGTGAACACCTTTCTATACTTACTTGCGCACTGGCAACGTCAGACCAAATAAATCACCGACACCAGCTTCTCCCCGTCGTGCACTTTAAGCACGTGATTCGTAGGGTCGTGGCGAACCGAGCCCAGACCGACCTGGATGACCGGGGTACTCCCTAAGCCGTAAAAAATATCATCCGCCAGCGTCCGCAGGCACTCCTCTTGTTCCTCGGGAGTCAGCTCCTGCCACTCTTCCTCTGACATTTCAAATAAATCGTAGTATCCGTCCACTAATGCGATACCGCGCATGAAATCAGCAACGATATCCTTATACTCTCTGCCAAATTTAATCCCCATGCCGCAGATCTCCTTTCGATGCCTCTAAGTTCACTTTATCACATTATGGTCAGAAAAGCAGAGATAAGTACTCATTCCCCTTATAAAAATATTGCCTTTGGCATACACTATGGAAATGGGCAATTTCGGAAAAAATCTGTTACTATGGAAGAAGGAATGCACCGCTCGGAGGTAGGATAGCCATCATGCTGAAACTGCAGATTCCCAAAAATCGAATGAACTACTTAATGAAGCAAGTTCAGCACCATTACGATGCTCAGCAGTTGGAACGAGGCTGGGAGGATTATCACAAGAGCCGCGTAGGCGATATAGATTTGGTCGGCTTAAGCATTCATGCGTCCGTCGCCAGCGATAAGGTTTACGAGGTCGTCCTGAACCTCGAAGACTTTACGCAGAGCTCTTGCAGTTGCGACTATAACGGTTATTGCCAACATATAGCTGCGGCTTTTTTCAGTTTGTACGCGCCCTATGGCCGGCCGGAGCTGCTGCTTCAGCAGCTGAAGCAAGCGATTCACACCCGGAAGAAGACGGTTCGCGGAGCCCCGTCCACGCCGGAACGCAAAGCATCCAACCCGAATGTGCCTCAGGAGAATGCTGCGCCTGCGGAATGGCACCGTTTTTTTGAAGGCCGCTTCCATGGCTTCTCCATTTCACATCAGCATTCGATTGAAACGTTTTATGAGTCGGCATTGGAAACGCTGCCCGGTTTTGCCGCCAGCTGGCGCACCTCAGTCAAAGAGCTGTATCAGCTGCATATCGCGCTGTTCATGATGCGCAAGATCGATCAATTCTATCAAGATACCAAGAGCTCCTACTTGTCTTACTACCATGAGAATGGCTGCAAAGTTGCCGCAAAAAATTGCGAAGATAAGTTCGTCGAATTTGTAGAACGCATGGACGTCAATGGCTCTTACACGGCTGAACCGAAGGCTTGGCAAGCTACGATGAAAATGCTCGGCGACCTCGCGCTGCAAGGCAAGGACAGTCCTGTCGACTGGTTATTCATCTACCGTTTCCTATGGTGGAAGATGGACGGATATGAAAAAATCGGGCAAGAGGAAATCACCCGCCTGGAACAGCTTCTGGCTAAAAAGGAGACGCTGGCGCGCAAAAAGGATACCCTGATTGTCGCTAGGGCGCATTTTGATATTATCCAAGGGAACACGGAAGACGCCTTTGAGCGCCTGAAACAGCTTTCCCACCCGAATGCTAAAGACTTCTTTCTGTATCTCAATTATTACTATAATGAGCGGCGCTGGGAAGATACCCTGGTCTGGCTGCGCTGGCTGTTAACGCCGATTGCGGCGGCCAATCATGATGATTTCCGGGCGTTTTGCCAGTATTGGCTGGATACAACCAAGCATCTGGAGACGGATGGCGAATGGGTGCAGGTTATGGAATCTCTGCTGCCCCGCTCTTACTACTATTACACAGCTTACTTGCTGCAAACGAAGCGCTATCGGCAATGGGTCGATCTTCAGCTGGCGAACCGGATTTCGCCGCTCAACCTGTATGCGTTGGAATTGCGGACCATCGAGGATCACGATGCATCGCTGCTGCTGCCGCTCTACCATCAGGCCGCGGAACGAGCCGTGCAAGAACGGAACCGCGCTTCCTACAAGACCGCGACCCGGCTGCTCAAGAAGCTGCACGCGCTCTACAAACAGCTGGATCAAGCCGACCGCTGGGAGCACTATGTGTACCGGCTTTCCGATAAATTCTCACGCTTGCGCGCTTTCCAAGAAGAGCTGAAGAAAGGAAAATGGATTCGATGATCGAAACCAGCGCGCTGACGGTTCACGTTAGCTCTGTACCTAATGGTTCATTGTTTTTATGGGGCACCCGCGAGAACGGCGGCATCTGGGATGCTCTGGATTTGAAAAATATGCTGTTCGCCTGGCACCGCGCTTCCTTCTACGGCACCTTTCTGGAACCGAGCGAATGGCAAAATCGCGAAGGCATCGAACTCCAGCCGCTCGAAGCGCTGGACTACTTCCACGATCCGCAGCCGGTGCAGCACGTGAAGCTCCACTGGAATAGCGAGTGCGCGAATCTGATTAAGCTCGCGCCGGCGATCCGGGAAGCGCTGGCGACCGGACGCTTCATGCCCGACTATGACAAATGGAAAGCGGGCGAGATTGGCTGGAAGCTTCAGCTTCCCGAAGATTTGCAAGCGCTGGAGACACCGACGGTATCCCGTTGGATCCATGCGCTCATCCCGGAGTGGGTCGACGAAGACGGCGTCATGAAGGACAATCTGCGCAAGCTCGAAGCTGCATATCCGCTGATGCGCCGGGGCGAAGCCGACACCGGCATTTGGCTCGACGAGGAAGACTGGCTCGTCGCCATCGGCTGGCGCCAGGACCGGACGCCGATGCGCACATGCCTGCAGCTGGTCGAACCCGACCAGGCACAGGGCCACGGCTGGCGGCTGCGCATCGTGCTGCAGGACCGGCTGTCACCCGACGTGCTGCGCACGGTGACGCCGGACGGCACGCCCGTGCCGGGCGAGCAGCCATTGCCGGAGGCTTGGCTGCCGGAGATCGGCCGCGTGCAGCGCGACGCGGCCAAGTGGATGCGCATCCTGCCGTGGCTCGGCACGGATGCTGAGGAACCGAACCTCCGTCAGACATTGACGGAGGAGGAGGCTTGGCGCTTCCTCGCAGAGGGAAGCGTACGGCTTGTGGAGGCCGGGACGAGCGTATTCCTCCCGGCCTGGTGGGACCGCATCCGCAAGATGCGGCCGAAGCTGCGCGCGAAGATCAAGTCTTCCGTCGGCTCCGGACGGGAGACGATGTTCGGCCTGAACCAGCTGATGCAGTTCGACTGGAAGCTGGCCGTAGGCGACATCGAGCTGTCGGAAGAAGAGTTCCGCCAGCTGCTTGAAGAGAAGCGCAAGCTCATTCAGATTCGCGGCAATTGGATTCAGCTGGACCCGCAATTCATGGCGCAAGTTGAGCAGATCATGAAGCAGGTGCAGAAGAAGAACGGGCTGTCCTTCCGCGATGTGCTGGAGCTGCATTTTGCCGGTGACGCCGGGGGCTTGCTGCCGCCGGAGGACGATCCGGACGCGCTGCGCTATCTCGATATGGAAGTGGAGCTGAACGAACAGCTTCGCCATATGATCGATCAGCTGACACAGACGGAATCGATCCCGCTCATCCAGCCGCCGCCCAGCTTCCAAGGCTCGCTCCGCCATTACCAAGTGGACGGAATCTCATGGCTGCTGTTTTTGCGCCGATTCGGCCTCGGCGGCTGTCTGGCCGACGACATGGGTCTCGGTAAGACGATTCAATGGATCACCTATCTGCTCACCGTCAAAGAACAGGAACGGCCGGAGACACCATCGCTGCTCATCTGTCCGACTTCCGTGCTCGGCAACTGGCAGATGGAGCTTAAGCGCTTTGCACCCTCGCTCAAGGTGCATTTGCACTACGGGCCTCAGCGCTTAAAAGGGCCCTTTTTCAAAGAAACCGCGGACCGTTCCGATCTGGTGCTGACCTCTTACACGCTCTCGCATCTGGACGAAGCCGAGCTCTCCACTGTCATGTGGAACTCGATCTGTCTGGATGAAGCGCAAAATATAAAGAATGCTTATACCAAGCAGGCATCCGCCATTCGGCGCCTGGACGGCTACCACCGCATTGCCTTAACGGGAACGCCGATCGAAAATAGACTCACCGAGCTGTGGTCGATTTTTGACTTTGCCAATCCGGGCTACCTCGGCACTGTCCGCGAGTTTACACACCGGTATGTGACGGCGATCGAGCGGACCCAGGACAGCGAGATCATCAACAAGGTACAGCGGCTGATTCGTCCGTTTCTGCTGCGCCGCGTGAAGAATGACCCCGCCATTCAGCTCGATTTGCCGGAGAAAAATGAGTCGAAAACATTTATTTCTCTGACCGCCGAGCAGGGCTCCTTATACGAAAATTACATTCAAGACATGTTCGAGCGGCTCGACAAGCTCTCGGCCATGGAGCGGCGCGGGCTGATCCTCGCCGCACTGACGAAGCTCAAGCAGGTGTGCAACCACCCTTCCCTGCTGCTCAAAGAAGGACCGGAAGCACCATGGATGGGCCGGTCGAACAAACTGGAGCGGCTGCTCGAGATGGTGCAGGAGCTGCGCCAGGAAGGCGACAAATGCTTGATTTTCACGCAATTTGTAGAGACCGGCAGCCTGCTGCAGCATGTTTTGCAACAGGAGCTCGGCGAATCCGTACTCTTCCTGCACGGAGGCACGTCCAAGACAGCGCGCGACGAGATGATCGCGCACTTCCAGAATAGCAGCCTGCCGGCGGAGGAGCAGCGGTCGGTGTTCATCCTTTCGCTGAAGGCCGGCGGCATCGGGCTCAACCTAACGGCGGCGAATCATGTGTTCCACTACGATCGCTGGTGGAATCCCGCCGTCGAGAACCAGGCGACGGACCGCGCGTTCCGGATCGGGCAGACGCGTCATGTGCAGGTGCACAAGTTTGTGACGTTGGGCACCCTCGAGGAGCGCATCGATGAGATGATCGAGCGCAAGCTCGGCCTGAGCCAGCAAATCGTCGGCACCGGCGAGAATTGGATTACCGAGCTCACCACGGACGAGCTGCGCGATCTGTTCACCCTTCGGCGGGAATGGGTCGAATTATAGGCATGATCAAGAGGCTGCCTCGGCTAAGTCATCAGCGATGACCTGGCTAGGGCGGCCTCTTTGCCATCTGCCTCCAGAGGGCATTTATTTTTCATGTAAAGCAAAGGGATTTCCTCATCCAATAGCCAATATACTTTAGGAATATGAAGTGAGCTCAAGAAAGGTGGGAATCGCGTGGCGCAGCTTGAATCCCCTACCAATCCGGCGCAGGCCCGAAACGTGTGGGCGCTGTTTTTTTCATTGCCGATCTTCGCATGGGCGATGTACGATTTTGCCAACACCATTTTCTCGTCCAATATCGTGACCGTGTTTTACCCTTTTTACTTAAGCGAAACGCTTGGCAAAAGCGAGGAAATGAATCAAATCGCCAGTACGTTCATTACGTACTCCAATGCCATTTCCAGTTTCTTTCTAGTTTTGCTTTCCCCTTTATTCGGCGTCTGGATCGATCGAACGGGGAAGAAAAAAGCTTATCTCGTGCCTTTTACACTCGTTTGCATAGCAGCAACGCTGCTTATGGGCGTATCATCCCTCTGGCATACGGACCAACAGTGGATGGGGCTGAATGTCGGGATTATCGGTGTCATTTTCTTTTTTATGATCGCCAAGTTTTTTTATAATTCCGGCCTCATCTTCTACGATTCGATGATTTCCGACTTGGGCAATTCGCGGGAGCTGCCGATTATTTCCGGTGTTGGCGTTGCGGTGGGCTATATCGGCACACTGGTCGGACTGGTGGTCTATCCGCTGATCAATGGCAAGCATTATGAAAATACGTTCATCCCAAGCGCCCTGCTCTTTCTCTTATTTTCACTCCCTATCATGCTTCTTTATAAAGAACGCCCGGCCAAAGCCGCAGCTGCCGACGCACAAAAGTCGCTGCTCAGCGGTTATCGTGAGATCTGGGAAACGTTCAAGGAAGCGCGCAATTACCGGGCAGCCTTCCTCTTTATGATCGCTTATTTCTTCTTTAACGACGCGATTGCAACAGCGATTGCCGTGATGGCGGTCTATGCGAATACGGTTATGAGCTTCAGCACCAGCCAATTTATTTTACTGTACCTGGTTTCTACCATTTCCAGCATTATCGGCTCTTTCTTATTTGGCTACGTTACAAGAGGGATCGGCCCGAAGAAAGCCGTCAGCGCCGTAGCGGTCATTCTCATTATCGCTATATCGATCGCTTCCCTCACAACGAGCAAAAGCCTGTTTTGGATCGCCGGCAGCCTGTACGGCGTGTCGATGGGCGCCATGTGGGTCACCTCGCGCACATTAATTGTTGCCCTTACACCGGAGGATAAGCGGGGGCAGTTTTTCGGCTTATTTGCTTTTTCCGGCAAAGTGTCCTCCATTGTAGGACCTACCTTGTACGGCTCCATCACATGGGCGCTCGCCTCTTCTGGCAATATCGCCAGCCGCACGGCACTCGGCTCCTTGCTGATTCTTGTCATTATCGGGCTCATTGTCCATGTCCGCGTGCCCGAAAACAAATAGGGGTTGCGTTCCTTCCAGGCTTTGGGTAAAATACAACTAATCTGCGTGGAAAGGTGTGGGAATATGAGAGCTGCTGTCAAGACGCGTTTGGCGATTCGGATTCAGCGCTTTCCTATTTCCTTTTTTGAAACACTAGAGCATTTATTGCTTTAGTGTTTTTTTATTGTCGAGAGGAGAGCTGAGAATATGCGGTATAAAAGAGTACTCATCAAGCTAAGCGGAGGCGCAGTAGCCGGAGAAAACGAGTTCGGGTTCGATCCGAGGCAGCTGGACCACATCGCGAATGAAATTATGGCCGTAGTCGGTCTCGGCGTGGAAGTGTGCGTAGTCATTGGCGGAGGCAATATTTTTCGTGGGAATATGGGTGAAAGCTGGGGCATTGAAAAAGCTGAGGCCGACAATATCGGCACTCTGGCGACGGTCATCAACAGCTTAATGCTGCGCGGTGTGCTTAAAGCTAAGACGGATGCGGAAGTGCGCGTCATGACGGCCATTCCGATCGCCTCCGTGGCGGAGCCCTTTATCCGTCTTCGAGCGATTCAACACTTGAAAAAGGGGTATATCGTCATTTTTGCTGGAGGCAACGGCCAGCCCTTCGTGACGACGGACTATCCTTCCGTGCAGCGGGCGATTGAGGTGAATTGCGAAGCCATTCTGGTCGCCAAACACGGCGTAGACGGCGTCTTCAATCAGGACCCGAAGCATCACAAGGATGCACAGCAATATAAATCGCTTCACTATAACGATGTGATTCAAAACGACTTGAAGGTCATGGATCAGTCCGCCTTCATCCTCGCTAGGGACTACCACATCCCGATCCACGTGTTCAACTTTGATAAACCAGGCTCAATGAAAGAAATCTGCGAGGGCAAAAATATCGGCACCATCATCAGCAGCTCCTCCGAGCTTATTTTCCACTAGAGCTGGGAGCGCTAGTGCCGGAACCACTAGAGCTGGAGCCGCTAGTGGCGGGAATCCCCGAGCTCTGCAATCCGGTTGGATGCGTATACATGGGTTCCGGGGACGCCACTGCGCGCAGCCCGCAGCATCGCCCAAGCGACCGTCCGGGCATGAATCGCCCGGTACGGACGCAGCGGCCCGGCCATCGCGAACGCCGTCGCCCGCATAAGGGCAGCGGCAAGCCGCTCGCCGAGGCGGAATTCGCCCCGATCACCGAGCAGCAGTGATGGGCGGAATATGTGCAGCTCAGGCAGCCGCAACTCACGCAGCTCAGCTTCGAGCGTCCCCTTGACCCGATTGTAAAAAATGCTCGATTGCGGGTTCGCTCCCATCGCGGAAATGATCAAAAAGCGGGCACAGCCCTGTTCCTTCGCGAGTCGCGCTAACGCCAGCGGGTAATGGCGGTCAACGCGCTCGAACGCCTCCTGGGTCTTAGCGATTTTGATCGTCGTGCCCAGACAGCAGAAGACATCGTCCGCTCCCAGAAGCTCGCGGTACTCCCACAGCCGCTCGAAATCAACGACGACCTGCCGCAGCTTCGGATGACGGATCGGCAGCTCCTTGCGCACCAGTACAGTAATATGACCGTAATCATCCAGCGCCAGCGCTTGCTTCAGCAGCTCCCCGCCAACCAATCCGGTCGCTCCAGCGATACATGCCGTTTTGGCCACTCCGGCCACCCCCTTCGGTGTTAAACCAGCAAAAATTCGTAATAATCGTTTGCATTCAGCATTTGAAAGCCGCAGGATTCATACAAGCCTAGCGCCTTCTCATTTTCAACGGCGACTTCCAGCTTCACAGTCTTTGCTTGTTCTCTGCTTTTCAATAGCTCAATAGTATGACGCAGGATTTGGCGCCCTAGCCCTTTGCTACGGTATTCAGGCAGCACGCAAAAACCGTAAATAAACGCTCGTCCATCCCCTTCCACCAAAGCGCCGATCTTGCCGATAGCCACGTGCTCATCGCCAGTTTCAGCAATCCACGTGCGCTCCTTGTCCCCTTCCAGCGTCTGCATCACGTATTCACGCGCATTCTCTTCAGGCATAGCGAAACCGGACGTATTCAGCTTGACGAGCAAGTCGACATCCTCTTTAGCCGCTGCCCGCAGGGTAACATCTTCACCAAGGGGAACAGTAGAATTCGCTCCGTCCGCGTCTTGCAGTTCCATCACATACTCCGAGAAGCTGTACCGCGCTCCAAGTTGACTCAGAAAAGCTTTGCCGCTCGCGGAGCCCCGCTCGTTAATAAAGATAGCCTTAGGAATCGTTCTGCGCTTGCATTCCGCTATAGCCGTTTGCACCAGTTGGCTGAAGATCCCTTTGCGTCTGGCATCGGGATGAACCATCCCGCTAATTTCGACCTCCGTCGATAAAAAACTGTATATCCCCAAAAATCCGACAACACGATCGTTCTCATAATATAAAAAGTCATTTGTAATGCCCGGCGACCGGGTCGACAACGTGCTCCAGTTCAGCTTAATATCAATCTGCTCCGCTTCGTTGCATACGCGCCAAAGCTCTCGGACAGCTTCCAGCTCTTGAGCGGACATGCCTGCGACAGGGTATAGGCCTTGTTTCAATTCAATATCCCTCTATTCATTCAAAAATGGTGAAAATAGTGAAAATGGTGACCTAATCTTATTATACTTGTCTCCCCGCGCCGGCGTTAGCGAAACAATGATTTTACATAAAGTTTCGTATACAAAAAGCCGCCGACTCTCAAAGTAGTCGGCGGCCTTGCAGTTAAATCGGCAGCAGCGCCACGATCTCGCGCTGCTTCAAAGCTTCCACCATCGCGTGCCATTGAGCCGGCTTATTCGCCAGCACGGCATAGTAGCGCGTAAGGAAGTCTACGACGAGCTGCGCAGGCACGCCTTCGCGCTCCTCGTCCGTCGGCAGGAAGCAGAGGTCGAGCACCTCGACAGCTTCCCCGTTGTTTTCCCAGGATGGATGGACATAGCCGAAATCCAACCGTTTATACCCGAGGTGGGACAGCACCTCGCGGCGGACGTACGGGTCCATCGGCTTCACGCCGCCAAAGGCGTGGTCATGGACCCGGTAAGGATCATAGATCTCCGCGAACATGCCGAGCATCGGCTTGCCCGATGCCGCTGCCAGCGCCTGGAGATCGTCCCAACGCTTGCGGGCCAGAAATCTGCCGATTCCGAGCCCGGCTTGGCCAATAATCGTAAAGTCCGTCATTGCCACTTGGAAATCGTCATAGTACCGGTATTCCGTCGTGCCTACGACCTTGCCTTCATGAATGGCAACGAACACGCGAATTCCCGGATCCTCAAGCGGTTCTTTCCACAAAGAATATTCCAGCACTTCTTCCGGTGGGAAAACCATTTGCATTAATTCGTGCATTTTTTTAAAAAATGGGTCGCTAATATTAGATATTCGATGATACTCCATTAAAAAGACAACTCCTATTCATTAATTTGCACTCTCATTGAACAAGTTATCATGTAATGCTTTAATTGATTGTCTCACACTTGTATAAATGGATTCTCCCACTCCATCAGCATGGCATAATTGCCAGACTCTTCATCATCCAAATAGTGCGGCACCACTTGTACCGGTGTCCGCCCGCAGCGCAGGAGGAACGTGATGACCGGGTCTTTCAGCCGTCCGGCAATAATCGCTTCCGCATAGTCCGTGATGGTCATAGATGCGGCAACCTTGTGATAGCCAGGCATGCGCCCACCGCCAAGCAGCCGCTTGAGCTGCAGCTGTACGACGACTTCGTACATCGATTGCATCATCCACTTCCCGAGACCCAACTTGCGATGGGCAGGGCGGATACAAATATCGACGATGTAGAGCGTATCCCCATCAGGCTGATGATTGCGAATATATCCGTTGTCTGTAATGGTTGCCCAGCTATGGTCCGTCGCCTGCTGAGGGTCATAGTTTACGCGCAGGCCCGTGATAGAACCAGCGATTTCACCGGCAATTTCCACACATAGGGCTCCTTCCGGGAACCGGCTGACATGCTCGTTCAACTGCTCCTCATTCCACCATAGCTCCGAAGGGAACGGCGGCGGGAAGCTTTCCTGCTGAACGCGGATGAGTCCTGCAAAATCATTGCTCGTATAATTGCGGATAATCGCTTCGACCGGCTTATCGCCATCAAACACATACAGTCGCTTATAGTAGGGTGACTTCTCTGTCATACTCATTCCGGGCTACGTCCAGTCGGTATACATATCTGTTCTGCGGTCACGCCATGTCGTGACAGAACCTTTTTCGCGAACAAGGTAGAGCAGATCCAAGTCCAGGTCGGCCGTAACGATCATGTCATCGTTGATTTCGCCTTCCACCAAAATGCCTTTAGGCGGGAACGGCACATCGTTAGGCGTAATGACCGCCGCTTGGCCAAAGTTCGCGCGCATGAAATCTACGGTAGGCAGCCCGCCGACTGTTCCTGTTGTGACCACGTAGATCTGATTCTCGATCGTACGCGCATGGCAGGTATAGCGCACCCGATGAAAACCATGCCTGTCATCCGTACAAGATGGCGCAAACAGCACGTCAGCCCCGCGGGCTTTGGCCATTCTTACAATTTCCGGAAACTCAACATCATAGCACACGAGAATGGCGATGCGACCCTTGTCCGTATCGAACACCTGCAGATTGTCACCGGCGCCCATGTTCCACTCTTTCACTTCAGTTGGCGTGATATGCAGTTTTTTCTGCTCAGCAATACGGCCGTCCGGATAAAATAGAAACGCTGTATTAAAAAGCTTCCCATTCTCCTCCGTAATGTGCGTGCCGCCGATCAAATGCATGCCTGTACGCTGGGCCAGTCCTTGAAAGAGGGAGCGGTATTGCTCCGTATAGCCAGGCAAAGCCTCGATCGGAAGCGCCTTGCCGTTTTTGTCGCCAATTGACATCAGCTGTGTCGTAAACAGCTCGGGAAATAAGACAAAATCCGCTTCAAACTCCTCGGCGCATTTGACATAATGCTCCACTTGAGCGGCAAATTCCTCAAAGCTCTTGATCGTATGTAAATGGTACTGCACGGCGGAAACTCTCATTTTCATCTGCTTCAACTCCTTCACAACTTGACGAGAATGCGGCCTCGGACTTGTCCGTTCAAAACTTCTTGAGCCGCATCCACTACGCCAGCCAGTTCCACTTCTTTGTAGACTGTCTTCTCCAAGCCCACCGGTTTCAGCTCGGTTGCCATCCGCTCCCAGAGCTGGCGTCTAGCCGCCGCCGGGTAATACACAGAGTCAATTCCCAACAGGTTGACGCCCCGCAAAATAAACGGGAACACCGTCGCGGCGAAATCGTTGCCGCCCGTAAGACCGCTCAGCGCGACCGAGCCGCCGTACCGGATTCGACTCAGTACGTACGTCAGCGCTGCTCCGCCGACAGGGTCCACGGCGCCTGCCCAGTACTCTTTGTCAAGCGGCTTCTGCGTTGCCGGCGACAGCGCCTCCCGCGGCAGCACGGCCGCAGCGCCGAGTGCGGTCAGGTAGCCGTGATCCTCCGCTTTGCCCGTACTGGCTTCGACTTGGTACCCTAGCGCGGCCAGCATGGACACGCTGTTGCTCCCCACGCCGCCTGTCGCGCCGCGCACCAGCACCGGGCCTTGCTCCGGGCGAAGCCCGTTGTCTTCCATCCGCTGCACCGACAAGGCAGCGGTAAACCCGGCCGTGCCGAGCAGCATCGCCTCACGATGCGTGAGGCCTTGCGGCAGCGGCACGACCCAATCTGCGGGCACGCGCGCATACGCGCTGAACCCGCCGTAACGCCCCGTCCCCAGCTCATAGCTGGTGACGAGCACTTCATCCCCCTCCACAAAACGAGGATCGCTGGAGGCGGCTACGGTGCCCGCCAGGTCGATGCCCGGCACGATCGGATATGAACGGACAACGCGGCCATTCGGGCTGCAGGCCAACGCGTCTTTATAATTCATGCTGGAGTAATGCACACGGACGGTCACTTCACCTGGAGGAAGATCCTCTAACTTAAGTTCCTTGATCCCTATCGCAAATGTTTCATTTGTTCGTTCGACGAACAGCGCTTCAAAACTGTCCATGTTACCCCTCCCATCACGTGAATTTCGCATGATTCTTTAATCAGTGTACTAAATTCTGGCTGCCGTTTCCAATTGGCGCTTTGACGCAAAAAACACCCCTTACACACATCGGATTAACCAAAAAGCTAATCCTAATGCCTGTTAAGGGGTGTTACGATTTAGGACTGCACGAACCCGGCAGCCGCCAGGAACTTGCCGAATGCCGCTTGCCCAGCTTCCGTGCGCTTGAAGACGCCGGCATCTTGCAGCACTTCGAGGAACTTGCCGCCGACCTCGTCCTGCAGCGCAGTCTGCGCCTCGGCAAGCTGCATCGCGCTGCCGTACTTCGCGAGCAGCGCCTCAATCCATGCCGCATGCTTATGCAGCGGATGGCCTGCGTCCTCGCGGATCGCGCTGCTGAAATCGGCTTCGCCGGTCAGAAGCCGGGCGATCTCCGCCAGCTCCGCCTGCAGGCGGCCCGGCAGCACCGCGAGGCCCATCACCTCGATCAAGCCGATATTCTCCTTCTTGATATGGTGCAAGTGCTGATGCGGATGGAAGATGCCATCCGGATGCTCCGCGCTGGTGCGGTTGTTCCGCAGCACCAGGTCCAGCTCATATTCGCCCCGTGCATTGTTGCGGGCAATCGGGGTAATCGTGTTATGCGGAATCCGCTGTCCGTCCTTCTCGCTGAAGGCGAGAACGTCCGCTTCCGCATCGCTGTAGGCGCGCCAGTCTTCCAGCAGCTTGCTGGCGAGCATGTAGAGCGTCTGCTTGTTATGGCCGCTCAAGCGCAAGACCGACATCGGCCATTTCACAATGGACGCTTTCACGCCTGCAAATTCAGGGTGCGCGAAGAAGGCTTCACTCGGCGCTTTTTCCATCGGGAACTTGTGCTTGCCGCCCTGGAAGTGGTCATGGTTCAGAATCGAGCCGCCCACGATCGGAAGATCCGCATTTGATCCGATGAAATAATGCGGGAATTGGTCGATGAAATCGAGCAAGCGGTAGAAGGTATTCGCCGTCGTCTTCATCGGAATATGGTGCTCGTGGAAAATGATGCTGTGCTCGTTGTAATAGACATATGGCGAGTATTGGAAGTACCATTTCTCGTTGTCCAGCTCCAGCGGAATTACGCGCAAGTTTTGTCTCGCAGGGTGATTCAATCTTCCCGCATAGCCCAAATTGTCCACGCACAAGAGACATTTGGGGTAGCTGCTTTGCGGCAGCGTTTTGAGCAGGGCAATCTCCTTCGGATCCTTTTCCGGCTTGGAGAGGTTTACAGTGATCTCCAGATCGCCGTACTCCGTGCCCGCCAGCCAGTACGCATTCTTGCGAATTTGATCCATGCGGATATAGTTGGAATCGATTGATAACTTATAAAAATAATCCGTAGCTTTCTCGACACCCGTGGTCTTCGCCCGATGCCAGAACTGATGGACGACCTCGGATGGTCTAGGCATCAGCAAGCCCATGATTTTCGCGTCCAGCAAATCCCGGTAAGTGCTTGTGTTCTCCTGCAGCAGGCCCGACTCGTAGGCGTCATCCAGCAAGTGCTGAAGCAGTTCCGCAGGGCTGTCCAGCTTTTCATTCGGCATCTCGCCTTGATAAGGCTCTGGAAGGCTGAACAGATCCAGCAGCGCATTGCGTGAAGTATATATATCCAGCTCATCGATCAGCTCATTTTGTCTTGCGAATTGCAGCAGTCTCTCGATGTTGAGCGCCGTTTGCGTTTGTTTCGGTGCAACTAAACTCATGTTCCCGGCTCCTTTCGTTTCCCTTGATGCAGCTTACTTCGCGTAGCCGCTCGGATGCTGCTGATGCCAGCTCCACGCGCTCTCGATGATCGCTTCCAGCGAATCGCGCGATGGCTTCCAGCCCAGCTCAGCCCGCGCGCGTTCCGAAGATGCGATCAGCACGGCAGGGTCTCCTGCTCTGCGCGGCTGAACGACAGCCGGAATCGCGTGACCCGTAACCTTGCGGGCGATGTCGATGACTTCTTTCACGGAGAAGCCTTTGCCATTGCCGAGATTGTAGATGGCGCTATCCGCACCTGCGCGCAGCTTTTCAACCGCCAGCACGTGTGCGCTGGCAAGGTCGCTGACGTGGATGTAGTCGCGGACGCACGTTCCGTCTTCTGTCGAGTAATCATCGCCGAAAATTGATATATGTTCTCTTTGACCTAATGCGACCTGCAAAATGATGGGAATCAAGTGCGTTTCAGGGCTGTGGTCTTCGCCGATTTTACCGCTAGCATGTGCTCCAGCTGCGTTGAAATAGCGCAAGGATACATACTTGATGCCATGAGCCGTATCAAACCATTTCATCATCTTTTCCATGGCGAGCTTCGTTTCGCCGTACGTATTCGTCGGTAAAGTGCGGTCCGTCTCGAGAATCGGAATATTGTCCGGTTCGCCGTAAGTGGCCGCTGTGGAGGAGAACACGATGTTTTTGACGCCATATTGCGTCATTTTCTCCAGCAAGCAAAGTGTGCCGTATACGTTATTGTGATAGTATTTGGCAGGGTTTGTCATACTTTCGCCGACCAACGAATTGGCCGCAAAATGAATAATCGCATCGATTTGATTTTCACGAAATACAGTATCCATGAATTCACTATCGCGCAGGTCGCCAACATACAGCTTGCCGCCCAAGACCGCTTCGCGATGGCCTTGCTGCAAGTTATCCACAACGACTACATCTTCACCTTTTTCCAGCAGCTCCGCAACCGCGTGAGAGCCGATATAACCTGCACCGCCCGTAATTAAAATTGCCATTTATAGCGCCTCCTCCAGCTTTTCAACACCGTTGCCGATCTCACAAACATAGAAGCTCGGCGTCAGGCCCGTTTTCTCCGTATACTCCCGGCCTACTTGATCAATAAACGTCTGCACGCTGTCTTCGTGCACGAGGGATACTGTGCATCCGCCGAAGCCAGCACCTGTCATGCGCGAACCTAGAACGCCCTGCACTTTAAGCGCAGCTTCAACCATCGCGTCCAGTTCCGGACCTGTTACTTCATAGAGATCGCGCAGCGAATTGTGAGACCCGACCATTAGCTTGCCGAATGCTTCAAGGTCGTTCGCTTTCAATACGTCAATGGATTGCAGAACTCGATCGATCTCCTCGATCACATGCTGCGCTCGCTTGCTGACGGTTTCATCAGGAATGAGATGCTTAGCCGCGTTGAATTGTTCGAGGCTCAACTGACCGAGCAATTCAATACCCGGATACTGCTGCTGCAAGTATGTGACCGCCTGCTCGCATTGACTTCTTCTCTCATTATAGGCGGAATCCACCAAGCCTCTGCGTTTATTCGTGTTGCCGATCACCAGTTTGTATTTACCGCTATTAAATGGAACATGGCTGTATTCCAACGTATCGCACATTAACAGGATCGCATGATCCTTCTTGCCGTTGGCAACTGCGAACTGATCCATAATGCCGCAGTTGACACCGACGAACTGGTTTTCCGTCTTTTGCGCCAGCAGCGCAATCTTCACCGTATCCTTCGGATAACCTTCCATCGATAATAATCCGAATGCCGTAACGACTTCGATGGAAGCGGAAGAGGACAGCCCCGAGCCATTTGGAATTTCACCGTGGAACAAAAGATCGTAGCCTTTGGTCACCGGGAAGCCCTCTTTGGCCAGGTGGACAAAGATGCCCTTCGGGTAGTTCATCCAGTCATCTTCCTCTTGATAGGACAACTCGTCTATGGAAATTTGTTTGCGAAGCGGCAAGTTCGTGGAAGCGAAACCGATGTTGCGGTCTTCTCTCGGACGAATCAGCATGGTCGTTCCGAAGGTCAGTGCCGCCGGAAATACGTAGCCGCCGTTGTAATCCGTGTGCTCACCGATCAGATTAACGCGTCCAGGAGCATGAAAAGCCGCGATAGACGCTGAGGAGTCGCCGTACAGTTCAACGAATGTCTTCTTTAGTGCTTGTAAATTTGCCAAGGTGGCACCGCCTTTTCTATGATTGAACCCATTTTCAAAACGTTGATTTGTAATTTCAGTATAAAAGATGGCTGCTGAATTAGCTATGGATGCATGTAATTTCCACATGGAAAAAAGTGATTTTATAGCCTTCATCTTTAAACTTGATTATGATAAAGTTTATGTAAATAAAGGAGGGCATGCGCGCCATGATGACTAAGCCGGAAAGCTATTACGTCGTCTCCAATCCGCTCCCTGCGGCCGACCACAACTTACTTGTGCTCTTTGCCGGGGAGAGCCAAACCAAAGCGGAACATAAACTGGGACCGAAGGTATACGATTATTATCTTGTCCATTATATTATATCCGGCCAAGGCACCTTTTCCTGCCACGGGCAGGATTATGAGCTTGGCGCCGGCGACAGCTTCTTCATTGAGCCTGAACAGTTGGTCAGCTATCGATCCGATGCGGAGGATCCGTGGCATTACTGTTGGATTGCCTTCAGCGGGCCTGAGGCCGCTCCCTTGGTCGCCAGTTCGGGCGTGAACCAGCTGCAGCCCATCGTCCATGCCAGGCGAAACCGGCGGATTCCTGTGCTGTTCCGCCATATCCAGCAGGCGCTTCATGCCAAACGGAGCAACGCCCAGCTCAAAGCGTGCGGGTACCTTCAATTGCTGCTTGGCGAATATTGTGAACTTTTGACACATGCGGCGGCGGATGATGTCGTCGCGGATGTCGAAAGCGATCGAATTGTACAGCAAGCCATTCATTATCTTTCCACACAATACGCGGAACCAATCACCATTGAGTTGATGGCAGAGAGCATCGGTTACAACCGCGCTTATTTGTCGCGCTTGTTCAAAAGGCATACGAAAGTAACGCCGGTAGCTTTTCTGCAAAAGCTGCGCGTAGATAAAGCCAGGCTGCTGCTGCGGGAACGCTTGGAGCTGACGGTCGAGCAGATTGCGGCTTCTGTCGGTTTTCACGATCCGCTCTACTTCTCCAAACAGTTTCGACGTTGGTATGGCGTATCGCCGACCGAGTACCGGAACCAAATGAAATCGCTATAGCGTGAGGAATCGAGATGTCAGGATTAAAAAAAACATGCATGGCCTGTCGTCCCCAGAGACGCTTAGCCATGCATATTTGTGTAAGATTATCTTTTGCCTGGATCGTAAGGCTCGCCCAAAGCAGATGGTGCTTTCGCCCGGCCTACCGCACCGGCCAATACTAGAATGGTCAGCACATACGGCAGCATGTACAGGAATTCTTGCGGAATGTGCTTGGAGAAATCGAACAGCCGCATGAAATTGTTGAGCGCTTGCGCCATCCCGAAGAATACCGCGGCACCCATCGCCCCTACCGGATGCCATTTTCCGAAGATCATCGCCGCCATCGCGATAAAGCCCTGTCCAGAAATCGTGTTGTGCGAGAAGCTGCTCGTCGTTGTCAGTGTGATTGTCGCTCCGCCAAGACCGGCGAAAATACCGCTGATCAGCACGGCCATGTAACGAATCCGTTTCACTTTGATACCGACTGTATCCGCAGCGCTCGGATGCTCCCCGACAGAGCGGAGGCGCAAGCCGAATGGTGTTTTGAACAGCACGTACCACGTTACGGCCACGAGAATCAAAGCAATGTACGTCGTCGGATATGCCGTAAAGAACGCATAGCCGATATAAGGAATTTTCGAGAGCAGTGGGATTTCCCATTTGCCAAACACATTATTAAGCGTCTCGGTTTGACCTGCGCCATTGAACAAAACTTTTACCAGATATACAGTCACGCCGGCAGCAAGGAAGTTAATGACGACCCCACTGATAACTTGATCCGCTTTAAACGTAATCGTCGCCACCGCATGAATCAGCGCAAAAATCAGCGCGAAAACGATCGCTGTCAGCAAGCCGATCCAAGGTGACCACATGCCCATGTTGGCTTCCTCTGCATAGTAGGCGCCCACGGCTGAAGCGAACGCCCCGGATACCATGAGGCCCTCGATGCCGATATTGACGACACCCGAGCGCTCGGAGAAGATACCGCCCAATGCGCCGAAGATCAGCGCCGTTGAATAAACTAGCGTCGTATTAATAAGTTCGCTGAACTTGGTCAGTAACGCGTTTATCATTGATAGAAGGTCCATATTACGACGCCCTCTCTTTCTTGCGTTTGCCGTAGAACGGAATAAGTATCCATTTCACAATACCTTGTGTGGCGACAAAGAAAATAACGGAACTAATAACGATTCGAATAATTTCCGGCGGAACGTCCGCACCGAAGCTCATGCCTGCGGATCCGTAAGTGAGTCCGCCAAACAGCGCGGCACCGAGCACGATCCCGACTGGATTGTTAGCGCCCAGCAAGGAAACCGCCACACCGTCGAAGCCATACCCTGGTGAAGCCGCAGCTACAACCTGGTAGTGGAATACGCCCAAAATTTCAAACACGCCGGCTAACCCGGCGAAAATACCACTGATAAACATCGCTTTCACCATGTTACGGTTCACGTTCATGCCGGCATATTTGGCCGCATCCACGTTATGCCCAACAGCGCGGAGCTCGAAGCCCTGCTTCGTTTTCATCAAGATGATATAGAATGCAACGGCTGCAAGCAGCGCAATCAATGTGCCCCAATGAACCCGCGCGTGGTTCAGCATGTTCGATAACCAATCGATGCTCAGCGAAGCTGAATCTTGAATCATATAAGAACGCTGCTGCTTAGGCTCCAGAAGGAACGTATTCACGATATAGTTGGAAAGGAATAGTGCGATCCAGTTCAACATGATCGTGGTGATGACCTCGTTCACGCCGCGTTTTGCTTTCAGATAGCCGGCAATAGCTCCCCAAAGGCCACCTAACAGCGCGCCGACGATAACGGCAAGCGGAGCGTGGATGATCCAGGGAAGTCCGGTCACTTTCACGCCGATGATCGTCGCACCAGTCATCCCCATGACCACTTGGCCTTCAGCGCCAATATTGAACAATCCTGTACGGAATGCGAAGGCAACCGACAAACCGGTTAAGATAAGCGGAGTAATCGCCCGGATAGCTTCTCCAATGTCATAGGAGCTGCCGAAGATCCTTGCAAACAACGAACTGTACGCCTCGATAGGGTTATAACCGCCAGCCAGCATGACGAGCGCTCCGAATAACAGCCCAAGGATGATTGCCACGATCGGATTGATCGCCGAATCACTGGTAAAAACTCTAACAACCTTATTCATGAGCAGCTCCCTTCACTGCGCCTTTACTGCCGGCCATGAGAAGTCCGATTTCCTGATCGTTCGTCTCTTGCGGCAGTACTTCGCCCACAATCTGTCCTTCGTAAATGACCGCGATCCGGTCAGATACGTTCATAATTTCATCCAATTCAAAAGAAATCAAAAGTACGGCTTTGCCTTTGTTGCGCTGCTCAATCAATTGACGATGCACGAACTCAATCGCCCCGACATCCAAGCCCCGCGTCGGCTGTGCCGCAATCAGCAGATTTGGATTTTTGTGTATTTCCCTGGCAATAATCGCTTTTTGCTGATTACCGCCTGAGAGGGAACGGGCCTTTGTATAAATGCTTGGCGTCCGAACGTCGAACTGCTTAATTAGCGCTTCAGCATGACGATCGATTGCCTCGTAGTTCAACAGACCGCCACGGTTATATTCAGGGTGAAAATACGTTTCCAGCACCATGTTTTCGCTCATTGAGAAATCCAAAACCAAGCCATGTTTATGTCGATCTTCCGGAATATGAGATAATCCGGCCTCCGAAATGTGTCTCGGAGTTTGATTCGTAATATCACTGCCCATCAGCTTTACTTGGCCGCTGTCTACAGGGCGCAGTCCGGTCAAAGCTTCAATTAGTTCACTTTGGCCATTGCCGTCGACTCCGGCGATACCGAGAATTTCTCCGGCTTTTACTTCAAAGTTCAAGCTCTTCAAGGCAGCTAGACCTTGATGATTCCGAACAACTAAGTCCTTCACTTCCAGAACAGGCTCGCCGAGCTTCGCGGCTTGCTTGTCCACTTTAAAGCTGACATCGCGGCCAACCATCTTCTCCGCTAGAATTTGCGGATTTGCCGAGGCTGTCGCTATTGAATCAATCACTTTCCCCCGGCGAATAATCGTCACGGTATCGGCGATTTCCATAATCTCTTTGAGCTTATGGGTGATTAGAATAATGGATTTGCCCTCTTTGACCAGATTGCGCATAATCTCGATCAGCTCGCTGATCTCCTGAGGAGTCAATACAGCCGTCGGCTCGTCAAAAATTAGAATGTCGGCTCCCCGATACAGCGTTTTCAAGATTTCAACACGCTGCTGCATGCCAACGGAAATATCCTCGATTTTCGCTTTTGGATCTACGCGCAGACCGTACTGCTCCGAGAGTTTGCTTACTTTCTCTTGCGCCGTACGATAATCAATTTTCGTGCCCTTTTTAGGCTCCATGCCCAAAATAATGTTTTCCGTTACTGTAAATGGCTGAACCAGCTTAAAATGCTGATGCACCATCCCGATGCCGAGCTCGATCGCGCGATTCGGACTATCAATTTTCACTTCATTGCCATGCATCTTAATATAACCTTCATCCGGCTGATACAGACCGAACAAGATATTCATCAATGTTGATTTGCCTGCGCCGTTCTCGCCAAGCAAGGCATGAATCTCGCCTTTTTGCAGCTTGAGGCTGATGGAGTCATTGGCGACGATGCCAGGGAACCGCTTTGTAATGCCACAAAGCTCTACAACAGGGGTTAATTCGCTCATGAGATCACCCTATGGATCAATTTTTAACACTTTAGTTTAAAAAGCCCTTCTAACTAAAGAACAAGGCTAGTTTATGCAACTAGCCTTGTTTCAACTAAAACACGCTAAGTACCTGTGTTATCACTTCTATACGTTCAACAGCAATTATGGAGTTTCTGGAACTTTAATCTCGCCGCTGATGATTTTTGCTTTGTACTCATCTACTTTTTTGAGGATGTCTGCAGAAACGTTCTTCTTGGAAGTTTCAGGAAGGCCTACGCCGTCATCTTTCAAACCGAGAACAACTGTTTTACCGCCTTGGAACTTGCCAGAGATCATGTCGTTGGATACACGGACTACCGCTTGGTCAACGCGCTTCAGCATGGATGTCAGTGTTACATCATCACCAAACTCTAGGGATTGGTCTTTATCTACACCGATAACCCAAAGCTTCTTGCCGGATTTGTTGCGGTCTTTAGCTTCGTTAAATACGCCGTTACCAGTGGAACCTGCTGCTGGGAAAATGATGTCAGCGCCATCGTTGAAGATCGTCGCCGCTGCCGCTTTACCAAGGTCAGGCTTGTCGAATGCGCCTGTATAGTTCACTTGTACTTTCGCATTAGGGTTAACTGCTGCTACACCCGCTTTGAAACCAGCTTCAAAACGTTTGATAACCGGGATGTCGATACCGCCGACGAAACCGATTTTATTTGTTTTCGTTGTCAGACCTGCAACTACGCCAACCAGGAAGGAACCTTCTTGCTCGGAGAAAGTTACGGACTCAACGTTCGGTGCATCAACTACGTTATCGATAATAGCCAATTTAGCGTTCGGGTTTTGTGTAGCAACGGCTTTAACCGCATCGCCCATCAAGAAACCGATACCCCAAGTCAGGTTGTAGTTATCTTTAACGAATTGGTTCAAGTTAGGTGTATAGTCTGCATCGCTCTTACTTTCAATATTCTTCACTTTAGCGCCGGTTTGCTTCTCAAGTGCTTTCAAACCTTCCCATGCGCTTTGGTTAAAGGATTTATCGTTAACGCCACCGATATCGGTAACCATGCCGATTTTGAAATCCTTGCCTGTGTTGTTGCTTGGAGCTGCCGATGCCGCTGCGCTTGCTGCAGGAGATGCTGCGCCACCTGTATTCGCCTCAGGTTTCTTGGCACAGCCTGTCAGCGCCATTGCGGAAACTGTTACAGCCACGAGTGCCGTTGTAAACACTTTTTTCATTATTCTTAACCCCCGTCATCTAAATTTGACCTCAACCCTGGAACCCCATACGTAGTATAACCGTTGAAAAACGAAATTATGTAAGGCTTTCCATGTACAATTGTAACATTAAAAGACCTAGGAGAAAAGTGGTACACGAAAGGAAAATTCACATTTCGTTATGTGTTACAAGCGCACATTACCGCTTTGTTATTTGCAACAATATGGGTTCCAAGCACCAAAAGTATTATACTACCACCGGTCAATAAAATCTACATGGCTGATTGCGTAATATTTGCTCCCATGCGGTCTAGGAACTCAGCAGGATGCAGAGGTTCACTAAAGAGCGGTCCTTGTACTTCGGTGCACTGCAAATGCTGCAAATGCTCCAACTGCTCTTTCGTTTCAACACCCTTGGCCAAGATTGTCAGCCCCAGACGACGCGCCATGCGAATGATAGCCTCGATCAGCATCTGATTGTCTTCGTCGCCCGGAAGATCGCGAATCAAGGTGCTGTCCAGCTTGACACTGTCCATCGGCACATCCTCCATACCCGGACGCATAAACAGACTGATTGAGAGATCATCCATCAAGATGCGCACGCCTAACGCTTTTAACTGCCGCAGCTTTTCACCGACTTTTTGCACACTCGATGTCGTCAGGCTCTCGGTTAAATCAAACTCTACACAGCTTGCGCAAATGCCCGTTTCATTCAAATTAAGCTTCAAAGTTTCAATGAGAAACTCGTCCTCAAACTGAACAGCCGACATCCCCACGGTAAGCCGCAAGTCAGGAAATCCATTCTCCTGCCAAAACTTGACTTGCCGACATGCCGTGTCCAACATCCAGTGGCCGATGGGAACGATTACCCCCGTTTCATTCGCTATCTTCCTCCAGTCCGGTTGAGTGATCTTGTTGTTCTTACCTCTGCTCCATTGGAGAACAGCCTCGACTCCTTTCACTCGGCCTGTATCTATTTCATATCGCGGTTGGTACACCAGCTCAAATTCTTTCTGATTCAGCGCAGCATACAGCTCTTTCTCCAGCTTCGCTTTGTGCGACACCATCGCATCAATATCTGCTGCGAAAAACTGAAAACGGCTATGCCCCCGCTCCTTCGCCGAATCCAAAGCCTCATCCGCGCGCTGCATGAGCAGCTCCGGTGTATCGCCATCCGCCGGATACAGGGCAATGCCGATGCTGGCCGTCACCGAGACCGGCGTTCCATCCAGCATGAACGGCTCTTCCAGCTCCGCCTGTATGCGTGCAGCCACCGTGCCTACATCCTCCGGCTTCGCCATATGATCGAGCAGGATGGTGAACTCATCACCGCCTTGGCGGAATACGGTATCCTCGCGGCGCAAGGATCGCAGTAAGCGGCGTCCCGCCTGACGGATCAACAGATCGCCGGACGCGTGGCCAAGCGTGTCGTTGACGCCTTTGAAGCGATCGAGATCCAGGAACATGACGGCGACAAGATGCTCATGCCGCTGAGCGTGAAGCAGCGCGCGCTTCAAGCGGTCGTCGAACAAGCGGCGGTTCGGCAGCCCGGTTAAGTCATCATGGTAAGCCATGTGAGCGAATTCCCGGCTGCGCTGTTGATGAGCTTCGCTTATATCCAGCAGCCGCTGGATCCAGCGCGCCGCCAGTAAGACGACAGCGCCCTGCAGCACGATCCCAACCCATACATGCGGCTGCAGTGGGAATGATGCGGCAGCGAGCAGATTCACCGTTAACAAGCCGCAACCAATTATTGCTATATATGCCCAAGCGTAAGCTTTTGTATGCTGCAAACATTTGGCTTTTAATTCTTTGTTCATGCCAGCCCCCCTTTCAGCAAAATAAAAGCTATTCCAAATAGGAATAGCTGAAGGATCGTCCGCTGCCAGGCATCCAGTCCCGGACGGATCGTCTGCCTGTCAGCGGCTATCCCGCCACTGCCTTAAATAAGCAAATTAAACAACTTCGGATCTTTATTAATTTCGATAAAGCCGTAATCTTTAAGCGACAGACGCTCGATCAGGCCCTCGTAGTCATCCTTGTTTTTAAGCTCGATCCCCACTAAAGCAGGTGCATCATCCCGATTATTCTTCTTGGTATACTCGAATCGGGTAATATCGTCTGTCGGTCCAAGCACTTCCTCAAGGAACTCGCGCAGCGCTCCAGCCCGTTGCGGGAAATTGAGGATGAAGTAGTGCTTCAGCCCCTCATAAATGAGGGATCGTTCTTTAATGACCTGCATCCGGTCAATATCGTTGTTGCCGCCGCTGATGATGCAAACGACGGTTTTACCGCGAATCTGCTCCCGATAAGCATCCAGCGCCGCAACCGGCAGTGCTCCTGCAGGCTCGATGACGATCGCATTGTTGTTATAAAGCTCAAGAATAGTCGTGCACTCTTTACCGGAAGGGACGACGACAATATCTTCGAGCGCATCTTTACAAATATCGAACGTTAACTGGCCGACCTGCTTCACCGCTGCTCCGTCGACGAACTTATCAATGGTGCTCAGAGTCACGACTTGTCCTCGCGCAAGCGACTGCGCCATACTGTCGGCTCCTTCAGGTTCGACGCCGATCATCCGCGTCTGTGGCGATACGCTTTGCACATACGTCGAAACGCCCGCGACCAAGCCGCCTCCGCCAATGGTGGCAAAAATAAAATCAGGTGTCTCCGGAATCTGATTCATAATTTCCAGACCGACGGTTCCTTGGCCTGCGATCGTACGCACATCGTCGAACGGGTGAATGAATACTTTGTTCTCCTTCTCGCAGTACGCCTTCGCTTGAGCCGAAGAATCATCGAACGTATCCCCGGTTAGAATGACTTCCACAAACGGGCCGCCGAAGAGCTTCACCTGCGATATCTTCTGGCGCGGGGTTGTTGTCGGCATGAAGATTTTCCCGTGAATGCCTAACTGCTTACAAGAATAAGCGACCCCCTGCGCGTGATTACCCGCGCTTGCGCAGACTACGCCGGCCTCGCGCTCGGATGGGGATAGGCTCTGAATCACATTGTACGCACCGCGGATTTTGAACGATCGCACGACTTGCATATCTTCTCGTTTTAGATAAACGTTGCACTCATATATGCTGGACAGCAGCTCATTGCGCTGCAAAGGTGAAGGTTCAATAACCCGGCTAAGCACATGGTTCGCCTTAATAATATCTTCCAGACCTACTTTACTTAAAACGTTCATACGCTCTGCTCCTTTTCCCAGCTATGCCTATAGCATTGTATAAAACTAAGTTTTATACAGTATTGTAGCATAATCTCGGGAGTTTGCAGCGTAATCACTGAAAATAAAGCATGCTGCCGAAGCAGCATGCTTGCAACGCTTATCTATAAACGATGTGGGGCGTAGACTGCAGTTCTGCGCGCTTCTGTAAAAAGCGGAAGAAGGCGCTTGCCGCTTGAGCTCTTGATACCTCTTGCTGCGGCTCGAAGCTATTGTTATCCAACGACATAATACCCAGGCCGAGCACGATCACAGCGGCGCCGGCATTTTTTAACTGCGCAGCGTCCGCGAAGTTCGTATTAAAAATGCCCTCATACTTCGTGAGGTTCTGGTACCCCAGCGCCTTCACGATGAGCTGTGCCATATCCTCACGATTCATCGGCGCATTCGGGTTAAAGTCGGCGCCTGGATCCAGAAGCCCGCGGTCTACGGCGCTTTCCACATAGGCGAAGTATGGAGAACCTGCTTTTACATCCGCAAAGGAAGCTTTCCGCTCAGCACCGTAATAAAAACCGCTGTTGCCGCCGTTGATGGCGATGACCAGCATTTTGATCATTTCACCGCGCGTCATCGTTTGCTCCGGATTGACTTTGCCGTCTTTGACATCGAGCGCCTGGTAATCTACCATCAGCTGCAGCTCGTTCCGCGCCCAGTGATTGTCGATATCGTCGACTTTGATTTTGCCAAGTGTGATCACTTCGCCGGTGTTGGCGCTCTTCCACTGTCCGGACTGCGCATCCAGCAGGAACGCTTCCTGTGTGTACTTTGGAACAAGGGAGTAGACCAGTTTCGCTGTCAGCTTGTCATCGGCCGACTGATCAGCCGCCTGTGGCAGGATCTCGCCGGACGCGACCATGAGGTTGTACTTCTCAAGCGGCATAACGCCGACACCCCTGTTACCTGCAAGCACATAGTTCAGCTTAATATCGTATTGCGATAGCAGCAGGTCTTTGGCCTTGTCAATATCAATGACCTCAGGCTTCTGCGTAGGGTAAGGCACATCGCTGAACGAGATGCTGAAATTCACGATCTTGCCTGTCGTGCGATCCACACTGAGCGAAGCTTGCTCATAACCTGCAGCTACGCCGTCAATAACCCGTTTGAAGCTAACCTCCCAGTTGCGCATATGCTTCAGCTGATCGGCCGAGAAATCTTTTTCATTCGGCACATCCAGCACGAGCTGGTCGGTGTAGGCCGGCAGCAGTTTTTTCACAAAGTCAGTGGCTGTTGCCGCCGCCGTATCCAGGGAGACCTTGGCATCGACTTCTTTGTCCGGTTCATAAGACGCATAGCTGTTGAAGTTTTTGATTTCGCCCGTTTTGCTGTCAACGGTTGCCCACGCACCGCCGCCAACAATTTTACTATTTGCTTCTTTATCCGCAGGCTTATTCCAGTTCAAATTCCAGGTCGATTCCGTCTCGCCTGTCTCCGGATTCGTGGATTCATTGTAAGAAGCATCCTGCAATTGCAAATCTGAGGAGAGGCCGAACGTATCGATCACCTTCCGGACTGCCTGCTCCTTCGTCAAGTTCAGGTTGGCTGCAGGCTTGCTTCCTAGCGGCTTGTCAGTAAGCGGTTTCCGACCTGCTGCAGCGGAGTCCCCACCCACTGGATTCCACAGCTCGCCTGTTACCGCATTCAAGGAAAAGCCGTTGAATGTATACGAAATAATGGGCTGTTTCTTTTGAGCGGCGTCAGCGCGATACGGAATTTGATACTGCAATGACAGCTTCGCTTTATCCTTAAATAGCTGCGCTGCTTTATCTATCGTAATGGCAGCCGCACTTTGGTCGAAGGTGACTTGGTCGTCCCAATTATAATTGTAGGAAACCACTTCCCCGTCGCCATTCACCGTGACGTTTACGCCGTTTTGTGGGAAAGGCACGCCAGCTACGGAGCGGTCAAAGCGAATATTGTACTGGTAGTTCCCGTCAAGCGGTGTGCGGAAAGCCTTCTCTTCTGTATCGTTATACAGTAAATCACTTTGTTTGCTTGGGTTTACTTTGGTAATCCAAGCCGATGCGGCATCTTTGGCCCCTTTGAAGTCAACCTTCGGCGGATAACTCGGCTTCCTGTCTGGATCTTGATCGTACTTATAATAGGATGATAACGATCCGTCTATGCCATTAATGGAGATGTTTATATTGCCGTAAAACTGATCCTTGACCTTCTTGGCATAGGATATGTTCCACGTTGGATAGCTGCGGCCGCCACCATAGTAGCCATTCAGGCTGATCGATTGCAGCGTGTAGCCAGATGGGATGGTGACATAACTTTGGGCCAGCTCCAGTGCCCGTTCCTTGGAAAGGCTAGCCTCAGGCAGTTTGCCGTCAACTTGTCCGGGCATTACAGGCATGACTGGCCGTGCGATTACACTATCACTAACGGCTGCGCCGGACTGCGCAGCCTCGTCTGCCCATGCATGAGGAACGGCAGCTAGTAGAAGTGAAGAAGCTACAGCGATAGACCCCACTTGTTTAAGCAATTTCAAGTTCATCTTCCCCCTTAGAGACAAAATGGTCTTATATGCTTCTAACGTCAGAAGTTGGAAAAAGGTTGCTCGCCAATATAATTTTTTTAAACAAGTAAATTAAAAAAAGCATGCACATATGAAAGCCCTTCTCCGAGGGTTCACAGCACATGCTTTTCTTATGAGGCTAGCCTAATTTCTTGCCTGCGTCCGGTCCTTGTCCGTTCCTGGATAGCTTTTGCTGAGCGTACGCATTAAATCCTGCATCTCACCTTTCGTTAAATCCCGCCACTGGCCGAGCTTTAGGTTGCCCAGGTGGATATGCATGATCCGCACGCGCTGCAGACGCGTAACGCGATAGCCGAACGCCTCGCACATCCGGCGGATTTGCCGGTTCAGCCCTTGCGTAAGAATGATCCGGAAAACCCGATCCCCGACTTTATAAACCTCGCAGGGCTTGGTCGTCGTTCCGAGGATTTTCACCCCGCTCGCCATCCCTTGCAAAAACATCGGAGTTACCGGTTTGTTGACAGTAACGATATATTCTTTGTCGTGATTATTCTCCGCCCGCAAAATCTGGTTGACGATATCGCCGTTGTTAGTCAGCAAAATCAGCCCTTCGGAATCTTTGTCCAACCGCCCGATAGGAAAAATGCGCTCCTCGTGCCCGACAAAGTCAACAATGTTGCCCTTCACATGCGCTTCCGTCGTACTGGTAATTCCCACCGGCTTGTTCAACGCGATGTAGACGTGCTCTTTCTTCTCGCCGATCTTCCTGCCATCGATACGGACGTCATCGCCGGGGTCGACGACGCTGCCCAGCGTTGCTCTCACGCCGTTGATCGAAACACGTCCCGCTTCCACCCATTTATCGGCCTCGCGCCTGGAGCACACGCCGGTTTCGCTAATAAATTTATTAATTCTCATGACTCGAAAGATCCCTTCTCTGCCAACATAATCCGCTGCTTATTCACAGGTCTATTATGCTGGATTCGCTCAGCAGGTTCAAGTGTGCGGGGAGTGGATGAGGCTTAGGATATACAAAAATGGCTGCCCCCTGCAAAACTAGGTTCACGATCCGCAGCCAATTGGCATTTACTAATATGTAGAGAATACATCTACCTGTCGATCCATTCGATCTGCAGCTTGACCGTCTGACCGCGTCATCGGGTCCAGCCGTAGAATATTGGCAGCTAACCGGTTCGCTTCGGTGACGGCATCGTTATTGCTCAGCCCAACCATGGATTGTCTCTGATGGCTGTCATATGCCGTGCAATCCTAGAGTTGGGCGCTGTTGTTCTTTTATGCGGCAGCATAGCGAACCGGCATGCTGCACATTCCATTGAGTTACCGCTTACTCCCGTGAAAGGGTATAATCAAGCTATCCATTTTACAGGAGGCTGCCATGCGCATTGCTATTTTAGGAGCTACAGGTCGAGTAGGCAAAAGAGTTCTACATAAAGCACTACGGGATGGGCACGACGTTACCGTCCTCGTTCGCAACCCTGACAAACTGGTCGAGCTGCGCCCCGAACGGCTCACCGTGCTGCACGGCGATGTTCGCCGACCAGAAGATATTCGCCGCTCGCTGCAACAGGCTGAGCTTCTCATCAGCTGCCTGAGCACAGATGGCGGCACCGTGCTCACCGAGAGCATGCCCCTAATTATCGACGGCATGAAGGAAACCGGCGTCCCGCGCATCATTACCATTGGCACCGCGGGAATTTTGCAGAGCCGCGAATACCCGGGGCTGCTGCGCTATGAAACGCCGGACACTAGGCGCTCATCAACGCGAGCAGCGGAAGAACACCGGAAGGCTTGGGAGCTGCTTGCCGCATCCGGCTTGGCTTGGACGGTCATCTGTCCGACTTATTTGCCGGACGGAGAGCCGCAAGGCGGGTACCGCGCGGAAAAAGATTATTTGCCCGACGGGGGCATGTCCATTTCCGTAGGCGACACCGCAGCGTTCACCTATGCGGAAGCCCTTCAGCAGGACTATGTGAACTGCCGGGTTGGACTGGCTTATTAAACCCAAAAAGAGACCTGGCGGAAACAGTGCGACCGCCAGGTCTCTTTACAATTCAAGAATAGCCTCTATTTCGTCCATTCAAAATAACACGAATGTTGATCCATGAGATCACAATTCCCGCCGCGCGGAACAAATAGCCGATGACGGGGATATAGCTCAGGAACGACAACACAACGTTGGCAATCGTCATGTTGAGTGTATCGTTGCGATTCAGCAGAGCAAGCACGAGGGAGACGAAGACGAGCGGTATCACCCAGGCACTCGACCACAAATACACAAACGGAATCAGACCCAGCAAATAACCGATGCCAATGCCAACCTCTGAAAGTAGCTGCAGCAAATTCAGAATGCGAAGCGTATCTGGCCGCATGAAGCTCCTCCGTTCCATTCATTATTGCGCTATCTCTTCCATTGTAGCATAGCCGTTTGTAATAGTCTTTAGCCAGGTTAATGAGCTTTAAACGCGGCTCTCGATCTCACTATCCGCGGCTGCCGCAGGCTCAGCGGCTTTCGCGGGTTCCAGATGACCCTGCTGCTGCAGCTGGTACATCTGGTAGTACCGCCCGAGCTGGCTCATCAGCTCGTCGTGATTGCCGCGCTCGACGATTTCGCCATGGTCGAGCACAAGAATCTGATCGGCGTTCTTGATCGTCGATAAGCGGTGGGCAATGATGAAGGTGGTACGCCCCTTCTTCAACACATCGAGCGCGGCCTGAATGACGGCCTCGGTTTCCGTATCGATGCTGGCCGTCGCCTCATCGAGAATAAGAATCGCCGGGTCGAAGGCCAGCGCCCTGGCGAAGGAAATGAGCTGCCGCTGACCGGCTGACAGCGTGCTGCCCTTCTCGATCACGGGCTCGTCGATGCCGTGCGGCAAGCTTGTGAACATCTCCGCAGCCCCGACGTCGCGGAGCGCTTGCTCCACCCGTTCCCGGGTGATGGCCGGATCGTCCAAACTGACGTTGGACGCAATCGTCCCGGTGAACAGGAACGGGTCTTGCAGCACGATGCCCATATGCTGGCGCAGCAGCTGCTTGGGCATATCGCGCACATCGGTGCCGTCGATCGTAATCCGGCCTTCCTTTACGTCGTAGAACCGGAACAATAAGTTCAAGATAGAACTTTTGCCCGAGCCCGTGTGTCCGACTAATGCCACCGTCTGCCCCTGCTTCGCCTCGAAGGAAATATCCTTCAGCACATACTCTCCATCTTTATAAGCAAAGCGCACATGCTCGAATTCCACGTGACCGCTATAGCGCTCAGCAGTCCCTTCCGCCACATCGGTACCCTGCTCGTCGAGGAGCTCGAACACACGGTCCGCAGAGACCAGCGCCCGCTCCAAATTCGGCAGTTGGTTGACGATACCGACCATCGGATGGAACATCCGGTTGAGATAATCCACGAAAGCGTAGAGCACGCCGACAGTGATGACGTTATTCAGAGTGCTCCCGCCCACATACCAGATCAAACCGAAAAAGAACAGGTTCCGAATCACGTTCATCAAGTTGTGGGACGTCATCGAGTTCAGGCTGAGCATTTTGTTCTGATACCTCGTATACTCGTCGTTCAGCTGCTCAAACTCCTTGACCGTTTCCTTCTGACGGCGGAAGGCCTGGATGATGGCCATCCCTTGAATGGACTCATTGATCATCGCATTAATCAAGCTGATACGTTCACGAATTTCGTAATTATAGCGGGAAGCAAATTTACGGTATACGATAATCCATATATAAAGCATCGGAATAATAGGAAGTGTAATCAACGCCAAGTGATAATCTAAAAAGAAGAGCGCAGCAATAATGCCAACAATGTAAATCGCGCCTGTAAAAAAGTTGGCGAGTACCTGAACATATAAATCCCGTACAGATTCTGTATCGTTCGTAATCCGCGAGACCACTTTGCCCGCAGGCAAATTGTCAAAATAATTGATCGGCAAGCGCGAGGTTTGCGCAAAAACGTCGTTGCGCATGCGCTGAATGATGCGGTTCGCTGCCGATTGAAGCAAATAACGCTGACCATACGTAAAAACAGCGCCAATGACAATCAGAATGACGTACAAGCCGGCCAGCTTCATCAAGTTGCCAAATTCAGGGGCGTAGAACGAAAAGAGCTCCGTGTTGCTAAGCTTTTTCGCTGCATATTCCGCATGGTCCTGGCCCTGCGTGATCGTGAGCTTGCCACCCGTAAACTGGCGTCTTCCGTCAAATGCAACGGCCTGATCGACCATCACAAAGTCGCTGCCCACCTGCAAAATCCGGACTTCCTTGCCACGCGCCTCGCCCTCTGAAAAGTAGTCGCTGCGCTTGTAAAATACACCGCCATAGGCTACGGCATGATCGGTCTTCGTCGCAGATACCGTCTCATACCACGGCTTCTCAATGCCGAGAATATGACGGTCAATCATCTGCTTCGCAATAAATGGCCCTGCAAGCTCCGCAGCAATTGCGACAGCCAAGAACGCCAGCGCAATCAGCAACGGCTTTTTGAATAACAAGGCATATTGAAAGAGACGCTTTCCGGTTTGTCTCATGAACTTGATCACCTTCTTTTCTTAAAATCTTTGTTTCATATTAAGCCTCAACATGCGCTTCCAGCTGTTGACGGTCGTATTGTTCCTTGTACCAGCCGCCTCGTTTCAGCAGCTGCTCGTGTGTGCCTTCCTCGACGATGTATCCTTCATCCATCACTAGAATCCAATCGGCATGCTGTACAGCCGACAGACGATGCGTCGTGATAAGGGTTGTTTTGCCGGCCCGCTCCGTGCGGATTCCGCGGATAATTTCCGCTTCCGTCTTGGCGTCAACCGCCGAGAGTGCATCGTCGAGCATCAGAATCTCCGGGTTCACATAGAGCGCCCGGGCAATGGAGACGCGCTGCTTCTGGCCGCCGGATAAGGCGACACCTTTCTCGCCGACGAGTGTATTCAGCCCTTCGGGCAGAAACTGCACGTCTTTGCGGAAAGCCGCCAGCTCCAGCGCCTGCATAAGCTCCTCTTCCGTGCCTTCGCTGTGACCGAACATAATATTCTCCTTCACGGTCTTCGAGAATAGAATCGGCTGCTGCGGCACGTAACCGATCCACCCGTGCAGCGTATCGACCGTAATCTGCTCGATAGGCATATCGGACACGGTGATAGCTCCTTCGCCCAGCGGATATTCCCGCAGCAGCTGCTTGAGCAGCGTCGTCTTGCCGCTGCCTGTTCTGCCGACGATGCCTAGCGTCTGACCGCGCTGCAAGCGGAAGGTCACATTGACGAGGTTATCGATGGCGGAAGACGGGTAACGGAATGTAACGTTCCGAAAGTCAATCGAGTTCGGCAGCAGCAATGTGACCGCCTCCGGCGCATCCGCAACGTCCGGCTTATAGCCGAGCGTCTCGTTCACACGGTCCAGCGACGCATTGCCCCGCTGCATAATGTTCATCAGCTCGCCGATGGCAAACATCGGCCAGATCAGCATCCCGAGGAACGTGTTAAACGATATAAGTTCGCCCAGTGTCAGCTCGCTGCGGAACACCATGTACCCACCGTAGCAAAGACCGATCAAATAGGAAATGCCGACAAGTATTTTCACAGTTGGTTCAAACAGCGAGTCAATCACCGCGACGGCGAGATTTTTGCGGTATACATCGTCCGTCATCTCTTTAAAATTGTGCTCGCTGGCTTTTTCCTGGACATAGGCCCGGATGACGCGGACGCCGGCGATTGTCTCCAGCACGCGATCGTTCATCTCGCCAAAAGCGTCCTGCGCACGCATGAAGCGCTCATGAATTCTTCTCCCGTACAGTGTGATCGCTACAGCCATAATGGGCAGCGGTAAAATAGCCGCAATCGTCAGTTTCCAACTGATCAGGAAGCCCATCATGCCAAGAATGGTCATCATGAACAGCGTTGAATCCACGAAGGTCAGAATGCCAAATCCCGCCGTCGTCGAGACCGCCTGCAAGTCATTCGTCGCCCGAGCCATCAAATCTCCCGTCCGGTTCCGCTCATAGAACGTCGGTGTCATGCGCAGCAAATGCCTCATCAACCTGGAACGCAATATGCGCTCCAAAACAAAAGCGCCCCCGAACAGCTGATACAGCCACACGTAAGACATGGTATAACCTAGCACAATGAGTACGCCCCAAAAAACAAGCAGCTGCATCAGCTTCGTGCCGGTGAGCGTTCCCATGTGGATGCCGTCAATGGCATAGCCGATCAGCTTCGGCGGAATGACATCAATAAATCCGACCACAATCAGAAGCCCCACCGCCAAGGTGTACCGCTTCCAGTTCATGCGGAAAAACCAGCTTAATTTCTTCAGTACTGTAAACATGCCAACTTTCACTCCTCTCATCTCGTACACTGGTTGCATGACAGCCTAATGATCCTTATACACGCAAAAAGGCACACCGCACGCAGCGATATGCCTCTTATACAATAAAAGCGCACGTTACGAACATTCATCGTAACCCGCGCTATCTAAAACGTTCATCATTGAGTTGCGGCAGCAGCAGCCGCCAAAGATAACGATCACTCGCTTACGGCTGACACATGGGTTACGCAATATGAAATTGTATGGTCTAAACGGTTCATCAACCGGTTCAAACGACGATCCAAAACCATTACAATTCCTTTCATTTCATAACCCCCCATTTCCAAAAGTTGTATTTTTTTCACTTACAGAGGTGATCTTAACACCCCGCAGCGGAATGTGTCAACCGAGAGAACGACTATAACCAACTGTCAGCTTGACCCTGTCATTGTCACACATAATTCACAAACGGTCGACATATGTTGGAGTAAAGGCATTCGTAACGGGAAGGGATGGGTTCCTATGGTGGATCAGGTCTTCGCTTTGATGGGCTCACTTTTTGTATTCGCTGTGATTCTAGGAGTAACGGTATATGCCTTAGCGTATTTCGTCAGTCATGACTCGACGAGTTATGACATGGAATTTCTATGGGATAATCGCTTTACGCGGGAGGAATTGGAGCTGGAATAGCTTTACTATGTATTTCCACTATATCAAACATGTGTTCCCATATCAACATTTTCATGTGCAAAAAAGGACAGCCACAAGGCTGTCCTTTACTTATGATATCTGCAGCCTTACTTGGCAGCAGGTGTGTTCTGACCGGAACCGCCGCTCTGACCCTGACCTTGGCCTTGGCCGCCTTGCCGCTGACCCTGACCCGGCGCTCCTTGACCGCCTTGGCCCGGTCCGCCAGCCGGATTCTGCATCATCGGACCACCGTTCGGATTAAACGGCCTATGTACCATTTGTCCGCCAAGATGCCCCGTGTAAGAGACGAGAATGACTGCGATAAGCGCGCCTGTCAAATAGATCGGGTTGCCGCCGATCTCCCGCTTTTTCCAAACCAGTAAGCCGATGCGGATGACCGTCAGCAAGATTGCAGCGAACATCGTCAGCTTTGCATACAGTTCATGCGTATGGACCATCGGATTTCTCATCCCCTCAGGCCCTGTAATCACCGATGCGATCGCCCCAAGCGTACCCACCGTCAAGCTGAGCCAACCGGCCGCATGCCACTCCCGTTTCTTAAAGATCAGCGCCAACAAATCGAATACAAGGCTAAAAATCAGCAAAGCAATGGGAAAATGGGTGAAAATAAAGTGCGCGTTTTTCAATAAATAGTCCATGGTTTCGTCTCCTTTTTCCAATTCAAATTTAAAACTACATATTGTAGTGTAACTCTCCAAAAAAAGATTCAGGTGAGTGTCACCAGAATCAACAGCGTAACAACGGAAACCAGCGTCCTCATGAGCGGAATCCCCAGCGTCAGCGGAGTTGCCGGCTCCAGGATGTGCAGGATGCGCAAATTGATCGAAGTTTCCGCAAAAGATGCATAGGATACGTTAGGCCCCGGGGCTCGACCTTGCTGTTTCAGCATTTTGAGCAGCGCGCTCCCCAAATCTTGGGCACTGCAGGTTATGCTCATCGCAAAGCGATCAGCCATAATCTCGATAATAATTTTATATTTATCTCTCACCCACCGGAACATTGGAATGTACCACATGGATATCGACAACATAGATAACAAAAAGATAGCCAAAGGATCCCGCTGCATTAAGTGGAACCTTTCATGCTCCATCACCGCTTCCAGCTCACTGGGATCGAGCATATCGATAAGCCCTGTAGAGAGCACGATCTGCGGCCGCAAGACGCCAAGCGTCAAGGCAACCGGCGTACGCTCCCGGATCACAATCAGCTCATGCCCGCGCAAGTGATATTTGCCCGTATACAGCCGCGTAAGCTGCTTGTCTTGAAAACGAACGAGCCGCTTCGCCGAGCGGACAGAAACCAACATTTGCCTGACGATGACCCATAGGCACGACCCAAACGTGTAGATCACGAGCAGGTGAATGGTATAGAAGACCCACGGCGCCCGCAGCATATGAAAGAGTTCAAAGCAGATTTTGAACACATTGAAAGAAAGCCGGATACCGAACAGCACGTGCAAGGAAAAGAAGGCCATTTGCAGAAAAATGAAGCTCGCAGTCGCGAAAGACGCATATAGCATCCATTTGAACCGAGTTTCCCACATGAGTTATCTGTCCTTTTTCAATTCTTTAATTTTCTGTTCCAACCGATCCAGCAGATCAGGATCAACCTGATCGAGCGCATCTACCATGTGCACGACGGCTTGCGAGCCGAATTCCTCAATCAGATCCAAGGTCAGCTCCTTGGACTGTGCTTCCATGAACGCTTCGCGTGTCATAACGGGACGATAGACAGAGGAGCGAATTTGCGACCTCTTATGCAGGACACCCTTCTCCACGAGCCGGTTCATGACTGTCATGACGGTATTGAAGGAGAGGGCCTTCTCTTGGTCTAGCCGATGGTGGACGTCCTTGATCGTCATCTCTTGCTCCGTGCTCCACAATATTTCCATGATCTTAGCTTCAAGCGGGCCAAAAAAACGGCCTAAACCGCTGCTTTGAAACTTAAAGTTTTGCATTTTCATTAGTAAACACCTCTACACTACATATTGTAGTAATAAAGGGAAGTATCCGTCAAGTTCTGCTCCATTGACATCCATGCTGCAGTGATTTATAATTACTTACATAAAGTTAGTTGTTAAAATAATTAAAGTAAAAGGGGCGAATTCACGATGAGTATTCGTATCTTTTCTACTCAACAACAGGGTGTCGGCGCTTTCGATGGCGGCAAATTCATCGAGCAGCGGCCAATCAGCTTTCCAGGTGAACAAACAGCCGTCGATCGCGTAGGATCCTTGTTCTACTGGGCTTGGGGCAAAGCGTCCGACGTAGCGGAAATTCCCATGCATCCCCATAAAGCGTTCGAGATCGTCACCTACGTCATTGAAGGGCTTGTCGAGCATCGCGACTCACTGGGATCGCTGGAAACCGTAACGAATGGCGGTACACAAGTCATTCAAGCTGGGTCTGGCGTGTACCATTCTGAAGCTTTCCGCGAAGCAGGCAGCGAGGGGCTGCAAATTTGGTTCGAGCCGCATCTCAGTGTCACCGGGAAGAAACCCGCCACATATCATCAATACGAGCATGAACAGTTTCCTGTTCAAACGATTGAACATACGACGGTCAAAACCGTTATTGGCAGCGAGTCGCCGATTAAGCTGGATGCCGAAGCGCTGATGTATGATTGGACGCTGCAGCCTGGCGCCGAGTTCCGGTACGCGTTGACTCCCGGCCGCAACCTCGCCTTGCTGGTCATTCGCGGCCAAGCCGAGGCGTCGGCAGGATCGGCACCTGCGCAGCCGCTTGCGCATAAGGACTTCGCCGTCGTCGAGACTGCTGCAGAAGGCGAAGCGCTAGTTCTGCACGCCGATAGCGCGCAAGGCTCGCGGATCATAGCCATCGAGGTGCCTAAGGATCCCGGATATCCACTTTATCGCAAGTCCTAATAGAACAAAACCAGCCACCTCCTGCTGCAAGGAAGGGCTGGTTTTTGCTTTTATTGAATGTTGTTGAGTCTGGACTTCTCCTCTTGAAGCGATTCATCCGCTTGCTGCACAGCCGGCTGGTCATGATGAGCCCTAGCCTGCGCTATCGCTCTTTCCGCCTGCGTAATCGCATTCTGCGCTTCTTGAATCGTCTGATCCGTCGGATGCGTCATGGCGTGGGAAACGGCTCTGTGCACATTATCTACGGAGTTTTGCGCCGACGAAACCGGATTTTGCGATTGCAGACTCGAGTCTTGATGCGTCATGTGTTCGTTGCCTCCTACCCTAGAATGAAAATCAGAACAACGCTTATCTAGGTTGAGGAAAATCCGGCACTTTTATACCCCGCGATCCTGCGCGGTTATATTTTGTTTCTTGTGGGAAATGTAGAAGCGATAGACTCCGTAGCTTATACTGGCGCCAAGCCCGTTCAGAATCACATCGTCAATGTCCATGCTGCCTACGCGCAGCAGCATTTGCAGCATTTCCAGGAGCACGAGCGGACAGCCAAAATATAATGCAAACCGCCAGTAGCGGCCGGCACCGCAAAATAGGCAGGGCAGCAGCCAACCATATGGCATGAAGACGCCAATATTGCCAAATATATTAATTACCCATGTCCGCCAGGAAAACGTGTGGATATGAAATATGTAAATTCCCAGTGTTTTAAGAGGAATTAAATTATACATGAACGGACCATTAGCCTGATGATGCCGGCCAAAACCCAAAAACATCCAATACAGCAAACAGGCCGTGTAGCCCGCAAACAACAGCCATATCCATTTACGAAACGATTTAGCGGCCATCCGGCATCAGCACCTTTCCTAATACTAGTAAAACAAAAGAGCTACGCGCTTTCAAGCGCATAGCTCTTTTCTGAAAGAATGCTTGGCATTGGTGGCCCGAACGAACGCCGACGGGGCTCCAGCCTCAGTCTGGTGCTAGGCGTTAGTCCGATTTTGCCCAGCTGCAGGGAGCAGGGGCGTAAGCTTGCTGCTTCCAGTCCGATTTCGCCCAATTGCAGCACGGTTTTCTGCACTCACCCCGCTCTAACCCCTCTCCAACTGGGCTAATTCGGACTGCAGCAGCGCCGCCTCCTTTCTCACCCTCTCTAATTGGGCAAAACCCAACTACAGCGACGAGAGCCCTGCTCTAGCCACTGGCTACTTGCCATATCATCTACCATCCGCCAAGCCTGCCACCCTCATAGCCGCCACCTGCTACTTTCCTTCTACCACTCCGCCACAGTTCCATCCGCCTGACGCCAGATCGGATTCTTCCAGTTGTGGCCAATCTTGGCCATCTCACGCACCTTCGCCTCGTTGACCTCGATACCCAGTCCCGGCGCGGTCAAATTGCGGACAAATCCGTCTTCGTACTTGAACACGGACGGATCCACGAGATAATCAAGCAAATCGCTGCCTTGATTGTAATGAATACCCAAGCTTTGCTCCTGAATGAACGCATTCGGGGAACACGTGTCAAGCTGCAGGCACGCAGCCAGCGCAATCGGCCCCAGAGGACAGTGCGGAGCAACTGCCACATCGTAGGCTTCCGCCATCGCCGCGATTTTGCGCGTCTCCAGAATGCCACCGGCGTGGGATAAATCCGGCTGAATGATATCGACGACGCCCTGGGCGAGCAGCTCCTTGAAGCCCCAACGCGTATACATCCGCTCGCCGGTAGCGATCGGGCAGGACGTGTAGCGCGCGATCTCGCGCAGCGCTTCGTTGTTTTCCGGCAGTACCGGCTCCTCGATGAACATCGGGCGGAACGGTTCTAATTCCTTGGCGATAATCTTCGCCATGGATTTGTGCACGCGGCCATGGAAGTCAATGCCGATGCCGACTTCTTTGCCAACCGCCTCGCGCACGGCTGCGATGCGGGCAATCGCCTCATCGACCTTGCTGATCGAGTCGATGTAATGCATTTCCTCGGTGGCGTTCATCTTCACCGCGGTAAACCCAGCCGCCACCTGCTGCAAGGCGGCCTGACCGACATCGCTCGGCCGGTCCCCGCCGATCCACGAATACACGCGCGTCCGCTCCCGGCACGCGCCGCCTAACAAATCATACACAGGCGCGTTATAGAACTTGCCCTTGATGTCCCAGAGAGCCTGCTCAATCCCGGAGATGGCGCTCGACAGAATCGGCCCCCCGCGATAGAAACCGCCGCGGTACAGCACTTGAAATAGATCCTCAATCCGCATCGGATCTGCACCGATAATATGCTCGCTCATTTCCATCACGGCAGCAGCAACCGTATCCGCCTTTCCTTCTACGACCGGCTCGCCCCAACCCGTAATGCCTTCGTCTGTCTCCACTTTCAGAAATAGCCATCTTGGCGGTACTTTGAACAATTCCATTTTGGTAATTTTCATCCCAATTTCCCCTCTCGTCCTTGTTCTAATTATGGTTGACGGCTGCTAAAAGCTGCTTAGCGTACGCCGTTATTGCCGTATAGTTGTTTTGGCGGATCTCCTGCAGCGACACAACGCTGCCGCCGACGCCGACACCCACAGCTCCCGCTTCCAAATACGAAGCGGCGTTGTCTTTGGTGATGCCGCCAACGGCCACAAGCTCCACATCGTGCAAAGGGCCGCGAAGCTCCTTCACATAGCCCGGGCCGAAGCTGGCGCACGGAAATAACTTCACCAACGGCGCGCCCCACGACACGGCTTGGACAATTTCCGATGGCGTCATGGCGCCCGGCAGCGGCATGACTTGATGCTTCAGCGCACAGCGGATCATCCCTTGGTCCGTGTTCGGCGAGATGAGGAACTGCGCACCGGCAGCGGCAGCCTCCTCCGCCATCCGCGCATCCAGCACCGTGCCTGCACCCACGCTCATACGCCCTTCATACTTGCCGCGCATCTCCTGAATGATATCCAGCGCGCCAGGGGTGTTGAGCGTCACTTCAGCCAAGCGGATGCCGCCGGCGTACAGCGCCTCGAAGAGCGGCTCCGCCTGCGGCCGCTCGATGCCGCGAATAATGACAATCACCTTCGACTGTTTCACCTGTTGAATAATCTCTTGCACCGGATCTCCTCCCCCGTTGTCAGGTATACTGATCGCGATATTCCTGCGGCGTCATGCCGTAGTGTTTCTTAAACGCATGATTGAATGAATGGGGACGCTGATAGCCGAGCTGAGTAGCGATTTCATAGATTTTAACCGAGCTATGTTTTAATAAATACGCCGCCTTGTCCATCCTTAGACGATTGACATAATCACTTAGATTATCACCGGTCTCCAGCTTATAAATTTTCGATACATAGACAGGATGCAAATAGACATGCTCAGCAATGGATTGCAAGGAAACGTCGCTGGCCAGGTTTTGCTCGATAAAATGCCGGATTTCATTGATCAGCGACATTCTGCTGTCCTTCCGCTCCTGATCCATATCTTCCTTCATCCGCCGCAATGCCCGCGTCGACCAGTCCCTGAGTTGATTTACCGAGCGGAACGGGATGCCGTCCGTCATCCTGTCATAGTCCTTGCCCATCAGCTGATGCAATTGCCGACCATTCTTATGGGCAATATAGGCATAAGCGGAGGCGATGGAGAAGTATACCTCCAAGAGATGCTCCTGCGATTCGGTATACTTAGCTTCCATCTCATCAAAAATAACGCCCAACTTCTCCTCAACATCGTCCCAACGCGCGGCCTCGAGCAGGTGGTTCAGCGTCGGCGGCTCGTACAGCCGCTGCAAAGCTGACAGCTCCGCCTGCACAGGCTCGTCGCCCAGACGCATGAACAGTTCATGCTCATTGCCGATGCGTTTGCGGAAAGCGCTCAGGGAGCGGTTATAAAGCGCGTTCATCTCATCCGGGAAGGTTCCCCAGGTGCTGACCAGAATGGAGATTTTGCCTTTCAGGTAGTTGTTCACCGCGGACTGCAGCACAGATGCCGTCCTCTCCAGCCATGCGGTCCCTTCCTTATCCGGCGCTTCCGGCTCGCCTTTCTTTTTCATCACGAAGACCAGATAATCATGCGCATCCTTCGTATGCCAGCTGTCAAACCGCTCTCCGAACAGCTCCTCCACCATGTTGCCAATCGCATATTCCATCAAGGACAGCCGGCTGATGTCATATTCCAGAAACTCAGATTCCAAGCGAATCATCATAATGGCAAAAGCATGCTCATGGTAATCCGACAAGTCCAGCATGTGCATTTTGTCACGGAGCGACGCCTCCGACATTTTGCGCCCTTGCAGCAGGTCGTTAAGAAGATTGCCCCGCAGAAGCGGGAGATTCTCCTTCAATGTGTAGCTTAACCGCTGTCTGGAGACAACTTCCTCCCACTCGCGCTGCAGCTTGTCCTTCACACGGCTTACCGTCGCGAGCAGTTCGGTCTCCGTAACGGGCTTCAACAAATAGTCTTCCGTCCCTTGAAGAATCGCCTCTTTGGCATAATTGAAATCCGAGTACCCTGACAAAAGGATGCACTTCGTCTTCGGCCATCTGAGGTTGATCTCATTGATCAATTGCAAACCCGTAATACCGGGCATCTGTATGTCCGTGAGTACGATATCGATGGAGGTCTGTTCAAGCAGCTCCAAAGCCTCTGTGCCGGAATACGCTTTATACACCTGCTCCACACCGATAGACTCCCAGTTTATGGTTGCATACAGGCGATCCACCACATGAACCTCGTCATCGACAATCAAGAGCTCTGTCATGTTTCCGGCACCTCCGTCTTCGGCCCGATTGTCTGCGCATCGCGTCTCCACGTCAGCACAGCCCTGACGCCTCGGGCGCCTCCCCGCTCAAAAGCAAGGCCGGAGCCTCGGCCAAATTGGTACACCAAGCGATGGTGAACGTTCCAGGTGCCGCAGCCGATGTCATCTGACATCGCCGTTTGCAGCTGCTTATGCAGCCTCTCCAGCTCCCCATCGGTGAGCCCCTCGCCGTTATCCTCGACAACGAGTCTGTTAAACTCCGCATCCTGCTCCCCCGTGATCGTAATCCGATCGCCTTGGAGACTGCGCTCAATACCGTGGATAATGGCATTCTCCACAAGCGGCTGCAGGATGAGCCTTGGGACTCGTTCCTCCATCATCGCATTCGGCACGTCAATCTGATAAGTGAGCCTGTGAATGCGCAAAGTCTGGATACTCAAATAATGGCGCGCCATGTCCAATTCCTCTTGCAGTCTGACCATCTGGTTCTCCACGCGGGTCGTGTACCGGTAATACTCGGCCAAGTTTTGCGCCATAGCTACCACCGACTCCTTATCTTCCATCTCAGCCGAATTGATAATAAAGAACAAGGAGTTATATAGAAAATGGGGATGGATTTGCGACTGCAGCTGCTTCAATGTCGCTTCGCGCGACCGTATTTTCTCGGCATACACATCCTCGACCAGCACTTGAATTTGCTGCGCCATTTCGTTAAAGCGTTGAATCAGAAAATCAAATTCATTTTTAGCTTTATATTCGATGCGGGCGGACAAATCCCCTCGCTTCACTTTCTGCACGCTCTGAATCATTTTGACGAGCGGAATCTGCACATTGCGGTATAGCAGGAAAGATGCCAACACGCTCATGCCGAGCAAAAGGCCGATGGAGACATAAAACAAGTTGCGGGACATCGTGATCGGCGACAATATTTTTTCCACCGGCACGTAATCCATTAAATACCAACCGAGTTGATCCGATTTCACATAGCTGATCAAATATTGCTGCCCGGCAATGTCCATTTGGACTTGACCCGACGCCGCCAGGCTGGTGCCTGCTAATTGCCCGCGAATGGCTGCCGGGAGCTGCGCATCTGACGTGCTGTTCACGATGGAGGCGGATTGCCCGTCATATAGAAACGGATCGCTCCGTTTATCCAGCTTATAGACGTCAAGAAGCTGAATCAGATTTTGCGCGCTGAACCGAACTTGAAACAGTACTCTCGCCTGATTCAGCACCTCGGCGCGCACCGGCTCGCTGATCTCCCGGTAGAAGGAGCCACCCGTGTTGTTCTTATCGCTTCCCAGCGGTGCCTGGTACGACCATGTCCGGTGCACAACGTCATTCCACGGCCATCGGTCTGTGCCGTTTACGAAAATGCTGGAAGACAGCACTTTCTTCTCCTTGGGAACGACGATGGTCAGCTCGTTGACCCAACCGCTCGCTACGCTTTGCAGGCTGAGCTTCTCAATAATGCGCGACTGTTCCCGCAGCATGTCATAGTTGGGATCACCGCTGCGGTCGATGAACTCGCGGATGTACGGATCGCTGCCGAGAATGACCGGTGACATCGCCAACCGCTCCACGTTGGAGTCCAGTTGATGCATGAAAAAAGAAAGCTGATTTAAGTTCGATGACTGCACTTGATCCTGCACAACCTGATTCGTAATGCGATTCGTGAAGCCGTACAGCACGACGATGGGAATTAACAAAAGCACCAGCAAAATAACAATTTTGCTGAAAATGTTCAATTTATACTGCACGTGCCAATCACCTTCCATGCTTCCGCTGAGCTTGCTAATCATAGAATCTAACTATACGAGAGAAGCCTTTCAAAAGAAAGGCATCCACTCTGTCATATTTAGAATCACCAAGATTAGCCTTTTACAGCCCCGGCGGCAAGCCCGCTGACGACATAGCGCTGTGAAACCAGAGCAATGAGCAGCACCGGCAGGGTGATGATACAAGCAGCAGCCATTAGCGCACCCCAATTGATTTCGGAGTAAGACATAAAATTAAATACCGCAATCGGCAACGTTTTCGTTTTGTCCCCTGCCAAAATAATCGAGAACATGAAATTGTTCCACGAGAAGATGAACGATAAGAGTGAGGAAGTAATGACACCAGGGCCCGAGATCGGCATAATGATCCGCAAAAACACTTGATGGTGCGTGCATCCGTCGATCAGTGCAGACTCCTCGATTTCCGTCGGCAGCGCCTCGAAGAACGAAATCATAATCCAGATAATGAAGGGAAGACCGACGAGCATATGACTCAAAATAAGTGCTGTATACGTGTCCACCAAATGGATTTTGGAGAACAGGATAAACCAGGGAATCAGGAACGTGATCCCCGGGATAATTCTCGCAACCAGGATGAGCAGCCCTAATTTTTGCAGGTGATGCCTAGCGATGGCATAAGCGGCCGGCAAGCCCAGGATTAGGCTGAGCAGTGTCGAACCGAAAGCGACGACAAAACTGTTCCAAATAAACTTCAGGAAGTCATATTCCTTGAATACGGCCACATAATTGTGGAATGTCGGTTTGAATACAAATAATTGACCAGTGGATAAAATCTGTGCCTGCGTCTTAAAGGAGGCGAGCAGCATCCAAACGAACGGGAAAGCAAACACGATAAGAACCAGGAACGTGAGCAGCGTTTGCAGGAAGCGTTTGCCTTTGCCTTGCTTTTTCATTATGACGCTCCCTCCAATCGTTTGCGCATCCAAATCATAAACAGCGTTAAGCCCATAACCAGCATAAAGAAGACGACGAGCAGAGAAGAAGCCGAGCCCAGCTTAAAGTACTGGAAGCCTTGTACATAGCCGTACAAATTCAACGTCTCGGACGAAAAGTTAGGTCCGCCTTGCGTGGTCGCATAAATAATATCGAACGTCTTGAGCACATCGATCAGACGAAGCATCGCAGCGACAATAATCGTCGGTCTCAGCAGGGGCAGGGTAATCGACACGAATTTCGTCCAGGCGCTTGCACCGTCCACATCCGCAGCCTCATAAGGATCTGATGGCAATGTAGCCAGACCAGCCATAATAATCAACGCAATCATTGGTGTCCATTCCCAGACGTCAACAATGACGAGAGAGGGAATGACCTGATTGGGCGATGCCAGCCATAAGAGCGGCTCCAGGCCCATCGATTTGAGCATCATATTCGCCACGCCGATCGTAGGCTCATAAATCAGCATCCAAACCAAACCCATAGCCACTGGCGTCGCTACCATGGGCAGCAGGAACACGGTTTTTACTAGATTTTTTCCTTTAAATTCTCTAGAAAGCAGCAAGGCGATCGCAACACCCAGTATCACTTCCAGGGCCAACGCCGCAACGGTGAAATAAAACGTAGACCCTACCGCGTGCCAGAAGCGCTCATCCTTGAATAAAGCGACATAGTTGCCTAACCCGACCCACATCGGAGGTGTCGTTGCCGACATGCTCCATTCATAGAAGCTGATCCGCACGGTATAAATAATGGGAAACAGCATCATGAGGAGGACGAAGAACACAGCCGGGAGCGTATAAATCCATTTTAAGTTACGGTTAAACCAACTGTATTGCACACTGCATTCCCCCTTCCTAGTCCATTCACATGCTTATAAGTGATCAAAAGGGCCATGAGCTGGCCCCTTTGACCTATCTATCTCTCTAGATCATTCCATTACTTCGACTTGTCTTTGTCCATGATCGTTTGCAGCGCTTGATTTGCTTTATCCGCGACCGGCTGAATGTTCGTTTCGCCTGTCATGAGCTTCTGCACGATCTCACCCACTGCATCGCGAGCTTCGCCTACGCTGATAACAGTCGGACGGTCATGGTCAACGCCGGATTTGGCGCTTTCTTTAATAACCGGAACGAGCGCTGCAGGGAAGCCTGTTGTGCCTTCCGGTTTATCCCATACCGATGTGCGCGCGCCAGGGTTGCCTTTTTGCTGCGTTTTCAGCACGATATCCTTGCTAGTCGCCCATTGAATGAACGCCCAAGTCGCATCTTTATTGCCGGACTTGGCATTCATCGCCAGCCCCCAAGAGGTGATGCTGTAAGGCTTGGAGCCTCCTTTGCCACCAGGGAAGACAGCAAATCCGACTTTATCGGCCACCTGAGATTTCGCAGGATCGATGGCGTTGTTGTAAAGGGAGTTGGCATCCGTCAAGAAAGCGACTTTACCTTGGGCAAAAATAGCGAAAGCTTGCGGCCAAGACATATTCAATACGCCCGGAGGTGCATAATCCTTAAGCAGGGTGCCGTAAGTGGTAAAAGCTTTTACCGCTTCAGGCGTGTTAATCGTCGCCTTGTCACCATTCGTGAAGTCAGCGCCTTCCGAATACAAGAACGAGGACACTTGCGTTACGAGCGGCGAACGCTGGCCTCTGGCTACGAATCCGTACATTTCGTTCTTCGGATCGTGCAGCTTTTTCACTGCAGCCTGAAGCTCATCCATCGTTTTTGGCACCGCGATGCCCGCTTTCTCCAGCAAGTCCTTGCGGTAGTACAAAATTTCCTGCTCAGTAATGATCGGGATGCCGGCCAGCTTCGAATCTACCGTCGTTGAGCCAATAGCCGATTTGGTAAAATCGTTAAAGTCGTAATTAGCGTCTTTTTTGGCGTAGTCATCCAGCGGTTGAACCCAGCCGTTCTTGAAGAACAGCTTGCCTTCCTGCAGCGGGCGATACATGAATACGTCCGGCGTAGCCGAGCCTGAAGTGAATTGCACGGTCAGCTTTTGCGTCAGTTGATCCTCGAAGAAGCTCTCCACGTTTACTTTGATGCCCGTCTCTTTCTCGAAATCCGGCAGCAGCGGCTTAATGGCATCCGCCCAAGGATGGTTGGCAGTAACGAGCGAGATCGTTTTGCCTGCGAACGGCTTGGCTCCCGCTGCTGCAGTCGCTGCCGCAGTAGCAGCCGGCTTGCCTGTTTCTTGTGCCGTATTGGCGGCACTGCCGCAGCCCGCAAGGAATGTTGCCGCCATCATAAGTGTCGTACCAGCGCCAATCCATGGTTTTAAAGATTTTTTCATCTGATCTATGACCTCCCCAAGAATGCGATAAATGAATGTGCTTACATTACTAAGAATAGTTGATTTCTAGGTTATCTTGAAATAACTAAGATTAAACATGCATAACTACACGTAAAGGAATGTAACAAAAAGAGAACCCCCACCCGCGTCCACGCGGAGATGAGGGTTCTCAGATTGGTCATTTCATATACATTCGGTGATGCGCTCGGGGTGCGTGTAGACCGTTAATTGGTCGCGGCGAATAAAGCCGACTACCGTAATTCCCAAATCATTGGCAAGCTGAAGCGCCAGGTCTGTCGGCGCCGATTTGGACAGCAAAATGCCGACCCCCATCTTCGCCGCCTTCAGCGCGACCTCCGAAGAGACGCGTCCGCTGAAGGCAATCAGTTTATTTCGCGGCGCGATGCGCTGCCTCAGCATATGGCCGTAGATTTTATCAAGCGCATTGTGGCGGCCGATATCCGCTCTCGTCAGCAGCACCTCGTTTGGCGTACACAAAGCAGCGTTATGCAGCCCCCCTGTCGCCCGGAAGTCCTCCGATTGCTCCTGCAGCTCGCGCATCAACTCGAAACATTGCTGAACGGACACCTGCAAGGAGGTGCGAACCGTTCGCGCCGTCTGCGCATCGTTATGAAAATAAAACTGGCGGCTCTTGCCGCAGCAGGAACCGATGAACCGCTTGGATACCATCGCCTGATTGAACTGATGAAGATGGTGCAGCTTCACTTGCGCATAGCCGCGCTCCATGTCGAGGCTGAGCGCCTCGATTTGATCGGCGAACCGGATGAGCCCCTCTGCGGCCAGGAAGCCTGTCACCAGGTCCTCAACAGCTGTCGGTGTGCAGACCATGGTGGCAAACTCCTCGCCGTTGATTTTAATGGTGAGCGGCGATTCTACAGCAATTGTATCCTCCTGCCCCACCATCTCCGCCCCGGTAAACCGGTGAATCTGCCAAGTGGTGGTGGACTGTCGTTCATTCACGCTTTGCCTCACCCCACTTCAACTTCCAATTCCTGAATTCTTCTTTCCACATAACGCGTATCTTTATGCGCGTGATACGTCTCCGCCTTCTCCACGATTACAGCCGTGTTATATTCCGGGATGCCCGCATAAGCCTCATACACGCCCTTCGGAATCAACGGATTCCCCTCCGGCCAGTGCACCTCAATATTGCCAGCCTTCACGGCGGCCCATTTCACTCTGCCGTGCATGCTGCCGAAACGATTATAAACCACAATGGCCTCGCCCTCCCGCAGCGACAACGCATTCGCGTCATCGACGTGCATCAGCACATCGTACCGGTCCGCGGCGTTGAACGGATCAACATCGCTGTAGATCATCGAGTTGAACTGCTTGCCCCGCCGCGTCGTGACGGCAAAATGCCCCTCCGGTTTGCGCAGCTCCGGCAGCTCAATCGGCAGCAGCGCGCCGCGGCTATCCGGCGTCGGGCAGACGCCGTCTTCGCACAGCCAAGCGCCGCCCCATTGGAACACATCGCCGCGCTCGCGCAGATGCTGGACGCCGTCATAGGCAGGCGCGGCCTGGGCGATCTCCGCGCGGATCGCTTCGGCACTGCCGCAGCCGATCAGGTCTGCGGCTTCGGGCTTCACGCGGCGGGCAAGATCGGTATAGATCGCCCATTCCGCGCGGGCTTCACCGATGCGGGGGCCGGCGATCTCCGGCGAGAAGTACACCATGCGCTCCGTCGAGGTGGACGTCCCGCCACCAGGCTGCTCGTAGCGCGTCATCGCCGGCAGCACCACGACTGCCTCCCGCGCATCGAGCAGCGTGGAGGTGTTCAGTATGATGTCCTGATGGACGCGGATTTCAACTGCCTCTAAAGCCTGCCGGATGAACTCAGGGTCCGGCATCGTCTCGAGGAAGTTGCCGCCGGACGTGTAGAACAGCCGGAGCTTGCGCTCCTGTTCCTCTGGCAGGAGCGCGTTCTCTAAGGTGACACCGACGATGTCACCTTGCCACTGCGGCAGCTCGAAGCCCCAGAGCTGCTCGATGCGTTTGCGGTCGGCGGCATTGCTCCATTCGCCGCCGGGCAAGCTGAAGGGATCGGCGCCCATTTCGCCGGATCCCTGCACGCCGCTGTGGCCGCGGATGGGCATCAGCCCGCAATGCTCGCGGCCGAGGAACCCCCGCAGGAGGGCGAGATTCGCCACCTGCGAGATGTTGTCCGTGCCAAAGCGGTGCTGTGTGAGCCCCATGCTCCACACAAACACCGCACTCTTGGCACGCGCCAACAGCTCCGCGAACTCGCGCATGCGTTCGCGGCTCATCCCGGACGACTGCTCCAGCGTCGTCCAGTCCTGCTGCGTGACGTGAGCGCGCAGCTCCTTGTAGCCGTTCGTGTGCGCCTGCACGAACGCGTGATCGATGGCGGAGCCCGGCTGGACCTCCTCCATCTCGAACCATACCTTCATGACGCCGTTCATGAAGGCGATGTCGCCGCCGATGTTAACCTGGTACACATCGTCCGCCAGCTTGGTGCCGAATAACGCCGATTCGGCTATAGAAGGAATCCAGTACTGCGCCATCGATGGCTCGAAGTACGGATTAATGACAATGATCTTCGTCCCCTTGCGCTTAGCCGCGTACATGTATTTGGTCGAGACCGGCTGATTGTTCGCCGCCACGCTTCCCCAGAACACGAGGACATCCGTGCCGATCCAATCCTTATAGTTGCAGGTCGAGGCGCCGACGCCGACGGAGCGCTTGAGCGCTGTCTTCGACGGCGAATGGCAGATGCGCGAGGCGTTGTCAATGTTGCTCGTGCCCAACAGCCTCGCCACTTTCGCAGCCGTATAATACGACTCATTCGTAATGCCCCGCGCCGTCAAATAAAAAGCCATCTGCTTCGGGTTAATCGCCCGTATCTTAGCCGCAATCGTGTCCAGCGCCTCGTCCCAGCTGGCTCTGCTGAACCTGCGCTCCCCATGCCTGCGGATGAGCGGATAAGGAATGCGCCCGAGCCCTCTGAGCTCGGTGCTGTTCATGCGGCGCAGCTCGTCGATGTCGGCATGAAGAACATCTTCATGAATCGCCGGCATTGTGTTAAGCCGCAGCACATTCAGCCGCGTCGTGCACAGATGCGGCCCCGCCAGCGTCTGGTCGTACAACCCAGAGACGCCTAAGGCGCAGCCATCGCAAACCCCTTGCGTCAAGATGCGGTACGCGTACGGCAAATTATCCCGGTTTTGCCAGGCGATTTTCGCCGTTTCTCGGATATGGTGCGGTTTGATTTTTCCAAGCCCAAAAGGCACTTTGCTCACCCACAGCTTCGGATCCGGCTTGGCCGGCAGTTTAATGGGGCCGGTATGTTTGGTTGTTCCCATATTCAATAACACTCCTTAAACGATTCTCGTTAATTTGACCTGAAATAAAAAACCACCGCAAAACAGCCCTTTCGATTCTTACGTCAAGAATCCTCATGGAATGTCTTACAGTGGTTAGTCTCCGGCAGGGTCGCTACCAAGTGCCAACAGCACCTTACTTATGTATCTGCACGTACTGAATGTATCTTATTTGCAAAATTTCTTCTCTAAATCCTGGTCAAAAACGAAGACCGACATGCCAATATCCTGCTGGATATCGATATCCACAAACAGCCGGACAAATTTGGCGCCGAGCAGCTCCTCCATCTCAATCGGAGGGTGATTGCGGTAAATTTCTTTGACCATCTCGGTGCGAGCCGTACGGAGCATACTTTTGCCATCGTCGGTTTTCGCGATAAATTTCTCCACAGGAGACAGATTGCCCTCCATCTCACAAATCGCCCAGTGCTTAGAAAAGGTTGTCGTGACGCGCTCGGGGCCCTTGCCCATATGGCGCTTGCGGTACGCCTTCACCAAATTGCTGAATTCGGCCTCGACTCGATTCATCGGCTAAGCCACCTTTTACATAATCTGCTTTTATCTTAGCAAGAAAGCGTATACCTGACAACTAAAAAGCCCCAAGCGATTCATCCTCGCTCAGGGCAATTCAGCAGCTCTGTGCTGTTTATTTCAAAAAGTATTTCTCCAAATCATCCAGCAGCAGGTTCGCGGCTATAATCCCGCCGGCCGTGTTCCATACGGCATCGCTTACTTTATGGACGTTGCCTTTTTTCACTACGTCAAGATTTTTCCACAAAGGATCGTTCGCCCAATCCTGTTCGGTCTTGCCCGCTTCCCCTTTGTCATTCTCATAGTTGAAATAGAACAGCACATCGCCGTTCATATCCGGAATACGTTCCTTCTGAACGTCATCCGCGAACTTCTCTTGATCCTGCGGCGCCGGGCGCTGGAAGCCTAGTTTCTTCAAGACAACGCCAGAAAATGTATCTTTCATGTAAATACGCACCTTGCCAGGCATAAACCTTACGATAGATACTTTCGTATTCAGCTTGTCGCCGGCTTTTTGCTTGAAGTCCGCAATTCGCTTCTCGAAATTGCCGATCAGTTGATCGCCTTCCGATTTTTTATTCAATGCTTCCGCATACAGCTTAAAATTCACTTGCCAATCGCCCATCAGCTTCTCGGAAAACACCGTTGGCGCAATAGCGGATAGCTGCTGGTACACCTTTTCTTGGCGCAGCTTGTTGCCGATAATAAGGTCCGGCTTCAACGAAGCGATCAGTTCCAGGTTCGGCTGGTTCTCGTCACCTACGACTTTGACGCCTTCCATGTCCGCTTGAATATGATCATACCAATCGCCCGATAAGGTAAAAGATTTTACAGCCCCGACAGGCTTTACTCCGAGGGCCAGTACAGCCTCGGTTCCTTCGTTCGTCAGCACCACTACCTTTTTCGGCGTGCCGGTAATTTTCGTTTCACCCATTGCGTGCTTAACCACATATTCAGCCTGGCTTGGTGCTGCTTCAGGTTTTTGGGATGCTGCCGCACCTAATTGCTTCGCCTCTGTTGTCTGTTTGGCATCCGCCTGTGTCGTCTCCGCCTTCTGCCCGCAGCCTGCTAGGACAAGCATGCAAACTGTTAAAAAGATGGACAGTCGTCCGCTCCAGCTTCGGCTCGCTTTTAAAACCCCTTTACTAACCAATTTCGACCCCCCTACCATGTATGAGAATGATTATCATTATCCATTACATAGTAATTCCATATTTTTCATATGTCAAGTCTTCGTGACACCGAAAGCAAGCTAATTCTTGTATGCATTTGGCCTATGCTGTTTTCTGTGATATCTACAATTTTGTTCATTGCATTATCATTGCTTAACGGACGTATTCCCACCATTCCCTAGTTCCTATTTAATTCGTCTGATTCTGTAAAAATAGATCATGTTATATTATAATTTATACTATATTGTAAAATTGTTCCTGGCCATTGCGAATAATGATAAAAGACCTACAATGCACTGACGATTCCCGATTTTATCCTAAAATACGAAAATGGCTTGTTGAAACCGAATAAGCCGTTAACTTTATAAAGATGGTGGAAAACATGATCTCAATTGGGCTTGCAGGATGGGGAGACCACGATAAGCTTTACCCGGCTGGGGTGAAGTCGCCGGATAAGCTGAACGTATATAGCCGATATTTTTCCGTCGTTGAACTCGACAGCTCTTATTATGCGATCCACAAGGACGTTGTCTATCGCCGATGGGTAAAGGACACGCCTGGCCATTTCTCTTTCTTGATTAAAGCCTATCAAGGGATGACGGGACATACACGGCAAGAAATGTCCGAAGCGGATACAGACCAGATGTTTGCCAGCTTCAGGGAGTCTATTCTTCCTGTTATCGAAGCGAATAAGCTGAAGGCTGTCCTTTTTCAGTACCCGCCCTGGTTCGATTGCAACAGAAAAAATGTAAATATCGTCCGGGCCGCCAAGGAGCGAATGAGCGGACTCCCTATAGCGCTTGAGTTCCGCCATCAGAGCTGGTTTGCGCCGGGCATGCGTGACAGGACGCTGCAGTTCATGCGCGATGAAGGCTGGATGCACAGCATTTGTGATGAGCCGCAAGTCTTCCCGGGCTCTGTGCCTACTGTTCTGGAGGTGACCCACAGGGAGCTCACCGTCGTCCGTTTCCACGGCAGAAATCACAGCGGCTGGACATCCAGCGGCAATGCAAATTGGCGGGACGTGCGGTACCTTTACCGCTATAATCGTGAGGAACTGCTGGTATGGAAGGAGTATTTGCTGCAGCTGACGGAGGATACGGCCGAGGTGTGCGTCATTTTCAATAATAATTCGGGCGGAGATGCTGCGGAGAATGCTTTGCAGCTTATGGAGCTTCTAGGCCTGGAAGCTGCAGCGCTTCCTCCCGAGCAGATGGATATGTTTGAAGACGAGTAGGATGCAAAAATGCCTCCAACTCCACTCTTGCAAGTGGGGCTGGAGGCTATGGAATTCTCATCGTAGCCTGTGACCCGATCGAGGGTCATGGAAGTTTCCGCTTGAGCTGTTTGTAGCAAGCAAAATTACTTCGCCGCTTGCTTCTCCCATTTCGCTTTCAGCGCACTTTCCACCTCAGCGAAGATTTGCTCCGTCGTCTTGCCATCCGTGCTGATACCTAATTTAGCCGCACGCTTATTCAGCGCTTCCGCTCTTTTGCTTTCCTTCGCTTGCTTCAATGCAGCGCGAATTTGCTTTGCTGTCAGGCCATCTGTTGAGATGCCCGCTTTAGCCGCCTGCTCCTTGAGCTTTGCCAGCTCCGCTGCCTGAATCGCGGTTTTCAAATCTTTGCTCGTCTTGCCATCCGTAGCAATGCCGAGCTTCGCCGCTTTGGCCTGACGCTTGGCCAGCACAGCCGCTTGAATATCTGCTTTCAACTGATCCGCAGATTTGCCGTCCGTGCTGATGCCCAGCTTTCCTGCCGCCGCCTTCAGACGGTCCAGATGCTTCGCTGCGATTGCGGCTTTCACTTCCGCTTTGATCTGCTCGTTCGTCTTGCCATCTGTGGAAATGCCGAGTACTTGCGCTTTATCCTGCAACAACTGTTTGCCTGGCTGAAGAGGTGCATCCGCCGCAAATGCAGCGAAAGGTACAGATACTACAATTGCGCCTGCCAAAGCCAGTCCGACTAACTTTTTCATCATCATGGTCACTTCTCCTTGGAATCGTATTCGGTAAACAGCTTGCTCTTTACCCTACGCGTTCTATACTAGCGGATAAATATGTCATAAGTTTGTCATAGGCGAATGCGGCAAAAATATCTGAAAAACCGTCCCTTGCCCTGTTTGCGAGTGAACGCGCATCGAACCACCGTGCGCTTCTACGATCATCTTGCAAATGGTCAATCCTAAGCCTGCACCTGAGCGATTGCGGCTTTCGTCTGCCTTGTAGAAGCGGTCGAACAAGTGAGGCAGCTTGTCCGGCGGGATGCCTGGACCGTTATCCCAGACCTCGATCCACCGCTCGTGTTTGACTGATTTGATGCGAATGCCGGCCTGCGAGCCTTCCGGGATATGGTTGATGGCGTTATCGAGCAGATTAATCAGCACCTGCCTCAGCCGGTCAGCGTCAGCCTGGACGAACAAGGGGATGCCTTCATCTGCAAATAGCTCAATACGCTTCGCTTTTGCCTTCATTTTCAACTGCGTCACGACATATACGCTCAATTCGCCCGCATCGACCTGCTGCAGATGCAGCTTCACCTGCTTTTCCTCAAAAGAAGAAAGCTGCAGCAAATCATCCACCAGCTTGCTCAAACGGATGGTTTCACCGAGTGAAACCCGAATAAATTCTTGCGCGTCTTGCGGCTCGACGACCCCATCGACAAGCCCTTGCAATGACGCCCGGATCGTCGTCAGCGGTGTCCGCAGCTCATGCGAGATTTCCGAGAGGAACCGCTTGCGGCTGTCCTCGACCTTCTCGAGCTTGCCGGCCATACGGTTCAGCGAGGCAGCCAGCGAGGCGATCTCATCCTGTCCCCGCACCGCCACTCGGCCGCTGAAATCTCCCAGAGCCAGCGCTTCCGCCGTTCGGCTCATCGACTGAATCGGCTTCACGAAATGGCGGGAGACAAAGTACAGCACCGCTACGGCTAGCGCCGCAATGAGCACGGCCGAGATGACAATGGCCCGGTTAATCTCGTTAATCGTGCCTTGAATATCCTGAATCGGCGTGTACAGAAAAATGCCGCCAACCACGCGGTTGTCCAGCCATACCGGCCGCCCTACAATCAGCATTTTCGTGCTGTCGCTCGTGCTGAAGCTGCCCTTAGCCGTCACAGGCTCGCCGCTTAGCAGCTTGTCGGCCCATTCTTTGCGGGCTGGCGGTTCACCGACAGAATTCAATTTATCCGAGTTCAGCTTCGGATGCTTAATGACCGATACGCGAACGTTGGACGATTTTTCAATGGCAGCAATTTGCTTGCGAAAATCTTTGGGCAGCATTGAGTTATCGAGCAGATCCTTCGCCAGCTCGTCTACTTGCGTCACCTTTTCAAGCAAAATTTGCTCACTGCGGTCGTATGTATTTTGCCGCATTGTGTAACCGATTGTGCCAGAAATCGCAATGATCGAAACGATTGTAATAGTGACATAAATGAATAATAGCTTGCGGTAAAAAGAATTCAGCATGCGCCTGGCCCCTCAAACTTATAACCGACACCCCACACCGTGCGGATGTTCCAGTCAATTTGGCGCTCGGTTAAAGCGCTCAGCTTTTGCCGCAGCCTTTTGATATACAGATCGACGACCCGGTCCTCTCCCTCGAAGTCCCAACCCCATATTTTGGATATTAAATCTTCCCGCGTGAACACCTGGTTCGGATTACGCACCAGGAACAGCAGCAACTCATATTCCTTACGGGGCAAAGCCACCAGCTGGCCTTCAACGGTTACTTCGTGCGAGACCGCATCCACCCGCAAGCTACCAACTTCATAGATATTGGAATTGAACGGTGAAACCTGCCGCTGAGAAGATCTGCGCAAAATGGTGGTAATTCGCGCGACCAGCTCATTGGGATCAAACGGCTTGACCATATAGTCATCAGCCCCCATGTTCAGTCCCCCGATCCGCTCGTCCACTTCTCCGCGCGCCGTCAGCATCAAGATCGGCACATCGCTCGAAGCACGAATCCGCTGGCAGACGGACCATCCGTCCCGCTTCGGCAGCATGAGATCCAGCACGATAAAATCAGGCAGATGTGCCTCGAACTGCTCCAGCGCTTGCTCGCCATCATGTGCAGTCAATACAGCAAATCCATTTTTCACTAAATACAGCTTTGTAATTCTGCAAATATTGTGGTCATCGTCTACGACGAGTATCGTTGTCATGGGATCACTCCTTCGGGTGGGCTTCGCCTCATACAAATAGAACATAACAAAAATTGTTCTTATTCTTCAACTGTATTGTTCCGGGTCCCCTGACAGGGCTGGGATACAGCGAGGAAGATGCGAACAGAGGCGGCAACGGCTATGTGCCGATCAGCCTCCAGTACAGGCCTTATACGGCCGAACATGCCCGTGCATGCAGCATGGCTGGCGACCCAAGACCAAATGATGTTCTAAACCGATCGTATCAAGGATAAACCGTTACCGTGCGCAATGCAGGCGACCTGGACCTGGTGCTGGAGACCAAACGACGAATGAACGGCAAACCTGTCATCGTATCCATGCTGTTATCCAATTCGTCGATTGTCGCCGAGTTCGAAGCTGAAGTTGACGCCATTATCGCCAACTTTGGCGTGCAGGACGAAGCGATTGTGGATGTGCTCACGGGAGCCTGCGAGCCGTCAGGCTTGCTGCCCATGCAAATGCCGGCGGGCATGCAGACCGTCGAAGAACAATTGGAAGATGTCGCGCATGATATGCAGTGCCATGTGGATGCGGATGGCCACGTCTACGATTTTGCTTTTGGACTCAATTGGAACGGCATTATTGAGGATGCCCGCACGAAGACGTACCGGCGAGATGCTTGATCTCGCAAGGGCATAGCAAAAAAGTACAGCTCCCCCCATGGAGAAGCTGTACTTTTTTATTTAGACCTCGAACGAGCTCTTCAAGGAAACGACCAAGTTGAACACGAGATGGTCCGCTGTTGTATATTTCGGGTCAACGTTGAAATAACCGTGACGGAAAAATTGGAACTTATCATGCGGCTTCGCCTGCTTCATATTCTCTTCTACGAAGCCTTGCACGATTTGCAAGGAGTTCGGGTTGAGATTTTCAAGGAAGGACGCACCCTCGTTCTCTTCATCGTCCAAAATCAGCGGCTCGTACAGGCGGAATTCCGCAGGTACGGCGCTTTTGGCATCGACCCAATGGATCGTGCCTTTGACTTTACGTCCGGTGAAGCCGCTGCCGCTCTTCGTCTCCGGATCGTATGTGCAATGCAGCTCAATAACTTTGCCATTCTCGTCTTTGATGAAGTCGTTGCACTTGATGAAGTACGCGTTCTTCAAGCGCACTTCATTGCCAGGAAATAACCGGAAATATTTGTTCGGCGGGTTTTCCATGAAATCGTCCTGCTCGATGTAAATCTCGCGGGAGAACGGAATTTCGCGGGTGCCCATCTCCGGATTCTCGGTGTTATTCTCCGCTACCAGCATCTCCACTTGATCCTCCGGATAGTTGGTGATGACGACTTTCAGCGGATTAAGAATGCCCATCGTGCGCAGCGCCTTCAGCTTCAAATCCTCGCGGATGAAGTGATCCAGCATCTTCGCATCAACTGTGCTGTTGCTCTTAGCGACGCCGATCTCACGGGCAAAAGTGCGGATCGACTCCGGCGTAAACCCGCGTCGGCGCAAACCGGAGATGGTCGGCATCCGCGGATCGTCCCAGCCGTCTACCGCTTTCTCGTCGACGAGCTGCTTCAGCTTTCTTTTGCTCATCACCGTATTCGTCAAGTTCAGGCGGGCAAACTCATATTGTCTCGGCACACTCGGCATCTCGCATTCGCGCACGACCCAGTCGTAGAACGGACGTTGGTCTTCGAACTCCAGCGTACAGATCGAATGCGTCACACCTTCAATCGCATCTTCCAGCGGATGAGCGAAGGCGTACATCGGGTAGATGCACCATTGATCGCCTGTGTTGTGGTGATGGGCATGCACGACGCGGTAAATGACCGGATCGCGGAAATTAATATTCGGCGATGACATGTCAATTTTGGCGCGAAGCACGCGCTCGCCGTCTTTAAACTCGCCGGCGCGCATACGCTCGAACAAGGCGAGATTCTCTTCCGCAGAACGGTTGCGATACGGGCTTTCTTTACCCGGCTCTGTCAACGTACCGCGCGTCTCGCGGATTTGCTCAGCCGTTTGCTCGTCCACATAGGCTAATCCTTTGCGGATCAGCAGCACGGCGCGGCTGTACATTTCTTCAAAATAGTTCGAAGCAAAGAACAAGCCGTCCCATGTATAGCCCAGCCATGCAACGTCCTCTTTAATGGACTCTACGTACTCGATATCTTCTTTGGCCGGATTCGTATCGTCAAAGCGAAGGTTGGTTAATCCGTTAAACTCATCAGCAAGATCGAAGTTGAGGCAAATCGACTTCGCATGCCCAATATGAAGGTATCCGTTCGGCTCTGGGGGAAAGCGGGTGATGATCTGGCTCACTTTGCCTGATTTTAAGTCTTCGTTTACAATGTTCTTAATGAAGTTCGATGGAGTGCTTGTCGGTGCAGTGGTTGTTTTCGTTTCCATTGTTTGGCCAGCCTTTCTCCCGCAGGTTAAAGTTTTATTTTCTATCATACACTAAATCTAACTGAAATATAAAGGAGCTAGCAAAATGAAGACATTTGAACATTATCTAGACCAGTATGCCGAGCTAGCTGTGAAAGTCGGATTGAACGTACAGAAGGATCAGACGGTCGTCATTATGACGCCGATTGCCTGCGCGGATTTTGTGCGCAAAGTTGCGAAGAAAGCGTACGAAGCAGGCGCCAAAGACGTCGTGGTCGATTGGGACGACGATGAAGTGAAAGCTCTGCGCCTGAAGTATGCGCCAGAGTCGGCGCTGCGTGATTACCCGATGTGGCGGGCGAACGGACTGGAAGAGCTGGCTAAGAACGGTGCCGCTTTTCTGCAGATCCACGCGCCTAACTCCGATTTGATGAAGGATATCGATCCGGAGAGAGTCGCCGTATCCAGCAAAACAGCAGCGCAAGCGCGCAACGGCTTCTTGCAGTATTTGCGCAGCAATCAAGTCAACTGGCTGCTGGTGTCGTATCCGACGGCCGAATGGTCCGCCAAAGTATTCCCGAACTTGAGCGCAGATGAACGCGCTCTGAAGCTGTGGGAGCAAATCTTCAAGCTAACTCGCGTCGACAGCGAAGATCCGGTAGCCGCTTGGCAAACGCATGTCGAGCAGTTGACAAGCAAGCAAAACATGCTGAATGACAAGCGTTACAAGCAGCTGCATTTTAAAGGCCCGGGAACCGATCTGTATATCGAACTTGCCCCTAAACATCTGTGGGTGGCGGCTGGAAGCACGACAGACAGCGGCATCTTCTTCATTCCGAATATGCCGACGGAAGAAGTGTTTACGATGCCTGCCCGCAATGGCACCAACGGCACTGTGCGCAGCACGCTTCCTTTGAGTTATCAAGGATCGCTCATCGATGGCTTCAGCTTGACGTTCGAGAACGGCAAAGTAGTCAGCGCCATCGCCGAAGTCGGGCAAGAAGTGCTGAACAAAATGCTCGATATGGATGAAGGCGCACGTTACTTGGGTGAGGTCGCTCTCGTGCCGTACGACTCGCCGATTTCGCAATCAGGCCTCATTTATTACAACACTTTATTCGACGAGAACGCTTCCTGCCACGTCGCGTTAGGAAATTCCTATCCGTTCACGATCGAAGGCGGGACCGCTATGTCGCCGGAAGAGCTGGATGCCAACGGCTACAATAAAAGCTTGATCCACGTTGACTTCATGATCGGCTCCGCCGAGATGGAGATTGACGGCATTACTGAGGATGGGACACGCGAACCTTTGTTCCGTCGAGGCAACTGGGTATAAAAAAACCGCAGCTCCACAGGAATCAGCTCATCTTGAGCCGCCTGCGGAAGCTGCGGTTTTTCTGCGCTTATTAGTGCCCTTCCGAATGACCACTAGGGCCATGCGGCTCGAAAGTTTTTTTGATCGTAGCGTTCTTCAGCACCCATTTGCCGTCTTTCCACTTCCAAAGCGAGTTGACGTAACCAATCGTATCCGCATTCGAGATACCGGTGATCCGCTGCACGCCTCTCAATTCACATACGCCGTCCCGGTCTATGTCCATCGGCTGAAGCAGCCCGTAACCATGGACATCCACAATCACCGGTTTAATCAGCTTGCCGTTATTGTAAACACCGAACTGGTCGTAATCCGCCTTCTTATCCTTCAGATCGACTTTAAAAGACTTCCCTGTTTCCTTCACCTTCAGCTTCACCGCATAATTGCTCTTAAACATCGATGTCACATGCAGGGGATCCGGCAAAGGAAGTGCTGTAGGAACGTTCCCTTTGAGCGAGTAGAGGTAGTAATTGGATAGCCCTCCGCTGCCTCCCGTTTCGGCAGACACAAAAATTTCAGGCAGCTTGTCGCCATTAAAATCGCAGAAGGACATCTTGGGGTTATATCCGCCCTCTAGCGGGACGACAACCTGATTCTGGCCTTGACCTAATACGACAATAAAAAGCTTGGCGTAATAGGGGCTGGCGGCGTCCAATTTCATTCCGACCAAGCCTACGCTATCCAGTTTGCCGTCGCCGGTAACATCGATCTCCCGCGCCTGTATTAACTCCGTAGGATTAGCCGTATTGGATCCTGAAGGCGGTGCCTCCTCCTTCATTCCGGCCGCAGCCCAGCCCGTTCCTGAAAGGGACAGCCCGCTTAAGAGCAAGCTGATGACGGCGATGTGCAGCGCAGCTCTGGCCTTGTTTTTTAACAATGTGCTCATCTCGCTTTGTCATGGATTTGAAATCGGCTTATTATTTCAATTTATTCCATGACCTATGCAGGAAACGGGGCTCGCTTACAGCTTCGGGGGCACACGATAGCGGGTCGCTTGCTCGAAACTGTAAGCGAGTTGGAGTAGTAGCGGCTCACTGAACGCGCCCGCAGCAAAGGTAATCCCCGTTGGCCCCTGCGAGGTGTATCCTGCGGGTATATTGATGAGCGGATAGCCCGCTCTAGCGGCAAGATCGTAACCCTCATCGCCCGGGAAGAACAACGCGTCGAGCTGATGCTCGCGAAGCGCATAGTCAATCCCTTGCGCGCGTGTTAGCTCACGATAACGGTGAAAGCTATCCAGATAGAGCGCTTCCGTCAATGTGCCGCTCGTTTCCTCCGACCAAGCCAGAATGCTTTGTCCGTATTTGAGCGCAGCCTCTCGATGCTCGTTATTATACAGAATGAGATCATGCAGGGAATGGATCGGAACCGCATGATCCAAGTTTCCCAAGTAATCGTTCAGATCTTTTTTGAACTCGTGCCTCAGAACTTCATAATTCCACTCCGTCCCCTCGCAAGGAAGCACGACCGGATCAATGAGCTCAGCCCCTTGTTCACGCAGTACCGCAAGAGCCCGCTCCGCAGCCTGCCGAACCTCCTCAGGCAAACCTGCAAAATAACCGCGCACAACCCCGACTCTCGCACCCTTAAGGCCGTCAGCCTTGAGAAAAGGGGTATAATCCCGATAACCGCGCCCCTCGCTTGCCAAAGTAAAAGCATCCCGCTCATCCATGCCAGTCAGGGCCCCCAGCAGTATGGCCGCATCGGCTACATTTCGTGTCATCGGCCCCGGCGTATCTTGGCTGTGCGAAATCGGGATGATGCCTGAGCGGCTCAAAAGACCGACCGTCGGCTTCAAGCCGACCAGGCTGTTATGGTGCGCCGGGTTGACGATCGAACCCGACGTCTCCGTGCCGATAGCCGCTGCAGCGAACCCGGCCGCAACCGCTGCTCCTGAGCCTGCGCTGGAGCCGCCGACTTCGAAGGGTCCGTACGGGTTGGCGGTTTGGCCCCCTCTGGAGCTATAGCCGGACGGCATACCAGAAGACATGAAATTGGCCCATTCGGTCATATTCGTCTTCCCCAGCAGCACAGCTCCGGCTTCACGAAGCTTGGCGGCAACAAAGGCGTCCGCAGCCGCACGAGAATTCGCCAAAGCAATCGAGCCTGCGCTGGTATGCATCTGGTCCGCTGTATCGATATTATCTTTGATCAGGATTGGGATACCATGAAGCGGCCCGCGCAATCCGCTCTCCTGACGCTCGCGGTCTAAGGCTGTTGCGATTGCTAACGCGTCCGGATTGATCTCCAGCACGGCGCGAATCCGCCCGTCATACTGCTCAATCCGTGACAAATAGTGCTTCACGAGCTCCACAGAGCTGGTTGCCCCCGTCTCCATCGCCTGCTGCATGCTTTGAATATCTGCCTCAATGATCCATTCGTGCAACTTAATCACCACTTGGCATACGCTCCTTTTTCAATCCTTTGTTCAATAATTCCACTCGAATAGAGATTTTTCCTCTTAACTTCCAACTACACCCAGTTGTTTGTCAAAAACAGTTATCTTCTTCCAGAGAGGAGAACATCTCCTGCTGCACGAAGTGGTAAGGTATGTATGAAGGAAGATGAACGAAGAGGTGATCCGCTTGAAACTAGATCGGCTGCTAGCCATAACGATGCTCTTGCTGAATCGGAAAAGAATAAGCGCGAAGGAGCTGTCCGAGCGATTCGAGGTCTCGCAGCGGACGATATACCGCGATGTCGAGACGATTAATCAAGCCGGTGTTCCTATTGTTTCTTATGCCGGCAACACAGGCGGCTATGAGATTATGGACCAATACCGACTGGACCGCCAGTTTCTCTCGCTGGAGGAACTGCAGTCCATCATCGCTGGTCTAAGAGGGATTCGTGCTACGGTAGGCGATCAGGAGATCGGCGCCCTGCTCGACAAGGTTGGAGCGCTTGTTGCCAAATCCGAGCAGGACCCTATCGCCGCACTGAACAATCAACTGATCATTGACATGAACCCTTGGCGTGGCGAGAAATTCGGCAAAGAAAAGTTGAATGACCTTCGCACCGCCATTCGCGAAACTCGCCTGGTTTCTTTTCAATATATGTCCTCTCAGAGTGAATATACGGAACGCACCGTTGAACCCATGGGTATTGTCGTCAAAGGGTTCAATTGGTACTTATACGGCTACTGCTTGCTCCGCAACGATTTCCGCGTATTTCGGTTGTCACGCATGAAAGCTGTTGAAGTACTAAACCGTACCTTCATCCGCAAAGAAGAAACACTCGAAAAGCTGAGCTACGGGTGGGGCAAGAAAGAGCCGCCCGCCTGTATTCAACTCATTCTGCATGCGCAGCCTAACGTACGCGCCCAAGTTGAAGACTATTTTCAGTCCGAGCAGATCGAAGAGCTGCCTGACGGCTCAACACGAATCACCGCTTATCAGCCCGATGAGCCTTGGCTGCACGGGATGCTGCTTAGCTATGGACCTTCTCTTCGCGTTTTGGAGCCGCCACACTTGGCGGCGATCATCAAAAACAAGGCAAAACAAATTGTTCAACTCTATGATAATGAACACTGACAATATGTTGTCAGTATAGCACGGCTATAATAAGGTCATATCGTCCTAAGGAGGAATCAATCATGTTTACAACAATCCAAGCTTTTATCAATGAATGGAACCATGAATCCGCAGCAACGCTGCGTGTGCTGGACACCTTGACGGATGCATCGCTATCCCAGCGTATCGCGCCCGACTTCCGGACATTGGGACAATTGGGCTGGCATATCGCCACAACCATTCATGAAATGCTGTCCCGCACCGGTCTCCAATTCGAAGCTCCTGAAGGTGAAGAGATTGCGCCGGACTCGGCCAAAACGATCGCTGTGACATACCGCGCTGCTGCCGCAGGGCTGACAGCAGCCATAGAGTCCCAGTGGACCGATGCCACACTCGGAGAGGTTCATGAGATGTACGGCCAAACGTGGCCTAACCATCTGACCTTGCGCATGCTGATCTCCCATGAAATCCATCATCGTGGAGAAATGATCGTTCTTATGCGTCAAGCTGGCCTGCGCGTGCCAGGTATGTACGGTCCGACGCGTGACGATTGGATGGAACGCGGCATGCAGCCGTTAGTGTAGAGACGTTAAAAGGAGCTCCGAGGTCCGATAGGGCCCTAGCTTCTTTTTTTGCACGCGCCGCGATTCCCAGCAGCATCGCCTGTGGCGCCTAGTCCATGCTGACAGCGATGAGATGCCCCTTTGGCTGCAAGCTCCCTTGCACAAACAGCACACAAACCAAATATCCGATCCGCAGGCCAAAACAGGATACAGCCGCTGCGGGCAACAACTTCCCATTTCCCCACTAAAATGGATAATTCCCCAGCATCAAGGGAAATTCTATACGGAATATATGACTTTCGGAGTGTGAACCCCCGTTGGACTTCTTTCGCAGCCAAGAATCGCTGACAACAATGCAATGGATACTCAGAGCGGTCGTCGCTTATTTATTTTTATTGATTACAGCCAAATCCTTAGGACAGCGCTCCATCTCCCAGCTGCGTTTTATCGATTTCGTCATCGCCCTGCTGTTAGGCAACATCCTGGCACACCCACTCTCCGACGAACGGCTGGGTCTAGCAGGCTCCATGACGACGACAATCGTGCTAGTCGTGCTGTACTTGGGCACATCATGGCTCAGCCTGAAATGGAACGGTCTGAAACATTTTCTCGACCCGCCTCCGCTCCTCCTCATCCAACATGGTCAAATTCACATGCATAATCTGTCCAAAGCCAGAATTTCCTTAGACCATTTATTTTCCGAACTGCGAAAGCAGCAAATTGAAGATGTTCAAAAAGTGGCGCTCGCTCTCTGGGAACCAGGCGGCACCATCTCGATGTTCCTGGAAACACAGCACCAGCCGCCGGCAGCGGTCGATCTGAACGTGCACACTTCGCCGTTTGCATTGGTTGAGCCGATCATCATTGAAGGCGTTGTGAACAACAAATTGCTGCACAAACTCGGAAAAAATGACGCGTGGCTGGAAAGCAAAATCCGTGCCCAAAACCAGGATATGAAGCAGATTGCATTGGCCACCATCGACACCTCAGAGCAGATTCGCATCTATAAGCTGACACAAGACAAGCACAATAAACAAATACTATCCTAAAAAAATCCTCCCGCAGGCACAAGCATTGTGCACATAGGAGGATTTCGTATTTTATTGTTGAGTCAACTTCTCCACGATGAATGCAAGCTCCGCTTCCAAAGACACCGGATCGTTGTAAGGGAAACCTTTCGGATCAATCTGGAACACTTTATTGTTCTTCACAGCCGGAAGGGACTTCCAGATGCTAATCGATAATGATAATCGTTATCAATTAAGAGTATACATCACGAAGTTCGTAGAAGCAAGCCCTATTCCCCCAGCAGTTGAAATGAAAAAAGCGTTAACCCTCGGACCCCACCAAACCGGTCGTCCGAAAGTTAACGCTTTGCCGGCAAGCGATTAAGCTTGCAGCGGCGTCACAGCCTCATGGAGCAGCTGCTCCAGCTCGGCGGAATATCTGGCCGTCTGCGCTTCATCCCAGCCGAAGCGCTCTGCCAGGAAGGCGGTCGCTGGCGCTTTCCATTGTCTTGCCCACGCGATGTCGAAGAAGAGGGCGCCGGTGCGGCGGATGAAGAAATCCGCCGGCTTCACCACCATCTCCTGCTCGATCGCGTAGACGAGCGAAGCGAGTACAGCCGCGGGCAAGCCACGCTTCGCCGCTTCGCCCTTAAGCTGCGCCAGCAGCTCGTAGACGGCATCCACATTGGAGCCGTACCGCCGCGCCAGCTGCGCAGCCTCGCTCTCGGTCAGCCCCAGGCGCTGCCCTTGGCTGACCTTGCTGCGCAAGAACGGCTCCAGCTGCGCGGAGCCGCCGACATCGCCGCCGGAAATCGGCAGCGTCTTGGTGCTGCTCGGCGCAAGTCCCGCCGGCGCAGTGCCCTCTTCCGCCAGCATAGCGGCGATGCGATCCACGACCGTCTCCGCCATCTTGCGGTAGCCGGTCAGCTTGCCTCCGGCCATCGAGATGAGGCCGGACGCCGATACGAAGATTTCATCGCGGCGCGAAATCTCCGAAGGGTCCTTGCCCTCCTGATGGATCAGCGGGCGCAGACCGGTCCAGCTCGACTCGACGTCAGCCTCCGTCAACCCGAGGGACGGGAACATCTCGTTCGCCGCGCGCAGCAAATACGTACGGTCTGCGATGGTGATGCGCGGGTTCACGATATCCCCTTTGTAGTTCGTATCCGTGGTACCGACATACGTTTTGCCATCGCGCGGAATGGCAAACACCATCCGGCCATCCGGCGTATCAAAATAAATCGCCTGCCGCAGCGGGAAGCGGCTCTGGTCGAACACCAGATGAACCCCTTTGGTCAAGTGCAGCGTTTTGCCTTGTTTCGAGCGATCCATCTCGCGAAGCGTGTCTACCCAAGGACCAGCCGCATTGACCACCTTGCTGGCGTACAGCGAGTAGCTTTCACCGCTAATCTGATCCGTTACCGCCACGCCCTTCAGCTTGCCGTTCTCGACCAGCAGCTCCTCAACCTTCGTATAATTCACGGCCTTCGCGCCCAGCTCAACCGCTTTTTTCATTACTTCAATTGTCAGACGCGCATCATCTGTACGGTATTCCACGTAATAACCGCCGCCTCTTAGCTCATCCTTTTTCAGCAGCGGCTCATGGCTCAGCGTTTCTGACGGATCAAACATTTTACGACGCTCCGAGCGCTTAACGCCTGCCAGGTAGTCGTACACCCGGAGTCCGAGCGATGTAGACATTTTACCGAACGTACCACCCTTATAAAAAGGCAGCAGCATCCATTCCGGCGTCGTGACATGCGGTCCGTTCTCATACACGATTGCGCGCTCTTTGCCTACTTCAGCGACAACCTTGACGTCCAGCTGTTTCAAATAGCGCAGCCCGCCATGCACCAGCTTCGTCGAACGGCTCGAAGTGCCCGATGCGAAATCCTGCATTTCCACCAAGGCGGTACGAAGCCCGCGGCTTTGTGCGTCCAAAGCGATCCCCGCTCCGGTGATGCCTCCGCCAATTACTAATACATCAAATTTTTGTCCTGCCATGTCCTGCAGCATCTCTTTACGATTTAAACCGGAAAATCCTTTAACAGCGGTAATCATCTCTTTTTCCCTCCTGGGTATGCAAAAAAACCCCAACATGCCTGCACGTTATTCGTACAAGCCGCTGCGGTTTCTCCTAGTCTCCAACCAAATATGAACTTGAAATGAGTATACCACTGTCCGCTTCATTTTGAAAGCCCAAATCGGCTATCATGCTTCTCCTCCAGTTAAACTGGCATAATGCCGCCAGAGCTCTGCATTCGAGGTCGTGACTGCGGTAGCGCCAGCTTGTAAGGCAAGCTCCACATCACTTGCGGAACGAATCAAGCCGCCGGCAAAAATCGGAATGCCGGTTTGCTCCTTTACTTCTGTAATCATATGCGGGATAACACCTGGCATGACTTCTAAATAATCTGGCTGCGTCCGCTCCAGGAGCGCGTAGCTTTTCTGTAAAGCGCTGCTGTCAATCAAAAATATCCGCTGGATGGCTAGCAGCCCGTTCTGCTTCGTTTTGGCGACAACGTTGGCCCGCGTCGAAATCAAGCCGGCCGGCCGAATATTTTGGCATAGAAACTCTGCCGCATATTCGTCATTTTTCAGCCCTTCAATGAGATCAGCATGCAGGAGCAGCTTCTTCCCTCCTGATTTTGCCAGATCGACAACATGCTTCAGCTGGCCGATATGGCTTTCAAGCAGAACCATATACGTATAGTTTGTCCTTAATAGCTTTTCTAAATCCTTGATTTTATGAATCGCCGGTATAATGCGCTGATCTTGCAGGGACATCCCATCGCCTCCTCCGGTCGAATTCCTGCTGTACTTATAGGTTGCGTTTGCGTATCCATCACGCAATACTGTTATTGTATCTCCATTTGTTAATCATTTACAATTAAAAATAAATATAATCTCAAGACGGAAGGATGTCCCGCATGGAAATTTATCCTCCAACCGAACCGCATATCGTTCATTTAAACAAAGAACACCCGGCAGTGATCGCTTTATGCCAAGTGGACAGCAAGCTGGCTGCTTTAATCCGCCTTGTCGGCGACATGGCTTTGAAACCGAGTGCCAATCCGTACGAGTCGCTTGTCATGTCCATTATGGCCCAGCAGCTCTCCGCCAAAGCGGCAGGTACCATTCAAGCGCGAGTGCGGCTTATCGTGCCGCAGGTGACCCCTGAGCTTGTGCTGGCCGCAGACGAAGAAACCATCCGCCAGTGCGGTGTCTCCTATCCCAAAATCCGCTACATCCGCGACCTGAGCAGCAAAGTGCTGGGCGGCGAGGTGACGCTGGATGACCTGCATGCGCTCGACGATGAGACTTTGATGAAGCAGCTGACGAGTGTCAAAGGCATCGGCAAGTGGACGGCCGAAATGTTCATGATCTTCAGCCTCGGCCGTCCGGATGTCATGTCAGTCGGTGACGCCGGCCTACAGCGGGCAGCGAGGTGGCTGCATCAGCTTGAAGAGCGGAAAGACGGGAACTACCTGGGCGCTGTCGCGCCTGCATGGAGCCCTTATCGGAGCTATGCCTCCCTGTATTTATGGCGGGCCGTTGATAATGGCTATGTGGACAAAGGGCTCGTTCTTTAGAATCCGCGAATCCGCTAAATGCTCGCCGTCTCCATTTTAATCTTTTTGCTTGCTTCGTCCAAGGCTTGATCCAGCACCGCCAGCGGGTTCTCAATCATCTGCCCGTGGCCGACAGCCAGCAGGCTCGGTTGTAAATTGCGCAGCTTGCGCACGCTCTCCAGCGAAGCCTGCTTGTTCCATGTCGCCAGGGCTGGAAAAGGAAACCGCCACCTCACGACGCCCGACACCGCAACGCCGCCGCGAACTTGCAGGGCGTCGCCGGCAATCAGCGCGTGGCTTCGCACGTCTAGGAACGCCATCATGCCCGGCGTATGTCCGGGTGCGGCGATCGCCTGCAGGGAGCCGATTCGGTCGCCGTCTTGCAGCAGTACGTCCGGCTTGGTCCGAATGGCGCCAGGCTTCGGTACGCCACCCTTAATCGGCGTATTAGGCTCTCCTGGCTCTAATTCCTTGCTGCCGGCAAGGAGCTTGGCATCTCTCTGCGAGATATACACCTTCGCTTGCGGCAGCGCCTGCTTCAGGCCGTCCAATGCGCCAATGTGATCCCCATGCGCATGCGTAAGCACGATGCGGGTAAGCGGCTTGCCGATCTTCTCCGCCGCCTGCAAAATAGCCTGCACAGCAAAAGGCATTGCTGCATCCACGAGGGTCAATTCGTTCTCTTCTTCCACCAGATAACAGTTCACCGGAAACCATTTCGGCATAAAAGCCAGCTGATATATAGCGCCGTTTTGAGTCATTTCCATAAAAACGCCTCCTCTTTTCTACCCTTATTAGTATAATAACTAATACAATTAGTTTTGTCAATCATAAAGAAGCACACCGCCCGCCGCTAACAAGCGTTGTCACAAATACTTATGATACAATAGAGCTTATGTGAACCGAGACAACATATCCATTTGATAAAGTGAGGGAACAACTTCATGAATACAGAAACATTGGAGCTTTTTCGCACATTAACGGAAATGCAGGCCGTATCCGGCTTTGAACGCGAAATTCGACAATTCGCGCGGACCGAGATGGCCAAATATACCGACGAGTTCATTCAGGACGGGCTCGGCAGCCTCTTCGGCATTATGCGCGGCGACGAAAACGGCCCGAAAGTAATGGTCGCGGGCCACTTCGACGAAGTCGGCTTTCTCGTCAACGGCATCACCGAGCATGGGACGATCAAGTTCCAGCCGCTCGGCGGCTGGTTCAGCCAAGTGCTGCCTGCGCAGCGTGTGCAGATCATGACCGACAACGGCCCGGTCATGGGCGTCATCGGCTCGACGCCGGTGCACTTGCTGGACGAAGCCTCGCGCGGGAAGCCCGCAGATATCAAGTCGATGTACGTGGATATCGGCGCTGAGGATAAGGCCGATGCGCTGGCCATCGGCGTGCGAGTCGGGCAGCAGATCGTGCCGGTCTGCCCGTTCACTCCCTTAGCCAATCCGAAGCGGATTATGGCTAAGGCTTGGGACAATCGCTACGGTGTCGGCCTGGCGATTGAACTGTTGAAGGAGCTTCACGGCACGAAGCTCCCGAATATCCTGTACAGCGGTGCGACTGTACAGGAAGAGCTCGGCGCGCGCGGCGGGATTACCGCGGCGAACCTCATCCAGCCGGACTTGTTCTACGCGCTGGATGCTAGTGCCGCCGGCGACATGACCGGCGACCGCAACGCTTTTGGGCAGCTGGGGCGCGGCGCGCTGCTGCGCATTTATGATCCGGGCATGTTCACCCACAGGGGCATGGTCGAGTTCATTCTTGATACGGCGGAAACCCACAAGATCCCGTATCAGTACTTTATCTCGGCCGGCGGCACGGATGCCGGTCAGGTGCATCTGCAAGGCAAGGGCATACCGTCTGCCGTCATTGGCGTTTGCGCGCGCTACATCCATACGTCCGCGTCGATTCTTCACGTCGACGATTATGCGGCGGCGAAAGAGCTGCTGATCAAGCTCGTGCAAGCGACTGACCGGACAACGTTAAATACGATTCATGAGCGGGCATAACGATTCATACTGAGCTTCTATAAGATAAGCACAAAGCGCATCACTGTTCTATCAGACTTAGGGGAACTTAAGCCGACAGGACGGAGATGCGCTTTTTATAGAACTAATGTTCCTTTTTATGGTATAATTGCCATAATACTAATGAATAGGAAGTGGATTCCTTTATGGACTATTGCATTCGCTTAGCAACCTCGCATGATTCCCACTCGATTAGCCTGTTGTTTTCCAATCTTACCGGCCGCACGATTTCACCGCTTTACATCGAGAACCGACTGCACTTCATGCATGACCATCCATATAACTTATATTTGTATGAACAACAAGGCCAGATTCTGGGCACCCTGTCATTTCGCATCCGCGAATACGCCGATAGTACGCTTAAGCTGAGCGAAGCTGCCATGATTTCGTCCACCGAGGCGGATCAGCATGAATTGGTCGGAGGCCGGCTTCGAGCGTTCGCTGAACAATTAGCCAGCCAGCATGCATGCACGGGGTTGTGGTGGGTGGCTGACGAACAGGAAACCATGAATGGCACGTATAGCTTGAGCCAGTCGCTCTACCGCCAAGAAAGTGGGTACCGGCTAATCAAGCGCTATCTGTAGCGGCCTGACACAAAGCAAATAGCGGAAGCAACGCTTCCGCTATACGCTCACAAACTACACTAGGGCTGGCACCCGTAGGGCATCACACCTCGCCTGCCGCTTGGAGCGGCCCTTTGGCCCGCCTTATCCGATTTGCACCTTACGCCAGCGCATCCTTCTGCTTATGCTCCAGCCAGTAGCTGACGTCAAACGCCGACATCGGCTTGCCGTAATAGAAGCCTTGCATCACATGACAACCGCGTGACTGGAGAAATTCGATCTGGTCCGAAGTCTCTACGCCCTCCGCCACAACGCCAAGGTTCAAGTTCTTGGCAATGGCGATGATGTTGCTGATGATCGCTTGCTTCGAGATCTGCTCGCTTTTATGAATGAAAATCTGATCGATCTTTAACGTATCCACCGGCAGCTCATCCAAGCTGCCCAGCGAGGAATAGCCCGTTCCAAAATCGTCGAGCGACACTCTGACGCCAAGTTCACGAATCGTTTGCAATTGCTCAATTGTGCCTTGAACATCGCTCATTGCGATTGACTCTGTAATCTCAAGCTCGAGGTAAGTTCCATTCAAGCCTGAGTCTCGCAGAGCTTCAAAGACCATTTCAAACAAAGTCTCACTTTCGAAAACGCGAACGGACATATTCACCGAAATGCACACTTGCATTTCATTGCGATCCTGCCATTTCTTGTTTTGGATACAGACCTCTTTGACCATCCACCGGGTCATCGGTACAATGATCCCTGTCTCCTCGGCGATCGGAATGAACTCTGCTGGAGACACCGGTCCGAGCTGCGGATGATGCCACCGGAGCAAAGCCTCCATGCCGACAAGTTGGTTAGAGCCGGTATCCCACTTCGGCTGGTACATGATTTTGAATTCATCGTGAACCATCGCTTTGCGCAGATCCTTCTCTAATACAAGCTTCCGCAATTGGGCGCGATTCATTTCCTCATCAAAGATCAGGTAACGATTCTTGCCTGCACTCTTGGCATTATACATAGCCGTGTCTGCAGCTTTGAGCAAATCCGAGCGGATATCCCCGTGCAGCGGCGCCAAGCTGATGCCGACGCTGCCTGTCACATATAGCTCGTGAACCTCTATGAAATACGCCTGCTTAATTTCGTTTAAAACGTTTTGCGCCAGTAGTTCAATCTGCTCCAAATCGGTCAGTTTGGTGATGATAAGGAACTCGTCACCGCCCAATCGGAAGAGCGTATCCTTGCCTTTGAGGCACGTACGGAGCCGTTCGGCTACCTGCTGCAGCAGCATGTCCCCAAAGTCGTGTCCGAGCGTATCGTTAATCGTTTTGAACCTGTCCAAATCGATGAACATCAGCGCTCCACCTTTCACAGGATCGAAATGTTCGCTGAAATAGCGCTGCAGATCGTGACGGTTGGGAAGGCCGGTCAACTGATCGTAATAGGCCATTTTCTCCAGCACGTGCCGGTCGAAGAAGATCGCTCCCCATGAAACAGCCAAGATAAAGAAGGTCGACAAGGCGACGCCTGTCAATAGGAAGATCTGAGGCGCCTGACCGCCTGGCATCGTATGCTGCATACTACTCAGGTGGCTAAATTGCGCTGCAGCCATTCCCGTATAATGCATGCCGCAGATGGCGATGGCCATAACAACGGCGCAGCCGAGCTTCCAAATACTGAAATCCGGCGTATGACGGAATCTATGGAACAAGTATAGAGCGGCATATGAAGCGATCAAAGCGACGCCCGCCGATGCTAGCCAGATGGGAATGTCATAGTTTACCACAACCGATTCGTGCATCGCATACATGCCCGTGTAGTGCATGGCAACAATACCGCAGCCCATAATAAAGCCGCCGAAGCCATACCTCCAGGCACTGGATTGGCTTCTTGCCGTAATTCGAAAAGCGACGTATGAAGCTAATATGCTGCCCAGAGAGGATAAAATAGTGATGGGAACATCGTAGTTTATCTCGACATCCATATGATAGGCCATCATCCCGACAAAATGCATGGACCATACGCCAACGCCCATGACCATAGAACCTGACAGAAGCCAAACCGTGCGGTTTCGTCCTTTGGTTCGGGCAATTTTGCTGACCAGGTTTAATGCCGAATATGAAGCTAGCACGGCAATGACGAAAGATAATAGAACGATCCACCCGTTGAAATGACCTTGCATTTGCACTTGGAGCGCCCCCTGCTTTCTGGATGCATATTTGATATGTGCTTTATTATATAATAGTCCCGCTATTTGTCGATAGCTCGAAAACTTGTAAAATATGAAAGAGAGAGCAAATCGAAGAATAGGCTCATAATGAGGTTATTATCGGTTAAAAATTAAATAATCTGAATATTTACAATATTTTAATAATGGTATATATTTAATCACAAGCTCCCCTGCCGAACCTACTGACCAGGAGGGATGAGGCGTCCGGGAGCCACGATCTTTCGAGCATAAGGAGAGGGGATAGTCCAATGAAGCACGTTAGCGAAGCATGCCCTCTATACCCTAATACTTGAGGAGAGAGGTGTTCATGAATTCACGATTACGGGCATGCGGGATCATAGGTAACAGCAGACGTCATGACCTACTCTGAAGAAAGGACACATGGAAAGGCCACTATTTTGCAACGGAAGTTGTGTTGATGGGAGTGTGTTTGGTCACAATTGAATAAAATCCGATTTTTATAGGGATTCCGGTTATCTTGGATAAGCGGGGTCCCTATTTTATTATAAAAAAATGCCCGCGACGCGATGCGCGCAGACATTATTCAGCAGCAGGCAGGCGAACCGTAAAGGTCGTGCCTTCGCCAATTTGGCTGGAGACGGAGACGGATCCCTGATGCATGTCGATGATTTTTTTGACAATGGAGAGTCCCAGCCCGCTACCGCCCAACGCCCGGTTTCTCGATTTATCCGCTTTGTAGAAGCGTTCAAAAATATGCGCCTGATCGTCCGCGGAAATTCCGATGCCATTATCCGTGATGCGGACGACCGCTTCTCCGGTGCCGCCCGTTACGTAGACACCAATCGTGCCGCCGACAGGCGTAAACTTAATTGCGTTATGGATGATATTGGTCCATACCTGGCTCAACAATTCCTCATCCGCCATAATCGTGATGGGAACCATGTCGATATCCATTTCGATATCTTTGTCCACCCATTGCGGCTCACAGGCTAGAATGTGGTTGCGCAGCTGTTTATCCAGCCGTACGCTTTTCAACTCAAAGGGATGGTGCTGCGACTCCAGCGAAGACAGCTTCAGCAAGTTATCGCTTAGTTTCGACAAACGCTTGCTCTCGGCTTCAATGATATCGAGGTAATGCTTGCGCTCTTCCTCCCCGAGATTGTCATTCTTTAACGCACGGGAAAAACCGCTGATCGACGTGAGCGGCGATTGGATCTCGTGCGACACGTTCGAGATGAACTCCTGCCGCATCTGCTCCAGCTGTCCCAGCTCGACCGCCATGTCATTAATGCTGTCCACAAGCTCAACAAACGGACCGTTACGCGGATCCCGCTCTACGGACACGTTGAAATCCCCTCGGGACATGCGGCGCACAGCATCAACCATTGTGCGAAAAAACTCCATCTGCTTGTTGCGGAAATAATATTTCCCGAGAAGCGCCATCGTAAAGCCCCAGAGAAACATCGAGCCTACAGAGTTGATCAGCTGTACATAAACCTCATCCGGCCGTTTCCCTATGCGGGTATAGAGCCAGTCCGTCACAAAGAAACACAGCAGCAAGTATACAATAATGAGCGTAAAAAGTCCTGCGCCAAAAAGATACTCGAAGATCCGCTCCTTGCGGCCTTTCTTTGCCTTCTCTGGCGCGCCGGGCTGTTCCTTAAGCGCCTGTCTGTTCATCACCGCGTGACCTCCATGCGGTAGCCTAACCCGCGGATGGTGCTGATCCGAAAAGCCGTCTGCTCTTCCGGAAACCGCTCGCGCAGCCTGTTGATATGGACGTCGACTGTGCGCTCATTGCCCTCATAGTCGAAGCCCCAGATCTGCTCGATCAACTGATCGCGGGAAAACGTTTTTCCCGGATAGCTCGCCAGCTTGTAGAGCAGCTCGAACTCTTTGAGCGGCAAGGTGACGCTGTCGGCACCGACCGTTACTTCATAGGTTTTACGGTTCATGGTCAAGTGACCGACCTGTACCGTCTGGGAAGAAGCGATTTTGTAGCGCTTCAGCAGCGCACGCACGCGCACCGCCAGCTCAACCGGCTCGAACGGCTTGACGAGGTAATCGTCGGTGCCCAGTTCAAAGCCCTTGACCTTCTGCGAGGTCTCGCCTTTGGCGGTCAGCATGAGCAGCGGGAAGTCATAGTGCTCCCTCAGCTCCTTACATAGCTCCCAGCCGTCCATATTTGGCATCATGACGTCCATGATGACCATATCGACCTGGACGCTTTCCAGCTTCGTTAACGCTTCTGCGCCGTCCTCAGCTTCGACGACTTCGAAGCCTTCGTTTATCATAAAAACACGGACGAGCTCGCGAATATAAGGATCGTCATCCACGATCATAATTGTCGCCATCGGCCTCACCCTCATTTCTTTCCGTTAATTGCCTTAGTCTTCACTTGCTGCGTTTTAAGCATAAGCATTTTTTATAAACTCAATATAAACTGCAGAATGACTGTCACGCTTTTTTTCAGCACCTAATTATGTTACATTTTGGAAGTGGGATGCAAGGAAAGACACAAGGTAGAAAGCAAAGGTAGGCATTCCCCATTTTGCTTTTCATCATGATCAAGGTGGTCTATGACGCGATGCTGAACAACCCATTTGGTGCATTTGAAAAGATTCAAAACGAGAGCGCCGCAGAGGCGTTTCAAGCTGCCATTCATCAGGAAGGATATGCAGGCTTCCGCCGCCTGCTGGACGGCTTCACGGAGGCTGTGAAGGCTGCCATGGATGCGGATATCGAAAGGCTTGAACAAGCCGTTCGTGCGGCTAGCCGGATGTTTCCCGATCCGGTAGTTTTCAGCCCTTCCTGGGAGAAAATCTGGCAGGAGCTAGGCGACACAATCGCCGCGAAAAAGAGCGTGCTCCAGACGGTGCCCGTCAACGACCGGACAGGCGAATGGCAGGTCATTATGGACAATCCCGGCGCTTTGCAGGAGGTTGTATGCTATCCGGGGCTGCAATTTCAGGAAGCGGCTTATTTGTTTGCTTATTTTCGCCCCCAACTGGAAAAAGCCGAATATATTCGGCTGCAAAAGATTAAGACGCTTATTCAAGAGACAGGCTCTTGAATTGTAGTTCTCCAAGCTGACCTCCCGCGTGTGCGCCGAGTGCGGCTTTTTTTCTTTTTCAGGAGATGCTCAGCCCTCCCTCAGTTCAAATTCAGATCAAGCCTATATATTGGCAATTATTAAATTTGAACAAGAAAAAGAGGTTATCACATGAAAAGAACACGACAATTGCATTTATGGATCGGCTTGATTTGTTCCATTTTTATTTTGCTGCAGTCTGTGACCGGGTTGCTGCTGTCTGAAAAGCAGCTTTTCGGCTTAGCCGGCGGGATGGGAGGCGGTCCGCCGCAGGAAATGAATGGAGGCGGCACCAGCGCCGCAGCTGCCGACATGCCGTCCAAGCAAACTGGATCTGACCAGGCTGCTTCCGGCAGCCGCCAGCCGATGGGCGATACCCAGGACAGCGGCATGGGTAGAGGAGGGCAAGGTGGTCAGCAAGGCATGATCGGGTTGATCAAGGGCCTCCATGAGGGGAAAATCGGCCAAACGGATGTACGATGGCTGGTTGACCTCGGCGCGCTCGGGATGATCGTGCTTACAGTGACAGGCATTGTGCTGTCGATGAAAACGCTGCGTGCCCAAAGCATCCAGAGAAAACGCCGAACGGCAGCCGTCGCGACTTCATAACGATGACTGTTGCTAGGCTGCTACGTCGCCTTGGTCGCCCGACAGGATAGCCTGCGAAATTGCACATACATCAGATAATCCTGCCACTTTTGCAGGATAGCCAAAGAGGCTGCCCTCCGTCATCAACGATGACCTCGAGACAGCCTCTTCTCTGCATTAGCCCAGCACGACGCGGTCGTCGGACAGCTTGCTTCCGCTAATGCGTTCAAATTCGCCGAGCAGTTGCTCCACGGTGAGATCTTTTTTCCGCTCTTCGCTCACATCGAGGATGATGCGGCCCTTATCCATCATAATCAGGCGGTTCCCAAGACGGATCGCCTGATCCATATTGTGCGTGACCATCAAGGTGGTCAGCTTCATCTCGCGCACGATCTCCTCAGTCAATCGTGTGATTAGCTCCGCGCGTGCCGGGTCCAGCGCTGCGGTGTGCTCATCAAGCAGCAGGATTTGCGGCTTGGTGAAGGTCGCCATCAGCAGGCTGAGCGCCTGCCGCTCACCGCCGGAGAGCAGGCCGACCTTGGCGCGCAGACGGCCTTCAAGGCCAATGCCCAGGCGCTGCAGCTGCTCCAGGAACAGCGTGCGCTTGCCCGCGTTGACGCCAAAGCTGAGGCCGCGCTGCTTGCCACGGGCATATGCCATGGCCAGATTCTCCTCGATCGTCATCCGCGGAGCCGTCCCTGCCATGGGGTCTTGGAAGACCCGGCCGATCCAACGGCTGCGCGCATATTCCGGCAGGTGGTGAATGACTTCGCCGCCGATCCGTACTTCACCGGCATCCGGCGTCATCACGCCGGAAATAACGTTCATTAGCGTCGACTTCCCGGCACCGTTACTGCCGATAACCGTGACAAAATCGCCCGGTTTTAAGTTCAGGTTAATGCCGACCAGCGCGACTTTTTCATCTGCCGATCCCGGGTTAAATAGTTTGGAAACGTTAGAGAGCTGAAGCATTATGGTCTACCCCCCTGATTCGACTGCAACGCGCGGGAGATAAGCTCCGCAGCCCGCCGTTTGGCATTCGCCTTTTGCTTAATCGCACGCTGAACGGAAGGCAGTACAAGCGCAATAATAACGATAATTGCTGTAATCAATTTCAAGTCGGAAGCATTGAGCCACTCGACGCGCAGGGCCAACGCCACCACGATTCGATACACAATGGAGCCCAGAACAGCGGCTAATGTCGCTTGGAATACCGAGCGCGCGCCGAAAATCGCCTCACCGATAATAACGGAAGCCAGACCGATCACGATCATCCCGATACCCATAGAAATATCAGCGAACCCGGATTGCTGCGCAATAAGAGAGCCGGATAAGGCCACAAGTCCGTTCGACAAGCTCACGCCTAGAATCGTCGTTGTGTCCGTATTGGCACCGAAGCTGCGGATCATCCGAGCGTTATCCCCCGTAGCACGGAGGGCAAGACCTAGATCGGTGTGCAGGAAAGCGTCCAGCAGCAGTTTGACAACAATAACAATGATAAACCCTAGCAATATCGGCGAGATCGATGTAAAAATCGTATCGGTACCTAACAGGGAAATGTTCGGCCTGCCCATAATTCTCATATTAATGGAGTACAAGGCGATCATCATCAAAATACCGGAAAGAAGCCCGTTAATCTTGCCTTTCGTATGCAATAAGCCTGTGCAGGCTCCTGCAACCAAACCTCCGGCAAATGCAGCCAGGCAAGCCAGCCAAGGTGAAAAGCCATGCGACACCATAATCGCTGCGATTGCGCCGCCTGTAGTAAAACTACCGTCCACTGTTAAGTCCGGGAAGTCGAGAATACGGAACGTGATGTATACGCCAAGCGCCATTAGCGCATATAGAAGCCCTAGCTCGACAGCTCCGCTCATCGAATCTATCATGCAAAATCCTCCGTAATTTCAAAATAAAAGCGATCAGCCCTCATCCAACAAAGAAGGAGCGAACGAACAACGTTCACTCCATAAGTGAAGAGCCCAGGTTACTGAATGATATCCTTCTCTTTGTCTTTAACTGCGTTCTTCATAGCATCCGTCACTTCGATACCTTGTGCTTTAGCAGCCTTCAGGTTCAAGATCAGGTCAAGTTTATCAGGAACAGTAACTTTCATATCTCCCGGTTTTTTGCCGTTCTTCAAAATATCCGCAGCCATTTGGCCTACTTGGTAGCCATGGTCATAGTATTTAAATCCGACTGTTGCAAAAGCGCCCTTTTCAACGGTATCGCGATCGCTGGAGAAGAATGGAATATGCTTCTCATTGGCGATTTGAATGATGGAGTCAACGCCGCTAACGACTGTGTTGTCCAGTGTGATCAGGAAAGCGTCTGCGCGTCCGACAAGGGATTGAGCAGCTTGCTTCACTTCCGATGTATTGGTAACAGGAGCTTTGACCAGCTTGATGTTATGCTTTGCCAAAGACTCTTCTGCATTTTTAGCCATAATGACCGCATTCGGCTCGCCTTCGTTAATGACCAGGCCGACTGTTTTTACTTTTGGCATGTTAGACGCTACGAAGTCCATCAACTGGGCGACCGCTTGAGGATTCGTATCGGATGCGCCGGAGACGTTGCCGCCCGGCTTATCCAGGTTGTTGACGATTTTAGCCGCAAGCGGATCGGTAACTGCCGCGAACAGGACAGGAGCCTTCTTCACTTGTTGAGCCAGCGCCAGGGCCGATGGTGTTGCGATGCCGAGTACGAGATCGCTGTCGGATGCGGCAATTTTTTGCGCGATGGACAGATTGTTGGCTTGATCGCCTTGTGCATTATTGAAATCAACTTTCAAGTTGGTGCCTTCGACGATGCCTGCATCTTTCAGAGCGGCGATGAACCCTTGACGTGTAGCATCCAAAGAAGGGTGTTCCACGATCTGCGAAATGGAAACCTTGTAAGTTTTGCCGGATGCGGGTGCAGCTGACGCTGGTGCAGCGGATGCTGCGCCGCCGGATGCAGCTTGGGTGTCGGCTTTTTGGCCGCAGCCTGCTACTGTGATCAACGCAGCAGATAGAACGAGTGTCATTAATGTTTTCTTTTTCAACATGTTTACCCCTCTCTTTAGCCCCATAATATGCTTGGACGATTTAACGTAGCACCCGCCCACCCCTTTAACGCTTTTATCGACAAAAGCAGACAAGTTGCGGGACGCCGTGCGTCCAAGTAAAATTGAATTAACCATAGTTTAATTGGCTGTCACAAATACGTCAATTGTTTTCTGAATATTAATAAAAATCGCGGATTAAATCGTCCATAACCCGGCTTGTTCGCGCCGCGGTACGCCCCGTACTTGGACATTTTCCGTCCCCCCTCAGCTCATTCACCATCAGCTGAATCAGCGGCTGCTGGATGTGTGCGGGATTCGCAACGGTGAACTGCTGAACACCGCCGTCGGCAAGTTCAATACGCAGATCGTCTCCGAAGGTGGAGAAAGAGAGCTTTCCTTTGCTGCCGATAATTTCGTTTAAGTCTTGGCGCTTATAAGCGTTAAAGCACCATGCTCCCATCCCGATCACGCCGGATTCAAAGGCATAAGTCGTCGTCACCAGATCCTCGACCCGATACTGGCGGGATTGATTCACGGCGAAGCCTTTGACCTGGCCAAGCGGTCCCAGTAAGTAGTCCAGTATATCCAGCGTATGGCTCGCCAGATCCACAAACAGCCCCCCGCCGGACAACTCCGGCTGCAGGCGCCAAGGCACAGCTTGCCCGTCCGCAGGGCGCAGCGTCTGCAGCTGCGTTGTCTGAACAAGGCGAACGTCACCAATAGCGCCGCTGTCCAGCAGCTGCTTAATTTGGTTGAACCGCGGCAAGCCCCTGCGATAATAAGCTACATACAGCGGCACGTGCGCCGCTTCGCAGGCTTCGATCATCTCCAGGCATTCGTCATGGTTCATCGCCATCGGTTTCTCTACATAGACCGCTTTGCCGGCGCGAGCGGCCATCAACGCATATTCCCGGTGGAACGCAGGCGGCGTCGCTACGTAGACGGCATTCACTTCGGGATCATGAATCAACGCTTCCGCCTGGTCGTACCACCTTGGCACCTGGTGCCTGCGCGCATAATCTTCGGCTAACGCTCCGTTTCGCCGCATAACGGCAACCAGCTCGGAGCCTTCCGCCTTTTGCAGCGCCGGCCCGCTTTTTACCTCCGTGACATCGCCGCAGCCGATAATTCCCCATCGAATCGTATCTGTCATCGTTTTTCCCTCCGCTTCGTAGTTAAGCATGAACAGGCAATACCATAGAGAATTTCGTTCCGTGACCTTCAACCGATTTGACGTCCATACTACCGCCATGCTTCTGAACGATACTTAGGCATACGGGTAATCCAAGACCAGTCCCCTTATCCTTTGTCGTATAAAAAGGTTCAAAAATACGCGCCAGCTTGTCTTCCGAAATACCAGATCCGTTGTCCGAGATGTGGAGCTCCACGTGATCGCTTGCTTGCCTGGTTTCGATCTGGATCATCCCGCTGCCATTCATCGCCTCCATACCGTTGCGAACCAGGTTCAAAATGAGCTGCTTCATCTCCTTCTCATTGAGCAGCACCTGGGATAACGCCGGTTGCAGCAGCAACTCCACCTGCGCCCCGCGCATATTCGCATCAGCCTGCATAATGGGATGCAGCGACTGCACAATCGCGTTCAAATCGCCGATTACCATAGGGACATTGCGGTTCTGCGCCAGTGACAGAAAGTCGCTGATAATTTCATTGGCCCGGTTCAACTCGTCTAAAATCAGATTAAAATACTGCTGCAGCTCAGGTCCTGTCCGCTCTTTGATCAACTGAATGAACCCTTGGATCACAGCCATCGGATTACGGATTTCATGGGTGATGCTGGCCGCCATTTGCCCCACAAGGCTAAGCCGCTCCACTTGGCTGAGCTCGTGCTTCAGCTGCTCCATCTCTGTGATTTCTTGGAAAATACCGATCGCTCCAAAGATTTCGCCGTTCTTCTCCAACGGATACGCATAGCTGAGAAACGACTTGTCCCCCTGTTGAAAAATGCTACCGATGGTACGAACGCCTCGGATCGCTTTGGTCATCGTAAACTGCTCGTAGTCCATGCCTAAGCGTTCTGTCATGTCTTTTAACTTCTGGCCCAACACCTCGTCCCGCTTGAGCTGGGGAAAATACGTCAGGGTCATGTCATTGATCTGAATAATGTGATCGTCCCGATCAATGGAGATGACCGAAATCGGCAGGAAGTTGAGCAGTGTCTGCAAATCTTTCGCGTATTCGACAGCCTCGGACAGCAGCCGACGCAGGCGCTGATCCATGTGGTCTTCGTCTGCCGCTTGCCGGTATGTCCCCCACAGCAGCCCGCATGTCAGCAGCCAAGCCGCCAGAGTGAGGCTTATTGCAAGTAAGGGTCCCAGCTGCGGCCAGAACATACCGGTCAGCAAAGTCAGCACGATGGACAATCCCATGCTCACCGGCCAAATCCAACGATTGTTCTTAAGAACCAGACGCCCACCTCCGCACTTTTGTTAGCCTTATATATTCGACACCCTTCCTATTTCTTCCTCTATATAAAAAAGGTATCTCAGCAAACCGGGAAAAACCGATTTGTTGAAATACCTTGTCGTTACGCCTTATGACTCTACGCCCGCAGCTCCTCATGCTTAGCCATCTCTGCTAACTGCGGAATGACTGCTGCCGCCTGCTGATCCTGAAGCTGCAGTTGTTGAGCGGCAAACTCGCGGTACATCTCATGTGATGCCAGCAGCTCCTGGTGTGTGCCCATTCCGGTTACTTTGCCTTTGTCGAGAAACACGATCTGATCTGCATCTACGACCGTCGATAATCGATGTGCAATGACAAGCGTCGTGCGTCCTTGCATCAAATTTTGCAGCGCTTGCTGCACCACGACTTCAGACTTGCTGTCGAGACTTGATGTCGCTTCATCGAGCATCAAAATCTTCGGATTGCGCAGCAGTGCCCGCGCAATGGCAATCCGCTGCCGCTGCCCGCCGGACAGCTTGATGCCCCGCTCGCCGACTTCCGTCTCATATTGATTCGGCAGCTCCTCAATAAACGCGTCGGCATAAGCCATTCGAGCCGCTTGTTTCAGTTCCTCCAAGCTCACTTCGCGCTCCATGCCGTAGCAGATGTTGTCACGAATGGTCCCGGCGATCAGCGGACTTTCCTGAGAGACATATCCGATTTGGCTGCGCCAGGACACAAGTGAAAACTTCTCTATCGAATCTGATCCAAGCTTAATCGAGCCGCTCTGCGGCGTGTAGAACCGCTCCAGCAGCGAGAACATCGTCGTCTTGCCGCTGCCGCTCGGGCCAACAATGGCCGTCACTTTGCCGGCTTCCATCGTGAAGCTGACATTCTTGAGCACAGGCTCGCCTTCTTTATAACTGAAGGCGACTTGTTCCAAGTGCAATGATTGGGAGGCGTCTTTGACTGAATCTCCCTCATGCGGCTTTTCTTCGACATGATCCAACACTTTGAGAATCGTGTCGGTGGCGCCCATCGCTTTTTGCATCTGCGTGAAGAACTGTGTAATTTGCGTAATCGGCATGACAATTTGGAACAAATAAAGCATGAAAGCAACTAACTGGCCTGCCGTAATGGCTCCCGATGACACGCGCATGCCGCCATAGCCGAAGAGCACAACGAACAGCATCAGCATAACAAAAGAGACGAGCGGCGACATCATGGCCTGAATACGCCCTTCTTTTAAACCAAACTGGAATAACTTGCCGATCCCTTTGCTGCCCTCTGCATATTCCCCCGGCTCCGCATTCGCGGCCTTCACCAAACGGATTTCCGACAGCACGCGATTGAGTATCGCGGTAAAACCAGCAGTTTCAGTTTGCAGGCCTTTGGATACGAGAAACATCTGTCTGCCGAGAGGGAACAGGATCAGGAAAGCTAATGGGAATACGCTGAACATGATCAGCGTCATTCTCCAGTCCATATACAGCAACACGACGATGGAGCCGATTATGGAGATGATACCTGTGATGAAGCCGGACATATGCTCGGTAATCAAGCCTTTGATGACCGCCGTATCGTTCGTCATCCGGGAAATCGTGTCCCCGGTCTCATTGTTATCGTAATAGCTCACTGGCAGCACGAGCAGTTTCTTCCACAAACGGTCGCGGATGCCCGCAACGACGCGCTGGCCGGCGTAATTGAGCAAATAAATCGACACGCCCGAACCGATTGCCATGCCGAAAAAGGCAATTGCCATGCCGCTGATTTGCGCCCAGCTTATCGAACTGACTGAGAAACTGTCGACGGCGTTTTTGGTGAACAACGGGATCACCAGACTAACCAGTGTGGATATGACACTTAACCCAAGCGCTATGCCCAAGATGAGCTTAGGCGGATTTGCCTGCATCAGCAGCTGGAGGAATGCTTTCCAATTCGTTTTGCCCTCCTTGGCTGTTGGCGGTGTATTTGATCTAGCCATTTCATTTCTCTCCTTTACCTAGGCGAACTTGTCGTACGTTCGCTGTGAATGACCTTACTTTCAGCATCATACACGGGAATTTTAAACCGAATATAAACAAAATGACCCTCGATCGGGTCACAGGCTATGATGAAAATTCCATATAAGCGGAAAAAGCGAACTGGAGTGCGTGCGGCAAGCTTGGCATCTTCTTATGGGCCTAACCGCAATACAGCTCATTGCACCTAGCGGTGGCGAGCACCTCCCGCGACCGGACTTTCAGCGACCTAAAGCTGCCTGCTTAGCCTGGGACGCCATAAAAAAAAGCCTGCCGCAACCTTGAAACCGGTTACGACTGGCTTTAGAATTATTCCTTATCTCTCGCCTTTTTACTCTCTTTGACCACTTGCTCCCACTTCTTCTCAACGTCCTTGATCATCGGATGCAGCATATCGTACATCGCGGCCAGCATCGAGAACCTTTGTGAGAAGTACTCCAGTGATTGTTCCTGCTCTTCACTGCAAGTTTCGATCTTGGAGATGTCTTGGACTGTTTTTACCGCCCATAAATGGAACATTTCCAAATCTTGAACGATTCGGCGGAAATGATTCACACTGTAGTTTTCGGACATATAGTAATAATCCCGGCGGTCACTGGTAGACGGCATCTTCTTGCACATGCCTAATCGCTCCATGTGCCGTATTTGAATGCTGACTGCAGCTTTTGTCACACCTAACTGCTCCACAATGTCTTGCAAGCTTAAGGGACATCTAGCAAACATAAGTTGTGCAAATATTTTGCCGACCAGTGGGCTATATCCCTTTTTTTCGTAGTTTAATGACAAGAAATCACTAATATTTTGCTTCCACTCAGAGAAAGTCAGATCATCCTGTTCCATCCCTTACTCTCCCTTCACTGTGAAATAATTTGGTGACAATGATTATCATAGTGAAAAATAAATTATCAGTCAACTTATTATGTCACATTACTGACATTTTTCGATATTGTGAACAAAATGTAAACCTTGAAGTATACAGTTGACAAATATAGGGCACGGTTTTATATTTATTATCATTAACAACGTTGTTAACGATAACAACTAAATCAATGAATTTAGTTGAACTTTTTATATCCTAAGGAGATGTTCCTCTTGAAAAAACCATTTAAACTGTTAACTACCGGCACACTCGCTGCCGCTCTGCTATTTACTGGATCTGCCCTTACTTCAGGCAAAGCTTTCGCTGATGAGGCTGTAACTGCCACGGCTTCCTTGCAAGCTGATTCTTTTGCTAACCAACTCATTAACTACCATTTGTCCATCTTAGCTAAAGACGCTGCACAAGCAACGGGCCAAGACGAAGACGATATCCGGGATGCACTGGCTACTGGCCAAACGCTGCCGGAAGCAACAGGAATTAGCAGTGCTGATATGCTCGCGGATTTGACTCCGATTCTGACTTTTGATTTACATAAAGCCTTCAGCTACGGTTTGATCTCCTCTGACGAGGTTCAAGCAGGCGAAACTGCTGTTGCTGATCAACTAAACTCCGCATTGGCGGCAAAAGGCAACTTGCTTCCAACTGCTGACAGCAACGCGATCTTAGCGCACCTCGTCATGAGTCGTTTGGATAATATTGTGCGTGATACGGCTAACTATGCAAGAAAAGATCAAAACGATGTGAAGGAAGATCTGCGCCAAGGTAAATCACTTGTGCAATCCGCTGCGAGGCTGGATCCAGGTGAATTGAAGGACGATTTATTGAACCTGCTCAAACAAGATCTACAATTTGAAGTAAACATGAACGGCGCTTCGCAAGCCGATGCGAACCGCTATTACACGCTGGGCGCCAGCAAGCTTGCCGACTTCATGAACACTCCTGGTTACAACCCTGATAGTGTGAAGCTGGCTGCTGCTGATTTAGGCAAGATTGTTGACAACCGCCTAAGCCACGTAGTTATTGACACAGCTTTCTTTGCCAGAAAAGATGAGAAAGACGTATGGGATGGCTTGCAGCAAGGTAAATCGCTTGTCGCGATTGCAGCGAACCTGGACCCTGGAGAACTGAAAGATAAAATGTCGGCTGTCCTACGCCAAGACCTCGACTTCGAAGTCGCTATGGGACTGACAACACAAGAAGATGCGAACAAAGCGTATGCAAATGGTGCAGCCAAACTCTCGGTGATCCTGAACACGCCAGGCTACTCGCCAGCAGTCAAATCCGTATCTCATGCTGATCTCCAGCAGATCGTTCAATCCCGCATCGGTCGCGTCATCAATGACACAGCCGTCTTCGGAAAGAAAGAAGAAAAAGACGTAGTTAACGACCTGCGCGAAGGCAAAACACTCGTGGAGTCCGCTGCAAAACTCGATTCCGGAGAGCTGAAAGAGAAAATCCTGAACGTGCTTCGACAAGAACTGGACTTCCAAGTATCCTTGAACCGCGCAACACAAGAAGAGGCTGATAAGGCTTATGCCGATGGCGCTGCGAAGCTGACAGATATTATCAACACACCTGGATACGCGCCAGCATCTACTACCCAAACAGTCGATCTGGAAAGTATCATTAATAATCGCATTAGCCGCGTCATCAATGACACAGCTGTGTTCGGCAGCAAAGATGAGAAAGACGTGCTCGCTGATCTAAGCCAAGGCAAAACTCTTGTGCAATCCGCTGCAAAGCTTGATTCCGGTGAGTTGAAAGAGAAAGTTTTGAATGTGCTCCGCCAAGAACTGGACTTCCAAGTGTCCTTGAACCACGCAACGCAAGCAGATGCAGATAAAGCATACGCTGAAGGATCTGCGAAGCTTGTCGACATTATCAACACACCTGGCTACACACCAAACAAATAAACATATAAAAAAGGGCTGTCCCAATAGTAGATGGAGTCTACTAGAGGTGACAGCCTCTTTTTTTGTAAGATGCTTTAGGCTTCAGTTGTAATCTGCCAACGGACCCCGAAGCGATCAGCCACGCGACCGAACATCGTTCCCCAGAACATACGTTGGAACGGGATTTTGATATCGCCGCCGGCGGAAAGTGCGTCAAAGATACGGCGCGCTTCGTCCTCCGTAGGGAATTCCAGGGTAAGATCCATCCCTGAGCCTCGATCTATGGTGTCCGTACCCGCGTCGGCCATAAAAAATTTCAAACCGAGTGCATGCATTTCTAGATGCATCACCCGATCTTTCATCGATTCATCCGCATTCGGCATATCGGCAAAAGTACGCAGACTTACGATTTCACCGTTGAATGCTGCAGCATAAAAATCTGCCTGCTCACGAGCGTTGCTGCTGTAAATATAAGGGGTTAGAATGGCCATGCCCCGCAGCCTCCTCAACAAGAATATAGTCGAACAACCAGTTATACTATATCATCTTTTGTTTACTGAAAGCACGGTGGTGAAGATCCTGTAAAGGCTATGCGAAAACTTTGTTTTGACCATTTTATGGGATACAATAATAAGTGGACGAACGAATGAACCTAGTACATGAGGAGGGAATATCCATGAACAATTTTGCTTTTTATAATCCGACTACGCTTTATTTCGGGAGCGGTCAACTGGAGAAGCTTACAACCGAAGTGCCTCAATACGGAAAGAACGTGCTGCTCGTTTACGGTGGAGGCAGCATTAAGCAAAACGGCCTGTATGATAACGTGCTGACGCTGCTCAAGCAGGTTGACGCTCGTGTCGTTGAGCTGAGCGGCGTTGAGCCGAATCCGCGGCTGACAACGGTTCACCGCGGCGTTGAATTGTGCCGCAGCGAGCACATCGACCTCATTCTTGCCGTAGGCGGAGGCAGCGTTATCGACTGCGCTAAGGCTATTGCGGTCGGAGCGAAGTATGACGGTGACTTCTGGGATATCGTCACCAGAAAAGCCGTAGGCACCGGCGCACTGCCGCTGGGAACGGTGCTGACCATCGCAGCAACAGGCTCCGAGATGAACTCGGGCTCGGTTATCACGAACTGGGAGACCAAAGAAAAGCTTGGCTGGGGCAGCCCTCATGCTTATCCGAAGTTCTCCATCCTCGATCCTGCGCATACCGTATCTTTGCCAGCCAACCATACGGTGTATGGCATGGTCGACATTATGTCCCACGTGTTTGAGCAATATTTTCACCATGTCGCTAATACGCCTGTTCAGGACGGTTTCTGTGAAACAATCCTGCGTACCGTAATCGAGACAGCGCCTCGTCTGGTGAACAATTTGCAGGACCTCGATGCTCGCGGAACGATTCTCTACTGCGGGACGATGGCGCTTAACGGCGTGCTGAGCATGGGTATCCGTGGCGACTGGGCCACCCATAACCTGGAGCATGCCGTGTCCGCGGTTCATGACATCCCTCATGGCGGCGGATTAGCCATCCTGTTCCCGAACTGGATGACGCATACACTGGAGGCCAATGTAGCGCGCTACAAACAGTTCGCCCAGCGGGTATTCAACATCGACGCCACCGGTAAAACTGATCGCCAAGTGGCGGAAGAAGGTATCGCAGCACTGCGTCAATTCTTCAACTCGATTGGCGCGCCGAGCCGGTTAGCGGATTATGACATCGACGATTCGACGATTGAGCTAATGGCGGATAAAGCGATGATCTACGGAGATTTCGGCAACTTTAAAAAGCTGACTCGTCAAGATGTTGTGGAGATTTATCGCATGTCTCTGTAATTCTAAAGGTTAAAAGGAGCGCGTTTGCGCTCCTTTTTTGTCTGGAAGCGCCCGAGCTACCCCCGCGTTATGACCTTGTAATGACGCCACTCCTCCGGGAGCAGACGCTGATATTGCGGCTGCAGGTAGCGGTCATCGATTAGCAGCAGCACGCCGCGATCCGTTTCGGATCGGATCAAGCGGCCGCCGGCCTGCTGGACCTTGTTCATGCCGGGGAACACGTAGGCGTAATCGTATCCGTTCTTCCCCGCGCGCTCCATGTACGTCCGTACGATGTTACGCTCCGGCCCCAGCTGCGGCAAGCCGACGCCGATCACCGCTACGCCAGTCAAACGATCGCCGACCAGGTCGATGCCTTCCGAGAAAATGCCGCCCATCACGGCGAATCCCATGAGCGTTTGCCCCTGATTAGCCTGATAGGCATCCAGATAGCGCTCCCGCTCCTCTTCTGTCATCTGCGCCTGCTGCACAAGGAGCTGCATATTCCGCACTCCCTCCCCACTCTCTGAAAGCAAATCGGTAAAAGCCTCATACACACTACTCATATACGCGTAAGAAGGAAAAAACACCAGGTAATTGCCCGTTTCCCGCCCTGAGACCAACTCAAGTAGCGACCTGGCAATCGGCATGCGGCTGCGCTCGCGATCCTGATAACGAGTGGAGATCGGTTGGACGAACACCTCCAACTGCTCGCTCGAGAACGGCGAAGGTACGGCAATGGAGTAATCGTCCTCCGTCGCTCCTAACATATCCATGAAGTAAGATAATGGCGTTAGTGTAGCTGAAAAGAACACCTGTGACCGGTACCCCTTCCCCATTTGCCGCAGCAAATGCGAAGGGTCGAGACAAAACAGCTTCACCGTAACTTCGCTTTTGTCGCAGGCGGTGAAGGTGACATAACGCTCATCGTACAGCTTCGCGATGCGGACCACATGCTGTGCGCCGAAGTAGGCGTCCAGCAGCAAGGTGCCGGACGGACTCTCCTCCCCCGACCGCGCCATAACAAGCTCCCGCTCCGCCTGCGCAATGAACACCTCAAGGCGAGCAATCAGCTCCTCCGGCAGCTCATTGCCGATATGCAGCCCCTGTTCGCCGATCTGCTTGCGCACCGACAGCAGGTGCTGATTCACCGCCTTGGCCGCCTCATGCAGCTCGGGCCGAAGCCCTTTGAAGTCTCGTTGCAGCGCGAGATAGTCCGATTTATTCAGGGCAGCTGAATACATCTCCCGCGCCCGGTCAACCAAATTGTGCGCCTCATCCACAAGCAGCACAGTCTGCCGCTTCTGCTCCTCGAAGAGCCGCTTCAAATTGACGCGCGGATCAAAGATATAATTGTAATCGCAAATCACCGCGTCCGCCGCATAAGCAACGTCCAGTGAAAATTCAAACGGACAGACGCGATGCTTCTGCGCATACGATTCGATCACCGTACGAGTCATGGCTGTTTCGCTGCGCAGGAGATCAAGCACCGCTTCGTTAATCCGGTCGTAATAGCCGTCCGCAAATTCACAGTGCTCCTTGGTGCAGCGGACTTCCTCCTGAAAACAAACTTTATCCTTAGCTGTAATCGTTACGCTTTGCAAATGAAGGCCGTTGCCTTGTAAAATCGCCAGCGCATCCTCCGCCGCTGTTCTCGTAATTGTTTTGGCTGTCAAATAAAAGATTCGCTGCAGGAGCCCTTCACCGATGGCCTTAATAGACGGAAACAACGTCGACATCGTTTTTCCGATACCTGTAGGCGCTTTGGCAAACAAGCTATGCCCGCCTTCAATCGTTTTATACACCGCGCCTGCCAACTTCCGCTGCCCTTGCCGATACGCTGCAAACGGAAACGGCAGCTCTCGGATGCTTCGGTTACGGCGCTCTTCATGCTCCTTTCTAGCTTGCGCATAAGGGAAGTAACCGGCGACCGCCTCATAGACGAAACGCTCCAAGTCACTGAATGACAGCTCCTCGACATAACGCTTTGTCTCCTCTGTATCCACCTGCATATAGGTCAGCTGAATGCGCATCTTATCGAGATTGCGGTCCTTGGCTATCATATAGGCGTAGCACCTCGCTTGCGCCCAATGGACAGGATAAGAATCACGTTCGATCAGCGCAATGTCGGAGGAAGTCGATTTGATTTCATCGATCGTCAGTCCCTCGACAAGAGTAAGCAGTCCGTCGCAGCGGCCATCAATGACAAACAAGAGGCCTTGATGCTCAACCTGCGCTGATACATAAACCTCACGCTGATCCTGATCGTTATACGTTTGCTGCACCTTCTGATGCGCCTTAGTCCCTTCCGTCAAACTCGCGCTCGTCCGAAAGCCCGATTCGATACTGCCGCTGCGATAGATATACTCCACAAGCGATCGCACGGAAATATGAATGTTATCCATTATCAAGCTTTCTCCTTTAACCAGTGAAACGGTGTCGTATTAAAAAACAGGTTCGGATTCACCTGCACATTATGCGCCCAAAATGTAAAATGCAGATGCGGCCCAGTCGAAAAGCCTGTTGTCCCTACCAAGCCGATGTTATCCCCCTTCTTGACCCTGTCACCTGCTTTCACATTCAATTTGGACAAATGCGCATATTGCGAAAAAAGTCCCATCCCGTGATCGATATAAATGGAATTGCCAGTCAAATAGAGAGGCTCGGCTAATGCGACAACTCCATCGTTCGTTGCTTTGATTGGCGTACCTTCTTTTGCAGCCAGATCGACAGCCATGTGCGAACTGTCGTATTTTCCGTTCACATATCTGGTGTAGCCATATGGCGTAGTCAAAATGCCTTCAATCGGCTGGACAAACGCCTCTTTGAAAAGAAACTCCGGCTCGGAATGACTTCTCGCCAGATCGATTTTTTTCTGATCCGCATTAATTCGCGCTGTATCCTGTTTCATGCTTTCCATTTGCTCCGTGACTTGAAGGTATTGCGTCTCAAACTTTTTGGCCTGAATGGTTAGCGTCTGATCCCCAATCGTATATTTCCCGGGCTTGGCCTGCATCGTAATCGGCAAATAGGTAAAGTAGCCCGCACCGAACGGCTGCAGTTTATACGTCTTGCCCAACCATTCGACTTGGCCAGGTTCATTATGCCGCACGAGCACCACATCCCCAGGGGCTGATGTACTCGGGATCAGCGACCATGCTGCGTCCATAACCGCCTTAGCGGCAGCCGCTGTCGTATATAAAGCCGATTCTTTGCTCCATTGCAGCAATCGGCCCTTTTCATCTTGCATCGCCGTTTGAATTGCCGGGGTAAGTTGATCGCTCCATGTTTGTCCGCCATCGGGCGTGACCAACAGGGGGACTTTCAGATTCGCATCGCCTTCTACGAGCACCCAGCCTATTCGTTTTGTTAAAAACTGGGACTGTTTAACAAGATAAGATTTGCTGTTAAATGACACTTGAACCAGCAGCGGCTGTTCGCCTGCAGCGAGGAAACCGGCAGTTGTCGTTGCATCCCCAATCAACGTGCTTGGATAAGCGGCATCCGTCACTTCCCAGTGCTGGCCTCCGTCCTCTGTCTTTTCCTTCTGATCCGCATATTGAATCCATCCATGCTCCATGTCGATCATATGGAACTCAAGCGCTTGCCTGGGCGCAGGGGGTTTGGCCTCCTGCAAGCCTTGGACAGCAGCTGCGGGCTGCTCGTTCTGCTGAAACGACGCTGGCGCTGAAGCCGGGCGCTCTTTGCCCATCCATACAACAACCGCCGCGGTGACGAGGAACAAACTGGTGAGAACAAGCCAATATTTCTTGGAGAACAACGGTGATAAGCGGCGCTCCCGGCGCGTCTTACGAGTTTTCATCGACGATACTCCCCCTCAGGACTTTGGTCCGGATCCTTGTATCTCTATCATATCACAGGGAAGCCGCCTGCTTGTCCTTTCATTTTCTTTGTGATGCCTGCCGTGCCCTAGCTCGAATCACATCGGCGAGAATCGCAGCAGCGACCATCGCACCTGCAAGCCCGAGGCCCATATCTTTTTGCGTATCATAGATATCCCCTTGCAGACCAAGATAATCTTGACCCGGCTGCCCTCCGACCATGGCTACAGCCATCTCCATAATCTCAAAAAGCGCGCTGAAAGCAAAATTAAAGGCGACCGGAATCACGTATGTCCAAAATTTGCGAAGCGTGGTAAAGCGCAGCAGGAGCTCGCGAATGGGGTAAGTCCACAACAGTCCGAACAGAAAATGGACCACCCGGTCAAAATAGCTTCGACGCGTGTGATAGGCCGCTTTTAGCCATAGGTCAAAAGGTGTTTGGTCATAGGTATAGTGAGCTGCATAGGTATGAAAACAAAGAAAAATAAACATGCACGCATAGGAGGTATTGGTGAAACGGTATTTCCGGTACGTAAATACAAGCGCCAGCAGGAAGGCAACGACCAGCATGTTCTCAAAAAACCATTGCGTTCGGTTCGTAGGGCTAATCGCCGCCCATATCCAAAAGACCGCATAAGCAATCATCATTGCGTGCAACCACTTATTTTGTTTAAACGGTACCATCGTCAGATCCCTCACTCAGCTTAAGGTTCTCCTTATTATTCCGATTTCCCCGTCTTCTTAACACATAGCAAAAAGGTGCCCCTAGCCAATCTCTTGGCTATCGGGACACCTTCTGCGTTCCATTCTTATTTAAGATCTGTAATAAATCTGTCTACGTCGCCAGTTGGCGTGCTGACAGTCTCATAAACTTTCAGTGAAAGATTGCTGCGGATCTGATCATCCGTTAAGTTGCTGAATGTCAGCTTCTGCGAGCCGCTCATCAAGCGATTCGCGCCTGTGAATGGGAACGCGGACGATCCGATCGATTTGCCTGTTCCATCAATCAGCTCGAATTTCAGCTTGGAGAAACTGTTGTCGAGCGCTACGGCTTCATCGCGGGTAATGTCCATGTCCAAACTTAATTTGTACGTGTAGGAGAACCCGGTAGCACCTTGATTGGACATTTGCGAGAGTACCCAGCTCTTGATATTCAGGTTAAACGGATAAAGTGCGATATTGTTGTGATCCGTATCATTGCTTTGAACACTGACATTATAGCTGGCAATGGTAGACTTATAAGTCCCCTCTTGCCCCTGTCCCTGCAGGACGCCCTGCACGTTCAGCGTGTACTGATTGCTTGTATCCGAGGATGGCAGCGTGTATCCGTAGCTAATGACGATGCCCGTTCCTGGAGCGATATCTTGCGCGTTAACGGTTTGGCGGTTACCGGAATACGTATATCCGTCTTTACCAGCCAGCTCTGCGGAGAACACAGGAACCGGAATCGGTTTGTCACCATTGTTGAACAGTTTGAATTTCGCTAGGCCAACTTTGTTGCCTGTCTCTTCGTTATCTGTCACATGCAGCTCTTCCAGGGAGACAGCCAAACTTGGGTTGATAAAGTTGCTCGACTGGTCAAATGTCATTGGCGTGCCGAATGTGTAGCTGCCTGTCGAGGCGCCCGCATTCACTCCCGTTCCACCATTAGCTGGAAGGCGGAATCCGATGCGGCCTGTATTAAATGATACTGGAGTCGTTTGTCCTTGCTTCAAGAAGCTCTCGTTGGACAGCACGTAGAACGCATTAAGCGTTGTTCCAGGATCAGTCGTAACGGCAAAATGAATATCTTTTTGCTCGCCTGGGTTCAAGCTGACCGCATTCTGCTCCACACGTTTACCGACGAACAGCTGTCCGTCCGATTTACCGCCCAATGTGAAATCAGGAACGGTCTCCGCGTAGCTTCCTGTATTCTGGACTTTAACTTGAACGATATAAGTCGGCGATTGGCCTGTAAATTGCTTGGACAACGTTGTCGCCGAATACTTCAACCCGGATGTTACGCCTGGGGCAGAGAATACCGCTCCCCAATCGCCCAGCAGCGATGGGTCCGTAATGACAGCATCTTTACCGCGCCAGATGTTCGATTGAATCGGTGCGTCAGCAAGAAGCGTTTCTTTCTTCGGATACACCTTCGTATCAACATCGATCCATAGCAGGTCTGTCAGATTCAAATCCGATTTCAAATTCACGTCCGCCATGTAGCTCAGCGTTACGTCACTTTGCGGCAGGATCGATTTGGCGTTGTTAGCGCTCGGCTGCAAAGTATAAACGTTGCCGTCGGCCGCTTTGACACGCAGCTCGTAGTCCGGAACGCGGATCGTATTGCCGCTTCCGTTCGTCAGCTTGACGACCGCGCCGACTCTCCAGCCGTCCAACGTTTTTTCCTGCAAAATCCCTTTGATCTGTCCTTGCGTTTCGCTTGTGATTGCGTAAGCCTTCATATCGTCCGCAGGAAGCACCGATACCACCGGATGGCTGCCTGGCACATACTGCTTCTTCGCTTCATAAGAGGAAGTCACCAGCAGATCGCGTGTTGCCGGAGCCACGCCCCCGAACGTTCCATCCGCTTGCTTGCCAAGCAGGTTCAATTGAACAGCCAGAGCCGCATAGCCTTGCGCCCAGTCGGACACGGAGCTATCGTTCAGGCCTGCAGTCGCTTTGGCTTGCGCATCTTTATTCAAGCCGCGAAGCAAGAATGCCGCAAGCTGTTCTTTGGTCACTTCGCCGGCTGGATTGTACGTACCTTCTCCGTAACCTTCAGTCAGATTCGCCGCCTTCAAGGCTTCGATATAAGGCAGTGCGTAACCGTTAGCCGGGTCCGCAGCGCTCACGTCGCTAAAGCTGGATGTACGCAGAGATGTATCCACCTTCAAGCCGAAAATCAACGCAGCCACTTTGGCAAATTGAGCGCGGTTCATTTTATCATTCAAGCCGAATACACCATCGCTCACCCCGTCAAAAATACCCGCGGAAATCATCGCATCAAATTTAGCCTTTGTGGCTGCATCCAAACTGCTCAGATCGCTGAAATCAGCGGAAGACTTCGGTGCGGCAGCACCTAAAGCCACGGATGAAAACATGGTCACAGCCATTGCTGTACTCATGATCACGGACAAACTCTTTTTCATATTATTACCCCTCTCCAATTTTAACCGGTGTGCCCTGGTGAGTCTGTCTTAACTTCGACCGGAGCTTTCTTTCTTTTAATGAATAAAAAGACGAATGGAATGCAGATAAAAGCAGGTACTGCGGAAACAAAGAACGTGTCGGCGATCGAACGGACTAACGCTTCTTTCTGCATAAAACCAGCCAAATATGTGGCTGCCGTTCCGGTGGATGTGCTCATATCGATCGACCACGAGTAAATAGCGCCGGATAGCATCGAGATGACGCTGTTGCCCGTTACCGAGTCAACCGGCACGCTGTCCGAAATATGCTGGTAGTGCAGGACTTGACGGTTGCTCATAATCGCTGTGAAAATAGCAATGCCCAGAGATCCGGCTACTTGACGGCATACGTTGGAAAGCGGCGAAGCGTTGCCGACCTTAGCCGGTTCAACAGCTTGCATGCCGGCCGTAGTGAGCGGCATCATACATAAGCCGATACCAAGACCGCGGACCGTTAACAGCGCATTGAGCCAATGATTTGGCGTATCGGTTGTCAAGTGATGCAGCTCCAGCGTAGTCACGCCGAGAATCGAGAGCCCGACAAAGCAAAGCGGCACAATCCCGAAGCGATCCGCCAGCTTCCCGCTGATCGGCATCATGACGGCCATCGCCACGGATTGTGGCATCATTAACAGCCCGGTCTGCATGGCCGTGAGCCCTTGAATATTTTGCAAATATAACGGGGTCAGGAACGTACCGCCCATCATCCCCATCATTACCAGCGAACCCGCGATGACACTGACTGTGAACTTATAGTTGGTAAACAGTTTCAAATCCAGCACGGGCTGTTTCGTTCCCAGCTCTACCCAGATGAGCAGCAGCAAACTGAAGAACGCCGTATACAACAGGGAGACGATAAATAAGGAGCCCCAGCCTTCCGACTGTCCTTTACTTAACGCAAGCAGCAAGCTGCCGAAGAAGACCATGGAAAGTATCGCTCCGGGCGTATCGAACTTCAATCCTTTTTTCCCAGGCGTATCTTTCAACAAAACCTTACCTAAAACAACCGCCAGAATCCCAATCGGCACGTTGATGAAGAAAAGCAACCGCCAGCTGTAATTTTGGATCAAATAACCGCCAAATGTCGGTCCCAATGCAGGGGCACACATCGCGGCGACGCCCCACAGTCCAATCGCTGTACCGATCTTCTCCCGCGGGAACGTCGAATATATTATCGACATCCCGATCGGCATAATGAAGCCCCCGACGAAGCCTTGCAAAATTCGAAACAAAATCATCGTGCTAGCGCTCCAAGCCAGTCCGCAGACGACCGAGAACACGGTAAACCCTGCTACAGAGAATAGCATGATGTTCTTGCTGCCGAACCGCGAACCGAGATAGCCCGTCATCGGAATGACCATAGCCGATGCCAGCGTATATCCCGTAATAACCCATTGCATGGTATTGATATCTGAACCGAATACCGCTACGAATTTATTCATGGCAACGTTCATCAAGCTGCTGTTCAACACCGCCACAAACGTTCCCATGACGATGGCGATCAGCGATAGCCACATCTTCCCGTTGCCTTCTGATTGTTGTTGTACTGCCGATGTTTCGGCCATGGCTGCGCCTCCTATTCGGCTTTTACCGTGGTGCCTTCTGCAAGCTTATCCGATGGATTCACGATAATTTGTTGACTTGCCTTGATTTTGTCATTCGCTTTTACATAAACCCAATCCTGGTTCTTCTCTTCTGTTTGGACTTCAACGAGATGAGCTGTGTTGTTATCGTCCACGTAGACATATTCCTTCTGATCCTTCTTGATAATCGCGCTCTTCGGAACTTCGAGGCGATTCTCCTGTGAGGCGTTCAGCTTCACTTCCGCTACCATACCCGCGAACAACTGTCCGTCTTTGTTATCCACTTTAACTTTGACAGGGAAGGTGTTGCTGTTCGTATTCGAAACAGGGCTGACGAAGGCAATTTCGCCTTTGAACGTTTGGCCCGGCAAGTTTTGAACAGTGACGTTAACCGGAGTTCCAACCTTCACCTGCGAGATTTGGCTGTCCTCTACGCTAAGCTCAACTTGAACTTGATCCATGTTCACTAGCGAAAGCAGCTGAACACCTGGTTGCGCCAATTCGCCTTCAGAAATGCTCTTCTTCGCAATAACACCGTCGATTGGAGCGGTAATCGTCGCATTGCTTAAATTGCTATTGGCCAGATCCAAGCCCGCCTGCAGACGATCAACATCTGCTTGCAGCGCTTTGAGCGTGTTATCGGTTGCGCCGATTTTAGCCAGCTGCAGCTTAGAGTTTGCGCCTTGCAGTTGAGCTTCGGCCGCTTTTTGCGCGCCTTGTGCCTGCTCATAGGCTGCTTTGGCCTTTTCATAATCCAGTGTGCCTTTATCCAAATCCTCTTGCGTTACGCCGGAATTGCTGTCATAGGCGTTACGCAGACGGTTATATGTGCTTGTGGCTAGATCGAAAGCGGCCTTCGCTTGATCTACCGTTGCTGTTGCTTGTTGATACGCACCTTGCGCCGCGGATACTGCGCTTTGCAACCCGTCGATCTCTTGCTTGCGGGCGCCTTGCTGCGTATCTACCAGCTTCGCTTGCGAAGCTTGAAGCGCGGACTCGGCTTGTTTCACTTGCTGGGTGAAATCGCCAGTCTCAATCTGCGCCAGCACGTCGCCTTTCTTCACTTTGCTGCCTTCTTGCACATTCATTTGCGCTACTTTACCCGAAACTTTAGATACAACTTTTATGTCTTGATCAGGAATGATTTTACCGCTCAGTCCAGCCGATACCGGCTGCCCAAGCTTAATGGTTTGCACGCTTACCGCTCCCGCGGCATTCGTTTGCCCTGTAACTTTCCCGCCGCAACCGGGCACAATAATAACAACTGCAAGCATAAGAGCTGTTGGAACAGCCCATTTATTTAACATTTTCATCGCGTTCTAACCTCTTTCTTTATTTGTCCTTCAAATGAACTTTAATGGCAGCACTGATTCCCGGGGACAACTCCACGCCCTGGTTATCGTCGATTGCAATCTTAATAGGTACCCGTTGGGTCACTTTAGTAAAGTTACCGCTTGTGTTCGTTGAAGGCAGCAGAGAAAACGTCGATGCAGTCGCTTTACTGATTTCTTTCACTTTGCCTGTAAATGTCTTGCCTGCAAATCCATCCAAGGTGAATTCAACCTTCTGTCCAGGCTGGATCCGGTTGATTTCGGTCTCCTCAATATTGGCCGATACATACAATTTGTGCGTATCAACGACCATAGCTACCGTCTGGCCTGGCGAAGAAACTTCCCCAGCTCTCACCATGGTTTTGATCACCGTGCCATCAATCGGGGAACGGAGCGCAGCCTGATCCAGGTTGCTCGTCGCTAAGTTATTGGTATCTTGTTGACCGATTATCTGATCAGCAAGAACGTGATCGCCTTCATTCACATCCAGTGAGGTAACTTTACCTGTGATGCGCGGCATAACCTTATAAATATCGCCTGCTAGTCTAGCATCGTCTGTGGAGATGTAGTTTTGGCCTTCGTACCAAAAATAGCCGCCAATTCCGCCGCCAACGACGACTAGCGCAAACAAAATGACATACAGCATGACTTTACGTTTCATAACTTCTCCTCTACCTTCTTTTCTAGTGATCTGTAAACCTTAAAATCTTGAAACCTAGGACAAGGACCTTGTGACTTCAGCTACAACGCAAATAAAATTACCCTTCGCTTGAGTTCATACTGAAACGGATTTCGTCAGCATTCATCGTACATGTACGACACAGCACTCAGGCGGGCAATTCGTAACGAGGGTTTCTTGTTAAAGAACTATGCTTATTTTCTCTGTCCTCCCAAAGTAGTTGTAATATGAAAGTATAATATTGTATTATACAACTAATTGAGATCATGTCAATGACTTTTCCCATGCCATTTTATTTGCAGGAATCTGATTTAAAATCTACCTGCATTATGTTAACATTTATAGCGAGAGAGGTGATCAAATATGGATCAACAGGCTTTTGAAAGCATTCAGTTAGAATTGGCCATACTCATCCGCCGCATCATGTCGGTTTCTTCACATAAAAAAATAGGCAATATCGAGAGATCCGCCTATTTGTTACTGCATCATATTCGTGATCAGGGCTCCGTCGGCGTCAAAGCTTTAGCGGAAACCCTGCAACTGGATATTTCTACCGTCAGCCGCCAGGCCGGAGCTTTGGAGCAGAAGGGCTATGTATTTAAGGTGCCAGACCCGCAGGACGGCAGAGCCTACTCTTTCAAACTCACTGATTTTGGAATGGCCGAGTTACTCGAGTTCAAACAAGCGCGTTCTAACATGCTGAAAGAACTGCTACAGGAGTGGTCTGACGAGGATTGTGCGAACTTCAGCAGGCTTTTGAATAAATTTAATGAGTCGCTATGCGAGAAATAAAAAAGGCTATCTCAAAAGGTCGGATGACCTACGAGATAGCCTTTTCTTAAGCTAATTACAGTTTTACAACGTTCTCAGCTTGTGGTCCGCGGTTGCCTTGAACAACGTTGAACTCAACGCGTTGGCCTTCGTCCAAAGTTTTGAAGCCGTCGCCTTGGATTGCGCTGAAGTGTACGAATACATCGTTACCGCCTTCAACTTCGATGAAACCGAAACCTTTTTCTGCGTTAAACCATTTAACTGTACCTGTTTGCATGGAAAATACCTCCAAATAATTATTAACATGTTGATTTATTTCTTTGGAAAGAAAAAAAATTCACACATTGCACAAGGTTCCATCACACAAATGTTAACCCTGTACAATATGTGAATTCAGGTACTTTGTCGATTGATTTGATCTTAACATATCGGTTTTGAAAACGCAAACTAATCCCTTAGGGAAAATTAGGTTTTTTTAAAAAAATACGGAATGCACCCTTTTTTACCGTTCCATCCAATCTGCTACAAATATCTGAAACGCCTGCAGCTTCTCCATTGGCAGTAAATGGCCAGCCCCGTCGAGTACGGCAAATGCTGCTTGCATGGACGCTTGAAGCAGCACTTCCAGCTGCGCCTGGAAGCCGCATATCGCGTCTTGCCGGCCAGTCAGAAACTAGTCCAGCGCCGTGCACAATTTTCCAAAGTTATACAACAAAAATCACTTCCACTCAATTGACAATCGCATAGTTTCCGTTTACGCTATGGATGAATTGAATACCCCTTTTCGTATAACCTTAATGATCGGATTAAGGGTCTCTACTTAGAAACCGTAAATTTCTAGCTACGAAAAATGTGCATTTCAGGCATATTTTTTATAGCTAGTTTTTTTATGCCTGGAGAACCATATACCAAATAAGGAAGAAGTAAAGGAGGTTTCACGCGATGGCGAACTTGTTGATCCGACATGCTGAAATCATCACGATGAACGGAAACGGTGATATCCTCACGGGTGACATTTACATTGAAAACGACCGGATTGCCGCGATTGGCCCCGATTTGAATCCCCCACAAGTGGATAAAGTGATTGATGCCCGCAACCGGACGATCATCCCGGGCTTCGTCCAAACCCACATTCATTTGTGTCAGACCTTGTTCCGCGGAAAAGGTGACGATCTAGAGCTGATGGACTGGCTGAGAACACGGATCTGGCCGCTGGAGGCTTCGCATGACGAAGAGTCCATCTACTATTCAGCCATGCTCGGCATCGGCGAATTGATTCAAAGCGGAACGACGACGATTGTCGATATGGAGACGGTGCATCATACGGACTTCGCCTTCCAGGCGATCGCGGAAAGCGGCATTCGCGCCTTATCCGGCAAGGTGATGATGGATAAAGGGAATGAGGTCCCTTTTGAACTGCAAGAAAAAACGTCGGAGTCGCTGCAGATGAGCGTCGATTTGCTGGAGAAATGGAACGGGCATGATGGCGGCCGCATTCAGTATGCGTTCTCTCCACGCTTTGTCGTCTCTTGTACCGAGGAGCTGCTGCGCGAAGTTCAAGCCCTGTCGGCAACGTACAATGTGAAGGTGCATACGCACGCTTCCGAGAACCGCGGGGAAATTGAGATCGTACAAGCGGAAACAGGCATGCGCAACATTGTTTACCTCGACCATCTCGGCCTTGCGAATGATCGCCTCATTCTCGCGCATTGCATCTGGCTGGATGAGGAGGAGAAGCGCATCATCCACGACCGCGGCGTCCACGTGAGCCATTGCCCGGGCTCCAATATGAAGCTGGCATCGGGCATTGCCGAGACGCCGGAGATGATCAAGATGGACATCTCGGTTAGCTTGGGCGCAGACGGTGCGCCGTGCAACAACAATCTCGATATGTTCAATGAGATGCGTTTGGCTGCGCTGATGCAAAAGCCCGTTCATGGCCCAACAGCCATGGACGCGGGAACGGTGTTCCGCATGGCGACAATCGGCGGCGCCAAAGCCGTGGGCATGGAGAAAGAGATCGGCAGTCTGGAAGTCGGCAAAAAAGCCGACCTGGCCATCCTCGATCTGAACAACTTCCACGTCTACCCGTCTTTCGATGTTGATCCGATTTCACGTATCGTCTACTCCGCGACGCGGGCGGACGTCGAAACCACAATTATCAACGGGAAAATTGTGATGGAGAACCGGATTATGCGCACGGTCGATAAAGATATTGTGCTGCCGGAAGCGAACCGCTCCATCCAGCGGCTGTTAAAACGCGCAAACTTGCGTTGAAATAAAAGCTTAGTCCTCCATGGCGATATGGGGACTAAGCTTTTTTGCCGCTTTACGCGCAGCGCTGGGGCTGTAGTCCAAGAAAACACAGCTATTGAGGGCGGCGGAGGATACACAGGCTCTGGATCGTGGCTGAGCGGCAGCAAACACAGGCATGCCAGTTGGTATGGGCTGCAGGTGGAGTCGCCCTTAGCTGGCCTAATACGGCGCTTAGAGATGCGTAACCGCTGGCTTATGCAGCAGCGGCTGGTTGTATCAGCGTCACGCCCAGCCGGGACACGCGAGTGCTACCGGAGCTCATCGCGAGCACCAAAAGAGTGAGTTAAGTCTACGCAAAGCGGGCTAACGTCCATGCCAAATCGCGATGCTCCCCATATAATGTATTACTTTCTGTGAAAGGAGCGAAGGAAAATGTCAGGGCTCCAGTATACAAATACAGCAATTGTTCTGGTGCTTTTTATCCTGCTAGTCATTGTACTTCGCGCTATTTCCCCCTTTTGACCTGATAATGGGCACTAAGGAGATACTCTATGGAAGGGGTGAAGACCATGTCAGGAGTAGTAGGAGTTAACAATACTGCAGCTGTTCTCGTCCTCTTTATTCTTCTTGTTATCATCACTATGACTTTTGCTTGGTAATCGGAGCTCATCATAACGAAAGAGGGTGTACCACAAGCCAAAATATTGGCTGTGGGACACCTTCATTTTTTTGTGGCGGGGCATTTGTCGCCTCAACTCGAGCCACAAGTTGCTCTAGTTGGATTATGCCCACTTACAGCGGTCATCTCGGCAGCTTAGGCGTCTCTAGTCCGAAATTACCCACTTACAGACACATTTTCTCCTCGCCACTACCTTTCACCCCGCTCTAATTGGGTAAAATCGAACTGCAGCGCGCTCACTACAAGTCAGCCACTCTCCAATTGGGCAAAAGCGGTCTGCGGCACCTTATACGCATGCGCCCATTCAACACTCCCGCAGCGACCCTGCCCCATGAGAAACGTTTGTCGTAAGAGGAACCCTTGCTTACTCGGAAGGCGTATGCCCCGCCAACTGGAGCAGCGCCCCTTTGTCATCCACCCGCAGCGCCGCAGCGATCGCCAAAACAACATCAGCCGTCGGCTGGATTCTTCCGTTCTCAATGCCATTCAAGATGGAGTAGCTCACTCCCGCCTTCTCCCCCAGCTTACGAAGCGTGAGATCTTGCTGCTGCCGAAGCTCTTTCAATATATGTCTGAATTCCACGGACGGCACTCCCTTCCGACGATTAGTATCATCTCTATCATAGCTTGCCAAGTGTGGATGGACAACCAACCAACCACCATAACGAAAGAGACCCCTCACCGAAGCGAAGGGCCTCACTAGCTCGTCCTATAAACGACGCGCCGTAATATACCGATTTTTCCAGTAACCGGAATTCATTTCATTGATGACAACACCGGAACTGGTTGTATTGCTAATAAACTTGCCATTCCCTACATAAATCCCTACGTGGTCAATACGTCCAGGAGTGCCCACGCTAAACATAACCAGGTCCCCTTTTCTCAGGTTCGACTTGCTGACGTAATTGCCCACTTTCGCTTGCGCTTTGGAACCCCATGGAATGGAAATACCGTTTTTCTGAAAAACAAGCTGTGTAAAAGCAGAGCAGTCCAGCCTCAGCCGGCTCACATCTCTGACACCATAGGCATATTTCACCTTGCCTATATAGGATTTAGCGGTGCTGATGATTTTGTCAGCTTTGCTCGTGCTTATGCTTGTGGCGCTATAAGTTGCAGTCGCATCGGCGGTTATCGTGCTGGCTTGTGCAGATGGCGCATACAGCAGCAAGCTCCCGGATGTCAATAAGGACAAACTCAGGCTTATCCCCACTAACGATTTGCCAAGGCGGCTCTTCTTCATAACATGCATGATTAGTTCCTCCTTATGGATCGTGTTGTTAGGCAGTACGCCTGTTATTACCATAGCACAATCATGACAACCTAATATTTCCCAACAAATCCATAAATCCAAGCCCTGCAAGGGTTTGAAAGCGTTTCTTAAAATTTGCTGAGAATTGGATGAGAACCAAATCCTTGACAAAATACGCAAAAAAAGCCCCGGACACCTATGTCCATGGGCTCACTCCATATCTCATTTATTGAACTTTATCCGTCTTTCCCGTCAAGTTCTCTTGCCTGTACTCCGACGGTGTTGTGCCGTACTTCTTCCGGAACACTTGCGTGAAATGGCGCATGTCCTGGTAGCCGATCCGTTCCGCGATTTCCGCAAGCTTCAGCTTCGGGTTCATGAGCAGTTGTTTGGCTTGCTCCAGCCGCAGGTGGATGACATACTCCTTAAAACCGAAGCCGGTCTTCTGCTTGAACAGCTGGCTGAAATAGACCGGATTCAGATAGACGATCGCGGCTACTTTCTCCAAAGACAGGTCCGCATGGTAATGTGTGCGAATGTACTGCTGCGCAACTTCGACAGTACGGTCGCTGCCGTTGGCGTAATGCTCGTAAACTTGCGTAGACGACGCCTGACGCATCCGCTGCACTTCCGACGGCACGTTGTTAAAGTGCTCGATCAACTCGGTGTGCATAATCTGAAAGGGCACCTTGAGGTACTTGATCAGATGGCTGCGCAGCTCATCCACGAGGGCCGGCAAGCCGGAACCACCTTCTGCCAGCGTGACTAGACCGAGCAAGCTTTTGCTGTCGTACACGGTGACAAAACCACGGCCGCATTGCTCAATTAACTCAAGGAGCACATTTTCGATAATAAAGTTCTCAATACGAACAGCTTTATCGCTCTCCATTTTGACCATAATCAAATAAAATTGAGGATACTGCTCGATAAAAGACTGCATGTCAAAGCGTCCCGTATCAAGCCCTAGCGCCCAGCGCTGGAAGACCGCCTCCTGCAAATATTTGCGGTTCAGCTTCAACAGTTGAGTCTCTTCCGTCTGCTCCGTCTCGCGGGCAACTTCCTCGCCAAGCTTCTCAATCATCTCTGTCAGCATGTCTTTGCCGATCGGCTTCAACAGATAGTCCTTCGCCCCCAACCGCACCGCTTCTTGCGCATAGGAAAATTCCGAATAAGCGGAGATAACCACCCATTTCACCTGGGGATGGCGGTTGCGGGATATATGCATCAGCTCAAGCCCTGTCATACTTGGCATGAGGATATCTGTCAAGACAATATGAATATGGTGGTCGCGCAGCTGCGTCAGCGCTTGCTCGGCATTCGCCGCCAGATGCACTTGATGCTGGGGAAACCGATTCAGCAGCGTTCGCCGAATCCCCTCCCGGATCACGGTTTCATCGTCTACGATAAGAATCTCCATGAACTAGCCTCCTTTTCGCGGGAGCGGCAGCGTGATGGTAACCGTCGTTCCTATATTTTGTTTACTCTCAATGTTTAATCCGTAACCGTCCCCGTACATTAGCACCAGACGACGATGAACATTCGTCAGCCCGATCCCGCGGCGCCCCTTCTTCTTCCATATTTCTTCCGATTCACGGGCGTTGAGCGATTGACGCATCGCTTCAGCCGCTTCCAGACTCATGCCAACGCCGTTATCTTCGATAACCACATGCAACTCCTGATCATCTGCTACCGTATACAGCCGCAGCAATCCGGGGCGGTCGAGCGGCTCCAGCCCGTATTTGACAGCATTCTCGATAATCGGCTGAATGGTCATCTTGGGCAGTACGGCGTCCAGCCACTCCGGGCTGACCGTGATTTCCGCTTGCACCCTGCCGACCAAGCGGCTCTCGATAATCGTCATATAATGACGCATTTGGTCAAGCTCCTGCCGCAGTGTCGTCTTGGACGCTTCTTCCCAGTCGCTGCTATACCTAAACATATGCGATAAAGCAAGAATTACGCGGCCCAAGCGGTCATTCTCCCGCTCATCCAGCATCCAGTAAATCATATCCAGCGTGTTATAGAGAAAATGCGGGTTAACTTGCGACTGCAGCGCTTGCAGCTCAGCATTTTTCTCACTGATGGAGGCCATTGTAATCCGCTCAATCAACTCATCCATGCGATGCACCATGCGGTTGAACGAGGATACGAGCGAGTTGATCTCCTCAAACGACTTGACCGTTACGGAACCGGTGAAATTCCCCATCTCGACTTGCTTCATCTCGCGGATCAACAGCTTCAGCGGCGATGACATGCTGCGGGAGATCAGGCTGGCCAATACCGTGGACAAAATAATCAGGACAACGATGACAATGTACAAGTACTCCCTGGCCTTCACAATCTCGGCATTAATATCCCCTTTGGGCGTTAAACCAAGCACCGTCCAGTCCGACATCTTGGCCTTCGCTGCGACGACCAACTGATCGGTCCGATTGTCTACAATAATCTGATCCGCTTCCGGTCGCGGCAGCCCGCTGAAAGCAGGCGGTTTGGCTTGATCATGTGCCGTAGAAGCGATAACGTTGTCCTGGCGGTCTACGATGTACACGCGGCTGTTTGGGCTAATGGTAACATTCGAGAGCGCATTTAGGATCGGCTGCGGATCCGTTTCAATCAGCATGACGCCCAGCTCGCGGTGATCTGTGAGATCGTAGAGCTTGCGGCCGAATACGAATAAGGGCTCCTCATTGAACCGATTGATCACTGACGTTGGGAACAAGCCGAGCCAGACCATCTCCCCCGAGGAATCGAGCAGCTTCTGGTACCATTCGGACGAGGAATAATTCGCATCGATAACCCCGGCAAACCGCCGCTCAAAGTTATAATTTTTGCCGCCGGTCGTGATGACGTGAATGCCGACAATATCGTCGCGGGAGTAATAGATGGCTCCCAAAATATTGGTAATCATCCGCTCGTTGATAACATTCACCGCGGGATCTTTATTCGCATCGCGGTCTTCAATCAGCCGGAGCAGCTCATAGTTGCTGTTCAAAGCTTTGGTGACACTATCATAGCCTTGCAGCAGCAAATTAAACAGGCCTACGGTTTGGGAAATATTTTTCTCCGCTAAATCACTGATCTTGCTATGAATGATCTGCGTCGTCTTCTGGTAATACAGGAAGCTAACAATCAGCAAAAGGACCAGCATACTGGAGAGGAACAGCAAGAAAAGCCGGTTATGAATAGAATGAAAGCTCCTCTTCAAGTGCGTCGATCCCCTTTCATGAACGTGTTTTTTCCTATCTTACCATAGGAACAAAAAAGAGAGAGAGGTGAAATTAACCTTTCACCGCTCCCGCTACCATACCTTTTGTAATTTTATCCGCCAGCAAGAAATAGATCAGAATGACCGGCAGTGCCCCCAGGACGAGGAATGCGCCGATAGCGCCATAGTTGACCGAATACTGGCTGACGAAGCTGTTCACGCCGAATGGAAGTGTTTTTAACCGCTCCGACGAGATGAACGTCGCCGCCATAATGTATTCGTTCCAGATGTTAATAAATGTAAGGATACATACTGTCATCATCGGCGGAATGGAGATCGGAAGAATGATGCTCCGGAAGATCCGCATAATGCTCGCTCCATCCATGACGGCTGATTCTTCAATCTCGTTCGGAATCGATTTCATAAAGCCGCTTAAGATAAAGACGGCAATAGGCGTCTGAAAAGCGATGTACGGCAAAATGATCGACAAATGCGTATTCAGGATGCTCAAGTTTTTGAAAATGATCATTAACGGCAGCAGCGTCGCCTGCATCGGAATCATCATCCCGATCAGGAAAATAACCATGACCGCCGACCCGTATTTCCAGCGGAACCGACTGATCGCGAACGCCGCCAGTGAGCTTAGCAAGAGAACGCCTATCATCGTCACCGTTGTTACGAACAAGCTATTTTTTAAATACTGGAAATAGTGTCCAGCTTGGATCGCATCTGTAAAATTCTTCCACTGAGGGGAAGCCGGCAGCGCGAAAAACCTGCCTGACAAAATCTCTTCGTTATTTTTCAAGGAATAAATGAGCAGCCAGAGGAGTGGGTACACCTGCGTGACTACCAGAACGGACAACAGGATCAGCACGAGCGCTTTGACAACGGAGAACCTTTTGCGGCTTTTCGCTGCAGTTGCAGGCCTCACCGAGGCTACACCTAGCGTAGAACTCATCGTCACACTCCCCCTTTACGTAAATTTCTTCTCTAGTCGGTTGAAGATCAAATTAATGATGACTGTGGCAATCAGGCACAGCACAACCAGGAACGCGGCAATCGCACTGCCGTAGCCGTATTTCATGGATAGGAACGACATATTGTACATGTGTGTGGAGATCACGTCCGTCGCATGCGCGGGGCCGCCGGCTGTCATGACCATAATCATGTCAAAGGCCTGCAAGGAGCCGATAAAAGCAAGGACAATCGATATTTTAAAGATCGGAATATTCATAGGGAAGGTAATATGCCAGTCCGCTTTCAGCCCTTCTGCACCGTCAATACGCGCCGCTTCATAGATATCGGAAGGGATGTTCTGAATGCCTGTGAACTGGATCAAAGTGTGATAGCCCAGGTACTGCCACAGGGCAACAAAATAAAGGGCGTACATCGCAATCTTCGGATCTGTAAGCCATGATTTCGTCCAGCTGTGCAAATTCAGCATATCGAGCACTTGGTTGAGCATGCCCCCCATAGCCGCTGGGTTATAGATGGTTTTCCACAATTGGCCTACAATAACAACGGATAAGATAACAGGAAGGAAATAGGTCGATACGAGAAAGTTAGGTCGTTTAATAAAACGGTTCAGCAAAATAGCTATGAATAAAGCAATCGGAATTTCCGCCATGGAAAACACGGCAAACATTAACGTTCTCTTCACAGATGGCCAAAAAACCGGGTCATCGAACAGCAGTGTTTTAAAATTTTGCAAGCCGATGAACTTAGATTCCCCAATTCCGTTCCAATCCAGCAAACCGCTGTAGAGCGAAACGAGAATCGGGATAAACACGAGACCCACGTAGAGCAGCAAACACGGCAGCACAAAAGCGGCTATCGTCCATTTGGAGACTCTTAATACATTCACGCCCTCTCGCCCCCTCTATCAGAATGTGCCAATCGGAATTTACCCTCCACTCCGCTGTGAGAGCAGAAGATAAATTCCGATTCGGCCGTTATTTCAGCTTATTTCTTGTTGTTCGTGTCATAGGCAGTTTGGTGCTCTTTAGCAACTTCCGCCGCATCTTTCTTCTGTACGAACAAGTTTTGGATGCTAGTCAAGTGGCCTTGTGCTGTACCTGGGTTCATCGTGTTATCGAACGCCAAGTCGCCGCCCTTAACGGATTTGAACAGATCCAGAACTTGCATAGCCATGTCGGAGTAACCGGCAGCTTTGAAGTCGCCGTCTACTTTTTGTGCGATACCTACAGCGCCTTTAACCGCGAATGCTTCTTTCGGGAAGTTCAGCATGAAGTAGTTCAAGAAATCTTTGGTTTCTTTCAAGTGCTTGCTGTTAGCAGAGATCGCAAATGCGGATCCTGGAGCCAGCATGAACTCATCCGGGTTACCTTTGCCTTTGACCGTTGGAAACTTGAATACGCCTACTTTACCGTTTACAGAGGAAGTTTCGATTCCGCCTGTTGCCCAGCTGCCCATGAAGTACATAGCCGCTTTGCCGGTTTTGAACAAGTTCTCGCCTGCGTTGTAATCGAAGGATGTTGCGCCGTCTTGGAATGCGCCTGCTTGAATCAGATCTTGGAAGCTGCTTACAGCGTCAGTGAAAGCTGGATCTGCGAACGTTTTCTTACCGCTGACAACATCGTTCAGGAAGCCTGGGCCGTTGTTCGTACGCAGCAGGACGTTCATGAATAAGAAGGAACCTGTCCATGTATCTTTTTCACCGATTGCCATTGGTTGAATGCCTTTGGATTTCAGCGTTTTCACAGCTGCAACCATATCTTCAAACGTTTTTGGCACTTCCACGCCAGCTTGACTGAATAAATCTTTGTTGTAGTAAACAACTGCGATGTTGTTGCCGTCAGGCAGCGCGTAAATGTTGTTGTTGAATGTATACCAGTCCAGGATTCCGCTTTGGAATGTATCCTTCAGACCGTTTTGTTGCACCATGTCGTTCAGCGGAGCGAACAGGCCGGCATCAACGAATGGCTTCATTTGTGCGGATGGATTCACGATAGTGATATCCGGTACTTCTTTGGAAGCTGCTTGTGTTTTCAGCTTTAATTTTTGCTGATCCGTATTCAGGGAATCCAACTCAATTTTGATGTTTGGATTTTTAGTTTGGTAGTCGTTGACGATTTTCTTCATCATTCCGTTTTTCGGGTCTGTTGGATCCGGATATATGTTTTGGAACGTGATGGTGATGTTCTCTGCCTTCTTCACGTCTGTTGTTGCTGCGGCTGTTGCTGCTGCAGTTGCTTGGGACTTGTTACCGCTGTCTGCTGTGTTGCTTCCTGCGCTGCCGCAAGCTGTCAAACTGATTGCCAGCGTACCTGCCATCGCCATTTTCAAAGCATTAGACTTAACTGCCATGAATGAATCCCCCTCGTTTATGTGATGTGTTTATTATCGCTCGAAAATGGGAGCACTTACAATGTGCGAACTTAAGGGAAAAGGTTTGCTTTTTATAGATTGTATTCTTAAATTTACAACCATACAGGTGCCGCTTAGCTCCGGATCTCCGCCTTACGCTCTCTATAATTTGAGCCTCAACCTATGATTATAGTCCTTCATGACCACCCTCAGGAAGCACAAAAAGGCCCCCAAAGCCTCTTGCATGGCTTCGGGCGGCCTCGTCTCTAATAGGCCTTAGGCACTTCTACGCGGTGGGTAATACCGTTCTCGGTGAAGTAAATATGTGTGTCAAAGCCCTGGTCATCCATAAAATACGACACATATCTCGGCTCGCCATGCTTAACCGGGACGAGCAGCGTCGCGATCCGGTGACTGCGCGCCGGCTTGGTCGTCGCCTTCAAGTGCCAGTGCGGCGGCAAGCCCTCGATCTCGGACTGGTCAATGTCCGCGAAGCTCTGGTGCTGCGTGAGCGCCAGCTCGCCGGAAGAGCAATAGACAAACCGGCCGTCCATATCGGCCTTGCGCCCTTGAACCTTGAACGTCTGGCCGTTCAGCTTCATCTCATACAGCGTCTGGAACAGCCAATCGATCGTACCCGCTTGCGACAGATCTACGTGATCGACAACGACCACGTAGGTGCCGAAAAAATACAGCTCACGCACATAGCGCTCCAAATAAGGCACGTATTCCTTATACGCGGCGGTTGCATTGGCGCGGGAATAACCGTAGCCTTTGCGCTGCTCGGCAGCTTCTATGAAGCCGGATGCCGCCATATTCAGCACTTTGTTCTTCTCTGCGTATTGGCCCAGCCCGTCGATGAGGATGTTGTTCGTCGAGCGGGTCTGTCTGCGCCAGTTCATATGCATCGTGCTGCCAAAAGCGACATAATACCCGCTCTCGATGGCCAGCGGCTCTCCGTAGGCGTGCAGCAGGAAGCCGTTCTGGTCGCCGTGGCTGTGGCTGATGGAGCCGTATTTGCTGCTCTTGGTCAGCAGCATAATGTGGCGCTCAGGATCCGCCATATTGGAGTGGAACGCAACCCAGCCGATGTCGCGAAACCATTTGACCGGTTCAATGCGGTCATTCGAAGGCACGATCGCTTCCACCTGCGGATAATCGTGGCGGTACACCATCTCATCAAAGCGGAAATCCCACCAACCATAGTTGTAAAATTTCATTTCCGAATCTGTATCCGTTTCGCGGACCCGTTCAAAGTACCATTGATACAGGCCGTTCCCCGTGACGCCGGCGAATTGGCGAATGTTAAAGCCGGTTTTCAAGCTAACCGGATCGCCCAGCGTAGATTGATCGCCGAAGCTGGCGCGCAGCGTATCCGGGCTGAACGCATACAACGGGAAATCCCCGGTCTTAGCGAAAAACGGGCGCTGATAAAAGTTGATTCCGGTGTATTTGAGCAGCAGATTCATTGCTTCGGTCACAAAGGCCATGCCGGTCGTCCAGTACATCGGGCCTTCCGCCCAGCCGCCGTCCGCGCCGCCCCAAGGGGAGTAGAGGGCCGAATAGTATTCCAGCGTGTAATCGAGCCACTCGCGGGCTTCGGGCTCTTCGCCGAGCATCGCCATGCAGCAAGGCACCAGGACGCTGGATAAGGAGCGGACCGCGTGACTGTCGAACGGCACATGATGAATCTTCGAATGTTCGATAACATGCTGGGCGACCTGGCGGGTGCGTGCCAGCAGCACGCGGCGCACTTCAGCGCGCTCCTCTTCAGTCAGCAAGCTGTATAACCAATCGTAGCCCCAAGCAATGGCGCCGGCTGTCCGGAAGGAGGCTTCGTCGTTGTAGTCACGGCTGGTCGGGCCTTCGACATCCCAGCAACACACATGCAGCAGCCATGTCCGCGCCCGCTCCAGCAGCGCTTGGTCTTCAAGAAGCACGCCGGCGACAGCCAGATGGCGAACCGCATAGAGCGCCTCTTGCGTATCCATATACATTTGGCGCCACAGACTCGCCACACGCTTATGGTTCGGGTATGGCTGCGGCTCAGGGATCAGCTCGCGATCGATCCAAGGCTGCACAGACTTCGCGTAGAAGACGTCCCAGCCGCAGTATGCGGGGTCACATGCCAGCTCACGACGGAACGCGTCTAACTCGCTCTCCTGCAGCCAAAGCCGCGGATGCGCCGAAGTCGCGCTTGCATAACGATGAGCCCGGCTCGGCAGCGGAGTCTCCGGCAAGCCTTCCGCCACTTCAAAGCGGCGCACGGTGCTCCATGCCGTTTGCCCGCCTTCTTCGGTGAGCAGCGCGTAACGCCAATAGTACGTTCCCGGCGCCAGCGCCTCATCAGGCGTATACAAGTTATAGGGAATCGGCCCAATCGTTCGTGTCACTGCTTCGTCAAACGCCCCGGAGCTTGAGATTTGCAGCACGTAGCTATCATTCTCCAGCTGTGCGGGAATCCAAGTAAAACGCGGCGGATTTTCCAATAGTACACTTTGCTCATGCGGTTCGTATTGCACAGTCAATACGCCGCTTTGCGGCTCATATAGCGGTAATAACGCGGTCATATCCATTCTCCTCCCCCACCCTTACCTTTATATAAAAAGCAGTCCTTGCTCTTGTGAAAGTTGAATACGCGCACTGCCTGCAGGCAGGCCTGGCACTGAGATGCCGATTTCATTCCCGCCAAGCCAATTCAGATGTGCCGGACCTCCTGCACGATAGATATGGATGAAATCCGCTTTCCTTCCGCTGCGCCGATGCAGCAGCGCCGTAAGCGGCTCGCTTGGATCGATGGAATCGCCGGGCGTCTGCACAGCGAGCAGTTCGTCGCCAGGTAGAACCAGCGCCGTGTGGAACACTTCATCCTTGCCTAACGAATAAGACAGATGTGCCGATCCGTCAGATGAGGGCAAGGAGCCGATAACCGGCAGCTCCCGCTCCAGAATGAGCAACGGAGGCATAGGCCCAAGCTCAGTCCGCAGCTCTGCCCGAGGTTCAACCGCCGGATGCATCCACCATTCGATGCACGCTTCCCGTCCTTCTTCGAGCTCGACATGGAACCAGTCCAGCAGCCACTCTCCATTCAGCAACAGGTGACGATCGAACGTGCAGCCTTCATAAGCTTCCGTCGACTGCAGCCAAACGTACACTTGCGAGTCTGTCTCCTCGTAGTGGACACAACGCCCTGCGTGCGGCGCTTGCGAACGGCCGCTGAGCGAGACGGTGTTGTGGCTGGCCGTTTCGGCGAACCAAGTCTTGCGCAGGGTGGAGCCATACGGCACCATGCCCTGGTCGGGCGTAAGCGTCAGCTCCGGATGCATCAGCGTCAGATGCAGCTTGTCATAGTGGCCGTGGGAACCGCCGTGCTCGCCGAAATCAGCGAGGAACGAGAGCGGGTTCCCCGGCACGCGGCCGACGACGAAGCCGGTGTCGGCGAATAAGCGGGCGCCGCGCGGCATCAGCGCGGCTGGCGTTGGATCGGCGGCTGTGCCACCGGCGCCGTACAGCAGTGCTTCCAGCTGGTGCGCGCCGCCCAGCTGGCGATACGCCTCGCGCGCCACCGGCGCGAGGCCGGCAATGCCGTAGATCGCCAGCCCTTGCTCGGCGATCTCAGCGATCTCGCGGGCGTACGGCTCGCGCGCCAGCGGCCCGTCATGGAGCGCTGGCAGCGCACCGCGCTCGTCGGCGAGTTCGGCCAGCGCAGTGAGCATGCCGCGGATGGATTGGCCTGCGGTGCCTTCGCAGGCATAGAGGTCGATGCCGAAGCGCTGAGCCATCTCGGCAGCGATCAAATACGCGCGAAGCACGAAGACGTGGTAATATGTGCTTCCTTCGAACTCCATCTGATCGGGCTTTACACCGATCGATAGATGATGCTTGAAGCCGCCTTCGCCTTCAATCAGCGTCTCCAGCGCCGCCCGTTCTCCCCGTGCGGCATAGACACAAGATAGGCTTGCATTGAGCCAAGCCGTGTAATTGTTTTCTGCATTTTTCCGTTCATGAATGAGGATATGTCTGTACTCCTCCATGCTGCCGGCAAGCAGCTTCAAGAAGACGTCAACCGCTTTTTGCTCCTCGCTATTGAACGTAACGCCAGCATCCCGCAATAACAAATACGCACGAATCAATGTCGTCGACCAAATCGCTTCCGTCAAGGCTTGATGGAACGCTCTTCCCTTCAGCATCCAGCTTTGTGCCTCCGGATGCACAGGGTACTGGGGAAATTGCGCTGCGTATTCTACAATTAATCGTTTGCCCAGCTGGGCATAAGTCTCGTCTTTAACGGCTGCATAGACGGCAGCATTCTGCAGAGCTATGCGAGCCAGGGATTGATGTTTAAACACCAACCACGCTCCGTGGTAAGCCTCACCTTCAATTCGGCAGCCGTGCGGACAGTGAAACTCAGAGGCGTCGACCTCCAGATGATCGAACATCAGTTCGGTGTGGTGGTGCGGACATACGTACTGGTGCCACCAACCACCAGGCTGTTGCGGAATCGACAAGCTGCCTGCATCCCGCAGCTTGTCGATCTCCTGTTTCAAATGCTCTACAGCGTCATTCGCCCAAGCGAACCGCGCCCGTTTTTCCCCGATCGCCGGCATCGTACTCATCGCATCATCATCCCGCCGTTAATCTCAATCGTCTCCCCTGTGAGATAAGCGGCCAAATCAGATACCAAGTAAAGCACAGCGCCAGCTACATCATCCGGCGTACCCTCACGCTGCAAAGGAATGCCGCTAATTGTTGCTGTTCTTGCCGCATCGCTGGTGAAAGTCGCGTGGAACATCGTGTTGCCGATGAAGCCCGGCGATACGTTGTTCACCGTAATACCGCTCGCAGCCACTTCTTTGGCCAGGCCTTTGGAGTATGTAAGCACCGCCGCTTTGCTCGCAGCATAGATGCTCGAACCCGGACCGCCGCCATTGTGCGCGGCTACAGATGTCATATTCACGATTCGGCCGGAGCCCTTGGCTTTCATGCCGTTCAGCACTCTTTTACACATGAACACCGTGCTCTTCAGATTGACATTCATAATGCGCTCGTACATGTCTTCCGTCATGTCCGCATTAGGCACACGCTGCACGAGGTGTCCCGCGTTGTTGACAAGAATATCGATGGTGCCGCCAAGCGCCGCTTCGACTTCGTTTACCAATCGATCGATTTGTTCCACATTCGTAACGTCGGCTTGAACCAGCACGGCTTCACCGCCTGCCGCTTGAATGGCAGCTACGACTTCCTGGCCTTGCGCCACATTATTTAAGCAGTTCACGCCAACCTTGGCTCCATTGCTTGCCAGCGCTAGTGCGATTGCGCGTCCAATGCCTGCATTGGATCCTGTTACAAGTGCGATTTTGCCTGTTAAATCGATGTTCATGGTAATTCCTCCCCAAATTTGAATGGATACAGCATGAATTGATATTTAAGAACCCGTTATAAACGGGAAAATCAGCCTTAGTAAAATCCCCCGTCAAGTGCCTTGCTGTTCTCTGCCCCGCAGCTTCGGCTTAACCGTCTGCGGCATCGTCATCGTCATACGCGTGCCCTGCCCAGGCTTGCTGTCGATGGACAAGCCGTAAGCTTCACCGAAGACCATCTGGATGCGGCGGTGGACATTCATGAGGCCGATGCCGCCACGCCTTGCCCCCTTCATCTCATCCTTCTCGGCCAGCCGGTTTTGCTCCAGCTTCATGCGCAGCTCCTCCAGCTTCGCCGGCTTCATCCCTACACCGTTGTCCTCAATAAAAACTTGGAACAACCCGTTTTCTTTGCGAGCATCGATGCGGATGTAGTGATGCGGTTCAACGCCATCCGGGAAGGCATGTTGGAAAATATTCTCGATTAACGGCTGCAAGGTCAGCCGGACCATATTTTCAAGCAGCAGGCTCGGCGGCACTGCAACATCAATCTCAAAATCGCTTCCGGTCCGATGCTGCAAAATGATCATGTAGTTCCGTACATGGTTCAATTCGTTGGCCACCGTGATCTCTTCGAGGTTTGTTTGCACCGAATAGCGCAGCATGAACGCCATGGCCTCGACGATTTCATTAATTTCGCGCGAGTCCTGCACGATCGCGTAGCAGTTGATCGTCTCTAGTGTGTTATATAGAAAATGCGGGTTAATTTGCAGCTGCAGGGTCTGGAACTCAGCTCGCTGGCGCTCCAGCTCGGACTGGCCAAGCTCCAACGCATTTTTTTGCTGCTCCAGCTCCACCTGATAGACTCTCTCGATCATATCGGACAGACGCGTCACCATGAGGTTATAACTGTGAATCAACCCTCCGATCTCGTCGGTCCGGTTGTTCTCATCATCGATATACTGCCAATTCCCCTTCTCCGTCTCCCGCATGCTGTCTTTGAGCCCGCGAATCGGTGCGACAATCGACCGGCCGAAGCGGAACGCAAGGTACAAAGCAATCGCCAATGTGACAATACCTACAATTAACGTTGTGGTGCGGATCGTGTTGGCCGGGCGGCGCAGCTCCTCCACCGGCATGGAAGCGACAAGGTTCCAGTCGGAATAGCTCGACTTCCGCGAGACAAACATACGTTCCTCATTTTCGAATTTGTGAATAAACGTGTGATTGCCGCTTCCCAGAACAAGCGCCGAAAGCTCATCCCCGGCCTGCCGGTTGCTCATCGAAGACGGATATATATATTTGCCGGTATCATCGACGATAAAGAAGAAGCCTTCTTTGCCCAAACTGACGCGATCCCACGCTTTCGCCAGCTCTGCCAGCTTGATTTCGATCGCGACGATGCCCCGATTGGCATCACCGTAAGAAGGACCTCTTACTTTACGTGCCATCGTAACGACCGATCCCTGGTCAACCTTGCTGATGCTCATATTGAACAAGGCAATACGCCCGTTGCCCGGCGTCATTTTCATCAAATAATCAAACGTATTCTTATCCAACACAGGCTCAAAATTGAAAAAGTTCTGGTTCTCATAAATGACCGAGCGGCCGTGCTGACCGACGACATAGATCATGTTCAACTGCTTATATAAGGTGACCACCGATTGAACGGAAGCCTCGGCAAATTTCTTGATGGTGGTCGAGTAGTTGTAGTACTCGTACGCATCGTCAGGTTTGATCTCCATGAATGCCCGCACGTCAGAGTTGGAAGAGAAGGCATTGCTCAGCAGCTCATAGGACTGCAGGTACAGATCGGTCTGATAGTTAGCGCTATCAATCATTTGTTCCATATACTGCCTTACCTGACTGTCGAGTGCTTGAGACGACTGTACGTAGGAGAATGTCCCAATGGAGACGAGCGAGAGCACAATCACAATCAGGAAATACATATAGATTTGCTTGGATAACGTCTTTCTTCTCATGAACGGATGCCCATTTGCTGCCGGTATTCGGAAGGCAAGCAGCCCGCATATTTCTTAAAGGTTTTCGTAAAATGCGGATGATCCGCATACCCCACTTCACCGGAAATGTCAGTGATACGCCACTGCGGCTGCTCCAGCAGCTTCTTCGCCTTCTCCATCCGGCGGCGCGTGCGGTACTGAACGAACGTTTCTTGGGTTGATTGCTTGAAAAGTTGACTGAAATACGACGGGTTGAGCCCGATATGCTCAGCAACCTCTTCCAAAGATACTTCTTCGGCCAAATGCTGCTCGATATACTGCTTAGATTCCTCAACCGGGTCTTTGACCCTGCCTTTGCGCTTGGCTTTCAGTTCTTCCAGGCGGCGGCGCACCGCGGATGCGAATTGCTCCCAGGCCATCTCCTCGCTCGCAGCGCTGGCCAGAGCCAGCTCACCCTGCAGCAGGTAGATGTCGCGGATATTTAACCGGTGCTGAAGAAGCGTATGGATCTCTTCTAAAACATCGCATACCCGGTTCAGCTTCAGCTTGTAATCGCTTAACTCATGCCGAATCTCTCCTAGCAAACGATCCAGCTCCGTCTCCTGCAGCATCCACACAGCCTGCTCCATCCGGTTAGCCCACTGCTCCAGCTTGGTGACGGCCACGAACGTTTCCGAGCTGACTTTGCTTTTATGGCGAACCAGCTTCTCCAAAATGCTTTGAAATCCTTTGATATTAACCGGTTTCAATAAATACTCTTTTACGCCGTAGGATAAACATTTTTGTGCATACTCAAAATCGTTATATCCCGATACGACGACAATTTGAATATCGGCATCCAGCTCAGCCACTTGCCGGCATAGTTCCAAGCCGTCCATCTTCGGCATCCGAATATCCGTGAACAAAAAATCCGGCCGCTCCTCTTGAATTCGCTGCAGGGCCGCTGCGCCATTCTCGGCTGTTCGCAAGCTTTCGATCGGAAGCTCCGATTGTTCCACGAGTTTTTGCAAACCTTTGCGAATCATCGGCTCGTCGTCGACTATGAGTATGCGGTACATGCGGAAATGCCCCTTCCTTCGTTAGGCTGAGAAAAGCCTGCTCCCCACGGCTCAAGAGCACGTGAGGAGACGGTGAGGGCTCTTCGCCCCGGCTTATCTTTTTATTTGCGCGGCATGGAAATCGTTACGCTCGGATCTTTACTGTTGAACTTATCCGTAGCTTCCTTAATCACGTCGTTTCCGCCTTTGGATTTCCACTCCTCCAGCACTTTCGGCCAGTCGGAGATGGGCTCCTTGCCATAAACCATCTTCACCATGTGCTGCAAAATCACTGGAGGTGCCTGGTCGGAAAGCGGCGAAATGTCCGGATTTTTCATCAACGATTCCAAGCGCGGCTCGAAGGTAATGCCGTCACGACCCTCGTTCTTCAACGTGGTGTCGTACACGTTCATCAGCTTCTTGCCATCTTCGGTCAAGCTCAATGTACCTTTATTATAAGTTGTGTCTTGAACGAGCCACAAGAAGGATTGGCGGTAGCGCTCTTCATCCACGCCTGCCGGATCTGTCGGGCTCTTATAGTCGATTTTGCCGTCAACGGTTTTGTACGTATCGCCTTCAATGCCGAAAGTGAAGAACTTCTCTGCTTCATCGGACATCATCCAGTCGAAGAACTTGATGATTTGTGCGGCATTTTTCACATTCTTGTTAATGAAGTATCCGCGTGTGACAGGACCGTACAAGTAATGTCCGCCTTTGCCGTCCGGTCCTATCGGGGACCCGATAATTTCGATATCGCCGCTAGGTACGGTTGCTTTCAACTGAGACTCCCATTGCAGCAATTCGTTGGCATTCATCGACCACATGCCCGCTTTGCCTGCGAGGATCGTGTTTTTGAATACAGTCGCATTGATCGTTGCAAACTCTTTGTTAATCAAACCTTCGTCGAACATCGTTTTGTACGTTTGCAGCGCTTTCGTCATATTCTCCGTATCGAAGAACTTAGGCACGATTTGGTTGCCTTGCTGTTCGAACATGGAGAGGTATGGATACACGTCATAGGCGCCAAAGAAGGAATCCGCATACTTGAAGTTCTCGCGGCCCATGTACGGGTTCTCAACACCCATTTCCTTGAACTTGCGGAGTACAGCCAGAAACTCATCGACCGTTTTTGGTACGCCCAAGCCTGCTTTATCCAGCAAATCTTTACGTATAAAAATCGCACGGCGCGAAGGGTTGGAGAGGAACTCCGGAATCGCGTAAATCTTGCCTTGGTAGGACACATTATCCCAAGCATCCTTCGGAATCTTTTTCAACAAATTCGGTCCATATTGTTTCAACAGATCGTCCAGCGGCATGAATACGCCCGCTTTCACAGAGCCGGCCATCTCTTTGCCGTTGACGCCGCCGCTGCCTTGTACGACATCCGGGATGTCGTTGGTCGCGAACATTTGGATCATCTTCTGCTCGTATTCCTTATGCGGTACCAACACAATGTTCATATCGGTGTTTGTTAGCTCTTCAAGCTTTTTTACCCATTTATCTTCGTTGATGTTCGGTGATTTTTCGACGTGACCGAACGCCAGTGTACGCAAGGAAATGGAGAACTTTGTTTTCTCAGCAGGCTTAGCCGCTGCAGATGATGCTGGACTTGCAGCACTTGACGCGCCTTGTTGCTCAGCTGGCTTCGCCGAGCAGGCGGCGAGTACGCTTGCCATTAAAACGGTTGCCATCGTTGCAGGAATCCACTTTTTCATTTTACCCCTCTTTTCGTTACACGAGTACGTATTTTAGTAGCGCTTACATGTCCCATTGTAAGAGCGGTTTCATAATGAGACTATAGAATGATTTTAGTTTGATTTGTCATTTCTTTAGTTTTTCTGTAATTTTTCTAGTTTTTTGTCATTTCCCGGTGTTTTATGACTTCACAGACCCGACCATCATCCCTTTAACGAAATGACGCTGCAGGAATGGATAAATCAGCACGATCGGGAGCGTCGCGATAATAATGGTCGCCATCTTAATACCTTCGGGATCCATATGGGCAAGCCCGCTGAACTGGGTCGCGGAGGGATCGATACTGATATCTTCCGACACGATTAATTGGCGCAGCTTTACCTGCAGCGGCCAATAGGCCGGATTGTTGATGTAGTACAACGCGTTCATGTAAGTGTTCCAGTGGCCGACTGCATAGAAAATCCCAAGGGAAGCCATCACCGGCTTGGACAAAGGAAGTACGATGCTCCAAATCATACGCAGCTCGGAGCAGCCGTCCATGCGCCCGGAATCGATCAGTTCATTAGGCAGCTGCATGAAGAAGGAGCGCATCACGAAGAAGTTAAAGGCACTGATTGCGCCTGGGATAAGGAGCGCCCACAGGGAGTTCACGAGATGCAAATTTTTCATCAAAATAAAGTTCGGAATAAGCGGCGCACTAAAGACCATCGTGATGAGCACCATAACTACAATTACTTTGCGTCCCGCGTATTCTGGCCGAGATACTGGATAAGCCAAGGAAGCTGTCGCCACCAGGTTAATTAGTGTACCTACAATTGTAATGTATACGGTAACTCCGAAGGAACGCCAAATTGCAGCATCGCTAAACACATACTGATAGTTGATCGTCGTAAATTCTACAGGCAGGAAAAAGACTCTGCCGTTCACGATCGCTTCCGAAGAGCTGAACGATTGCGCCAGCACGTTTAAGAACGGCAGGAACATCGCGAGTGCCAAAAGCGTGAGAAAGATGATATTGAATATGTTGAAAGTTTGCCAACTGGCTGTCGGCTTGCGGTTCATATCGCGTGCACCTCCGTCTAATACAAGCTTTCGCCGGTTGTTTTCTTACTTAATACGTTACCAATCACAATGAGGACAAGCCCTACTAGAGATTTGAAAAGTCCGATAGCTGTTGTATAGCTATATTGTTGGCCAAGCAGGCCCGAGGTGTAAATATACGTATCTAGAATTTCGCCGTGCTCCTTGTTGAGCGGGTTCAAGAACACGTATACACGTTCAAAGCCGAAGTCCAGGAATTTCCCGATATGCAAAAGGAACAAAATCATAATCGTCGGCAGCAATGCCGGTAATGTAATGGATAGTGTCTGCCGCCAGCGGCTCGCGCCGTCGACTTCGGAAGCTTCATATAAGTCGGGGTTAATCCCCGCGAGCGCTGCCAAATAAATGATTGTGCCGTAACCCGAATCCCGCCAAATGCCGGAGGAAATGAGTACGGTGCGAATCCAGGACTCCTCGCCTAAGAAGTAGATCGGCTCAAAGCCCAGCCATGCGATGAAATGGTTAACCGCCCCTGTGGAGGGAGACAAGATGCCGAGCGCAATCCCGCTGACAATAACCCACGACAAGAAGTGGGGCATGTACACGACCGTCTGCAGCACACGCTTGTATAAGACGATACGCAGTTCGTTCAAGAGCAGTGCCAGAAGGATTGGCGCCGGAAATGCCAACACCAGATCGTACAACCCGATTAAGAGCGTATTATTCAAAATTTTGAGAAAGTCATAATGCGCGAACATCCGCTGGAAGTTCTCCATGCCGATCCATTTGCTTCCCGTGAAGCCGTCAAAAATGTTATAGTCCTGAAAAGCAATCACCGAGCCAAGCAGCGGCACGTATTTGAATACGATAAAATATAAAATCCCCGGCAGTGAGATCAAATAGAGCGCTTTATATTTCCAAAGCGTTCGCAGAAAGCTTCTGCCTCTGCTGACCTGTACGCGTTGATGAGCTTGATTCACTGTTTGTGCGTTGACCGCCATCCTCATAGGCCCCCTTCACTTCTTCCTTCTTTGATGTTATACCTCCATCCTACCTTGATTAGCCGCTTACAGCTATGGATTCACTTTTCACCTTCTTGTGTTTTTTTTAGATTTTTGCCGCAGGTACCCATAAAAGAAAGCCCCTACTTTGGCGGACTTCCCGCCTAAGTAAGGGCTTCAAGATTCATTTACCGGTGCTCGCGAATAAAATCAATCGCCTTTGCGATATCTTCTTCCGGCTTTTCTCCCACTTCACGTTCAATCGTTAAATAGCCGGTGTACCCAATGTCCTTCAACGCTTGGAAATAGCGGGCAAAATCGACATGACCCTCACCCAGCGCAAGCTCGCGGTACGTCGGTCCGTTAGTCGCCGCTTCCGCAATTCGCTCATGGCTCATCGGCTCGTAGCCTAGCGCGCCGTATACCTCGCGCGGGTCCACCTGACGCAAGCGGATGCCGTCCTTCACGTGCGTATGCACGATATAATCCTTCAAGGTGTGAACACCTTGAACCGGATCATCGCCTGTCACCATGACCATGTTGGCAGGGTCGAAATTGACGGAAACCCCGTCCGTGCTGAGTGAGTCGAGGAACTGCTTCAGATGTGCAGCCGTTTCCGGTCCAGTTTCTACGGCGAAGTAGGCGCCCATCTGCTTCGCGTACACGCCGAGCTCTTCGCAGGCGCGCTGCATCTCGGCGTAGATTGGGTCTTGCACGTCGTTCGGGACGACACCGATATGGGTTGTCACAACGTTCGTGCCAAGCTCGACCGCCAAATCGAGGATGCGCTTCGATTTCTCGATCTTGAACGCATTCTCCTGCTTATCTTGGAAGCCATGGCCGCCGAGATCGCCGCATAAAGCGGAGATTTGCAGCCCGAGCGAATCGATGTACGCTTTGAGCTCTTTACGTGCAGCTGGCGATAGATTCGCCGGGTCCATTTCCCCTTTCACGGCATAGATCTGTACACCGTCCGCGCCCATCTCTTTGGCTTTTTTTAGCCCGTCCCGCAAGTTCAGCCTTAACGAATCTACCATAATTCCGATTGGATTAATAATCGTTGTCAAGAACAACGCCTCCTAATGGCATGATATATGTTGGGTTTAAGAAGGATTAAACTTCGTTCCATATTCTGCGGATATTGGCGAGTCCGATTTTGGTCCCGTTCTTGCACTCTTCCATCCCTTCAAACTCCAGGGACAGATAGCCATCATAACCCGATTGCTTGACTGTGCGCAGCACTTCCCGGATGTCAACGTCGCCATGGCCGACAATCGCTCCGCGCAAGTAGCTGCCGCTTGTCGAGCGGAACCAGCCCTCGCCTGGATTCAGATAGCTGGGCCGGCGGTAAAAATCTTTGATATGCACCATGGACGCATAGGGCAAATTGTTTTTCACCGCGGCGACTGGATCCTCATCAGCACAAAGGAAGTTGCCGATATCCAGCGTAGTGCGGAAGTTGGACCGGTTCACTGCGTGAATCAGCGCCTGTACCCGGTCGCTAGCTTGGACAAAGAACCCGTGGTTCTCGACACTCGTCACAATGTCGTACTGGGCGGCATAATCGGCAATCTCCCTGCATGCCGCTGCCATGCGTTCCAGCTCGCGGTTAAAATGGCCGATCGAGTTATCTTGGCTGCGCGCCACATCATGCCGCATCCGCTTCACACCGAGTCTTGCCGCGGTGTCGACTTCCTTTTTAACCCGGGCAATCTCCTGCGCATAGGCTTCTTCCGAATCCGTCAAGAAATTGGCCCCGATCGCATAATTGGAAATGTCCAGCTCGCGCGACTGTGCTTTCTCCCGAATGCTGTCTGCCAGCTCCGGCTGGCTTTCCAGCGGAAAACCGAGCGGCACGATCTCCACGTGCTCGACGCCTTGATCCGCGACCCAATCGATGACACCAAGAATATCCATCTCCCCAGACTGCAATGCCCGGTACAAACTATATGTACTAACGCCTAGCTTCATTCTGCTCACCCTCGCTTTCGGCTGCTCTCGTTACAGCTTTATTTCCGTTCCCTTGGCTGCGGACTCATAAATGCCGCACAGCATCTTCATCATCTCAAGCCCGTCGGCCACTGGACTAATCGGTTGGTTGTCTGAACGAACGCAGGAAAGGAAGTGTTGAATTTCGTTATAAAATGCTTCATGAACATTCAGCGACTTGGCGTCCGTCTGTGGCGTCATATTTAAAATTGTATCATGTTTCTCTGTCACAAAGCTCACTTCCGGCTCCAGTTCGACGCCGCCCTTATCCCCGTACAGCTTGACGGAGATCTCGTCCTTCTTGGCATGGAGCGTAAAGCTGACATCGACGAACAGCGAAGCGCCATTGTCAAAACGGATCAACGCGTTGGCCATATCCTCTACACCGTTCACGGTTGGATCATAGTCAGCTGCTTTATAAAAAGATAAATTGCGGACATTGGCGCGGTTGCCTAATTTCTTGTAGGTGTTGGCGCTGATGGATACAGGCTTCGGCCGCCCCATCATGTACCAGCACAAGTCGATGACGTGTACGCCGATGTCAATGACAGGCCCCCCGCCGGAACGGTCCGGATCGGCGAACCAGCCGCCGGGATTTCCGAGCCTGCGAATGCAAGATGCTTTGGCATAGTACACTTCGCCCAGCTCTTCTTGATCGATGAAGCGTTTGACCAATTGAGCATTGCTGTCGTAGCGGCGGACAAAGCCTACCATTAGCTTTTTGCCCGTTTCACGCACGGCTGCTTGGACTTGAAGCGCTTCCTCGACTGTGCGGCACAATGGCTTCTCCACCAGCACATGTTTGCCCGCGCGCAAGGCAGCGATGCTGATCTCGGCATGTGAGTTGTTCCACGTGCAGATACTGACGGCTTCGATGTCCGGATTCGCCAGCAGCTCCTTATAATCCGTATATACATGCGGAATTCCGTATTTTGCGGCCTTTTCTTCAGCCCGCCCCCCGTTCATATCGCAGGCGGCATACAGCTCCGCTTCTTCCGATCGATGATACGACTGCAAATGTAAATCCGAAATCGAGCCTAACCCGATAACGCCAATTTTGGTTTTCGTTACGCTCATACGTGGCTACGCCTCCCAGGAATGTTTGCTTATTTGCATATTCGCAATATACAATCAGAATAACATGACCAATACCGGGGGTTGAATGCCTGTCATGACCACCTACATGGACTATACGATCAGTTCCAAACCGATTCGTATTATCGACCGTTCTACCGATAGCAGCAAGCTGAACGTGAAATCCCTCTCCATCGTCTCTGTCGGTCATCTGCCCAACCGCACGTTGTACCGGCGTAACGCCCGTTTTAAGCATCATGCGATTGTTTATATTGCCGGCGGCACGGGCACGTATCGTGTTCAAGGTGCGGAGAAGCAGCAGGTGCGCAAAGGAAGTCTGTTTCTCTTCTTTCCGGGCGCTGCTTTCGATTATGGGCCGGCTCCCGACGAGACTTGGGATGAGTTCTACTTCACCCTGGAAGGCTCGCGTATTCAAGAGTGGCTCGACACTTGGTTGACCGCGCCGGAACTCGTCCGACAGGTTGGAACCGACGATGCGCAGCAAAGCAAAATCGACCGGATTTTTGCGCTGATGGAAAGCGGTGAGCCCGGCAATCTGGATCGTGCCGCATTGCTGCTGGAGTCTCTGCTGTACGAGTTCTTCCTGAGCAGCGAGCCGCGGTTGAAGGCGCCTTCCCCCGATCCGCTGGCCAAGCTGTTGGATGATATTTCGGCCTCCATCAACCAGCCGTTCGAAGCCGCTGAGTTTTGCGAGCGACACCATATTTCGCTATCTACGCTGCGCCGTATGATCCATCGCGCCACAGGCTATTCGCTCCATGAATACATCCATCGTCTCAAAGTGTCAGAAGCCAAGAACATGCTGCTCAACACGCATCAAACCGTGAAAGAGACGGCGGCCTCGCTTGGTTTTAAAGACGTCTTCTACTTCTCTCGTTTGTTCAAAAAATATGTCGGCGTCTCGCCTCAGCATTATCGGTCTAATATTTAAGCGAAAAAAATGGCGGTAGCAAGGTTACTCTCCTCGCACCGCCATTGCTTCTTTCATTCAAAATGCTCTTTATACCAAGCAGCCGCCGCGCCCACTTCCGTATGCGTCAGCTGATGGCCGGCACGCTCCCAATGGACAGCGACCGCTGCGCCAGCAGCGCTTAGCAGCTGTTCCAGCTCCTCGGTCTCCTGCGGCGAACAGATCGGATCATTCTGTCCGGCGCCGATGAAGATCGGCACGCCCGACAGATCCGGCAATTGCACGCCGCGCCGCGGCACCATCGGATGGTGCAGGATTGCCCCCCTCAGCGCTCCAGGGTGATGGAACAGCAGGCTGCCGGCAATATTGGCGCCGTTCGAGTACCCGACAGCGACCAGGTTATCCCGCTGGAATCCGTGCTCTACAGCCGCTTGATCGAGGAAGTCATGCAGCTCCTGCGTGCGGAAGATTAAATCTTCCTCATCGAAGACGCCTTCCGCCAGCCGGCGGAAAAACCGCGGCATGCCATTCTCCAGCACATTGCCCCTTACGCTCAATACCGAAGAAGCAGGCGCAATCGCCCTAGCAAGCGGCAGCAGATCGTTCTCTGTCCCCCCTGTACCGTGAAAAAGAACGAGTACCGGTGCACTTAGATCCGAGCCTTTCTGAAAAATATGTCTCATTGTTCGTCCCCCTCCAATACCCGCACTTGAATCGGCGGCAAATTCGCTTCTATTTGCTGACGGTGCTCTTCATACCACGATGGCAGCATCAGTTTCTCTCCCAGCGCACCCGGTTGCTCATCCCGTGCAAAGCCTGGAGGATCTGTAGCAATCTCAAACAGAATACCGCCCTCTTCACGGAAGTAGATCGCGTTAAAATACTGGCGATCGACGATCGGTGTTGGATGATAGCCGCTTTGCTCGACATGGCTTCTCCACAGTGCATGTTCCGCGTCGTCTTTGGCCCGCCATGCGATATGATGCACGGTGCCTGCACCTCCCGCGCCATATGCCATAGGCGTCACATTCACGTCGATCACGTTGCCGATATCGGCTGTCGATCTATAACGGGCATAAGCGCCTTCTTGCCCGATGCGAGCCAGACCCATGACATGTTCCAGCAAATGGGCAGTTTTGGTAGGTGCAGTGCTGTACAGAACAGCCCCGCCGAAGCCTTTGATCGCTTTATCCACCGGCACACCGCCAAACGCCCATGTGCTTAGTTTGCCTTCTTCGCGCTCGACAATTTCAAGCTGAAGACCGTCGCGGTCCTCGAATTGAAGGTACGTTTCGCCAAATCGCTCCACTTTCGTAAATGGCACGGCAAATTTGGTTAGGCGTTCTTCCCAGAAGCTACGGCTGCCTACAGGAACGACGTAAGAAGTAATCCCGACCTGACCGCCGCCAATGCGCCCTTTGCGGGAATTGGCCCATGGGAAGAACGTAATGATGGTGCCCGGGCTGCCCATTTCATCACCAAAATATAAGTGGTACACTTCCGGCGCATCGAAGTTAATTGTTTTTTTCACCAAACGAAGACCGAGCACGCCTGCATAAAAATCTACGTTCGCCTGAGCATCTCTTACGAATGCGGTAATATGATGAATTCCTGCTGTTTGTTGAGTCATTTTGACCATCTCCCTTGGGCATATTTGCCTAATTTTTTGAGCAGTTGACTGGCAACCGCCATCTCTTCCTTCGTTAAGCCCGCAACCGATTCGCAAATCACATTGGCATGCTGCGGAAAAACTTCTTCTATAAACGTCTTGCCCTTATCTGTAATCTCTGCATAGATGAGTCTTCTATCTTCGGATGAAACCCGACGCTTCACGAACTCCCGCTTTTCCAGCTTATCGACAACATAGGTAATATTGCCGCTGCTCATAAGCACCTTGCCGCCAATTTGCTGAATAGGCTGAGCACCCTTGTGGTAAAGTAATTCGAGAACACCGAATTCGGTCCGGTTCAATCCGTGCCGCCGAATATCGCGGTCGGCATGGGCGTTGACCCATTGGCTTGCCCGGGATAGGGCAATGTATAAATCTAGCGCGGCCTCATTGGAATTTCCCTTGGGATCATTCATTGGCATCGCCTCGCTTTCTAAAAATCTTAAATTTGAATATCTTAAATTTAAGATAATACATCGGAGACGATATGTCAAGTGGGTCTCCTTATAAATTCAACGCCTAATTTTCCGGCGGGTTATACCGGTACTTCTCCAGCTCGATTCGCCCCTCGCTGTCAACTTCTACACCTTCGCTGCTAAGATAGAGCATTTGCTTAAAACGGGACTCCTCTTCCTGAATCGCGATTTCCCCCTTCGCGTTCACGACGCGATGCCAAGGCAGCTTATGCATGCCGCTTAATGTATGAAGAATCCGCACGACCTGTCTGGCGCCGCGTGGGCTGCCGGCTAGAGCTGCAATCTGTCCATAAGTCATGACATAGCCTTCAGGTATAGATTGAATGATCTCCACGACCTGCTTCGTATAAGGAAGCATCCAATTTCCTCTCCTCTTACTGGGGATTTCTTTCTACCATCATAAGCGTCATTTTCAGCAAATTCAACGTCTGCTCGGGCTGACCCCATTATGATGGAGCAGGAAGCGCTGTAGTCCGATCTAGCCGAATTGCAGAGGTGAATCTCTTACTGAAAGCGGCTCTAGTCCGAATTAGCCGACTTAGAGGCGGGTTTTGCTGGAGGACAGAGTCTAAATGCGCCAAATAATTGGGTTAATTCGGACTAGAGCTACGTAATGAGCAAGTTTTGATGAAATAGTTGGGCGGAATCGGGCTGCAGCGATTGGGGATCTGGATTGAGTATATGGATTGGTATCTGGGAATTTGGTGGGCCAGTTCCTTTATATATAAAAAAGGCACCCTTCTGGGCGCCTCTCCTAGCCTGCCTTGCCTCTTATTTACCAGCAGCCGCTTCAAGCTCCGCTGTAACTTCATAGGCGGAAGATACATACGTAACCGCCTTCGGCTGTGTGATGACCGTCGCGTTGATCGCGTCCGGTGCCGGATCCAGTAGCTTATACGTAACTACGGACCGGCCACCGTCTTCAAAACGGATCCCCGTAATGATAATGTCATATCCGGACGTAGGCTTGGATTCACGGGTTAGCGTCACTTTGTTGACGTCGTCGTTCACTTTGTCAACTTGCACCGTTACAGTCTCAGCCGGCGCCGGCTTCACCATATGTGCATCGAGCACCTTCGTTGCATTGTGCACCCATGTCGCAGCCTCGCCACGCGTCAGCGCCGCCTTCGGATTCAGCTTGCCGTCCTGATCCAGCTGCGTGATTTTGTACAAGAGCAGGCGCTGCAGTGCGCCTTGGTACTCAGGCGTGATTTGATCCGCATCTTTGATGATCACAAACATTTTGACCAGTGGAAAATTCCCGTTCTTCTCCAAAGCGCGAACCAACAGATCCCCGAACTGTTCTCTTGTGATCACGGCATTCGGATTGACATCTTTGGGGATGTCCAGCCCGTTATAATGGGCAATAATGAACGCGTCCGCATACCAGGCATCGTTCGGAACATTCGTATACGAATCGGAAGCCAGCGGCTGTTTGAAGAACCGCAGGTTATCGATGTTCAACTTCATCGCTTTTACGATCATTTGCACGCTTTGGGCATAGGTGATTGTACCTTGCGGGACAAAATGATCCTGATCCACCCCGCTCACAATACCGCGGGCTTGCAGCGCTGCGACGGCTTCCGCCTGTGACCCGTCTACATCGCTAAAAGCAAAGGCCGTTTGCCACGTCAGGCTGCCCAGCAAAACAGATACCAAAGTAAGACTAGCTATTTTTTTCATAGTATTCTATCTCCATTCCTCAACTTTTTTTCCAGTCACTCTAGAGTACCCTTTAAACGTCTGGAATCTGGAGAAAGTTGCACCATCTGGCTTAGACTATAAAAAAACAGCAAAATTACCTCAAGGCATGCGTGCTGCGGAACAACTCTACATCCTGGACGGAAGATACGCGACCTACGCCTCCGATCGCTAGAGTCGCAAGCGCCCCGCAAGCATTGGCAAACTGCAGCAGCTCCGCATCGCGCATCCCCGCCATATAGCCATAGATTATGCCGGCGTTAAAAGAATCTCCTGCACCGGTTGTATCAATAGGCACAATATCGAACGCGTTGACGGCAAGGAGTTCCTTGCTTGGTCCAGACGACCATACGGCGCCTCTTGCTCCTCTTTTTACAGCCACGCCGAGGCGGTTGTCAGGGAGCAAGCCCCAAACCTGTTCCAGCGAGTCGACGTTATAGATGTGCAGCAGCTCGTCCTCGCTCGGGATGAATAAATCCGTGTCAGCGATCAGCGCATGAATCTGCTCGCGGTGCCACTGATTGCGGACATCCCAGCCCGTATCGAAGGACGTCGTCGCGCCATGCTGGCGCACAGCCTGAAAGACGCCGGACCAATGCTCTCGCATACCGTCCTGCAAATAGAACGAGCCGAAGTGCACGTGCCGGGCTTGGGCGAGCAGTTCTGCCGGGAGATGCTCCGGGGCCACCGCATTGATGCTCCCCATATAGGTGAGCAGGCCCCGGTCCTTCGGTGTGGAGAGAGACAGCGTAACGCCTGTCTGCAAGTTCGGATTGCGCGTAATGTAGTCGGTTTGCACTCCTTTGCTGCGTAATTGCTCCAGGCAGTAATCGCCGAACTGATCGGCGCCAACAACGCTGACCATCTGCACCTCGCAGCCTAACCCGGCAAGCGCGCAGGCGGTTATTGCGGAGGAGGAGCCTAAAGCTAAAGCAAAGGAATCAACCAGCTTTTCACGGTTCCACTCCGGCATGACATCAGTACCTGAAACGATCAAATCAACATTCAATTCTCCAATTACGACAATCATCTCTCCCAGCCCCCATTGTAAAAAAAGAATAACAGCTTCATGCAATTGCCGCGTGCGTGCCCGGCGCTTTACATGCGTTCCCGGTATGCCGTCGGTGTAACGCCAAACGTATCTTTGAACCGTTTAGTGAAATAAGCCGGATTGTTGTACCCTACGCCCAGCGCGATCGCCTCGATCGTCTCGTCCGTCGACAAAATCTTCGCAGCTGCGGCGTTCATGCGCTCCTTGGTGACGAAGTCGACAAAATTTTCACCAGCTGTCTGCTTGAATATTTTGCTTAAATACCGCGGACTGAGAAATACGACACTAGCCGCCACATCTAAGGACAGGTCATCAGACAAGTGACTGGCCACGTAGGCTTTAACCGTTTTCACAATTTCCGCGCTCTTGCTCGTATTCGTTGTCAACTCCATAAAACTGAACGTGGTTTCGACAACATTCATACTCCAGCGCTCGAATTCCTCGATGTTGCGGATGTTCTCGAATTCGGTGAAAAGCTGCTTCGACAAAATGTCGCGCGTGCTCAGATTCATATCTTTGACGAAGCGATAGTAGACGTAGACGAGCTCGCGCAGCATCTTATGGCTGTAATTCGCTGAAAAAGATCCGTTCTTCAAAGCGTTCATAAAGGCGAGAAGCCCTTCTTTAATTGCATCAGGCCGCTTCCCTTTGAGCGCACGCGTGAACTCTTCCAGCAGCTGCTCGTCCATTTCTGTCGTGCTGGTCTCCCTGCGCATAAGCGCTTCCATAAAGAGCACCGATTGGGAGGGATGGAAGTAGGTATACTTCAGCAGCGCACCGGATTGCTTGTAGCCGTGTTCAAGCTGCAGCGGGTCGCGCTCCCACGTTCCGATCAATGCGACCATCGTCACATAGAAGTCGGCGGCCAGCTTGGCAGCCAGCTCCTGAAAGAGGCGAGCCACAGCTTCGTAATCCGGTTGGTTAGCGCAGATCAAAACTTCGATGCGATACAGGGACGGAGATTCGCTAGCCAGCCCGAACATCGGCGAAGCCTTATGGCTGTCGATCTCATTAATAATGGAGTAAATGATGAGCTGCCTGTTTTTTAAGCTGATATGCCGCATTAACTCATAGTCCAGCTCCAGGGTGACAAAAGTGTAGTACTGGTCGGCCGGCAGCTTCATCTGCAGCAGCTCGAACCGTTCCTCCAGTTCCTGATAGCTGCTCATGTTCCCCTGGAACAGGTCGAGAATCAGCTTGCTCTTGATCACCGGAAGATTGGATTCCAGTGTCGTCTCCAAGCTGGCGACCTTCACTGACAAGTTATTGATCAAAGCGTTGATTTGCTCGTACTCGTTATTATCCGCAGCAAGAACGCTGGCATCATGCGGAGCGTCGCCGAACAGCCTTTTCGCTTTATCAACAATCGATTTGAGCGGATTGTACATGCGGGCGGTCAGCACACTCGAGATGGCATAGCCAATGAGTAAAGCAATAATTCCGATAAGAATAAGCATATTGCGCATATAACTGTTTTTCGCATAAAATTTTTCCACGGAAGTGACGCGAACGATTTTCCATCCAGTAGACTCTAAGGTATGAAACGAGACGATTGAATTCGTGCCGCCGATGTCAACAATAATGTGCCCGTCCGTCCCCGGGTAATTCCGGATCTGCTCGACAAACGACAGGTTCGCCGGTAGCTCCCGCCCGCTCCTGGATACGATTTCATGAGGCGTCAAAATAAATAGCTGGCTGGTATCCTGATTGACCGACTGCTTCAAAATGTTGGAGAGCGATAATTCATTGATTTGAATCGCAATGTAGCCTTTCGGGCCCGAAGTCGACTTCTCCGGGTAAGGTCCGATGTAGGTGATCGCATTAATTTGGCGGCCCTTGGGATCTAATGCTTTGGTGACAAACCATCGGGACTGATCTGTCACATGTCCGACTTCATTCACCCAAGAATCTTCAATATCATTCTGTACATGATGCAGGGCAAGTTCAGAAGACATAATGGCGTTGCTTTTCAAAAAATAAAAATCGACGGAATCGACGACGTTGTACTGGTTCTCCACGACTTCCTTCAAATACTGATGAGCGTCGTAGACATCCTGCATCCGATCCTCCAGATCGGTCTCGCCGAAAAATGACATCATATCAACCGTCTTGTAATGCGGCACGACCAGTTTTTGATAGAGCTTCTGAACTGTCGTAAACACACTGTGCTCGGACATGGTTTCTACGTAAGCCAGCAGCTCCTTATCATTTCGTTCTACTTCTTCATTTAAAGTTCTGGCAATAATGACATACGATGTAATGCCTACGAAAACAATGGTCACGAGCAGCAGTAAGCTGTAAGTAAACATCAGTTTGTAGAAAACGGTGTTAAATCGTTTTGGCCATTTCATCCGCTCAACCCCATCTACCAAATAGCTATTTCCAATAATTCCATGTAGCACAAAATGGATAGCCCGCGCAGCATCGCACGAACCTATCCATTAAGTATACTTTGGACTATGTTAATTTCAACCCTTCCATAAGGATCAAAAGCGCCAGCGCTTGGCCGTAAGTCATAGGACTTATCGGAATATCCTTATAGAATTGCGCGTCCCCGCCTACAGGTGTACCGTAGGAAACTTGCTGCACCACGCCATCCTCGTCGATCCGGCGGAGCGTCGCTTCCAGCGCCTTCAATCCGACCTCTTTATACTGCGTGTCGAGGTAACCTTTGCGGACTCCTTTGAGAATGCCGTAGCCGAAGGCCGATGTGCACGAGGTCTCTACATAAGAAGCAGGATCATCCAGCACCGTGTGCCACATGCCGTCAGCCGTCTGCAACTTCGCCAACGCTGCGACTTGAGCCCTCATGGTGTCGAGCAAGAATTGCTTCAGGCCGTCTTCCAGCGGCGCCATGTCGATAAAGTCAACGATGCCGCATGTATACCAGCCATTGCCGCGTCCCCAATGAACGGCACCGTAATTGTGCATTTCATTGAAGTCCCACCCATGGAAGAACAAACCGTTGTTTTTATCATATAAGTACTTGATATGAATGAGATACTGCCGTTTGGCTTCCTCGACATACTCTGGACGGTTGAAGTATACCCCTGCTTTGGTCAAGAACAGGACGGTCATAAACAAAGTGTCGATCAAAATCTGGCCGTCGTTCGGATCGCCTGTAATCATGTGCTGGAAGGCGCCGTCTCCGGTACGCAGCATCCCATCCATCACCCAGCGGCTCCACTCGTCGCACACGCGAATGTAATCCTCTTTGCCAGTCAACTCGCAAAGTGACATTAACGTAATCAGCGGCGAACAGGTGTTCACATTCTTTTCCGGCAGCCCCTCGCGGATTCTGGCGTCATACCAATCGATAAGGAATTGGAGTGCCTTCTCATCCTTTGTTTCCTCATAATATTGATAAAAGCCATACAAGCCCACTCCTTGCGGCCATTCCCAAAGATGAATATCAATCAGGCCGATCGGATATTTCTCCTGCATACTGCTGTTTTTCATCGATCTCATAGCATCTGATACGCCGTGAATGGCAGCTAAAATCGTCTCTCGGTTCATGCTTCCGTCTCCCCCTTATAGAACGCTTCGTTCAATACGACCTTCGACACCGGCAAAATCCTCCGACTGCTCCACACCATTCACCGACAGCAGCCCGTCCCAAGCCATATGCAAGGTTCCATACTTGCTGTCTTCAACCGTGACTTCGCTTGGTGAAACCTGCAGCCCCATACGGCTGACTTCGTCCATAAATTGTCCGAAGGAGCCGCTTTCCTTTTGACTGGATACACGCAAAATCCACACATTGTCATAGCCAGGCGATACGAGCTCCCGGCCTAGATTCGGGCCGAACGTTTGCAGTTCAAGTCCGTTTTGTGCATACACGGCGGCATAAGCGCCCTCTTTTTCGACAAAATACCAGTTGCCAGCTTGCATGCTGCGATCGAACGCCATCGTCGGGAAGTAGGCGTGCGTGTAGTCCACGTTATGATTGCGGTCATTTTGATATATAAGGACGCAAAGCCCTTTGTGCTGAGCCACCTTTGGCAAGCAGCCGTTGCCCGCCCAGAAGCTGGGGCGGCCCGAACCGAAGCAGTTGCGCTCGCCCGGATGATTCACCCATAGCTGCGCCTCCGGCGTAAAAAATACTTCCGCCACATGCTCCTGATACCCTCTATAGCCGGGACGGAAATTATAAATAGACGTCAGCGAGTAATCGGCAGTCTTATAGCCATGAAGCTTGGCGTAACCGTCTTTTCCTTGCTCGTACTTGAATGTCAGCGCCTGGCCGGCTTCCGGCTGCAAATAATCCGCATATGCCGCAGGCGGCTCGTAGTCCGTCAGGCACAAAATGACATTGCTGATGGCATAACTGTTTATATTGCCAACGCCGTATCCGATCCAGCACATGGACGTTGTGCCCGCTGTGTAGTGGCCTTTGAGTTCTTTTTCGTAAGAGCGGCCGAACGTGCTGGCGACATACCCGTTCCGCGCGTTTAGCGTAATGTAGTAATAAAGCAAATCCATCGCCTTTTTCGCTTGCGCGCGTAAGAACTCGGACTCCACCAAATCATAAATGTGCAGCAATCCGACTGCATCAATCGGAATATAAGCGCTGGAATTCCACTCTGCCAGCCCTTCGGCGAAGAAGCGCTCGAACCATTGCGCCAGCCGCTGCTCCCCCTTGGCTCTATGCACGGCGCCGGTCTCCCCGATGTTCGTGAACACTTCATCCGGGAACAGCTGCGCGCCAAGCAGCTCGCAAGTGTGGAAGAGCAGCGAATGGTTCTCGCTGAAGAACCACATGACATCGTCGCCGGGCTCATCAATCCAATAGCGGAAATTCAGCACGCAGCTCTTGATTTCTTCCCATAGGGCCGGATCCAGCAGATCCGTATGGCGGTATTCTTTCCACAGCTTGAACAGGCCGACCAGGTAGAAATCCGAGCAGTCTTTGCGCTCGTTAATGAAGGCGATGCCGTCCCGAATTAGCTGGGTGGCAGCCGCCACGTCATACCCGGACTGAATCCGTGCAAGTGCCGTGTGAATATTCGGCTTACCCTGCTGTGCGATGCAGTGCAGAGCTTGCTGCTTGCGCTCCTGAATCGTATCCGCTTGAACTTCGGCGAATTTCCCTGGATATATCTGCAAAGCTGCCATTTTATTGATCTGCACGCTGCCAATCTTCGTCTCGAAGCGCATCGCAGAGAAGTCCATCACATAGTCGTCGACATGGCCAAAGTTTAACTCCGCCGCTCCCTGCTCCAGCACGGAAGTGCGGCGTTTCAGATTGCCGTCGAATTCACTGCCGTACACCATTGCGAAGGCGAGCTGCTGGTGCAGCGGATTAGCGAGTGTCAGCTTCACGTCGCCGGAGGTGACGACGTCCTGCGGAAAGCTCGCCCCGAGCAGAGCCTGCTCAACAGCTTGGACGTCTTGCGCGGAGGTCTCTTCGTCGAGCGGAACCGCAACGCGGATCTGCTGCTCGCCGATATATTCCATGCTGAAGTAATACTGGGTATCCCGCTCCGCGAGATCCTCCAAACAAACCATCAGCTCGTTATGACCCGCTTGCAGGTCGATCCAAACTTCCGTTTCCTGCTCCATATTGCGGGTAAACGGCGCGAAATCCAGTGCCAAGCTGCCGTTCACCCACAGCGTCAAGCCGCCGCAGGTCTTGATGTTCAGCTTTGCGCGGTGTGCCGACGGTGCGATGACGCCAGTGACGCCATACGTGCACAGATACGTCGGCACAAACCAAAAGCCGGACCACTCCACGCGCGGATTGCCCCAAGGGAAGTACACGTTCCACGGCTTCGCTTGCTCCAACAGCGTGAGTGAAACGCCCGGCAGCGCGCTGTCTGTAGCGATCCGCTCAGGCACGCGGCTTCTGCGCTCTGTCACAAACTCCTTGCGGCATGGATTCTCGTGAATGGAGAACCCTTTTAACAGCCAATCGTTCACATCGCCTTCCATTGTGGTTGGCACAAAAGTCATCTTCTTCTCGAAGATGCCGCTCGTTAACCATCGGTTAATTACCTGATTTTTTAGCTGCAACGGCTCATACACCAATGAATTTGTCATGATTGCTTATCCTTTCATTCCTGAAGTGGCCATACCTTGGACAAAATAACGCTGGAACACGAGGAACACCGTGAGCACGGGCACCATCGTTACGACGGACATCGCCAGCAGGCTGCCCCAGTCCACATTGTATTCGCCGATAAAATTGGAAAGCGCGAGCTGTATCGTATATTTTTTCGGATCCGTAATCACGATGAGCGGCCACAGAAAGTCGTCCCATCTCCACATGAAAGAGAAGATTGCCAGCACGGATAACACCGGCTTAGCCATAGGCACGATGATCTTCCAGTAAATCTTCCATTCGCCTGCGCCGTCCATCCGGGCGGCTTCGAGCAGCTCATCAGGTATAGAGAGCAAATACTGACGAATCAGAAATACACCTGTTGGCGTGGCCGCAGGAGGAATAATGAGCCCCCACAGGCTGTTAAATAAGCCAAGCGCACTAATGACCTTAAAAATGGGAATCATGATCACTTCAAGCGGAATCATCAAGGTTGAGATAAAGCCCACCAGAATCAGATTGTCACCTTTGAACTTATACTTCGCGAGCGCAAACCCCGCCATGGAGTTAAACAGCAGCAAAAGCAAGGTCGACGTAACCGTGACAAATATGCTGTTCAGGAAATACGTGCCGAAATTTCCTTTATTGAATGCCGTCGTGAAGTTCTCCAATGTAAAATGGCTCGGTAAAATGCTTGGCGGCCATTGATACAGATCGGTTTTGTCCTTGAAGGAGGAAAGAACGACCCAGATCACCGGGAACATGAACAACAAAGCCAGGACAATCAGAATGACAAATAAGAGCGGTTGGTTTCTGGTCTTCATTACGATTCCCCTCCCTTGGTCAACTTCAACTGCAGCACGCTGAGCCCTGCAATGATCACTAACAATACCACTGACATCGCACTGGCCAGACCCAAGTCTTGTTTATCAAAGCCAATCTGGTAAATATATTGCACGACGTAGGTCGTCTCTTTACCCGGCCCTCCGCCAGTCAACGCCTTCATCAGCGGATAAGCCTTGAACGCCTCGATCACGCTCAGCATGGCCACGAGCACGCTCGTCGGTTTCAGCAATGGCAGTGTAATGCTCCAGAATGATCTGGCCTTGGAGGCGCCGTCCAGCGTTGCCGCTTCATAGTAGTCCTGCGGAATCGCCTGTAAGCCGGCAATAAAAATAACCATATAGAAACCGAGCCTGGACCAAACGGTGGCTACGATAATTGTCATTTTTGCGTGAAAGGGGTCAGTCAACCACTGCACCGGATCGATCCCAGCCAAGCCGAGTAAGTAGTTCATAATGCCGAAGCTGTCGCTGAAGATCCATTTCCACGTCAAACCTACGATGATGTAGGAGATCAAGGTAGGCCAATAAAATACCGAACGGAAGAACCCTTTGCCAGCAAGTTCCCGGCTTAAGATCAAGGCGATCGCCAAGGAGCATACATAGATGAGCGGCACGGAAATAACGACATATTCCACGCTTTTGCCGAAAGCGTTCCAAAAGTCAGGCGTTGTAAACACTTTGGTATAGTTGCGGAGTCCTATGAACTTCATAGGGTTCAAACCGTCATATTTGGCAAATGAGTACATCAAGCCGAAAATGGCCGGAACCACAATAAATACGGTGAAGATGAGCAAGTTAGGCAAAACAAATAAGTAAGGAGCAACGGCTCTCTTCCACTTGCCTGTCGTCAACTCAGAAGACGGCTTGCGGCCAGATTTTACAGTCCCTTCCATGTCCCGATCTCCTTCACGTGTTATAAAAAAGGGGCTGAACGCTCAGCCCCCATCCATCCAAGATTACTTACTCTCACTGATAATCGTATCAACGGTTTTATTCATCTTGTCGAGCATCGCTTTGCTTGTCGTCTTGCCGCTCAGCACTTCCACGATTCCCGTCTTGAGGTCAGCCTGGAACTTGTTCGCCAGCTCGCTGGACCAGTCTGCGCCTGCTTCTGCAGGCGTCGCCGCCAGCTCGTTCGCGAATACTTCGAACATCTCTTTGCCGTACGCATAATCCAGCTTCGCATTATCTTTGCGCGGGCTCATGAACAGCGAGTCAGTCGCATACTTGGCATTCGCCTCTTTGGAGGACAAGAACTTGATCAGATCCGCGGTTTCTTTCTCCACTTTAGTGTTCTTGAAGCCCATCAAGAACTTGGAGCCTGGTACGGAAGAACGTGTAACCTCTTTCGGCAGGTAAGTAACGCCCCACTCGAAGTTGTCGATCGTCTTGTAATTGCTGAGCATCCAGTTACCAGCTAGATGTGCGGCAACCGTTCCCGAGCGGAACAAGTTGTTCGGGTTGTCGCCACCGAGCCATACCGACGTCGGCATCACGCCATCTTTATGAAGCTTGACGAAGAAATCAAGCGCCTTCACTGCATTATCCGTATTTAATGTAGCTTTCGTGCCGTCTACGGACATCATACTGCCGCCAAATTCGTAGAGCAGCGTCGACCATCTGTGCGTGGAGAAGTCCCAAACCAGACCGTACTTCGCTCCGCCTTTGTCCATCACTTGTTTCAGAGCCGCTTCGAATTCCGTCCACGTCCACACTTTGTCCGGAGATGTCGGAACCTCGACGCCCGCTTTCTTAAATAACGTTTTATTATAAATCAATCCGTTCGCCGTCACATCCAGCGGAACTGCGATGATCTTCTTATCTTTTGTCACATAATACGACTTCAACGTATCCATGAATTGACCGGCGAACGCGTTCGGATCACCGACATAAGGTGTCAAATCCAATGCTTGATTAAAAAATGTCGACGTGTCGGAAACGCGAGCTAGCGCTGGAGGATTGCCCCCAGAAATCATCGTTTTCAACTTCGTGTTCATATCTGCATAAGCGACTTCCACCAAGTTCACTTTGATGTTCGGATTTTTTTCTTCATATTGCTTCAGCAAACCCTTCATGACTTCGCCTTCGTTGCCGTCAGAGAACCATACGAAATCCAGATTCGTTTTTTTCTGAGTGTCTTTGGAAGCTTCTGCATTCGGCGAACTGGCGCTTGTCCCGCTCCCCTTGGATGGCTCGGCTGATTGACCGCATCCTGCCAAACCAAATGCGAGTGTCAAGGTTAGCGCCGCGCTTAACCACTTGCTCTTTGTCTTCATCGATACCCAACTCCCTTTTTTTCTGTCGGTGTTTCGAACCCCGCCAATCAACTATAGCTTGGGCATCAGCTTGGAGACAATGCAACAAAATCCGCTTTATCGCAAAAAGCGCATTTGTGATAGCTGCAGCCGGGATGCGTAGAAATGTCAATATTTCGTCTTCCGTGCGCAAGCGGAAAAAATGATATCGCCATGACAAGCCCCTGAAATTTTAGTAGAATGGGTAGTATTGCTCTCAAGAGGACACCATACATAAGGATTAAGGAGGTTATTACATGTTGGAATCTAAAAAACAGGAAATTGTTGCGAGCGTTCCCCAAACCGGATTTTTTGGACATCCTAAAGGGTTGTTCACGCTGTTTTTCACCGAGTTCTGGGAGCGGTTCTCCTACTATGGCATGCGTGCCATTCTTGTTTTCTATATGTACTACGAGGTAACAAAAGGCGGCCTCGGCATCGATCAGAGCCTTGCATTATCGATCATGTCGATATATGGTTCACTGGTGTACATGTCCGGGATTATCGGGGGCTGGTTGGCCGACCGGATCTTCGGAACATCGCGTGCCGTCTTCTACGGCGGTATTCTGATTATGCTCGGACATATTGTGCTGGCCGTGCCTGGCAGTGTGCCGATGTTTTTCATTTCAATGGTGCTGATTGTCCTCGGCACAGGCTTGCTCAAGCCGAATGTCTCCAGCATTGTAGGGGAGATTTATAGCCCCGAAGACAATCGCCGCGATGCAGGCTTCAGCATTTTCTACATGGGCATCAATCTTGGCGGCTTCCTGGCTCCGCTGGTTGTCGGCACGATCGGCATGCAATACAACTTTCACCTCGGCTTCGCGTTGGCTGCAGTCGGGATGTTCCTGGGCCTTACCGTGTTTGTAACGACGAAAAAGGGGAACCTTGGCCTAGCCGGCACGCTCGTTACCAATCCGATGGCGCCTGAGCAAAAGAAAAAAGGTTACACACTGATTCTCGTAGCCGCGATTGTGGTTATCATTTTACTCGTCATCGCCATAACGACCGGGCTCCTGACTTTCAAACGATTCATTTCGTTAGTAGGCATCTTGGGGGTTCTCATCCCGACACTGTACTTCATCGTGATGTATAACAGCTCCAAGACGACTGCTACGGAGCGTTCCCGAATTATCGCGTACATTCCTTTGTTCATCGCAGCGGTGATGTTCTGGGCGATTGAAGAGCAAGGCTCGACGATTCTGGCAAATTATGCGGATCAGCGCACGCAGTTGGATTTTGCTGGGATCCATATATCACCAGCCTGGTTCCAATCATTGAACCCGCTGTTTATTATTTGCTTTGCGCCTGTCTTTGCCTGGATTTGGGTCAAGCTAGGCAACCGCCAGCCGACAATTCCGACCAAGTTTGCTATAGGCTTATTCTTGGCCGGTCTCTCATTCTTGGTCATTCTGTTGCCCGCTTATTTCGGTGGCAGCCAATCTCTGGTCAACCCGTTGTGGCTCGTCCTCAGCTACTTCATTGTCGTGATCGGTGAACTGTGCTTATCGCCTGTCGGCCTATCCGCAACGACCAAACTGGCGCCGGCCGCCTTCTCCGCGCAAACAATGAGCTTATGGTTCCTCTCCAACGCGGCGGCCCAAGCCTTGAATGCGCAGATCGTCAAATTCTATACGCCTGAAACAGAGATGCAATACTTTGGCGTCATCGGCGTTGCGGCGCTCGTTCTAAGTTTCATCCTGTTCATGCTATCTCGGAAGATTCAGGGATTCATGAAAGGCATTCGCTAAACAAAAAGCACGAGTAAGAGGTTCCTTTCCTCTAACACTCGTGCTTTCTTTATTACCGGTTCAAAATACTATCTTCCAATACAGCGTTTTTATCGCCGTATTTATTAATGATATGCTGTTCTCCCCACATACATAAGGAATCGAGAATCGGCCCCAAGCTTAAACCGTACTCGGTTAGATGATATTCAACTTTTGGCGGCACTTGATTATAGACGATCCGCGTTACAATGCCGTCCTCTTCCAGTTCCCTTAGCTGCTGCGTCAACATTTTCTGCGTGATGTTCGGCATCTGCCGCTTCAGATCACTCGTCCGCATCGTTCCGCAGCGCAAATGGCAGAGGATCACGCATTTCCATTTTCCCCCAATGACTTCAAGAGTTGCCTCTACGGAAATATTGTACTTCTTCTGATAGTTCATATCGTCCCTCCTCATCTATAGGTACTTTTAGGTACCTATATTACTTTTCAGTTACTATATCACTTAGAAGTACGTACTATTCATTTGTACCATCTTCGTTCATAATAGCATTTGCCGGCCGGCGATGACTAGTAGGTAAGGAGTGAACATGATGGAGAGAGATAAACAGAAGAGCACTTTGGCTCTGCTGGCACTTGCGATCAGTGCTTTTGCCATTGGTACGACAGAATTCATCAGTGTTGGGCTGCTTCCGCTTATTGCTGACGATTTCCATATATCCGTTACAACTTCCGGGCTTACCGTTACGCTATATGCTTTGGGCGTTACATTCGGCGCCCCTATCTTAACATCCCTGACATCCGGCATGTCCCGCAAAACGCTGCTGCTATGGATCATGATCATCTTCATTGCCGGCAATACGCTGGCCGCTACAGCAACCGGCATTGGCTTTCTGCTGGCGGCTCGAGTCGTCTCGGCGCTAGCACACGGCGTGTTCATGTCCATCGGCTCCACCATCGCGGCGGACCTCGTCCCCGAGCATCGGAGAGCCAGCGCGATTTCGATTATGTTCTCCGGACTTACCGTCGCAACCGTGACCGGCGTGCCCATAGGAACTTTTCTTGGACAACAACTGGGATGGCGAGCTGCCTTTATGGCTATAGTAGCTGTAGGCATCCTAGCTTTCATAGCCAATCTAACATTGATCACTTCCAACTTGCGTAAAGGTTCGACGACACCGCTGAGCGAGCAAGTGAAGCTCGTGACCAACAAACGGCTGCTGCTTTCTTTTATCATCACCGCTTTAGGGTACGGCGGAACATTTGTAGTCTTCACTTATTTAGCTCCGCTGCTGCATGACATTACCGGTTTCAAAGAGAGTACAGTCGCTATACTCCTGCTTGTCTATGGGGTAGCCATTGCCATCGGCAATGTAATTGGCGGCAAAGCGGCGAACCACAAACCATTGTCAGCCTTGTTCTATATGTTTGTCATTCAGGCAGCCGTCCTATTCTTATTGATGTTTACAGCCCCTCATCCTGTCATAGGTCTAATCACAGTATTTTTCATGGGCTTGTTAGCCTTTATGAACGTGCCGGGTTTACAGGTCTATGTCGTTATGTTAGCCGAGCGGTTTGCGCCAAAAGCAAAAGACGTTGCATCCGCAATGAATATTGCCGCCTTTAACGCGGGCATTGCCCTTGGAGCCTACTTAGGCGGAATCGTGACCGATTCCATCGGGCTGATCCACACCACATGGGTAGGCGCGCTCATGGTTCTCGGCGCTGTCCTCTTAACGGGCTGGGCACGAAGATTAGAAGCAAAAGATACAGCACAACAAACTACAATTTCAGGAGGCTATTCCCAAGATGAAACATTTACAAGACACAACCAAGCTACACAATGATGTTACGATGCCTTGGCTTGGACTCGGCGTGTTCAAAGTAGAGGAAGGTCCTGGATTGGTGAACGCCGTCAAACATGCGATTCGCCACGGTTACCGCAGCATTGATACAGCGGCCATCTATGGCAATGAAACCAGCGTAGGCCAAGCGATTCATGAAGCTATGCAGGAGAACGGAATTGCACGAGAAGAGCTGTTTATTACATCTAAAGTATGGAACGCTGACCTGGGTTATGAATCCACATTAGCAGCTTATCAAACCAGCCTGGATAAACTGGGTTTGGACTATTTGGACTTGTATCTGATCCACTGGCCGGTAAAAGGCAAGTATAAAGAAGCTTGGAGAGCGCTTGAAACTTTGTACCGCGAAGGCCGTGTCAGAGCGATCGGGGTGAGCAACTTCCAAATCCATCATCTTGAAGATGTTATGAAAGACGCGGAAATCAAGCCGATGGTGAATCAGGTAGAATTCCATCCGCTGCTCACGCAACAAGATCTGCTTTCCTTTACGAAGGAGCACCACATCCAACTGGAAGCCTGGTCCCCTCTTATGCAAGGCCAGCTTTTAGATAACCCTGTGCTCACCGCGATCGCGGCGAAGTATCGCAAGTCTGTCGCACAGATCATCCTGCGCTGGGATTTACAACACGGCGTTGTTACGATTCCAAAATCCACAAAAGAACATCGGATTAATGAGAATGCAGACGTATTTGATTTTGAACTATCCGCTGAAGATATGGCGCAAATCGATGGACTGAACCAGAATTTGCGCGTCGGCCCGGATCCGGATAACTTTGATTTTTAATTTTTGATATACTGGAGTAAAATAATAAAAAGCGAAATGCCGAATTTTTGATTCGGCCTTCGCTTTTTTCTTGTTGGAAGGTGCTGTTCATTATGATTTTGCATAAAGGCGAGACGTTATTCCGCCAGGGGGAATCCGGACCTCTGTATCACCTGAAGAGCGGCTTATTAAAAATCGTCCGCGTCCATCAGGACGGCTCACAGATTCTGGTTAATGTCATTGTACCCGGGGAGACGATTCCGCATCACTCGCTGATCAGCCCCAATCCCTATTACGGAACGGCTGTCTCGCTCACGACCTGCGAAGTGGAGCTGCTTTCGCCAGAGGCCTGGTATGGCGAACTGGAACGCAACCCTGAGCAGTACCGCGACATCGCGCTGCAGCTGCAGGATAAGCTGCGCATGATGCAGCGCAGGATCGACCAGCTCACAGAGGTTGCGCCCTCGGAGAAGCTCCGCAAGCTGGAAGCATGGTTTCACGCTTATTTTCCCTCCGTGCGGTTGAACGAGCTGTTGACCCAAGATGAGATCGGCCAATTTATCGGCCTGCGCCGCGAAACTGTCAACCGGCTTCTTCGCCAACAAGCAGGCGCGAATAAGCAGTCTTAATCAGCTCCTGAAACTCGTTACCGTACTCCTGCCGGTTCAGCCGGTTCAGCCTGCTCCAAGCTTCCTGCCGGTCCAAAGAATTCATAGTGGATGTCAGAATCGCTAACGCCCAGTTCTTTCAGCAGTCGATTGACGGTGCTCATGAATTTCACCGGACCGCAGAAGTAGAAGCTTGCATCTGTAGTCGCTATGATTTGCTGCAGCCATGGCAGGTCGATATAACCTTCCTTGTCGAATTGACCCAGCTCTCGATCAGCATCTGTTGGTCTCTCATAGCACCATTTGACATTGACTTGCGGTGAGCGGCTCGCCAGATCCGTCACCTGCTGTTTCAGCGCATGTACGTTCCCGTTCTGAGCTGCGTGAATGAAGGTGACTTTGCGGTCTGGGTTCGTATGTGCCAGGGTCTCCAGCATGCTCACCATCGGCGTTAAGCCAACCCCTCCGCTGATCAGCACCACAGGACGCGCATCCTGCTGATCCAAGGTGAAGGTTCCTGCCGGCACTGAGAGCATCAAGGTGTCGCCTTGCTTAATCTCGTTGTGCAGATAGTTGGACACTTTACCTGCCGGCTTGTCTTGATATACATCCTCCCGCTTGACGGAGATGCGGTAATACGGTTTATCCGGGGAATCCGATAAGCTATATTGGCGAATATGCGTATTTGCCTCTTCGGGAATCTCCAATTTCACACTAATGTATTGCCCCGGCTCAAACGACGCCACGGCTCCTCCATCCTCCGGCACCAGATAAAAAGAGGTAATTACATCGCTTTCCTGCACTTTACGCGCCACACGAAATGCCCGATCGCCCGACCATCCGCCGGTTTGCTGCTCCGCTTGCGCGTACATGTCGGCTTCCACGCCGATAAACGCATCGGCAATTACGCCGTAGGCTTCCGCCCATGCCTGGATGATTTCGTCTGTCGCCGCGTCGCCGAGCACGTCCTTGATCGCAGCAAGAAGATTCTCACCGACAATCGGGTAATGCTCCGGCTTCACGCCGAGACTGCGGTGTTTATGCGCAATCTGCTTTACAACTGGGAGGATCGACTCCAGCTTTTCAATATTCACCGCAGCTGCATACACAGCATTGGCTAGAGCCGTCTGCTGCCGGCCTTGGTGTTGATTCGCGTGATTAAATATATTCAGCAATTCTGGATGAGCTGTAAACATCATTTGATAAAATCGTTTCGTAATCGCGGTGCCATGGATTTCTAAAACCGGTACGGTCGATTTGATGACTTGTATTGTTTTCTCACTTAGCATCAGGATCTCCTCGTTTCTCTCTTGGGATGATCCCAGTATATAAAAAGCGGCGCCCCCACTTTGTGATTTCAATCACATTAAATCGTAACGATGTGTGAATCGGCTTCCAACATGCTGCACAACAAAAAACCCTCCACACAGAGGGTCCGTCTAGCCGCACATTCATTCCTTTTTATGAAGCCATCTTTTGAAACCTTCTCACAATGTCTATCACATACTTGAGTATAATCGATAATCCGCCTATGAAATAAACCACAATAACAATCCATCCCGTAGGATCAATCGCCACCATGGACAACAGAAAATTCAGCGGTATCACGTAGAACATAATATCTTTTAAATAACCAAGGAATGTTGTGTCGAAGGACCCAGCCCAGAACGATCCGAATAGGGCGATCATAAAGTCAAGCATCATAAATCCGAAAATAGCCCAAAGCGTATAAGTTAGCCAATCTGCCAGTGTCATTTGTATCACCACCTTTTTACACAGTATGCTTGGAAGAAGGACTGGTGAGGGAGAAATGGAAATTTCGTTGTTTTGGATATGATAAACAGACAGTAGATCAATGAAGGAGATTCTTCCATGGTTTTCCTGCTTGATATGATTCTGAATCTAGCTGTTCTCTTTTTATTTTTGAAACTAAAGATGAGACTGCACATCCTGGAAATATTTATCTATTGGCTAACTGCATCTTATTTCTTTCAAAATTATTCCGCCCTGTGCGTGATGAACCTCAAAACGTTACTTATTCCTGATCAACTTAGCCTCGCTTATACGCATTTTTAGATCGAATCCTACTTTTTCCACTTCTGATGGTCCTATTTCTCCGCTATTTCTTCATACTCAACACGCGCTATAAAAACATGGGCCTCGTCGCCACGATCGATTACTTTTTTATTACCTCACCCTATAAGCTTTATTATTTCGGTGATAATACGAGCTACGAGCTCTCTGCGGCTCTTTACCACTTTTTTGTGTACCCTTGTTCATCCGCCGTCTTTTTATTCATTTATGATAAATGGAAGCTGTATGGCCGGAAAACCGCCTGGTACATTTTCATCTGGACCTGTTTCTCGCTGTTTTTGTGGCTCAATGTCATCAACCACACCTTAACGTACACCGGCTGGAAACTTTATTATTCCATTCCCGTCTATCCCATTGCCGCGGTTATGTTAATCATCGTATATCGGATTTCAAAAAAGAAGCTGCACGAGCTGTCGCTGCTTAGGCTTTATATGCATCGGCGTGGAGAGAAATAAAAAAGAAGGTATCCCTCAGCCAATATCCTGGCTTAGGGGACACCTTCTTCCTAGTGATTTTACTGCACTTGATCCGGGAGCTGATCCGTAAAATGTTCCACGCCAGCGCTATCCCACTTGGATTTGTGCGATACGGAAGACTCCTCGATATGCCCGAAACCCCAATACTTGGCTGGCACGTCTGGGAACGTCGGTTTGATATCGGCAAGCAGTCCGCGATACAGCATTTGATTAATCAACACGACCGCCTCTACCCGGCGAATCGGGCTGTTCGGCTTCACAGTGCCGTCTTCATAGCCACTTAGCATATGATTGCGATACAAAGCTTCCATATCAGCCATCGCCCAGTTGCCTTTAATATCTTTAAAATGGAGGTTAACCGGTGTTCCTTTATTCACCTTCAGAAACTTAACCATAACCGCTGCAAGCTCTGCGCGGGTAACCGGCTGATCCGGCTTGAAGCTGTGATCATCGTAGCCCGCGAACAAGCCTTCAGCTGTAACAGCCTTAATGTAGCCATAAGCCCAATGCTTCTTGCTTACATCTTTATAACCAGGATCAGCGCCGTCATACTTGCCAATCAAGCGTGCCATAATGGCGGCAAGCTCTGCGCGGGTCAAGCTGCGATCCGTTTTGAAAGTTTGATCCGGATAGCCTGTAATATAACGGTAATGTTCATGATCACCGAAGCGGTTGGAAACGACGTCCAATTTCACAGAGGACTTCGCCAAATCCCGATTTTTCAGAGTTCCATCGTAAATGAAAAATGTGGTCAGTTCCATTTGCTGCTCTTTTCCGTTGATCTGCGGCAACTGGAGGATTGGTTTAAACGTTACTGTCGGTTTGGAAGCCTGCAGCGGAACTTCCCAAGTAATCGTCGAGCCATCCACCTTACCCCCGTTGGCATCTACCACTTGAACACCTGTCGGAAGCTCCAGCTTCACTGTTCCAGTTCCTTCATTCGTACCGGATAAATTGCCGAACTCTACCGTCACTGGAACTTTACTGCCTTCTTCATAAACACTTTGTCCGATTAGAATATTCGTTGCTGCGTCCACGACTGGCTTAGTCGTCCCCTGAGGAGTCGAAGACACTGAGACACTGCCGCCGCCACCGCCGGAGCTGCTTTCCTTAGGCGACATTGTAAAATCGTGGCGAACAATTGCTGTTTCTACTGAGATTGTCGGACTTGTATAAGTATTAAAACCTTCTTTAGTAGCAACCAGATAATAATCGGTTTGCGGGTACACCATGTAAGCGTAGTTACCGAAGCTATCGCTATTCTGCGGGTTGGCATTATTATTCGGAGCAAAGCCTGGCATCGCCGGCAGTGTTACACTCGAATTCGGTGCAATGCCCTTGCCGTGGTTACGCGCAGTATCGGCATAATACAAGACAACGTGTACGCCATCAATAGGTTGATTCGTAGATGCATTTGTAATTGTACCGTACGGGTCAATCAGCTCTTCGTCAATATTCAATTGACCGTCGTCCGTCACGCTGACAACCGGCAGTGTGCCATCTGCGCGCTGGTTGATAATGATTTCTTTGCCGTCTGCATGCTTATAACGAACTTCCAGCGTATATATGCCTTGGTTGACGTTCGAGGCGCTAAATACGCCGTCCGCTCCGACTGGGAAGCCCTTCGGCTCCCCAGTTACCACATCCACAATATAGTGGCCGGCTGTATCCTTGAAGTACACCAGCAGATTGCTCTCAACCGGCGGCGCCAGCTTCGTCAAACCGCTGGAATCTTTGCTGTTCACGATACCGCTAATCGTTTTGATGGATTGGAAGTTTTCCCTACCCAAACCCGTAACAACGCCTACATGGGCCGTCTGAGCAAACGTTACTTCTTTGCTCTGCCCGTCTAGTGTGACCGTCTTCGTAATGGCAATATTGTAATCCGAGTCACCACGCGGAATAGCAATGGAATAGCTGCCGTCAGGTCCGGTTACCGCTTCCCCTGTGAAATCAATAATGCCATCGCCATCAAAATCTTTGGTTACTTTCACAATCGCCCCTACAACGGGATCAGGCTTGCCGTTGCCATCCGCATCCTGGTTCGTTGTCACGATGCCCTTCAAGCTCGCAGGCTGGAAGGTGACAATAAGTTGTTCAGTTGCGTACAAGTTATGTGTTGAATCGTCCACTTTTGCTGTAATTGGAACGTTTTGCGATATAATGCCTTCGATTTTTTCTGAACGGTATGTCACCGTTGCTTCCCCTTGAGCATTCGTGACTGCAATTTGCGTAAGGTGCGGCGCATTGGCTGCATCCAGGAGAGCACCTCGCGGTGCCGAGAATTCAACTTCAACACCAGGGATTGGCAGTCCGTCTTTATCTGTCAGAACTGCTTTCAATGTTGACGTGGAGACACCGTCCCCTACCATTGCCGTAGGATTAGCCGAAAGCGCCAGATTGAATTTCACCAGCTCGTAGTCGCGTACGATTTCCGTGCTTGTGAGGTCCGTCGGCAGTGCCGAAATAACACTTTTCTTCGTTCCATAGCCATCGCGTTTAATGACGATCAAATAATTTTTCGTTTTAATGTGGTCAAAATGGTACTTGCCATCCACTCCGGTTGTGTATGTCTCACCGATCTTATTCGTTCCCGTAGGATCGTACAAAGTAACCAGCGCATTCGCTATCGGCTGCTTCGTAGCCTGATCGGTAATGGTGCCTCGCAAATTAATTTCAGTGCGAATGTGATATGCGTTATCTTCCAGAACACGCCGCTCATCCTCTTGCTGTGTAACCTGATTGTTGCCATCATAAGCGGTGAAAACTGCTTTCAGATCACCTGCGGCCATGTTATCGGACAACCGATAGTTTGTAGTGCTCCAAATCTTTTTCCCGTCTGCAGCTGCGGTTTCCCCATTCATTAAGAGGAGAGAAACTTGATCCTGCCCGACCGTTGCAACGACTTTCTCCGCTGTCACGGCGCTTGCCGCGGACAACTTCAACGGGTCGCCAGGCGCTGCTATGACATATGGCAAGGTTTCATGCTGCGCACGGTTACCGACCCAGCCATCCAGCGGTGTAAACGCATTGACCTGGATTTGAACAGTGCCAGGCTCGCTGTCCGAATTACCGTCATTAACTACGTAAGTAAATGTATCTGAGCCGACATAATTAAAGTCCGGCGTATAAGTCAAGGAACTGCCACTGCCTGTTAGCGTGCCGTGTGCCGGATTTGTTTGTACTTGATAAACCAACTGCTCTGCCGGTGTATCCACATCGGAGCCTGTCAGAGTAATACCTACGGAGGTCTCCTGGTTGGTAGTTACGGTTTGCGGGTTACCGACAGGTTTGTCGTTCACCGGTGTCACCGTAATGTTTACCGTTGCCGGGTCACTTGTTGCTTTGCCATCCGTTACCGTTAAGGTAAAGCTGTCCGCACCGTTATAGTTCGGAGCCGGTGTATACGTCGCCACATTATCTTGGATTGTCACTGTGCCATGTGCAGGTGGAGTAGCGATCGCGTAAGTGAGTTGATCGTTGTCCACATCTGCCCCAAGCAAGGTGATGTCCGTGCTCTGATCTTCCGCTGTCGTTGCATCTTTGCCGCTGGCTGTAGGCGCATCGTTCACCGGTGTCACCGTAATGTTTACCGTTGCCGGGGTGCTTGTCGCTTTGCCATCCGTTACCGTAAAGGTAAAGCTGTCCGCACCGTTATAGTTCGGAGCCGGTGTATACGTAACGTTTGCGCCGCTGATTGGACCTAGTGTTCCATGTGCAGGCCCGGTGACAATGGCATAGGTCAGATTATTTTCATCTGGATCCGTGCCGCTCAACGTGATCGTCTTACTTTGATCTTCATCCGTTGTCACCGCTTGTCCATCAGCCACTGGCGCATGATTGATCGCCGTTACGGTAATCGTAACTGCTGCCGGGGCGCTTGTAAGCTTGCCGTCCGACGCGGTATAAGTGAAGCTGTCTGGTCCGCTATAGCCAGCAGTCGGTGTATATGTCACATTCGTGCCATTCACTGCGCTAAGCGTACCATGCGCAGGTCCGGTGCCAATGGCGTAGGTCAGATTATCTCCATCCGCATCAGAGCCAGCCAGTGTAATCTGTTTGGCTTGATTCTCATCTGTCGTGACGGCTTGCGGCGCCACGACAGGCGCGCGATTGCTCTGTATGACGTTAATACTGACCATCGCGGGTGCACTTGTCGCCTTGCCATCCGCTGCAGTAAAGGTAAAACTATCTGGACCTGCGTAATCTTCCTCAGGTGTATATGTCACATTCGCACCGTTCACTGCGCTAAGCGTACCATGCGCAGGTCCGGTGCCAATGGCGTAGGTCAGATTATCTCCATCCGCATCTGTGCCGGCCAGCGTAATCAGCTTGCTCTGATTCACTCCCGTATCGACGGACTGCGATGCCGCCACCGGCGCACGGTTGCCCTGTGTGACGGTAATGCTGACCACAGCTGGTGCACTTGTCGCCTTGCCATCCCCTGCAGTAAAGGTAAAACTATCTGGACCTGCGTAATCTTCCTCAGGTGTATATGTCACATTCGCACCGTTCACTGCGCTAAGCGTACCATGCGCAGGTCCGGTGCCAATTGCGTAGGTCAGATTATCTCCATCCGCATCAGTGCCGGCCAACGTAATCAGCTTGCTCTGATTCACTCCCGTATCGACGGACTGCGATGCCGCCACCGGCGCGCGGTTGCCCTGTGTGACGGTAATGCTGACCACAGCTGGTGCACTTGTCGCCTTGCCATCCGCTGCAGTAAAGGTAAAACTATCTGAACCTGCATAACCTTCCGCAGGTGTATATGTCACATTCGTGCCGCTCACTGCACTAAGCGTACCATGGGCAGGTCCGGTGCCAATGGCGTAGGTCAGATTATCTCCATCCGCATCAGTGCCGGCCAGCGTAATCAGCTTGCTCTGATTCACTCCCGTATCGACGGACTGCGATGCCGCCACCGGCGTACGGTTGCCCTGTGTGACGGTAATGCTGACCACAGCCGGATCACTGGCTACAGTCCCATTTGTCGCGATAAATGTAAAACTATCCGTTCCTAGATAACCTGGCGCGGGCGTGTACGTTACTGTACTACCGCTCACTGGTCCTAAAGTGCCATGCGCAGGTCCAGTTTGAACGCTGTAGACCAGTGTTCCATTATCCGCAGTAGCCCCTGTCAACGTAATACTTTGAGGTGTATCTTGCGCGGTTGTTACGCTCTGCGAGTTAACCACCGGCTTCGTTGGAGCTACAGGCGTATCTTTGGTTACTCCATTTGTAAATACAGATTTCGTTACACCGCCGGAAGCACCGAAGTCGTAAGAGAATTGCCTTTGCGATGTGCTTCCTTGCGAACCAAGAGGCCCCGTGTTCCCGCCTACCAAACTAATCGAACTAATCGGATTCTTATAATAGACTATCGCAGAATCGCTTTTGTCGAACACCAGTCCATTAATAGAGGTAGAAATCCCTCTAAACTGAACGCGCCCGCCTGTCGTCTCTTTGACTGATAATTGCGTACTTGCATCTACTTGATAGCTTTGGAAACCAGAAGCCTCAACATACTCCGTGAGTGCACTCGAATTTCCATCAATATCGATGACTGTCATATAAAAGTCTTTAAGCTGTACGACATCTGCCGTACCCAGCGTGCCTAAGCTTAAATTCGCCGAATGCTTATAAAAGTTAACGGTAAAAGTGACTCCACGGTCTCCCTGACCGTTTGTACCATCCGTATAAATGACAGGGTTAAAGCGGCCATCATACGTGCTATCAGGCAAATCGAACACATTGATATGGGCGTTTGCATCAATCTTGCTGATCGTAACAACCGCGTCAACCGTGAGGGCTTGCCCATTTGTATCCGGACCCGTAAATACGTTGGTATACAAACATTGATCGCCAACGCTCCAGTTTGTCGAGGCCGAGTATGTAGAAGGATTCTTGGAGTTTGTACATGCCCCTGTCGCAGGCGTGTTAAAATTCATCTGAGTATGATTAACATTTACTTCAAATGTAGAAGCTGCTTGAGCCGGCTGTACAAAACCTGAAAATAGTGAATAACCAAATATGACAACTGCCAATAACACGCTTACAGTTGAACGAAATATTTTAAGCTGCAAAAATCTCAATCCTTTCCTCTCTCATCGTAGAATCAAACAATTAATGTAAATTTATGTAGTTTATTGTTGAATTACGCCCCCTATTCTGATCCAAATCATTACTTTTATCCTAAATATAATAAAGACTAACAACCTACTACTGGGTACTTAGAACTATATTTGTTTATTATTCCACGTTCCTCCTTTTAAATCAACGACAATCTTTTACAAGTGCAGATTAAATATGACATCAAACTCGCTTCTTGGGGGTTTTACTGAAACGTTATCTATTTGACTATTTATTGTTGTACCTTTAAGCAGCAATTCTCGCATATCTTATAGTAATCCACTATTCATAGAGAGAGGGGAATTGCATGAAAGTTGTTATTTTGGCCGGGGGGATGGGCACGTGAATCAGTGAAGAAACGCGCATAGTACCTAAACCAATGATTGAAATCGGCGGGCGACCCATTCTCTGGCATATTATGAAAATATATTCCTATTATGGGTTCAATGAGTTTATAGTTTGCCTGGGTTATAAAGGTCACGTCATTAAGGAGTACTTCGCCAATTACGAACTGCACGCTTCTGATGTCACCTTTGACTTTCGCAAACCAAGCAGACAATACCTGTCACCGCAAGTAGACCAATGGTCTGTCACACTGGCTGACACAGGCAGTGACACCATGACAGGAGGGCGAGTGAAGCACATCCGCAAATACATTGGCGACGAACCGTTCCTTCTAACATATGGAGACGGAGTTATCAACGCCAACATTCTTGATATCGTTAGCTATCATCAGTCGCATGGCAAACTGGCTACTGTAACGGCAATCCAGCCTTTTGGCAGATTTGGCTCTCTCACTATCGGCGAAGATAATCAAGTTTCCAGATTTAATGAAAAGCCGATGGGTGACGGTGGATGGGTCAATGGAGGTTTTTTTGTTTTACAGCCGAAGGTCTTGGATTACATTGATGGAGATGCAACTGCATTTGAAAAGGAGCCCTTGGAACAGCTGGCAGCAGCCAACATGACGGGTGAAATCCAATTTCAACTGGGCTCATTCCGGCTCAGCGACCGTGTCACTAACGATCTCCTTATGGGCGGAGTTGGATCTACGGTCATTCAAGAAAGCAAAGTCAAAAATCTTCTCGACTCACTTAGGCAAAGCCAAGAGGGCTTGGTTGACGCTAACCAAGACCCAGCCTTGACAGCTGCGAATATCGCCGTGATTCGCCAGCTCTTCAGCCAAGCGGAGACAATGATTATCACTGCAATGGACGCACTGAAACAGGAAGACAAAGCGGTTATGAGCCTTCTGCAAAAATTGAAACTCAAAGGGCTAATAATAAATAAAAGGATAGTTGGACTGCTGAAGTTATGCAGTCCAACTATCCTTTTGTTCGTCTAAGCCGTCAATCTCAGCAACTCAGCACATCCGCGGCGCCATTGCTTCCAACAATGACGGTTTGTGCGACCTTCAAAAATAAGCCATGTTCAACCACGCCTGTCATGGCATTCAATGTATCATTGAGCTCAGAGGGGCGTTCAATCTTACCTATATGCAAGTCGATGATATAATTGCCGCTGTCTGTCAGATAGGGTTGTCCATCCACCTTCCTTACTGCCGGATTGAGCCCTAGTGCCGCCAATCGCGACAGGACATGCGTATGCCCAAATTTCGTAACTTCAACTGGCAAAGGAAATTGACCCAACTGCTCAACTCTCTTCCGCGAGTCGACGACCCAGATCACCTGCTTGGATGCTAGCGCCACAACCTTTTCAAAAAATAATGCCCCGCCGCCGCCCTTAATCGCGTTAAACTGCTTATCGACTTCATCGGCGCCGTCAATGGTGAGATCAATGCTTTCCACCTCATTAATGGAAACAAGCGGGATCCCCAACGACTCCGCCAAATGCGTCGTAGCCGCGGAAGTCGAAACTGCCTTTATTTGCAGGCCGTTCTTAACCAACTCTCCTATTTTTACAATGGTAAAATACACCGTTGACCCTGTTCCTAGACCAAGGATCATTCCGCTCTTTACGAACTCCACGGCCTTCTCGCCGGCCAGCTGCTTCTCATTCACTCCGGCACACGCTCCACATAGGCCTCATCGGGTCTGCCACTCGTATACGTAATGTTGCGGCTCGCCATATCGACCAAGTAATATTGTACTCCCGCTTCCGCCATCGTTTTCAAAAAGTCCGTGTAGGTTGTACGATGCTCCTGGTGATGCCTCAGCCCTTTTTGCACCTCATCGGCTTGAAATCTGTCCGCAATCTCCAGCCTCTCCGCCATAGTGGAGTGCCGGTCCTCATAGCTGTCAGCATCTCCATCATAAATAGTGACATTATCCGTCAGATCCGTCCGGTAAGAAGTTACCCCTGCTGCGGCTAATGCTTGGAAAGTTTGGGGATAAGGCCACTTCTCCTGTTTAGAAACCTCAATAATTCGCTTTACTTCCGAAATATCCATAGCCATCTCTCCTTTTATAGCTAGTATACCCCTGAATTTGGCAAGTAAAAAGCATCCGTTTATGGCGGATGCTTCATTGCTTATACATTTTATATGGCCAGCCGTTTCCAAGCTGGATATTCCTCCAAATAACCGCAATCGCTTAGCTCTTTTAAAGATTTCCGTATACTTTGATGATCCTCACCGGATTCACAGGCCATTTCCAGCAGCTCTTCCAAATCAATATTTGGATTGTCCTTGCAGAACAAGAATAAGCCCTTGGCCGCCCATGAGAGGCGGTCATCCATGAAATCGCCAACCATGCGCCGATAAAATTTATTGGACAAAATCTTGAGCTCCACAAGGTTTTGCAACGCCTTTATCATCTGTTTGTCACTCATTCGGCCAAGCTTGGAGATGTTCTTTAACTCAGGAATATGCGTTTCTGAAGTCGTGCTTTTGAGTACGATATAAGCCATTTGCGTATAAATATCCAGATCGGGCTGGCGAAAAATTTCCTCATAATGCGTATAACCGCGTGTACTTTCGTTTACCTGTTCAGATGACATTCGATGTCCCCCTTTGCCTATAATCGGAGTTCACCCGCCTGCTTATTGCTCTACCCCTCAATTACGTTGGTCAAACAGTTTGCCGGCATTCCGGCTGGCTTGACGAAAAATGTCTTCCAGACTGTAGCTTATCTGGCTGCTGGCAACCGGTTCGTCCGTGGGTCCCATTTGATCCTCGTCCCCAACGGGTTCTTCTATGAAATCAGCATCATCTGAGAAGGGCTCATAGACGCTAGATAAGTTTTTCTCGCTAGATGGTATCGTCAACGAGGGCTCTGCGAGAATATGTTTGATGAGGATTTCCATGATTCCCTGGCTGAACGTCCCTTCTGTTTTCAACTGATTCATATAGTGGATGACCTGAGGTGGCGTGTCTGACGGAATATAGAGCGTCACATCCTTACCTGGCGTAACCAGAACCGTTGATCTCCGTTTCTTCAATCCGAACCGCTCCCGCTCTCAGTTCCTCTCTCAGATTCGATGCTTGCCGCCACTTCAACAGTTCGTTTCAAGGCATGCTCCAATAAAAAGAACGTACCACGAGCGTTGCGGAATTGGCTGAAATCCGAATGGTCGAAGCGAATCGGCAGACCGAGCTCCGCGTTGAGCTTCTCAATCCAAGGCTGGAGGACGACAGCTCCGCCGCCAATAAACCAAAATTCATTGGCATAACGTACATGCTTCCAAGAATTGCGAGCGTATTTCAGCACTTTTTCCGCCAATATTCGCATGTGGCGATTGACCAGATGGGTCATGTCAAAAGCAACTTTACCCTCTGCGTAGATTTCATACTCCTTGTTCACCAGCATCAGCGTTAATTCCGCCGTACTTGAAATTAACTCCTCGCCTTGCGCGTTGATCTCATTGCGAATGCTTTCCAAGGCGTCGTTCAAATAAATTTTGGCGCCGGTGGAATACCGCTGGTCCAAATCAAGCCCTGGTCTGAAAAACGCGATGTCCATATCGACGCCGCCTACGTCCGCGATGCCGAAGCCCTTATGGGACAATTGCGTCTTAGACGTTGCCTCCATGTCATAGACACCGGACACATCATCAATACTGATATCTGTCGGCAGCATAAACTCCATCTCGATGGAGACTCCCTTGAAAATTGGTGTCGTCACAAACGTCACGGAGTGTACGCCGCCAATAATCTTTTGCGCAAATTCGTCTCTGAATTTCGTAATTTCTCTAATCGGGAGCCCTGTCCCAAGGTTAACAGCGGCTTTGATTCTATTTTTACCGCGTTTAATTGCCTCTTCGTGCTTCTTAGCAATCGCGTAGGCTGCCGCTGTAAGGAGAGTGACCATCGTTTCAGGTCTTTGCGCCTTCTTTTGTACGGCTTTATCCCCAACGATTTCATGAACGATACCTTCGTCGCCAATCGCTAGATTGCCAACATACACATGGCGGTACTGCTCCGTATCAATCGCATGGGACGTGATCTGAACGTCCAGGAAGTCCAAGGGATCCCCCTGTTCCATCAGCAAATAACGCTCCCCAAAAGGCTGAGCCACCACATTCGGAAAAATAAACGTGTTATTCAAATTGTCATATATGCCTTTAATGTGACTGCTGCCATTATCAATGGATAAATCAATGGTTGTGGTAAGAATATCGGGTCTAGCCATGTCTATTTCCTCTCCCAACCTCATTTGATAGTAAATAGGTTCGAAGTAGGGACAGCGTTTTAGTGGGTTATTAGGAATTTTTAACAGTTTTGATTTGGCTATGGAATGAAGTTTAACGTTTAAGATTTGAGGTTTAACGTTTGAAGTTTAAAGTTTAAAAGTTAAAGTTTAAAGGTTAACGTTTGAGGTTTAAACTTGATGGATGTTTCCACGTGGAACAATGCAAAGAAGGTCATCCCTAAGGGATGGCCTTCTTATTGGGGGATCAAGCGTATGCTTGCCTCGCCATGTTTATTTCAAATCATAACGGTCTGCGTTCATAACTTTCACCCAAGCCGCGATGAAATCACGCACGAATTTTTCTTTGTTATCGTCTTGCGCATAAACCTCTGCTGCAGCACGAAGGACAGAGTTTGAACCGAACACAAGATCAACAATCGTCGCTGTACGTACGATTTCACCTGTTTTACGGTCACGTCCTTCGTATACACCGCCGTCTACAGGCTTCCATTGAACGCCCATATCCAACAGGTTAACAAAGAAATCGTTCGTAAGCGTGCCTACACGATCGGTGAATACGCCGTGTTTCGTGTTGTTGTAGTTTGCGCCTAGTACACGCAGGCCGCCAACGAGCACGGTCATTTCCGGTGCAGTAAGCTTCATGAGCTGCGCCTTGTCGACGAGAAGCTCTGCTGGACTTACGCTATACTGCTTCTTCTGATAGTTGCGGAAACCGTCAGCGACTGGCTCAAGCACTGCAAAGCTTTCTACATCGGTTTGCTCCTGCGTTGCATCACCGCGACCGGCAGCAAACGGAACAGTAACCTCAAAGCCTGCATCCTTTGCAGCTTTTTCTACAGCAGCGCTGCCGCCTAGTACAATCAAGTCCGCCAAGCTAACTGGCTTATCGAGTTCTTTTTGGATGGTTTCCAAAATCGCAATGACTTTCGCAAGTTGTTGCGGCTGGTTCACTTCCCAATCCTTCTGTGGAGCGAGACGGATGCGGGAACCGTTAGCGCCGCCACGCATGTCGGAGCCACGGAAAGTGCTGGCCGAAGCCCAAGCCGTTGTTACCAGCTCACTGACTGTAAGTCCGGAGGCCAAAACTCTAGTTTTAAGCTCTTCAACTTCTTGATTTGTTAATTCATAATCGACAGCCGGTACAGGATCTTGCCAGATCAGAACTTCTTCAGGAACTTCCGGACCTAAGTATCTTGCACGAGGACCCATATCACGGTGTGTAAGTTTGAACCATGCCCGTGCGAATGTATCCGCAAACTCTTCCGGATTCTCATAGAAACGGCGGGAAATCTTTTCGTACGCCGGATCCACGCGCAGCGCCATATCCGCTGTAGTCATGATCGTCTTCACCCGAATGGAAGCATCTTCTGCGTCTGGGGCGAGATGTTCTGCGACTGGATTAATAGGTGCCCATTGATGTGCGCCTGCCGGGCTCTTCGTAAGCTCCCATTCGTATCCAAAAAGCATTTCGAAGAAGCCATTATCCCACTGCGTCGGATTGGCTGTCCAAGCCCCTTCGATACCGCTGGTGATGGTATCGCGGCCTTTGCCGGATCCGTGCGTGCTAAGCCAGCCTAGACCTTGAGCTTCAATAGAAGCGCCCTCCGGCTCTGCACCAACATGTGCTGCATCTCCCGCTCCATGCGCCTTACCAAACGTATGTCCGCCGGCCACAAGCGCGACGGTCTCTTCATCGTTCATTCCCATCCGTTTGAACGTTTCGCGGATGTCACGCGCACTGGCAAGCGGATCTGGTTTGCCATTCGGACCTTCCGGATTCACATAGATAAGACCCATTTGAACATTCGCAAGCGGGTTCTCCAGCTCACGATCGCCTGTATAACGCTTATCGCCTAGCCATTCCGTTTCAACACCCCAGTAGATGTCTTCTTCTGGATGCCAAACATCCTCACGTCCGCCGCCAAATCCAAATGTCTTGCCGCCCATGGATTCAATAGCGACATTACCTGTAAGCACGAATAAGTCAGCCCAGGAAAGCTTGTTACCGTACTTCTGCTTAATCGGCCAAAGCAATCGACGAGCCTTGTCGAGGTTGCCGTTGTCAGGCCAGCTATTCAGCGGTGCAAAGCGCTGTGTGCCTGTACCTGCTCCACCGCGGCCGTCTCCGATACGATATGTACCAGCAGAGTGCCAAGCCATACGGATAAAGAATGGACCATAATGACCGTAGTCAGCCGGCCACCAATCTTGACTGCTGGTCATTAGATCACGAAGGTCCTGCTTCAGGGCCTGATAGTCTAACTTGGCAAATTCCTCTGCATAATTAAACGCTTCGCCCATCGGGTTCGTTTTTCGGTCATGCTGATGAAGAATGTTTAAGTTCAACTGGTTTGGCCACCAGTTTCTATTTGTCGTACCGCTAGTTGTGTGACTAGTTGCGCTGCCGTGGTGGAATGGGCATTTGCCTGCGTTAGCATTTGTATGATCCATGTCGATCCCTCCAAAATTTATAATTAATATTAAATAATAATTATTCTAATTATATTTATAAGACTATTTATAGCAAAAAGCAACTTTTTTTTAAAGTTCACAATAAACATGTTCAAGCTAATATATGTCCACTCCTGCCAAATATGTCCACAAAAAGTGATGTGAGCGCTATGAGCGGCTTAAGTGAAACGCAAAAAAGGGCTAGAACGTCGTTTGAGTTCTATACCCGATTTGATTCGCTTCCTTTGCTTACCTCCTCTAATAATCGCTTTGACCGGCACTCCAATATGCGGGCCGCTAGACACGCTATCCTTCCGTTTCACCGCCTCTTTCATAGCCATGTCCGTCCCAGTTACACTTGGCTGGATCAAGCTCGCGTACCGCGGCAAGCCTTGTATAAAGTCCAGTTGCTGGCCGCCATACACCCGCTTAGTTTTTTCACGCAGCAAACGTTCGGCTTCAGCATCCCACATCGGCGGGTGAGGCATTCTATATACATTCACTCCAGTTATGACGATGGTCGTCGCTGCCCTGCTTTTGAAAAAAACGACGAGAGTGTCGTGGAGCGCATCAGTAGCAGCGGAAAAAAGCGGCGAGAAAAAAATGACTGCTAACACTATGTGCTCATATCCCTTTATAGGCGAAAAAAAGGCCATCCTGGGGGATGGCCTGACTGTATGATCTAATGCCTAACGTGTTGAAGCTCCATCCACTTTTCCTTTAAAGACTTCAAATCCTCAATGAAGAACCTTAGTAAATTAGGTCTCCTTCGTACTGCAAGTGGGTGATAGGAGAAACTAATGGGTGTACTTTGAAACTCGTGCCAACTGCCTCGTAATTCCTTGACACTAACATTCTCCATATCAGGGAATAAGGCCTCCGCTACAACGTTACCAAATCCAAATAATATAAGCGGTTGTTTCTGCAAGAGCTGCATCTGCAGATGAGAAAGACATGCTGCTCTAGCCTCAGGCTTATTGTAAGCACGTCTGGGTCGGCATTTAAGCAAGTAAGTGACATAGACGCCGTTTGTATCTATTCCCGCCTCTCTCATGCCAAGTTGAAGCGTTTCTCGGGTACCGCACAAAAATGAGTTGCCTTGTTGATCATCCCGCGCTCCTGGGTTATCCAGGATCATCACAAGTTGACGCACTCTGATTTCCTTCACCCCAGATGACACGAGTCCGCTGCTTGGAAAGTTCGCAAAGCTCACAATGCTCTACACCCTCCGGTGCTTGTTCTTCAGTCAAAATTACAAAGGGATGATTCATTTCCGTGTCATGCAGCTCCTTCCTTTCGATAGCAACATATCCATTATGCCCACCCAAAAGAAAACTTGCATGATTGTTAGGGACAAACGTTTACTTCCGAGCATCCAGAACAAACATAGATGCATCTTGTCCCATAAATATTTTACTTCCCGTATGAAAAGTTTCGGAGCTAATCCCCCTATAGCCTATTTGGGTCATCCTGTCAGCCAGCTCATCTTGGTTGAATCCGTTATGAACGAAATCTGACGCTACCTTTTCATTTTTATCAAAATCTACAATTAGTAAATGCCCGCCTTCATTCAGAACATCAAAAAGCCTTGCTAACACGAATTCAATATCCTTGATATGCAGCAGAACTTGAGCCATAAATATATAGTCCGCTCGAAGATTCGATAGGTCATCCGCTTCAAAATCAAAGCATAACGTATCTGCATTCTGAATTTGAAGATCAGAAACTTTCTGTTTGATTTGGTTAATCATATTCGCTGATGTATCCAGAAAAAGTATCGACTTAAATTCGTCTATCAAGTTCAAACCGACAAGACCTGTTCCGCAGCCAAAATCAATCGCTTGCTTACTTTTAGCATCAACTAAATAATTACGAATGGCGTCTGATGATACCTTGGCAATCTGGACCCTTTCAGGCGTGTCATATATATTAGCGATCATTTCAAACTTATCGGTATTTCCCATTCGTATCTCTCCCTCATTTTTTGCTCCAAGAATCCTTTAGCGAGACAATTCGGTTAGCCGTATCGGAAGAATTGGGCGAATCACCATTTTTCCCCACGTACTTAATAGAATGGATATGTGTTTTCGTAAGGTCGATGACTTCTTTAATAAATTCCTCTAACGACTCCTTAAAGTCATTCTTGATCCACATCAGAATCAGTCCATAAAAACCAAAAGCCGTATAGCGTTTAAAATAGTCCATATTGACTTGCGCGTGGTTTAAGGTTTCAAAAATAAATTGTTCCTTATAGATCTTCAAGATAGTTTGTGGAAATTCCGTATGCAGCCCCGGTAATGTATCGTCATATTTAATAAGCTCAAAGAAATCGCGGTTTTCATAAATGTAACTAATAATAGCAAACGAAGGTGCGTTTAGCTTATTTGCATATATCTGCTGTCCAGGGTAATACGGTTGGCCAACGGAATCCTCCAGGCCCTGAATCATAGAAGCAAGCATGTCCTCAGCCAATAGTATTTTATCCTGATAATGCACATAGAAGGTGCTCCGATTATAAGCGGCGCAATCCACGATGTCTTTTACGGAAACGTTATGATAGCCCTTCTCTTTAATGAGTTTAATAAAAGCGGATTTCAAATGCTCTTTTGTCCGATTTCGTTGTCGATCATTCATGAATAAACCTCCTCCCAAAAAGACATTTCATATTAAAGTGTCTACTGCTTGAACATCAGCCAGAACCTTGATGATTGTTATATGTGAACAGAATAGTACAATTAACTTGTACCGCAAAATAGTAATTTTAAAGCTTAATTTTATATTTCTAATCATTATACTAGGAGGATCAACCATGGGTAAACTGCATAACAAAGTAGCCGTGATTACTGGTGGAGCATCTGGTATCGGTGCCGCGACAGCGCGTCTGTTTGTATCAGAAGGGGCCAAAGTGGTTCTAGTTGATTTAAATGAAGAAAAAGGGCTGGCATTCGAGAAGGAGCTAAAAGCGCTCCATGCCGATGCATTATTTTTAAAAGCAAATATCACAATCGAAGAAGAAGTTGCTGATATTTTCAAACGAGCCGTTGAAGCTTTCGGAAAAGTGGATGTCGTCTTTAATAATGCGGGGATCGGGCGTGTTCATTCTTCGCATGATCTTGAATATTCCGAGTGGCGCAATACCGTAAATGTCGACTTGGATGGTGTATTCTTGGTAGCGCGAGAAGCTATCCGTGAAATGTTGAAGCAAGGCGGGGGCACGATTGTCAATACCGCCTCGATGTACGGATGGGTCGGATCACCCGGTTCGGCTGCCTATAACGCGGCGAAAGGCGGCGTTATTAACCTGACCCGTTCGCTTGCGCTTGAATACGCGGAACGCAATATTCGCATAAATTCATTATGCCCAGGTTTTATTGATACTCCGATTATTCCTGAGGAAAGTAAGCGAGATTTGGCGCAGATGACTCCAATGAAACGTCTTGGCAAGGCGGAAGAAATGGCGAAAGCCGTACTATTCATGGCTTCTGACGACTCTTCGTTCATGACCGGAAATAGCCTAATTGTCGATGGCGGGTATACGGCTCAATAATTCTTCCATCATCTAAAGGAGGTAATCAATCATGACAAAATTCGAGGGAAAAGTGGTTATCATTACAGGCGCGGCGGGCGGAATCGGGAAAGCGACGGCCAAAAAACTAGCAGAGCAAGGAGCTAAGCTGGCTTTGGTGGATTTGAATCTTGATGCCGTTCAACAGGCCGTATCTGAACTGGGACTAAGTGATGCAAATTCGATTGCCATTCAAGCCAATGTGGCAAACGAAGAAGACGTCAAAGCCTATGTCAAGGCAACCGTTGATAAATTCGGTAAAATAGATGGCTTCTTCAACAATGCAGGGATCGAAGGCATTACTGCGAACGTTGAGGATTATCCAACCGAGACGTTCGATCTGGTGCTCAACGTCAATGTCAAGGGTGCGTTCCTTGGCTTGAAATACGTGGTACCTGTGATGAAGAAACAGGGGTACGGCAGCATTGTAAATACTTCCTCCGGTGCAGGATTAATCGGAGCACCTGGTTTTGTTGGCTACAATAGCTCCAAGCATGCCGTCATCGGAATGACCAAAGTCGTTGCATTGGAAGTGGCCCCGTTTGGCGTTAGAGTGAATGCCGTGGCGCCTGGGGTCATTAATACCCGCATGATGCGTCAGATTGAGAAGAATACGGTTCCTGCGGACGCTGAAGGAGCAAGAAAAGCATTTGGCGCCGCTGTACCAATGGGAAGATACGGAGAAGCGGAAGAGGTTGCTAATGTAGCTGTCTTCTTGCTATCCGAAGACGCTTCCTATGTATCCCAATCCATTTACACGGTGGATGGCGGACAAATCAGCCAATAACACGGTAAGAGCAAGCATTGTAGCCCTCTCCGCTTCCTCGTAGGAAGCGGAGAGGGCGTTTTTGTGTGCTAATCTCGAATTCATATTGCACGTCATTCCTATTGAGCGGTCCAGCCTCCGTCAACCATAAGAATGCTCCCCGTCACCATGTCGCTTGCCGGAGATGCAAGATAAATGACAGCACCCGCAACATCCTTGATACTTGCTACCTTTTCTGCCGGAATTCGCTTAAGCACGCTTTGCAAGTATTGAGGATTATCAAGCCGTTCAGCGGTTCCCGGCGTATATGTAAACGTAGGTCCAACTGCATTAACATTCACTCCACGTGCTGACCACTCGAGTGCAAGGACACGCGTTAATTGGTTTACTCCACCCTTAGTCGTGCAGTAGACGGCATGGTCGCGAATTCCGACCACACTTGCTTGCGAACTCATGTTAACAATACGCCCATAACCTTGTTCGAGCATAATTTTACCGGCAGATTGACAGCAAAAAAACAAGCCCTTCAGGTTTACATCCATCATTCTATCCCAATCCGCTTCCGTTACTTCTGTCGCGGGATGATTGTCGCCGAGCCCCGCATTATTCACGAGAATATCGATGCGTCCATGTTCTTGTGCAATTTGGTTCATAACGGACTCAATCTGGGAGACATTGGTGACATCTAATGACACTGCAAATGCGTTGCCGCCCTCTTGACGAATTTCCTCGCATAGCTGCTGAAGCTGTATTTGATTGCGTGCTGCTGCTACAACAGTCGCTCCGGCATGAGCTAACGCTTTTGTAAGTCCATAGCCGATTCCCATACTAGCACCAGTAATAACAGCAATCTTTCCGGTTAAATCAAAGCTTGGATACATGCAATACCACTCCTTCTAATCATATTTTCACTTCCTATCGCAAGCGTCATACTCGTCCTAGGATAAAAGTACTAAATTTTAATTATGACAAAATAATAGAGATCGTCCCTCAGCATCAAAAGGCAAGGCACTCTACACTTGGGTGCCCTACCTTTCTCATTTAATACGCATACTCTACCATAGTTTTAGCCCTACGGCATTATTCCTATACGTTTGATTCATGACTGGGACAAGCTTGCCCGGCTTCTCCTCAAGGCCTCTACCGCGCATATCGCCTAAAGCCATATCGACAGCTAAGGGTTACTTCTGAGCCTCTTGCTGACTGTGACAAGCGTAGCGTTACGCTTTCATTTCTGCGCGTTTTGCATCAAGTTGTTTATTGATGCTGTCAACGTCTTTATCCGACAATGGATAGAGTTGCATCACAATCATAGAAACAACAGCAAGAACAGCAGGTATCCAAATAGCAGTCATATTAATCCCTGAAAGGGCGCTAGCCGGTTGGTGCTCAGCATTTCCATCAAATCCATAAGCGGCAAGGAACCAAAGTGGAACGGCACCCCCAAGCGTAAAGCCGATCTTGAAGAAAAGCCCCATTATAGCGTTGATAATAGCAGCATTACGTTTACCAGACTTCAGTTCGCCATAAGAGACCACTTCAGGAACAAGTGCCCACATGAAACCAGTCGCTGAGCTCAAGCCCCATTGTTTGATGAAAGTTGAAACATAAGCCAACCAAAGCTGATCGTGCATACCATCAAGACTCCAAATCCAAGTCAGGATTTCGCCGACAACAAACATACCGAGAAACAGATGGAAGAAGCCTTTCTTACCGAAGATTCTCTTGAGTTTTGGCCAGAAGACTGTAAAAGCGATACCAGGTATTGAGGCAATCAGACCCACTGCACCCATCCAGTCCGAGTGATTGACAGTATACTGGTAAAAGAACCCATTAACCGTATTCATAAAAAACATAAATGTAAATGCCAGCATGAAGAATATTCCTAAAATGACCAATGGTTTATTATTCTTAAATTCAACAAAGAAATCATAGACTTTAACTTGTGCCGATTGTTCAGCATTAGCGACAACGCGTTCTTTCGTGAGCTTGTAGCAAAGGAAAAGCGCAACGGCTCCTATAATCATATAAACGGCATAAACGCTAAACCAAGCATGACCTGCAGAAGGGTCCGTATAAGTCCCCATATTAAGTTTTAATCCAAACAGACCGGTATCTTTGAGTGAACGGTCTTTAGATGCAACCATTTGAACAAACATGGGGAACAATGTATAAACGAGAAGATTGGCACCGTTTGCAAGCATCATACGAGTCGTTGTGATTTGATCAACGGAATCAGGGTCACGGGTCAATGAAGCGTTCAGCGAGCCATAAGGAATATTGACGACGGAATAAACCAAATCAAGCAACAAATAAGTGATGAAGATAAAGGGCACAGAGCCGCGGACACCAGGAATGGGTGCAAATAGCAGCGCAGCCAAGATAACCAGCGGAATACCTGCACGAAGTAACCAAGGACGATATTTACCTGCTCTTGATGAGCGTTTATCGATAAAAGTCCCGACCATTGGATCCCAGATAACATTGATGATACGGACAAAGAGGAAAATAAAACCTGCTGTTGCTGTACCGATAGCATTGACAGTCGTCATATAAAGGGCAAGAAAGCCTCCAACTGTACCAAAGACAAGGTTTTGAGCAAAGTCTCCAAAACCGTAGCCAATACGTTCACCAAGATTGAGCTTGCGATACTCATCCTGCTGTACATTTTGTGTGTTATCTCTCATAATGAGTACTCCTCTCAAGATAAAATTCCGCTAAAATATTAGGTTTATTTCCTTTCTATTACATTAAACGACTTCCGCACCCCTAGAAGTCCAATGGACTTTTGGGCCGCTAAATTCGTCTTAATTCCGACTACTGGGAGCTTGTACAGTCCGATGGAGTGTACAAGGCTGCCTATCAAAGAAGACTCATTAGATGACCCTTACCCTAATCCCAAACCTAATTTTCAGTAAATTCGATCTTAGCTGGCTTTCTAGCTGACATTTCTAAATTCCCATTAAATCAGATCAAAGCAAAAGTAAATTTACATAATAAAACCCTTACATTTTTGCAAACTTGTTTATAGTCTTTTCAAATAGAATAAAAAAACTGCCTGAATCCCTTATAGAAAGATTGCGCAAAATAATTCATTATATCCCTCCTCCAAAAATTTATTTGAAAATATTTACTTTCTTTGTTTATTAAACAAACGAAGATTAGAATATTAAATAAGATAACATAATAATTATCAATCTTCAACCTACAAAGCTTGGGTTTGACATCATGAGTCCCCTTGATTCGGGGAGCATATTGGGGCCTAAAACTTGTGATTATTTGTGATATAGATCTCCGCGCTGTCTGTAACGGCAAGCTTTTTTCTTAAGGCATCCGCGGGTTTCCAATTCTCAAGGCTCGTCTCTTGACTTAAATCAATGCACGCAAACATCCCCCTAGTTAGAATGTAATCATTACTTAAACTTAGGGGGTTTTTACATGGTACTAATGGGGTTATCGGGTCAGGGAAGGTCTGTGTAGATTCTCTTCTTAATTCTGCTTAGTGACTCCGGCGTCATGCCGAGATAACTGGCCAATTGATGCTGGGGCACCCGGTCGATGAGAGATGGACGTTTCATTAGCAGCGTCTTGAACCGTTTTTCAGGCGAAGAAGCGATAAAAACAGCGAATTCCTCTTGAACCTGACCGAGATTCTCCTCGATCATCCTGCGGGTCATCGACTCCAATTGAGGATGTTTGTTGTACATGTCCTTTTCCGCATCCAAGTCGCCAACGACCATTACCGAATCCTCCATGCATATGAAGGTGTAATCGGACGACTTGTCTGGTTTGTGATGATTGAAAATGGCGATGGCTTGCTCTTCAGTGTAGAAGTTGGAGGTAACCTCTCTTCCCTCTTCATCGATCGCATACTGCCTTACGCAACCTCTCAGGATGAAATAACATTTGGTAGGGGCTTCTCCTTGTTTAAAAAGAAAGGTCCCCTTTTTAAATTCTTCTATACGGATTTCACTCACAATAGCTTGCTGATCTTCTTCGTTAAGGGAAGTCCATCTAGACATATACTTATATAAAATGTCCTTCATTACCGCTTTCCTTCATCTCCTTTTCTTCAACTCTTTCTACTATCCATTTTCTAACTTTAAGGAGCCGATTGTAAAGGATCATTGAATGGATCAAAAAAGGAGGGAAAACCCATGAGAGCCATGGTTCAAATCTCGTATGGTTCACCGGAAGTGATTGTCCCGCAAGAAGTCGCGAAACCGTCGCCTAAAGACAAGGAATTTCTTATTCGTATCCAGGCTGCCAAAGTAGGGCCGTCAGACTGCGCTTTTCGCAAGGGCGATCCATCTATGATTAGATTGATCTACGGATGGTCCAGACCAAAATATGCAATTGGAGGATGCGAATTAGCCGGAGAGATCGAAGCGGTCGGTAAAGAAGTAACCCGTTTTCAAGCAGGGGATCGCGTATTGGCGATGAGCGTCAAAACCTTCGGTGCACATGCCGATTACAAGTGCCTTTCAGAAGAAAGCCCCCTGGCGTTAATACCGGATAACATCACCTTTGAAGAAGCCGTCGCCGTCTGTGATGGCGGTGCAACCGCATTGACGTTTCTGAGAGATAAGGCCAAGCTGCAGAAGGGTCAGAAAGTGCTGATCAATGGCGCCTCTGGCGCTGTAGGCATTTATGCGGTGCAACTTGCCAAATACTATGGCACGGAAGTCACCGCTGTTTGCTCCGCTGGCAACGGAGATTTGGTCCAAAAAGCAGGGGCAGACTTCATTATTGATTATACCCGGGAGGATTTCACAAAGGCGAACAAAGCCTACGATGTCGTTTTTGATACAGTAGGCAAACGATCCTTCTCGGCATGCAAGCGTGTACTTACATCCAAGGGAATTTATCTGACTACCGCGTTCAAGCTGTCTATCCTCTTACAAATGATGTGGACTTCCTTGTTTAAAGGCAAACGGGCTGTTTTTGCAACAGCCGGCCTTATGCAAAACAAAGGAAATTTGGCGTTTCTCATGGAACTCGCAAGCAATGGAACGCTGAACGCTGTGATCGATCGTCGATATCCTCTGGAGCTTCTGCCCGATGCCCACAAATATGTAGAGACCGAACGTAAAAAAGGTAACGTGATAATTAAGTTCTAGGCCAGCCATGACCCTTTCGCACAAAAACTTGCCGTTACTTATGATACGGCTCCCCCCGATTTATCCGCATAGCGCGATAAATCTGCTCCACCAGCACCAGCCGCATCAGCTGGTGCGGTAGCGTCATGCGGCCAAACGACAGCCGCATGTCCGCACGGCGCAGCAGCTCGCCAGAGAGCCCCAGCGAGCCGCCAATGACGAAGGCCACCGTGCTCCGCCCGTAGGTGGCCAGCTTGTCGAGCGACGCAGCCAGCTGCTCGCTCGACCACATCTCACCGTCGATAGCCAGCGCCACGACGTAAGCGTCTGCGGCGAGCTTGGCTAACAGCCGCTCACCTTCCTTGACCTTGACCTGCTGCTCCTCAGCAGGGCTCATGTTCTCCGGTGCCTTCTCGTCCGGCACCTCCACCATCGTTACCTTGGCATACGGCCCAAGGCGCTTCACATACTCCGCAATCCCGTCAACGAGATAGCGCTCTTTCAACTTCCCAACCGTAAGTATCTGTATATGCAAGGACATGTTCCCCTCTCAGCTATTCATCACAAATAAAACAAAAAGGAAGGCTCGCGCCTCCCTCATACGACTAGAAATCGTGCTGACGCCTGACAGTGCTCACAATGCGCCGGCGGCTCCCAATTGGCAAAATGGGTCTTCTCCAGGTCCACAATGTCCGGTGCTTCCTCATAAACGTCAACAAAATCATCAATAGCGATTTCCACATGATCTTTACATACTACGTACATGCAAGTACCTCTCTCATCTGCGTTGTATCTCATTGGTTGATTATTTGTCGCTGGCTTCCGCAAGAGTGACCGTTGTGGTCAATTTTTTGCCGCCGCGATAATAAACTACGGACACTTTATCTCCGATCTTCTTTTCATTATACAAATATTTACGAAGGGAGATTGTGCTGTCGATTTTGCGGTCATCCAATTGAACAATGACGTCCTGCGCCTTAAGACCGGCATCTTTGGCAGGCCCGGAGACATCGAAGACGATAACTCCAGTTTTCACATCAGCAGGCAGCTTTAATACATCCGTCCCGCTAAAAGCTTGCAGTTCCTGCGTCGACACCCCGATCAGCGGACGCTTTATTTTATGATCCTTAATCAACGTCTCCATCACCGGTTTTACGCTATTGATCGGAATGGCAAAACCTAGCCCTTCCACCCCGGTATCGGAAATCTTCATCGAGTTGATCCCGATCACTTTGCCTTCGATATTCACGAGTGGGCCGCCGCTGTTGCCCTGGTTGATCGCCGCATCCGTCTGGATGACATCCATCTCCCAGTCGTAATCGCCGCCATCGCGCGTCAACGAGACCGGGATCGTGCGTTTAGGCGAGGATATGATGCCCTGTGTCACCGTTGGCGAGAAGCCAAGGCCGAGCGGATTGCCAACGGCAATCGCCGTCTCACCGGTCCGCAGTTGGTCGGAGTCGCCAAACTCAGCAATCACCTTAATATCTTTCCCATCCGCCTCCAAGACAGCCAAATCGGTAATCCGATCACGTCCGACGAGCGTTGCCGGACGGTGTTCGCCTTGGAAATTAACAATCTCAAATTGGTTCCCATTCTCTACCACGTGGCTGTTAGTCGCGATACGCACCTTATCGCCATTGCGGCCAAAAATGACACCGGATCCGATGCCCATGCCGGTTTCTTGCCCTTTATCATCCTTCTTGGTCGAGATCACACTGACCACAGCAGGCTTGATTTTTTCCGTAGCCGTAATAACACTGTCATTGTTCAGCGGACGTACATCCGTAATGGCGGCAGCCGGCATCGCAACGGTTCCAACTTGGCTTCCGTGACGAACTAATCCGATAATCCACATCAGAAATAGCATCAATAAAGCCCCGATAATCGCGGCGGCAATGGCTACATTCCGTCTGCGATCGGCGAAGGCCATGATGTCAAACGAACTCTTTGGCCGCCAATTACGCGGCTTCGGTTGCCGTTGTCTTGTCGTTTTCGTTGAATAGAAATCATCATCAAACAAGCTCATACCGGGATCCCCCTCAATGGCAGAGGCTATCAATAAACAAGCAATAAAAGTCCTCGCTGCTTGATCAACAACCTTGGCGGTTACGCTTTTCATTTTTATAAAAAATAGGAATGTTTCGCCCTCGAATTGCCTACAATAATAGTAAACCAAATCTTGCAGCTAAATACTAGAGTTACCTGAAATCTTTGATCCTAAACCTAAAGGAGAATGACCGATGAACCGAATCCATTCCCATTTTGACGAAATCAACATGATCGGCAAGCTGGCAGATCTGAAAGAAAGCCACTACAACCAATCTCTCGTGCTCTCATCTCTCATTCAAGTTTTAATAGAGAAGGGCATTGTGACGGCGCAAGAGCTTCAAACCAAATCCAAAGAACTGGATGCCGCGCTTACTCCGAATCCAACTCATCCCATTTCGTAGGCCGGTCAAAATAAGTATCCATCAAGCGCAGCTGTTTAGCCTCAGGGGCACGCTCTTGTAAAATATTATTCACGGTTAGCCTAGCCAAGTCCATTAAATTATGATCGCGGCTCAAATGAGCCATGTAGACGGACTTCGTCTTGCTGGTCATCACTTCACAGAGCGCTTCCCCTGCGGCCTCATTGGACAAGTGACCCTTATCCCCGAGAATCCGCCGCTTAATGCTCCAAGGATAGTGCCCCATGCGCAGCATCTCCACATCATGGTTGGTCTCCAGCACCAGGGCGTCGGAATCCGTGATTTTCTCTTTGACTTTCGAGCTCATATAACCAAGATCGGTGACCACGCTGAGCTTCTGCTCGCCTTCATAGAAGCAGTAGCCGACAGGCTCGGCAGCATCGTGCGAAATGCCGAACGACTCCACCTTCAACGTGCCGAACTCCTCCATCGCGCCTGTGTCCATAACCCGCTTCTTGTCTTCAGCAATCTCGCCAATCTGCCGATTAAGCTCTTCCCATGTCTTCTCATTCGCATAAATAGGCAGGTCATACTTGCGGGCAAATGCGCCTAACCCTTTGATATGGTCGGAATGCTCATGCGTGACCAGAATAGCATCAATGCTGCTGGCTGCCAGCTCGCGCTCCTTCATTAACTGCTCCATCTTCTTGGCGCTGAAGCCTACATCCACCAGCACCTTGACTTCGCCATTATCTACGACAGTCGCATTCCCCGTCGACCCGCTTGACAGCACCGTAAATCTTACTCCCATGTAACCTGCTCCTCTATGTCATGCTAGCTTCCAAACACGTTATTTCTTACTCGCTTCAGGCGTCGAAAAAGGCGGCTGATCGTTCCCTCGTTGCGGAGGCTCTACCGCGCCATTGAACGCCTGCAGATAATAAATGTCACCATTATCAATCGTTACCCGCCAATGCGGGAACATCGGCTGTGTCGGCGAATTATACAACTGCCCGTGATATCCCAGCCGTACATCCGTAATAATGGAGCCCTCACTCAAATAATTTTCAACCAGACTTCGCACCGCGAGCTGAGCTGGGATCAGCTTTTGCTCCGTTTGTTCCACTCCTGATTCTACTTCAACATAAGCTTGTCGGTAACTGGTAATTTCTCCATTATGCTCATACAGTTCAACCTTGACATCAAACAGCGGCAGCTTATTGTACGTCTGATTGAAAAGGTAAACGCCATTCTTACTCGTGGCTGAATCAAATTGATACATCTCAAAATAAGGAATCTCCGATCGGGCCTGGACTTCTTTGCTGACGCCTTTGCCCAGAATCGTGGTCATCGTCATCGGCTGCTTCAACGGCTTCTCTTCATCCAGCTTCATATTCTCATCGAACTTTACCGTAATAACCTTCATCTTCGGCAAATCCGTCGGCAGATCCTCTGTAATCCGAATGTTTTTGCTGCGCAGGACGCGGTTCAGCTCTTCTACAGTGCCGGACGCGTCAGCCGCGATTTCCGTCTGGTTGGAGCGTTTGGCCGACCACATCTGAAAGCCGAGAATCATATTCAATATCAAAAAGGAGAGGATCAAAATCGTTTTTGCCCGACCCCAGTTCATGGTCTAATCTGCCTCCGCTTCACATCAACTTTATTCAATGAAATCGACCGAGCCGTCCCGCAGCTCAAGCGCCCAGGTTGGAGCTAACGTAACCGATTTATCCGAGACAATTGGCCGATAGGCCGGAAAAATCGAAATGATGCTCGTCCGCCTTTGATAATACTGCAGCCGTTCCTCCAGAGCGTCTCCCGATATCAGCTCACCGTCTCTGCGCTGCCCCGTCTTAAAGTCAGGTATAATCATGGAACGCTCAAACCCGGAGACAATCCCTTTCTGTACCTGCAGCTTCAGTAAGCCAAATCCGTCAGCCTGGGTTGTAATAATAGGCAAAGACTCAAAATACTGACGGAAAGAGAACGTATTATTGTCATACAATTGCTTCACCGGCGTATGCGTTACCGCATATTTGCCATCCCAGCCGATGTGCTGGTTAATAAACTTAATTCCCGCCAGCAAGTCTTCCTTCACATCACTCTTCGTCCCTACAGGCGCGACAGGGTCGGAATACGTCACCCATCGCTGATCGCGGTTAATCTGAAATCCTCGTTTACTGTCCGTATAAATTTCCGAACCGTCCCGCTCCTTCAAATTTCGCGTAATGCCCGGATCGACAAACAGGCTCTGCTTTAACTGATCCGCAGTCAACAGATTGTAGCTGAACGAGTAAATAGGCACTCGCAGCGGTTTGATCGGCAAGTAATAATCACCGTTGTTCGTCGTTTTATAGAGATTCGTCAAATCGCCATAGGCGGCGAAGTTTTCAATATCTTTGCTCGTAAAATCCGCCCGCACCACTTCATAGCCCACACTAGGCGAGTCTGTGAAAAAGAATGCACGAACATCCTCATTCGTCCCCTTCGTAAAAATCCAGATGCGCGTTATTTTGTCGTTCTCTACAGGCATCTCGCCTTCCAGACGAAGCAGCTGCTGCATAACTGAGAACGGGATGCCGTCGCGGAAGCGAATCTCTACACCCTGCTGCTTGGTGCGAACGTCTTCCCAGTTCACGTTGGCCAAATACATCGTCGTTTTGCGAAAGCCGTCAAAACTGCGTTGTTTAATATTTTCCAACAATCGCGTGTAATAGTAGTTGTTCGGATAGAGGACCGAATACTGCTGATTGCCCAGATGCACAATAATTTGATCCGGGAACAGCATGTCCTGCAGCTCCGAAGGCTTGCCGAGCGTTTCTGTCTGCACATAGTTGCTTTGCTGAATCGGCTCACTCTTGGGCGGGCTGTATGAGGACAGCAGAAAGCTCTGATATAAGCTGAGTCCAATCAAAATGACAAGAACGACTGATTTCAAGCTCTCCATCATTGCTTGTCCTCCTCCACATTGCGAATCGGCAACGTAAACGTGACGCGTGTCCCTTGGCCGAATTCAGAGTCGAGGGCAATCGTACCGCCGTGCGCCTTTACTATTTCCCGGGCAATAGACAGCCCGAGCCCTGTGCCGCCCATATTGCGCGACCGAGCTTTATCCACGCGATAAAATCTATCAAAAATACGTGATAAATCTTTTTTTGGAATCCCGATTCCGTTATCTTGAACGGTTATTTCCAGCATATCCTTATCTATATTTCTTGCACTCAGGCGGATAGCCCCTTCATCACCTGTATATTTAATGGCATTAGAGACGAGGTTATCGAGGACCTGGTCGATTTTGTCGCGGTCCAGCAGCAGCTGTTGCACCCCCGCCTCCACTTGAATGGAGATGCGGATCTTCCGCTGCCTGAGCTGAAAGGAGAAGCGGTCCGCCACCTCTTCCAGCATCTCGCTGACTGACGTCGATGATTTGCTGATCATCGACTGCTTCGAATCGAGACGCGACAGATGCAGCAGATCCGTAACCAACCGGATCATCCGCTCCGTCTCGCTGCGGGTCACACTGATGAAGCGCGATGCTAACTGGGGCTCCTCAATGGCCCCGTCATCCAACGCTTCCAAGTAACTCTTTATCGTCGTCAGCGGCGTCCGCAGCTCATGCGACACATTCGCCACGAACTCCCGCCTCGCCTGCTCCAGCTTCTCTTGATCCGTGACGTCCTGCAGCACGGCAATAATCCCATTAAGCCCCTCCCCTCTGCGGTGAATCGGTGTAAACGTAATTCTTACAGACAGCTGTTCCTCATCATCGGGAAGCTCAATATCTAGCAGCGTCGTATTGACCTGCCCGTTAATAAACTCGCGTATCGTCTCCATCGGGATGCCGAGCACTTCGGATATTTCCCGGCCGAGCGTAGCCTCTTCCTCCGTCTGAAGAATCTGCTTCGCGCGCCGATTTAGGACAATGACGTGGCCCCGATCGTCCGTTGCAATGACACCGTCGTTCATATTCGTCAGAACCGAAGCCAGCTTCTCCTTCTCTTCTTCATTGAGTGTGAGCGCCTCTTTGAGCCGGTTCATCATGAAATTAAACGTCTGCCCCAGCTGGCCGATTTCATCCGTCCCCTGCACCTTCACTTGCTGGTCGAAGTTCCCCTCAGCCACAGCCGTAGCCTGTTTCGTAATCTCTTTAATCGGGTTCGTAATCGTACTCGACAGAATGACCCCGAGAATAGCTGTGAGCCCCAAGGCGATCAACGTCCCCGAGATCAGAATGCGGTTAATGGAACTAATGGTTTTATAGACGTCCTCCATAGAGGCAATAATATAAACTGCGCCTAGCACGCGTACGCCGCTTCCTACCGGCTTCGCAATAATAACCTTACGATAACCATCGACATCCGTAAAAATCCGCTGATTGTCCTTAATGCCCTGCAGGGCGCGAATGACTTCGGGCTGCGTATTGCGTTGTTTCAAATGGCTGGGCACCGACGTGCTGATGACATTGCCGTTGGCATCAATAATTTGAATTTCCGCATTATTAATCGAAAATAAATTGCTGACAAACTCGTTCAGGTCCGCATACGTCTTCTTGCCTTCGGCGTTTTTGCTATCCTGGTCACCTGTCAAATAAGACCCGACGAAACCTGCCATCAGCGTCACTTGATTATTGCGCGAAGCCAAAAAGTCATTTTTAAAGTACGTCTCAACCGTCTTATAAAAGTAAACGCCAATGAGCTGCATCGCAATCAGAATGAGCAGAACATAGATAATAATCAGCTTGGATTGAATCGATTGTAAGAAACGGATCCCTTTCATTCTCAGAAGCCACCGGCCTTCGGACTCCGCATCATATAGCCGAGACCCCGGCGCGTCATAATATACTCAGGCCGGCTCGGATCGGTCTCCAGTTTCTCGCGCAAACGGCGAATCGTCACATCCACTGTGCGGACATCGCCGAAATATTCGAAACCCCACACGGCTTGCAGCAAGTGTTCCCGTGTCATGACCTTGCCAGAGTTTTTGGCCAAGTATTGAATTAACTCGAACTCGCGATGCGTCAGATCGAGCGGCACATCGTCCTTATAGACCATATACATGTCATTATCGATAAAAAGCCCATGGATCCGCGTCCCATTACGCTGCGCGTCCAGCTCGGGCGGCGCCGTTTGTGCCTTGTTTTGTCTGCGCAGGTGCGCCTTCACGCGAGCCAGCAGCTCGCGGGTCCCGAACGGCTTGGTCACATAATCGTCCGCGCCCATTTCCAGGCCAAGCACTTTATCCAGTTCTGTGTCTTTGGCCGTCAGCATAATTATAGGTGTATTCAGCTTCGAGCGAACCTCCCGGCATACATCCATGCCATCCTTCACAGGCAGCATAAGATCCAGCAGGATCAAGTCCGGCTGCTCTGAAAAAGCAAGCTCCACCGCGCTCCCGCCATCGTAGGCGCAGATTACTTGATAGCCCTCTTTTTCCAGATTGAATTTCAAAATATCTGCAATCGGTTGTTCGTCATCTACAACGAGAATCTTGCCAAACAAACGTACCACCGCCTATAAAATAAAGTCTTGCAACTACTTATTGCTTTCCGTCTATTTTACCATATTTTTATGTAAAAAGAGACAAGGCCCCCGTGTTGTCCACTTGGTAACCCTGCCTCTTCAATTCCTTAACGATTTAAATAACTCAAAGGATTTTGCAGCTCTCCGCTCTTGTGCACTTCGAAGTGCAAATGCACGCCAGTCGAATCGCCTGTGCTTCCCATAATGCCGATCTTATCGCCTTTCTCCACGATCGTGCCTGAAGAAACGGAGATTTTGCTTAAGTGGCCATACAGCGTCTCGTAACCGTTCAGATGATTAATAATAATATAATTGCCGTAATCTGACTTATATCCGGTTTCTACGATCTTGCCGTTATCGGCCGCCATAATGTTTCTGTTGCCGGTAATATCGATTCCTTTGTGCAGCTTGCCCCAACGATATCCGAATGTACTGGAGATGCTCGGTGACATGACAGGCCAAGCGAACTTGCCGCTACCTTCACCTTGAATGACCTTCGTGCCTTTTTTCACCTTAGCGGTCACAGGCTGATCTATGATATCTTCGTTGACTACATTCTCACTCTGCATTAAGCCGTTAACTTTCGTCACTTCAATGGTGACTTTCTTCAGCCCGTTCTTACCGGACGAAATCGGCTGCGTGACGCCAACTCGCATCGAGTCGTCCTTTACATATTCCGTATCGTACTGAATCTCTTGATTTTGGACAACCTTCTCCGTTGTTTTGACCGAGAGCGTCGGTTGCAGCACGGTAACATCAAGCTGGTTGCCAATCTTCAGCTTATCATCTTGAATGCCCGGATTGTTATCATAAATAAACTGCTTGGATATGCCCAGCTTCTTAGCGATACAGGAGACGCAATCTCCTTCAACAACCGTATACTTGGCTGGCTGCACGTCGCCGGTCTGCAGCTTCTTCACGACGTCCTCCGGCTTGGCAATGTCCTTCGGATCAACCGGCACCTCGGCCTTCTCAACCTTCTCGACGAACTCTGCCTTCTCAAGTTCTGATGGCGCCGTGCTAATATCATCCGCAGCGCCTGCCGATAAAACGGCTACCTTACCGGAATCCTTGGCTTTAGGCATGAACGGTGACTTCACTTGTTCCAATATGCTATCTGCCGTTTGTTGATCCTTAACGACAGCTATGACTTTATCGTTGACCTTCAGCTCGACGCCAGTCGGCTTCGGGACGAGAAGTGTGTTTAATGAAGCGATGACGGCCATGTCATTCGTCTTTGGATTGTAAGCCCTTTCAGTCCAGTAGGTAACTCTGCTCGTATCCACAACTACATGAACATCTGGGAAATTTTTCTGTACTTCTTCATGTCTGTTCTGCTTATATTCATCAATGATCTTATTGTCTGTTACGATTCCGACTTCTTCGTTATTCAGCATGACATGGTACACATTGACCATACCAGCTTCCACATATTGATGCCCAGCAAGCGTAATAGTTCCCGTAAGAGCAATAGCGCCTACACCAAGAACAACCGGCCACTTATGACGTCGAAGAACAGTCAGTGTCGATGTTGTCGTCGCTGCTTCTAGCTGCTTGTCTGATTCATTTCCGGTCAAGCTTTCTCGCTTAGCCTTGAACCTCTCGATGAGATTCATGACAAAGCGCATTCCCCTGAAACCTGTCATGATCTTCTCCCTTGTTTAACGGTTTTGCATCCACAGATACATAAATCAACCTTGATTAGACATAATATCCATTGAGGATACCTTCCTTTTGTTAAATTTACCACACTTTCTCTGCTTATTTCAACATTTGCGAAATAGCCATGTGATATATTCGTGTCGAATGCACACAAGATGACGCAAAATTGCAGTTTATTTGTTACAAAACCCTACACCGACATCTGCAATAAGGCCAATATTGGCGAATACGATCAGGAGGAAATCCCTCATGGAAAAAAATCTAACGGCCACTTTTCATAACGTGGACAACCTGGAGCAAGCAGCGGAGCAGCTTAGAAAACAGGGTATAATTGATATGAAGTTTCCAAATTTAAGTGCTGCATTAATTGACTATCAATCCGATATGATGATTCAAAGCATTGAAAGCTCGGCTCTTGCTCCCTCCTATGAACTTGAAGTTTGCGTGCAGCAATCACGCTATCGGGAAGCGGAGGATACGATTCTCAAGTTCGGTGGAGATCTCCATGAACTACGCTCCTTTTAGTACTTGTTGATGATATCCATCAACTGCTTATATTCTTGCTCGTTTAAATACTTTTTCAGCGTTTGGTCCACCTCCTTTAACTCGTCTGCCGTAATTCCGTCCTCGAGGATCGCAGAGAAATGCTGGACTTCACTTTGCGGGAGCTTTGAGTAGATTAGCGAAAAAATTTTCATTTTATCATCGCTCGAAAGCGCGTCTTTCTTTTTGGCAAAGTCCTCCGTCGATATCACAATGTCCTTCTTCTGTGCATCTGCATCGGTTTGTGCACGTCCCATAACCGCCACAGCATCCTCTTCCGCCTGGTTCGAAGCGCCGGTTGCGGAATTCGCGCCGGATCCGCTTGGCTGCACGCCACCGATAGTGCCAACTGAAGTTGGCGAAGGACTTGCTCCCTGGCTGGGCGCAGGGGTTGGCGTTGGCTTCGGCGTGGCGTTCGCTTGTTCTCCCCCCTCTCTTGGCTTAACTATATTCAGCTCTGCCGCCATTCTTGCCGCAAACTCAGAAAATTGCACCTTTTTACCCATAGCAGGCAGGTTAAATTGTCGGAAAATATCTTCAACCGCCATATTCACCACGTACCATGTCGTAAATATCGTTAACGTTGTAACGAGGACCGTTCCAACCGCAATTTTGACTAACCATCTGACAATTTTCATTATGAATATCACTCCTGCCGTATAATCATCTCTCACCTCCCAGTATTGACGAAATCACTCCCATTAAGTCCCTTATTAAAAAAGAAATCCCCTAAGCTGATAGACAGCCTAGAGGATTTTTGTATTTATGCATAAATAGGTCGAACGATATTGGTCTGCTCCCGGTTGCGGCCTACGGAGAAGATGGCAATCGGAATGCCTGTCAGCTGAGACACACGCTCCACGTAATGTCTTGCGTTCTCAGGCAGATCGCTCAACGAGCGGGCACCGGATACGTCTTCGCTCCAGCCTGGCAGCTCTTCATAGACAGCCTCGCACTCGGAGATCGCTTTTAAGCTCGCTGGATAGTGCTCAATGAGCTCACCGCGGTACATGTAGCCTGTGCAGATTTTGACCGTCTCCAGCCCTGTCAGAACATCGATAGAGTTCAGAGACAGACCTGTAATGCCGCTGACACGGCGCGCGTGGCGAACTACGACGCTGTCGAACCAACCGACACGGCGCGGACGGCCTGTAACTGTACCGTATTCAAAGCCTTTTTCACGAATCCAGTCGCCGATTTCATTGTTCAGTTCCGTAGGGAACGGGCCATCGCCCACACGTGTTGTATACGCTTTGGCTACGCCGATAATATTGTGGATCTTTGTCGGACCGACGCCGGAACCGATACATACGCCACCGGCTGTAGGGTTGGAAGATGTTACATACGGATACGTGCCTTGGTCGATATCCAGCATCACGCCTTGAGCGCCTTCGAACAGCACGCGGCGGCCTTCATCGATGTAGTTGTTCAGCACGACCGATGTGTCCGTCACGTAAGGACGAAGAACTTCAGCGTAGGCCAAGTATTCTTTGAGAATAGGTTCAACGTCAAGACCCTGGGAACCGTATACTTGCTCAATCAATACGTTCTTCTCAGCAACGATGCGTCTGAGCTTCAGCTCAAACTCTTCTGGATCCATCAGATCGGCAATCCGAATGCCGTTGCGTGCTGCTTTATCCATATAGCAAGGACCGATCCCTTTGCGGGTCGTGCCAATTTTGCTATCGCCTTTACGGTCTTCTTCCAGTCCGTCCAAAACCAGGTGGTACGGCATAATGACATGTGCGCGATCACTGATTTTAAGATTTGTCGTTGTAAAATCATTATCATGAATGTAGTTAATTTCTTCAATAAGTGCCGCGGGATTGATGACCATTCCGTTTCCGATGACACAAGCTTTATCCTTATAAAAAATACCGGAAGGAACCATGGTCAGCTTATATTTCTTGTCGCCAATCAGGATTGTGTGCCCCGCGTTGTTACCGCCTTGATAACGAGCAACAACCTCTGCGGACTCAGCCAAGAAATCCGTGATTTTCCCTTTCCCTTCATCTCCCCATTGCGTACCGACAACAACAACTGTTGACATGTTCACTTACCTCCGTACGGTGACGAATCACCCATAATGAGCCGCTATGGCTTTTTGTACCCAAAGGAAAGTTGGACTTCGTTAAAGCACTAAAGCGTGCAGTCCGTGCGAGATGCCCCTTTCACTGTCTGAACCTCAGAACTGAAGAAGGACTTACTCCGTGCAAAGGAACTCTCCTTTCGGCATGAAAAACGACCCTAACTCGATTCTCCTCTGGTACTGAGAAATCTTCATCAAGGTTTTTTTCAACGTCTTTAGTGTAGCAGTCCCCACCTGCAAAGTCAATGAAAAACGAACAATTCTAAATGGGTATGTATAATTGTTCGGAAATTGATCATAATAATAATTTATGTCCCTAAAAAAAAGAAGCAGCTGCCGTCAATACTGCCCGGCTGCTACTTCCTGATGACTTCGATCCATATTCACGAACTTATTGAATTGCTTTAAAAAAGCGAGTTCTACAGTACCTACGGGACCATTACGCTGTTTAGCAATAATAATCTCGATAATGTTCTTCTTCTCGGATTCTTTATCGTAGTAATCGTCCCGGTACAGGAACGCTACGATGTCGGCATCCTGCTCGATCGATCCGGATTCCCGAAGGTCAGACATCATCGGACGCTTGTCCTGACGCTGCTCAACGCCCCGGCTTAGCTGCGAGAGCGCAATAACCGGCACGTTCAATTCACGGGCGATCTGCTTCAGTGTACGCGAGATCTCGGAGACTTCCTGTTGACGGTTGTCGCCTTTACCACGGCCGGCAATCAGCTGCAGGTAGTCGATCAGAATCATGCCGAGGCCCTTCTCTTGCTGAAGCCGGCGGCACTTGGCGCGAATATCGGCAACGGTAATCGTCGGCGTATCATCGATGAAGATGTTCGCCTCGGACAGCGCGCCGATCGCCATCGTCAGCTTCTCCCAGTCGTCGCCTTCGAGATAGCCCGTCCGCATGCGGTTCGCATCGACGTTGGCCTCGGCGCAGATCATACGCGTAACGAGCTGCGCCGCGCCCATCTCGAGCGAGAAGATGGCGACGGTTTCCTTCGCGCGTACGCCCACGTTCTGGGCGACATTCAGCGCGAAGGCCGTCTTCCCTACGGAAGGACGGGCGGCCAAGATAACTAAGTCCGAGCGCTGAAAGCCGGACGTCATCTTGTCCAAATCCACGAAGCCCGACGGGATACCGGTGGATCCTCCCTTATGGGAGTAGAGATGCTCGACGCGTTCGAATACTTCCATGAGCACGTCGCGGATGCCGATGAAGCCGCTGGATGTCCGGCGCTGCGAAATCTCCAGGATGCGCGCCTCCGCGTCGCTGAGCATAGCGCCGACGTCCTCGGAGTTGGCATAGCCGTCGGAGACGATCTGCGTTGCCGTACGGATCAAGCGGCGAAGCATCGACTTCTCTTCGACAATTGCTGCGTAATAGTCGATATTCGCGGCCGTCGGCACCGCATTGGCCAGCTGGGAGAGGTAGGTTACGCCGCCGACCTCTTCAAGCTGCTGTTTATCCTGCAAACGTGCCGTCAGCGTAATTAAATCGACCGGCTCCTGCTCCTCCGCAAGCTCGACAATCGCTTCAAAGATACGCTGATGCGAGCCCCGGTAGAAGTCATCGCTTGTGACCCGCTCCATCGCTGTGATCAGCGCCTCGCTTTGGATCAAAATAGCGCCGAGCACAGCCTGTTCCGCTTCTATATTTTGGGGCGGTACGCGATCCATAAACATATTTTCACCGCTCATTTCAAGGTACCCGCCTTTCTGTGTTTTGTCTCGCTGTCATCATATAGATAAGCTGAATGGATTACTTCTCTTCCAACACTTGTACGCTTAAAGTAGCCGTAACATCCGTGTGCAATTTGACCGGCACTTTAGTTACGCCCAGTGTACGAATCGGATCGTCCAAAACGATTTTTCGCTTGTCGATCTTGATTTTTTGCTTATCCAGCACTTCCGCGATTTGCTTGCTCGTAATTGCGCCGAACAAACGGCCGCCTTCACCGGCTTTCGCTTTGATCGTTACCATCATTTCGCCTAGCTTCTCGCCTAGAGCCTGTGCTTCCGCTTTTTCTTCTTCCTTGCGGCGCTGCTCAGCTTTCTTCTGGTTATCCAAAGTTTTAACAGCGCCTTGCGTAGCAGGAGCCGCTAATCCTTGGGCAAATAAGAAGTTTTGTGCGTAGCCTTCCGATACTTCTTTGATTTCACCTTTTTTACCTTGACCTTTAACGTCCTTCAATAAAATGACTTTCATTCGAAAAGTCCCTCCTCTTCCTGCATCTCTTCAAGTGTTTGTTTCAATCGTCTCGTTGCTTCTTCTAAGGTGCCTTCCAGTTGCGTTGCGGCGTTGGTCAAATGTCCCCCTCCGCCAAGCCGTTCCATTACGAGCTGGACATTCATTTGCCCAAGCGACCTGGCGCTAATGCCAATCAAGCCGTCGAGCCGCTCACAGATTACAAACGATGCCATGATATTCGTCATATTCAACAATGTATCAGCTACTTGGGCAATCATCAACTGAGAATATTTACGATTTGGCTCAGCAACTGCCAATGCAATATGCTCGTAAAGCGTCTCGGTATGCTTCATAATATCTGCTCTCTCCAGATACGTATCCAGATCTTCCTTCAACAGCTGTTGAATGAGGCTGGAGTCCGCTCCGTTGCGGCGTAAGTAGGAGGCTGCTTCGAACGTCCTCGCGCCAGTCCGGAGGCTGAAGCTCTTCGTATCGACGACGATCCCAGCGAGTAAGACCGTCGCTTCAAGAACTTCCATCGTGAGCTTCTCATTGATGTATTGCAGCAGCTCGGTGACAAGCTCGCACGTAGACGATGCGTACGGCTCCATGTAGACCAGGATAGCGTCTTGCAGGAACTCCTCGCTGCGGCGGTGGTGATCGACGACAACGACTCTGTGCGTCAACGTCAGCAGCTTAGGCTCTGCTACCATGGACGCCTTATGCGTATCGACGACGACGGCCAGCGTACGCTGCGTGGTGATCTGCATCGCCTGCTCCGGCGTCACGAACCAGCGGTATAGGCGCTCATCGGCCGAGATCGTCTCCATAAGCTTCTGGATCGACGGGTTCACGCCCTCCAGCACGATATATCCTTCTTTGCCGATCACTTGGACGGCCTTCAGGACACCGACAGCCGCGCCGATCGAATCCATATCCGGGAAGCGATGCCCCATAATGATGACTTTGTCGCTGTCCTTCATCAAGTCGCGCAACGCATGAGAGATAACACGAGCGCGAACACGCGTCCGCTTCTCCACCGCATTCGTACGGCCACCGTAGAACGACAGGCGCTGTCCGACCTTCACCGTGACCTGATCGCCGCCGCGGCCGAGCGACATATCGAGACCCATCTGGGCCATTTGTCCAAGCTCCATCAGCTGCTCGGCGCCTGAGGCAATCCCGATGCTCAAGGTCAGCGGCAGCTTGTTTTCAATCGTAATTTCCCGAACATCATCCAAAATTTCAAAACGCGTTTGCTCTAATCGACGCAGAGCTCTCTGATCCAACAAAATCAAGAAGCGGTCCGATGCCGTACGCCGCAAGTAAATATGATGCTTTTGGGCCCACTCCGTGATTTCACCCGTCACTTTCGCCAGCATAATACTGCGCGTCTGATCATCCATCCCTTGCGTGGCCTCGTCCAGATTATCCAGCATGACGATACCTATCGCTGTCTTCTCATCTTCATATTTCTTGGCCAGCAGCGCTTGCTCCGTGATTTCACGGAAATAGAGCAACCGCTCCTCTTGGCGCGTCCAGACCTGATAAATGTTCTTGCCGATCGTTAGCTCGAACTTATCGGTTTTTTCTTTCTTATTTTTCAGGTCAGGAAAATACTCATATATCGAATCCCCTATGACGGATTCTTGATCGAGCATCTTTGCCACGAACGGGTTGTGCCATTCAATTCGTTTCTCATCATTATATAAAATAATGCCGATCGGGAAGCCGCTCATAACTTCGTTGCCCGCTTTTTTCACCCGATGTGTAATGGTTCCGATGTAGGTATTCAGCTCTCTGCGAAATGCTGTCTCTGCCTGCATGGTGAAGTAGACCAGCACACCGCACAGCACTAAGCAGATCAGGCCGAGTACCCATTGGAACGAAAAGATGATCAAGGTCATAATGATGAGCAAAACGAAAATCCACACGATGTGTTGGCCATGCCATCGCTTTAAAAGGAACCTCGGCATTCGTACTAGCTCCTAATCCTATAAATTTTTCTTAAACCGTTCTCGGATTGGAAACGCAACATCAAATACCCCTAATAAGCTGTAGATGAACAAAAATGGAGGCATAAAGCAAAGTATAACAATCGCAACAATCGGCAGAATAGGCTTCCATTTGTTCGCATGAGCTATATAAAACAAAAAGCAAAGAGCTTGAATGGCAAATGCCAATACCAGAATCGGCAGCAAATTCATCAGCAAAGTGGCAATTAATGAGTTTGACGCCGGGTCAATAAACAGATCCAAGACGAATGCAATCAGATAGATCCAAACGAACGATTTGGGGAGCATCCGCTCTCTCATCGGACGAAGCCCTGGAATCCCTTCTCCGCTTTTATTCAGAAACCAACGTGTAATTCCATGTGAGACGAATGCATAGAACAAAGCGAACAGGATGAGATATAAAGGAATGACCTGCACCATCAAATTTACATACCAGTCATGGTCATTAGGCAGCAGTTCCCTTAGTCCTGGAGGCATCGTTGTTGTCACATAGTCACTCATAAACTGTTTAAACTTCGAGATCGGATCAAAACCAAGCAAATAACCGATTACAAGGCTAAGCAAAGATTCCGCTAATAAGGTAACTGTACCTGATGTAATTACTGTACGGGCTGCAGCTTTGCGTTTATATAAATTCCCCATGACCAGTACAGGCGGCAGAAAAAATAGCGATACCGAGAGGAGAAACATCCCATGCAATCCCGTGAGTGCATATACGATCAGCAAGCTTAACACATACATAATGACGAATCGCTTCGTGCTCGATTTCACGTATAACATGAGAACTGGAACCATTAGAAAACTAACTGTGAAAATAATGAATGGAGTCATCATGGATAACAGCAACGCAATCGTCACTATAGCCCAAATGATGCCCTGCCAACTTCGATTCCCCAAACGGGATCACCTCTTACGTAAATGTTCTTCCAAAGCCGAGATGTCGCCATACCAGTCTTCGAGCTGATGACCGTCTTGGCGATGCTTTTTCATTTTATCCACAATAGCTTCGTCCAAGCTGCGGTACGAGATTCCCAGTCTTCTACCCAAAATATATCCACAGGAAATTAAGCTGGCTAATCCGTCCACAATTTTCACTTGGCTTCCTTCCCATATGCCCTTCAATAAATGGGCAACATGGTCAACGACTTCCGTCTTGAGCCATTCGATCACTTTGGCTCGCCTAGCGAGGTCTACTTCCCTTTCCCTATTTGGCAACTGTCATCTCTCCCAACCCCAAAAAAGGCTATGCATACAATTATACCACAAAAGAGGGTGAGAAAAGAAAGCCTCTACAGGACTTGACGATCACAACTGGTTGGGGCTGTGGGTAATTACTGATAATACGTTATCCACATGTGAATTGTTTCAATATCAGCAAAAACTGTTATCCACAAAGTGCCGCGATCTTATATCTATATTCAAATTTCATTCGAATTGGAATTGTCTGCAGCCATCCACCAGATCTGTTTTTACAGCTTTACGGATAAAGAAAAGCAGCCGGTTTCCCGACTGCTCTCTTTGGAAGACTATTCCGTTGTGTAAGGCAAAAGTGCGATTGTACGAGCGCGTTTGATTGCGATAGTCAAAGCGCGTTGGTATTTCGCAGAAGTACCAGTTACACGGCGAGGAAGGATTTTTCCACGCTCGCTGATGAACTTCTTCAGCGTCTCGATATCTTTATAATCAATGTGCTTGATTTTGTTTACTGTGAAGTAACAAACTTTACGGCGCTTGCCTTTGCCGCCTTTACCACGAGGAGCGAATTTGCGATCGCCGCGGTCTTCGCCATTGTTATCTCTTTTTTGGAAAGCCATTGTACTTTTCAGTCCTTTCTACTTTAGAATGGCAAATCATCATCCGATATGTCGATCGGTTTCCCGTCATCGATGAAAGGATCCTGCTGCTCGCGCGATCCACCGTAACGATTGCCCCCGCCTCCACCGCCACTACCTTGGCTAGCGTTAGCATTGTAAGAACCTGCACCTGAACCCTCTTCTCGATTGCCGCTGTTGCTGGACTCCAGGAAGCGAACATTATCGGCAACAATTTCAGTGACATAAACTTTCTTGCCCTCATTATTGTCGTAATTACGCACTTGAATGCGACCTTCCACTGCTGTCAGACGACCTTTACGCAAATAATTGGCACACGTTTCAGCAAGCTGTCTCCATGTTACAATATTGATAAAGTCAGCTTCGCGTTCTCTTGTTTGAGAGTTCGAAAACGGACGGTCTACAGCAAGTGTAAATTGGGTTACAGCTACTCCAGCTGGAGTATAACGAAGTTCTGGATCTCGGGTCAACCTACCGATAAGAATGACACGGTTCAACAAGGTAATTCCCCCCTGACGAAAATTCTAGCATGCATTAAGCTACGTCGTTAACGATTAAGTGACGAATAACTTCGTCCGAAATCTTCATTACGCGATCAAGTTCAGCTACGACAGCTGGCTCTGCGTTGAAGTGTACCAACACATAGTGACCGTCACGGAACTTATTGATCTCATACGCAAGGCGACGTTTACCCATCAGATCATGCTTGGAGATTTCGCCTCCACCGTTCGTGATGATGCCTTGGAACTTTTCTACAGTAGATTGAACTACTTCTTGTTCAACGTCAGTACGAATGATGTACATCAATTCATATTTGCGCATGTATTTCACCTCCTTTTGGACTAAGCGGCCCCCTAGTAAAGCTTGTATTAGCTTTAGGAGCAAGGAGCGAGAATTCTTTTTCAAAACTCGCACTCAAATACTATAGCAAATCTGTAGGCAGATTACAAGTCGATTTCACAAACATAAAAGGATGAAGCTGGTATTGGCATTTGCACATGCTGAGCTTTAATTTGGGCAATCTAATTTCGAGTGAAGATGAATGATTTAGAAAGGTGGATGACTATGGGCGAGTGGACACACTTTAATGCCGGAGATCATGTTCCCAATGACGGGGAGTACATTGAAATCGGCGAAAATGCGTTTCACATGGGCATTAGCAATCCAAAACGGGTTGTATTAAAAAAAGGGGATACGTTTCCGGAAAACAGTAACCATAACCGCAAATGGAAACGTAAAGACATGAAGCAGTAACTTGGAAAGCAAGGTGGAATCCGTATGAGAACTACCTTTACTTGGATGTTTACTTGCATTGGCGCTGCATTGTGTTTCATTCATTATGTCTTCCATGATCACGATGCCATTTATATGCTCTTCTATGCGCTGAGCATCCCTGCTTGGTTCGCATCGATCTCTACGAACATTTATGAAATATCGATGACCAAAATGCTGGTTATTTATGTTCTGACAATCGCTACTTGGGCGCTGGTCGGTTATATAATTGACCGTATTGCTTTTGGAGTTCGCAGAAGAAGCAGACAGTAAATTGTAATACCCCTAAACATTGTGCTTAGGGGTTTTTTCTTTTATATAAGATAACCAAAGCCACAGGTTCGTCGTTTCGGGTTTCGGTTTGTCCATCTGCGATCGGATACCTTGAGACTCTGGCCACCATTTATTTTTTGAATACTTTCTTTTCGGACATTTTTCCATCGCTGAAATATACAAAATCCACGTAATATCCCGGCTGATCCGATATGGCATATTCATATGTTTTTTTACCATTACTGTCGTTAACCAGCTTTCCTTTAGATCCTGTTAATTTTACAAGATCGTCATACGTGCTGGTAGCAGGCAGCTTCTCTTCCTGCGCTTTCGTTATGTTTGGCGGTGGCTCCGGATTCGCGGTCGCGGTCGTACCACCACCTGTGCCAGGCGATGCTGTTGCCGTCCCTCCCGCCGTTCCTCCACCAGTCGTGCCTGCAGTTGCTGTGGCGCCTGGAGAGGGCTGTACAGACGCTGTAGGGGCTGGACTCGCTGCTGGGCTCGTCCCCTCTTTCTTGGCGCAGCCTGTGGCGGTCATGGCCAGTACAAGCGCTATTGATATCCATACCTTCATTTCTGTTTACCTCCATTACGTTTTACATAGCAACGTTTATTCTCGGTTAATTTCATCTATTTTATCCCAAAAGAATTTTTCGTAATTGCAAGCTCTTTTTAGACACAGAAAAATGTTTCACGTGGAACTTAAAAAACAAAAAAACCTTCTAGCGTTAAACAAACGCAGAAGGTTTTCTTTTGTTACGGAAAGAGTGGGATTCGAACCCACGCACGCCTCGCGACGCCTAGCTGATTTCGAGTCAGCCCCCTTGGGCCTCTTGGGTACCTTTCCACAAAAGCGAGAACAGGACTTATTGTATCAAAAAAGTCATGCCCCCGCAAGTCCCTTTTTTAATTTTTTTAAACTGAGTTATCTTCCTTCATATCCGGGTTTGATCTCAGCACTTTTTTCAACTTGCTTTCGAATTTTGCCCTGGGGACTAAGACACTATGCTTGCAGCCTACACATTTGATGCGGATGTCCATACCCATGCGGATGATTTCCATTTCATTCGTACCGCAAGGATGCGGTTTCTTCATCTGCACAATATCCCCGAGCTGGTACTCCTTCTTTTCCATCTCAGTCCATTACCGCCCTTTCCGATTTTACAAATGTGACAACCTTCGGATACGGGATCTCAATACCGCTCGCATCCAATTGCTTCTTAATCTCAGCATTCATCCTTCTCGCTACTTCGGCGTGCGTATTCGGCTTGCACTCAGCAATAATTCGCAGCTTTAACTCCGAATTTCCGATCATTTGAACGCCGAGCACTTCGGGTTCTTTCACAATGTTACCCATCTGCTCGTGCACTTGCTTAACTGTTTCCTTTAACACCTCAATAGCTCGATCCAGATCAGCCTCATAGGAAATGGCAACATCAACGACAGCCAATGAGTTATATGTAGAAAAGTTCGTAACCTGCTTGATATTGCCGTTCGGTATGATGTGTACTTCACCTGTCCAACTTTTGACCCGTGTTACCCGAATGCCTATTTCTTCAACCGTGCCTTTGAATTGATCAATCTGAATGACATCGCCAACTCCGAATTGATCCTCGAAAATAATAAAGAAACCCGTAATCACATCTTTCACAAGACTCTGCGCACCAAAACCAATCGCTAACCCCAGAACACCAGCTCCCGCCAATAGTGGTCCTAAATTGACGCCTACCTGTCCGAGAATCAGTAGTATACATATGAGATTAACCGTATACGAGATCAAATTATGTATTAATCTTCCGATCGTATTCGTTCGCCTTACATCAAATTTAAGCGGCGACTTCTCTCGTGCGCTCATCATATGATTAATCATTTTATCAGCGATTTTGATACATACTCTGGCTGCAAAGTAAATGATAATAATTTTTACAACAATCCAAAACCCATTCGCCAACATTTCCGGATTACTAAAATGATCTCTCATCCATTGAACGACTTTAGTCACATACGTCATCCTTTGGCCCTCCTATATGCCATCAATCGTAACATATTTATCATCTTTTATAAAATAAATCCCCCTGATCTCTACCTTTTCCGATTCTATGATTTCTCTCACTACGGATAGATGTTCACCAGGGAATTCAATAGATAAAGCGCATCCAGCAGTAACTTCCTTTGGCGTCGGTCGAATGTCAATTTCGATATCCGCGTACTCTAGTAACATTTCTGCCCGCAGTGCTTGCTGTGTTGAATCAAAGGCAAGAAGCATGATTGAATTATTCAGGGAAAATCCTCCTCCCCTACGTATAAATGTCTCTATCTCTCCATATACTAGTAAAAAAAAAGTCGCAGCACTTGGAGGGATAAGATGAAATTCCAATTTGGTTTTGAATCGTCCAAAGATAAAGGAATTGAGCCGCTGAAAATTCAGCATACTGACGCTGATACGCCTGCTCTTCTCTCTAAACACTTACAAACTATTTTTAGTAAACTACCAACCTATCAACCTATCGTTATTATTTGCGTAGGTACAGATCGATCTACAGGCGATTCATTAGGCCCTCTTGTCGGCACTCATCTGCATAAAACCAACTTACGCCATCTCCATCTATTCGGCACCTTGGACGAGCCTGTCCATGCAATGAACTTAGCTGAAACGGTTGATAGCGTGCATAAGCAGTTCCAGAACCCTTTCATCGTCGCAGTCGATGCCTGCCTAGGGCAAGTATCCAGCGTAGGCTGTATCCAAGTTGCCGACGGCCCGCTCAAACCAGGTGCAGGCGTCAATAAAGATCTTCCACCTGTCGGCGATATTCACGTAACCGGTATTGTCAATGTAGGCGGCTTTATGGAATATTTCGTCTTGCAAAATACTCGGCTTAGTTTAGTTATGAATATGGCTAACGTGATTGGTGATGCGATTCATAGTGCACTCCGACGCGCTCAACCCTACTCTTCCAATGCTACGGCTGCTTTGAAGTTTGACTAATTGCCTGTTTTTCTTCCGGGCTTAGCGTATAGGTGGATTGCCCTTTTTGGACCGGCTTTGCATATAGATATGTTTGTTCGCGGCTGTGTATGCCCGTCATGATAACTCCATCCTGATGCTCATCCAACATCGCGATGGTAAAGCTCATATCGCTACCGCCCTCTGCAAAAGCGTTGTAACGGTGAATCCCTACTTTCGATTTCATCGACTTCATCGCTTCACGCATGTTTTCAACCTTGGCTGAAATCGTCGCCGATTCGGCCTTTTGTTGATTCAACTGCTCCTGAATACCTATGATCAAGTTCTCCATATTATCGGCCTGTGAGCCGTTGATCATTTTCAAGTACTGCTTTCTTAGTTTGGATAATTTGGACATAAGTACGATGACCATTACAAACAACACGATAATTAACGCCGCACATCCTACAATAACAAAATCACTATTCGAACCAAACAGTTCCCCCATGAACTATCCCTCTTTCTAATTATGCATACTGGAAGCTAATCTCTCTAACGGCATCAATCAGAGCATTAACTTCCTCATCTTTGGTGAAATAACCAATACTCGAGCGGACAGCGCCGGTCGCTAAAGTACCGGCTGTTTCATGCGCTAGAGGCGTGCAATGATAACCTGAACGCACTGCGATCTGAAACGATTGATCTAGAATGAAGGCTACTTCCGAAGAGTCCACTTGGTTAATATTGAACGAAACGATCCCTGTCTTATTTTGTCCAATGCCAGGACCCAGAATCGTCACTCCTTCAATTCCCAGCAATCCCTCCATCAGCATCTGGGTCTGACGCCATTCCTTTGCATGTATTTTTTCAACCGTTTCCGCTAAGACGAATTTTATTCCTTCGTTGAGCCCGGCGATACCAACCGTATTTTGGGTCCCCGCTTCATACCGATCTGGCCTTACTGTCGGTTGCAAAACAGCCTCAGACTGGCTACCTGTTCCACCATACATCAGAGGATCTAAATCAACATCTGGATGAATGTAGAGCCCCCCCGTCCCTTGAGGCCCTAGAAGCCCTTTATGACCCGGGAAAGCTAGCATATCTATATCCATATCTCCAACATGAATCGGGAGGACTCCAGCGCTTTGTGCGGCGTCTACAAGCAGCTTCACTCCACGTCCTTTGCAGATCCCTCCAATCTCTCCTACAGGCATGATCGTACCTAATAGATTTGAACTGTGATTTACAACTACAAGCTTCGTATTCGGCCTGAATGACCTTTCTAATTCACTTAATTCTATATAGCCTTCTGCGTTATGGCTTAAATATGTAATTTCAACGTTAGCGGTTGCTTTCAAATGTTCCAAAGGCCTCCGCACTGAATTGTGCTCTACATTTGTACATATTACATGATCGCCTGGCTTCACGAATCCTTTGATCGCCAGATTCAATGCATGCGTTGTGTTCAACGTAAAGCTTATATCGTTTGGATTTTTAATGCCGAATAATTTAGCTGCGTGCTTCCTTGTATCAAATAATACTCTGCTCGCCTGCACAGCCATCTGATGACTGCCTCTACCCGGGTTGGCCGCGTACTCTTGCATGCACTTCATCATGGCATCCATCACTGCAGGTGGTTTCGGCCAAGAGGAAGCTGCCTGATCAAAATAAATGATTTCACTCATCATTTCTCACCTCAAAAATATAGCATACCTTAGTTTAATCTTTCACTTAGAAAGAAAACCATCGGTATGCCATGTGAATTTTAAGAGATTTTACCTTGAAGCAGTTCTAACAGTCGGTTCAAATCATCTTTGGAATAATACAACAACTCAATCTTACCTTTATCTTGTTGGCTCTTAATTTTTACCGTTGTTCTGTAAATATCTCTTAGCTGGTCTTCAGCTTGGTGAATATAAGGATCCCTATTCTTCTCTTTTTGTTTAGGTTTTTCTTTTTCTTGTCCTGGCTGATCTTCAAGTCGTTTCACAGCTTCTTCAAGCTCGCGAACACTCCATTGCTTACTAATTGTTGCTTCAGCCAGTTCTTTCTTCACTTTATCGTCCTTCACGCCTACGATTGCCCTAGCATGCCCCATCGATAATGTTCCACGTGAAACATACTGTTTAATCGATTCAGGAAGTTGCAGCAACCGCAAAAAGTTTGCAATGTGGGAACGGCTCTTCCCTACTTTTGCGGAAAGCTCCTCCTGCGTCAATGAGAATTGATCAATGATTGCTTGGTAAGCTACAGCAATTTCAAGAGCATTTAAATCTTCACGCTGCACATTTTCAATAAGAGCAATTTCCATAACTTGTTGATCTGAAAAACTGCGTTCTACCGCAGGAATCGTCGGCAACCCGCATAGCTGAGATGCCCGGAAACGGCGTTCACCAGCAATAATCTCAAACCCTTTTAAAACCTTGCGAACAATGATGGGCTGAATGACACCGTGCTCTTTAATCGAATCAGATAATTCCTTGATGCTATCTTCATTGAAATTTTTTCGCGGCTGGTATGGATTCGCTCTTAGTTGTGCCAAAGGGATTTGAACCACTTTATCTGACTCATCAATATGTAAGGATGTAATTAATGCATCTAACCCTTTGCCTAAACCTTTACCCATTCCTTTTGTCATACAGAGATCACTTCCTTCGCAAGCTCCAGATACACTTCTGCTCCCTTGGATCTCGGATCATAGGTGATAATGGACTGCCCATGGCTCGGCGCCTCACTCAAGCGAACATTGCGTGGGATAATGGTTTGATATACTTTAGTCTGGAAATACTTCTTAACTTCCTCAATTACCTGAATACCAAGGTTTGTTCTGGCATCGAACATCGTCAGCAAGACACCTTCGATTTGAAGACCTGTATTAAGATGCTTCTGAACCAATCTTACTGTGTTCAACAGTTGACTAAGTCCTTCGAGCGCATAATATTCGCATTGAATTGGGATAATGACAGAATCAGCGGCAGTTAATGAGTTAATTGTTAAAATACCAAGCGACGGTGGACAATCAATGAGGATGTAATCATACATATGTTTCACTAATTGAAGAGATTTTTTTAGGCGAACCTCTCTTGAAATCGTTGGAACAAGCTCAATCTCTGCACCAGCGAGCTGAATCGTTGCTGGAATAATTTTGAGATTCTCAATATTTGTATCACATGTCGCATCTTTCGGATGAACATCATTTATTAGCACATCATAGATGCAGTTTGTGACATCAGCTTTATTAACACCGATCCCGCTGGTCGTATTCCCTTGCGGATCGATATCTACTAGCAGCACTCTCTTTCCTAACGAGGCCAGAGATGCTCCCAGGTTTACAGAAGTCGTTGTCTTTCCGACGCCACCCTTCTGATTCGTAATTGCTATTATTTTAGACAAAACCTAGTCACCTCAATCGCTTTTGTTCCAGAACTAAATTTAAAGAGTACTATTATCTTACCATATCTTCCATCTCGTTACCTTATTAAAATTTACTAGATTAAAAATAAAGAAACAAAAAAACGGCTTGCGCCGTTAAAGGAAGCAATAATTGCCTTATCTTTTAGGAATTTTAATAATGATTTCGTAATGATCCTCATGATCTTGTTCATGGGTATTAATATTTAAACCTGAGTTCGTTACCATCTCTACAGATTGACGAATTGTATTTAGAGCCAAACGCACATCTTTTGTAAAGGAAACTCGTTTGGATTTTTTAATCTTCGAAGCTTCTCTGAGGAAACTAATTCGCGCCTCGGTTTGCTTTACGTTCAATTCTTTCGTGATGATTTCCTCTAAAACCTTCAATTGCAGCTCTTCCTGATCCAAGGAAAGCAATGCACGAGCATGTCGTTCAGTAATCTTTCTTTCCATTAAAGCTAGTTTCACAGGTTCACTTAGATGAAGCAAACGAATTTTATTTGCGATCGTAGACTGACTTTTTCCAAGACGCTGAGCAAGACTCTCTTGGGTTAGATCATGCATTTCGATCAACTGCTGATACGCAGCAGCTTCTTCAATTGCAGTGAGTCCTTCCCGCTGCAGGTTCTCAATCAGTGCAATAGAAGCAGCTTGAGAATCATTGAACTCGCGAATAATTGCCGGGATCGTGTCTAAACCGAGCTTTCTAACAGCCCTAAGTCTGCGCTCTCCAGCAATCAACTCAAATGTATTGTTTTTCACCCTTACAACAATAGGTTGAATTACACCGTGCGTACGAATGGTCTGACAGAGTTCATCGATACGATCGTCATCAAAAACCGTTCTCGGTTGATAAGGACTCGGGATTATACTATTAACAGGAATGTTTTTCACTTCGTCCGAGGCATTAGAACGGTCAGCCAGGCCAAATAGTCTTGAAATTTGCTCTTTCATAGGAAAACTTACCACCAACTCTTCCCGTAGTTTAACTTCCAATACAAGCTGAAGAAGCTGTACCGGTAAAGGATGACGAGAATACTTATACAATAAATAATTCTCCGCTAATAGAGAATATCCTGCTTAAAAGGTTTGAACGTTTTTTGTATTGTTTCACGTGAAACATTTTCAAAATTTTATCAGCGGGTTTTTCAAAGGCGTACCCGCTTTACGCGGATATTTCCCGGGTGTGTTAGCAAGTTTCTCAATACGCACAAAGTGTCTAACAGAATCCTCAATTGGTAAACTCATTCTATCCACCTGCACTAAACGAGCTTTCAACTCAGATAAACTGAAAGAGGCTTCCTTCAATTCTTCTTCAATCTCAGAACCTTTCATTGCCACAAAGGTCCCTCCTTTTTTCACAAAGGGCAGGCAAAATTCATTCAGAACAGTGAGGCGGGCGACCGCACGAGCTGTCACCAAATCAAAGTGATCCCTGTATGCAGGCATCCGAGAAATATCCTCCGCTCTACCATGAACACATTCCACACCATTCAAACCTAACTGAGAGACTAGCTCACGCAAGAAGGAAATGCGTTTATTCAGAGAGTCAATAATAGTGACTTGAAGATGAGGAAAAGCAATTTTCAGAGGTACACTAGGGAACCCTGCACCAGAACCAATGTCTGCGAGTAGAGAGGCTTCGCCAATTGGAAAATAAAAAGAAAGAGAGAGAGAATCATAAAAATGCTTCATATAGACTTGTTCTCTCTCCGTGATTGCTGTCAAATTCATCTTTTCATTCCACTCGACTAGCGTCTTGTAATAGAGTTCGAATTGCTCCAATTGATCTGATGTTAATTGAATATTATGTTGCTGTAGTAGTTGAACGAACTGTTGTTGTATAGCATCCATATATGTTGGTTATCCTCTAGCCGCAGTAACGCGGTTGTAATGTTCGAGATATACGAGCAGGATGGAAATGTCGGCAGGCGTAACTCCCGAAATACGGGAAGCCTGACCGATGGAGACTGGGCGAATTTTGGCAAGCTTTTGCTTCGCTTCTGTAGCAATACCGTGGATATCACTATACTCGATATCATCAGGAATTTTCTTCTTCTCCATTTTCCGAAGTCGATCTACCTGAGCGAGCTGCTTCTCGATGTAACCCGCATACTTCACTTGAATCTCAACCTGCTCCTTCATTTCATCCGTCAGTTCCAAAGGTGACGCCGACATTTGTTCAACATGACGATATTCCACTTCCGGTCTGCGCAGCAAAGAAAGCACATCCACAGCATTATTCAGTTGAACACTCCCGACACTTTCAAGAATCTGCTGGACTTCCGGTTCAGGTCTTACTTTCGTCGTTTTCAAGCGTTCAATCTCTTGCTCAACCAAGTTCTTCTTATTTAAAAACGTTTCATAACGCTCATCGGTAATGAGCCCGATTTCGTGACCAATCGGCGTAAGACGAAGATCCGCATTGTCATGGCGAAGCAATAATCGATATTCCGCACGCGAAGTAAGCAGACGATAAGGCTCATTCGTACCTTTTGTTACAAGATCATCAATGAGAACACCGATATAGCCTTCAGAACGGTCTAAAATAACAGCTTCCTTTTCTTGCACTTTGCGCGCAGCGTTAATCCCAGCCATAATGCCTTGGCCCGCTGCTTCTTCATAACCAGACGTACCATTAATTTGGCCAGCCGTAAACAAGCCGCTCACCAGCTTCGTCTCCAAAGATGGTTTCAATTGCGTTGGAACTACAGCATCATATTCGATCGCGTAGCCGGTACGCATCATCTCCACTCGTTCCAATCCTGGAATCGAACGCAGAATGTTCAGCTGCACATCTTCCGGCATACTTGTGGAAAGACCCTGAACATAATATTCAGAAGTATTACGGCCTTCCGGCTCCAAGAAAATTTGATGTTTTGGCTTATCCGCAAAGCGAACAATTTTATCTTCAATTGAAGGGCAGTATCTTGGGCCTGTTCCTTCAATTGCGCCTGAGAACATTGGAGCACGATGGAGATTCGAATTAATAATGTCATGCGTCTGTTCCGACGTGTAGGTTAACCAACAAGGGAGTTGATCCGGTACGCCCTCTTTCGTTTCATAAGAGAAAAATTTAGGTTCAGCATCTCCGGGTTGAATTTCGGTCTTGTCAAAATCAATCGTATCTTTATGAACGCGCGGCGGCGTTCCTGTTTTAAAGCGAACGAGTTCCAAACCGAGCTTGCGCAGAGACTCCGACAACTTAACGGAAGGCTGTTGGTTATTCGGTCCGCTCTCATACATAAGTTCGCCCATAATCACTTTGCCGCGCAAATAAGTGCCTGTCGTTAAAACAACGGCCTTCGCATAATATTCGGCGCCTGTTTTCGTAATAACCCCTTTGCACACGTCGTCTTCAACGATAAGCTCCTCGGCCATACCTTGACGTAAAGTCAGGTTATCCGTTGCCTCGATCGTTTCTTTCATTTTATGCTGATATGAAAATTTATCCGCTTGCGCACGAAGCGCGTGCACAGCAGGACCTTTCCCTGTATTCAACATTCTCATTTGAATATAAGTTTTATCGATGTTGCGCCCCATTTCACCGCCAAGCGCATCGATCTCCCGAACAACGTGACCTTTAGCAGGCCCGCCGATTGACGGGTTGCAAGGCATGAATGCAACCATATCCAAATTGATGGTCAGCAGCAACGTGCTGCAGCCCATGCGCGCGGAAGCTAAAGCAGCTTCGCAGCCGGCATGGCCCGCGCCGATGACGATAACGTCATAATCTCCGGCATGATATCCCATTTAATTTGTTCCTCCCTCTTTTATGAAAACTCATTTTCATTATTATTTACCTAAACAGAATTGTGTAAAAATCTGATCAATCAAAGACTCGCCCACAGAGTCACCGATAATTTCACCCAACTGCTCCCATGCAGCGCGAATATCAATTTGTATCATATCTATAGGAATGTACTGTTCATTCGCTTCCAAAGCATCCACTAGCGATTGCTTCGCTTGCTTCAATAAGGCAATATGTCGAACATTGCTCACATAAGTAATATCGCTTGCTTCTAGTTTACCCTCAAAGAAGATCCCTGATATAGCTTTTTCCAAATCAGCGATTCCTTTGCCTTCTAACAACGACAACTCCACCACGCGTTCAGGCGCGAAGTAGTGATATACCGTTTCAACATCAATTCGGCGTTCCAAATCGATTTTATTTAAAATGACGATCGCTTGCCGCTTAGCAAGCTGCTGCATCAAAGCAAGCTCATCCAGCTGCAGCTCTTCACTGCTGTTGAGAACAAGCAGGATCAAATCCGCTTCTGCCAAAGCGGTTTTCGAACGCTCCACACCGATTTGTTCCACAATATCAGTCGTTTCGCGAATTCCCGCAGTATCCAGCAGCTTCAGCGGAATCCCGCCGACATTGACGAACTCCTCGATCACGTCTCTCGTCGTTCCAGGAATATCGGTCACAATCGCGCGATTCTCTTGTGCCAGCTCATTGAGCAGCGAGGATTTGCCGACATTGGGTCTCCCCACAATCGCCGTCTCGATGCCCTCGCGCAAAATTTTCCCTTGCTGAGCCGTATGCAGCAAGCGCTCAATTTCGGCCATGACGGTGTCACATTTATTCCGAATGAAAGCATTCGTCATCTCTTCCACGTCATGCTCCGGATAATCGATGTTCACTTCTACGTGTGCCATCAACTCAACCAATTGGTGGCGTAGAAGCTTGATCTGGCTCGACAACTTGCCCTCCACTTGCTTCAACGCCACCTTGAACGCCCGGTCGGACTTGGCCCGAATCAAATCGATGACCGCTTCCGCCTGAGTCAAATCAATCCGACCGTTCAAGAAAGCCCGCTTCGTGAACTCACCGGGCTCAGCCAAGCGGATCCCTTGCTGAAGCAGGAGATCCAGCACTTTCTTCACGGAAACAATGCCCCCGTGACAGCTCACTTCAACAACATCCTCCATCGTGAAAGAACGTGGAGCTTTCATAATCGTAACGAGAACCTCCTCCAACCTTTCGGAAGTAGCAGGCTCAACAATGTATCCATAATGTACAGTATGCGTCTGTGCAGCTGACAATTTCGTTTTGGAGCGGAAAACGCGTTCCACCAGAGGAACCGCATCATCACCACTCACACGAATAACCGATATTCCGCCTTCACCCAGCGGAGTCGAAATAGCGGCAATCGTATCCTTTAACATAACATTAACACCTCAAATAGGACTCATAGTGAGAAAACCTCTATTACAATCACATGCTTGAGAAGTGACCGCGAATAGAGGTTGGCTTTATAAAGAAAAAGCAATGACATGTACCGAAGTCATTGCGGACAACCATTATTTCAAGGCGATAACGACCCGACGATTCGGCTCTTCACCTTTGCTGTAAGTTTTAATGACGGGATGACCTTGAAGCTCGGCATGAATGATCTTGCGTTCCTGCGAGTTCATAGGTTCAAGAATGACCTCTTTTTTAGATTTCAACACGCGGTTAGCCAAGCGCACAGCCAGCTCTTCCAACGTCTTTTTCCGACGCTCACGGAATTGCTCGGCATCCAAAATAATACGGAAATGCGAATTCGCATACCGATTAGCAACAATATTGACCAAATACTGCAGCGCGTCCAGAGTTTGTCCTCTTTTACCGATAAGAATGCCTAACTCAGGGCCACTCAGGTTCAAAAGAATACCTTCTCGACTTTTCTGCTGATCTATGGTGATGGAAATTTGCATCGTCTTGAAGATATCTTGTAAAAAAAGTATCGCTTCCTCAAGCGGATCCGGAATCAATTCGAGCTCGACTTTGGCCTCTTTCGAACCAAAAATACCGAACAGCCCTCTTGAAGGTTGCTCCAAGATGTGAACATGAACACGGTCCTCAGATACCTGCCATTGGGAAAGTCCGGATTTTACCGCATCCTCAATGGTTTTTCCAGTCACCACGATTTTTTTCATTTGGACAGGCCACCCTTATTATTTTGAGATCCTTGAGAACCTTGAGATCCAGGAGCACCATAAATAAAGTAAGACTGAACTATGGTGAAGATGTTACCGTATATCCAATACAGCGGTAGTGCTGCTGCAAAATTCATCGACATGACGAAAATCATAACCGGGAAAATAAAGAGCAAGCTCTTCATTTGCTGGTTCATCTGTGAAGACATGAACTTCTGTTGAACGAACGTTGTGATCGCGGCCAAAATCGGAAGAATGTAATAATGATCCGGTTGACCAAGGTTCATCCATAAGAACGAATGCTCACGAATGTGATCATTGCGCATAATCGCTTGATAGAGAGCAATCAGAATCGGCATTTGCACGATAATCGGGAAACAACCAGCCAGAGGATTTACACCATTTTGCTGGAACAGTTTCATCGTCTCTTCTTGCTGCTTTTTCGCATCATCTTTATATTTCTCTTTAACCTTCTTCATTTCCGGCTGCAATTCCTGCATGCGCTTGGAGCTCTTATACTGCTTCAGCGTCAATGGAAGAATGATAAGACGGATAATCATCGTTACAACCAAAATCGATAATCCGTATTGTCCCCATAGATGAGCTGCGAACCAGTCTAGGGTCCAGGAAAGCGGAAACACAAAGTATTTGGTGAAAAAACCAGCGGTAGCCGGATCAATCGGTGCCGTTGTGCTGGAGTGTGTGCTACAACCGGTCAGTAACAGGAACAAGGCTGCTACAGATGCGAGCATATAGAGTCGTCGACGAGTCAAAATGAGATCCTCCTAAGTATCTTTTCCAACTTAAACTATACCACAACTTTACCATGCAAGGAAATAACAAGCTATCTTTTTGTGGACTCGTTTCTTTTATATAAAGAAGCTTTTCGAATGACATGAAAAATGCTCTTTTCCATCTGTGCATAATCCATGTCGGCAGCAGGTTTCCTGACAATCAGAATATAGTCGTATTGGACGGCCAGCTGCTCTTTATTCAGCCTGACAATTTCTTTAATCATCCGCCGCAGGCGATTTCTAACGACAGCGTTGCCCACCTTTTTGCTAACCGAGATGCCCAGTCGAAACTGCTCGATCTTAGGCTGCGGCAAATAATATAGTACAAACTGATGATTCGCCATCGATTTTCCGTATCGATATACTTTATTGAAGTCTTCCCTTTTCGCCAATCGATAAGTTTTTTCCACAGATATGTCGCTCCAGACAGATTACTTCTTTAATAAAATTGCGAACCGCTCATCTTAACAGCATTCACAGAAAATGAAAGGTTCAAACGCCCTCCATCCTCCAAAGAGCACAAAAAAAAGCCCCTTTCGGAGCCTCTTCTTACGCGCTTAGTACTTTTCTGCCTTTTAGACGACGAGCGCTCAGCACTTTACGGCCGTTCTTCGTGCTCATTCTTTTACGGAAGCCGTGGTTCTTCTTGCGCTTTCTCGTATTAGGGTTAAACGTTGGACCCATCTATAGCACCTCCTTGCCGACGAGGATATATCCATCCTACTAAATTTCTTTATTCATTAAATCATTTTCGTGCTTGAAAGTCAACCTGCCCGAGTGTTTAGGGGAAGTAATCATTTTTGGAAATTCGACAGCCGCAGAACAACCTGTGAATAATTTATTCATCCACAATCGAGAATATTGTCGAAAGTTAACAACCTATCAACAATATCTTGTGGTGTGAATAAAACCTATGCACAACTTATGGAGATTGTGGATAATATCAAAGAATCCGTTGATTATCAAGTAATCTTTTGATAAGATGATTATGTTTCTGTTGTGGATAGACCTCAACCACCCTCTATTTTATCAACAACCTGTGGATAACATTGTGAACAATTTTCCCTCTTATTGAATAAGTCATTTCGACCAATCCTTATTAATGTGGATAAATCGACAAAAGCTGATCTCGTTAGACACCAGCTTTTTTTCTCTCTGGCCTTATATGCCACACGTTTTGAATTTCAAAGGAGTGAGTTACTGTGGAAGGCCATACTACTGACCTATGGCAGCAAGTCCTGACAATCATCCAAACCAAACTCAGTAAACCCAGCTTCGATACCTGGTTGAAATCCACCAAAGCGACGGTATTTAACGATACGACTGTCGTCATCTGTGCACCTAACAATTTCGCGCGTGAATGGCTGGAAAGCCGCTACACCAAGCTTATTGAAGGAACGATCTACGATTTTACCGGCAAGCATGTCGAAGTGAAATTTACGATCGAAACCGACGAGCACAAGTCTCAGCCTGCCGCAGCTGCCCAAGCTGTGATTCCGCCGAAAGGTCCGGCAATTGTGTCGACGGAAGAAAATTTCACGAATATGATGAATGCCAGGTATACCTTTGATACGTTCGTCATCGGATCCGGCAACCGTTTTGCGCATGCAGCCTCACTCGCTGTCGCGGAAGCGCCGGCCAAAGCTTATAATCCCCTATTTCTCTACGGAGGAGTCGGATTAGGAAAAACGCATTTAATGCACGCCATCGGCCATTATGTTTTGGAACATAATCCGGAAGCGCGTGTTTTATATATTTCATCCGAGAAATTTACGAATGAATTCATTAATGCTGTCCGCGATAACCGCGGCGAAGGCTTTCGTAATAAATACAGGACGATTGATGTGCTGCTGATTGACGATATTCAATTCCTCGCGGGGAAAGAAGGTACGCAGGAGGAATTTTTCCATACATTCAATGCGCTACATGAGGAAGGTAAACAAATTATTATCTCAAGTGACCGACCGCCCAAAGAAATTCCAACATTGGAAGACCGCTTACGCTCCAGGTTCGAATGGGGGCTCATAACCGATATTCAACCGCCAGATTTAGAGACGCGGATTGCCATTTTACGCAAAAAAGCCAAGGCCGAGAACCTCGAAATCCCGAATGAAGCGATGATTTATATCGCCAATCAGATCGATACCAACATTCGTGAGCTGGAAGGCGCGCTCATCCGCGTTGTGGCTTATTCCTCGCTCATTAATCAAGATATAACGGTACATCTGACAGCCGAAGCATTGAAGGATATTATTCCTTCGAGCAGGCCCAAAGTCATTACCATTCAAGATATTCAGCAGCGCGTCGGTGAGTTCTACGGGTTAAAGCTGGAGGATTTCAAAGCGCGGAAACGTACGAAGGCTGTTGCTTTCCCGCGGCAAGTCGCCATGTACCTGGCTCGCGAGCTGACTGATTTCTCATTGCCCAAAATCGGCGAAAATTTCGGCGGGCGCGACCATACGACCGTCATTCACGCCCATGAGAAAATCTCCGAATCGCTCAAAAACGATCAGGAGCTTTACAAGGTCATACAAAATCTAATCGAGCGGATCAAAAACCCTTCTTGATAACTAACCGATTACACAAAGCCTATGCACAATCTATACACATGTGGATAGGCTTGATTTATGAAGGGGTTCGTCCACATATCCACATATCCAGGCCCCCTACTGCTATTACTAATAAAAAATGTTATTATAAAATGAATATGCTAACGCACCGATAAAAAGAACCACAGGAGTGAAAATATGAAATTAACCATACTCAAAGACCATTTGATCGAATCCATCGGTCATGTTTCTAAGGCGATTTCCAGCCGTACAACTATTCCTATTCTTACAGGGATCAAAATAGATGCTACTTTAAGCGGTGTTACCTTAACGGCAAGCGATACGGATATTTCTATTCAAAGCTTCACGCCTACGGAAAATGGGAATATTAAAATTATCGATCTCTTCCAAGCTGGCAGCGTTGTTCTCCCTGCTAAGTTTTTTGTGGAGATCATTCGTAAACTACCTTCGCAAAATATTGAGATCGAAGTCGGTCAGCATTTTCAAACAACAATTCGTTCAGGCTCTTCCGAAATTCAAATTATGGGACTTGATCCGGATGAATATCCGCTGCTCCCTGAAATTGAAGAGAACAAAATGATTCGTCTTCCAAGCGATCTGCTTAAAACGATGATCAAACAGACATCCTATGCCGTCTCGACCAATGAATCGACACCGATTCTGACAGGTGTTCTTTGGAACATTTCAGGCAATAAGCTGAAATTTATCGGCTGCGACCGCCACCGCCTGGCCAGCAGAGAAGTAACGATAGACAACGATGCCGCGGCTAACCTGCAGAATATTGTTATCTCCGGGCGTACGCTGAACGAGCTTAGCAAAATTTTGCCGGATCAAAACTCTCTTATAGATATCGTTATTTCGGACAATCAAGTTTTATTCAAGATTCATTCAATTCTTTTTTATACTCGTATATTGGACGGTACTTATCCGGATACATCCAAGTTGATTCCGCAATCGTACCAGACGGAGCTCGTCGTTCCGACCAAAGAGCTTGCTGAAGCGATTGACCGGGCGTACCTATTGTCCAAAGAAGACAAAACGAATATCGTCAAAATGATTATGCGCGAGGATCAAACGATCGAGATTTCTTCCAGCTCTTCCGAGCTCGGCAAAGTCACGGAGCAAATTGAGCTGCAGAGCATCAAAGGTGACCTGCTGCGTATTTCGTTTAACTCCAAATACATGCTCGACGCCTTGAAAGTTCTGGATTCGGACTATATCCACATCGGCTTTACCGGTGCGATGCAGCCAATCATTATGAAACCTGAAGATTCAACCAATATCATTCAGTTAATCTTGCCATACCGCACGACGAACTAAAGGAGCATACAACGTTGAAACAAATCGCGATCCGCACCGACTATATCACCCTAGGTCAGTTTCTAAAGCTTGCTGACTGTATATCCACAGGTGGACAAGCTAAATTTTTTGCGCTGGAAACGAAAATTGAAGTGAACGGGCAAGCTGAAAACCGCAGAGGACGGAAACTGGTTCCGCGTGATGTTGTTAGCGTAGAGGGTTTCGGGCAGTTTGAAGTCATAAGCTCCTGATCGCTTACGCGTTCTGGCACCCGGGAGGACCATTATGTTTTTAACCAAGCTGGCGCTCAGCCACTACCGGAACTATGAGCAAATCGAGCTGACAACGGACAGTAACGTCAATATATTCGTGGGTCCTAATGCACAAGGGAAAACAAACCTGTTGGAATCGATCTATGTGCTGGCGATGACCAAGTCACACCGGACCCACCAGGATAAGGAATTGATCGGCTGGAATAAAGAGCACACACAGCTGCATGCAGAAGTTACCAAAAGGTACGGCAGCTGCAAGTTGGACCTCGCTATTTCGACCAAAGGTAAAAAAGCCAAGATCAATGGGCTCGAACAAAAAAAGCTGAGTAATTTCATCGGTGCCTTGAACGTCGTTATGTTTGCCCCGGAAGACCTTGAGATCGTCAAAGGTACGCCAGGTGTGCGCCGCCGGTTTTTGGATATGGAGATCGGACAAGTACAGCCCTCATATCTCTATGATCTATCTCAGTATCAAAAAATTCTGCTTCAGCGAAACAATTATTTAAAGCAGGCATTCCCGGGAAAAAGCTCTCCAGATGCCATGCTGGACATTTGGAACGAACAATTAGCCCAGTATGGTGTTAAAATTATGAAAAAACGTCAAAGCTTTATTAAGAAGCTTCAACAGTGGGCGGAAACGATCCATAGAGGGATAACGAATGACAGTGAGGAACTCACAATCCGCTATGCCCCCTCTTTTGATATGCAGCATTTTGAAGATGAATCTGTTTTATTAGAGCAATTTATGATAAAGTTAACACAGGTTAAAGATCAGGAACTTCGAAGAGGTGTCTCGCTAGTAGGCCCTCATCGCGACGATCTTCTTTTTTTCATCAATGGTAAAGAGGTACAGACGTTTGGTTCGCAAGGGCAGCAGCGCACGACAGCGCTATCCCTGAAGTTGGCGGAAATCGAGCTGATTCATGAGGAAGTCGGCGAGTATCCGCTCCTTTTGCTGGACGATGTATTGTCGGAGCTAGATGAATATAGGCAGACGCAACTGATCCGTACGTTCCAACAAAAAGTCCAAACGTTTATTACGACGACAGGTCTGGAAAGTGTCCATTTGGACCAACTGGATCATGCTTCGGTGTTCCATGTTTTGAAAGGAAATGTAAACGGTAGGAGCTGAAAACATGTTTATTCATTTGGGCGGCGAAAAAATTATAAGAGCTTCCGAACTGATTGCTATATTTGATCTCTCTGTAGAGAAGTCTTCCAAAATATCCAAACAGTTTATTCAGCAGGCTGAAAAAGATAAGAAAATCGAGCACATCGGAGAAGAAGAGTGCAAATCGCTCGTCGTTACGCAGAGCAAGGTGTACTACTCGCCCATTTCCTCGATGACTTTGAAAAAGAGAGCTCATCAATTGTTAACGAACTAACTTTTTTGACTATAAAAAAGCAGGTGGAGATTAGCATGTCTGTGAATCAAAATACGTATGATGAGAATCAGATTCAGGTACTGGAAGGATTAGAGGCTGTCCGTAAACGCCCAGGTATGTATATCGGTTCGACCGGCTCCCGAGGTCTTCATCATCTCGTGTGGGAGGTTGTCGATAACAGTATCGACGAGGCTTTGGCCGGTTTTTGTACGAAGATCGACATCATCGTTCACAAGGATAATAGTATTACAGTGATTGATAACGGTCGGGGTATCCCTGTCGGTATGAACGCGAAGTTGCAGCGCCCAACCCTTGAGGTCGTTCTTACGGTCCTTCATGCCGGCGGTAAATTTGGCGGCGAAGAGTCCGGATATAAGGTGTCAGGGGGCTTGCACGGTGTAGGTATCTCTGTCGTGAACGCGTTATCCGAACTAGTGACGGTAACCGTCAAGCGTGATGGCATCATTCATCAGCAAGAGTACCGCCGCGGCACGCCGCAGTACGATGTGAAGGCTATCGGCGAGACGGAAGAGACCGGTACGACGGTTTCGTTCAAGCCGGATCCGGAAATTTTCAAAGAAACAACGGAATACGATTACGATATCCTCCAATCTAGAATCCGCGAGCTCGCCTTCTTGAATAAAGGCATTGAGATCAACTTGCTGGATGAACGTACGGATACGGCGAATACATTCCTGTATGAAGGCGGTATCGTTTCCTTCGTTGAGTACCTGAACCGGAATCGGGAAGCGGTTAACCAAACGCCGATCTATGTCGAAGGTTCCAAGGATAATATTTCGATCGAGATCGCGCTGCAATATAACGATAGCTATACGGAGAACATTTATTCGTTTGCGAACAACATCAACACTCATGAAGGCGGAACGCACGAGTCCGGCTTCAAAAGCGCGTTAACGCGGATTTTGAACGATTATGCTCGTAAATCGAACTCGATTAAAGACAGCGATGCGAATCTTTCCGGCGATGATGTCCGTGAAGGTCTTGCAGCCATTATCTCTGTGAAAATTCCGGAGCCGCAGTTCGAAGGACAGACGAAGACCAAGCTCGGAAACAGTGAAGTTCGCGGAATTGTGGAGTCGTTGTTTGCTGAGAAGCTCCAAGAGTTCTTGGAGGAGAACCCGGCCGTTGCCAAGCGAATTATTGAAAAAGGGGTTCAAGCAGCGCGAGCTCGTGAAGCTGCGCGTAAAGCCAGAGAACTGACCCGCCGCAAAAGCGCATTGGAAGTCAGCTCACTGCCAGGTAAACTGGCGGACTGCTCCTCCAAAGATGCGTCGATCAGCGAAATCTATATCGTAGAGGGTGACTCTGCGGGCGGATCTGCTAAGCAAGGACGGGATCGCCATTTCCAGGCGATTTTGCCGCTCCGCGGTAAGATTCTGAACGTGGAGAAAGCCAGACTGGATAAAATTTTATCCAACACTGAGATTCGCGCGATGATTACAGCTTTCGGCACCGGGATCAGCGATGATTTTGATATTGCCAAAGCGCGTTATCACAAAATCATCATCATGACTGACGCGGACGTGGACGGCGCGCACATTCGTACCCTGCTGCTTACCTTTTTCTACAGATACATGAAAAACTTGATTGAATACGGTTATGTCTATATTGCCCAACCTCCACTTTATAAATTGGAGCGCAACAAAACGGTTCGCTATGCTTATAACGATAAGCAAAGAGAAGCGATTATGCAGGAATTCGGCGATAGCGTGAAAGTCAATGTACAACGTTACAAAGGTTTGGGCGAGATGAATCCGGAACAGCTGTGGGAAACAACCATGGATCCGGAGAGCCGTACCCTCCTTCAAGTGACGATTGAGGATGCGATTGAAGCTGACGCGATATTTGATACGCTGATGGGCGACAATGTGGAACCGCGCAGAGATTTTATCGAGGAACATGCGAAATACGTGAAGAATTTGGATTTCTAATTTCGACGTCTTAGGCGTTGCAATCGATGTAAGCTTTCAGGAGGAACATTCATGAGCGAAGAATTACATTCGCAAGTCAAAGAGATCGATATTGGCACGGAGATGCGCACGTCCTTTATGGACTACGCGATGAGCATTATCGTAAGCCGGGCGCTGCCTGATGTAAGAGACGGGCTCAAGCCTGTTCATAGACGTATTTTATTTGCGATGTCCGAACTGGGGATGTCACCCGACAAGCCTTACAAGAAATCGGCAAGGATCGTCGGCGAAGTTATCGGTAAGTACCATCCGCACGGTGACAGCGCCGTTTATGAAACGATGGTCCGTATGGCCCAAGACTTCTCCCTGCGCTACATGCTGGTTGACGGCCACGGGAACTTCGGTTCCATTGACGGTGACTCCGCCGCGGCGATGCGTTATACGGAAGCGCGCTTGTCCAAGATCGCCATGGAGCTTTTGCGCGATATCAACAAAGAAACGATTGATTATGCGCCTAACTATGACGGCGAAGAGCAAGAGCCTGTCGTATTGCCTTCGCGTTTTCCAAACTTGCTGGTTAACGGCAGCTCCGGAATCGCTGTAGGTATGGCGACCAACATCCCTCCGCATAACTTGCGCGAGGTCATTGAAGGCATTCAGATGCTCATTGAGCATCCGGACGTCACGCCTCTAGAACTTATGGCAGCGATTAAAGGACCGGACTTCCCAACCGGTGGATACATTCTTGGCCGGGAAGGCATTCGTCAAGCGTATAGCACGGGCAGAGGCTCTGTCACGATGCGCGCTAAGACGCTAATTGAAGAGAATAACAATAAAGCTAGAATTATTGTTAACGAGCTTCCCTACCAAGTGAACAAAGCTAGATTAATTGAGAAGATTGCAGAACTTGTTCGCGAGAAAAAAATCGAGGGCATCACGGATCTCCGCGATGAGTCCGACCGCAACGGGATGCGAATTGTTATTGAACTGCGCCGCGACGTCAATCCTAGCGTAGTTCTGAACAATTTGTTCAAACAGACGGCGATGCAATCGAACTTCGGTATCATCATGTTGGCCCTGGTCAACGGCGAGCCGAAAGTATTGAACTTGCGTGACATGCTTTACTATTACCTGAAGCATCAGCAGGAAGTTATTCGCCGCAGAACCGAGTATGATCTGCGCAAAGCTGAAGCGCGCGCTCATATCCTGGAAGGCTTGCGCATTGCGCTGGATCATTTGGATCAAGTCATTGCGCTCATCCGTTCTTCCCGAACGACGGAAGAAGCTAGAGATGGCCTCATGAGCACGTTCCAGCTAAGCCTGGAGCAAGCGCAAGCCATTCTCGATATGCGCCTGCAGCGCTTGACTGGATTAGAGCGCGAGAAGATTGAAGCGGAGTACGCGGAGTTGATGAAGAAAATCGCCGAGTACAAAGCTATTCTCGCGGACGAGCAGCTGATCCTGGCGATCATCAGCGAAGAGCTGAAAGAGATCAAAGAGAAATTCGGCGATGAACGACGTTCAGAAATCACAATCGGTGAGGAAAGCATCGAAGATGAAGACCTTATCCCGCGTGAAGATGTCGTTATTACCATTACCCATACAGGTTACATCAAGCGTTTGCCAGTTACGACGTATCGCAGCCAAAAGCGCGGCGGACGGGGTGTCGTTGGCATGGATACCAAAGATGATGACTTTGTGGAACATTTGTTCGTGACGAACTCACATCACTTCCTGATGTTCTTCACAAACAAAGGTAAAGTGTACCGCTTGAAAGCTTATGAGATTCCAGATCTCAGCAGAACGGCGCGTGGTACGCCAATCATCAACTTGATTCAAATCGAACAGGGCGAAACCATTAATGCGGTGATTCCGGTAGAAAGCTTCGAGACCGAGCAATACCTCTTCTTCGCGACGAAGCAAGGTATCGTGAAGAAAACACCTATTGATGATTACTCCAACATTCGTAAAGGCGGCTTAATTGCGATTAACTTGCGCGATGACGACGATCTTATCGGCGTTAAGCTGACAGACGGCAATCAGGGAATCATTATGGGTACCAGACTTGGTATGTCCATTCACTTCCCAGAACAAGATGTCCGCCCAATGGGCCGATCTGCGACAGGGGTAAAAGGTATTCACCTCGACAATGACGATTCCGTTATTGATATGGACGTTGTGCATGAGGATAACAGTGTACTTATCGTAACGACCAAAGGTTTCGGTAAACGTACGCCTGTCTCTGAGTATCGTATCCAAACACGCGGCGGTAAAGGTATTAAGACCTTGAATGTCACCGATAAGAATGGTCCGATTGTTGGACTTAAAGTGGTTCAGAATGATGAGGACCTGATGATTATTACAGCATCGGGTACAATTATCCGGACGAGCATGGACGGCATTTCCATGATGGGACGTAATACTCAGGGTGTTAGACTGATTAATATTCGTGAAGACGATGAAGTGGGAACACTCGCTCGCGTGCAAAAAAACGAAGAGCAAAACGAGAATCAGGAAGACGAAGACGGCCTATCTGAGGAAAACGGCAGCGAAGAGTAATGAAATGTTGGGATGGGGGCTTACAAACCCATCCCTTTTAATTTACAATATAACCTATACGAATAAGTAAGGTGAGTGAAAAATGTGCCGACGGTAGCTGTTACACAAGTGAGGACTGGGGAAAAACTAGGCGATAATGTAACGACAAAGCTGGGCAACACGCTCTTTCATAAAGGTAAGATACTGACAGATAGAGATATTGAAGTGTTAAAAGCTTTTCTGATTTCTTCTGTTTATATCGAATCCAGGTCATCTGCCGAAGCTGAAGTAGGGACGGAAGAAGTGAAAACGGCAGAAGGGTCAGCCCCCCCACCATTCCTTGCCGAGTATCAAAACATGTTGACTTTATTAAAACGCCTCTTCCATTTAGCTAATGGAGGACAACCCCTCCCGATCTTTGATATCCGTACAAGACTAGAGGCGCTGATTCAGCATATAGATGCATACAAAGTGCTTACTTTTGTTCCTAAGAACTCATTGCTTCAGGATTTCGTCTATCACAACAGCATCATGGTCAGTTTAACCTCCTACTTGCTGGCTAAATGGCATGGCCTCCCACAGAAGGATTTGATGCAAATTGCGCTAGCCGGGCTTCTGCACGATATCGGAATGGCTAAGGTGGATTACGCTATTGTCGAAAAGAAAAACAAGCTGACCGTCCAAGAAATGGATGAGGTTAAGCAGCATACATTGATGGGTTATCAAATATTAAAAAATATTACAGCTATTAACGACGGCGTAAAATTAAGCGCCTTACAGCACCATGAACGTGAAGATGGGTCCGGGTATCCCTTAGCTGTTAAAGGCGACAAAATCCACATATACGCCAAAATAGTGATGATTGCCGATATCTATCACGCCATGACAAGTGACAGGTTCTATCGTACTGGGCAATCCCCATATCTAGCATTAGAGCAGCTCTTTACTGAGTCATTCGGCAAGGTAGATCCGACACTTGTGCAAGTGCTAATTAATAAATTGACACAGATCAGCAATGGAACGCTTGTTAAGCTGAGCGATGACCGGATCGGTGAAATTGTATTCTCAGACCGTTCCAATCCTACCCGACCTTGGGTGAATGTGAATGGCCAAATCGTGAATTTAGCTGTTGATAGAAGGCTCTGGATTCAGGATGTATTAGGTGTAATATAAAGTTTAAAATGCTTCGCTAATCCCCTTTGTTGGCTTAAATGCAGCAAAGGGGAATTTTTTTTTAAAAAAGCTTGCATTCTTTTTCTGGGTTTGGTATATTACTCCTTGTCGCTTCGGAAGCCCGATCGAGAAAAAGAATTTGAAAAGAAATTAAAAAAGTTCTTGCAATCGAGTAGGCAGATGTGATATATTAATCAAGTCGCTTTTGAAGGCGATGTGATTATGAAAGCAATTGTTCTTTGAAAACTGAACAACGAGTGAGAAGCAAGTCGAGCAATCGACTCTAAACTTTAAAAGAGATTAACAATCTCGTCAGC
>NZ_JAQFVF010000087.1 GCF_027789125.1 Paenibacillus aestuarii | reverse complement strand
ATAGGCGGACAGCTGCGCGAAAAGGTAAAAAACGAGCAGCAATAAATGTTGCCCATGCAATGCTGCGAATTGCGTTTTATCTCCTCACTCGTAAAGAAATGTATGTAGATCTTGGTGAAGATTACTTTGACAAACAGAAGCAGCAATCTATTGTAAAGTATGCCGTTCGAAGACTAGAGAACTTAGGTTACTCCGTAACAATTGCCGCTAACTCCTAGCTCCATTCCCCATCTTACAGACGCTTCAAAAAATGATTAGGAAGCGTCTTATTTAGTGCTGCCATTTTCCGATACTCCGGATTTAATTTTCATGGGAGCGCAACAATATTTCGTAAAATCCCCCATAAACGGTTGGAAAATAACCAATGTTGCACGTTAGTTTAGCGTTGCTTACGCAAAGCTATGGTTTTTTCCACCTTAAATTCTGCACTATTTTATTGATACGATAAATTACTTTTGTTTCGATAAATGAGTAAACAAAAGAAAGAATGATAAGTAATACAGCTTGAACGAAAAATTGCCCGCTATAATAGTCCAATACCTTTATCAAACCGATCAGAAATAGGATAAATAAAAATGATTTGATTATGATTTCTCTCATCCCTTGACCTCCAGCGCAATCAAATTCTAAATGCCGCTACAATAATGATCGTGCCATCAACTTCGTCATTCAACTATCGTGTCCCGTTAGTTCAACGAATCCTTAAGACTCAAGCCCAAATTAACCATTCGGATAAAATAATCAGTATTACCGTCAAAATGCCTGTATTCGCCAACTTCAAATTCAATCAAATTAACTATTCCCTTCAGTATTTGTGGGATTTCCTTTTCATCACTTAGCCAAGCAATACTTTGGTTTATAAAAGGGAATGAACTATGTGGGTTAGGAGTATGTAAGTACAATGCATCACATGTTGGATATTCAGAATCTAAAAATATCCAGACTTGAAATGGTTTTGAGTTCGATAAATCTGAACCACTGATTTTCTGAAGTAGCTCAATGTAATGTTTGATGTGGCTTCTTCTGTCCTTGACCTTCTCACTTATTCCCTTCGCATCAAAGTGAATGTGCCACTTATTATACCAACTAGTTTCTTCAGATAAGTGGTGTTTAAAATTTTGAATACTCTTTTCTATTTTTCGATAATATCGTCTTTTACCACGAATTTTCACCATTAAGATTACCTACTTTTCAATAATATTTATGTGAGATATTCACCGTTTAACAAGAAAATATCCTATGCGTTAGCGTGGGAACGGCAGTCGATCGTCATGACCAACTGCCGCTCTGTTTTTATATATATTATCGTGTCCCGTTAGCGGACTAACTCGTCTCTGTACACTTCTCAAACAATGTCTTGAAATGAATTAATCCGAAATCCCTTTCAAGACCTCTTACACGGCTCCAAAACTTATCTTCGTCAAAACCTTCAAAATCATCAATGATAAACTCTGCGAGATTATGAAAAGCGTGAGCAATTCGAAATACTTGATTGATGCTTCCTGTATTGAACTGCCCACTATTCTTAATATCTAAAAATACTTGGTAATTTAGTGTCAAATATGCTTTCTTTTTATTTTCTTCCAACAGAACCCCTCATTTCAGATGAATTTCCGTTAAAATTTTTAAACCTACTCCAAATGTTTGTGGAAGGCCTCTTAGGAATTACAGCTCAACTAACGTGTCCGTTAGTTGAGCGGAGTGAGCCTACTACCGGTCGGTGTGTTTAGTCACCGTTGATTAATGCCTTGTTCTTGGTCGTGGGAAAATTTTATGGATTAACTGATGTATTCTTAATCCAAAAGTAAAAGGTAATTGTAAAAATGATTATAGCGAGTATAAGCAACAACACACCGCTTAGAATTGGTAAGTATGTAAAAGCTTTTATTGCCTCATCGGTAGTACTCCAACTGGTTGCTCCTTTGGGTCTAGAATTATTGAATGCATTTTCCTTGCCGTGTAGAAAACCGTTAAATATTAATATTAGTCCAATAATCGAAAATGCTATGGAAGAAAAGAATGACCAAAGCATCTTTTTCTTTTGATTTAAATTATTTAGCAACTTAGTCCTCCCCAAAAAATTATTCCATACATTTCCCCTCCATATTACCATCATATGCAATTAATTCCCAGATAAAAATCAACTTCACTTTACTGCCCATTTGTGAACGAAAGGCTGCCGATCGTGGCCGGCAGCCTCCCATTGCTGTGTATTGAACTCCCTCGGTTCGATAATATTTAATTAGAAATAGATTTTTTCCAGATCAATGAATATCTCCAAAACAAATGAATTTTGAATTGATAATTTGGTAAATAAGTTCCGTAAATATCCTTTAACTCCTTTTTGCTTAAGTATTTGTCATGTTTCATATGTTCTTGCATGGCTAATATCTCTTCTTGAGTTTGCTTTCGTTGAGGCTTTGTTTTTAAGTAGTATTTATTTAAGGGAATGGCTAAAAAATCAGGTAAAAAGTCACGAAATGAACTTTGATGATAAAGATCTAAAAATATAATGGTTCCACCAGGTTTTAATGCTTTCTTTAATTTTGGCAATAGATTGTGAAGATCGATATGGTGCAAAACTGCCAATGATGAAAAGCAATCTATCGATTCATCTTGAAACGGATAAGTCAAAACGTCTTGAGCAAAATAAGTTATATTGGGATAAGATTGTGAAAATTCAATTGCTTTATTAATCGTAATAGTAGATACATCGAAACCATAAACCTCACTTGATTTTATAGCTAATTTTCTTGCAAACTCTCCAGTTCCACACCCTATATCCACTGCAAATTGGCAATTAGTGGGGACAAAACGTAGAAGATAGTCATGATAATGTATATTATGGTTCCAGTCATCCTCTTGAATCATATTTTTATTTATCAAATCAAAATCTCTTTTTATTCTCTTAATATCTTGCACTCTTCTCCACACTCCACGTTCAGATTTATTATTTTATCATGCGCCAAATACGGTCAATGAAGTAAACTGCCGTAGCTTGATGGTACAATATTCCAGTCCAGTCTAACACTTTATTTTCCAGTCTACATCTTTATTTTCTCAGTCTACAACTTTATTTTCTTTAAACACATATATTGTTTGGCTCCGGCTACCTCTCACCCAAATATAGAACTCCCTAAATTGAACCAACTTTTTACGCTGATCAACTCTACATCGAAAGGAAAAAATGTGAAAAAAACATTTTCCACCATTCTATAAAAATAAGGGTATCCGAACTGATAGTTACAGTCGGATACCCTTATTTCGCTCACTATTTAACTAGTTAATGAATTGCAAATATTGCAGCATTCTCTTCAACATGGAAGCGCCTTGAGCACGTGTTGCGTTCTCTTTTGCAGCAAATGTCGTCCGTTATGCCTTGGACAAGCCAGCATTTCCACATCCGCTTTAGCCCAATGACCCTGCATGTCTGCAAAAGACTTATCGGACTGAATCACCGTATAAATACTGTTATGCGGGGAATGAATCGTCACTTCAGCCGATCCGTTGACATTTGAAATGACGGACGGGATAAAGCTTATGCGGTTGTTCCCATCAAACCAAATCGCTGTAGCCTTATTCGGATCTATTTCAGATGCTAAGGCCAAGGTACGTTCTACATAAGCCCCATTGAAATCCGTAACATCCTTACCGTTTACACTTACGCCAAAGTCAACCGAGCTAGCCAGCTTCTGTGCCCCTTCCTTACGGATTGCGGCATTCAGAGCATCATCAGAATTTCCGGTTACTTTCGTAATGGTGACTGTGACTACCTGATCCTTTGGCAAATTCTTAGATACATGTACCGGGAGACTGTAGCTTGCCCCATTGACTTTGATTTGTACAATGGCTCCGGGCTGCTTATTAGCCGCATCCAAGAGAGCATTGACAGGGAGCTCTACCTTATTTACCGGATCGGTACCTTTAATATCGATGATAACCACCCGGGTTTGATCAGAAGTAGAGAAGGCTTTCGCCAGCTTGTCCGCATCCACGGTTACTTTCGTCACGGATCTGCCATCGTTAGTCTTTTCTTTCATCACTATGGCGTCAGTAGTAAGATCTAAAGTCACCGTCTTTGTTGCATTACCCTTGTCAGTATTATTGTTGTTGTTATTGTTATTGTTGTTGTTATTGTTGTTTGTATTTCCGCTTGAATCATCGCTGGATTTACGAAGAGTTTGAACGGTAACGCTCGGTCCGTAATTACTCCAATTCCCCGCTGCATCCCCGGCTTTAATGGTAAATGTATAGCTCGAACCAGGATTCAAATCTGTTACATTATAGGTTAATACGCTGCCTAAAGTGATTACTTCGGAGTACGTGTTATATAACTTATATGCAGTTACTCCTACATTGTCTGTGGCCCCGGTCCAATTGAGCGTCACCCCATGTTTACCGATATTGGAAGCGGTCAGGGTACTGGTAATTGGCCAGATTGGAGCTTGCATATCCGGCACCGTTACGTTCATGTCCTTCACATAAACACTTCGAGTTACGGTTGCTGCCTTACTGCCCTTACTGTTAGTCACATCGTATACTAGCGGATACGTCCCTGCTTGGCTCGTATTCACGCTGCCTGTAACCTTAATGAGAGAAGTAATGTCTCCATCGTGATCGTCCATGGCTGTTGCACCCGGATCGGTAAATGCGCTGCCGAGTCCAACGATCATCGGATTGTCACCTTTCAGTGTAATGACCGGAACCGTTACGTTCATGTCCTTCACATAAACACTTCGAGTTACGGTTGCTGCCTTACTTCCCTTACTGTTAGTCACATCGTATACCAGCGGATACGTCCCTGCTTGGCTCGTATTCACGCTGCCTGTAACCTTAATGAGAGAAGTAATGTCTCCATCGTGATCGTCCATGGCTGTTGCACCCGGATCGGCAAATGCGCTGCCGAGTCCAACGATCATCGGATTGTCACCTTTCAGTGTAATGACCGGCACCGTTATGTTCATGTCCTTCACATAAACAGTTCGAGTTACGGATTCTGACACTTTACCCAAACTATTAGTCACATCGTATACCAGCTTATACGTCCCTGCCTACTTCTAATAATTTCTGTTTTACCTTTTCAAAACTAATCTGCATCTTTATTCACTCCGCCCATATAGAGTCACATTTACTGGAATATCTTATTACAAAATACTTATATCAACCTATGTTAGCCTGCACGTTACTTCAACAAAAGCTGCAGCAGATCCCTCGAACTGCTGCAGCTTTTGATTGAACTATAGTGTCCCGTTAGCCATCCATGCATCCTGTGTTGCACCACAGAGGATGAAAGTTAATTCGTTCTTTCATGGTAGTTATTCTCTATTTCATATTTAATTCGTACTGCAATCTCATTTGGCTTACAATCATAACCTGTTGCTCTTTTCCCACTCCAATTAACTCCAGTATATAATCCGTCTTTTTCAAGTCCAGTAAGCCATTTTCTTAGAAAATCCTCTAAGGTAATTTCGTGTGGTTTAAAATTGCTATATGCAGGAACAGTAACGAAACCAGGGAGCAGATGCCGCGTGGCGAGCTGCTCCCTGGTTATTTTGCTAAATAGCTTAACGGCAAAAGGATTAGCTGTCGCGGGCGATCGTTGGAAATCAATCCCCTTACATCATAATAAAAATAAAATCCCCGCCACTAAGGAAGCGAGAATTGTCGTTTTAAACTATTTAGCCTTGATTACCGTTTTTGACCCACCGTGCTACTGTTACCGTACGCTTTGATGCAGAACAGCTCCACGAACATCTTCTTTCATTTTTCCATCTTGATCAACCGATACACTAGTTCCGTAAGGATTGCCACCCGCAGCGAATATCGAACCGTCCGTATAGCCCGGTGCTGCAACGATTGCCCCCCAATGGTACAAAACGACGCATAGAGGGATAAAATCATAGCTTCTTGCCCGCCGTGCGCATTCTGAGCCGAAGTCATCGCACTAATTTACATCGTCATCTAAGCTCGAGGTGCGCTTTCAAACTGACCTTTATGCGTTAGATCGCAAAATGGCTTTTTATTCGAGAGTCCGCATCTGCAAAGTATAAAAGATTCTGTTGTCTCAAAGTGATTTCCTTCCGCATCCAACAAATCTAAGTTACCCGTGATACGTAACGGACCATTATCCATTACTTTTATCGTGACATCCGCCATACTCGATCAATCCCTTCGTTATTGATTTCATGCAACTTCTCATATTATTTCAATAAGCCATTCGATTATTCATAAATCATCAACAAGCTGCATCCTTGCTTGCTTTACTTTATTTCGTTCGTTTCAGTAACTTCTCTAACTGAATTTTTCTGTCGTTAGTCATAAAATCACCCTACCATCAATTCATATCCATTTTTAATTTTGTTATATTCGTCGAAGTGATTAAACTAAACTCCCTCTATGGAGAATCGCTTTTCTCTTGAATACGCTTGTTTTCTTAGATTTCGAACATTTTTCTTCCGTGAGAGACAATTAATACATGGAACAAAGTTGTGGAAAGTGTAAAATATGGGGTGAGGAAAGCGCAAAAATACATCCACTCAGACCACAGCTATGCTGTCCCGACCAATGCCTTTAATGGCCATTAGTTGCTTGACGTGAGGGATTTGCTCCAGGAGCTTATCCAACTTTTCTTCGAGCTCTTCAAACTTACTTTCAAGCAACTCGTACTGTGTTAACAGCAGATTAAGCTCGAGCTTTGCTAATTCTGTACCTTCTCGGATGCCAATAGAACGGCTTGCAGCTGCTTTTAAACACCTCATACGTTCCATGCCGAGACCTCGCTTGGCCACCTCTCTAAGATGCCTTAACAAAGCTTCCTCTGACTGAGCAACCAGCTCATGCGGCAACAAACAAAGGCTAAGCATTTGGCGTGCAGACTTGCACTCCCAATCTTTAAACACCGTGAGGAACTCTGGAAAATACCGATCCAACCAATTATGAACCCGGCCTTGTACCACTCGCAGGTCAGTCGACAGATGATCGCGAATTTTCATCGCTTCCCTTAGTTCGGCATATTTGCCATGGAGAAGATTAGGTACGGCGTATCTCCCATCTTTGACAAGCT
>NZ_JAQFVF010000086.1 GCF_027789125.1 Paenibacillus aestuarii | reverse complement strand
ATGCTGACTGCTGAACCAGTCGCCTTGGGCAAACGAATTCCCGCTTCACGGAGTGCCTCGAACATGAATTCCATCAATAATGCTTCAATGACGCTGGGAAACGGAACGCCTTCTCGAGCCGTCGTAATGCTGAAAAGGAAATTCGTCGGCATGAGCTGTGAATGAAACGTTGTAATCGCTACAAACAACGAAGGAAGATAGAGCGAGACGGAGAAGAGAATGAGCCTTGTCCACCTCATAAGAGAAGCGAAAATGAATCGTTCGTAATAATCATCTGCTGACTGAAACGTTGACCAAAACGTCATAGGGACGATTAATGCATTTGGCGAACCGTCCGTCAGTAAAGCGACTTTGCCTTCCAAAATATTAGCCGCAACAATATCTGGGCGTTCTGTTAGTTGGATTTGAGGGAATGGAGTAAACGATACATCCTCAATCATTTCTTCGATATAACCCGAATCTAAAATCGCATCCGTTCGAATGCGGTTAACCCGTTCCTTCACCTGACTCAATACATTCTCCTGGACAATACCTTCCACATATACGATAATGACGCTTGTTTTGGATAACGAACCGATTTTGACGGATTCAAGTTTTAAGCGAGTCGATTGAATTCTTTTACGAATAAGCGATGAATTTACTTCAATTCGTTCCGTAAAACTCTCTCGAGGACCTCGAATTGATTGTTCAAATGTCGGCTCGTCAATGCTTCGGCCATCTTTTGATTTCAAATCCAGCAAAATACAACTGGATCTTCCTTCGATAAATACAGCTGATTGGCCTTGAAGAAGCAAATTGCAGACTTCTTGAATGTATCGCGTCTCGCTACTTGGGGCAACGGAAGAGATGTGAGCAGTCGTAAATAAACCACACCACTCAGAGGAATCGGGTCGAAAGAGTTCATTGTTTAGTTTGTCCGTATCGACTAATCCCGCGATATAAATGATCAGTATGCTTGGACCGCCAGGAGGATGGATGGAGCGAAACGTAATATCGAAACAAGCATCGAACAGTTGACGTAGCACTTGTTCGTTCTCCGCTTGATTTTGAGAAATGAGTGTGTCCAACTTGATTTCACCTCACATATCTTTGCCAAAGTTATTTTTCCATTATTTCTCACATTTATGCATGATGAGAATGCTAGATTAAAGAAATGCAACGTTTTGTCCTGAGCACTCTTATGTCGCGACAGTACGACGGGAGAAAGTCTTACAGTTGGGTGTTTGTGTATTCGAAAAGGCATCAGGGCATTGCAACAGAATTAGTCGGAATTATTATAGAGGTAGGGAGGAGAGGAAATGTCAGCGTTTCCATGTATTTCGTCCGGTAGGAGTATACCGAGAAATACCAACAAATTATTTTCAACAACTCAAAGTAGGCATTTATCTTACTTAATCACGACCAGGTTAATAGGATCAGTTAAAGGTACTCACTAATTTAAATGTTCTTTGATTGGTTAAAGTACAAGAGCTAAAGTAAGGCTAGAAAACGCGGTAAGATGATGAACCAGAAGCGAAACCAGGTAGCATAGCTCAGCGTCGAGCTTGTCTATATGCTGCTTCATTCAGATCCGAACGTGTAACCAGTACTGGATAGAAGAGAATTAGTAATAGTATTGGGCTGAGAGCCATAACTGTTTTTCTGGTTCGGAATGCTCTGATACTGAGATTGCACATAGACAGAGGCTGATAAACGTCGCGGTTTTGTTGTCCTAGGAGGTCCTGACCTATCCCGCGCTGCTGTATGTCATTGGTGTAAATCTGGCTGCTGTAGAAGCCTTGCTGCCTAGATTGATTTATTTATTGCCCTCCTATAAAGAATTCGTTCATCGGATCGATGCTAGGCGCCTCGTTTCTCCCTAATACATTTTATTTTCAGTGAGCCAACACGAATTTATGACCGTTAGAATTTGGATTTCCCTTCCGGCAGTAGACTGGAATTTTCTAAATAAATAACCTGTCCATGATATGATTTGGATCAAGATTCGAAACTGTTACCGGGTAAAGTAGGAAAGCCGTCGCATTGGGTGATGATTACTGATTCAATTGTGTCTAATGCAGCCAAGCACAGCAAGATCATCGTGTAATAACTCTTGGAATTTACAATTTGACATATCGCAAAACTGTAATGTATAATAACGACATGGCCAACCAAATTGAAGTTTTTAAGGCACTGTCCAATGAAGCGCGTATTCAAATCTTAGAATGGCTGAAAGATCCAACAACTCATTTTTCACCCCAGGAAGGGGCTGATTTAATCACAGTGGGGGTATGTGTAAGTCAAATCACTGAGAAATTAAATATGAATCAATCTACTGCTTCTCAATACCTCTCCATGCTTCAAAGAGCGGGATTGGTTCACGCTACACGTTTAGGGAAATGGACTTATTACAGAAGGAATGAAGATGCGATTAAAAATATTGGTCAATTCCTTCAGAAATAAGCTATTCAGGAATAAAGAAAACTGAATTCATTTATTGGATTCAGTTATTCTAAGAAGATCATATCGACAATTTCCGAATTGTGAATTTTTTTTAAATTTAAATATTGATACTTTGTGATATATTAATATAAAATTTAAGGAGGTGAAATACTTGTGGTAATTTGTGATCCTCGTTTCAGCATCCTAATTAACTCCAAAGATACCAGCATGCATGTTCGGGTGTCATGTTAGTTCCTAGATACTTGCTTTGATATTCTCAAAATGAAAACAGTATTATGGTACCCCAATAATAAAAGCACTTCATGAATAACCAACTTTTAACGAGCACATTTTGAGGCATGTATGCCCGGAAGCTGGGTGTGAGGTCTGCCGCTTTATGTCTTTAGGGTTAAACAATCAGAAATTAAATTTTAATTAGAGAGAGGTAAAACGAAAATGGAAAACTTTGAATTTCATAATCCCACTAAGATCTTGTTTGGAAAAGGTCAAATCAGCAACTTGAAAAAGGAAATTCCTGCTTATGGCAAACGCATTTTGCTATTGTACGGAGGCGGCAGCATAAAAAAAATCGGACTTTACGATAAGGTCATTAGTGAACTCAAAGAAATCGGCGCTTATATCATTGAGTTAGGAGGCGTTGAACCGAATCCTCGACTAACGACTGTCATTACAGGGATTAACCTTATAAGAGAAAATCAGCTTGATTTTATTCTTGCAGTCGGTGGCGGCAGCGTCATTGATTGTGCTAAAGCAATTGCCGCGGGCGTTCCCTACGATGGCGACGTATGGGATATCGTGACTGGTAAGGCGAAAGCCCCATCCAATTCTGTACCGATTGGCACAGTAATCACGATAGCGGGAACAGGATCAGAGATGAACGGAAATTCCGTTATCACGAATTGGGAAACGAATACGAAAGCATTTTTTAACTCCAATCATGTACTTCCAAGATTCAGTATTCTAGATCCAGAGCTTACATTCTCTGTACCTCTGGACCAGACGATATACGGCACCGTTGATATTATGGCCCATGTCTTCGAACAATATTTTCATGCCTCGAGCAATGCACCTCTTCAAGAGAGAATTGGTGAAGCGATTCTTCGCACCGTCATCGAGACAGCACCTAAGCTCGTGAACGATTTGAACAATTACGAATATCGCGAAGTCATGTTGTTAAATGGTACATTGGCCTTAAACGGACTTACTGGAATGGGCGTTAATCCGGATTGGGCAACGCATCTTATCGAACATGCCGTATCTGCCGTCCATGACATACCGCATGGCGGGGGAATCGCGATTATTGCCCCGCATTGGATGGAACATGTCGCGGCTGTACGTCCGGAGAAAGTCGCACAACTCGGTGTACGTGTATTCGATTTGGACCAAACAGGGAAAACAGATGCTCAATTAGCAGTGGAAGCGATCCAGTCTCTCAAGAATTTTTGGGCCTCCATTGGAGCGCCTACAAAGCTTTCGGACTATGGAATCGATGACAAGGAAATTGAACTGATGACGGAAAGGTCTATGCTTGCCGATCAAATTGGCAACTATATTCCTCTTACAAAAGAAGACGTCAGAACGATTTTGAGAAATTCTTTATAATGAACGATAAGGATGGGCTGTCTCATAGAGACGGCCCCCCTTATAAAGCGATATAGAGTAACTTTTTCTGATGGATCTTTCATTTGAGAACAATATGATATTTAGGTTTAGACACATCCTTTGCAAAATAAGGATGCTGAAGTTAAGACTATTAAGCAAAAATGATAGAAAGAGGAGATATGTTTATGGTAACCCCACAAGTTCCTATTGGCTCTGGTTTCGGGGCTTCATCAACTGCCGCTGAAGTTATCAAAGGAATTGATTTAACCGGTAAAAACGTCGTTGTCACTGGCGGTTATTCCGGCATTGGATTGGAAACCGTTCGCGCATTCCATGCCGCCGGCGCCAAGGTCATCGTGACTGCTCGAGATATGGAGAAAGCGAAGGCAGCCCTCAGAGAAATGCCGGATGTGCTGATAGACTATTTGGATCTGCTTCATCCGGCATCGATCGATGCTTTCGCTGATCGCTTCTTTAGCCAATTCGATAAACTCCACATACTGGTTAATAATGCGGGCGTTATGGCAGCTCCGCTAACACGGGACGAACGAGGATATGAATCCCAGTTTGCAGCTAATCATCTCGGCCATTTCCAGTTAACTTGTCGCCTTTGGCCAGCGCTCGTTCGTGCGGAAGGGGCGCGAGTCGTATCCCTGTCTTCCTATGGGTATATTCGTGGTGGAATCGACTTTCACGATCCGCATTTCAAACAACGTGAATATCATCCTTGGGTTGCCTACGGGCAGGCAAAGCGCGCAAACGCTTTGTTCGCTGTCGCGCTCGACTCGATCGGAATGAGCCAAGGAGTACGCGCTTTTTCCGTTCATCCGGGCGGAATTGTAACGGATCTGCAGCGGCATTTGTCCCAGACTGAACTGGACGCTCTTAAACTCTTTGATAAAGCTGGTAAGCCGATTATCGATCCTGAAGGCGTCGACAGAAAAAGTCCGCAGCAAGGCGCGGCAACAAGCGTTTGGTGTGCAACGAGTCCACTGCTGGAAGGT
>NZ_JAQFVF010000085.1 GCF_027789125.1 Paenibacillus aestuarii | reverse complement strand
CGGATCCAGATCGTCGAACTCGGACATGCTGATCGTCTTGCCCCTCGTCCAATCGGCCAATTGTTTGGCAGGCTCAATATCAGCTGGTTTCCATTTTAGCCACATGTTCGTATCCATTAGCATCCAATACTTATAAGAACCACCGTCTTTGCTATCAAACGCTTTGCGGTCGGTGTTGAGTAGATGCATGACCTCCGGCAGAAACTGATCTTTGCCGTCTATCGTATCGTAGGTAACGCCCTTCTCACCTAAGCAAAGATCCTTGTTCCCCTCTTCGCTAATCAGATAGCTGAGGAAGGCAATTGCCCGCTTCTTATCCCTGACGTTCTTCGAAATGAGCGTCAACGTCCAACCGGAGACACGATTTCCTGCAAGTGTAGGCGTATCATGCACATCATCTGCCGGACCATCAATCGCGATATACACCTTATTCGGGTCCTTCTGATACAACGCTTGGTTCGCCTCTGCAAAATCAGATGACTGATACAGCATGGCAAAATAGCATCCTTGCTTTATTTTTTCAGACATTTGCGGTCGTTTATCAATAAAAACATCTGTCGGCATCAGCCCGTCCTCATTCGCTTGACGGAACATCTTCAGCCATTTCAGATAGGTTGGATCGCTACGGCGGTCGTACAGTTTGCCGTTTTTCTGCTGCGGAATTGCTAGGAGGTTCTGAAGATAATCATCCAGCGAATAGTTGCCCTTGCCGGCTTCCACAAAATCATGCAGGCCGATTGGAATGAGCGGCTGGCCATCCACTTCCGGAAACTTCTCCTTCGCAGCCTTCAGCGCGGCGAGAAACCCTTCCGGCGTGCTCATATTCGGCTTCCCAAGTGCTTCATACATGTCTTTCCTTACAACAAAGACCTGGTTAGACGTCATTGTCTGACCATATTTTTGATAATCCGCAGGGGATGAAGATGCATTCGGGTAGCCATACACATTGCCATCGGCCTGTGTATACCAGCTAAGCTTCGTGGGGTCTGCCACTTTAAAGAAATAAGGATCATACTGATCCGCTAGCTTATTTAATGGAAGCACCATATCTCCCTTGATCATCTTCTGCACGTTATCCTCGTACGTACCCAGTGTGATGAAGTCAGGGAGCTGCCCTGTTGCCATCATCGTGCTGAGCCTATCGCTGGCGTTGCCAGTAGGCGCGATAAAGTTGATGCTGACGCCCGTTTTACTCCTTATATAATCGGAAACGACGTCACCTCCCCACTTGCTGGTGAACCAATCGAAATTAACATACCAATCAAACGTAATCGGTGACGTGTCCAGTTTCCAGACAGGCTCATCCGGAGAAGGCTTCGTTTGAGAAGCATCTGCCTCCGTAAGATTGGCATTGGAGTTCGCAGTACTGCCATTGCTCGATGTGCCGGCGTTCCCAGAACAAGCCGCTAACGTCCAGCACATCATCATAGCTAACAATAGCATTGCTGATTTGCGTATTTTGTCCATTCATGCTACTCCTTCGTCTGTGTCGGTTGTCGAACTTGACGTTCTACTAAATAATCCCCTTATAAAGTCAGGATTACAGTTACTGAGCAGAGCCCTTTGCTAGTATAGAGGATAAATCAAGTAAACGAAAGGACTCACATTTTAGGTAGGGTTACTATATTTTAGGTTTCCTTAGTCGCCAACGCGAATAAGCGAGCAGATATGATATTCAGGCAAATGCACGAGATCGAACGGTGAATCATCAGCTCGTTGATCTAGATCAATCTTCAATAACAGAAAGGCCAGATCACATAGGCGATCTGGCACTTTACTTCTATTTGCGGTGAAAGCTTTTTGTTTGGCGCTCGTTTTCCGTTTACATGTTGTCGCTTCTCTTGGAGGGGAGAGATTAACATGTCTAATATTTCGATCAAAGTAAACGATCCTGCTACTTCCTCTATAGAACTATTGATTGACCGGCAACTTCAGTTTCTGTACATTTCGTTCATAGGCTGCTTGGCGGCTAGCTTCGATGGCTTTTCGGTCGGTAAGGCTGTTCATGTATTCGGTGAACAGTTGATCGAATTCAGCATCAGACTTGGACATCAGCAGCTTCGGCAGCGTCTGACTCCAGAGCTGATCGTTTTTGGCTTTCGCAATACCTTCCTTCGTCGTCGGGCTCGGATCCAGATCGTCGAACTCGGACATGCTGATCGTCTTGCCCCTCGTCCAATCGGCCAATTGTTTGGCAGGCTCAATATCAGCTGGTTTCCATTTTAGCCACATGTTCGTATCCATTAGCATCCAATACTTATAAGAACCACCGTCTTTGCTATCAAACGCTTTGCGGTCGGTGTTGAGTAGATGCATGACCTCCGGCAGAAACTGATCTTTGCCGTCTATCGTATCGTAGGTAACGCCCTTCTCACCTAAGCAAAGATCCTTGTTCCCCTCTTCGCTAATCAGATAGCTGAGGAAGGCAATTGCCCGCTTCTTATCCCTGACGTTCTTCGAAATGAGCGTCAACGTCCAACCGGAGACACGATTTCCTGCAAGTGTAGGCGTATCATGCACATCATCTGCCGGACCATCAATCGCGATATACACCTTATTCGGGTCCTTCTGATACAACGCTTGGTTCGCCTCTGCAAAATCAGATGACTGATACAGCATGGCAAAATAGC
>NZ_JAQFVF010000084.1 GCF_027789125.1 Paenibacillus aestuarii | reverse complement strand
GAAATGGGGGGATCAGGAGACTTCCGAAATCGAAACGTTATAACCTAAGCTCTCAAGCCTTCGAACTGAATTCCGTACAATTGCTCCGAGTTTCTGTTTGTCAAAGTAATCTTCACCTAGATCAACATACATTTCTTTTCTTGTCAATAAATAATAAGCGATTCTTAGCATGGCATGGGCCACAACAATAGCAGCTCTTTTTCTGCCTTTTCGTGCTAAAGTTCGCCTATACATTGCACCAAGATAGTTTTTGGATGCACCTACCGAATGCGCTGCTTCTGTTAAAGCAGATTTTAAATATTTGTTTCCTTTTTTGCCTTTGGAAGACTTTCGTTTGCCGGCGCTCTCATTATGTCCAGGCACTAATGCAGCCCAAGAACATAAGTGAGCCGCACTAGGAAACTGTTTCTCTATGTTTGTTCCGAGTTCAGCTAGAATCTGTTCCGCCATCCGAGGGGCAATTCCAGGTATGGAGTCCAAGCGTTCTACGTCTTCTTGATACGAACTAACCCTGTTTGCAATTTCTTGATCTAACATTTCAATTTGTTCGGACAGAAAGTCAATATGAGTTAGAATTGTCTTGATCATTAAACGCTGATGGGGGTTTACGTAACCTCGAAGAGCTAGCTCAAGTTCTGCTTTCTTCTTTTTCAGTGTTCGTTGAGCGAAGTTTGCCAATTTCTCAGGATCATCTTCACCTTCTGCAATAGCGCGAAGCATATCCTTAGAGGAAACGCCCATAATATCGGAAACAACAGAGCCGAGTTTAATGTTTGCTCCTTCTAGAACCTTTTGTATTCGATTGTGCTGTCTGGCCCGTTCTTCAATAATGCTTCGGCGATAACGGACTAACTCTCGAAGTTCTCGTTGATCGCGGTTTGGAACGAAGCTAGCTTTTAGAAGTCCATGGCGTAGAAGTTGGGCGATCCATTCAGCATCTTTGACATCTGTTTTACGTCCTGGTAGTGCCTTCATATGTTGGGCATTTACGACTAAAAACTCGATATCCTCAGCTTCTAGCAGGTTAACAATTGGCTTCCAAAAGACTCCTGTGCTTTCCATAGCAACATGAGTACATCCATGTTTTTTAATCCAGTCGATTAATTGCAACAAAAAGACTGTTTTAGTAGAAAACGTACAAATCTCCTTTCCTTCTGGTGTCATTACACATGCTGTAATGGAGTCTTTATGAACATCCAAACCACATGCGCGTTCAATGAGAATTTCCATTGAAAGCATCCTTCCTACGGCACTAAAATTGGAGCTGGTGCAACAACCAAAATAGGATTAATCTACCATGAGTGCTTCCCAAGAGGGAGCGACATTCTGTGATGCACCGTGGTCGTCGGAGTCAGACTAACGGATGGGCTCTACCGCACCATAGTTCATCGACCTTCTTCTCCCAGCCGTAGTAGCAGTATTGACGGCTTTTTGATTTCATTTTCATCCTCTGTGATGCAGCGCTGTTTCGCGCGCTGCATGATTGGCTAACGGGCAGGTTACATCCAATGCGTGATATCATCATAAATAGAGGGAATTCTAATATTGTTTAACTAAAATCCTCATTCCCATCTTATCCAAGGCGATAATCCCAATGGTTTCTATATTTCTTTTCACACAATGATTAACGAATGAAAAACATCTAATCGCTCTCAACTTGATAAGTTGATTTGGAACGATCGTTTCTGAAAAATGTTGACATTGAAACCAACTTGAGATAGCATAAGTAACAGGGGATGATGATTAATGTCTAGACTAAAAACATTTCAAATTGAAGAGACAATCGATAAGGCCATTGATGTTTTTCGTGAAAAAGGTTACCAGGGAACATCCATGCAGGATTTGGTTAGCGCATTATCTCTAAACCGGAGCAGCATCTACCAGACATTCCGAAGCAAGGAAGACTTGTACTTAGTTGCGTTGGACCGTTATGGGGAGAAAACGAGTGATATTACTTCCATTTTATATGAGCCGGGGACTTGTAAAGAAGTGCTATTGAGGTTTTACAATAGATTGTTTGAACATAATAGTGTTAGAACTTGCTTGCTAATCTATGCATCCTTGGAGATGAGTGAGCATCCGGAAGTTCGAGCAAGAGTTAGTACGAACAATAACTTAAGAGAACGAGCTTTCTTTCAATTGCTTACACGCGGAATTGCCAATGGTGAAATAAAAGGTAATCCCAATTTACGTGATCTTTCTCAATACCTCGTTAATGTCACGAATGGACTCACCATCACCGTTGCGGCTGCAGATAGAAAAACAGTGGATACCATTTTAGAGACGTCTCTTTACTTTTTACGATAATTTTTTTTGTTTTGATTTGGAACGGTCATTCCCCTAAAATGCGCTTGGAAACCAACTCAAAGGAGATTAAATAGCATGAATTCATATTTCTTAAATGGGAAGACGGCATTAATTACAGGAGGTTCACGGGGTATTGGAGCATCAATTGTTAGAAGGCTGGTTAAAGACGGTGCTGCAGTTGCCTTTACGTATGTCAATTCTGCTGAAAAAGCTAACGAACTTGTAAAGAGCATTGAAGCTGAAGGTGGGAGAGCTATTGCCATTCGGGCAATCAGTGAAGATACGAACTCGGTTAAGTCAGCAGTTGATGAGGCGATCAACGCTCTTGGTCATCTAAATATACTGGTTAATAACGCAGGGATTCTAGATGTTAAACCATATGAACAATTTACTATGGAAGAGTTCGACCGCACGGTTGCTGTTAATATTAGAGCGGTTTTTGCTGCCATTCAAGCGGCCGGGCCCCAAATGCAGAGTGGTGACAGAATTATTAATATAGGGAGTGTGAATGCCGATGTAACCGGTTTTCCCGGAATGAGTTTATATAGCATGTCCAAAGCTGCGGTCGCCGCTATGACTCGCGGTCTTGCAAGAGATCTGGCACCTCAAGGGGTTACAGTGAATAATATTCAGCCAGGTCCGGTTGATACCGACATGAATCCTGCCGAAGGCTCTATGGCTTCTATCTTAAAGAATATGATTGCTCTTGGCCGTTATGGTACCGCAAATGACATCGCAAGTTTGGTTTCATTCTTATCTAGCCCAGAAGCAGGCTATATTACTGGTGCATCGCTCGATATAAATGGAGGCTTTATGATATAAACTCGATAAAAGCGAAGCGTACCTTTAAGAACTCATGAATCACTGAATAAATGTAACAAGTATGAAATCATATTTTCATGTTGCTATAATGAATCAAATCAAGCCTATAATAAACCTGACCCCTTTTAAAATATAAATAATTTTGACCCACAGCCCGTTGCTATGGGTCACTTTTTTGTTCATTCAAGTATTTCGATCAAAGGTGATTCTGCAAGCAGGCGTTAAACTAACGGGACACGTTAGTTTAACAAAGAAAGCGGCGGTCTAAATGTCTTGGTCCGCCGCTGTTTCATTTTTAAATAAACCTTTAGTCCAGTCTGACTTTAGAATTATTTTATTGTCTGCACCGTTTCATTCAACGCTTTAATTAGATCTTCGTTTAATTGTGTTAATACAGCTTTATCAATTGGGCTTTTTTGGGAGCCGGCTACTTCTGGGTTTAGACTTTTTTCGATTTTCTCATAAAGATCAGCGCTGCGAGGTCGAACACCGTCTTCAAATGTACTCCAAACTTCCTCCAGCTTAGGACCAAGTTCTTTTACTTTAGTCTCATTGCCGGCTTCAATTTCTTTTTTTAGATCGCTAGAAGTTCCTAACATTTTTGTAGCCCCAGCTTTTATTTGATCAGCAGGTATTAATTTTTGTGAAAAATCATATAACACTTGAATTAACTCTTTATCAATTTTTAAAACGGCATCTTTATCGAGAGGTGAGGCTTTAGCGGCAGCAATTGCCGGATTTAGATTTTTCTCAATTTGTTCATAGACGTCGGGATATTTTGGTTTCACTCCATCCTCGAAAGATGACCAAACTTCTTCTAATTTCGGACCTGTCTCTTTAATTATTGCTTCATCGCCAGCAGTTGCTGCTTTACTTAGTTGTTTCGCTGTCTTAAGTAGTTTCGCAGTTCCCTCTTTAATAGATGAATCAGATACGGCCTTTTCATCCTTTTTTTCTGTCGCAGTTGTTGCTTCAGTTTTGTTCGATTGTGTTGACGGAGTTGCTTTGGAGCCGCAAGCGGAAAGTGTCAAGGCCGAGATGAGTAAGATAGACGTTACCAGGAACATTTTCTGTTTCATAAAAATACCTCCGAGTAAAATTGTTAGGATATAACAGTTGATTGTTTATTCACACGCTTGCTAATTTTGCTTCCGATAAGAAAAGCCATAGCTCCCAGTGCAATAATGATTTGTGGCAGGGCACTTTCCCAGGAAGGGAAAAATCCTATGAAGTTAATACTTGGCAGAAGCGAGCTGTTGGATGTCGGTACAGTTCCGGCGAGCTGCAAGCTGCGTACGCCAAGGCCAGTGAATTTAATGCATAAATAAAAGACAATAAGGCTTGAAACTAAAAAGAAGGGTCGAACCGGCAATTTCATGCCTACATACAGCATGAGGAAAGCTACGATTACTAGAACGCCGAATCCAACTAAGATCCCTAGCAAAAGCTGCTGAACGCTTATTTGATTGACCATCCCAATAATAAACAGAACTGTTTCTGTTCCTTCACGAAATACGGCTAGGAATGAAAGAATACCGAGAGAGACAATGCGTCCTGTTGTTAAAGCCGTTTGGGTTTTGGTTTGAATGTAAGCATTCCACTTTTTAATATTTGAATTGCTATGCAGCCAGTAGCTCATGTAGAGTAACATGACTGAGGCAAAAATCCCTGTCCAACCTCCAATGAGATAATTATTCGTACCAAAAGCTCCGGAAGAGAATGCGAACTTTACAATGACCGCAAGGACAGCACTTACGAGGAGCCCGACAAGAACCCCAGACCAGATCCATTTACCGCCTTTTCCATTGTTTGATTTTTTGACGAATGCAAGCAAGGCCCCGACGACCAACAATGCTTCAAGCCCTTCCCGGATTGGAATCATAGCTGCATCCCAGTACGTATAAGACGTTTTTTGTGCAAGAGGAGTGAGATAAGCGATCATTTCATCCAAGGTTTTAGCCGCGCTGTCATAGTCTTGATTAGTGATCATCGCGTTGGCAACCACCATATCACGTTCAGAATTACTATAGACTGAAGCTGATTGAGCAACAACATGACCTTCAACGCTTAACCAACTGTCTCGTACCTTGCTAATCGCGTTCAATGACGCTATTTGATCGTGTTTTACGATTTGTTCTTTCGTCTGCTCCAAAAGAGTAACAAATCCGGAAAGTGTTATATTCTCCTCTTGGACATCGGCAACTTGACTGTATTGACCTTCTATGTAACGATCGAGTACTTGTTGTAACTTTTGCAGGGCAGCAACTACTTCTTCCTGCTTATTTATCGTATACGCATATTCCACTTGGCCCATCTCAGCTTCAATCTCTTTGTATGCTGCTTTGGAATCAACTTTAACCGAATCCTCAACATCCATCCACAAATCATGGTATTGATCATAAATTTGCTTCGATTTAGCCAAATCGTCTTTTGCCGAATTAAGGGCATTTGAGATTATAGGCTTTGCTTTACCCATATTTTCAATCCCATCACTTGCAGCGTTCACAAGCTGAGGCAATAGCATTATGAGTATAATTGGAAGGAAGAGTAGAGCCAATAGCGATTTTTTCATCATATATCTCCTATTTACAAGTTATAATAATGAGAATCATTATCATATTTAGGTGCGAGCTTTATTCTACTTGATAATAGTTCTCAAGTCAATAGAAAATGAAGTAGTGATTACTCTAATACGGTAGACTGGGGACTGTATTAACGGGCAGTTTACCAAAATCGCTAATAGGTTTTTGGCGGATAAACCCATTTTTCGGATAGTCGAGACTCGTGCGGGTCATCGGCTTTTTTTGTGCATATATGTTGACAGTCGATATATCGTGAGTTAATATATCGTCATACGATATATTTGGATGAAAGAAGGCTTCCGTTGGTGAACACTAAGGATATGCTGCCCTTGACCGAAGCATTTTACTACATTTTGGTTTCGCTGTATGCTTCTTCCTCGCATGGATACGGCATGATGCAAGATGTGGAGAGGATGAGCGAAGGCCGTGTCAAAATTGGGGCGGGGACCTTGTATACGGCGCTCAACAATTTGATGAAAAAAGGACTGATCATCCCTTCGAACGAAGTTGAAACGGATTCGCGCCGCAAAACCTATTCGATTACACCACTTGGCAAGCAAGTCGTAATGGCGGAAATGGAGCGAATGGAAGAACTGTTGTGCAACGGCCGAAAGATCACACAATTTAGGGAGGAAGAATGCACATGAGAACGGTTGCTGGGAGCGCCAAATCGATATACAAAAACCGATTATCCTTCGTATGGGACTATAAGCGTGATGAAGCTTGGTTTACCGACTTGTCGATGCGGGGGCTGCATCTGAACCGTCCGGGCATTATTCGTTACCGCTTCGACTACGATCCAAGTGTTCGGTACGAGTATCGGATGGATTATCAAGACACGATGAAAGCCAAGCAACTGGAGGAATTTTGTGATCTGTATGCGGATGCCGGCTGGGAGTATGTCGGGAATTGCGTCAATTGGCGGTACTTCCGAAGGCCCTATCTGGAGGGGGAGACGATCGAACTCTACAGCGATAAGGAATCGATTCGATCGTTTTACCAGAAAGTCCAGAAGACGCTTGGAGTCGTGGCTTTGGTGAATTTGGCGCTATTGCTAGTGAATTCCGCGCACTGGATCAGCGGCTGGTCGGGGGAAGGCTTGATTCCAACTTTCATAGGCGCATTGATTGTGATCCAATTGTTTTGCACGTTGCTGCTCGGCTATGGTGTGCTGAGATTTCAGAAGCTGATCAAGCTACATGCCGACTAAGAACAACTTATAAGACTTCAAAAAGCTGAACTAACGGGACACGATAGTTGAATAAACTGCGGCAACCGGCCTTGACGATCGGTTGCCTTTCCATGTTTAAATCAACTATTTATGGTATACATTGAAAGTTCATTATGATAATATACTTTAGATTTAAATATCTTCTATTGGGGGTGGAACAACTTTGCTTAGTTTAGGAACATTAATTGCTTTTGGAATTGTATCACTTGGGATGGTTTGTTCTCCCGGACCCAATATGATCTACCTGATTTCGCGTTCGATTTCACAAGGGCGTAAGGCGGGCATTATATCTTTAATGGGAGTTGTGCTCGGCTTTGTAGTTTATCTTACAGCCTCAATGCTTGGTCTAATAACGATATTCAATACCGTACCTGTTATTTATACGGTAATGAAGTGGGCGGGAGCTGCATATTTGCTTTGGCTCGCATGGAAGTCAGTCAAGCCTGGTTCCGCCTCAATACTGGCACCAGTCGCTCTCCCGATTGAAAAGCCACGTAAATTGTTCATGATGGGTTTCATAACCAATTTGCTTAATCCAAAGATCGCCGTGTTGTATATCTCGCTTTTACCACAATTTCAAAATCCTGATAAAGGCTCGTTGCTGTCACAAAGTGCGATTTTGGGCCTGACACAAATCTTAATCAGCTTTGCGGTGAATCTCCTTGTTGTTCTTACTGCAAGCCAGATTGCCAGTTGGTTAGGTAATCGCCCGACATGGCTTAAGGCACAGCGTTGGATCATGTCCGGCGTATTGACAGGACTTGCTGTTAAGTTGGCTGTCCAACGTAGGTAAAATGACATGATAATACTACGCTAACGAAAAATGTTAGTTTAATTAGACACGACGGCAGCCGGCCAAAAGATCGGTTGCCGTTTTCGTTGAAGTAACGGGCAGCAGTTATAGAGGTCTAGGTGGTTCTGTGTGTTACCTGTAATGGTGAAGTATAGATTCGGTCCACCTTTAGCAGCAGTTTTACTATTTTAGTAATTACAATTCTAGTAAAGAAAGGACAGGGGCGATCGCCCTGTCCTTTCTTAATAGATGAGGATAAACGCATAATGAGTTTACGGTTTTATCAAGATTTACAGATCGACTTTCCAGTTGCCCATCATCTTGGCGACTTCCGGATCGCGGTACGATAAGAAAAGACTTTCCCGCGTATCGAGAGTGGAAATTTGTTCGATGTCGTCCGCGCTCAACTCAAAATCAAAAATGTTGAAGTTTTCGACGATCCGTTCTTTTTTCACCGACTTCGGAATCACAACGACTCCACGCTGAGCAAGCCAGCGAAGCACGACTTGGGAGACGGACTTGTTGTGTTTTTCTGCGATCGAGGTCAGCACTTCGTTCCCGAACAAATTGTTACGTCCTTCAGCGAAAGGCGCCCACGACTGGTGCTGCACTCCCTGCTCTTTCATAAAAGCGGCGCTCTCGATCTGGTGGTAGAACGGGTGCGTTTCGACCTGATTGACGGCAGGCACGATTTCGTTATGCACGATAAGGTCCATCAAACGGTCAGGCAGGAAATTGCTGACCCCGATCGCCTTGATCTTGCCTTCGCGGTACAGGCCTTCCATCGCACGCCAAGCGCCGTAGTAATCGCCGAACGGCTGGTGAATAAGGTATAGATCCAGATAATCGAGCTGGAGCTTCTTCAGGGATTTGGCAAATGCCAGCTTGGCACTCTCGTAGCTGGCATCCTGAACCCAAAGCTTGGTTGTGATGAACAGCTCCTCACGTGGTATACCGCTGCGCTTGATCGCGCGACCGACCGCCTCCTCATTTAGATAACCGGCGGCGGTATCGATTAGGCGGTAACCAGCCATCAGCGCTTCATATACGGCGTTCTCGCATTCTTCAGCATCAGGAACTTGGTAAACACCAAAGCCGATGATCGGCATTTCCACACCATTGTTTAATGTTACGGTTTGCATTGTAATTCCTCCCAGTGTTCAAAAGTATAACAGCAAACGGTGCTTATCCCCTGAATCGGGCACAGCAGCGGGGATTCCACTTACGACTCATTTGCGTTACACTAAGCTTAGGACCTTCGTGTTACACGAAGTCAAGCTGTTTTTGAAAAATTATTTTCCAAGGAGTATTTCACATGCATACGGTCAAAGAAGCCGCCCTAATAACGGGACTCACCGAGCACGCAGTACGCTTTTACACGGATAAAGGTCTGGTGCCAAGCGTACAGCGTAATCAAAACAATATTCGGTTGTTTGACGAAGAATCGATCAACTGGTTGCATGGCATCAAATGCCTCAAGCAATCCGGGATGCCGATTGAAGTTATTAAAAGGTACGTAGATCTCTGTCTCGAAGGAGATTCGAGCATTCCACAACGCTATGCACTCATGATGGAGCACAAAGAAGACGCGCTCGTAAAGCTCGAAGAAGCCAAACTGCACGTTGCCCATTTGGAACAAAAAACCACTCTATATCAGGCCATTCTGGAGCACCGCTCTTTAGACACGACCAATCCCGGCAACTGGGACAAAATCAAGCATATGCATAGTGACGTATTTTACACGCCCTCTGTTCAGAAGGCGTGAAAGATCTATGTGAGACACAACCGCTCTGAAGAAAATGCTCGGTTTTAAGCTTCTGATTGGCTTGGCAATGGCCAAAATTCACATCGGCCTAGATTGAGCTAACGGGACAAGATAGCTCAATAACCCCTACATCAATGAGGCTGCCGGCACAAATGACAGCCTTTCGTTCACCTAACGGGCAGAAGAGATGAATTGGATAACTCGGGTGACTACCGAATGTAGATAGCTTCCTCGATAATGAAGGGGATGCGGTGGGCAGTCTAGGATCTGTTGGAAGCATTGCAAAAATAGGGAACAGACTGCCTTGGCAGCTGATCCCTGTTTCTTTACTGTCTGCTAATTCGAATTCTAACGATGGCTTATCGGTTTACCTTGCGCTCCGTTCGAAACAGCTTCCCATGTCTCCCAAGTGGCTAAACGATCGGCATAGGTTCCGCGCACCAAAGGCAAGACCCCAGCGCCGACCGCAAACCGCAGAGGTGGGTCCTCGGCGTCTACGATTTGAAGAATCGCTTCGGCCGTCGTCTTCGGATCGCCTCGTTCTTCGGTCGATAATCGAATGGACACCCGATTTCGAAGTTCAGCGTAAACTTCCAATACCTGTGATGTCTTCATGGACAAGGGGCTTCCAAAGTCGGTGGCAAAGGCGCCCGGCTCGAGCAACGTGACCTTAATGCCGAAGCCTTTAACCTCTTGAGCGAGGCTGTCGTGCAGTGCTTCGACTGCCCATTTGGAGGCGCAATAGAAGCCAATGAGCGGCGCCGCAACAAGACCCATGGCGCTTGAGACGCCGAGAATGTGCCCGCTGCCCTGTTGTCGAAGCAGAGGTAGGGCAGCTTGGATGACACGAAGCGTACCAAAGTAATTGGCGTCAAATAGTTCGCGGACGGCGGATTCGTCAGCCTCCTCAGTCGTGCCAACCAGCGTGTAACCGGCATTGTTTAGGACGACGTCCAGCCTGCCGAAATGCGCATGAGCCTGCTGAACGACATGCTCGACCTGCTGGGAATTCGTTACATCGAGCGCTAGGGGGAGAACAGCGTCTCCAAAACGTTCCTTAAGGTCGACGATGCTTTCCGGTGTGCGAGCGGTCGCGGCAACCTTATCCCCGCGAGAGAGTGCGGCCTCGGCCCAAATGCGCCCTAATCCGCGAGAGGCTCCTGTAATGAACCAGACTTTGTTTTCCATAGTATTCTCCTCCAATACATTTCCTGTCTGTAGTATTTTTAAAGCTTCTGTTTTCTCTTTCGTTCTTCTCTAATGTTACGGTTTAGTAGCTTGATACGGAATTTCAAATAAGTTAGCATGGTATTAACTAATGGTTTATGCAAAAGGAGGGGCCTTCCTGAATGATTGAGCAACTGAAGACGTTTGTTCAAGTGGCGGAGTCCGGAAGCTTCTCTAAGGCAGCCGAAAAGCTTTTTATTTCTTCAACTGCTGTGATGAAGCAAATGAATTTGTTGGAAAAGCAAGCCGGAATCCCGCTTTTTATCCGTACCAACCACGGTGTCAGGCTCACAAAGGCAGGAATAAGTTTTATCAAAGATGCGAAATTTATGCTGCAGTATTTTCAAGAATCTCTTATCCGCATGCATCAATCCGCACAGGCAAATCGGCATATTGTTCGAGCGGGCACTTCTATGCTTAACCCCTGTAAGGTTTTGATTGATTTGTGGAATGGAATTAGCGACCTATACCCGCAATTCGGAATAAACATCGTTCATTTCGAAGATGACGCACATACACTCCCAACCACTTACCGCATGATTGGCCAATCACTCGATATCATTGCGGGGCCATTTCTTACAGATAACTTGAAGGATTACTACCGTGTGCTTGAACTGGGGAGTTACCGCGTTTGCTGTGCCGTATCTCGGCAACATAGGCTGGCTTCAAGAAAAACACTTTCTGTCAAAGATTTGTATGGGGAAAAATTGGCTGTAGTGAATGGTGGGGAAAGTGCCGTCATTCATGACATACGTGATTTCCTGATAATGAATCATCCTCAAATACGAATTAAGGATGTTCCGCGTCTCTATGATCTTGATGTGTTTAATCGCTGCGAGGAAAGTAATACGGTTATGCTAACATTGGAGGCGTGGGCAGATATTCATCCATCCTTGGTGACGATCCCTAGTGATTTAGATTTCGCAGTTCCATATGGTTTGATATATCCATTACATCCGTCCAAGGAAGTTGAGCAATTCTTGGAAATCATAAAAGAAATACAAGGTAATGTTTTACCTAAGGTTGAGTGATGTCGAGGCGCGCTGTGTAAAAGACTGTTTTCGTCAAACGTTTACCACGATAAATATGAATGTTGGTGAGCAGGGAGATACAAAGTAAGTTCAAGGAATGCGCGGCTGCCATGTCCTTCACCGCTTGGAGTTTAAGTTCAGCGGTATAACTTTGGTTATGTGTACGGCTTACCAAACCCTCAGCCCCATAATGCTTGTAGCGCCGCTGCCATTTCACCAAAGTTGTTTTGTTGATCTCATATTTCTTAGCAGCAGCTAGAAAACCAATCTCTCCCCTTGACACTTCTTCGAGAATATTGAGTTTCTCTAGTACATTATATTTTCCTCTAGCCATGAAAAAAGCTCCCCTTACAATAAACAGGTTTATTTTTTCACCTGTCTACCGTAAGGGGAGTCAGATGCTACTCGGATGCCGTTTTCTCAACTAACAGGAGTTTAACGTGGCTGAAGATAAAGATTTTGACCCTCACAATTTAATTAGGACTAAATAACAAAATGGTAATTTTACTTGAATACGGATAAGACGATTCCCCGGCTTTGGGCATTAATCTGAATATGAAAGTCGAAATATATAGTTTTTTCGTAGCATCCTTGACTAAACTACTATGAAAGAACGGATTAACTTTCATTTTCTGTGGTGCCGCATGTTCGTTCCGTGCGGCATGATGGCTAACGGGAAACGATAATTGAACAACAACAGCGGCAGTTTTTAAGACTTTATTTATCAAGTCTTGTTCTGTCGCTGCTTTATTTATTGGACCCAGTCTAAAACTTATTTTTAAGAAGCTGATGATTTTTTAATTCAAAAATGTTGTTAACTCAACGACTCTAGTCTAAGACTTTATTTTCACAGAACATCAGAGTTTTTGTACTTTTTACCTTGCTTAGAGTAAATGAGCCTGGATTATTTGAAATATCTCTCCATCATTGGAACATCCGAGAGATAGGTATCGATTTTAATAACAAGCTCGTCTTGAATGGATAGAACTGTCGCCAATTCTTCGTCTAAAATTCTTCCGTCCTCTGCGACAGCTGTATTGTTAAGCGATAAGGTAAGTCCATTTTGTCCGATAAGAATATGATGAAGTTTGGTTTTCACCCCGCTTTTAACGATTGTTTTAACTCGATTAACCACTTCATCGATTCCCTTTGCAGTACCTGAAATTTTTCCTTCTCCGGGCAGTGTCCTTGATTTTTCATGTTTAAACCTCCTTGGATAAGATCTATCAAACAATATACACCCGATAAAAAATCATGTAAAATGATTAATAACGATTTATTAAATCACTTTTTATGATACTTATTAGGAGGTCCCTAAACTTGGATATTAATGAATTAAGAATTTTTCGAGCTGTTGCACAAGAAGGAAACATAACCAAAGCTGCCAAAACCCTTGGCTATGTACAGTCAAACGTTACTGCAAGGATACAGCAGTTAGAAGAAGAGCAAGATACCAAATTATTTTATCGGCAGAGAAAGATGATATTAACGCCTTCCGGAGAGAAATTACTGAGTTACGCTGAAAAAATACTTCATCTGGTCGATGAAGCACAAAAAGCATTACAGAATACAGGTGAACCAAAAGGTATACTTAGGCTTGGAGCAAATCATACAACGTCTGCTTTACATTTGCCTTTAGTATTTGCTCAATATCATAAGGCATATCCGAAAGTTGAATTATCTCTTATAACAGAATTTTCGGGCGAATTGATCGATAAAATCAAACATTTCGAACTAGACGCGGCGTTTGTAAAAGCCCCAGTCAACGATCCTGATATTGTTAAAGAGCTTCTTTATGAAGAAGAACTTGTACTCATTTCAAACAGTGATTACGATGACATTGAAAAAGTACTCGCGAAGCCTTTTCTGATGAACACTAAAGGCTGTTTTCAACGAGAACTGCTCGAAAGTTGGCTAAAATCCATTGGTATCCATTCCATAAGGTACATGGAATTCAATCATCTCGACGCCATCGTCCAAGGTGTAATTAGCGGGCTTGGAGCATCGCTTGTTCCTTATTCCGTCATTCAGAGATATATGGGTGAAAATAAGTTACGATACTTTCCACTTCCAGCCGAATACAAAACAATTCAGATCAGCCTAATTAGAAAAAAGGATAGCTTAATGACATCAGCGTTTGAAAAGTTTGTTCAAGTTTTTAAAACTTATTCGCCCCAAATTAGCGTACCTGGTCCGATATCGTAGATTCGACAATGAAAGCATCAATCCTGTTCCCTTGGAATTAATTAACATGAATTCTAACGGATACGTTCAAGTTCAATGAAACAGCGACAGTCTAGGATTTTATTTTCTCGTCCTTGGCTGTCGCTGTTTCAATTTCTAGTGCCAGTCCAATACTTATTTTATGGAGTCTGACGGTTTGACGATTCGAAAAGCCGCGTGGAATAAAGACGTCCAGTCTAATACTTTACTTTTTGCTGACACTAAGTGGTTGCTTACTCTCAATTGTTAGAAGGAAAGTTCTATTCTTTCGCGAATTTTTATGTTCAAAGAAGCTTTAACTTTTATGTACAATTGTGGTTAATTCTCCTGGAATTAATCTCATATCTCGCAAGCGGCCACTTTATCATGTGAATTTATTTCACCTGATAAGTGGTTTTTTTCTTTTTCTAGGAGATCGACAATGGGTCAATTAAGCTTATATAAAGATATGATATCTCTTGTGTACGGACTTGCTAAGTTAGCTTTCACTGATTCCCCGTCAAATGGCAAATTGTATATAATAGATGGTAGAATGTGGTTAAGCACTGACTGTGGAAGAGTGACATATAATTGGATTTCCAATCGAAAAGTAAAAGTTTGAGTTTACAGTCTAGGGGCAACGTAACAAATGCAATGTCTCCTTCAGATAATTATGAAAAAGGTGTGCGATGATGCGCCCGAATGTCATACAATTGCAGCCGGCGGAAACGTTGAGGGAAAGCGATGTGGGACAATGGTTTTTGGTTACATTGCCTTTCGGGTCTCTTATTTTCCTCTATGAATGAAAATAACCAGCGACTAAGATTTATCACTGAAGGTATGTCGCAAGAAAAAGTAGATTACAAGGGGCACGATAACAACTTCAACAGTACAAGCACAGTTAATAAAACATATCATGTATGTTGATCTGAATTGGGTTTATCGATTGAAAGGACAACCACGTCCTGAAAGAAAGGCAATGTCCTCGCCTCACAATCAGTCACCGCGCGTAATTACAGTGGATAAAAACCCCGCGTATCCTCCTGCTATTGAACAATTATTGGATGAATAAGTCCTTAAGTATTAGGCCGAAAATAATTCGACTGCCCTTTCAGCAGTTGAATTGATCAATAAATTATTTGGATTTACTGCATAACTTATCCAATGATGTACCTGCTTCTTCAATTGAAAGCTTTTCTGGTCAGCAATTGAAAATGATTCGTCGTGTAGATCCAACGCCTGTTCGTGGGATTAAGACTACGGCCATCACAAAAAGGGAATTACGAAAACGCTCTCTCTTTTTGCCCTCCAACCTATATTGAATTATGCGCAAAAAAGACAGTCACTGTTCTGTTGACTGTCCTTTTTGCGATAGATAGTATTATCCTCCATGGCCGCCAAACATCGTTTGAGCATAAACGACACCAGCGCCGTATGCACCGCTGTGCTGCATAGCGATCGCCAAGACGGCATCGTAGGTATCTTGACGTGCCCAATCGCGTTGGTACTCCAGCAGAACGGACTGCCAAGTGACAGGGATTGCCCCCGCTTGAATCATGCGTTGAACAGACATGTTATGTGCTTCCGTCGTCGTCCCGCCTGAAGCATCCGTTACAATGTATACTTCATATCCTTCTTTGATGGCTGAAATTACAGGGAAAGCTAGACAAACTTCCGTCCAAAGAGCGGCCATAATCAGCTTCTTGCGGCCTGTTTTCTTCACGGCCTCCACAAAGTTTTCGTCTTCCCAAGAGTTCATTGATGTGCGGTCAATCGGCTTCTGGTCAGGAAACACCTCTTGAATATCCGGATGAATCGGGCCCGAAAATGATTCAGCTGCAACCGTTGTAAGGATAATGGGAGCATTGAAAACTTTGGCCGTTTTTGCAAGACCAACCGTATTATTAATGATGGTCTGGCGATCAGCGCTTTGCACACCGAAAAGCATTTGAGGCTGATGGTCTACAAGAATAATGGCAGAGTTTTCTGCCGTAAGTAAATCGGTTTTGCTGTTAAACATAACAAAATACCCACTTTCCTTATATTATTGCAACAGTTCCAAATCATTGGAAACCTACTGCATGTAATAAGAATATTGAAATGTAATTTTTCAAACAATCATCAATTTCCTATATTACTCATAGGTAAAAACTATATAAATTAAAGTCGTTATGTAATTAATGCATAAGTAAATTCTATGGCTGTTATAGAGAAAACCTTATTGATAGAAAGAATGCCCGCTTATAGACTTATGTTCTGAAGGTAAATATTGATTCAAGCGAGTGGGCTATATTGAAAATGGTTGTAAGAACAAAGAACATTTTGGAGGGAGGTAAACTTGGATGTGGGGCTCAATGCTTCTCGCTTTAGCTACAGGTATTGTAATTGGCGTTATTTTTCAATTGTTTCGGATTCCCTCGCCTGCACCGCCTTTTTTGGGACTGCTCGGTCTCGTCGGCATGTTTTTAGGGCAACGTTTGATTCCTTGGATACAGCTTTGGTTAGGCAACAAATAACAAAAATTATGTTCAAAGGAGACTGGAATTATGTCAAAGAAGGCAATAGAAACTGAAGCAAATTTAGTCATTCATAATGCCACTATCGTGACAATGGACGATTCCAATCCAACTGCAACAGCCGTTGCAGTTAAAAACGGCCAGTTCCTGGCCGTGGGGGACGATGCCGAAATCATGAAATATGTTGGGCCAGCCACGCAGGTTGTAGACGCAAATAAGCGAATGTTGATTCCGGGTTTGAACGATTCTCATATTCATCTCATTCGAGGCGGGCTCAATTATAATCTCGAGCTTCGTTGGGATGGAGTACCCTCAGTAGCGGATGCCTTGCGAATGTTGAAGAAGCAAGTGGATCGTACTCCTGCACCTCACTGGGTCCGTGTTGTTGGCGGCTGGACAGAGTTTCAATTCATCGAACGCCGTATGCCAACATTAGATGAAATCAATCGAATTGCTCCTGATACTCCCGTATTTATCCTTAATCTTTACCGACAAGCTTTTTTGAACAAAGCTGCCTTGCGAGTAATTGGGTATACCAAAGATACGCCGAACCCGCCAGGTGGGGAAATCCAAAGGGATAGCCAAGGTAATCCAACAGGAATGCTCATCGCTCGACCCAATGCTACGATATTGTACGCTACTTTAGCTAAAGGGCCTAAGCTGTCCTACGAGGATCAAATGAATTCAACCCGATTGTTCATGAGGGAATTGAACCGATTCGGTGTCACAAGCGTTATTGACGCTGGTGGGGGCTTTCAGAACTATCCTGATGATTATCAAGTTTTTGATGAGCTAGACAAGCGTGGAGAGATTACGGTTCGTACAGCGTATAATTTATTTACCCAGCATCCCAAGAATGAATTGAGTGATTTTAAAGCATGGACCGCTTCGTCGCAGCCTTACACGGGCAGTTCCTATTATCGTCATAACGGTGCCGGTGAAATGCTTGTTTATAGTGCGGCAGACTTTGAAGATTTTGTAGAACCTCGTCCGGAACTTCCAGCTGTACTGGAAGATGAGCTCTTCGAAGTTACCCAGCATCTCGTAAAGCAACGTTGGCCGTTTCGTCTTCATGCTACCTATGGAGAATCCATAACACGCTTTCTCGATGTATTTGAACGCGTGAACAAAGAGGTGCCGTTCAAAGACTTACGCTGGATTTTGGATCATGCCGAAACAATCCGTGAGAAGGATTTGGAGCGAGTTGTGGAATTAGGCGGTTCGATCGCCGTTCAAAGCCGAATGGCTTTTCAAGGTGAATATTTCGTCGAAAGATATGGGGCCAAAGCAGCGGAAAATGCTCCTCCGATAACTAAGATGATTAAGGCTGGATTACGTGTCGGTGTAGGGACAGATGCGACAAGAGTAGCCAGTTATAATCCGTGGGTTGCCTTATACTGGTTAGTGACGGGTAAGACATTAGGGGGTTTAAGCTTGTACCCTGATTCTAATCGTGTAGAGAGGCATGAAGCGCTTCGCATGTATACATCGGGAAATGCATGGTTTTCCAAAGAAGAAGATGTAAAAGGACAAATCAAAGTGGGTCAATATGCTGATTTTTCGATTCTTTCCGATAATTTCCTTCGTGTCTCCGAGGAAGCTATTAAAAAAATTGAATCTGTCTTCACTGTTGTAGGAGGCAAGATTGTCTACGGTACCAATGAATTTGAGTCTCTGTCGCCTCCGGCTCCAAAAGCCAGTCCAGACTGGTCTCCGCATAATTTCTTTGGAGGCTACTATAGTGGAACAAATTACGGAGGCGGCGGGGCAGGAGTTCAGGCTCCTCATAAGGTACACCATCACCATGGATGCAATCATCATCATGGCAGTGGCTTTTGTGATCTGGATTGCTTCGTTTTCTAAGTGTATTCACCAAAATAATCCAATAGGGGCGAGATCATCATGTCTGAAGTTACGATCAAAGTAAACGATAATGGACCATTGCGAATTACGGGCAAAGTAGAAATGGTGGATGCGGTGGGGAACCGTTTTGAGACCAAGGAAAGTTTTATTCTATGCCGGTGCGGTTTATCCAGTCAAAAACCGTTCTGCGACTTGACCCACAAAGGTAAGTTTGAAAGCGCGCCTCGAGCTTAGACAAAAAGTGGTCAAAAGGAGCTTTTCTATGACACAAAAACTAACGGAAGTACTTAACATCCAGATTGCTAACTGGAGTCTGTTATTCACCAAACTTCATAACTATCATTGGTATGTAAAGGGGCAGCAGTTCTTTACTTTGCATTTGAAGTTCGAAGAGCTTTATACGGAGGCTGCACTTCATGTGGACAATCTTGCCGAGAGGCTGCTGGCATTAGGCGGCAGTCCAGTAGCTACACTTCATAAAATTATCGAAAAAGCTACAGTAAAAGATGCGGCAGGCAATGAGAACGCAAATGAGATGGTCCGCACGCTTATAGCTGATTTTGGGATTATTGTGGCTGAGCTTAAAGAGGACATGAGTATTGCCGACCGTGAAGGTGATGAGACAACAGGGGATATGCTTTTGGCCATTCATAGCTCCCTGGAAAAGCATGTATGGATGCTTAAATCGTACTTAGATTATTGAAATATAAGCATCAATCTATCCAAACCAAATCGAAGGGAAGTATGAAACATGGCTAAATTAACAGTTGGAACAGAAAACGGACAACCCATTGAATTGTATTTTGAAGATCTTGGCGCAGGTAAACCTGTCATTCTGATCCATGGCTGGCCACTCAGCGGACGCTCGTGGGAAAGTCAGGTTCCAGCGCTCATTGAAGCGGGCCACCGTGTAATTACATATGACCGGCGTGGGTTCGGACAATCATCCCAACCGTGGAATGGGTACGACTATGATACGTTTGCGGCGGATCTTCATAAGCTGATCGAGCATCTTGACCTTAACGATGTAACACTGGTCGGATTTTCGATGGGCGGGGGAGAGGTTGCAAGGTATGTTGGTAATTATGGAACAAGCCGTGTTAAAAAGGCCGTATTTGCAGCTGCGGTTCCTCCGTTTTTCTACAAATCCGCAGAGCATCCGGAAGGAGGTCTGGATGAAGCGACCATTCAAGCCTTCCAAGACGGACTGAAAAAAGACCGGATTGCTTTCATTAACGACTTCACTCATAACTTCTTTAGAGTAGGGGACAGAACCGACCTTGTCAGCGAACCATTCCGTTTGTACAACCTTGAAATCGCTTCTTTCGCTTCTCCGAAAGGGACGCTTGATTGCGTTGCTGCTTTCGGCCGGACTGACTTCCGTGGTGATTTAGCTAAATTCGATATCCCGTTGCTTGTTATCCATGGCGATTCTGATGCGATCGTTCCGCTTGAAGTAAGCGCCCAGCTCGCCCATGAAGCGGTTAAAGGCAGCGAGCTAATTATCGTCAAAGGTGGAGGGCATGGTTTAAATGCGACTCACCCGGATGAATTTAATAAAGCTTTGATCGACTTCCTGAATAACTAAGCGGCAGCTCGTTTCCAAGGAAATATTCATGACTTTGTTATGGTAAAAGAATAACGAATTGCTGGAAGATCTGAAAGAGAGCGGCCTTAAAAAGCTACCTTTCTTGCAGGTCTTTTCCATATAATATAAGAAATTTAAGTTTGAACTATTGTCTTTGAGGTGAAGAAAGTGATCCCCATTCTTGGGCGTATTAACCAGCTGAGCAAGAAACAACGCAGCATTGGGTTGACGGAGGAGGAGAAAGCTGAACAAGCAGCATTGCGTCAAGAGTATTTGCGGCTTATTAGAGGCCAAGTTATGTCTACCATGTTAAGCTTATCCGTTGTTGACCCTGAAGGAAATGACGTAACTCCGTTAAAGCTGTTGAACGAAAAAGGAGAGTCAAAAATGTAACGGGTTTGTGTATGTTAAAACGGCACTTACTGCATTTTTTGAGGCGGATACGAATTACGAATAGTAAAAAGAGAGTAGTTCCCCAGCTATCATTTGCTGTAAGGAACTGCTCTCTTTTTGACGGATCGTATTAAGACAACTGTGGAACTCTCAAGCCAAGCTCCTCGGCGATCGCTTGCCCCCATTCGGGATCTGCTTTATAGAAGTGAGAGATTTGACGAAGTTTGATTTCATCCTTCTCCACCGGCTTCATAGCATTTACAATGTTATTTACTAAACGCCCGCGTTCTTCTACACGAAGCAATCGATACAGGTCGCCGGCTTGAGTGTAATGATCATCATGATCATACGGGACGCTATCGGCTGAACCGGTTACTTCAAACGCGGCTGTCTTATAGGCTGCCGAATCGGCAGCTCCGCCATAACTGTTTGGTTCATAGTATATCGAGTTTCCCCCATTACGATCGGAACGCATTTGGCCATCACGCTGATTGTTATTTACTTCGACAACAGGTTTATTGATAGGCAGTGTATGATGGTTTGGTCCAACCCGATAGCGATGAGCATCGGCATAGGCGAATAAACGGCCTTGCAGCATTTTATCCGGTGAAGCCTCAATACCGGGTACGAACGCCCCAGGGGAAAAGGTTGCTTGCTCAACTTCGGCAAAGTAATTGTCCGGGTTTCGGTTCAGAACCATGCGTCCAACCTCGATAAGAGGGTAATCTTTTTGCGACCACACTTTCGTTACATCGAAAGGATCGAAACGATAGGTCTTGGCATCTTCCAGCGGCATCATTTGTACATATAGCTTCCATGCGGGGAAGTCACCTTTGTCTATGGCATTAAATAAATCCTCGATATGATAATCCGGGTTTTCACCGGCCAGCTTGGCGGCCAGCTCGACATCCAGGTTTTTCACGCCTTGTTCCGTTTTAAAATGATATTTAACCCAAATACCTTGTCCATCCGCATTGACCCACTTAAACGTATGGCTTCCGAAACCATGCATATGACGGAGAGTCGCAGGAATACCGCGATCGGACATTAAGATAGTGACTTGATGCAAGGATTCGGGAGATAAGGACCAGAAATCCCAAACAGCATTGGGGTTTTTCAGATGAGTTTGAGGGTGGCGTTTCTGGGTATGAATGAAATCCGGAAATTTAATGGCATCCCGAATGAAGAAAACAGGCGTGTTATTGCCCACCAAATCATAGTTTCCTTCTTCCGTATAAAACTTTACAGCAAAACCGCGCGGGTCACGTACGGTATCTGCAGATCCCAGTTCACCCGCTACCGTGGAGAAGCGTATAAAAACCGGTGTACGCTTGCCAACCTCAGACAAAAAGCGGGCCTTTGTATAGGCGGAAACATCGTTGGTTACTTCAAAATATCCGTGTGCGCCGGCACCTTTGGCATGAACAACACGTTCGGGGACGCGTTCCCGGTTGAAATGGGCAAGCTTTTCCAGAAGGTGGACGTCTTGGATGAGGGTTGGACCGCGTGCGCCGGCAGTCAAGGAGTTTTGGTTATCCCCAACGGGGGCACCCCAACTTGTTGTTAAATGACGATTTTGAGTTTCCATGTACGAACCTCCAAAGTAATAATTAGCCTCTCGGCATTTTCCAAAACGCCCCAAAATCGCGCAGGAAGGGTATACATTTTCACCGGGTACAACACACGAATCATTTCGCCGGGTTCGCGTAGGTCTCATTTTGGGATGATGCTGAGTAACTACGTGGTTCTTCTAAACGAATAAAATAGGGGACAATCAAGCTCAAACACAACAATCCAGTGGATACTTCAAAAGAGAGTAAATAGCCTCCATGATTTATCAGATAAATCGAGAGAATCGGCCCAAGCGATGCACCTATGAACACCATAAACATATGGAATGAAACCGCGATCGCCCGGATTTCCCCCGCAATGAGGCCAATTAGAGTGATCAATGCGGGAAGAGCCATAGCAATTCCCGTAATAAACACAACGCTCAACGTTACTAATAAAATGAGGTTAGTCCAGAGGCCTAACAATCCCAAGCCGATTCCAGCCAAGATCAATCCGCAACTTAAAACGTTTTTGACTCCAATTTTCGCGGCCAATCTTCCATCAAACGGTGCTACTATCATTCCGATTATACCTACTATACGGACCCATAGAATATCTTGATGACTTAATCCGAAGAGCGAACTTGTTAAATAATTTCCAAGAGTCGTAAAAAAACCGACAAGCGAAATAAAGAGTGTAGCTGAAATGATGTAGCAAAGAGGCAAATTCTTCTTCTTGAAAATATAGCCGATTCTCAAAAAGGCAGAAAAGAAGCCACCATCCGGTTGCTGTGTTTTATCGTTTGGAATAAAAAAGGTAATCAAGATCGTGGATATGAAATAAATCGCAAAAAGAATATAGAAGACATAAGACCAACTCATGTATAAAACAATATAGCTGCTGTATATTTGTCCAACGATAGTTGCCATTAAAAACGCCGTACTGATGAACCCGATAATGGTGACTCTTCTTTTAATCGGAAACATTTCCATTGCGTAGGCCAAGACTGACGGAGGGAACATGGAGGCCGCTAAACCTTGGGCGACTCGAAGGGCAACAAGCCAAGATAAGCTGCTGACACTTCCGGTTAGAGGAGATATTACAGTGAGCAATAGTAACCCAGACAACATCATTTTTTTTCGTCCAAAACGTTCCGATAAAACTCCAAAGAACAAACCCCCACCTGCAAAAGCAAACGAAAAGGCACTACCAGTCCAAGCAGCTTGAGAAGACGATACCTTGAATACGTCTGCAAAAATCGTTATTAATGGAATCGTTAAATACACACAAGAAACTACAACCAACGAACACCAGAAAAGGATACCGGTCATGAGTGAGTAATTTGACGATTTGGACAACGGTTCGTTAACCAACCTACTTCCCCCTTGTTTTCAGACTTTTCATTGGATTATTTATGTTCTGCTAACCAAACGGCAACTTTTTGAGCATCATCCTCTTTGAGGATTCCAGCAGGCATACCACCGCGACCATTATAATTTGGTTTTTTATTTGATCAACGCTTAGTTTTGAACCGACTTTTTGTAATTTCGCTCCAACTCCGCCTTCCAGGTTGTTGCCATGACATGCAATGCAGCTTTTTTTGTACAGCAGTTCACCCTCACTTATTGAAGCGCTTGAATCGCTCGAATTTGGATTACCCCCGCCTTATTAAGAACGTATCTGGGTATTACATGGAAACATCAAGCTTATGGTTATTATGAATGTCCATTGCTTTTACGTTAGTAAAAACATTGACTGCAAAAATCAAGATACCGGTTCCAGCCACTGCTTCACCGATACGCTTTAACGTGGTAATCCAATTTGGAGCGTAGCCATGGGCCATTATACTGAGGGTAATAAGCATGATGGGCAGGCCGATGCCTTGCAACCAGAAGTGCCACTTCGCTAGAGGAGATTCTGCTGCTTTGGGAAAACGAAGATACGTAAATCCACAAAGGGCCAATGTTGCCCACCCGAAAAGATTTGTATGAGCGTGTACGCTTGTTAATGCAAAGTTAAGTGTTGTACCCATGTAAATACCGATGCAGATACCAAGCAAAATATAAACGACTGCCATTTTTAAAAAACGTACTCCCATAGAATTTCCTCCTTGTTAATGCTGTAAAGAATAATTCATCCGGCCGGAAATTATTCTAAAACTTAAACTTCTTTCAATTGGAAGTTTATTCAACCTCATCTTATAACCTCTGATAGGCTACTATCAATATGGATCTGACTATATATGGTATAGATATTACTTATATTAGCTCCGTTATGCGCCCGATAAGACCATGCAGGTTCTCGAGGAAGTGGTCACAGCAGATTTTTCTTAAACCAAACTGCGGCTGCATCTACTTCGCTAGTTGTCAATTGATGTCCAAAATGCTCCCAATGTACTTCGACAGATGCTCCAGCTTCACGAAGAAGGCTTTGAAGTTCTTCGGTTTCTTGTGCAGAACAGATCGGATCATTAGTTCCAGCACCTATAAAAATAGGGATGTCAGTTAAATCCGGCAGTTTGATGCCTCTTCGTGGGACCATTGGATGATTCAGAATAGCACCCCTTAATACATTTTGATGATGGAATATAAGGCTTCCTGCTATATTGGCTCCATTCGAATAACCAATGGCCACTAAGTTGTCTCGGTCAAATCCGTATTCGGCCGCGGCTGTATCGAGAAATTCGTAAACTTCCTTTGTACGGAAAATTAAATCCGCCTCATCAAACACACCTTCGGCAAGTCGTCTAAAGAAACGCGGCATTCCGTTCTCCAATATATTGCCTCTGAGACTTAGGACAGAAGATTCCGGAGAAATTCGCTTGGCCAAAGTAAGCAAACTACGTTCAGTTCCGCCTGTACCATGAAATAGAACTAATGTTGGAGCACCCTTATTTGTACCCCTTTCAAAAATATGTTTCATGACAGCTGCCCATCCACTTCTCTTACTTGAATTGGAATTAGATTCTGTTCAATTTTAGCACGATGCTTCTCATACCACTCAGGCAGCTGTAATTTCTCACCTAACGATTCAGCAGGCTCATCCTTGGCGAAACCTGGGGGATCTGTGGCAATTTCGAAAAGAATACCGCCGTATTCCCGGAAATAGATAGCATTGAAGTACTGGCGGTCAATAATTTGAGTTGGTCGGAATCCTTTGCGCATGACTTCCTTTTGCCACTCTGCATGATCGTCAAAATCGTTTGCACGCCAAGCAATATGATGAACCGTTCCAGCTCCGCCTACACCCCATTCCATGCTGACTAGAGGAACGTCAATGATGTTACCAAGCTCTCCGGTTGCCTGAAAACGAGCATACTCGCCATCTTCTGCGACTTTAGTCAGACCGAGGACGTTTTGCAACGTGTCCATAGTGCTCTCTGCATTGACGCTGTAGAGGACAGCTCCCCCGAACCCTTTAATTGCTTTATCTGCTGGTATGCCATTAAACGCCCATCTGCTATCGGGTCCCTCACTTCGTTCAACTATTTCAAGACCCAGTCCCTCATTATCCGCGAATTGCAGATAAGCTTCTTGAAAACGGTTCAGTTTCTTAACAGTGATTCCAAAATCCATCAGACGGTTTTCCCAGAAGCCTAGCGAACCTTGCGGTACGATATAGGTGGTGATACCGACTTGACCGCCGCCTATCTCTCCTTTTGGTGATCCAGGCGATGGAAAAAACGTGATGATAGTTCCCGGGCTCCCTGCTTCATTTCCAAAGTATAAGTGATATACTTCAGGAGCATCAAAGTTAATTGTTTTCTTTACTAAGCGCAGGCCGAGGATTCCGGCGTAAAAGTCAACGTTTGCTTGAGGATCACTAGCAAATGCTGTTATGTGATGGATACCCGTCGTATGTTTTGACATGAAAATACCTCCAATAAAAAATATGACTTAAACGGCAATCAAGAAAAAAGTTCTTACTTCGTAAATTTTCGCTTGCTAATTGATTAATGTCCCTCAGAACCGCCGAACATTTCTTGAGAGTAAAAAACACCTAATCCATATGCCCGCCATGTTCTTTAGCAATATCTGTTGTTGCTTGGTAAGTTTCTGAACGTGCCCAGTCACGTTGCAATTCTAACAGGTACTGTTCCCATGAAATTGGTGCCGCGCCCGCTTGAATCATGCACTGAACGGCCATGTCGTGCGCTTTTTTTGATACACCGCTTGAAGTATCGGTTACGATGTATACTTCATATCCTTGATCGATCGCGGAAAGCACAGCTGATAAGTCGCAAATCTCTGTCCATAGACCAGAAACGACAAGTTTTTTATTGCCATAGCTGTTCACTTTATAAACAACTCGTTGATCCTCCCAAGCATTCAACGATCATAGATTCGAATGCGCTTGTCGATAAGGCAGCACTTAAAGTGCTAATGTTGTTACTGTGCGGTTTGAAAGGTCGATAAGGATGATGTCAGAGTTATCTGTAGTCAGCAAATCCGTTTTGTCATTAAATATGTAGATCCCAACTTTCATTTAATAGTTTTACGACGGCATTCGAAAATGGCCAGTTTTGAAGTTCGCCGCATGTATTTATAGTATTGAAAACGAAATATATCGATCAATTCTATTTTTTCTATACGTTCAATAGGTTGAAATTATAGGATCGTTCGAATCGATGCTAATACCAAATTAGCTCGACCTTAGAGATATAGTTTATGGCTATACATGCCATAGAAATAATGGAATTGTTCATAAAGAATAATTTCAATATGATGTTGATATAAACAGAAATATTTTCGATGGAACGACCGGATTGAGTAAGTTTAATGTACGGAACGGAGTATGATAGAAATGAATGAAGAATTCAAAATATATAGAGGGAAAGATATCGATGTTATTTTTCATTATGGTAGATGCATGCATTCTGCTAATTGTGTGAGAGGGTTACCGGGAGTGTTCAACGTTAATAAGAAACCATGGATTCATGCAGACGGAGAAACAGCTGACAAAATTGCAGATCTTATTGATAAATGTCCAAGTGGTGCTTTGCAATATATAAGAAAAGAAAAACAAAAGGGGGAACAATAATGATTGAAATTTATAAAGAATTGTAGACCATACGTTTGTTTCTGATAGTCTGCGAGGTCAAGGAGTAGGACAAGAATTAGTTAGGCGGGTAGTCGAATTTGCTCAGAAGGAGGGGATAAAGATTATGCCGTTATGTCCATTCGCCCAAAGTCAATTTGACCGACATAAGGATTATGATGACGTATTGTTAAAATAGCTGATAAGGGGCGTTCTACAATGATCCAAGTATTCCCGGCCGATTCCCGATTTAACGTAGATCATGGATGGCTGCGCAGCCGTTTAAGCTTCTCGATGACATAGATCCCGGCAAAGGATTTGGTGCCCACCCGCACAGCGATATGGAGATCTTGACAATAGTACTTGCAGGATCAGTCCGCCATGAAGATAACTTGGGGAATGTGGAAATAACAACAACTGAGGAAGTGCAGCGAATGAGCGCAGGGGCAGGAATCGTTCATGCTGAATACAACCCTTCGCAGAGTGAGCTAAGTCGTAAAATTTCTGGTATTTCCTGATCGCCTCTTTATTAAAAACCCCCGCTTCTCTGATAGATGAGGGAAGTGGGGGTTTCATTAATATCTCGGAAATGCACTACTTTCTTTTGACAACTGGGTTCCGCCATTGGTCTGAACCTGGGCGATCTAAAGTCAATTGCCTGCCTCAGATCCTCTTCGTCAATATCCCTGCTGCTCCGAAATCTCCTCTTTCTTTTTTTGCACCGGCCGGAAACGCGTGCAACGTACTTGTTGGGATATCCTATCTCGAAGCACCATGTCAAGAATGATTGGATGATAACGACTTCCTTAGCCCGCGTATTGGATTTGACATATTGCTCCTCAAGATGAAAATTTCCCAATGTCAAATGGGGCAGTAGCCTGCTGAATGTTCAATAAATCAGCCTGATTTAACTATGTTTGAACTATGATTGAACAGTAATTTAACCCACGGAATAAGTCGTTGTCCTAAAAACATACCGAAAAGGCCTATCAATCCTAACATTGGTGGTGCGGGAGACGGTATACGGAGGGTCTGAAAAACAATTCCGATAGCGATTCCAGTACCTAAAGCTAATAATACAGACCACATAAATATGCCTCCTTGTTTATAAGACCTTAGACAACAAATGCTAATCGGCGTGCAAAATGCCGATAGACAAGCCGTCGTCAGTAATACGGTGGGACAAAAAGACTGGCCGCAAACTTGTTATTGCTACATTGTGTGAGTGGGCTCGTCAAGAGACTATAATGCTGTTGTAGAAATTGCTCTGCAACATGATAGCGCTTACATCGAGGATGTATTTTATGCCCATACGATGGTTGGCCGGCACGAAGGTCTAGGTATTATTTACTCGCAAGCAATGTTCGGCAGTTCTGAGGGGCATTAATCGATTAGCAAGGAAAAATTCACGAAGTAAGAACTTTCTTCGTGAATTTTTTCATCACTCCATACGCGCTTATCACTACTACCGCATTCGGTAAAAGTAAAGCAGATTTCATGGATTGGAAAAAATGACTACAAGGCAAAATTGATAAATTAAAGTTAATAAAAGGGAGTGGATGAAAGTGACACCAGTTCAAGTAAACGAATGGCTGGACGAATACAATGACTATATGCTGCTCTATAAAATGTTCGGTGATCAAATTTATATTGATGAAATAGAAGAAATATTGAAGAGCATGGAAAAATATGTTGGTAGAATGCAAACACTTGAAAAGTATAGGAACAATTTTCATGTAAAAACAGACGACAGGTACCAGAATCCCCGGCCTACGCTTAGTAAAAAAAACAATTAACTTTGATGCTCCTAATGTATTCTGCAATTCACGGCCAATGAGGGACTGGGCTTTGAATTAGTTAAACGAAGATGAAAGCGTTAATAACTGGGCTTAAACGCGTATGTAGCAACGGGTGTACCGGGAAGCTGGAACGTACTATTGAAGAAGGAGTGAAATGCGCATGAACATGATCACCAACCAAAACTATATCCCGCCCACGAGGCCATGGGACAGTGTTCCAGAAGGTTGGTGCAGTACGTGCCAGGAGCTAACCACAAACTACAATCGCTACGGCGAGTGCAACGCTTGCGGCACATCGCTGTACGAGTCGAAGGAAGCGGCCGAGGCCGATCAAGAGCCGTTAGAGGTAGAGACTTACGGCTACTGTAAGCGACCGTGGAGGCTATGATTAGGGTGGAAGTAATCATAGCCTCCACGGTCAGTACTTACGCGAAGATGGGGGAGGTGATCAGCGTATGACAGTTCTTGAGCGTTCCATCGTCAACATCGTTCATCTAGTTCCATTGGCGGCGAATCAGGCAACACGATTAGTGTACATCCGTCAGCTCGTCGGCTTTATGGAACGATATAGATGACAGGTTCCTTCCATCAAGAGAAGCCCCTATGCTAACGAATAACAGAACCGGCCAAGTTAAGATTTCTTGAACAGGACCGACCAGCAAACCGAAAATTGGTGTCATTGAAGAATCGAAGAAAGAAACTTAATACCCCACAGATTTTACGTTGAAAACATGGTGTGGGCATACAAAATAAACATCCCTTCCTCATTTTATGGTGTACGACAGCTCGTCGCATGTATTTATCGTATTGAAATGCAATGCAATTCATCAATCAATTCTATTTTTTCTATAGATGACATAGACAGAAACTATGATATGAGTGTCTAAGAAACATAGGCAATTCCTATATGTTGTATAGATATATCCATATTGATGGACACCTTATGATGCTAATAAAATTATGGGGAAAGAATATTTCAGTCCAAGTTTTCCGAGAGAAGAGGCAGATTTAATGTTGTCTATATTTATAGCGTTAGGTGTTGGGAGCGTGATAGGGATTGTTTTTTGTTATCTAAATAGTCCGATCTTAAAGTTAGGGGTGATCATACTTGACATTAGAAACTGCAGGAATCCATCACATTGCTGCATTTGCTCGTAATCCGCAGGAGAACGTCAACTTTTATGCAGGCATACTCGGTCTTAGGCTTGTAAAGAAAACCATCGACATTGCCGACACCCCAGAAGTTTACCACTTGTATTTCGGCGATCAATCTGGAAGCCCCGGTTCCATTATGGCCTTTTATCCCTGGCCCGACTTTAGGCCTGGAGAAGTAGGCGGGGGGCAAGTAGGAATAACTACGTTTGTCGTGCCACCCGGCTCATTCGACTTTTGGGAGAAGCGGCTCAACAGCTTCGGCATAATCCCACAAAAGTCAGTCCGGTTTCAAGAATCATACCTTCAGTTTAGGGATCACGAAGGGCTTCATCTTGAAATTGTTGAGCGCGAAGATGGATTGAACAGTGAGTGGTCGTTTGACGGAATTCCTACGGACAGAGCGATAAAAGGATTTGGCGGTGCTGTTCTTTTCAGCATGAAAGCAGAGAAAACGATGCATGTGCTTGAAAACGTATTGGGATTGAAAAAAGTAGGTGAAGACGTCGGTTACGCTCGTTTTCAATCATTCGGACATATCGGGAATCTGATCGATGTTCCTCTTGAGAATAAGCAATGGGGACATGGTGGGGCAGGTACCGTTCACCACATTGCCTGGCGTGCAAAAGACTTTCAGGAGCATGAGCAATGGTTCCAGAAAGTGAGTGAGGGCGGCTATGTACCTACTCATAATGTAGACCGGCGATATTACAATGCGTTTTATTTCCAGGAAGATGGGCACATCTTATTTGAAATTGCAACCGATCCTCCAGGTTTCGCACGAGATGAAACTCCTGATGCATTAGGTGAAAAATTGATGCTCCCGGAATGGCTTGAACCCGTACGTGGTAAAATTGAAGCTAACTTGCTACCAATTGAAGTAAGGGCGCTAGATGGAGACAAAAGATGAGACATATCCTTGAAAAGGGAGCGACTTACACGCGCCTACACCTGTCCTTTTCACAGGCGAAACGGAGCACGATTTATTGCCACTGGCCAAACCCCAAACTCGTTTCCTCAATCATCCGTTCTTTCCCTAAGGGGGAATGTGACGTCCAGATCGGCGGCTTCGGCATTACGCCGAGCCGGATGCGCTCGTATCGAAGCCACGCGGCACGAAAGTGCTGGGGAACATACAACAAATTTAGGATAGAGGTGTGATTATGAATCGTACTTTGAAATTATCGATTATATCCTTGCTGATTCTCCTCTTCGCCTTAGAACTTGTCGCTTGCGGCAAAGACACTGCCGCTCCGGCGGCGAAAGATGCAGTGCCCGTCGACAAATACGCTGCCTCGGCCAAACCGGCTGCTTCCGCTGCTGTCGAAGTGAAGGCCGAAGCGTCAAATTTTGAGTGGAAGCTGGATAAAACTGAATTTACCTCCGGAACGCCGATCCATTTCACCGTCACTTCGAAGCAGGGCATGCACGGTTTCGCCATCGTCGGTACTGACTCGAAGATCGCGCAAGTCACCGAAAATGCAACGAAAGACGTCACCTGGACGCCTGACAAACCAGGCGAGTACACGATCAATTGCATTTTCATGTGTGGCAGCGGCCACAGCACGATGATAACGAAGATTACGGTGAAATAATGGTAACACCTCTCTGAATCTTCGCATAACATCGATTCATAAATACAATATATTCTCGCTTTTGGATTGGGATATTCATTTCTTGCTGTTCACTTTTCTGTGACTCGTGCTTTGCATTACTTACACTTATTCTTATTGGCGAGTCGGTCATTAGCTGATGGAGAAAATGCTGATAAAATCTCATCTCAAATCAACAAATGTCCAAGTGGAAATCAAACCTTATAAATGGGGGAATACGATGTTCGAAATAAAAGAAGATGTGAACGGTTTTTATATGGGAGAACAGGATAAGAGAGAAGCTGAAATTCATTATGTTTACAGCGGAAACGACATCATTATAGTAGACTACACGACTGTTTCCGATAGCCTACGCGGTCAAGGCGTAGGACAGGCGCTAGTGAAGCGATTGGTCGAATTTGCTCGTAAAAAAGGGATTAAGATTATGCCATTATGTCCTTTTGCCAGAAGTCAATTTGACCGTCATGAAGATTATGCCGATGTATTATTGAAATAAATATACAACTGATGACAAACTTGGGGCCAAAGGCTATTTGAAGGGGGCGCTTGCCCAGACGACCGCTGAATTACTGGTGCAGAATTTACAGATGAAGGAAGTGCGTTATTAGAAAATTTGTCATGGTGGTAGCCATTGACAAAGTGCATGGCCGGAACGGCTTCTGGAGTACGTCAAATGGCTATGAATTTAATCTCGTTCTCATAGCGGTTTTCGTTGGAGTGGCATTGATCGGAGCCGGTGAATTTTCACTTGATGCACTTCTTCGGCATTGAACATCTAAATGAGTGCTGCAAAGTTTTGAAGGCAACATAATAAACCAGGATGGAAATTCATCAGGTTGTGGTCATCACTTTAGAGGTTAGATTATGCTGTTAATCCAAATAATTTATTGAACAGTTCAACCGTTGAAAGGACAGACGAATGATTGCATTCGGCCTGTCCTTTCCTAATCATATGCATGTCTTCAATTCCTTTCAAGGTCTTATCAGCAGTCAAAAACGATTTGAAGCCAAGCATTCAGAGAAAGGGATGGCTCACATGAGAAAAATCGATGTGAAAGAAAGAGCGAGGACTCGAGAACTGCGCGTTCTTGAACAGTGGAAACAAAACGATACGTTTCAAAAATCGATCGAAATCCGTGAGGGAAGACCGAACTTCGTTTTTTACGAAGGACCTCCGACGGCAAACGGTAAGCCACATATCGGGCACGTGTTGGGAAGAGTTATTAAAGATTTCATTTGCCGGTATAAAACAATGTCTGGCTATCGCGTCGTTCGCAAAGCAGGATGGGACACTCATGGACTACCTGTAGAACTTGGCGTTGAAAAACAACTAGGTATCTCCGGTAAACAGGAGATCGAAAAGTATGGTATTGCTGAATTCGTAGAGAAATGTAAAAGCAGTGTGTTCGAGTACGAAAAACAGTGGCGAGAATTGACTGAGGCGATCGCTTATTGGACAGACATGAGTCATCCCTATATTACGCTCGCGAATGATTATATCGAGAGTGTGTGGAATATCCTGTCCGTTATTCATAAAAAAGGATTACTCTATAGAGGACACCGTGTCAGTCCGTATTGTCCTGATTGCCAAACCACGCTAAGCTCACACGAAGTGGCGCAAGGTTATGAAGATGTCAAAGATTTGAGCGCCACAGTGAAGTTTAGAAGCAAGCAAGGCTTCGAGACGTTTCTTGCCTGGACGACAACCCCTTGGACGCTTCCCGCTAATGTTGCGTTGGCGGTCAATAAGGAGATCGATTACGTAAAAGTAAAAAAGGACGGCGAAATATATATTGTTGCGGAAAAACTGGCGGGGCAAGTCATGAAAGGGGGTTACGAAATCTTGTCCAAGCATAAAGGCTCGGAATTCGTTGGTATTCCTTATATGCCGCCTTTCGATTATATCCATGTGGACAAAGGACATATCGTTGTGGATGCAGATTATGTCAGTGACACGAGTGGGACCGGAATCGTCCATATTGCACCCGCACACGGTGAAGACGACTACCGCACATCCAGGCAGCATAAGCTTGATTTCGTGAATGTAGTAAATCCGGCCGGACGATATATTGATCAGATTGTAGATTTTTCCGGGCGGTTCGTAAAAGATTGCGAAGTCGACATTGTGAAAAATTTATCGGAGCGTAGTCTGCTGTTCTCTAAAGAGCGTTATGAGCACAGCTATCCATTTTGCTGGCGGTGCAAATCTCCGTTGCTATATTATGCGATGGAAAGCTGGTTTATCAAGACGACCGCGGTCAAAGAGCAACTACTCGAAAATAACAGAAAAATTGACTGGTATCCATCCCATCTCCAAGAAGGCCGTTTTGGAAAATTCCTTGAGGATCTTGTCGATTGGAACATCAGCCGTAACCGCTATTGGGGTACGCCGCTAAATATATGGTTCTGCCGCGATTGTGGGGCCGAGTATGCACCTGGCAGTCATAAGGAACTACGGGACAAATCGATAAACCCGATTGCCGAGGACCTGGAGTTGCATAAACCTTATGTGGATGAAGTATATCTACGCTGTTCATGTGGCGGCAATATGCAAAGAACGGCGGAAGTCATCGATGTCTGGTTTGACAGCGGCTCCATGCCTTTTGCCCAATACCACCATCCCTTAGGCGAAGAGAAACTTTTTCATGAACAGTACCCCGCAGATATCATTTGCGAAGGAATCGACCAAACGAGAGGTTGGTTCTTCAGCCTTTTGGCCGTATCAACTCTGTATAACGGAAAATCACCATACAAAGCAGTAATTTCAACCGGGCATGTCCTAGATGAAAACGGACAAAAGATGTCGAAAAGCAAAGGCAATGTTATCGACCCTTGGGAAATTATTGAGGAGTTCGGTACAGATGCGTTCCGCTGGGCCCTGCTTTCCGACAGTGCCCCGTGGAACAGCAAGCGATTTTCGAAGCAAATAGTAGTTGAAGCAAAATCGAGAATGATCGATACCCTAGTTAACGCACATGCATTCTACGCGTTATATGCAACAATCGATCAATATAATCCAGAAGAGTATCCGAATCAAATCTCTACGAATAAATTGGACCGTTGGATATTGTCGCGGTTGAATAGCACGCTGCAAAATGTTACTAAAGGACTCGAATCGAATGACTTCCTAAATCCGGCAAAGGAAATAGAAGCATTTGTCGATGAGCTTAGCAACTGGTATATACGTCGATCACGCGATCGTTTCTGGGGTAGCAATATGTCAGCGGATAAAGTATCTGCTTATCAGACCCTATGTGAAGTGTTAATGAGGCTTGCCCAGATGATCGCCCCATACACACCATTCATTGCCGAGGATATTTATTGCAATCTTAATGGCACCGGAAGCGTTCATCTGACGGATTTCCCAAGAGTAAACGAATCCGCATTAAATGTTGTATTGGAAAATGAGATGGAGACCGCGAGGAGGATCGTTGAGTTAGCTCGTAGCATCCGGAACGAAACCGGAATTAAAACCCGGCAGCCGTTGTCTGAGCTGATTATTTCAGTTAAGGACAATTTCAATTTGGCCCTGTTCGAAGATATTATCAAGGACGAAATCAATGTTAAAGAAATCCGGAACGAACAAAGTGATAGTGGTTTAGTGAATTTAAGACTCAAATTGAATCTGAAAGTTGCAGGGAGAAAGTACGGTAGATTCGTCGCTCCTCTTCAAGATCACTTGAAGAATCTAACCGCTTTCGAAGCTAAGGAAGTGGTCGATAAAGGTTTTTTCCATATAACCTTAGATGGGGAGGAGCTACATATTGCGCTTGATGAGCTGCTCATAGAAAAAAATGCAAAGGAGGGTTTTGCTTCGGCAGTTGGATACCAAATGACCGTCGCTCTGAATACATTAATCACTGAGGAGTTAGAACAAGAAGGTGTTGTACGTGAAGTCGTACGCGTCATTCAGGAGTACCGTAAAAAACTAGATCTACCGATTGAGAAACGTGTGCACATTGTCCTCGATGTTGAACCGCAGGTGAAAGAAGCAATTGAAAGGTTCGAACACGTGCTGCAGGAAAACGTGCTTCTATCGAGTATCACATACGATATAAAAAAGGGCATGGAAATCACTTCGATAGAGAATAAAAATGTAGGCATTCTCATTGAGTAACAAATATGAATAAATGGATCTTCAGTACATACTGAAGGTCCATTTTATTTTAAGTAGCGACGAAAAATCGAAGATCATGTATATAGGAGAGCATCTTCTCGGTCAGACCGCTGTTCAACATCTTGTGCACTTGGGCGAACCAGTGGTTCAGATCCGCGAATCGAGAGCGGGCTCTTCATATTTTCAGACTACACAGAGAACCCTAAAATCTAGTAACCTCACCCGAAATCAAGCGGATATATTATTATGACAGGTTCGTCTTATAATGATTACAAAGTCATCCAGTAATCACCCCGATTACGCTCATCACTACCAATCAGCTATTATACGAAGGATCAGTTGGGTCGGACAGCATCTTTGCTCGAAAATCTAAGGGACGATTCTTTGCGTATTGGAAAATTAGAAGGCCATGTTCCTTTCTCGGATATATCTCTTGTATATCCTAATTCCGTTACCTGGATACTACATTAAATTTGCCAGTGCAGCATTAAAGGAAGTTCGCGACGGAACAAGTTGCTTTAGTGGAACTCGATCACTTTGAAGAAATCTGGAGAACTACTTATCATGTGCTCCTGGCAAACTGGAAGGTATTTCTTGTTGACATGCCCGTAGCTAGCAGATATATTACATGACAGGTAAAGTTTGCAAATTCTTAATATAAGAATCAACAGTTATTCTGTATCAATCAATGGGGGATTTAGGAATTTCGAAAAGGTATTTGAAGATGAACAGCAGACCAGCAGCTACGTGCGGGAAGCAGTCAACAAGCTGCATAAAGCTGGCATTGTGAATGGTCAGTAGAACCTCACCTTAAACCGCATGGCTTGATCGCGAGAGCAGAAGCAGCTGCCATGATCTATCGCGTAATGAATCATAACTAGAGCATCATAGCTACCGAAAGCGAGCAGGACGAATTGTCCTGCTTATTTATTCTCGGTGGTGGCTTAAGGAACCTGAAGTATAGTAACCCTACCTATAAAGATGAAAGTACTTAGTGGTAAACAGGGGGGGCCAGCAAGCTATAAGCCTGCTTGCGTATGCAAGATCATCACTTTTCCAATAATAAAACATTAAACTATACGGACGAAGGAGCATTATGAATGAGTAAAATGCGTAAATCAGCAAAGCTGTTGCTAGCTCTGATTACGTGTTGGACGTTAGCGGCTTGTTCTGGTAACACCGGCACATCGAGTAATGGTAGTGCTGCGAACTCCAATGCTAATCTTGCGGAGGCAGATGCTTCTCAACCGAAGCCTTCTCCGGATGAGCCTGCATGGAAGCTGGACACGTCACCGATTACGTTTGACTGGTATGTCAACTTCGATTGGTTCACCAGCAAGTGGGGAGGTAACGTCGTTTCCGATTATATAACGAAGAAGACGGGCGTAAGCATCAACTTTATCGCGCCTACTGGCAACGCAAGCGATAGACTCAGTACGATGATGGCAGCAAAGTCGCTCCCTGATTTCATCACGCTGGGAACGGACGACGATGCCGTGCAGAAGGTAATCAAGGGAGATATGGTGCTTCCATTAAATAAGCTAGCGGATCAGTATGATCCTTATTTTTTTAAAGTCGCAGACCCCATGAAGGTTAGCTGGTATACACAGGCCGATAGCAATGTGTATGGCTACCCGAATGCATCTTCATCCCCTGTGGATTATCAAAAATATGGTCAGGATATGACGTCTAACCAGGTATTTGTTGTAAGGAAAGATATGTATGAAGCACTTGGGAAGCCGGATATGAGCACGCCGGAAGGGTTTCTCGCCGCGCTGAAGGCTGCGAAGAAGAAGTTCCCGGAAGTGAACGGCCAGCCGCTCATTCCGATTGGCCTGCATGACTTTAACGATACTGGAAACTTTTCGCTGGGGCCTTATCTTCAGAACTTCCTAGCAATTCCGCAGCAGAAAAGCGGCAAATTGTACGATCGTCAAAGCGATCCAACCTATTTGAAATGGCTGAAGGTGTTCCGCCAAGCGAATGAGGACGGGCTGATGCAGACAGATGTCTTTATTGACAAACGCCCGCAAATAAATGAAAAAATAGCACAAGGGCGCTATTTTGCCATGCTGTATCAGTCATCTGATTTTGCAGAGGCGAACCAAGCGTTGTATCAGAAGGACCCGAATAAGGTGTATATCGCGATTGATGGTCCGGCAGATGATGTGCATGATACGCCTACACTTGCAGGAAATCGTGTCTCCGGTTGGACGTTGACGCTCATTTCGAAGAACGTCAGGGATAAGAAGCGGGCAATTGCCTTCCTCAGCTATCTGATTAGCGAAGAGGGGAACAAGGATCTTTGCTTAGGTGAGAAGGGCGTTACCTACGATACGATAGACGGCAAAGATCAGTTTCTGCCGGAGGTCATGCATCTACTCAACACCGACCGCAAAGCGTTTGATAGCAAAGACGGTGGTTCTTATAAGTATTGGATGCTAATGGATACGAACATGTGGCTAAAATGGAAACCAGCTGATATTGAGCCTGCCAAACAATTGGCCGATTGGACGAGGGGCAAGACGATCAGCATGTCCGAGTTCGACGATCTGGATCCG
>NZ_JAQFVF010000083.1 GCF_027789125.1 Paenibacillus aestuarii | reverse complement strand
GAGGCCACTGAAAAAGTCCTTCGTATGATAAAGACACACCCTGCTCAAGTTTTTGTGAGGATGGTGTGTCTTTTCTCTGTATAATTAAGGTATTAAACCAAGTAGGTGAAAAAATGATTCAAAAACAACAATCTATGACTTTTAGCCCTTATTTGGAACTTTATAACTTGGTGGTACCGAAAGACAATATGTTACGGCAAATCAACGAACTAGTTGACTTCTCTTTTGTATATGAAGAACTGAAGGAACGTTACTGTCTAGACAACGGCCGAAATGCGATCGACCCCATCCGAATGTTCAAGTACTTGCTATTGAAGGCCATTTTTGAACTGTCCGACAACGACATCGTCGAACGTTCGAAGTACGACATGTCGTTTAAATATTTTCTTGATATGGCACCTGAAGATCCAGTGATTGACGCTAGTTCCTTAACCAAGTTTCGGACGCTGCGACTGAAAGACTCGAATTTACTTGACATGCTCGTGGGTAAAACAGTTGAAATTGCATTGGAGAAGGGCATTATTAAAAGCAAAGCCATCATTGTCGATGCTACTCATACCAAAGCCCGTTACAACCAAAAATCCCCGCGGGAAATCTTGCTGGATCGTTCACGCAAGTTAAGAAGAGCGGTCTATAAAGCTGATGAGTCGCTGAAAGCCAAGTTCCCAGTTAAGAATACCAGTAATGTACTTGAAGACGAGATCGACTATTGTCAAAAACTCATAGCTGTTCTTGAAGCTGAAGGTGGTATTTGCGAATTACCAAAAATTAAAGAACCATTGAATTTCTTGAAAGAAACAGTTGCCGATGACCTGCAACAATTACGGATTTCAGAAGATCAGGATGCAAAGGTCGGTCACAAAAGCGCGGACTCTTCGTTCTTTGGCTATAAGACCCATCTTGCCATGACCGAGGAACGAATCATAACAGCTGCCATTGTCACGACGGGTGAAAAGAATGATGGAAAGCAACTGCAATTACTCATCGAAAAAAGCAAGGCAACAGGCATGGAAATCAAGTCCGTCATCGGAGATACAGCTTACTCTGAAAAAGACAATATCGTTTATGCGAAAACCAATAATATTGAACTTATTGCAAAACTAAATCCGCTTATTACACAAGGGGCGCGTAAGAAAGAAGATGAATTTCAATTTAATAAAGATGCAGGCATGTATGTGTGCAAGGCTGGCCATATGGCGACTCAGAAGGCACGGACAGGGAAAAAGGGAGTAAACGATAACCAAAAGAATACCTACTACTTCAATATAGAAGTGTGTAAGAGGTGCCCGTTCAAAGAGGGATGCTACACCGAAGGAGCAAAAAGCAAGACCTACTCGGTGAGTATTAAGTCTAGCGAGCATACTGAACACATCGCCTTTCAGGAAAGTGAGTACTTCAAAGAAAAGGCGAAGGAACGCTACAAAATAGAGGCGAAGAACAGTGAACTAAAACATAGACACGGATATGACGTTGCGTCATCTTCGGGTCTGGTTGGCATGGAGTTACAGGGGGCGATGACGATATTTACCGTTAACTTAAAGAGAATATTGAAACTGATGAAGTGAGCAACCAGCTATAAAGGCTTTCCTAGACAGTAAAAGACGGCCCCAATACCCAAAAACTGGGAATTATGGTCGTCTTTTATTTTATGTTCTTCAGTTGTTCCGTAAAAATCACAAGTTTTTCAGTGGCCTCAGGTACCCTTAGGGATGTTTTAAGTTCGTTGGGCGATATGTTAGAGAAATGACCTACCAACCATATTGTATTCGTTTGTGTCCGATGTTGTTTTGTTAGTACTAGCCTTTTTATGTTGGATTTTTTACATAATGGGAATAGTCCTAATTCCATATTCCAGTAATGGGCTGCACGGATGCGGATTTACCCGTATAAGGGATATGATACATATCCTCCAACGTACGAAGGACATTCAAATGTGTGATAGGTTGGTCATAATGAGCTGCTTTCACCATTGGGCCCACAAATATTGTAGGTATGTGATTGTTCTTGGATGAGTCGTCTTCATCCCATGTCAGGATAAATAGACTGTTATGTGTTTTTGCCCATAGTACATACGGGTCAATATGAAGCTTCAGCCAATTATCCGCGGTTTGGATTGTACCATCATGCATATCGTTGTCCATATTGGGAATTACAAAAGAGACTGTAGGTAGTTTGCTAAAATCATCGGTCGGAAAACTCGAGAGAGGCATGTTTAATTTTGTCGGAACATTGCTAAAGTTAACCCAGGGACTATGCTTTCTTCCATATTGTCGATAGGTACACGCCGTTGAACCCACAGATGGAAGATCCTCAGAAAAACCGCTAAATGTTAAGTTTGCTTTTAGCAATTCGCTCGCCAGATTATCCGTTTTAAATATATGTCCGCATGAATCATCCTTTACGCCTTGATCAGACCCAGAAAAAAGGATTAAATAATTGGGTTGGCTCGGATGTGTATTGGCATAAGACTGCGTGAAAAAAGCTCCTTGCTCGGCTAATAAATTCATAAAAGGCGCCGACTTGTTACCAATAATCTTCTCATAAGAGTGGTTCTCCTCAACAACAATAACAACGTGATCCGGATTGGGAAAACCTAGTTGCGGCTTTGCTGTAGCCTGAGGTGTAGTTACAGGATTGTTTTGTACCTGTGGTTGCTTTTGCACAGGAGCGGTTTCGTTATTTGCCGTTTGCTTCGTCTCTTGGGGAGTAGACGTCGCTACTGGGTACTCCCGGTTATCAGGTATTGGCCCATTTGTAATTCCCGAATCTTTTTGGGAGCAAGCGGTCAATAGCAAAGCCAATGCTGTTGAAATCCAAATTGATTTCTTCACTTTTTTATCATGCCCTTCATTGGTGTAAGTCGTCTTATTCCTAAGTATAAGTCATCTTCACAGTAAAACAAGAAACACCAACCTTAACGTATTCTTATATAAGAACTTTTAAGACCCTTCTGTTATCTCTTCATTTTTTCGCAATGCAAAGTTTCTCCAAGCCTTAACAGTTTCAAGTTGGCCTGTGGTAGGCTCAATCTCCTCCATTCCGACACTAGACGGTCCAGCGCTTCTTTAGGCGTATCATCGGCCAATTTGAACGCTCCATAATGCATGGGAATGAATGTTTTTGCATCTAAGTCAAGAAAGGCTTTAACTGCTTGTTCCGGACTTATATGATCTAAATAGTTGAACCATTCCGGTTGATAAGCACCGATTGGTAGCAATGCATAATCAATGTTAAATCGCTTTCCTATCTCCTCAAACCCTCGAAAATAACCGGAATCTCCGGCAAAATATATCGCACTATACGCATCGGGACCACTCATAGGCTTCCTAATGATCCACCCTCCCCAATGAGAAGTATTTCTGTCCCATAGAGTCCGTTTAGTCCAATGTTGGGCTGGAACGAAAACCAATTCCACATCGCCCATTGTATGCTGATCCCACCAGTTAAATTGTTCGACCCGTTCGATCCCCTTTTTTTGAAACAAGGGTTGAAGACCAACCGGTACAAGGAAAAGAGGGTTGCCAGTAAGTTGTTGAAGAGAGGGGAAATGAAGATGATCATAATGGCCATGTGAAATGAGTACGATATCGACATCGGGCATATCCGATATTTCAATACCTGGCTGCGTAAAACGCTGCTGTAACCCCATGAAGTTAGCCCAAACGGGATCGGTAACAATGTTAATTCCCGCCATTTGAATCAAAAAAGTCGAATGCCCGATCCAGCTAATCGTAGTTTCCGTGCGGTTTGTATGTAAAAATAGTTTCTCTACGCGACCGACATGCCGCATACGTGAAGCAAGATGCTCTCTTTTCCCTCTTCTATTCAGTCTACTCCTTGTCCATTTCACAATATCAGGAAATGTTTTTTTGTTTTTTATATGATCCAGATTAGCGTAACGTTTCTTTGTTTTAAAATTCATGCAACACTTCCCTCGCTTCCAAGCTTTTTTCCAGCCTTGAAGTTTATGCCCATAATTTTACCGTTTCGGATTTAAATAATACGCTAACGTCTACTTGGTTTAACCATATTTGTTGCAACTCTGTACCAGGCAGCAAATATTGGATAGTCGCCATGGCAATCCCACTGCTTGTGCTAATATCCCCTTGGGAAACGTAATTAATTACTTTTCATTCAACACCTGTCCCTTTCATCTCCGCGTCATCCAACGTATTAATAATTACAAATAACAGAAATGTGGGAGGATTTTATATGGCATTGGTATTCAATCACACTGTTTCTAATCGAATATTACTGGCGACTTTCAGCAGAAGTTGGAAAAGGCAAAAAGTGTCGGATGGGCACGTCGTTTACATGGCGACTGCGAACAAAGCAACTGTTGTGCTGCTTGTCAGTGGTATGAAAAAAACAGTAAAAAGAGAGTTCCCGAGAGGTGCAAGGATATTTGTCGTGAATGGGACATTCCACTTTCCACCCCATATACGACTGTAAAATACGGCTTGCTTGGGAGTAATCATTAAAGTTCCCTGATCGTAATGGGTTCTATAGACGCCTCCGAAAGGAAGGGATTCGCATGACCACAGGTAATCATACACCCTCATTTCATTTCGCGTATGTCACCAATTTTGACGATGACACCGTTTCAGTCATAGACACCCGAACAAGAAAAGTAAAGGCGACCATCAAGACAGGCAGAGGACCTTTTGAAATCGCTGTTACTCCTGATGGGAAATACGCTTATGTTGTCAATAAACGTGATCATACAGCTCAAGTGATCCGTAGAAAGACGAATACCATTATCCGCACTATTCAAGTCGGGAACAGCCCATCGGATGTAGGCACTTCGAAAAAGTTCGTCTATGTGACGAATGCGGCGGACGGTACAGTATCCGTAATCAGTATAAGGACACAAAAGGTCGTTAAAACCATAAAAGTCGGGAAAAATCCCGTAGGTGTGACAACTTCAACCATGAAGTGTTGCGATAAAGGTTTTGGATATGTAAGCAATCATGATAGCAATACGATATCTATATTGGACGTGAAGCGTAATCAGGTTGTTAAAACGATTCCCGCTGGTGTGGGTCCGGATCAAATTGCCTTTACGAGGAACGGCAGACTAGCTTATATAACTACAAATACAGGTGTTATTGTCATCGGCACTCAGAGCAGGAGAATACTAAAGAGCATCAAGGTCGGTCTTAAGCCGATCGGAATTGCCATAACCCCAAACAACAAATTTGCCTACGTTGGGAATGAAGGCGATAATACGGTTTCAGCTATTTGTCTTAAAAAAAATAAGGTGATTGCTACAATTCGGGTTGGTAAGAAGCCGGGAATCGTTGCCATAACTCAGGATGGCAAATACGCGTATGTGGCTAATTTTGGTGAAAACACCGTTTCTGTAATTTTAATCAAGAAGAACAAGGTTATAGACACCATAACCGTTGGCCGCTTAGCCTCTGGGTTGGCCATTATTCCTTTATAGGCGATTATAATCTGACGTTTCCAGTCAAGTTATACCGGTCAAACATTCACCTAATCCCAACGATACTACGAGATTAACAAACGGGCCCGCAAGTTTCGCGCGGCTCCGTTTCTCATGCCATTGTTAGAGCTCGGATGGACCATGCTCTGCTCTGAAACTCTCAATCATTTTTTCATTATTTTTGCAATCCCCACATCAGTTAAACCTAAAGATACATCGATTTCCCCTAACGATTCAGGCTTTAAAGGCAAAACTCCATCTTTCTCTAGGCGGTGCCATTCCGCGGGATTGGATCGATAGAGTGAATTGGAAAGGCCTAGTAGATCTGCCCCTGATTGAAGTCCGATCAAATACGTCTTTTGAATTTGCTTTTTTATTTCCTCAACAGCAAGCTCCTTCAATTCATTCTCCGTGGCAGGTTTTTCCTGCTCCGTAACCGAACATTGCGCTTTGACTTTAATATGAAACGTCAATTTATTTTGTGAAGTCCTGGGTTCAATGGAGGGCTTTACCTTTTGAACAATCATCATGGCAAGTGGTTTTTGTTCCGTCTCAAGAGCTAATGGGGTACGAACTGTTTTTTTCTCCAACCATCGCAATCCCAGCATATCATCAAGCTTAAAGCACCCCATCAATTGCTTGTTTTGAATCGCGCATATCCCATCTTGCTGAAGCTGAGGCGATGGTTTCTTGTTCTCCACCCAGTCGTTTTCATTAATATTTACTGTAGGAAGCAAAAGAATTTGACCACTTTCGTCCCATTTCCAAATAAACTTGTGCAAATATAAAGGGGCAACAAGCGAGTTTTGGGAATAACGGTCATGCGGATTATTTAATTGCGAGTAAAGCGTTGACATATTTTGCGTGGGATATGCATTAAACGTATTCTCGATCGATCCCCGAGTAGCCATCGTCCAAATGGTGTACCGGAACTCATAATATCTGTCCATTTGGTCCAGTATTCCATGAATGACATCCTCCCGCAGCGCTGCTTCCGTAAACAAGAGTGTTTTCACATGGCTCCAGGACAGTCTTTGCTGTGCCGTCCTGTAAAGATCGAAGATCGCTTCGTCTACGGTCCTACCTTCGCCCTTGCCAATGGAAACCACTTGTTTGTTTATGGCGGACCCAGCTTCTTTCTTGGCAATATTATTAAAACTGATTAACTGGATATAAAACACTACTTTGCCCTTTACATAGTCGATACCGATCGAATTAACATAGGCGAGATGCTCAATTTCTCTCGCCCCCCAGCAGCCGGTCAGCAGTGGAAGAAATATGATGATAACCAATAAAAGTCGAATGAACCTCAAGTTTGATCATCTCCGTTTCTTCCGATAAAGCGAGGTACAACCTCCTTTTTCCCCCAAGGCATACGGAATATTATCTTAAATAAATCGCGGTAACTAATCGGAGCCACCGGACTTAAATATTTGACACCAAACGATTGCAAATTAACCAAATAAACAACGATGCTTAACATACAAATCAATAACCCGAACATGCCAAGCACACCACTTATGATCAGTATGATTAATCTCAGCAGGCTCACAAGCCCAACCATGTTTTGATTCACCATCGTGAATGATGCTAATACCGAGATCGCTACGACAATTAGAATGCCTGGCGCCGTCATACCCGCGCTTATAGCCGCCTGTCCGACGATCAATCCGCCAACAACGGATATCGTCTGTCCGAATGAAGATGGTAAGCGCATACCCGCTTCTCGGAACAATTCAAAGAGAAGAATCATGACAACGGCTTCAAGCGGTGTCGGCAGTGGAACACCTTGTCTGGAAATGACAAGTGTACCCAGCAAAGTAAATGGAAGCTGATCCTGATGGTAGGTCAATAAGGCGATCCAAAACCCAGGGAGAAACACAGACAAGAAAATTCCGCACAGCCTTAACAACCGGGTAAACATGACAAACCAATTGAGCGTATACGCATCTTCTGAAGTATTGAACAAATACGTAAGATTGATGGGCCCAATGCTTACTGTCGGTGAACCGTCAACAACAATGACAAATCTGCCATGCATCAGAGAGTTCACCGCAAAGTCCGGCCTGCCGGTGTAGACGAACTTTGAAAAAAAAGTGTGACCAGCCAACAGCTCCTCAAGCTGCGTACTGCTGATCAAACCTTTGACTTCTACGCCGGCCAATTTTGTTTTAATTTCCTGGGCAATAATTGGTTTGATGGTATCCTTCAAATATAGAAGCAATGTCCTGGTTTGCGTCTGCGTACCGATTATATATTCTTCAACAGCCAGCACATTTGTCTTCAGTCTTTTTCTTATTAATGCAACATTGACTTTCGCATCTTCAGTAAAACAATCACGAGGTCCCCTTACCGATACCTCAGCATTCGATGCCTCCGTATTCCTCTGCGGTATATTGGCTAGAGTCCAAGAATACATAGAATCTGCGTCATAAAAATATGTCAGCAACTCACCGTTAAAAATCTTATTGATGATGACTTCATCATCCCATTCTTGCGGGACGGGACTGAGCTGAACAGGAAGGTGCTGCTGAAGTTCCATGTCATTGGATATGATATGTTCTTTAAACATTTCAATCAGATGAGGAATAATATATTGTTGAAGCCGCTCTATATCGCAAAGCTCGTCGCAATATACAAGAATCAGCTCTGACGGTGATCCATCCTTTTGCGTGACAGTCAGTTTGTTAATCCGAACATCGCTGCAGTCTTCGAAAAGCTGCCGAAATGAATCAAATGGTTCATCCGTCGGGGATTCCAGCGTTTCTAACTTAGCACTCATGATTTTATTCTTCTCCATCTGTATCCGTAATGAATTAAACCAATCACGATGAGAAAATAGCCCGACATTCCCCAAAATATACCTGGTAACAACACTTCTGTAATCAGGTTGATAAACTTAGGATCGCTTAAGGGCAAACTTATCGCTATTAATTGGATCAAACATATGAGAAGCAGTACTAACTTTTTCCCCTTATTATTCTCAATACACAGGATATCGTTGATTAAGAATAATGTCAGGGAAATTCTTAGGAATGCCCCACTGAACCACTGATAAATACTTAGAAAATCCATATGCTCAATAAAATGGCCAATTGTCACAAGCCTCCATTCTTCATAAGCAGGAAATCTTAAATGACCGGCTTGCCGGGGACCAAACTCTATGATTGCACCAACTAAAGGACCAAATGTTAACCCGACCAGTATCAAGCTCAATATGGCGAGGGACGTAAAAGAAATACGAGTACGAATATGATGCTTAATAAACAACAGCAACGATAATTCTAGAAGTCCAGCCTCAACATAGATGACCGCATGCCAGACAGGATTCATGCCAAACTCCAGAAATGGCTTTAGTAAGGAGTAGTCCTTATTGGGGTAATTGGCTGTCATTACATAAAAACCCAGTATGACTACAAATGGTAAAAATATTGTTGCTGTATTGGCTATAGACTCAATACCCTTATAAGCATTAAACGAACATACGATCAGTAAAGAAGCTGCCAAAATAAACGTAGGGGTGTTTGTGGAGAACGAGAGATGAATCCAAGTTACGGTATCCTTTAACGTAATCGTTGATAAGGTAAAAATGTAAACACACGCGAGAATTGCCAACACATTGGATACTGCAGCGCCGTATGTAAGCTTAAACCATTGAAAAAGATGCATGTCCCGATTTTTACCAATAACTGAATAAAGAAGAACGACCCAAATCATAAAAAGCGCGCCGGCAAGCAAAACGGAGATCCAGCTGTCGCGCTTTGCTTTATCTAATAACATCGGAATGATAATGACATGGTTCAGCAGTCCAATGGAAAGCATGAATATCATACCCGTTTGCAAAAACGATATGGAACCGTTCTTCATTGATATCCTCCGAGAGTATTTGGTAAATTGTTCAAGTAGTATGCTGCAATTTCTTGAAATTATTCAATAATCACGGCTTAGAGCCAACTTTACAGACATTCTCGGAAGACGAGGGGATTAATAAAAATGAATAGCCCAAAGGCTAACGCCTTCGGGCTATGATTCGATGTTTATTTTCAACCATCATTGCTTCTCTTTCAGCCCGGAGGCATCCGGACTGCAGTTCGCTCTAAAAGCTGATGCAGCAAACTCTTGTTTCGGACCGGCGTGTTAGTTGCAGCCAATAAGGCTATCGGTCAATCTTTTCTCCAGTTTCTCAGTAATTTCTCAAAATCAGATCCATCCAATGGACGACTAAAAAGGTAGCCTTGTCCAAAATGACAATTATTTTTCTTCAAGAAATCGAATTGCTCCTTCGTTTCTACTCCCTCAGCCGTGATCGTGCAGTTCAAATTTTTCCCCAACTCAATAATGGTTTTGGCGATCGCTTCCGCCTTAGTGCTTTCCGGTATGTCTTTTATTAATGACATATCTATTTTTAAATTATTAATGTCCACATATTGAAGCATGCTTAATGAAGAGTAGCCTACACCAAAATCATCAATTGCCAACTTAATACCAATCGGCCTTAATGCATCTAAGACAATTTTTAACTCCCCCGCTTCTCTTAACATACTCTCTGTAATTTCTAGTTCAAGAAATTGGGGATCCAATCCGCTTTCAGCAAGAGCCTGTTGTATAGAGAGGATAAAATTTCTGGTTTTTAATTGCTGATAAGAGACATTTAGCGCGAGATTGATAGGTAATAATCCAGATTTTTGCCAGATTTTGCTCTGCATACAGGAAGTTTTTAGCACCCATTCCCCGATCGGTATAATCAAGCCGGTTTCTTCTGCTATCGGTATAAATTCATTTGGCGGTACCAAACCAAGTTCGGGATGATTCCAGCGTAGTAAGGCTTCGGCTCCCGAAATTTCACCCGTTTCTAAATGGATCTTCGGTTGATATTGAACGATAAATTCACCATTTTTGAGCGCGCGCAAGAGCCCATTTTCTAACTGAAGCCTCCTGGAAATCGCTTTGCTCATATCGGGGGTATAGAAAGTGTAATTATTTCTTCCGGAAGATTTTGCATGATACATGGCAACATCAGCATGTTTGATTAATGACTCAGCTGTGCCGGATTCTACTGGATAACAACTGATTCCAATACTGGCTGAAATGTCGATGCTTTGTCCTTCAACACGCATGGGATTGGAAAACCGTTTCACAATTTGCTGAACAGTTTGTTCAGCCCTCTCTTGATCCGCGTTTTCCAGAATAGCAATAAATTCATCGCCTCCATACCGGGCAACGAAATCATTTTCAAGCAAACATTTCTTTAACTCCTTGGAAACCTGCTGCAGGACAGCATCACCAACGTTATGTCCCAATGTATCATTAATGAATTTAAATTTATCCAGATCAATAAACAGCAGTACTATCGGCTTGGAGTCTAGGCTGCTTGAGAGATATTTATTTAAAAAGTGTCGATTGGGAAGCCTTGTTACAGAGTCGTAGAAAGCTATTTCATTAAGTGCTCTCTGATCCCGGTTCCGTATGTATAGATTATAGATAGCGATGACGGAGAAGACCAATATACATAAGAAAATAATCATACCAGAGATGTCAAACATGTTAGTCGAACGACTTTTCAAAAAAATGGATATTCCAAGCAAAACCTTGATGGTCAATAAATAATATAATAATGTACTCATTTTATTAAAGGTTAAGGCAATATAAAAGACGACGACCAAAAAAAGAATGGAATATGATTGTGAATAATCATAATAATAGGCGAGGTAAACGACAAAAGTGCTGACAAGAAAATAAGCAACTTGAAGAAAATGTTCGAGATTACGTCTAAAAAAATTACTTATATAGATTAGGCAGAACATAAGAATGAAATATAATGAAAATAACTTGAAAGCCCATTTCAAATGTTCAGGCACTTCTGGATGCAACCACAGCCATATAAATGCGACTATCGGAGTAATTATCCCACTAAGGAGAGAATTCATCTCAAAAAATTTATGATTAGGTTTTGTATAAAAATCTTCTTCATATCTGCTTATTTGACGCATGCTGTATCCCCCAAGATGACTGAACAAGTATTTCTAATCCTAATATATTAAAGCATGATAAGTATGGTCAATGAGCTTTTTTGGTAATTCAACAAGGGATCTCATCAGCGCCTTATAGAACTCAACGAAACGAACGTAGCTTCGAGATAAATAGGGTTGTACCTTCTAAATTTTTTCACCTCATCTACCTGTTATTTCAATGAATCAGGGAGCAGCACCATGGTGGTCTGCTCCCTGTTTTCAACTTTCGCTCCTCGTTCCGCTAAATCAGCGGATCTTAATCAGAATATGATCTTGACTTATTCTTCTTCAAATAAACGCTCGCCTTTATGCAGCCTCCAGGCAATTTTGGCCGTATGCGGGAGTTCTCGTGCTGTAGGTGCGTGTGCAGCCAGATATCGGGTGCAGGCGACCAGCATCGTTTCTTTGGCATTCTCCGCAAATGAACCAGTCACCGCTTGCCAGCGGTCGTATTCGGCCACTGCAGCCTCATACATTTGGAAAGAATGGAATTCTGCATCCTCTCGCAGCAGCGCATGCCCAAGCGTGTTAAGCAAAGCTCCCGGCTCGCCACCGCCATGTATGTAGTTCACGACCCATTGTGCAGCAGGTCCGACTTGTTGGCGTTGATCGAGCAAGTCGAGCAGTTCCTGATGGCCGGGTGACGTGGCGGAGTCGGACGGCTTAAGGCGAGCTGCTGACGGTACATTCAAGAAACGGTCCAGATATACGCTGACGGCCCCGTGAAAAATCGCCCGCTGCAACAGTGGCTCATCCGAGTGTAGAAGTCTTTCATGCACGGCGTGAGCATAAGTGAACGTATGGAGTACTGCAATCCAATCTCCAAAATCGTTCTGCGTATGGAAACGAACGATCCGTTCCGCTGCGGCCAAAGCAACGATCTGCGCCAACTGCGCTGCAGCTGTTCCCGAAATAAGCAGGTCGCGCAACAATGCGATCGTCTGCTGGGGCGAATCACTTAGCAGCTGCTGCAGCAATTGCTCTTTCATATCGTCAGACAGAGCTGTCTGACGTGAATTCGTTGTCTCGCCAGAGAGATTAACCTGGGCTGAATGCCGTCCAAGCTCGTTGATTGCTTGTTTGATAGGTTCTACAAGATTTAGGGGCGCTTGCCATTGGTGCAGCTCCTCACTCCTTGTCGGGCGAGCCATCATCGGTACGAGCGAAGTTAAAATCCGCTCCTTTTGCGACAATTCCGCCCACTCCAGCGCTTCAAACGCTTTGCTGTGGAAATCAAACACATGGCCGCCGTCCAAGTAGAAATGATCTGTTGCTGCGATAAGCATCATATCCGACAGTTGTTTCGTATCTATGCCCTTTGAAATAGCCGTAACCAGCACTTTCTCAGCTCCCTGAGTATCCCTCACTTCTATACAATTGCGATACCACTCGGTCAACCGTTCGAACGGCACGTCCGCGGACGGCAGTGCTGACAGTAAGTGGCGGGTTCCTCTACCCGAACTTCCCCTCGCGACATGGACAAGGCCTTGGTACAAAGCTAGGATCTTGCCGTTCTTGTCCAGTAAGTCCACACTTTGTGCCATCGCCGTAAGAATCGTAAGTCCTGCGTTCCAGCCGGTTCCATATGTCGTGCCGAATTCGATGCCAACGCGGGCGATGTCCCGCTCCGGTACTCCTGCTTCGATCAGTCCGACGACCGCTTTTGCAATGACGATGCCGATATTTTGCTCGAGCCCTTCTTTCAGCCTATGCTTGTATCTTTCCACCCCTTCGACTCTTCTGGAAACCGGATTTACCCATACTTCGCCGTCGTCGACCCGCACTTCATACGAAGGGACATCATCCGCCCAAGGATCAAGCGTACCGCCACTACACACATCAAAACGGGCATGATGCCAATGGCACGTTAAAATTCCGTCGCATAGGCTCCCCAAATGCAGTGGAAAGCCCAAATGCGGGCAACGGTTGTCCACCGCGTATACTTGGTCTTCATGATAAAAGACAGCGATACCTCCACGTATAACTTTTTTTCCGACTTGCTTAAGCGCTTCCAAATCGCCTGCTGAAACCCAGTTTAAACTGACATTCATCCATACAGCCTCCTTTATTTTTCAAGCTGCACTCCAAATTACAACAGTTGTATTCGGTCAGGACTATCTGCATGCTGTTCGATAGTTTTATTATATCTTAATGTCTCCACTAAAGCAGTAAAGTAATGGAAAATCAGCGCTTGGGCTGAATCCTAGCGAGGAGGCCGCGGCTTAGCAGTAGTGGCCGGAGAAGTTCGCAAGCTGGCTGAACAGTCTGCGGATTCGGCGAAAAATATTTCAGATATTATTACACTCATTCAATCGGATACATCACACCTTGTGGATTCGATGAATAAATCCAAAACGGAGCTGCTGGAGGGTGTTCAACTTGTTACAGCTACGAATGAATCTTTCCGGGAAATTCATCAGTTTATTCAAGAGGTAGCCGCTCTTCAAGAAACCTCAGCCGCAACGGAACAATTATCGGCAAGCTCGGATGAATTCTCCCACACATACAAGCAACCTTCACCAATTACCTTTATTTCCTTTTCCACCGATCAGGTGCGAACGCCATACGATACATTTTCAGATGAATACTCATTAGCAACAAGTAAATAGGACAGGAATACATCAATTGATAGCCGTGCTTATAATGGAATTCTCCAGTCTTTACACCCATCCATTCTAGCCCGATTGCCATTCCTGCCCATACAAGAATATAAACGATGGTCATAAATTCGTACATCCTTGCGCGTTCATACCAATAAATAAACCAATACCCGTATGGTCCATACATGATATACGAAAACAAGTCAAATAGCTCAAATTTCGATTGATTTCCTGTATCATAGAGGTCAAATGGTGGTACTGCGATTGTATGATCAAAAATGAGTGCGAAAGTGATGCCAATAAGCATATTAAAGGTTATTTGAGAAGGTGAGAATGGACGAGGAAACAACCAAATAGGCACCAGTCCAAGCACAATGATTCCGATGACAAACCACTCATTCGCATTAAAATGATTGTCATAAATGATATTTTCCATCAACGTATCCAGCCTTCCTTAGATGCCATCTGAAGAAAAAGACGCCCTAAAAGTAAAGTACATATCATTACAATTAAGATCATGGACGATTCCATAAAGAAGTTCCAGCCATTATCATTAAGTACGTTGTTCCATCGAAGCATCGATCCGATGAATATCTGGAAGAGAAATGTATACATCGATATTCCCCAGCGGACACTGGCTTTTGAGGTAGTTAGGAATACGTTGGCATAGGTAAGGAGAACAAACGTAACGGTAAAGTCATTGTGTAGGATCAAGGACAGAAAGTGAGGGATGCTATTCGTATTGATTCGAAATAGCTCTAAATCGAAACCGATAATGGTTAGTTTGTTTGTTAGAATAATTTCAATTGCCATAAACAAAAGGAAGTTGACAATCAGCGGCAATTTATTCGAGAGAGTAAACTGGACGAGGATACAGAACCAAGCAAACATTAGAAAAATGACGGCTACCAATGTTACTTATCCTCCCTTCCTGTCTATGTTTTCCTTCTGATTTTCCCCTCATACTGTCAGATTATACTGACGGCAGATTATCAGCAAAATTAAAATCCAAAAAAACCTCCCACTTTCACTCGATAGGCGTACCATTAGATATTTCAAAATCCGGTTTCAAGAGAACAACATCTCCCTTTCCCAGGATTCCCCCTAGAACTCATACATCTGATTTGAATCCCGCTAAATCATCAATAGTTGCTAACTTTCCGCCCCCTCATAAAAGCCTTTGACCAAAAGTACATTCCCATTCCGATTAGCGTTACTAGCCCACCTATGAACTGAAGTACAGAAATCGTTTCTCCTAATAAGAAATAGGCTAGCATAGTAGCGAGTATGGGTTCTCCGATGATGCCTACCGAGACGGAGGTCGCCCCGATTGATCGCAATAATCGATTAAAGATGTACTGTCCGAAAATTGTCGGGATGATCGCAAGCAGCAAGAAATAAATCCAATCCGAAGGGTCGTATTTCACCAAAGAGCTGTTGTTTATCACACTATAGATGAGCATAACGATTCCGCCGATAAAAAAAACAATGATGCTGTACACATTTGCATCGATTTTGCCACTTACCTTTTGCCCGACCAAGAAATAGGCAGAAACGAAGAGCGTACCTAGTAAAGATAAGCTGTCTCCAACTAACGCTTTGTTCGAAACGCCAATGTCCCCCCATGCTATGCAAATGGTACCGACTAGCGCCCCTATTAAGCAAACTATGGATAACCAATTCGTCTTTTCTTTGAAAAAATAGTAGGAGCCGATCATAACGAACAACGGTTGCAACGACAAAATAACCATGGAGCTAGCCACGGAGGTGTACACCAAGGATTCCATCCAGAATAAAAAATGCATGCCTAGTAATAATCCGGCTCCCCCAACGATGCCCCAGTCTTTTATTCGCATATGCAAGGAAGTGCGGACCATTAATCTCCATGGGACAAAAGCAAACATAATGATGACGGAAAATAACAATCTGTACATCCCTGCCACAGAAGTTGGCGTATCCGAAAGCTTAATCAGAATCGAGGAGATCGAAACGGAAAGAATACTGACAAACAACAGAAAATAAGGATGTGAAGGCAAAATTGCTTTACTTAATTTAACCATAGTTCCTCCCAGTCGTTCGACGATTACCTGTGCACAGATTGGTAAAGTGATGCCGAATCTGGATATAATAATATCATTCATTCAGATGATTTAGTGCAAGTATTTCACTATTTTATATTGAAATATCGTCATAAAAGGAGAATGACGTTTGAAAAAACAATTTTTTGAAGCTATTCAGTACCCAGATGAAGACTTCCCTTATATCATGTACACGCATACGAATCGGGGTTCCATTCCGGAAGGACGAGGAGTTAACGATCTTCATTGGCACGAAGAGTTACAAATGACCTTAGTGACGAAAGGAAAACTTAATATACGAATTAACGGAATGGATTACTTTTTAGGAGCAGGCCAAGCCATCTTTATCAATAAAAGTGTTTTGCACATCGTTACGTACCTTACCCATGACGGAGAATACGTGAGCTTTAATTTTCCTGAGAAATTGCTCGCCTTCTATTCAAATAGCTCCATGGAAAAAAAACATGTTCATCCTTATACGAATTCCTCTCTCTTTGCCTTGCTAATCGAAGGAGACTTGGAGTGGCAAAAGCAAATCCTGCACATTCTGTGGGAGATGAAAAAGAAATTCGAAAGGAAAGAAACATGGAAATGGCAGTATGAGATCTCCATCCACACGGTTCAGTTATGGTTGCTTCTAATAGCCAACATTTCGCTATCCTCCGAGGAAGCCTCTAAACAGAACAGGCTTCAGCAAGAACGATTACAACTCATGCTTAGCTTTATACATCAAAACTATATGAACCCGATTGCTTTGAAGGAAATCGCAGACGTTGCCCATCTTAGTATTTCGGAATGCACTCGCAGCTTTAAAAAAAGCATCCAAATGACGCCTTACGATTACTTGATTAAATATCGGATCAAAAGGAGCTGTGAGTTATTAGGTACGACCGTGTTTACAATTAATGAAATAGCTGCAAAAGTTGGTTTTAATCATGTCAATCACTTTATTCAATCCTTTAAGAAGCATCGAAAAATTACTCCTAAGGAATACCGGAAAATTCGGGATGAACAGGGGACATCATAAATTCAGTCGAAGTTTTTTGAGCCTAGACAGGCGTCCGGACCCAAATAATTCCCAAATGTTTTGGGTAAACTAATGGAAACATTTGCTGAGGTATCTAATGAACGTCGATCGTGCGACACTTGCGGTAATATGGATTCTAGGAATTACAATTCTTTTCTTTATACCAGCAGCCAAACGACGTGAAGCCTTTGTAGCATTCCTGGCTTGTCAATGCTTAACATGGTTCGATTCCATGATGCAAGTGCAGTTCGGGTTGATTTCGTTTCCGGTCAGAGAGTTTCCTAAAGCCACAGATCTGCTGGTAACATCAGAGTTTTTCATGTATCCCTACGCTTGCGGTTTATATTTCATTAATAAACCTAAAGCTAGGGGTACTCTTTTTAAGATTTCAGCATTAATGCTCTGGGTAACCTGTCTTACGGGGATCGACCTTTTTCTCGTTAACTTTACGCACCTGATCAGCTATGATCGATATGCATGGTACTGGTCATGGCTTGATTTTTTGGTAACCTTTATACTCGCCGATTTATACAGTGAATGGTTTCTGAAACGATTTAATAAGTTAGGGGAATTCTCATGAAATGGGAATATACAATATTGTACGGCGTGTGGGTTATTTCCGTCTTGATGTTGATTTTCGTGCCGCGTGACAAAAGATGCGTGTCGCAAATCGTCTTCTTTTTTAAACAAATGGTGACTTGGGTCGTGGGACTAATTGTAGTCGAACGTGGCTGGATCGAATATCCCGTGCGTTTCTTTTCGGATGTCAATAGGTCCAGCTTCACGTTTGAATTTATGGCATACCCGGCGGTATGCGGAATGTTCAATGCTTACTATCCGGCTAAACGAAGCTTGCTCTTTCGAGGAGGCTATTACATCCTATACTGTACGGTAATGACCGTAATGGAGGTAGTGATCGAAAAGTATACGGAGCTGATTAGATATGTACATTGGAATTGGTACTGGACATGGATCACGCTAATGGTGACCTTTATGATGTCCCGTCGATTCTGTGTTTGGTATTTTTCCGTTAGGCCATCCAGTTTATCATCAGCGAGAAAAGGCCATTGAGGAGCATAGGGGATCCAGTTCCATTCCCCATTTTACAGACGCTTCAAAAAAATGATTACATGGCTTCTTATTTGTGCTTCCGAAAATAGGAAAAAGCCCTTGTCCTAGATGCAAAAAATCCCGAACTCAAATTATAAGAGTCGGGAGAATTTCATATCATACCATAAGACATGTCTTGTTATTTGCTTCCACTTCGTATTTCAGCCAGCCTCGTCATCAAATCATCCGCCGCTAGCGGTCTGCTGATTAGATAGCCCTGAATCTGATCACAGTTGTAGGCTTGCAGCTGTTGGAGCTGTTCCTGCAGCTCGACACCCTCAGCGATGACTGTCAATCCTAGTTGATGCGACATTTGGATGAGCGTGGATACGATCACTTGACTGCGTTCATCATAGCTTACATGATCAATCAACGTTTTATCCAATTTCATGCATTGCACAGGCAGCTGGCTTAAATATTTCATCGAGGAATATCCCGCTCCAAAGTCATCCAGAGAAATGAGAAAGCCCGCAGATCTTAGTCTGCAAAACACATCGATTACTCGTTCTACCTTTTCGATAGCGACACTCTCCGTGACCTCCAGTTCAAAATGGAACGGCTCTACCTTCTCTTCTTCAAACACCTTTTGGATATGATCCAAAAATTGGGGATGAAGCAGTTGAGCTCCGGATATATTAATGGCTACACGGATCGAAAGATTTTCTTTCTGCCATATCTTGAACTGACGGCAAACCTCGTGCATAATCCATTCGCCAACTTCATGAATCATCCCAGAAGACTCTACAATCGGGATAAATTCCGCTGGCGACACATCGCCTAGAATCGCATTATTCCAGCGAATCAACGCCTCTACCCCAGTCACTTCGTTTCGCCTTAGCTCCCATTTCGGTTGGTAGACGAGTCGGAATTCTCCTTGATCCAATGCGCTTTTTAGCAATCGCTCAATCAATGAACGGCGGGTTCGTGCCGTTTCGATGGCCGGCGTGTACCATTGATAATTATTTTTCCCGGATTCCTTCACATCCAGCATGGCTGTATCGGATTTATGCAGTAATTGCTCCGCTGTGGTCCCATGATCGGGATATAGACTAATCCCGATGCTAGCTGAGATTACAACAGGATTGCCTTGTATGTCGAAGGGTGTATGCAGATGATCCTTCAAGCAAATCGCCAGCTTCTCGATGTGTGGGGAATCAGCAATAATACAAAACTCATCCCCGCCCAGCCGGCATACCATTTCGGTTTCTTTGACGCAAGCTTTCAATCGCTGCGTAACCTCAAGCAAAAGCAAATCTCCTGCATGATGCCCCAGCGTGTCATTGATCGTTTTAAAGCCATCCAAATCAATGAATAAGACAGCAATTCGCTCTGCCGTTTTCTTACAGGTTTCAATCATACGTTCGAGCTGAAGGTAGAAAGCTTTGCGGTTCGCCAATCCCGTTAATGTATCATGATGAGCTTGATAATGAATCTCTGCTTGCGCATAGTCCAGGGAAGACATCATATGATTCAGGGATTTCTCAAGCTGTGTAATTTCATCATTTCCCGTCACCGGAATTCGAATTGAGAAATCCTTGGCTTTTTCAATTTCTTTCATTCCTGCAATGACACGATTCAATCTAGTGAATATAGTTCTCTCCAGGAGCGATATCGCAATTAAAGAGATTGCTATTCCAGATAGGATAAGGAAAATGATAAAAAGCTGTGTATTCTTTCGCCCTTGCTTAGAAATATCTCGAGGGATTATATATTCCAGCAATACAGCTGGCTTTTGATTGATGTCACGAATTAACGCATAGCTCTTGATTACATCCCCCTCATTCACCATCCAGTATGGAATGCTCGTATTCTGACGGATACTCATGGTGGAGCTTGATGGGGGAATTGCAAAATTTGCGTCCACGACCTCGTAGTTTAGCGGAATGTCCGCTTTCTTAGATATATATTCAATAAAATTATCGTCCAGAAATCGGGCAAAAAGCAGAGTCCCATGAATGGGGCCTAAATTATTACTTGTTAAGATTGGATATGAAGCAGCAATCATAGGCTTATTTTCGATCACCACTAAGCCCTCTTTGCGGGAGGTGCTCTGCGTATGGACCAGGAACGAAGCATATTGAGTCTGTAAGGCTTCTATATAGGAATCCGGAAATGGCATACGCCACTTATGAATGTAATCATATCCCTTCGCATAATAAATTTGCTTCTGATTATTCAACAATAGCACATAGTTAAGCCGACTCGAGGAAAAAAGCGAGTCTGCATAATTATTCAAAAAATAGGGATCATTGGGGTCGGGGATGGATTCCCTTTCCATAAAATGATAGGTATCGTCCCATCCTGAATAATTAATTGTCATAGCCCCGAGGTTTGTATATTCGTCAGAGAAGGCAAGCACAGCCCTTTTCAATCCCTCAATGGAATACTGCTTCTCCATCATGTTGTAATTGCGAAGCATCGTTCTATCCGAAATGAAGTACAGAATTCCTACCAATATCAAGAAGGCAATTCCAACATAGAGCATGAATCTTCGGCGAAGTGACATCCTTTTAAACGCTTCCTTATTTTCCATTTCTGAAACAAATTTAGTGTTAATAATTCTTTACAAAAAAATAGAAATCCTTTAATTTTCAGCAACCATTATATACCAGATTTAAACCACTCCAAGAAGTGTTTTCTATTGCGCTTCATATGTACGATGATTACAGAGTAAAGCTCAATAGAGGTCATGCCTGGGTCATGACACTCATCCATTACCAAGGACTTTGTCGATTCAAAAAATTAAAACAGTCCCCTGCCGGAAAAGGCGAGGGGACTGGCCATAACAGTTTCATTTATGTTCTGACTCCATACAACGGCTATTTCATTATTTTTTCAAGATCCTGCCAAGTGACGTTTCGGTATTTCCTTTTCTTGAGTACCGAAAGCGTTCCGTTTAGTTCCAGGACTGCGAACTCGACCTGCTCGATTTCGAAAATATCCTTCCCTCTCAGGCCTTGCTTTAATGCTTCCATCGAGTATTTGTACTTCTTCATCTGCTCCTGCAACAGTTCGCCGTCCTTAATAATCACTATCGGCTCTCCTGAAATAGCGGCGTCGACCTTCTTGCTGTTCAACGATATTCTCATCAACGCATACCCGATTACACTGATGACGAACATGCTCAAGATGAAATTCATCAAGCTGATCTTGAGATTGAATGCCATATTACCGCCGATCGTCCCGATCATCATCGTAAGCACGAACAAATGGTATGAGTTCTGCGCAATCAGGCGCATGCCGATCAACTTCGTATACAACCATAGCCATAAATAGGCAAGGATCGTTCTTATTATTATCTCTAGGGATTCGTTCAAGGTGTGACCAATGCCCCTTCGTTCTTCGAGTTGCGGGCTGAAGAAATACGAAAAACCCACGTTTTCCCACTATTATTGCTATGGAGATGTTGTTTTATCCATAAGCAAAACGAATTTGTCATGATTAAGGCCCCTACCTGTCGATAAATCCTTGGTCAATATGGAAGTGCCCGCTTTCCTGCAACATGCCCCTTAATTTCAAAAGGCAGCCTCGTGAAGTAGTCATTAAGCAACGTATTTGAGGAAGTTCAGCGATCTGCCGCGGAAGGTCCGTAACCTTACAACTGAAGTCCAAGAATTACTAAATATCTCATTATGCATTAAAATGCTGAAATGTCATTCGGGGAAAGGGCTTCATTCATAGCCAAATACTTCCGCCGAATCGCTCGGCAAATCATGGTTGTCACTGGAGATGCTCGACAGCTGCTTTCTCAATTGCAAGTCCCTTAACATACCTTGACATGAACGCTTCGAAACCTTCCACGTCCTTGAGTTGAGGAGAAATTGTCTTGCCCACTTTATCTGCGAATACCTTCTGACTCAAATAGTCCTCTAATGTTTCGTCCTCTGCCTTGTTGATCATGTAGGAGGCTAATAATGCGATTCCCCATGCTCCGCCTTCCCCGGCAGTTTCCATAACTGAAACCGGAACGTTCAAAGCAGCAGCCATTATACGCTGCCCGACACCTTCGGTCTTGAAAAAGCCGCCATGACCCAAGATTTCATCCAGTTGAACGCCTTCTTGTTTGAGCAGGATATCCATTCCAATTTTTAGCGCACCCAGTGCTGTAAACAAATGAACCCTCATGAAATTGGCTAAATTAAAGTTACTATTCGATGACCGTACAAACAATGGACGGCCTTCTTCGAAATGAGTCATGTGCTCCCCTGAGAGGTAGCCGTAGGCCAATAGACCGCCGCAGTCCGGATCCCCTTGAAGCGCCAAGTTAAACAGTGTGCCATATAATTGGTTGGCACTTGCATCAAGGCCCATGACTTTGGCAAACTCGTCAAACAGACCTATCCATGCATTTAGGTCGGACGAGCAATTATTGGAATGCGCCATGGCAACCAGATTGCCGGTAGGCGTAGTGACGAGGTCGATCTCGGTATACACTTTGGACAGTTCTTTTTCGAGTACAACCATCGCAAAAACGGATGTTCCGGCAGATACGTTACCCGTACGCTTAGCCACACTGTTCGTTGCAACCATGCCGGTTCCAGCATCTCCCTCCGGTGGACAGAGCGGAATACCGGCTTTCAGCTCACCGGTCACGTCCAAAAGCTTGGCACCTTCCTCCGTGAGTACGCAAGCGCTTTCACCTGCTACTAAAACTCGGGGCAAAATATCTTCTAATTTCCACGGTAAGTCTTGGGATGCAATCAATTCATTGAATTGATTGATCATGGTGGCGTTGTAGCTTTTCGAATCCAAATCAATCGGGAATACACCGGATGCTTCCCCAACGCCCAGCACCTTTTGCCCAGTTAGTTTCCAATGGATATAGCCAGCCAAGGTTGTTTGGAAATGAATACGAGCAATATGCTCTTCCTGATTCAAAATGGCTTGATAGAGATGAGCTATGCTCCATCGTTGGGGAATTTGATATTGGAACAATTCCGTAAGTACCTTGGAAGCCTGTTCAGTAATATTGTTCCGCCACGTACGGAATGGAACCAGCAGTTCGCCATCCTTATTAAATGCCATATAGCCGTGCATCATACCGCTGAAGCCAATGGCTCCGATGGTTTGTAAAGATACACCGTACAGCTCCTTCACCTCTGCGGCCATCTTTTGATAGCTGATCTGCACACCTTTCCAAATATCTTCCAAGCTGTAGGTCCAAATGTGGTTTACATAGCTGTTCTCCCAATCATGGCTTCCAGCTGCAAGGGGCAAGTGATCTTCGCCAATGAGAACCGCTTTGATTCGGGTAGAACCAAGCTCAATACCAAGTACGGTCTTGCCATTCTGAATGGCATCTCTACCATCAATACGCATGTAATGTCCCTCCATCATTTATGGTGTAAGAGGTACGGCCCCGCCCCCATCTAAAATGAGAGAAGGGCCGTTTTCCCAATATCTTCGCTTATCTCAGCTTCCAGGCGATATCGCTCCACTGCAGCTCACGACGCAACTGCTGCACATTCGTGTTACGGTCGATGAGCACATATTCGATGCCGACCATATCGGCCCAATCGATCAGTTGCTCCACCGATACTTTATTGGAGAACACCGTATGGTGCGCGCCACCGGACAGGATCCAAGCCTCAGCCGACTCCTGAAGGGAAGGATGCGCTTGCCATAGAACGCGGGCAACCGGCAGCTTCGGCATCGGTTGAGGCGCCGAAACGGCGTCAACCGTATTGATGAGCAAGCGGAAGCGATTGCCCAGATCAATGACAGTAGCGTTGAGCGCAGGACCAGCTTGACCGTCGAACACGAGACGGGCTGGGTCGGCTTTGCCGCCGATGCCTAGCGGATGCACTTCGATCCGCGCCTTGTTAGCTGCTATCGTTGGACAAATCTCCAGCATATGTGAGCCAAGCACCAGCTCGCGGCCTGGTTCAAAGTGATAGGTATAATCTTCCATAAACGACGTACCTTCGTTCCCTGCAATCAACTTCATAATGCGGGTAAACGCCGACGTCTTCCAGTCGCCTTCGCCGCCAAAGCCGTAACCTGCGCCCATGAGACGCTGTACAGCGAGGCCCGGTAGCTGCTGCAAACCATGGAGATCTTCGAACGAAGTGGTGAATGCTCCAAAGCCGCCCTCAACCAGGAACGCCTTGAGTCCAAGCTCAATGCGAGCCTGATAACGAATCGCGTCACGCACAGCTCCGGACTGGCGACCTTCAGGTGCAATGTCGTAAAGCGTATCATACTCATCCATCAAGGCATTGATTTCAGCTTCCGACACATCATTCACCCGTGCCACCAAATCCCCGACGCCATAGCCGTTAATCGACCAGCCGAACTTGATTTGCGCTTCCACTTTATCGCCTTCGGTTACAGCAACTTGGCGCATGTTATCACCAAAACGAGCTACCTTTAAACGGCGTCCTTCCTGCAAAGCGACAGCCGTGCGCATCCAAGAGCCGATACGGTTTTGTACGTCGGTGTGTGCCCAGTAGCCAACAACGATTTTGCGGGACAGGCCCATGCGGGCACCGATAAAACCGTACTCGCGGTCGCCGTGCGCTGCTTGGTTCGTATTCATGAAGTCCATATCGATGCTGTCCCACGGAATGTCGCGATTGTACTGCGTATGCAGGTGCAGAAGCGGCTTACGCAGTTCGCTCAGGCCTGCAATCCACATTTTTGCGGGTGAAAACGTATGCATCCAAGTGATCAGACCGGCACAGGATTCATCTGAATTGGCCTCGATACATAGACGGCGAATGTCGTCTGGTGTCGTGAGCACCGGCTTGAATACGACGGAACAAGGCAGATTACCGCTTGCATTAAGACCAGCGACCATTTCCTGAGAATGGGAAGCAACTTCTTCAATCGTCTCAGGTCCGTACAAGTGTTGGCTGCCGGTTACAAACCAGAATTGGTGTTTTGTCATATCGAACATTGAAATCCCTCCTGAAGATCATGACTAATAATTATAAATGAATAGCAATTTAGATACATTTTGTATCAATCTAAATCTAGCCATCTTCTGACGTTGTGAACGCCTAAGAAATTAGCATGCTGTAGCCAGTCAGATCGACGCCGATCTTATAGCCTTCGGTTAATGCCGAGACAAATCTGCGGTAGTACCATTATCATTTCCAATTTGACCGTAATAAGCATTCTTTCCATGCTTACGCAGGAAATGCTTATCGAGCAATGCCTGATCCATGGAATCGATGCCCGATTGCAACTGAAGCGTATGTAAGGCGATTTTTGCCACTTCCTCTAATACGACTGCATTATGGACGGCATCGTGCGGATCCTTACCCCAATTGAAAGGAGCATGGCTCTTTACAAGCACACCTGGTACCATTGTCGGGTCTAGCCCACGGAACGTCTCGGCAATAACATTGCCAGTTTCCAGTTCGTACGCGCCTTTAATTTCCTCCTCAGTCATATCTCGTGTACACGGAATCGTACCATAATAATAGTCGGCATGCGTCGTGCCTAGCGCCGGTATGGCGCGCCCCGCCTGCGCCCAGCTAGTCGCCCACGGAGAATGGGTATGGACGATCCCGCCGATCGTCCCAAACGCCTTGTACAGCACGAGGTGCGTCGGCGTATCGGACGATGGCTTCAGTCGGCCTTCCACAATATGACCTTCCAGGTCTACGACAACCATATCATCCCGTTTAAGTGCTTCGTAAGGTACACCGCTTGGCTTAATAACGACGAGTCCAGAGGCGCGATCGATACCGCTTACATTTCCCCAAGTGAAAGTAACGAGGCCATATTTAGGCAGTTCCAAGTTCGCTTCCAAAACAGCTTGTTTCAAATCTTCTAGCAAGAACGACACACTCCTTATGCTAAAATAGCTCGCCCCCACTCTTGTGTCCTGGGGAACCTTTCATACGACTAGCTTCATTATAACTTGTACGTACAAGTTTAGCCACACCTTTTTTATAAAATGCTCCTGTTAGAGGGCTGTTGAGTCGCGGATGATTAGCTCAGGCTTGAATGTCTGTCCAGGCTTTAGTTTCTTATTAAGAATAATGTGCTTGGGGAGATCATCTTATCCATAGGAATATTCACTCCATACGAGTAAATATTGTACATGCTGATATTATATCATTCGCTCAACTTGTATGTACATGCAAAGGGATTTACTTAGAAAAAAGTCGAACAGAATCATTATGATTCTATTCGACCTTTTTAATGAATGAATTGAATCCGAGTTCGGCGAGAATTCGTCCCTGTCTTTCTTTTTTTTGTGTAGCATGCATATGCCGACTGCTATTCCGAGGTTCTTTGTTTCGAAAAATTGCACGACTGCCACGGTTCGGGAGGCATAATCTCCTCATATAATAAAGCAATAGTTTTCTACTGCTAGTAGGTTTAATCGCCATTGATGCTATTGGCAACTTTATCTCTATTCATGATAGATACTGGCTACACTTTAGACAAAACTCTGAAGTGAAGATGAACATGCATATAAGACTAGAAACGAGCAGATTTTTTCAAGGAATTGACCACAAGAAGGGAAATGATATCGATGAGTACGAGTCAAATAACCGTCGTCATCCCTGTCTATAATCGAGAAAAATATATCGAAAAGGCGCTCAACAGTGTTTTGAAACAAACCTATACACAATGGCAAATGATTATTATCAATGATGGCTCTACGGATAAAACAGGTGAAATTATTAAACGATTCACAGACGAAAAACGAATTCGGCATATTCAATATGAAAAAAATCGCGGAACGGGAAAAGCTTTGCAATCGGCATTAAAGGAGATACAGACCCCCTATTTTGTCATTCTAGATTCTGATGATTGGTTCGAACCTGACACTTTAAAAGTACTAGTCAAAGAGATGGACAAACAACCAGAAACAACCTCACTTATTTGCGCGAACTCCAACGTCTGGAAAGAACGTGTTGACAAAACAAGTAAAGTCTATCTTCTTAAAAACCGCTCCTTTCAAGATAAATATGATTTCCTTCGTTATGGTCCTGCGATTTATCCCCGTTGTATGCGTACAGCTACGGTAAGACGAGTTGGCGGGTTTGCGAATGATGATCCACATGGGGGACGTTTTGATGAAGACCGCTACCTGCTGCTAAAGCTAATTGGCATAAGCAATTTTCATTGGATTGATAAGACTCTTTATAATGTTCTCACCCATGAAGGCAACACCACTCGTCGTGAAAACCGAAAGTATTTTAAGGAAGCTAAGAAATATATATTCACCAAGATATTAAAGCAATGGGGAGACGAATATGAGCCGGTTTTTGCCATAGCAGAAGATGGCTGGTTATATATCAAAAAACTAAAACCTAAGAAAGAAGGAGTTAAGCGAATCAACTAACACATCCTGATCTGGTTATGAAGACTCGCAAAGAAAGGATGAATCCTTCATGCAAAAAGCAGAAGTGACTGTCGTCATTCCTGTTTATAATCGAGAAAAATATATAGAGAACGCCATCAAAAGTGTACAAGAACAAACTTATAAAGACTGGAAGATGATTGTTATCGACGATGGTTCAACGGATAACAGCGTTCAAGTTATCAAACCATTTCGCAGTGATAAACGGATTCAACTTGTCACACTGCCTCGTAATCAAGGAATCGCAAAGGCCTTACAAACAGCTTTAAATATGATTAGAACTCCCTACTTCGTAATCGTAGATTCCGATGATTGGATTATACCGAATACATTAGAAGTGCTTCTGAAGGAAATGAAGAAACAGCCTGAAAGCACATCACTCATCTATGGAAACACGAAGGTTTGGCAAGAGAAAAATGGAGAACTCAAGAAAATTCATGTACAGAAGCATCGATCTTTCCAAGATAAATATGATTTACTCCTGTATAATCAGATGTTCTATCCCCGTTTCTTCCGTACAGTGACCGTGCGCCAAGTTGGCGGCTTTAAAACTGATGATCCTTATGAAGGACGATATGCTGAAGATCGCAACCTCCTCTTAAGGCTTATTGCCATTAGTCGATTTCACTGGGTTGATAAGAATCTCTATAATCTTAGAAAACACAGTAACAACATTACCAAACGTGAAAATATCAAAAAGTTTGAAACGGTGATGCGCTATGTTTATACAAAAGTCCTAAAAGATTGGGGAAATGAATATGAGCCCGTGTTTAAGGTTACGAAATCGGGTTGGTTAATTATTAAGGAATTAAAGAAAATAATAAAGAAAAATAATACCGAAAAGTGAACCGAATCCAATAAAGAAGCTAATCCCGCCGAAAAAGCGGGATTTTTTTGGTTATTTCAAGTCAATGTGCATTTTCAAAATAAAAAAAGCGCTTCCCATCATAAAGTAATAGGATGAGCCTTTTTTAAAATTCACGTAGACTTCTTATGAATATCCAGCAACTCGGAGACGCTGACACATTGGTACCCTATATGTTGAAGGTTTTCAAGAATAATGCCGACTGCTTTCACCGTTTGACTCCGATCTCCGCCAGAATCGTGGAGCAAAACAATTTCCCCCTTATTACAAGCAGACATCACCGTTTTCATGATATCGTTCACGCCAACCGGGTTATAATCAAAAGTATCGACAGAGCACATAATGGTCTTATACCCTAATTCATTTACAATCTGCAGCACTTGATTATTTTTGGATAAATATGGCGGGCGAAAAATGCGAGTTTTTTTACCGGTTGTACGTTGGATTAATTGCTCTGTATCCAGTAATTCTTGATAGATTTGACTAGGACTCAATTGTGCCAAATTCGGATGATGGTAAGTGTGATTGCCGATATCATGACCTTCCGCAACGATTCTTTGTGCAAGTTCAGGATATTTTGCAACCTGCTTGCCTACCACAAAAAAGGTTGCCTTCGCGCCAAATTGTTTCAATAAGTCTAAGATCAATGGCGTATGTCTCGGGTCTGGACCGTCATCAAAAGTTAACGCGATGTGCTTACTCGGAGTTCTTAAATGATGAAACATTTTACCAGCCTTAACTGCGATCTTGTTTTTACTTGCGATGAATCTCTTAGGAGGACCAAAGCTTTTACTTTTCGCTTTAGAATGCTCGAGTAATAATTGATTGCTTATTTTCCAAGTATGATTATTCTCGGACCGCCGCAGGCAAATATAGTCATGTTCATTCGTAATAAATATCTTATAGTTATGACTTTTGCATTTTTTTAAAAATTCAAAGTCCTCGCTTATGTTAACATCTAGGAATTTCACTATTTGCCATACACTTTTCTTAATGACTAACGTGGATCCCTTCACTCCCCAAGGAGGTTGGTTTAAAAAAGTATTTCTATTATCATAAGCCAAATGCAAGGCAAACTTATCTTTATCTTTAAAGTACATGTAAACAGTTTTTTTACATACGATATCCGCATTCCACTTTCTCATCGCATGGATCTGATTCTTTAGATAATTGGGCGAATAGTAATCGTCATCATCTAACTTCGCGAAAGTATCATACTTGCTCAATCTAACCCCAAAGTTCAGGCATTCACCTAACGTATGATTATACATCTCATATACTGAAATATTTTTATAGGGTCTGGATTTTTCTCTCCATTTTTCTATATTCATTTTTTCATGATTCAAAATAATAATTAATTCCTTTCTTTGAACTCTTTGTTTCAAATAGTTTTCAAAGATATTATCAATGAATTCCTCCCTCTTCGTACAGCAAATCACGGATATCATTGCTTTCCCCCTTCCCAAGACGGGTTCCCATAAGGTTGGATATATTTTAGTTTATTAATAAATTAACCATGATGCTTGGACTAAAGTTTAACGCAATCAAAATGTGGCCCGGCCGATTCGTCATCTTCGTCCCCGCCTCAGAATCATGAATTTACGCTCACGCCCGTCGGCCCGCTGCTTGACAGCAGCGCAGGCCAAACGATAAAGAAGCGCGGCGGCCCCGTGCCGGGTGGCGCCGGTCTAAAAGATATACCAATCGGCAAGTACAAAGCAACCGCCAGATGGATGCCGGTAGGGCACGCACCGATGCCTTTGCAGATGAAATGGGAAGACCATGACGGTGATTTCGCCGATTCTGTCGTATTCGAATTCGAAGATACCGATGGAATCTCATCCGTCTATCGAACCGAGCTTGAAGTCAAGCTTCCATGAGAAGCCGCAGTTCAAACGTTCGAAGTATCCCATAAGCCGAAAGCAGTATCACAGTTAAAAAAAGGACTGAAACCGTTTGGTTTTCAGTCCTTTTTTCTGTTCGTCGCCGCTCATTTGATTTCCGTATTCAATATTTTAACTTCAAACTTGGGCTCGATCAACATTCGAGGATAATCCGTTCTCCACTCCAATGACCGCCATAGGTCCGGATAGAATGCCTTTAGTTCTTTTCCGATACCTAGAACGTCTGAATTCGCATCTTGCAACTTTTTTATCGTCTCAACCGCCATTTCGTTGAGATGCTTGCTTAGTTCTTTTTCCATGTTCCTGACGTATTCGGATTTCAGAGCATGAACTTCTTCACCAAGCTCAGTTGCATTTATGTTCATCTTGACTCTAAGGGTAATATTCGGCAACGCATTTGAATTGGGGGTTACGATGATTTTTAAGCTCACCTTTTTTGTGAAAAACGCATAATCAATGTCGTTCAAGTGACCCGTTCTTGGTTGTCTGCCATCATTAAGTTTGGAAGAAAACCCTCTCAATTTTTGCCGTAAACTACCATCCCCTATCAATAACATTAATGTTCGTACTTGTTCCTGACTTAATTTAATCCCTGTACTGGTACTCTGGCGGAATAATAGGGCTCCGTCTAATTCAATTCGTGAATTTACATGTTTTAACAGAGGCAGAGCAAAATCCTCCAAAGGATCTTCTTTAGATAAAAGAAAATGCATCATTGTAACGTTGGAAATCATCCCATAAGTCTCCAATGATAACACGAAATCATTCAGCAATTTCGTATTCTCTTTTCTTGAGCCAGAGATCTGTTTGAAAAATGTTGAATCCTTCTCATCAAAAACGACGATAGGCGAGTTGATTGTCGTATATGGAGTGTCGAGCAAAAAAGCCAGTTCTCGAACAGGGTTATGAGCTGCAAAACGCTCGCTTATTAAAAAGATTCGCGTGTTAATCCCGATGAAGGGACCACGGTCTTTGTATTGCCCTTGCCCTACTGCTTCGACCACACTCGGTCCGAATAGCTGAGTTGTTTCCGAAATGGGTTCACCATTTCCCTGGCCCGCTCTTTTCAGTTTGGTTATAACGAAATTCAACAATACTTTCTTGCTCTTCTCGTCATAATCCACCCCGACAATATCAATATTATTAAGACTTCTCAGTGGCAATCGATCCCAACAACCGGTCAAAAACAATAGCAACACAATGGCTAGTGCAGCTTTTTTCATTGAATGCCCCGCTTTCCTCTTCCAAGTGAAACAAGCAGTAGAAGTGTCGGCAGTATAGCAGTAACGAAGATGGTGGCCAAATTATGATAGCTGGAAAACCGAAATATCATCTGACGGTCAGAGCCCCATAAGCCGAGCAGGAAGCAAATGATTCCCACTATCCAAACGATGTAAGTATGATTTCCACGTGCTTTGCCCGAAGCGAAAGCCAAATAACGCGCAGACAAGAAGAAGTACACATAGGCCGTTACGGTCGTGACGGAAAGCCAAACTGTCATAAATACAATGTCCAGGCTTTGCACGACGGGCCATTTGAACTGACGGAGAATGAAAACCATAGGCTCAGGTATCTCTTTTAGCTGACTTTCGCTGAAGTTAAACGTCACAATGATTGCTATTAGTACATAAAAGAGGGTCGTAAATCCGTTAGCAGCCGACATTGCGATGATGACGTCCTTCTTCTTGCGGTAACTTAAAGATGGGAAGACGTATAGAAGAAGCTCATACCCCGCATATGCCCAAAATGCATGGATCGAATCCCTCATTATCGCACCGATACCATGAATGCCGATTGGAAAAAAGTGTCGTATGTCACCTTTTCCAGTGCCGCTGATAAATATAATCAATATGCAAATCAGAAACATGAACAAAATGGACTGTGTGATTGTAGCCATAGACCTGAGCGAAGACGTGGCGATAAACGCGGCGATCCCAACAGAGAAGCCGATTAACACAAACCATGGAGTTCTGATTAAAACCCATCTGTTTAGCACATCGGCGTAAGAGACGATGACCATAAGACTGGATTCAGCACAGTATATACCAATCATGATATTTAGAAGTACGCCTATCGGCTTACCGACAATTGCAAATATGTATTGAGGTAAGGACCGATCGGCATACCTCGAACTGAGAATATAAATAATGAGGATAACCGCTTGTGCGATTACCCCCCCGATAAATACGGATATCCATGAGTCATAGCCCGAGTGACGGGATTCTGCAAAGGGAATCGATAATACGGAAACACCGACTTGGGTTAAAACAACGAGATGAATAAGCTGATTTAAAGAAAGCTTTTCAAGATGGATCATTTGTTTTTCCCCTTTTGAATTCGAATTCTCGTCTTATCTTTCGCCAAACTTTCTTTCGTTCGATTTTTTAGGCTCCTAATCGGACCTCTGAACAGCGTGTCCACGATCGTTTCCTTGTTCATTCCAGAATAAAAGTAAGGAATTCCCATCGTATGCAAGCGTGCCAAATGCGCCAGCACCAGAAGGAAAGATAGTTCTAATCCGATAAGCCCAAAAATCGCCGACATGAGGATGAACGGATACGATAATAATCGCGCTGCGCTGCTCATTTCGTAAGAAGGAATATTAAATGAGGCAATGGCTGTAAACGCTACGATGATGACCATCATGGTGGAAACCAAATTCGACTGTACAACAACTGTACCGATGACAATACCACCGACAACGCCGATCGTTTGTCCAATTGGGCTGGCAAGCCTGACTGTGGCTTCGCGTAATATTTCAAGTGTAACCAACATGAAAATCGCTTCGAGTACAGGGGGCATAGCCACGTATTGCATAGAACTTTGAAGCGTTAGCGCAATTTCAAATGGAAGCACTCGGGGATCAAACGTGACCAATGCTACATACGCACCTGGCAAGCTGATAGCAATAATAAAGCTCACGATCCGAAGTAAGCGGAAGGTACTGCCGAGCAACCAACCGATTTGATAATCATCAGGGCTTTGCAAAAACGCCCAGAACGAGACAGGAAGAATAATGCAATCCGGCGAACCGTCGGTTAGAATTGCTATTTTTCCATTCATTAAGTATGATCTTACCCGGTCTGGTCTTTCGGATATGAGCAGTTGAGGAAAAAGGGAGAATCTTTTCTCTTCAATTAATTCCTCGATAAATCCGGGTGCTTCGATGTAATCGATGTCAATGCTGCCGATTCTGCGCTCAAACTCTTGAATAACTTCCTCGTTAGCAAGATCACGAAGATAGAGTACAGCGACTTTTGTATTCGAACGGCGGCCGAGGCGGTAATATTTCACGACGAGATCAGGAGTCGCGATCATTTTGCGCATTAAGTTAATATTCGTGCTGACGTTCTCGATCAGCGCTTCGTTGGAGCCGCGCAATACTCGTTCATTAACGGGTATATTCACCGCGCGTTCTTTCTTAAGCTCGGTTCCAAGCAGATAAAACTTCGCTTCTCCGTCGATTTGAAGTACTGTATTGCCTTCAACGATTGCATTTACCGCGTCGATTAGCAGTTCTGTCTCCGTAAATTCCAGAACAGATACAGACCCGCGGAGGGTGGATTCATTCGTTTGATGAAGAATGGGACGGATAATATGCTCCTGAACCGCCTCAAGCTCAATCATGGTATCTAAGTAAAAAAGACGATACATGCGGTCGCCGGATTGGAAGTTAGTCGCCTTGAAGTCGGAACTATGAGATAGCATGTCTTGCAGCGACTTTTCGTTGCTGTCTAGAGATGGATCGGCTTTTATCACGGTTCCCTCTCTTTCAAAATGGTAAGTTTCGCCTATTTTTCCCACTGATTGCATTTCTATTCCAAGATCAAACCAAATGGGCCTATATAAAATAAAAGTCTGCTCCAGGGGTTCCTGGAGCAGACTTTGTCTTGTCATTACTACTTAGTATAGCCGCAGGATTAGACGGCTTACGATCATCAAAGTAAAGTGTGATATATTTCAGAAAACTTCAAGGTGTTGTCGTTATTGCGGGGATGAAGAATGTATAATTTATCATTCTTGAATAAAAATATGCACAATGATTTTAATCCATAGCTCTTCGGGAGAGAATAAAATGCAGAAAAAGATGACGGATCTGATCAAAAATCATGGGGTTGTATGGAAAATACCGGTTGCCTCTGTTCTTTCATGGGAATTTGCGGAATTGGCCGGATCCAAGCATCCGTACCTAGCTCCTCTAACAGTGATTTTATCCATGCAATTATCGATCGACAAATCCATACAATTTGCCTGGCAGCGCGTTCTAGGAACGATAGCCGGTGTCCTTTTTACCGTGTTGATCACGCCTTTTATCCCAACTGACGGTTGGAGCATCGGTCTCCTCTTACTTGTTGGAGCACTTATCGTTAGCAGTTTCAAGTTGGATCATGCCATTTTGGTGCAAGTTGAGCTCAGCATTTTATTAGTCATGTATTTTCAAAGCAAAATGCCAACTTATCCCCTCGATCGGATACGTGATACGATAATTGGAGCCGCCATCGCCATGGCGATCCATATTCTTCTATTTCCGCCCGATTCGGTGAATAAGGCTAAGAGAAAGATGGTCCAATTCTCGGACCATCTTGTCGATCATCTCACAAATACTTCTCTTTGGGTTCAAGATGGCTGCCCCGCAAATAAAGTCCAATCGTTGCAATCCAACATGCAATCATTATTTCAGGAGCTTCATCAAACAACAACTGAGCTCGATAAAGCAGAACAAAGCTTGCGGATGAATCCGCTAGGCACCCGTAAACGCGCTACGATGAACCAACTGACACAGCACATGCAACAGCTTAGATCCGGATATGCCAATCTGGCCGACATGATACAAGTTCTTTCGAAATGGTCCGAAAATGGAAATTTTACAAAAGAGAATCAGCAGCTATGGGCCGATCATATCAGTGGGTTAGCGATGCTTGTTAAACAATGGACACAAGGCTGGAATGAGCCGGGGGCTTATCGCGAGACTTCCATGGAACCCGCCCATCAAATAAAAACCCCCGCCCATTTGATGAACGACCAATATCCACTTTCGCTATATACGAAGGCAGAACAAATGGTTCAAGACTTTTCATTATGATTCCTTCGAGCTAAAAACTTCCTTAACGGCCCGATGAATTTCTTCGTAGGACGTACACCTGCAAATATTGGATTCCAGCCAAGCTCGGATCGTTTCTTCATTTGCATGAGGGTTAACGATTCGTAAGCCCTCACCATTCATAATAAAACCGGGCGTACAGTATCCGCATTGGAGTGCCTGGTTTCGAACAAAAGCATGTTGTACCGGAGAGTTCGTCAAACCCTCGATCGTTGTCATCCGCGTTCCATTTGCTTCTACAGTAAGCATTAAGCATGATTTCATCGGCAAGTTATCTATCAATATGGTACACGCACCGCAGTCGCCGTTATCGCAGCCGGATTTACTTCCCGTAAGCCCGAGGCTGTCTCGAAGTGAATATAAGAGTATATCCGCAGCTCTTACTTGAAGGGCACGTTTCTCGCCGTTAACTTCGAATTCGACTGCGTACATCATAGTTTCGCGCGACGGCATCCTTCACCTGCTTTCCAATGAATGTACAGCGTCGGCCATCGTTTGTTTGAGAACGAATTCCCGATAGGGCGCGGAACCCTCCACATTATGCAGCAAAGGTGCGGGTAATTGTCCGATCGCCTTTTCTATTCTCGCCGCCAATGGTATCGAGGAATCGTTCAATGTATGATCGATTACGGCGGATCGAAATGGGAATGAGCAGACACCGCTGTATGCGGTATGTATCTGATTCTCTTTCTTCAAAGCGGCTACGGTTACAAGTGGATAGCCTATGCTTCCGATTTGCCGTTTTTTGTAATGAATGAAAGGCAATGATAAGTAGCTTCGATCCGTCCGAGTCTGAACCAGAAACTCACCATTTTCCAATCTCAATTGCTGTGAGAAAACCAGATGAATCGAAGCTTCTCTTATTCCTTGAATGCCTGCAATCACCATTCGGGTGTTAGCCAGGAGCAGCGGGAGTACGGCTTCCCGGTAATATATTTTTCCACAAATGTTGCCCCCGAGCGTAATTTTATTCCGGGCCGTTTGATCGGCAACTCCCGATGCCGTTTCACTGAGTAATTCGAAGAGGTTCGCCGCAGATATTGCCGATAACGTAACGCAAGCCCCGATAACAAGCTGATCCTTGTTTAGCTCCATCACATTGCATGCTGGAATGGCCTTTAGATCGATCACAGCACCCGGATGTATGGCATGGGTGCGAGCCCACGTAATGATTTCCGTCCCACCAGCGTAATAGACCGGATTTTTTCCCTGTTTCTGCAAAAGCTGAAACCATTTCACAGCATGCTCAATGGATGAAGGTTTATAGTAATCAAAATTAAACGGAATCATGGATCGTCCTCCAGATCATCTCAGGCGTGAGAGGAAGACGATTCAGCGCTGCTCCAGCGGCGTTGGTCAAACTATTCGCCAGTGCTGCAGGCATGCCGATCAAGCCATGCTCACCGATACCGCGCAAACCAAAAGGCGCTTCTAGATGAGGCGTCTCGACGAATTCAACGATATACTGGGGCTGCTCTCCATAACGAATCAATTTGTACGTTCGAAATTGCGGGTTCAGTACTTTGCCCCTATCATCAAAAAAGAAAGATTCTCTGCTGGCAAGACCTAAACCAATACTCATAGCGCCGGTAACTTGGCTTCGGGCCATGACCGGATTGATCACCTTACCGGCATCGATGACCGTTGTTGCTTTAACGATCCGGTATGTGTAATCTTTCGAATTCAACTCCACCTCAACCGCTTGTGCGCCTACCGACCATTCCGGTCCGGGATTGCCTTGACCGGTTTCAGGATCCAATAAGGTTAAATTCCGCATCGCATAGCTCCCACGCCCAATAACTTGACCACCGATTGTATGTCCGTTCGGGTATCTATAGCCGTTTGCGATGTGCTTAATGTCGATCCCGATTTCCGGATGTTCGATAACGAATACGCGGCCCTCTCCGACGTCTAGCTCTTGTGTTGAGCATTGCAATACGATTGCTGTGATGTTTTTTAATTGGGCGATCGCATCATCCGCGGCAAGAAGAACCGCATTCCCGACGAGAAATGTGCTGCGGCTCGCCACTGTTTTCCAGTAATAGGGATCCTTCTCGGTACTGATATCCATAGAAATCTGGATCATTCGCTCTTCCATCCGCAACCGCTCGGCTAACAGCTGCGTCAGAGCCGTCCTCGTGCCCTGGCCGATTTCCACGGCGCCGCACAAGAGATTAACGCTTCCGTTATCATTAAATACCACCACTGCTCCCGCGCCGGCATCTGTCGGCGTATCTGAATTTTTCCAGAAACAGCTTACTCCTATCGCTTTGATGAGATCTCCATCCGGTTCACGGAGAGGGCGGTCATCCCAATCGAGTAACGATTTCAACTTGGCAATGCACATGGGCAAATCGCCCAGATTACTTCGATCTAATAAAGTGCGTGTCGGGGACGTATCTCCTGGACCTATCGCATTATTAAAACGGAATTCCAAAGGGTCCATCCCCACCTTTTTGCCCAAAACTTCCATCGCTCTTTCCATAGCAAACGTCAGTTCAGGATGACCGAATCCACGAAATGAAGTCGAATACGGGTGGTTCGTATACATGCACAGCGAATCGCAATGAACGTTATCGATACGATACGGCCCTGTGCAATCGATAGCTCCCGATCGGCTCATAAGAGTCCCCCGATCGGAATATGCCCCACCATCATAAAGATGCAATATTTCTGCAGCCGTCAGTTTACCTTCTGAGGTACAGCCAAGCTTTATAGTGGCATACAGTCCGATATGGACCGGTGATGAGATCATGTCCACCTCACGGGAATTCACAAGCTTCACTGCCCTCCCCCCCACTGCACGAGAAGCTAAATAAGCAAGAAGCTCCAGCTGGACTGCGGCTTTTCCGCCAAAACTCCCGCCGACCAGCGGTGTATGGACGATCACTTGATGAAGCGGTATTTGAAACGCTTCGCTGAGCGCTAGGCGAATGATATAGGGCGATTGTGAGGTAGAATGGATGATCACTCTGCCGTCAGGCATAATCTGAGCCGAACTGCAGCGCACTTCCATCGCAGCATGATCTGATTGGGGTAAGGAAACTTCAATTTCAATCATATGATCGCTATTTCGCCAGCCTTCCGCCATATTTCCCTTACGTATTTTTGTCCGGTTCGCGATGTTTGTTCCGGGCTCCGGGTAAACCTGTTCATAGCGTTTGTACGTGCCAAGCTCTTCGTGAACGAGTGGAGCCTCGCGCTGGTACGCTTCTTCGGGGGAAAGAACGACTGGTAAAGGCTCGTAATCCACTTTGATCCGGTGAGCTGCCATCTCGGCAATATAGACTTCGTCGGCGACAACAAGGGCAACAGGCTCGCCAAAATATCTCACTTTGTCAATCGCAATTGGAGGACGATCAGCCAGTGGAGACCCTGTCAATATCGGGGCATATTGCCCGGTTATGACGGCTTTAACTCCCGGAATTTTCATGGCTTCGGACGTATCAATCGCTTTAATTTTCGCGTGTGCATGCGGACTGACTGCCAATTTGGCATGTAATAGCCCTGGTAGCATTACATCATTGACATAATGGGCTCTACCTGAAACTTTTTCCCATATTTCCTTTCTGGGGATACTTTTCCCAAGCGAAGACCGGATGTTGACCCCCTCCTTTAATTGAGATGAAGTTATAAAGCTTAAGTATTCTTCATTTCCTATTTATATAAATGACTTGTTGTCCTTATTAATTAAATTCATGTCATAAATGACAAGAACTTTATCCCATTCCCAACAAAAAAACCATCGCCATTTAAATTTGACGATGGTTTTTCTTTTTCAACTTCTTACGTGGCTTTCGTTTGCTCTAAACCCATGGCAGCGAGTTGTTTCTTCGTACATCATCCGTTTTACAAACCCTTACAAATGGCTCTTAATTTGATCAATGAGTGCGCTATATTGACAAGGTTGATACACGTAACTGGCCGATTTCGATCATGAGATTGTTCCATATCCAATCACGAAAACTCAGTTAACATGCTGTGTCATCTTCGCTGTCAACCGGACACGGTATCATTGCGACCAGCCCATCGCGTTCGTTTCAGCAGCTCTGGAAACGCAACACCTAGCAGCACCAACAAGACCCCAGCCCATTGAAGCGAGCTTACATACTCGTGCAGAACGACGGATGACAACATAACCGCGACAGGCAGCTCGGCGGCACCAAGGATGCCTGTCAAGCCTCCTCCGATGCGCGGAACCCCTATCGCGAACAATAGTGGAGGCAAGAACGCGCCGAACAAGCCGAGCATTCCCCCTAACGGAAGCAGTCCTTCCAAAAGCGCGACGTTGACCAGGAATTTGGGTGGGAACAAGAGGAAGACAAACAGCATCCCCCCTGTAATCATCCAGGCGCTTCGGTATGCAGGATGCATGGAAGGCACTGCTTTTCCGCTGAACAGAATAAACAGCGAGTAGCTTATCGCGGACGAGAAGCCGAACATCACGCCCTTCCAGTTAAACTCGGACAAGCCTTGATCGAGTATGCCGGCCGCTAGCAATGTCCCTCCAAACAGAACTATTAGCGTGATCAACATGATGCCGTTCGGACGACGTCTCTGTTCGACTGAATTGATCAATACCCCCATCCATGTGAATTGGAATAGCAACAGAATGGCTAGCGAATTGGGAATATATCGAAGGGATTGGTAATACAACAAGCCTGTTACAGCCGTAGGCACACCAGCGATCATCAGGATGAGTCGATGCCTCCACGAAAACTTCGAGGCAGTCGTCGCAGCGGAAGTCGCCGGATTAACGCTTCCGTTCCATTTTCCCTTCCATTTCAAGAATAGAACGAGAGACCAAGCCAATAAGAATCCCGTCAACAATTGACTTCCGACGACTTCTCCGAGCGTATAACCTTTGCCGTACGCCGTCGTGACGATCGTCGACAGAATGCCGTAACAGACTGCGCCCAATAAAACCAAAAAACTGTATTTCATTTATAATTCTCTCCTCTGGCTTTCTTGCCGTTTGTTTCGAAATAAAAAAACTCCCTTGCCATCGAATATGGAATCGTCAAAACTCGATTCGATATTCGTAGCAAGGAAGTTAAGGCTTCCCGTAGAGACCCCCACCCTGTATTTCGCGGGGTTATACGAATGTATTATTGATTCAAACAAGAGCAAAGCAACATCACAATGATAAGGCGCTCGCTCGCCATTGTCAACTGGTAGAACAAATATGCGGCGGGAATAACCGTCGAACGGAGTTCATCCTTTTACAGAGCCGAGCATAACCCCTTTCGCAAAATGCTTTTGCAAAAACGGATATACAATCAGGATCGGCAGCATCGCCAGCACGATAGACGCCATGCGGATCGTCTCCTGCGGAAGCACTCTGTCGTCACTGCCTCCGGCCCCGACGCCGTTAGAGTCGGAATCGATGACAAGCGATTTTACCAGTACTTGCAAGGTCCATTTTTTGGCATCACTCAAATAAACTAAGGCGTTGAAATACGTATTCCAGTACGAAACCGCAAAGAACAGAACGAAAGCCGCGATAGCAGGCATCGATAAAGGAATCACGATCCGCCAGAATACGCCGATGTCCGAACATCCGTCAATCCGTGCCGCATCCTCCAGCTCCGGGGGCAGAGAGTCCAAAAACCCTTTGATCACTAGTAAGCTCCACGCGTTGGTCAGACCGGATAAGATCAGGGACCAATGGGAATTTAAGAGATTCATATCCTTCATTAGCAAGTAGTTCGGTAAAATACCCGCGTTGAAGACCAGTGTGAACACAACGCCGCCAAGCATCAGCTTTCTGCCGGGTACATGTTTTTTGGTTAACACGTAGGCGAAGGTAAACGAGGTGATGATACTGAGCACCGTTCCAATCGCGGTGACGTAAACTGTGCTTTTCAAGGCGTTAAGAAAGCTGTTGGTCGAAAGGATGTACTTGTACGCGGCTAAAGACCATTTCTCGGGAAATAAATAAAATTTCAAAGGCACATACACCGCAGGATCGGTAAACGATACGCTGAACACGTAAATAAACGGGAACATACACGCTATAGAAATAATGGCAAGCAAAGAGTAGTTCACATAATCAAAGACCGTCAACTTCTTGGTTGTCACAAAACTCAATGGGATTACCTCCTTAATAAATGCCCTCTTGTCCCAGCTTCTTCACAGCGTAGTTGGACAGCATCACAAGGGTTAAACCGACCACTCCCTTGAACATACCAACCGTCACACCCACGCTGATTTTGCCTCCCAATATACCGATCGTGTACGCATACGTGTCGAACACCTGAGATACGGAATTGACCAACGGATTATTCATCAGCAGAATTTGCTCGAAGCCCACATCCGCCATATGGCCAAGTCTTAAAATAAGCAGAATAAGGATTGTTGGGCGAATGGCCGGCAGCGTCACATGCCAGATTTGCTTCATTCGGGATGCACCGTCGATAACTGCGGCTTCATACTGCTGCGGATCTACGCCCGCCATTGCCGCGAGGAAAATAATCGTCCCCCAGCCGACTTCCTTCCACATACTCTGAGCGGTAAGCAGTCCCCAGAATAGGTTCGGATTGGACAGAAAGGATACAGGCCCGAAGCCCATCCCCGCGATCAGCTTATTGATAAGCCCTATGTCCGAGGAAAGCATGAAGAAGGACATGCTGGCTACAACGACCCATGACAAAAAATGAGGCAAATAGACAATGGATTGATTGATCCGCTTAAACACCTCATGCCGGATCTCATTGAGCATTAAGGCCAGCACAATCGGCAGCGGAAACATGAAAATAATACTGAAGATATTAATGGCAAACGTATTTCTGAGCATGAGATAAAATACTTCGCTCGAAAACAAATCTGAAAAATTCGTAAAGCCGATCCATCGGCTACCCCAGAAGCCTTGAAACGGATTATACTCCTTAAAGGCAATCAAGAGCCCCCACAAGGGAACGAATTTGAACAGGATAAAATACAGGATGCCCGGCAGCGCCAGAGCGTACATCCACTTGCTTTGTACCATAGCCGCCCACAATCGCGAACCGCTATGGCTTCGCTCTCCGTCTGCAATTGGCTGAGTCTGTGTATGCGTATGTGTATGTGTCTGCATGGATGGCCCCCGCTCATTAGTATTCACTGCATTGATACTCCGCCTTCTCAAGCCAATCGGGATTTACCGTGATGCCCCAACCCGGCCCCTGTGGAACCTGTACATAACCGTCGGACACGATGAGCGGTTCTATAAACAGCCCTTTCGTCCAAGTGTCCTCTTCTATGGTATATTCCATGTACTTCCCTGCATTCGGAATGGCAGAGACCATGTGCATCGTAAAGACAGTCAGCATTGATAAATTGGCGGCATGCGGCATGCAGATCATCCCAGCCGCTTCAGCCATTTTGGCCACTTCCAGCGCCCGGCTCAAGCCTCCAACATAACATATATCCGGTTGGACGATGTCCACGGCGCGCATCTTCATCATTCGTCTGAATTGGGCCAGATCTGTATCCTGCTCTCCACCAGTGACTGGAATATCCAGGGCATCGGCGACCTGCTTGGTCCACTCCAGCTCCATATAAGGGCATGGCTCCTCAAAATGGCACACTCCGTATTGCGCCAGCATCTTGCCGGTTTCAATTGCCTTAGCCGGTGTGAGTCCGCTGTTCGCATCAACATAAAGCTGCGTTTTGTCGCCAATCGCAGCCCGTACCTCCCGCACCACTTCCTCCGAACGGCCCGGATACACATCCACATCACTTGCAAAGTTGTTGGCAATGCGTATTTTGAAGGCCTCGATGCCCTGCGTTTCCATTAAACGCTGAATCCGGTCCGCTTCATCCTTCGGAGAAATGTTACGCTTCATGCTGGAGCCGTAAATCTTCACTTTGTCGGGCTTTCCGCCCAGCAGCTCGCTTACGCTCTTACCCTGACGCTTCCCCTTCAAGTCCCACAAGGCGGTATCTAAGCCGCCGACAGCTCTGCAAATAGAAGAGCCTGGAAACTTATGTTCTTCCCTAATCACTCTTTCCGCGAGCGCTTCAATTTCGTCCGCATCAGCGCCCAAAGCATGGGGGGCTACCTGCTGATGAAGCACAAGTGCCGAAATATTGGCGTGATAAGGCGCTATTTGTCCATAACCTTGTAGGCCATCTTCTGAAGTTACCCGTACTACGGACAACTGTCTTGTCGTAAAGGTCTCGATCCGTTTAATTTTCATCGGTTCATTCTCCATTCGTATAATTAGCGATGCTCAGAACGGAATTGCCCCGGAGTCATCTGTACATAACGCTGGAACAGACGGATAAAATTGCGCTCGGAATAGCCGATCACCGCCGCAACCTCGTTTATACTTTGATCCGTATCTTGAAGCAGCTTTTTCGCTTCGTCGATCTTGGTTTCTACGACATATTCCAAGAAGTTCTTTCCCATCTTCTTCTTAAATAGCCGGCTCAGGTAAGACGGGCTCAGGCCAACCCGCTCGGCGCATTGCACTAAGGATAAGTCGCTGCCGTAATGCTCATGAATATATTGGCAGATCCACTGGATCGCCGAGTCCCCAGCTGATTCCCGGTCATTTTTTGTCAACCATAGATAAAGTGGAAACAGCGATTCTTCAACCCAATCGCGTATCTCTTTCGAGGTTTGCTTGCTCCTTAGCTGACCGAACAAATTTTGCTCCATCACATCGAATACACTCACGCCCCGCTTCTCGAGCGACATAATAAAAGACGATAGGAAAATATGATAGCTTTGGTAAATGAATACATAGGATTGCGAATTCCGAAGCGTCTCGGTAAATTTCTTAAAATGCTGAACTGCTGAAGCCGTATCCTCCTGTTCGAGGGCTTGGAGAATCGACTGCTCTAGCTCTCCCGGATACCTTAACATCGTCTTGGCCTTCGTATGCTCCACATCATCAATAAAGAGCAGAAACTCTTCATCTCTAAATATCCTGTATTGCAGGGCATGATCCGCTTCTTTATAAGACACCGGAATGTCCGCGATATAGGGATAGAACCTTCCAATACCGACGTTAACCTCAAAGGATAAATACTTGTTGAACGCCTCGATCATGACATAGACATAGTCTGAGGTCAGGTCCCGCATCGTCTCTTGAGCCATATCCGGCTTGAATTGCAGGACCGCAACCCCTCTTCCCTGATAAGGAATTGTATATCCCGTCAGCTTCTGATCATTCAGTATTTCCTGCATCACGTTGGCCAGTGAAAAAGCTACGATGCCTTTCTCCTCAGGCAGAAACCGCTTCTCTCGATAAATATTTTCTGCATCCACAACGAGGACAACGTTCGTCAACTCCGCCTTAATGCCATGCGTCTGGCAATCCTGAATCAGCGTTTGATTGGCCGTATAGTCACCGCTTAGCAGCTTTAAGAGAAACTTTTCGCGTAAAGAAGGCTCGACGTTTTGCACATACGCTTTCAGCTTCTGGCCCTCTTTACTCAAATAATCGAGCGATTCCTTGATCATATCGAGCTCGTTGCCTTCAGGCTCGTTCCCATTGCCGCGAAGAGTACGACTGTACTTTAACAGCTGCCCGATCGGAGTGTACGCTTTTTTGGACGTAATATAGGTTAGCAGGATCCCTACCCCGATAAACACAATAAGAATCAGGACCGTCATTTCGCGGATCCAGCTTAGCTGATCAGTGATGACTTGCTCGGGGATAACGGATACGTAAGTTCTGGAAAAAACGTTTTTCACAAAATGGTACTGGGCCGGTTTGCCGTCGATTCCTTCCGCTACAAAATGGCCCGAACTTTGATTCGATGCTTGGATCAGCGCAATTCCTCTAAGCCTGGCGGTTTGTTCCACCAGACTTACGTCCGCCTTGCGGTCTCCCCCAAACGGATCGTTTAGCTTAACAATGGACAAATCTTGATCTCCCGTTAAAAGAACCGTATCGGTCTCCATGAAATTACTCAATACGGAAGCTTCGATTTCAAAGACCAGCACACCCTTAGGTCCTTCGTTCCCGATTAACGGAAGCTGTCTGGAGAACGTAATATAGCCTTCCTTTCCTTTAAGCTGAGTCCACTCCGTCGGATACTTGCTTGAAAGCAGCTCATCGATATGATCTCTATACTTGTAATTGCTTTTGTCAATGGAACCGTATTCATTGGAAATAACGACGTGATTCGTACTGTTATAAAAATAGATTTCGCCGATAAAGCTGTTGAAGTTTTTGACCAGTGCTATTTTTTTCAAAATCTCCATCGTTAACATATTACTTTCATCGGGCGTTGCGGAAAATGCTTGCTGTATCAAGGGATCATTGGCTAACTGGAGAGACTCCTGCTCCATTTCTTGTAAGACCCTTTCGGCACGGTCCTTCATCATGGTTAAAGACGAATCACTCTCCGTCTGAATATATTTCTCCATACGGGTCGTAGAAAATTGATAGTACGCCATGCTGGCTAATATAACCGGCATGCACACGGAAATGCAGCCGAGCCAGATGAGCCTGTACAAATAAGTTCTCGGATTCGTCAGTCGTTTGATCAGAAACTTGCTGCTCCAGTTAGCCATAAGCACTCCCCGTCTTCTTACTTAGGAAACTTCTCTTTGTAGTCGGCTGCAAATTCCTTATAAGCCGTTTGAAAGTCCGCACTGCCGTTTAATTTGTCAATGTAAGCCTTGTACTCATCCATCGAAATTTGTCCGACGATCGCCTTCACGACCATCGACTGCCACTCGGATTGATATTTCGGCCAGATCGAAGTCCAGGTATTCGAGTTAATGATGGAGAACAAATCGATTTTGCCGACCTGAGCATAGGAAGCCACCGATTTTTCTTTCGCATCATTATAAGCCTTCGGAGCCGCAGGATTGATGACCTTCATTTTGTTGTTATAAGCGAGAGGGAAAATGGCACCTGTCCCGTTAGCGGTTACTTGCTTAACGCCCAGTTCGGTAAGCTTCTGTTGGCCATCGACCAGCTTATAATGGACACCTTCGATGCCGTAATAGTTATAATCGGTTTGCTCCATGGTTGTCGTTTTTTCGAAAAAGTCTAGGATTTGCTTTACTTTTGCCTCAGGCACTTTTTTCGAAATATAGAAAGCGCCGGAGAAAGGAACCGACAACTGAACACTGACCCCGCCCGGACCCTTCATAGGCGGCAAAGAAATGACGTTTGCATCAGGCTGCACCTTCTTAATCGTTTGCTCGAAGCTGTAGTCCCGCCAAGTATTTCTCCCGTAAGAGGCCGCTCGACCTGTGGTGAAGATCTCCTCTGCTTGCGTTTGCTTAATTGTGGAAAAGTCTTTGGCTAAGCTGCCGTCGGCGTACATTTGGCGGAAATAGGCGACCATGTTCGTGTAGTTCGGCGTCAAGTACTTGTTGATCAGGCCGCCATCCTTAGCAATAACCGGATCCAGGCCCCCGAAAGCTGCTAGAAAGCTGCCATCGCTGTCTGCAAAAAAGTTGCCTGAGTTACTTTGGCCGATTAGACCGATCGTATCCTTCTTTCCGTTGCCGTCCGGATCTCCATTGACCATAGCTTTTAACGCCGCTGCATATTCATCGAGTGTTGTCGGCACCGGTATATGGAGCTTATCCAGCCAGTCCTTCCTTATTTTAAGGCTGAGGTCAATATGCGGGCGGTTTCTCGGTACGCCATATATTTTCCCGTCTGTTCTTATATAGTTCCAAACATCCTTATAGCCGTTGTTCTTCAAATTCGGGTATTTGCTGAAATCCCCAAGGATCGGCGTCAAATCCCAAAACGCCCCTTGCTTTACTGCATTTTGAAGCGTCGGACGTGTGATGCTGTTTGCTACAATGACTTCCGGAATATTGCCGGATGCCAGAACAAGGTCAAATTTCGTGTCATAATCGCCAGAAGGAATCCATTCCACGTCCAACTGGACTTTGTTATCCTTTTGAAACTTGGACCAATACTCGTTATTCATATCCTGGACGTCTGCAAAAGACGGAACCATGAATTGAATCTTCAGATCGGATGCCGCAGTCACAGCAGCACCGTCTTTACTCACTCCCTGCGTTTCTCCGCCGCAGCCGGCCACTAACAGAAGTGGAACCAGCATAGCTAGGCTGACTCTTTTTGTCGTTAACGTTATCGCTTTCATAATAGCCTCCCGTTGATTCAGCTAAATTAGCTGCTGTGCAAGATGCTGAGCAGCAGCGTTCTCGGGTTTATTATAGGAGAAGCTCCGCCTGCAAGTAAGTGACAATCCTTGTTCAACAAGCTCAAATCGGCCGGAGATCAATTATTGTCATATGCTTAGCGCATAGCGTAATCTTTTCTAGCTATACGATGAATGTACCTGTCATTTGCCCTTGTATGCAGTAAAAAAGGAACAGTTGCCGGCTGCGGCAATCTGCTCCCTTATCTGCTATCGTGTCCCGTTAGAGTTGGCATAAGCAACCCTGTCATGGGGATCTTTCGTGTGGATGCCAATTGATAATTTTACCTTATTTCTAGTATTCTTAAAATTAAGATATATAACAAAAATTACTGAGCATTAGCGTTTTTTTTGTCAATAAGCTTTTTAGGCGTTACATCGTTCCCTAACTCATCCATAATAGATACGCTCAACAGCGTCGAGAATACTTGCCCGCGTAAAATCTGTAAATACTGCGTCCGAAGTTCTGCCTGTTCCACTTTCTCGGTATCAGATAGACCTATGCTGCGCTCAATTCTGCTCAGTTCATTAATTCGATTCAAAATTGGAATCATTTTTATTACCTCCTTGAAGTCGCTTTTCAATATCTTAAAATCATATTTCTTAATTTTAAGATAAATCAAATTAAGATAATTGTCAATAGCTCTCCGAGACATCATATATCGCACTGTGTGACGAAGGTCACATTCAACTTCTCCCCCGTCTGATAAGCTAATCGTGTAAGAGAACATCGTATAGTCAATCACCGAACGGAGGATGCAACATGTTTTGTTACCAATGTGAACAAACACCGACTGGCGGCTGCAAGGTTATCGGGGTATGTGGGAAAGACGAGACAATCGCAAGCCTGCAGGATACGATCATTTTTGCACTGAAAGGCATTGCCGCTTATGCGACACACGCCAGACAGCTTGGTTACACCGATCCGGAAGTAGATAAAATAACACATGAAGCCCTGTATCTAACTTTGACTAACTCCAATTTCAATCTGCAAGAGCATCTGAACATGGCTATGAAGGTCGGAAACGCCGCAGTGAGGATTATGGATGTGCTCGACCGTGCGCACACGACGCACTTCGGTATTCCGCAGCCGGTGACGGTTTCGCAGAATAAGATCGAGGGCAAGTGCATTGTCGTGACGGGGCACAATCTTTATGCGCTGGAAGAGCTGCTGAAGCAAACAGAAGGCAAGGGCATCAACATCTATACCCACTCGGAAATGCTACCAGCCCACGGATATCCGAAGCTGAAGCAGTATCCGCATTTAAAAGGAAACATCGGGAAGGCCTGGTATGACCAGCGCCGGCTGTTCGAGGAGTTCTCGGGCGCAATTCTGGCGACGACCAACTGCGTGATGCCGATCAAGGGCACGTACGCGGATCGCTTCTTCTCCTATGAGGTAGCCGGACTGGAGAACGTTACGAAAATCATCGGCGATGATTTCTCGCCACTGATTGAGCGGGCGCTCGAGCTGCCGGAGGCGAATATCAACTCCGACCTGCTACTGACCACCGGATACCACCATGAAACGATCATCGGGCTGGCGCCGGAAATCATTCAAGCGGTCAAAGACGGCCTGATCAAACGATTCTTCGTCATCGCCGGCTGCGACGCCCCGGGCAAAGGGGGCGAATATTACCGAGAGCTTGCGACATCGCTTCCAAGCCATACGGTCATCCTGACGACATCTTGCGGCAAGTTCCGCTTTAACGATGTTGATTACGGCACGGTTCCCGGCACCGGCATTCCGCGTTACATTGATTTGGGTCAATGCAATAATTCCGGCTCCACGGTCAAAATCGCACTGGCGCTTGCCGATGCCTTCGGCTGCAGTGTCAACGAACTGCCGGTGAGCATCGTGCTATCGTGGTTTGAGCAGAAGGCTGTGGCCATTCTATTAGGCTTGTTCAGCCTCGGAATCCAAGATATTCGGATCGGACCAAAGGCGCCGGAGTTCATTAACGAGGGTGTCCTGAACGTACTTGTCGAGAAATTCGGCTTGAAGCTGATCGGAGATGCGCAGGAGGATATGGAGGCTATGCTTTCGCTGCACTAAGGAGGTCTTGACTATGATGAGGTTGGAACAATATCGGACTCATCCAGGCAAGTCTGAAAACGAACCGGGGATCCTATACAAACTGCTCGCCCATTATCTCATCAGGCTGGTATCGTTTGCAGTGCTCGTCATTGTGAACATATTGTTCAGAACAACTCGTGCAGATCACGACCTTGTAGTCTGCATGCCCATAACGCAAAAGGCCCCCTCTCCACTGTACATGAAAAGCAGCCATAACTCCTTTATGCTCCTACCTTAAAGACTGAATCACTTGCTCCGCTGAAGCTTCACCGCTAGCTGCCGCCTCAACAGCATCCGCAAACATATCGCACATATAGATGAAAAAGCTTAATGTCTCCAGCACTTCATCCCGTTCGAACGATTTCGCTGCGGAAATGCTGTATACATACCGATAATGGAGCTCATCTTGGTCGTTAATGCCGAAATGGCCGATGGGCAGTCTTGTGTTAATTTCCAAAAACAGTGCCGCCAGCTCCTGACGCCTTCCTGCTTGCAGCTGAAACGGAAACGTGCTGTACATTTGTAGCAGTTGAATCGCTTCGACTTCTTCATCGTTAAGCGGCAAAAAACTGAAATGCAGGAACCGGTCCCGCCCCTTCGAATCCGCTTGAAAACCGGCAATCAGCACGTGGAGCGGAATCGCTTCGGACTTTTCCAGCAAATTCGTCGCGAGTCCCGATCCATCCAATATTTCCTGCAGATAGCCCAACTGTGCGAAATGACGTGCATGTATTTTATCTGGAAGCATATGTAAACCCCTTTACTCTCGTTTGCCCATTTCCTCAATTAATTTAGCTTTTAATTTCGTCGGGTCTGTCTTAAATTGCTCCAATGCGAATAAACTTACACCTGTCGCCTCAACCAAGCTTTTCACTTGGTTGTATCGCTCCACCACTTTGTCATCGGTCTCATCAAAGGCGGGAAGCTTCTGGAGCATGTCGATGATCATAGCCGAATCTCTCGAGCGGCGCTCCAACTTCTTATCTGTCGACTTGTCCGCATTAAAGATCGCTTTCGTGATGCCCCATGAGCCTGCCTTCGCAGCGCGGTCACGGCCTGCCTGCTTGAGTGAACGAGCCAGCGGCATCGCAGCGCCAACACCGCTTGCTACGATTTTCAGCGGCGTCCCGACCTGTGCGCCAACGCCTGTGAGCGTCGCGATATCGCCCGCGATCTTGGTCAGCTCGATCCCGATTTGCATCCCGCCCCTAGTCGTCCGCTTCACGTTGATGTTCTTCATTTCCTTGGCGAGCTCATATTCCGCTATCTCATCCAGCTGTCGGGTCGCATCCGCATCCCCGAGCGCCTTCTTCGCTTCCAGTTTTCGCTTATGCTCAGCAAGCTTCACTGTATCGACGCCTGCATTGCGATACCACTTCTTGGCCTTAATAAAGTCGGACGTTGCGTACTTATCTTTGAATCCGCGTTTTAACGTCGTCATCGCCGACCGATTCAGCCCGGCTTTAATGACGTCGACCGTTTTCAGAGCAATTTTCACACCGCTGACAGCAATGCTGACACCCGGTATGACAGACGCCAAGCTGGCCGTGCTGGACTCCATAATTTCCATGATGCCCTTCGCCACCTTAAGCCCTGACGATGCAGCCTGAATGGCGTTGCTGATCACTGTAATAACGCCTTTGGCCGCTTCACCCTTTTCCAAGCCGCCATTCTCGGAGTGCTGGCTGTACATGTCATAAATCGATTTGACAGCCATGATGGTGCTCTTGACGGCCGAAATCGCTTCCGCGACAGTACCCGTATAATCGCTCACCGCCGAGGAATGGCCGACGCCGTCAGTATGGCCTGCCGATTTGGACGCCTTGTCAACAAGCCCTGCTGATCCGCTCACTATTTTCCCGCTGGATTCTATCATCTGCGAGCCGGTGCCTGCATAGTTCCATCGCTTGTTATGATCGGTGCGGTCCGAATCCTCAGAGATCGAGAGCGTTTCCCGAATCGCGCTCATAATCTGGAAAGGACCGCCAATCAGGTCGGCCGTAGAGGAAACAGCCCCCATGGAAGCAGATTGCTGTGCCGTGCCTGCATCTTTCGTTGTGCTATAAGCGTCCTTTAAATCATCGGATCGTTTGCCGAAGCTCTCGCCGAACGCGGACGTGACTTCCGCCCCGACATCCGCTCTTTCCTTCAGCGTATCCGGATTTCGTTGAATTAACTGATTGGCATAGGCCTGCGTAGCCCGGTTGCCCACCGTACGCTGCATTTGCATAAAGAAGCCCCGGCCTAGCGGAGTCGGCTGTGCGGCTGCACGATTCAAAAGCTGCGGCTGCTTAACGTTCTGCTGAGATCGTGCATTCGACTTCGATTGATATTGATGATTCCCTTGGGCCATTTGCAGAGGACTCCTTCACACTTGGTTTGTTCACTTGCCGCCCCGCTGCTGGATGACATGGGTCAGTTCATGCCCCAGAAGCTCTTGACCGTCCCGGCTGTCCGGATTGTATCGTCCCTCACGGAAGAAGATATCGTTCCCCGTGGCAAAAGCCTCCGCTCCAAGCGATCGATTCAACGCGGAGGATTCCGAATTACTGTGTATGCGTACATCGTCAAAATCAGCATTAAACGCCGATTCCATCTTCGCCTGAATGCGCTCGTCCATCTTGCTTCCGCCGCCTTGCTGCGCCTGAATCCTCGACTCCACCGAAGAACTCGCCTCAAAACTTCCGCCGTCCGACGACTTCATCTGCAGAGCTTCCTCTTCCGTCTCCTCGCCTTCGCTGCGCTGAATGCTTTCGCTCGACGGCTTCATCTGCAGAGCTTCCTCTTCCGTCTCCTCGCCTTCGCTGCGCTGAATGCTTTCACTCGACGGCTTCATCTGCAGAGCTTCCTCTTCCGTCTCCTCGCCTTCGCTGCGCTGAATGCTTTCGCTCAACGGCTTCATCTGCAGAGCTTCCTCTTCCGTCTCCTCGCCTTCGCTGCGCTGAATGCTTTCGCTCGACGGCTTCATCTGCAGAGCTTCCTCTTCCGTCTCCTCGCCTTCGCTACGCTGAATGCTCTCGCTCGACGGCTTCATCTGCAGAGCTTCCTCTTCCGTCTCCTCACCTTCGCTGCGCTGGATGCTCTCGCTCGATGGCTTCATCTGCAGCTCCTCTTCTTCCGTCTCCTCACCTTCGCTGCGCTGGATGCTATCGTTTGCAGCAATATGGTCAGCCACCGACTTCCCCATTTGGTCAGCCTCTTGCTCGTAAGCATCGCCGGCCGCACCGACCGTCAGCTTCGTCTGGACGTTCAGCATGCTGCCGACGGCACGATTGCCGATCATCCGCTGAATGCTTAGCGGATCAGCTGCTGAGGCTTGAGCCGGCTTGTTTTTTTTCGAAGTGTGCAAAGAAGTATCGGGTTGCCTGTTAATTCTCGGTTGGTGCATGGCATGGACCTCCTTGAGTATTTATTACAAATGTTCTTGGCGCTCCGTGTATCTCCGTGTCCGAGCGAACGATGTCTCTTTCATTTCACTATATCATATCTAAGGAAAATAAAGGCTGCATTTCGTATCGTTTATTTCACTTACGATCAACGACGAGCACCGCCATATCGTCGGATTGCACCGCACCGTCAGCGAAACGGTCGACGTCCTCGACCATATGCGTGAGCAACCGTTCTTGACTGCTCGCCCGCTCCTTATGAAGCAGCTCGCCTAATCGCGCGAACCCGTACTGCTCTTGCCACTGATCCTCCGCTTCCGTAATACCGTCGGTGTAGACGACCAACCGGTCCCCTTGCTCCAGGTAGCTTATATTATCAGGATAGGCCATATCATCCATGACACCGAGCGGCAGCCCTTTTTTACCTTTCAACTGCTCCATCGTCCCGTCTTTTCGAATCAGATAGGCCGGACAATGACCGCCGTCACTGTAAAGCAACCGGCCCGTTCCAATATCGAGAACCCCGCATAGAATCGTTGCAAACATTGTCGAATCATCCTTGTACAACTCGCGATTGACAGCAGTCAGCAGCTCGCCGGGCGTCATCCCTGCCGTCATCTTGCCCTTGAGCAGCGTCATCGTCACGGTCATAAACAGCGCCGCCGGAATCCCTTTATCGGACACGTCGCCCAATACAAAGAACAAGCAATCTTCCCCGACGCGAAAAAAATCGTAAAAATCGCCGCCCACCTCGCGGGCCGGGCGAATAACCGCTTGTGCCTGAACAGCCGCCCAACTGGAAGTAATGGACAATTCCGTCCTCGGCACCAGGCCCATCTGGATATCTGCCGCAATGCGCAGCTCGCTTTCCATGCGTTCTTTCGCAGCTGTCGTCGTTTTCAAAGCATGCATCGATTTCTCCAAAGCATCGTACAGCATAGCGTTCTCTAGTGAAGCCGCGATCGGCGAAGCGACGGACTCCAATAGTTTCAAATCACGATCCGTAAAATGCGTCCCTTCCCGTTTATTCAACACCTGCAGCACACCGATAATTTTGTCCTTGCTAACGAGCGGAACGCACAGCATGTTACGTGTTGGGTAATCGACTCGCTTCGCCACCTTGGCTGACCAACGTTCGTCCTTCGCCGCATCATCAACCTTGACCGATTGTCCGGTCTGAGCGACCCAGCCGGCAATGCCTTCCCCGAGCTTGAGGCGAATCTCCCGAACCTCGTCCCCCTTCTCACCGAGCGCGAGGTCAAAATACAGTTCACCCTTCTCCTCGTCGACCAAAATAACCGAAGATGCCTCCGCATTCATGATGCGCGACGAGGTGTCCATAATTTTAGCCAGCAAATCCTGCTTGCGAATCGTCGAATTCACTTCTAAGCTGACGTCAAATAGCTGCATCGTCCGTCCGAGCTCCCGTTCGGCAATCAGCCGTTTGCGCACGCTAAGCTGCCATAACAGAATAAGAAGCAAACATACAAAAAGGAGCACAACTGCTGCGACATCCATCAAGCGCGCCTCCTTCCTGACTTCGCTTATGCCAGTTCATGAACAGCTTCCGCTTCCGTCCCGTAAATAGTGAAAATGCTGCTAAAGCCCGACATGTCAAAAACTTCCTTCACGTGTTCATTCATCTGTGCGAGTGCCAGCTTGCCTTGAATCACTTTGATCATTTTGGCTGCGGACAATAAGCTTCTCAGCCCCGCGCTGCTGACATAATCAAGCCCCTGCAAATCAAAAACAAACTTGCGGTGCCCTTGCTCCACAGCCTTCGTAAAAGCAGCTTCGAGACTCGCGGACGTATTAGCATCCAGCCGCCCGTTAAGCCCAAGCAGCACGATATCCCCTTGCAATTGCTCATTAATATTCATGAAATTCCTTCCTCCTTGACTCGCCTTTTTGTCATCGTCAGCACGTTCTCACTGCCCACACGTTCGTAACGCATGCCGTCCATGACCCGCCTTACAAAATGAATGCCGAGCCCGCCGATCTGCCGCTCTTCCACACCCAGATCGAGGCGCGGATCCGCCTTCGACAGCGGATTAAAGGCAACGCCCCAATCGGTGATCTGCAGTCCCCAGCCGTCCGCAACCATCCCGATGTCGATGCGGATCGTGTGCATGCGCCTTTCTTCCAGCGGATACCCGTACATAATGATGTTCGTCACCAGCTCATCGCAAACCAGATTAAGCAAATTCAGCGTCTGATCATCGATGTTCATGGCCGCAGACAGACTTCGCAAGAAGACGCTCAGCCGTTCAAGCTCTTTCAAGTCATTGCTAAGCACGATCGTTTCCTTAGACATCGCTTAAGCCCCCTCTATCGATTGCGAATTCTGCCTGCCCGTTACGCCATTTTGAGCAGCATGCTTTCCAGCAGTCTTACCCGTGCACTCGAAGCATGCAGCAAGCCGATGCCGATCTCCGGATACAACCGCACTAGACGCGAGAAGCTTTCTCCCTGCAGCGCCAGCACGCACACCTCATCGAAAATCACCTGCGCCGTAATCGACGACACCGAGCCGTCCAAAGCTGTCGTTTCGCCGAACGCCTGTTTCGGCCCGAGCACACCGATCGTGCCCGTTTCCCCTTCACCGGTCTCATTGCTCAGCTCCACGTGTCCTTCCACAATTAAATACATCGTAGAATTGCGTTCCCCACGGCGAAGCAAGTACGTCAAATCCTCGTGCACTTCTTCCTTGGCGATACCGGCGATGAGCCCGAGTTCATCCACGGACAAATCGGAGAATAGCGAGACCTGCTTTAAAAAAATAACTTTATCGAGCATCGTTAAAAACTTACGATCGTTCTTCATATGAGCACGCTCCAGTGAACTTAGTGCATAATCGGCAAAATCCTTGAGCCACCCGTCCGACCATGAGCGGGCCGCTTGCAGCACATCGGCAGGCGCCTCATGCCCCTTCTGCTCATTGCCCGAGTCCATCTTCAGCAGCTCGAGCAGCGCAAAAGCCAGCTTGCGGTCACCCAGCCCTTCGGCGAGCACCTCCTGCGCATTCTCGCGCACTTCTTCGCTCTCGTCCAGCATCGCTTCGCGTAGCGACGCGACCACGCGTTCGTCTGCCAGCTTGGTCATAACCGCCCAAGCGCCGCTCACCAACGCGTTGTGAAGCTCGCCGCAGCGCTGCTCCGCGAGCTCCGCGAGCCCGCTCATGCCGAGGCTGTGCAATGCCGCCGGCAGCTCACGCTCCTGCGTGGAAGCGAGCATGCGGCTAACGCAGCGATCCACGAGCTCCGTCCGCAACTGGTGCTCAGGCAGCAGCTCGGCTAACGCGGAGACGACCACGTTCCAGATGAACGGATTCGCATGGTTCATCTGGTCCAGCAGCGCTGCCAAGCCAGCCTGCCCCATGTCGGCGAGTGCGCCGAGAATCGCTTTGCGCAGCTCCTGGTCAGCCAGCGGCACCATCCCCAATAGCAGCGGGATCGCTTGTACATGCTGTAGCTTGCCGATACAGTGAGCAGCTGCAACTTTCACGGCAGGGCGGTGATCCTCCAGCAGCGACACAACCCAATCGGCATACGTCACAAGCTGCAAATCCGCTACGGTTTGGCAGCCGTAGACGGCCCATTCGCCGCCGTTATCGAGCATTTTGATAATCGCTTCGTCGCAAGCCGCATAGCTCTCTTCGCTTTCCAGCAAGTATAGTGCCTTGACACCTTCGTGGACGACACGCGGATGCGTATCCAGCAATTTGACGCGGATGAAGAAGTAAGATTGGCTTTTCAGATGCGTAGCCTTCGAGATCAGCTGGACGCACACAGCACGCACCTCCGGATCCTCATCCTCGAGGAAGGCTGCCACCTGTACCAGCTCTTGCACGCTTGCACCTTGCAAATTCATAGCCCGAAGCACTGCGATCCGGATCCGCGAGCTGGCTTCGTTCACCATGCCGAGCAGATGCGGCAGAAAAGCTGAATCTTTGGCATTGCCGATCATTTCAAGCGCGAGCTCCCGCACGTAATCGTTCGGGTGCTTCAGATAAACCAATACCGACGATAACGCTTTGGAGCTGCGCATGCCGCCGATGAAGGCTGCGGCAACGTCAGAGATATCCGTGTGCAGCGACTGGACGCTTTTGACCAATTCCTTGATGTACAAGTTTTTGCCAAACCAAGCGATGGCGACGAGCAAAGCTGCTGCTGTGAAGCCTGCCCAGGCTAACGTATCCAGCCGAATCAGTCCGAATGAGTGAAGCAGCGAAACCAGCGAGCCGATGAGAATACCGCCTGAAGCCGCCACGCCTTGCGCGAAATAACGGTAACCGTCCCTTTTGGAAATCGGCATCATTTTGAAAAACAACTGGAAACACGGTTCTGCGATGTAATACAGCAAAATATAAAAAACAGCGTAGGAGCCAGACACCATGACGAGTCCAAGCGGATGATGAAGGAACAGCGCCGTAAGACTAAAGCCGCCGAGGAACAGTATAGCGATCACCAGCAGCAGGTTGCTGGCGCCTAGCCAATTCATCAAGCGGTTCGCCACGGTTTGCAGCAGCAAACAAATCATGAACTGGATCGCTGTGATCAGTCCGTAGAACGACGTCAAATCGCCTTCTTTCGGAAACCTGCTCTCCGCCGCCGTGAAGTACTGGTACTCGTTCATAAAGTACACAGCAGGCATGAGCGTCATTAACGTTACAGCGCTAAGCAGGAACGGACTGCGCAGCATTTGTTTGGCATAATAGGCAGCAGAGTGCTGCGTTTCATCGCTGACAAGCAGCTCTGCCTTGGGCCGTTTATCCTCTTTCAGCGTCAGCGGCACCAAGTACCTGGCCAACGCTTTGCGGAAGAAGAGGAAGCCGAACACCATCAGCACAGGAGCCAGCGCATACACCGCTTCCGTACCGAACAGCCTGCCGATGAAGTGGGCGATCAACCCCGCCGTAATCCCCCCGATCGTGGTCGAGGCGATGAAGATCGGCATCAGCTTCTTGGCCTGCTGCGTCGGACACAGATCGAAGGCCGTACTCCAGAGCAGCAGCGTCAGCTGCCGGACGACGAAGTTCGAGGACAAGAACAATAAGGGATAATAGTAGTGAAAATCGACGCTTCCGAGTTTAAAGCCCAGCAGCACGAGGCCATTCACCAGCAGAACACCAAGCATCAAGAGGTACAGCGTCGCCATCAGCCTGGCCTTGGGCAGCCGATTCGCCAGCTTGGCCAGCAGCCAGCCTTCCAGCGGCATAATCGCCGCTTCGAGGATATAAATATACGGCAAGTACTGCACGCCGAAGCGTTGGTTAAAAAGCGCCATGAACCCTGTATAGTTCAGGGATTCGGCAATGCCGCTGAAATAAAATATCGGCAGCATGATCCATAGCTTGCGAACATCTTCAGGGCGCAGCTGCAACCATCTGGTTAAAGTTCCTTGCATGTCATCAGGTCCAATCTGTAATTACATTTGTTTACTTATAACGGTTTGTAAAACGCCAGCCTTGCTTCGCCTTCGTAATAATAGTTCGGATAAGTGCCGATGAGTTCGAAGCCGTTCGCCTTGAACATGCGCTGAATCGGCTGATATTCCGGCAAATCGCACGTGTATGTCAGGATATATCGGCCTTTCGCTTCACGGGCGAACGTCTCCAGCGTTTGAAACAAAATTTTGGCGAAGCCATGGCGGCGGTAATCCCGGTGAACGGCCAAGTAGTCCCAAAGAAAGCCGCCGGATTGATGCTCATTCTCCTTGCAGGAAGTGACAGCAATGATTTCGCCTTGCTCCGATTCAATGAACCAATGGCAGTGATTGCGCTGCTTCAAGCTATGCAGCGGGGCGTGTTGAAAGTGATCGAGCTCTCCCGGTGTATGCCGCTGATCATCGAAAGAGAAAGAGGACAGATAAAATTCCGTAATACGCATCGCGTCTTTTTCCAAAGTTAATCTTTGCACCTGCATCACATGTTTACCTCTTTTCATTTATGAAACCGATAATGTTCCGTTCCACTCTGCTGTCGTGCCGTGTTGGAAATATTCATCGCACATATAAAAATAGAGCTGCGCCGCTTTGTCTTGACGGTTTTGCTTAATGACCATCAAGAACGCTTCGCGGGCGTCATAGAAACGGCCTACCTGGTAATACGTAACGGCCTGCTCGAATAAAGCTTTGGTCCGATCCTTCAGTGTCCGGAGCGTCTCCGGATCGCCTTGGTACATATCGTACAAATGCAGCGGTTCCTTCACGCCCTCCACCTGAATCAGGCCCAGATTGCGATACTGGAAGCTTGAAGGGTTGTCCAGCGCCTCGACGACATGGTCAGTAATAAGTACTGACACGCCGAGCGGTTCTGTCATTTTCTCCAGCATCGTCGCCAAGTTGACGCCATCTGAAATTACATTTCCTTCCAGTCGTTGTTCTTCACCAACGATTCCTAAGCGAAGCGCGCCTTTATGCAGGCCGATGCCGATATCAAGTGGCGGGTAGTTAACTTTGGCTCGATGCATATTGTAAATCTCCAGCTCCTTGCGCATGTCGATACACGCATTCAAAGCTGCATCCGGCTGGTTCGGGAACAGCGCCATGAAGCCCGCGCCCAAATATTTGTTCATGAATCCGTTATGATTGCGGACATAAGGTCCGAACCTTTTGAGATACGAATTGACGAAATTAAAATTTTCCTCCGGCGTCAACCGCTTCGACATTTGGAAAAAATCGCGAATATTGAAAATAAGGATGGACATATGCTGCTCGACTTGATCACCCAGCTCCACGTCCAGAATGCTTTCTTTATTCAACAACCGTAAAAACTGCTGCGGAACAAAGCGGTAATACGATTCGCTAAAATTCTCAACCTTGGTAATATAGTCCCGAATGCGCGCTGACATCGTATTGACGCTGTCGCCCAGGTCCGACACTTCATCACGGGTGCTGATTGTCACCACGGTATCCCATTTGCCCTTGGCAATCTCGCCCACGCTATTGCGCAGCTTGCGAATCGCGTACAGCAGCACATAAGTCATTACCATCAGCACAATCAACAAGCCGACGGAGATCAGTGTAATGTTACGGATAATCGAGCTTAATACGGCGTGACGATGCTTAATAAGTCCGTCCAGGTTTTTACTCGTTTCGAAAACGCCGACAATTTTACCGGATTTGTTATAAATCGGTGCAATCGCATAGCGCCACTCGCCGGAGAAGTCTTTCCACTGCCCGGTTGCCGGCTTCCCTTCCAGCACGACCTGCTGATTCTCAGGCGTTTGCATGAACGGGTTGAACATATGCATGCCGTCATCATCTTCCATAATCCGGTAAATGACACCATTCTCATATTTATACACCGCTTTATAAAAGCCTTGATTGTCATCACTAACGTTATTTTCGAACACGTTTTGTATCTTTCTGCGGAACGAAACGTAATCCTCGCCCCTATAGTCAAGCGGAGAACTGATGCTTTCCAGCTTGTCACCGTCGACCAAATTTTGTCCATTGCGGGCAAGCAGCACGAGTTCACTGAACGTCTCTTCTTCCATTTTTTGCGAGAAACTATTGTAAATTACGGTTGACAGCAAGATCATAGCTGCCGCAATCACGGGCACCAAAATAAGAATTTGCTTCATCATGAGCGGAAGCCTGCGCTGCAGGACGTTGACGAAAAGCAGCTTCAGCGCATAAAGCACAAGCAGCCCACTGATAATGGCAATGAACCAAGCGATGTGAAAACGGTGCTGCGCATCCTTGTTATACGTCGCTTCCGTTTGCGTCGGCGTCAACGTGCCGTTCTTCAGCAGCCGGTTCATCTGTGCTGATTCCACGATAATGAGGCTGCCGTCCTGGTCTACGCTAATCGTCGTCGCGTCAAACGCAAGCTCAACGCCGCTGGCCTTCGCTTTCTCCTCATTCATAATCGTCTCCACGACGAATGGCTGCTTCGGATCGAATCGCGTAATCGCCCTGTTATTAAAGTCAATGAACACGAGGCGGCCGTTATTATCGATATGCATACTCTCCGGAAAATTACGCCTTGTGCGATCCAAGCCAGCAAGCGGATAGACTAGCTGGGACTGGCCGTCAAGCTGCACTTTGTAAATTTCTCCGCTGCGCGTGGAATAGTACATCTCGCCCAGCTTATAGCCGTCCGCTTCTGCCACGTACTTATTGGCCGGCAGCTTCACTCTGCTCACAAGCTCCGGATCAGCCGCCGAATCTCCAGTCGGTATTTTATATAGTGCTAACTGCTGCACTTCATCGTTGAAATAGTAGACCGCGCCCTCACGTACCTGCACGTTGCGCAAGGAGCCAATCCGGTATCTTTTGCTCGTCGCATCGTTGTAATCGACATTGAACAAACTGCGGTCGAATTGACCGTCAGGCTTGTAACGGACGATCTGCTCCGATTTCACTTCAATGCCATACGGGTCGAGCAGGGTGCGGATCGTATAAATATAGCCTGCATCATCCACGGCCATATCGTTAAACCGATACAATTCACCGTTCTTCCCGGTGTCGCTGGTGATGGAAAATTGCAGGACGCCTTCGCTATCCAGCTTATGTAAGGTTTTCTTCGCATTATCGATGACGAACACGTTATTGTGCACATCAGAGACAGCCTTCGATAAACCGTCGAAGGGCATAGTCAGATGAAAGGGCCACAGCTTCAAGCTGTCCTTGTTGGTACCAAGATAAGTTCCGGCACAGCCCAGCAGCAGCAGGACGAGCAGCAATGCCGTTATCGATTTCTTCATCGCACGTTAACTCCTCTTTATTTCGAAATCTGAATGATCTGCGTACCGGCATGCCAATCAACTTGAAGCCCTAAAGACTCAGCTATGAATCTAAGCGGCACATAAGTCCTGCCGGCCAGCAATAAGGACGGCCCGTCAATCCGGGTCGGCTCGCCATCGACATAAGCTGTATCTTGTCCAATGGTACTTGTAATCGTTGAAAACTCCGTGCTCACCGTGACGGTCAAGCCGTCTTGGTCCCAATCCACAGCCGCCCCGAACGATTCGGAGACGGATCTTATAGGTAAATAGGCCTGTCCATTTATTATAACAGGTGGCGCATCGAATTTAATGAAAATATTAGGAGACAGCACGTTCTCCACCGGGACCGGCTGGATGCCCGCCTCCGGCGATGCCGACAGCCCGGCGGCCATGTCCGCCAGCGCCTGCAGTTCCTCGGCGCTGTATTTGGCCTTCTCCTGCTGCTGCAGCTCGCCCAGCAGCTTCGTGATCTGCTGTTCAAGCGGCTGTTGAACCACCGGGTCTGCTGGCAGCGCAGCCAGCAGATCCTGTGCGGCGTCCAGCTGCGCGAACAGCTCGTCTTTGTGCAGCGACTGCAGCGCTTCGCTGGTCGCTGCCACCGAGCGGGCAAGCTCCGCCGCCCGCTCCGGATCATGCTGCGCTGCGGCCAGCGCAGCTTCGAGCTGCTGCTTCGCGCTTTGCAGCGAAGCGAGCCCCTCGGATGCGCTCGTCTGCGCATCCGCAAGCTGCGCCTGCGTCGCCAGCAGCGACTGCAGCGCAGCTGCAGTCGCATGCGGCTCGCCGGCGGCGATGGCCTGCTCCAGCTTCGCTTGCTGGAGCTCCGCTTGCCCGGCCAGCTGCTCTGCGCTGGCCGCACTGTCCGGCGGCGGCGCGCTTCCCCCGCCAGCCTCATCACCGGCCAGCGCTGCGATCAGCGCGTCCGGGTTGTTGACCAGCGCCATCTGCTTCAGCGCTGCCTGGCTGTCGCCATGCTGCAGCGCCTGCAGCATCGCGAGCCGGGCCTGCGCATCCTTCAGCTGAACGGCCAAGTCGGCGATGTCGCTCACCTTCATGGCGGCGACCGCAGCAGCTTTGTCTGCCTCCAGCTTCTCGATATCCTTATTCAGCGTATCGATCTGCTGCTGCAACGCCTCCGCCGTTTGCTTCGAGGCGATCGTTCCAGGCGCGCTGATTTCAACCGTGACCTTTAACGACTTGGCCGCCTCAGCCGTGAGGACCGCAGAGCTAGCAGGATTCGCCAGCGCATCCGCATCAAGCACTTGATTCATATCCACCCAAGCCGCCCCTGGCGCATCCGGTTTATATAAGATGCCCTGACCGCTTTCGGCCATCGTTGCTGATGCCGCTTGAAAGGCGGCTGGCGTCAGCGCATCCAGATTCACCAGATACGTGCCGATCAGCACTGTGCCCAGCCCTTTGTCCTCGGCATCCGTGGCGCCATTACCCGGGTTACTGCCGTCCGCAGACCCGCCAGAGCCACTGGAGCCGCCTGAACCCCCGGCGTTTCCAGCGTCTCCAGTGCCATCCGCTCCGGCAGCGCCATCTGCACCATTACCCCCGGCACTCGCTTCGGCGCCGGCGTCAACGATCAGTCCCGAGCTCCCATTGCCTTCCAGCGGGAATACACCTAGCAGTGTTCCTTTATTATAAAGAGCAATTTTAAGCTCCTCAGCTTGGCTCAACTTCAATGTTAAATTGCGCAAAGGCTTATTTATTTTCGTTCGTTTTCCGATCGGTTTGCCTGCTTTTGTAAGCACTGTGTACTCCGTCGCGCCGAGCTTCTTATTGATCGACACGCTGAAATCGCTCAGCAGCGGTCCTACGGCAGGCGTCAGCATCCAAGAGCCTTTCGCCGCTTTCTGCCTCTGCGGCTTGACAGCCGCAAGACCGTCATCCAGCTCGCGATAGGGGATGATGCCAGGCTTCAGCGTCTTTACAACAGCCCCGCCAGTGTCAACGTCCAGCTTGCCCAGCGCCATTTTGTAGCCTATTTGTGCGGATACGATCTGTCGGTCTGCTTGTGTCAACGCATCTTGATAAGGCTGAAGCTCGTCGGACCTGATGAGGCTCAGCTTCAGCTTCTGGTTCGCTTTGTCCAGATTGGACACGGCGAGATCCTTATCGCGCAAAGCCTGCGCATAGCCTTCTTCCGCGCCCTTCGCTTCCAAATACGATTGCCGCACCGCTGAGATGACCGCGTTCCGGCTTTCTTTTTCCTGCAGCAGCGCCTTGTTCTGATCCATGGTGGCAACCGGCAGCGCATTCGCCAGATCGTCTAAATACCGCAGCCCGTCGTATTCTCCTTGCAGCAGCGATTTGGGCACCGGGATAAAGCCGAGCAGCAGGAAATAGCCCTCCCAATCCTTCTTTACTCTGGCCAGCGTTTCCTCATAACTAGCCATGAACGCATCCATATCGATATCCTGCGTTTTGTACATGCTATCCATCACTTTCATGCGTCCGGCTCCGAACTTGGCGCTGTACAAATCTCGGGTCGTCTTCAGCTTCTCGTCGGCCAACTTGCGGTCCTCCGCTGCCTGCAGCAAGCTTAAGGTCGTCTTCTCCGCACTGGCGATGTAGGCCGGCAGCTGCATCTGGCTCAGATCGGCATAATCGGGATCAAAACTGAGCTGCACCGCGTTTTCCATATCCAGCCCGGTCATTTTCCCTAACGCCAGCCGGCTGGCTTTCGCCGTAATCTGGGCCTGCTTATAGTCGGACCGCGCTTTTTCCAGCGCCTGATCCGCCTTGTCCTGCTCGGCAGCGTCGGCGAGGCCGTATTTCCGCTTCTTTAGGACCGTATCGACCGCTGCTTGTGCCGCATCCGCCTTCTTGCGCGCCGCTTCCTCCGCATCCGCATCCTGATAGGCCGTTAAGTAGGCCTTCTGCACGTCAAAGCGGACACTATTAGTCAGCTGCCTCAGCGTTTGCTCCGCCACATAGAGCTGCTTGCGCGCCTCCGGCACTTTCATCTTCACGTTCAAATCCTGGCTTAAATTGTGCGGCTTAGCAAACAGTCCGGAAGCTTTCGCTTCCTCACTTTTGACCGCCTTCTGCGCCTGAGCCAGCTCCAGATTCTTCTTCCGAATATCCGTCTTGGCGTCCCGCAGCGCAGCACTTATTTGTAAGCCCCGATCCGCAGCTTCTTTCATATTCAGCGATTTCACGACAGCCGCTTCTGCCTGCACCCCGTATGCCCATAAGGATGATGAAGTCACAAGCACAGCAAGTCCGATATGCGCTCCTTTTGCCATAAACACAGCCTAATCCCTCCGCTCAAATACCTCTATCTTTATAGTACAATATCTCTAGTTCCCCCGCACCCATCTTTTGGAGAAAAATAGCGAATGAACACGAACTCAGGAATGGATTGCTCGATAAATCGTTTTCTAGTAGTATAAAATCAATAGATTCAGCCTAAAAATTGTCGAATCAACGATACATTTGAATAGGGAGGAACCTTTCGATGGGAAATATAGTCTGCGGCGGTGCTATGCTGCAATGTTCGTTCGGTGCCGCCCCGAGCTCGCTGATGGTGCTTCCTGCGAATAAAGTGATGACCGCCATGCCGATTGCCAACATTATGGATAATAAGCCGATGGTCAACATTCTGCCGTTCGGCATGTGCAATTCCATGGCTAACCCTACCGTAGCTGCGGCAACCGCCGCCGCCTTCGGCGTAATGACGCCGATGCCCTGCATCCCTGTCACGAGTGCGCCGTGGGTGCCCGGATCCCCGACCGTGCTTGTTGCCAATATGCCAGCCTTGAACAACACTTCCAAATGCATGTGCAACTGGGGCGGCATCATTCAAATTCAGCAGCCCGGACAAATGACGATCCAAGTACCCTAAAGAGCCTGCACATGTAACCTCAACCCAGTTCGACCTATATCCCCTTAGGAGTGAGAGCTTTGGATTTACAGCCGGTTAAAACCGTTGAAAAGGTGCTGAAGCCCGTCGTCGCACCATTCATCGGCCATGTTATGAAAGCCATCACAACCGTCGGAAGATTGCCGCAGATGGCGATTGCCAAGTTCCAGCAAGTGCTCAGAAAGATGTTACAGACGCGCGAAACATCGCTCAAGAACTACGTGCTGATCGGCTCGTACTACGTTTCGAAACGGCTGCTGCTTTTTATCGTCCTGTTCATCCTCGTCCTCCTGTTTTTCATCTTTATCCGTCCGCCGCAAATCGTGAATAAATGGCTGAACCGTGTTCCCGTCGTCCAGGAGCATTCACCGAAGCTGAGCACCTTCTCCGGCAACGGCAAAGTTGTCAGCGAGCAGAAGGATACCCGCTATGTCGGCGATCTTGTAGACGGGCAGTTTAACGGGAAAGGCAAGCTGTATTATCCTAACGGTACGCTGGCGTACGAGGGCGATTTTGAAAAAGGGCAAAAATCCGGCAGCGGTACCCTTTACGACGAGCACGGCAAACTGATGTATAAAGGCGCTTTTGCCGGAGACGCTTACAATGGCGCAGGCACGCTTTATAATGAGAAGCAGAAGGTCCTGTATATCGGCGAGTTCCAATCCGGCAAGTTCGGCGGCACCGGCAAATTGTTCACGCAGGACGAGGAGCTGCTCTATGAAGGCTCCTTTAACGGCGGACTGTATAATGGTGCAGGCAAGCTGTTCGCTCCTGGCGGCTTAGCCGTCTACGAAGGCGAGTTCGCAGCTGGGCAGTATAACGGTACAGGCAAGCTGTTTAACGCTAAGGGGCTGCTCATCTATGAAGGGGGCTTCAAGAACGGCAGCTATTCCGGCGATGGCACGGAATATTATACGAACGGACTAATCCAGTACAAAGGTCAATATTTAGCCGGTATGTATGGCGGTGAAGGCACGCTATTTAATGAAGCCGGCATTCAACGCTTGAAGGGGACGTTTGTAAGCGGCTCCCTGAACGGTGCGGGTGAGGCTTATGACGCGACCGGCAAGCTGCTTTATAAAGGTGACTTTAAAGCCGGCGCGTATGACGGTATAGGCACGATCTTCGATGCCGACGGTGCGCCCTTGCTGCGCAGCTTCTTCGAAGGCGGCCAGGTGAAACTGCAGAGCTTCATCGGCTTATCGAGCAAAAAAGTCGAGGATTTGCTGGGCAAGCCCGCTGAGGTGACGCTGCAAGATAGCAGCATCTTGCTGGCCGGGCAGGACACGCCTCCTCCGGATGTGACGGCTGAGCCCGCTGCCTCGCCTGCATCACCTGCTTCTCCAGCAGCGCCAGGAGCGCCGCTTCCGGATGGACCGGTTAAACTGCTGATGAGCTATCCCGCTTACCAGATGTCCTTGCTTGTCGAGCCTTCGAAAAACAATCCCAAAGAAGCGGTCGTCACTTCACTCAGCATCTGGGGCTCGAAACCGCTCGAGCTGCTGCAGCCGGCCATCGAAACCGTGAAAAAACGCGGAGAACCGAACGATGCCGGTTACATCGTAATGGAGCTCGAAGCCGGGGCTGGTGAAGGCAAGTTTACGAACAGCTATTATCAGGGGGACTTCCTGTTCACCTTCACGCATTTTACTGCGCATAAAGAAGCTCACCTGCTGCAGGTGAGCTCGCTGAAATAATGAAGGCGTCACGCTTATCTATGAAATTATTAACCCTATCAAGAGACACTTTAAAAAAGTCTCTCGATGGGGTTTTTGTTTATTTCAGCGGGAATTGCCGTTGCCCAGGTCACATTAAAAAAAGATGATCTCTGCTCCATACAGAGATCACCCTTCTCAATCTATCTTGACGCAAGGAGGACCATTGGTTACTCCGCGTCGCTTCCTGCCGAAGCCGCTTCGCGCAAAGCGGACAGCGCCTCGTCCAGCCTATCGCCGCCACCGCTGCTGCTTCCCGAGCTGGCCGTTTCGGCGCTGTACGCCCACCAGCGAACGCGCACGTCGAACGGCTCAGAAGGCTGCTGCAGCTTCACACCGATCCGGAATGTACCCTTCTGCGGATATGCGATCGTTCCGATCTTCACTTCCGGCGCCTCCGGCTCGAACTCGCTGCCCTTGAACACGTCGGAAGAGCCTCCGTACACCCGCTCGCCGTTCGCCAGCATGTCGGAAATCGAATCAACGCTGGTTTCCTCCAGGCTTGTCAGAATGAGCACATTTCCCTCACCGAGGCCATGCGCAATTTCACCCGAGAAGAAGCTTTTCGACGGTTTCCCGAAAGGCGACACATTGATCTTCGTAAACGGCTCAATCGGAATGTCGACAACTCCGCTGACGATCCCGCCAATGCCGCCGCCACCGCCAACCGGAATCCCTACATCAAACGCCAATTCGCTCATCGCCGGGTTATAATTCACTTTAAACTCCGGCGGCCGGCCAGGCGCCAATGTCTTCACTTTCGATTTCGTCACGAATTGACCTGCTGTTTCATCGCGATATTCAGCCGAATGCGCCAGCCTATACATGACCGAGGAGTTGAACACATACTCCCCGAAAGGAACTTGCTCGACTCGCTCAATAACATACGTTGGTCCCATTTGGATTAAACAGATTTTCGCCAAATAAATACAAGGCTCCGAAGGAGACTCCAGCGAAGCTTCCAGTGATTGCTTCACGAAGTCGCTCATCAGCCGTTCGCGCACAGGCTCCTTAATGATCTGGATTTCGCCGAATGCTTGCTCTTGCAAATCCAACTGACAGTCATCAAGCTTCAGGATGGCCGACTCTTCTTTGACGCCGACCGTTCCTTTGACGTTCACCGTACTATCCGCACGAAGCAGCACCTTGATCTCGTATTCGCTCTCCAGCTGCTCCTGCGGCTCCTGAAACATAATCGTCGCTCCATGAATAGCCTCAATCCGCTCAGATGCCATTTCATAGCTGAACGACAATCTGCCGGCTTTGAGCGTTTTCTCGAAGCGCAACTTCATCTCAAACAGCTGGCCTGGATTGACGTAGCGAGGGGTCGTTTGCAGCACGCGCACATGCGCGTCTTGATAGATGACGACCGTTTGGTCCGTTATGCCTGCCAGAGGCAGCGACGCCGGATCAGGAGCGTCCTCACGGATAAACAAGCGGTAGCTTTCCAGCACACGGTTATAGTCGTTGATTTCATCGGAACGAACCGATGAATTAGCGACAGTGTGGACCGGCTCTTTGTCTTTCTCATCATAGGCAATGCAGAGGTAAACGTTCTTTGCATATTCATTGTTGGTAAAGCCGTCCATCATCGACAGCTTCAGCGTCATTGGCGAAGGCACAACAATTTCGCGACCGAGGGCATCAATGGCAGCGCCCATCTCCACGGAGACGGACTTATCGTCAACAGCGATAACCTGAAGCCCGGTCAGCACGCCGTAGCCGTGAAGCAGGCGGTTCATCATGCGGCGCTTATCGTTGAAATATTTTTGCTCCGACTCAAAATCACGCACCGTCAGCAGCTTGCCATAAAAATACCGATTCCGTTCAAACGGGTAATAACGTGTTTTTTTCATATCGATCCCCTCACCTTCCAAGGCTCATTTCGCTTATTCAATCTCGGAATCCAATTCCAATCGCGTATGGATATCCATCCGTTTATCACGATCCACATCGATCAGCAGCGTGTTGTACGGCATGGAAGCGCCCTGATCGAGCGTCAATAACGTAGGCTCAGACAAGAAAGTATTAATGCCTAGATACGTATGCATATCGGCGTACATCCACGGCTGAAGAACGATCAGCTTGCACTCCGTATAGGCCGGTTTCTGATCTTCAATGATCTGCTCGATCGTCAACCGCTGCGTATCGGTGCGCACGAATTCCGGCTTCAGCATGAGGCAGAAGCAGTACGGATTGTCGCCGTACAGCTTGGCAAACAGCTGCCGCAGCTCGGACGTCTCCTGCATTTGCTTAAACTGAAACGACTCCAAGATGAACGGCTCCGTGCCGGTGTAAATATGCACCATGCGCATCAAGCCCTCACGCGTTCCGCGCAATTTATACAGCTCAGGCGCTTGTTTGATCAGCGTTCGCAGCTTCGTCTCGCCCCATGCTTCATGATCCGTAATCGCCAGCCAACGGCCGAGCCATTCCAAATACGGGCCGGATACGGCGTCGGGGTCAAAATAAGCAGAGATATGATCGATCTTATCTTCCATATCATCAAAGAACGTGCTGAACATCGCCAGAAACCGTTCCAGAAACGGACTATGCGTCTCATCTTGCTGATAAATCGGCGGCAAGTAAGCAATCAGCGACGATCTTGGATAATACACCCTTAACTTACGGATAAAAGGCGACATCATTTCGCTGCCGAGCAGCTCGATTTTAAACCATAAATAACGTCCTCGGGCATCCATCAGCAGCGCATCCTTCGGATTCAGTATCGGCTCCGACCATAAGTGCTGTGTGGCTTCCAATTTTTCCCTAATGGTAACATTCGGGTCTGTTAAATAGTCGGTATACGAGACATAATCCCCGTCGATCATCCCTTCGCTGTCATCTGAAGCAAAGTAAGAGAAGCGAATCTGCGTTTCCTCCGGAATATAAGCGTCCAGCCGGATTTTGTGCCATTCCATCTCCGTCTCGGTCGTATCCAGCTCTGCGGAGAAATAAATCGCCTCAGGCAGCTGTGTATCGTCAAACAGCATCGTTCTCGCATCCAAATCCAGTAAGCTGATCTGCCCGCTGATCCGGTCAAACACATAGAGCCGGCCTCGCGCGTCGTGCAGCAGCTTATCCGTCCGGCCACGGAAGCTCGTTACTTTATCCAAGGCTTCGCCATTTGCGCGATATTTCAAAATAAACCGTTCCACGACACCTTCCTGCTGCGCGTATCCGCTATCCCCTATATAGAGATTATGATTCGTGTCAATGGAAATGCCCGCAAACCGTCCTTCTGGCGCCAATGTAAAATAAAGCGGTTCCCGCCCGTCTTCATGAAACACCGTGACGGCACGCAGCTTCGTATCCAGCAACGCCAACGTGCCGTCTGCCGCAGCCAGATCAAAGCGGGCGTGCAGCGCGCCGACGTCGACAGCTTCATCGAAACGAAGCGCTTCGTACACTTGCGTCACCTCGCCGGCCGCATTCCAAACGACGATGCCGATTCTGCCGCCCTCGGGAACCTCGGGATTTCCATTCAGACCAACACTAATATCCAGTGGGATGACACTATACAGCGTATGGACAGATCCAACTTTCGTGGCGAGCGCCAGCGGGAACAGCTCCAAGCCGTCCCATTCCTGAGCCGCCCACATCGTTTGTCCATTGGATATGGCATACACCGCCAGGCGGCGCTCGCTATTCCGGTTCGCATCGCCAACGATCAGCAGGTCGCCCATCGAGGCAAGCTTCGCTTGCGCGCTGAACAGATGATGGCCCTGACGGAACAGCCGCTCCACATGTCGGCTCTCATCTTCATAAATCCATAAATTCGCAGATTCATCGAGTACAATCAGCTTCCGCCCGGGACCGACGGTCATGTCTTGAATCCGGTGGGTACCCTCGATTTCTTCGGTACGAACGATGCGGTGTATGCTGTATTTCTCGGTTTGCCGGATCGAGTAGCCGTGCTCCTGCATGTTCACATTCAAAGCCAAGCCGTGCTCCCAATCCATCCTTTTATTAAGTGAAAAAAAAGTTTGCCCCTCCTGCATCGTTCGTCACCTCGTTTCTTTTGTTATAGATCGGTCTGGCTAATCGTCTCCACCTCATGATTGCCGGAATAGACCAACGCATAAGGCGCAATATGAATGTCGCCGACCTGATCTTTGTGAAAGCCGGTTCCTTCCGCATCCAGCCATATGTCCTGTACATACAGAACGCCTCTTAACCGAGAAATGACACCGTAAATGTCCCCCTTGTACACGGACCTGCCGAAGCGCCAACCCTCTGCGCCTTGACCATGATCCATCGGCTGCAAAAGCATTCTCAACTGCTGGACGATTTGCCGCTGGTCATTTTTGTATTTGGGCTCCATCACCACGACCGCATGCACCGTAACTTTGATATAGGCGGCCGGAATCACGTGCAGTTCAGTGGTCAACAGCCGATAGCGCTCCAAGTGCTGCTGAATCGTCTGCAGAAACCCTGCGCTCGCCTTCGGCTGATCGCTCTCGCTGTACGGAACGACGGCGACGGTCATCTGCGCAGGCGCTTTGACCTTGGGGTAATCCCGCATGCCGGGCTTGTACAGCGGGATCGCTTTGACCCGCGCCACTCGCAGACCCGGCGTCGCCTTGGCGATCGCCTCGTAGTCCTCGGCGGTCACCGCTCTCGTCGGCGCTGCGAGCTCGCGCAGCACGCGCAGCTTCGCCTGGTCGAGCGTCTCCGCTTCCTGGCCGCCTTGCGCCGGGAACGCGTTCGTGACGCTCACTCCCGCGATGTCCGTGAAGCCGGTCACCAGACCCTCCTTCACGTTGCCTCGCGCACCGCCGCCGGCCTGCAGCCGAATGAACCGAATGTTCGGTTCGACGGACTTCGGCGGCGTCAATCCCGCTTCATTGTTGCCGAAGCGGATCGTGCCAGCTGCAGCGTCGTAGACGTAATGGCGGTCCGTGGACTTCGAGTTGTCGAAGTCATCCACAGCCTGCCAATCCTCCCACACGACGCTGTCTTCGCCACGCGGGCGATAGCCGACCTGCAGCAGCATGCTGCCTGGCTTGTAAACGATCCCGCGACTGACTTCAAAGCTTTGCCATGGCAGACCTTTGCTGCTCCCGATATATCGGGCATGGTCGAACGCTGCCGGGTAAGCAATCAGCCGCACCCGCTGCGTGCCTTGCGGCGGGATCAGGCCGTGCGCGCCGTCGCCGAAGCGTAGGCGGGTCGTCCGGCGGGCCGAATCCTGCTGCAGCTCGCAGCAGCGGTCGTCAGGCCCGCACGATTGCAGCGATGCGACGGTGTGCCAGTCGCGCCAACGCCCTTGCTCGTCCTGCACTTGTACGGTGTGCAGGCCGTTAAAGGCGAGGTGCGAGCTCACCTCGAAGCTTTGGTCGGGCTCGCCGGTGCTCGCCCACGACGTCACCTCGCTGAAGGTTTCCTGCTCTGCGGCCTGGACGACGTTGAGGCTGATCTTCTCAATCTTTGGCGACAGTTCGTAACCGTCCTCCTCCAGTGTACAGCACAGCCAGTACCGGCTGCGGTCATCCGCCGGATATAAGGCGATCGGTTTCATCTCTGAAGAAATACGCAGCTTGATTTCGCCGCTTTGCGACAAATGCGCAGTCCCATCGCCAACCTCTTCGATCGGCAGCCAGCTTTCGCTCTGTCCGTCCTGATCCGCTCCGGCAAACGTCCATCCCACCTTCGCTGAGGCAATCATAGCGCTCGAAGATTGCGAAGCTGCCGGATCGGGCTTGCCGATTGCCACGGGATAACGTTCGAACATTTTGAAATACAGTGATATTTCCGTATTAGCCGGAAGCGCCCGATCAAAGCCCAAATACAGATGCGCACCCTTGCGGGGCATTGGCCCGAACGCATAATACGCAATCTGTGCATGGTTATTGGAGGTGAAATCGCCGGCGGCCGTTTCCGTGCGGACGATCACCTTCTCCAGCCCCCCAGGCACGAGCTGCACGGATTGCAGCGTCTCGAATCGCTGCTCCATCGCCTGCAGCGGCGTTCCTTGCGGGAGCACAAGCGGCTGCTGCACCCCGGAGAACGATGCTTCGCAAACCGCAGACACCGCATCGCGCTGGCGAATGCCAAGCAGCTTCAAAAACTTGCGTTCACTGCGCTCCGTAACCCGGTTCAAGTAATACTGCTGCATCTCAGTCATCCAGGACATCAGCTCCAGCAGCGTAATCCCCGGATCGTGCTCATTCTCGTCGGTCCACTCCGGATACAGCTTCGGAATCGACTTCCTGGCTTCCAGTACCATCTGTTCAAACATGCGGTCATCCAAATTCGGGATTGGCAGCACTTGTGCTCACCTCCTAATCTTTATTTATTCTTCAACGCGTTCACAACCACGTGATGCTTACCGCTCACAATGATGCCATGCGGCAGGGCCGGCAGCCGATTGACATCGAGCTCCGTGCGCTCCCCGTCCTCAATCTTGTAGACGGTCATATACAGTTTCTCTACGTGGCTGACAGCCCGGATCGTTTTCAATAGGGCAAAAAACACGGATTGGTGAATCTGTTGTCCGATCGACCAGCCTTTTTGATCAAAATTACCGGTTAACGGGTCCAGGAAGCGGTTCAGCTTGTCCAGCGCCTGAATTTCCGTCTGCACGACGGCGTCCATGCTCTCTACGGCAACCACAGCCGAAACCGATATTTCCATATACACCGGTTCAATCACTTGCAGGCGCTCCGGAAAAGCAACCAGACTGGACGCACGCTCCATAATGTACCGCTCCACTTGCTTTTTCAATTCCGGGAATGAGGAGCTGCCCTGTCTGCCTTCCTTCGGCAAAATGACGAGCGTCATCGAGCCGACTTCCTTCTCCATGTACACGTTGCGGTTCGCAATGCAAGTCACCTTGGCCGTATTCGGGTAAGCTTCGCGGGCGAGCCACTCATAATCTTTGGCCGAGACGGCGCGATTCCGGTGCTTCAACAGCTCCGGCCCGCGCGCTAAGGCAGACTCTATCCGCTCCGCCTGGCATCCGCCCGACGCCTGTTCCGGATTGTACACCTCGCCGACAAAAGCGATGGAATCCTGGATCTGATTGATCTGACGAGCCGGGACGTTGCCGATTTGCCCTGCCGTAACAGAATAATTGACCTTCAATTGCTCCAAGCCGCCCTTCGGCGGATGCATGCCATGTACCCCATCACCGACACGAATCCGCCCGAAGGTACGGTCAATCACATAATGGCGGTCCTTATGTCCCGATGCCGTTAAATCGCGAACAGGCGTCCAGCGCACCCATGCCTGCAGCATGTGTCCCTCGGAATCCCGACGAATATCTATGAGCGGCGTTCCGGCTTGCTCGTACTCAAGAATCGCCTCTTCCGATAGATGATTCGTCTCATCGACCCACACTTCTTCACCCACGATGCCGTGTCTGCTCAGCTGATATTCGAGTTCCTCAAGGCCCTTGACCTCCGGCACCTCACCCTTAATGGTCTCCTGCTGGAGGACACGCACCGTATTGAGATAGATGCCGTTGATCGTCGGAATTGGGATGCGTCCGCTGAGGTCCTCGTACTTGTCGTCACGATTGACGGTGCGAATCCAGTAGCCTTCTTGACCAAAATAGGCTGCGCTGGCGAAATCGGAGGGTCCCACAAATTGGACCGTTCCACTCTGCGTCATGCCGTTCGTCTCATCGATCACGTGCAAAGGGGTCCATTCGGACGGACTGCCCGGCACGAGGCCGGCACGCAAATATTCCCATTCCAGCATCGGAATATCCTCTTCCGCAAAACGCTGCTGCTTCACCGAAATGAAGACTGAAATCGGGCCTTTCACCGGCGGCGTATCAAACGATAGCCACAAAGCAGGATGCTTGCTTTGAAGCGGCTTAAATGGCTCGAAACCGCCTTCCAGCTGACGGCTATGCGGGGTTCGATCCTCAAAAAACGTATTATTCAGCGTCACACAACGTTCTGCTTCATAAAGCCGGTCCTCATACTGGTAAGTCAATGAGACATCATCGATCCACGGTGACAAGTAGACCGCTTGCGGTTCGTACGCATTTTCAATATGCAAAATTCTTGCCCGAATCCAGCGATTCTCGTTTCCGTTCACATACGTTGCCGCAAGATCGTTCGGACAGCGGAATTGGATCTCCTTGTGCACTTTTTGCCTGTCCGGATAGTAAAACAAGCTCTCCGCCTGTTTGTCGACAGCAAGCCGAACCCACGTCGTACCGTTCCAATATTCCCAGGCAACCTGCAGGACGGTCACATGTATGACAGGCTGCTTATCGAACTGGGATTTTTTCATGACCATTTTCCAGTCAATCTGCTCGACTTGCTCCGGTCCAAAGCGGTTTTCAATCGCCTGCAGGCCGAAGCTCAGTTTAATATCGCCGTCAACTTTGGAAAAAACCTCCTGACTCCCGATATAAAAAGCGCCATACAAAGCAAACTGACCGCCAAACGGGTAAAACCCGCTCGGATCGGCATCGATATCGTTATAAAACATTTGATCCGGCGTAATGCCGCCGGTTTCCAACGTGTCCACATAGTCCGTTTTGAACGAAATGTGGTCCAGCGAAAGCCGGCTCTCAGCCAGCGAAGGACGGTTGGGCTCGACCGGCTTCAAACGGCACTGGATCCAGCGACCTTCCATACCGTTGACTTCTATCGGTACGATTTCCTCGATGATGCGCTTCTCCAGCACGATCCGATTCCCCTGCGCCTCGGCGTGATCGAATGCTTTCCAGCCATCCGCTGTCGCATACAGCCATTCGGTGAGTGCAGGGTCGGCAAGCTGCCCCACCATGTTGATCTCATCAAACCGCCTTGTGCTGTTGCGAAACTCGATTTCAATAAACGCTGGATTACGCACCGTGAAGAGAGAGCTGTGTTCCAAATACAGCGCGTGCGCTTGCACATTACCGCCGTCCTGTAAACGGAACAGCGGTTGAGGCGCTGCCTGGCCGTGACGGCTTGCTTCAAGAAAAGAGTCCGCAATGGGCACGATGCGATCCCACTTACGGCTTGTCACAAACAATCCGGTGAGCACAGCCGGTGAAAGCAGCGCGCTGCGCTCCGTTTCGTACAAAATCATGTCCGTCTCCGCTTCAGCGCCGACTTGCGTCCCAGCCGAGATAAACACGGACTCCTTCGTGCCTTCATTCAAAACAAACGTTAAGTAAGCGCTGGCCGGTCTGGCCGGAAGCAGCGTTACATCGAACATATTAAGAAAGGAAATCAGGTTCTTGGTCGGTACCCGGTTCAAGCGCTTAATGTTGTCATGGAACATGTTCGCGAACATGAGAAAAAGCGCTGAGCCCGGATCCGGATCATCCGGTGTAAACCGCCATTCCGGCGTGTAATAAGGCACCATTTCCTTCATTTGCGCGATGAGGTTAGGCAGCTCTCTGGCATCAATTTTTGGAGGCTCCACAACTCCACCTCCTCTCTGTACGAATCGTCATCGCTTACGCAGCCAACCTTTCTTTACTTCGATCCTTCAAATAAATAGAACGGGTACACCTGATTAAATAAGTTATTCGTCGTCCGGACCAAATACGAAATATGAATCTTGACCTTGGCCGGATCATCCGAATCCGGGATCGCTTTAACATCGACCTCGTGAACTCTCGGCTCCCAGTTGCGAATCGCCTCTTGAATATTGCTCTGCAGCAAATGGAGCGTCGTGTCGTCCGTTAATTCAAAATTAAATCCCTGGACCCCGCAGCCAAAGCTAGGGCGCATGACCCGCTCGCCTTGCGTCGTTCCTAAAATAACGCGGATCGCTTCGGCGATGTCTTCCTCATACTCGGACATGCGGATTCGCCCTGTCGCCGGATCGACTTGAATGGGGAATTTCCAGCCTCGTCCCAAAAATGCTTCCGACACCTCGTCACGCCCTCTCATTCCTATAGCTAATTGATTTTCACCAAACTGCCTTTAATGTTAATAATGCCGTCCGACTTCAGATCAAGCGTCGCCCCCGCTTTCAAAGCCATCGTTGCGGAAGCCTCAATATTGATTTGCGTCGATTTGATTTTAATTTCCTTTGTGCTTTCGATGCTGACCTCGCCTTTGGCGTTCAACGTAATCTTGCTCGTTTGGCTGACGATCGAAATTTCATTCGCCGAGCCGCCCTTGATCACAATTTTGTTATTTCCGCTGTTATCAGCTATGTTAATGCTCTGATCTTTATCTTTGAGTTCAATGATTTGGCCTTTTTTCGTCTTAATTGTGATGCTCTCGTCACCGCTTTTATCGTTAAAAGAAAGCTCGTGACCCGAGCGTGACTTAATCATGCGCAGATCGTTCTTCTCTGCCGGCGTTGGCGGCTTGTTCTTCGGATTCCACAGCATTCCGATCACAAACGGCATCCGCAGCTCACCAAGATGGAAAGCGACTAACACCTCGTCCCCGACTTCCGGGATGAACAAGCTGCCCATTTCTTTACCGCCCATCAATGTGGCGATGCGGACCCAATCCGTCTCGGTCTCCGTCTCCTGCATCGGAAGCTTCAGCTTGACGCGCCCTAACTTATCGGGGTCGTTATTGTTCGTGACGACAGCCACCATGACGCCGCCTATTTTTTGGCTGGCAAAATCGGCCATACCGCCGATTGTAATATCGGGAGTTTTCATCATTAGACGGCGTTCCCTCCCAATTGAAAACGAGTTGTGTAGCCTTCGTCATCAAAAATGTGCGTGGCTCCGGTAATATAATAAGGCTGGTCATGAACCTTGCCCACTCCGCTGAGCTTTAAGTAGCGCCCTGCGCGAATTTCCGGAATGCCGATACATTCTCCGGTTCCGCTAATCAGCTTCATCGCCCGCCGATTCAGAATGGCGCTCGCATAGCTTTTCGCCTCTTCCTGAGAAGCGACGTTCGTATACATATGTTCTACAAATTCGCCTTTGGAAGCTAAAATGTCTTTGCCCGTCTTACTGTTAGAGCCCAGCTTAGCGATCGCAGCCGACTTGCCTTCAATGATTTTCAGTTCCTTATTATCCCACGCGCGAACCGTTACGCCTGTGATCTGCTCGGCCAAATTCATATCGATCATTAAATTGCGGAGCGTTTTCCCCATTTCCAGCGTCACCACTGGGGTTGTCGCCGTCAGCGGTTTGCGGAAGTATAAATTTTTACCGACAATGAAAAAGTCATAATTAACCAGATTCGCTAAGTTTTGAATATAGTGGTAATCGTTTATTTGACTTTGCGACAGAGCTTCGAACACCGTTGTTGTGGCATCGACATTCGTTTTAAAACCGTACGTTTTGGCGATTTCTTCCACGATGTCGCTGTATTTCTTTTTATTCCATGAACGGGATTTAGTCCCTTTCATCATCAAGTAGGAGATATCCATCCCCCGAATGATGAGTCCAGGAGCGCCGTCTTCCGGGAAATCAACCACAACTGACGTAATATTCCCCGAAAATACCGGAGTAAATTTATCGACATAGCCTAAACTGATATCAATCGCTTTGCCTAAGGCAAACGTCGATAAATATTGAAAATCGTTTTTTGTGACATCGTACGCATCGGCGATTCGAAAAGAAAACGAGTCCGCCGTTCCATCAATGGACGTTTCTACACGCAGTTGATCGATGGCGATCGTATCCGCTATTTTCGCTCCATCTACAGTGATGAGGTAGTAGGGGGCATAAAAATCTTTATATTTTTTGGCTAGGTCGTCATAGGTAAATGAAGCCGTATCTAGTTCTAAGGCCATAGTGGTTAATCCAGCCTCGGAACTGAAATGCGGCGTCCCGTGGCGACTTTCCTAGGGTTGTCAATTTTATTGGCTTTGGCGATTTCCCGCCACAGCGTCGGATCTTCGTACTCGTTGGCGGCGAGCATCCACAGCTGCTCCCCCTGATTCAGCATTTTCAGCTTCGTCCGGTCGGCAGAATGGCGCGGAATTTGCTTCAGCTGGTCCTTTTTGCTGAGTGTTGACTTGAATGTCACTTTCAGCTTGGCGCGGACCGGTACGCCGGTATCCAAAAACATCGTGAACTGTTGATGCACCCCGACCACAACACCCTTGAAGTCCAAAGACCCCCAAACGAAGCGGCATAAAGGCGGTGCGTGAATTTCCTTCTCTACGTCCAGAAGTCCGGAGATTTTCGTTGTCAGCTGACGCACGTCCGTCCCTTTTTCATACGTATCGAAAAAAAGATCCATCGTTAACGTCGTCGTCCCCCCGCTCACGAATTGTGCGATGGGCATGGACAGACCCGGCACTGTTTTCCAAGAATAGCTGTTATTCGTGTCGAGGGTATACTCACCCGGATTGAACATCACTTGCACGTTTTCTGTTTTGCTTCCCTTGTGAACGATAATCATCGCTTTCTTGAGCGCCATCGGTGTCAGTCCTTTCTGCTGTTATATAGATGTTAGAGGCCTCTGCGCTGCCGCTCAAATTTCATCTTTCGCTCAATTTCGCGGAACACTTTGTCGGCGATTTTGGCAATATCCAGCTGTGGAAGCTGCCTGATCAGCTGCTGTACTTGCTCGTTAGTCAGCTCTGGCACCGCCTGCTCGGCAGGCGGTGCTTGCGGCTCCAGCTGCTCGGCGTCCGCCCTAGTGCGCAGCCAGTTCATCTCCAGCGGCGTATTCGCCAGGGGATGAACGATTGATGGCAGCGCTATGCCTTCGGCCGAAGCTGATGTTCGTGCTTGTGCTGGAGCTTGGGTTTGCTTGTGCTCCAGCATGGCGAGCTGTGCGCCGGCTGAGACCGGCCTAACGCCGGGGTGCGCGAGCAGTTGGGCGCTTTGCGCAGCCGCCGTGAGGGCAGGAGCGCTAAGCGCTGCTCCTGCGCTGCTCGCCAGCGTTGGAGTTGTCATGCCGACGCTGGCGGGCTGGCGAACGATCTGCACGCCGGTTGTTGCCGGCGGCGTGTGTCTCAGGATGGTTCGCTCCGCTGCAGCTTCGTGGAAGCCGTGGGCTTCCACGGGCACGGTGCCCGAACCATCGCTGTCCCCGAGCGGCGCGCGCTCGCTGCCGGCGACGATGCCTCGTCGCTGCACATGCTCGGCTTGCGCCGCACGCCAGCCCGGCGCCTCGCTGCTTGGCGCCGTTGGTCCGGCTGCGCTGCTCGGGACGCCGTGGCGGATGTCTCGCGCAGCAGCGCGACTTATGAACGGCTCGGCAGCGTTCGATATGTGTATGTGCTGGCTGAGCGTCTCGCTTCCGCTTCGAGTTCGCTCTGTCAGCGGGATCGACTCAACTGCCCGATCCCGCTCTCTGCGATTTGACCTCAGGATCCGGGATGGTGATGCGATCGTCGCAGTCGATGCTATAGATGTTATTGGTGATATTGACATTATCGGTATAAGCGCCGGTTCCGGGGTTATCGCTTGCCCTCCACCTGTCTCCGAAGTCCGTTCGTTTTGAACACGACCTGTCTGACGCAACGGTCTGACCGTTTCCTGCTGATCCCCTTGCGCCATCAGCCTTCTATTTACAAGTGGCTGAGTTCTGCTAGCCAGCCTGCCTTCTGACTGGCTGGCAGGCTGTGCTTGGGCATTGGCCGCCTTGGTTGTCAGAGAAGCGACGGAAGCCCATGCTTCTCCTTCCAACCTTCGGCGGATTTGCTCCTGCTGTGCTCTCACGCGCTCGACTTGCGAGATTTCGCCCGATCTGCGAATGATTTCCACAGGCGGGTATCCGACATTTCTTTGCTGATGTTGCTGTTGCGCATCTCTGGCTTGAGCGCTCCCCATGCCGTTCGCCAAGCTTTCGCTCGGGTTGACTGCTTGCATCAACCTGATGCCAACCGCCTGACCTGCATGATCTGAGTCCACATGAGCAGACTGACTTGCCGCATTCTTAAAAGCAACTGATGTCGCACTGTCCTGTGCAGCCTGCGCTGATAGCTTGGCCGCAAGCGTTAAACCTGTCTCGGCTTCTTGAGTCCACATAGAACGCATCTGTTCGGCGCGCACTGCTGCTTGTTGCGCGTGAGTAACAGCTCCACTGATTTCTCCATCATTCAATGACTTACGGAAGATTCGCTGATCATCGACTCTGAGCAATTTCGACTTTATAAATGGCTCCGTTTGCACAGTCCCGATGGTTCGGATGCTAGCCCCAGCTGCTCTGGCGGCAATACCCGCTGCCCAATCACCCGCAGGTACGCGGATTGCAGATGCTTGTTTGCCTTCCGCAACAGGTTGGGCGGCCTCCTCCACGATCGGATCGGACTGGCTTTGCTTTAGCTGAACAGCAGGGATCGGATTTCCTTCTATATTAAAATCCCTTTGCGTAACACGCTCAATATTCGCCTGACTAAACGGTGCTCCGTCAATCCCAGCAGCAGATGTTCTCTGCGAAACTGGCTCACTCCGCCCGCTCTGCTCACTCAAACTGCTTCTTTGTGCCACCGTTAGTGACTGCTGTTTGTGCTGCAACTGCTGACTCGTCATTCCCATCGGTTCACTCCGTGTCGTTATGCGTGGCAATGCCGGCATATTGGCGCGAGCTTGATTCCCGCTGCTTGGGTTACGTCTGCTTAAACTAACTGCCCCTGGCTGTGCAGGAAAGCTCGGCATCGTGGGCAGCGCGTGAGAAGCAAGCAGTTGCAGCAACGTCGGACTGCCACTTTGTTCCACATGCCCAGAGCTCTGCCTTTGAGCTTGCACGAGCTGCTGAAGCCATGTGGCATTACTTTGTATTTTGTCAGCTGTGGCTAGGTTATCTTGCACGCTGGTTGCCTTTCGATGTACTTGCGTTGGAGCGGTACGTCCATCCATGGGCTTGCGGACTGTGTGCTTGAATGAACCCACAGAACGATTCGGTGCAGTTAAACCCCCAACATTTACCTGATCCATTTGATCACTAGTGAGTGACGATGCTTCATTTACCCAACGTCGACTTCGCACTGCCGGTCTATCTGGATCATCCACATCACTTCGTTGCAAGCTGCTGGATGGAGCCGTATGTTGCTGATCGTTTTGCATGTTCGCCAACTGGCTATTTTGCGGCACTTGATTCTGTATCGACAATTGCGATTGTTCCACGGACTGTTGATCCGGCCCTGGCAGCACTTGAAACGGAGACCTAGATGCTGCTTGATCGGACACATGCAGATCAGGTTGTTGTCTGTTCTCCGTCAATTGCTCTTGTAACTGCATATTCGTTACTTGCTGGTACGTGAGCTGGTCTTCAAGCTGTTCAACTCGCTGCTGATCTTGTACCTGCGCCTGCATGGCAACGACACTCGCCTCAACTTGCTCAGCAATTAAAGCATCTCGCTTCTGAGATTGCTCTTGCAGTTGCTCTTGCAGTTGTTCCTGCAACTGCTCCTGCAGTTGTTCCTGCAACTGCCCCTGCCACTGTTCCCGCAATTGCTCCTGCGGTTGTAGCGATTTCGTCTGCTGCTCCAGCTGTCTTTCAACTGTCTGCTGAACCTGGTTCATCTCTTGCAAGCGAATCTTTGCAATAGCGTCCTCTTGTTCTTGCTCTATTTTCCGAATAACAGAAATAACAGCTTCTTGCTCTTGCAGATTGGCATATAAAAGCTGCGGCTCAGCAGGTTCGGATGACTCCACCTGTTTCCGCCATACTGGCGTCGAGCTCTTCTTCGAATACCACGGCTCACTGCTATCCGAAGTTTGCGCTCCTCTTCCAGCTTTCATGGAAGCCGGTATGCGCGAGGTTAAACTTGAGACCTGGATGGCCGTCGGCTGTAGCTTGCTGGACAATCGTCCTTGTTTCGGCTCGCACACTGGTGATACTTCTGACGGAGCCTCTTGCTGCTGTTCTGCGTGCTTCAATAACAAGTTTTGCATAAATCGAGCAGTTTGTAAGGCACCGCTTTCCACAATCGTGTTTTCAGCGAGCATGGTGTACTGCCTAAGTGCTTCCAGTTTTTGATCTGGAATCGGCAAATCAGCAGCAGACTCATCGCGAAAAGGGGACTTGGAATTTTTTGTATGTAAAAAATGAGATGACTTTGACTTTACTATGCCTTGAGATATTTCATCCAAATAAACCTTAGCGGTTTGCAATAAACTTTGCTGCTGTTCGGATACCGCTCGTGAAACGCGCTGCTGCGGTTGAATGGCCTGTCTCTCCCCTTGAGGGAAAGATCCAGCGGCTTTATGCAGTAAATGCAACGTTTTCCTTTGAATTTCTGTACGAACTTGGTTATATAAGAGTCCATTTACCGTGACGTTAGGCTGGCTTTCTTTGCTGCTATATGTATGAGCCAGCATGCGCATCGAGGCAGCAAGCTGCCTGATTGAGCGCTGAACGATCGGTGAATTTCCTTTATTGGCGACGTTATAGTTCCTAGAATGAGTGCTTAAAGATTTCCTGTTTTGATTGGAGAGTTTATTCTCAGGCGCTAACTGCGTCAGATCGGCAGCACGCTGCACTTGCCCTACTTGCACTTGCTTTTGCCCTTGATCTACTTGAACTTGCTCTTGCCCTTGACCCGCCTGCACATGCTCTTGCCCTTGACCCGCCTGCACATGCCCTTGCCCTTGACTCGCCTGCACATGCTCTTGCCCTTGACCCGCCTGCACATGCTCTTGCCCTTGACCTGCCTGCACATGCTCTTGCCTTTGACCTGCCTGCACATGCTCTTGCCTTTGACTCGCCTGCACATGCTCTTGTCCTTGACCGGTCTGCATATACTCTTGCCTTTGATCTACTTGCACGCGTTCTTGCGTTTGACTTGCTTGCACATGCTCTTGCTTCGGCAGGCTGTACCCGCTGTTCGTTATAATCTGCTGCAGCTGCTGAATCGTATAGTTCTTCGTGATCAACGGCGCTGCTTCCGCATGATTTAAACTTTCCATCTGTAATTGAAGCTGCAGCACCCAAGACCGCTCATCTGCACCCAGAAAAGAAGCCATATCTTTCTCGCTTAGCAAACCTTTTTGCTTAAAAATAAGCGCAAGCATGCCTAAGTAATTATTTCGCGTAAAGCCATACTTGCCCAAAATACCTGTGGCAAACCACTTCGCTTGGCGCGCCGACTTCCCCGCTGCAGCGCTTGGTTTGGCTGCTGGCAAACGGAGCGTACCTTGCATGATTTTCCTTCGGGGGTTATTCGTTTGTCGAGAATTCATAGACAATCCCCTTCAGAATTTTGGCATGTTGATTACTTTTTGAAAATCGTCTTCAAGCCCTCGTGCACAAGCTCAACGGACTCGATGGCGACATTACTGCTCGCAGCGTTGAGATCCGGGCCGTTCCATTTTACCGGAAACGCGTTCGTAAACTCCCAACGGCACATCTCTTTGCCTTCGGCATTATGCAAAAGAATGGAGCCGTTTTTCCGTTTAATTTTGCCCTGTACAGCACTGCTATACCAATCCCACAGCTCGCTGGAATTCGTAATGCCTCTTTTCAGCATAATATTCGGATATTTCGTATGTTGAATCATGTAGTGCGGGTGCGTATTTAAGCCGCCTTCCCAGAATGGCTTCACTTCGATCTCCGACTTCATGCCGGACACCTCGGAAAAGCCGCCGACAATTAAGCCATCAAGTTCGACCAAAAAGCGAAAAGCCCCGCCTACCTGATGCGATTTGGATACTTTCACCGGTTGGTCACCTCTTACCGAAACACATCAAACGGATTGTCAGGCTGTTTCTTGCCTTCTTCATTCAAATTACGGTTGATGCGGGATATTTCCTCGCACCATTTACGGCGTTCACGGTGTTCCATCGACATAATTTCATCATGCGGCCAATGAAAATAGTAAGCGATAAAGCCTACCTCTTCATAGATCTTGTCAATGGGATAGCCCGTTACGCCATCTCGTCCAAAAAAGACACGTCCACAGCGAATTCGTGCTCACATTTCGGGCAGCTCGTATGCACCCGTGGCACTTCCATTTCGTTGATTTGACGATAAAAATTTTGCAAAAATGCAAGATCAGCTGTGAAAAACTTCTCGACGACACGTGTATCAATCGCACGTAAATCTCCTAGGGTTGTAATGACGCGAGTCAACAAAATAATCGTTAAATAACCAGGGTTTTGCTGAACACGCTGGTCGCGCATAGGTAATATTTCGTCCGCTGCCGTGGCCAGACGCATAACGCCTCTTTTGTGAAGGTTACCGTTCTCGTCCACATACCCTCTAGGAAGCTCGAATTCATATTCTGTTTTGAAAGCCATGCTGTTTACCTCCTTGCGATAATATGGCTGAGCCGGGCGCAATGTGACCATTGCTCCGGCATCAGCTCTCTACCTCTATTACTTCGTGCGTGTCATGCCCTCATGAGCAAGATCCAAACTCTCGATGGCGATCTCGTTACCTGTACCTTTGAAGCTTGGCGCCGAGTATTTCATCGGCCATGCTTCGATCACTTGCCAAGTCGCAACGTCGGAGCCTTCTTCGTTGATCGCGATGATCGTGACCGTTTTACGGGAAACTTTGCCTTGGATGGATTCGTTCATCCAGTTGTACATATCCATGGAGTCTGTAACCCCCCACTTCAATGAGATATTGCCGTATTTCGCAAGACCAGGAAGCTTACGAGGCGTGATCGTTTCATTTCCTTCACGGTACTCGATTACCGATAAAGACGCGTCAAATCCGGATACATCGCTGAATCCAGCTTGCTGAATTCCTTCTACTTCAACTCTAAATCTAAAATTGCGGTAAGGATCCCTACGTTCGCCAGCCATGTTATACCCCTTTCCTCATAGGTCAATCTATGAATGCTTCAACTATTCTTCTCTTGTTTTCTGTGTAATGCGGAAGATCACGAACTCGGCAGGTTTCACCGGCGAAACCCCGATCACACAGATCAGACGGCCATTGTCAATATCGTCCTGCGTCATGGTGGAGCGTCCGATGTTAATGTAGAACGCTTCGGAAGGACTGCCGCCCATTAAAGCGCCATCTCTCCAGACACGCGTCAAGAACGCATCAATCGTCCGCTGCACACGAGCCCACAGCTGTTCGTCATTCGGTTCGAAGACAACCCAGTTCGTTCCATTTTTGATGGATTCTTCGAGGAAGATGAACAAACGTCTAACGTTCACATATTTCCACAATCCGTTGGACGACGTGGTGCGAGCGCCCCATACGCGGATGCCTTGACCGGCGAATGCACGAATCAAGTTCACACCTTGCGGGTTCAAGATGTCTTGCTCACCTTTGTTGTACTGGCAATCCAGTCCGACAGCACCGCGAACGACTTCATTGGCCGGAGCCTTCTGCACGCCACGGGATTGATCAGAACGGGCGTATATACCAATGACTGAGCCTGATGGCGGTATGTAAATGTTACGTTTGTCTAATGGATCGAACACTTGCAGCCAAGGATTGTACATCGCTGCATAGCTGCTGTCAAAGATGTTGCGGTGCGTCATCACGTCCGCCACCTTTGTTTTCTCACGCGGGATATCCAGCACCGCAAAGCGGCTGCCCAAGTTTTCGCAATGAGCGACTAGTGAAAGCTGAACTGTCGGCTCCGTTACGCCCGGAATCGCCATAATGCTAACCACATCGTTGTCGATGAAGGACTGGATACCTGTACGTTTGCCTGGACCGCGATCCACACCCATAAAAATATCAGGTGTTACGTTGCCGATGGAACCGTTGCTTCCTCCAGACAGCGCGATCTGGAATTTACCTGCAGATTCGTTCTCGCCGGATAGCACTTCAAATGGAGCGATAGATCCAAGGTCAGCGCCGACAGTCAAATCTTTCACCGTAATGATGTTGGAACGGGAAACGATTTTCTCTACATGATTGGCTGCGGAGATGTTCAAAGAAACTCTTTCATACGTTTCCGCTTCATCGCCATAGAATACGTGCAGCGTAAATTCGCAAGTTGTCAGCACTTTGGAAGGCAGCAAACCTGCATCGACAACATCGCCTTCCAGCTCTTCAGCCAGCTCGATGATGTTATCCTGCGAAGCGACGACCTTGCTGTACTGCTTTTGGCCTGCTGCTTCGAAAGCGACGATGTCGCCTACGTTGAAGCCGGCGTTATTTTTCACGCGGAATTGTGTCTCGCTGAGCACTTCATAGATTTGCGTTTTGGCTTTGCTCGCCGGAACAACCACGATGCGAACCTGGTTCCCCCAAGTTCCCGGATTTTTGGAAGCAATGCTTAGAATCGCAGATTCTTTGTTGCTGTCGGATTTGTTCGTCGCCACTTTCGCGTCAGTCGGCGCTACACGCATAACGTAGCAGCGGGCTCCTCCGTTTAAGAAGAAATGCTCAACTGCATACGAAAGAAACCGGTACTCGCCAAACTCGTTCTCGGACAAATAGCTGCCGAATAAACGATGGAAATCCGCCACGCTTGTAACGAGCTGCGGGACGCCTTCAATTTCCCCTCTTTGCGCAAGACCTATAAACCCGGCCGTACTTGTGCTTGCTCCTTCAAGCGGTTGGGCTCCGCTATCAAACTCTTCCACATAGACTCCAGGTGATAAATAGTCAGCCATTGTTCCCCAGTTCCGTCAGATGGCTCAACATCAGCCAAAGACATGAAACCAGTTCTCTCCTTTCTGCTTATCATTATTGTATAGAAGATGGACGTGTCCATTCTACTAATTTGGTTCAGGCAAGCCGGATCACGCCTAGGTTCGTAACCGTACCTTCGGTAACGGCAATGCCCTTCATCTCATGCCTCAGACCTTGCCCGTAAGTGATCGTCAGATCCACTTGAAAGGCTGGTACGCGAGCTCCCCGAAAAGCAAGGGCAGCCTCTCCACGCTCTGTCACGCGACTTTCCTGTACAGGCAGCAGCAGCGAACCGCGAGCGAAGGACTTGGCCAGCCTTTGTTCCAATCGGAACCGCTTCTGATATTCCTGCACCTCTGCAATTCGAATCCGCTCGTCAGCAGCTTTGGCGCCTCTTCCCCGCAGCAAATAACTGTCACCAACAGTGACAATTCCTGTGAATGAACCCAACAGCACTTCATCAGTTCCTTTATCGGCTTGCTCCATCATGACGCGCGCTCTAGTGCACGCTTCGTTCGTAATGACGGCCGCAAGCTTAGCCTCTTGGCACGGAGCGCCAGCCTCATCGCGCAGCATCAAACGAATCAATCCTGCTCCCGGAGAAAAAGGATAGGAGGGCAGCGGATTCAGTTGAATAAAAACCATCATGTTGCCGGTTCCGACAGTGATGTGCCTCTGTTCATCAAAATAGTTCTCGTTCCTTACAAATAAGTGATATTCGCCAGGCACGAGATCATTAAATATATAGGAACCGTTCGCTTTGCGTATTGCTTTGGAACGGGCGCCTTCCAAATGAACCGTCGTCGAATTGCCAAGCGGCGCTCCCGCCGTCATAGGGTCTATCACGCCTACAACCAGCGATACGCGCGTTTTAAAATGCGATACACGAATGTTATCCACAACGCGCAAGCCTCCTAGCTTTGAATACGAAAATCGGTTTCCGACACTCTCTTGGTCGTTTTGATGCGGGTCGAATCAATGTTCACAGGTCCGACCGAGTAGCTGATGGAAAGTCTATAAGGGGTATCTGCAAAGTTCCACATGCTCAGCAGGCTCTCGCCCTTGAGGGGCTCCATGACGATGCGAACCTCTTCGTCACGCTCCGCTAATGTGCCTACGGTCATCGAGCCTCGCAGAATCGAATGGTCGTAGAGCACTTGCATCGCTCGGCCAAGAATCCGGTGCTCGTCCAATGCTCGAGACTGCAGCTCGGCCGGCGATTGCACCGTCAGCAAGTAACTGAGATCAACAGCCATCGGCGGATACTGAATCTGCGTCGTTCCTCTGGCAATCATGTGGGTTTGGCGGTTGTCACCACTTTCACGGACATTGTACAAAAATAGAGATAAGTAGAAATCTCCCTTATCAACGGGCGATGCAAGTCCAATCATCTCTGGTTGAGGAATAGGATCTGGGGTCATATTTTCTCTAAGCAGCTTGACTAATGATGCGCTTACATCAGCAATTACCGAATAATCGCTAATAGGAATCACTTCCTGACTCTTAATGCCTAAATATGTATGCTGAAACCGAAGAAATTTGTCACATTTTGTTTCATTTCCTATTATAATTGCAAAATGCGTAGATGACTATAGCCTATTGGACTTTTTTGGCTAAACTAAAGAAATGCCCAGCTCAAATGCGCTGGACATGTCATATTTAATAGTCTTCCCACTCCTGGCGCGCCAAAATTTTGCCTGACTTCTGAAGCTCGTGGCGAATCGATTTTACAATGTGCTGCATGCGGATCGGCTCGCCCGCTTCCGCCGCCAGAAAAGCGGAGGAAAGCACGACGTTTTTAATATTGCCCCCGGCAATTTCATAGCCCTGGGCCAAATATTTAAAGTCCACATCGTCACTGAGCGGTGCTGCCGGAGGAAACATGGACTGCCAAATTTTCTCCCGATAATCGCTGTCAGGAAAGGGAAATTTGATCACATAATTAATCCGGCGTAAAAAGGCTTCATCGATATTGTTCAACAAGTTTGTCGCCAGAACGGTAATGCCCTGATATTCCTCCATCTTTTGCAGCAGGTAGGCGGTTTCGATGTTCGCATACTTGTCATGCGAATCCTTGACCTCGGAACGCTTCCCGAACAACGCGTCCGTTTCGTCAAAAAACAGCACGGCATTACTCATCTGCGCCTCCGCAAAAATTTCGTGCAAGTTTTTCTCCGTCTCGCCAATATATTTGCTGATCACCTGCGACAGATCGACCTTGTACAGCTCCAGCTGTAGATCGCCGGCTACAACTTGGGCAGACATCGTTTTGCCCGTACCCGGCGGCCCGGCAAACAGCATGCTCAGCCCCTTGCCGTAGGCCAGCTTCTTCTCAAACCCCCAGTCGCTGTAGACGACGCCCCGGTATTTGACCTGATTGCACGCGTTGCGCAGCTGATCCTTCTGCTCCGGCGGGAGAATGATATCCTCCCACCGGTAACGAGGCTCGATGCGCGAAGCCTTGCGCTCCAGATTGTGCTGTACCTGCTGGTGGCACGCCTTGTAGAGCGCATCGCTGCGCAGCATCGCCGGCTGTGCAGCCGCTGCCTGGGGCTCGCGCTGCCAGGCGGAGTACCCGCGCGCCAGCGTCAGCGCACGGCGGATCTGCCCGGCCGTGAAGCGAAACTTGCCGCTCATGATGCGCCAGTCCACGTCCGCCGCCATCTCGAGCTCATTCGCGAAAGCCTGCCAAATACGCGTGCGCTCGCTCTCGTCCGGCACCTGCAGCTCATGCTCCAGCAGGATCCGCTCCTTCGGCTTCCAACTCAGCCGATTGAAGCTCCCTGCCAGCAAGAAGACCATGCCGCCGTAGCCGTCAAGCAGGTCATGGAACTGCCCCAGCCGCTGCTGCGCGAGCAAATCCGGCTCCTCCGGATAGAGCGCCTCCAGCCGTGTGAAGACCAACACCGCTTGATGCAAAATCGCTTCGCGAATCAGCGCCCCGAGCTGCTCTTCAAACTGAGCCGCCGCATACAGCAGCACATTCGCTAGATCAACAAACAGCACAGGCTTGCCGAAGTGGCGGCATACGTGCTTCACCTGCAGCTTCTTACCTGCGCCCGTATTGCCCCATAGATGAAAGGCAAGCCGCTTGCGCCGTGCAGCCGGCTCCCCAAGCGCGTCGCGAATGAAGCGCTGCAGCTTGATTTGGAAATCCTGCTGAACGAGCAGCTCAGGCAGCTCCTCATCCGGATAAGCCATCTCGGCCATCGGTTTAAGCTTTGGATCCATTTCGCCGGAATCCAGCAAGAAAGTAACGATTCTTTTATCGAGGATCAGCGGTTTGGAGAGCAGCGATTGTTCCCCCGATTCTTCCTGCGTGAGCAAGTACCGAGCCATTCTGCCCGAAGGCGCCATAAATGTCGTTCTCGCTGCACGCATCTCCTCCGGATGGCTGCAGGCAATTTGCAAGGCCAAGCTGACATTCGGTCTTTTATTCGTCAGATCATCCTGCAAAAAACCAAAAATCCGTTCATATTTGCGATCCAGCTCTACAGCCAGTCCCAATAGCACAAAACGCTTCTCCACCGCAGTTAATCCGAACACCGATGACAGGTAGCTTAACGGAATGAATACGCCCTCTTGTTTGCTCTGCGCAAGCCGCTCCTCGATCGCAGCAGCAGCCCCTTGAATCGCCGCCAGCAGATCAAGTTCTTCTTCGTCTGGTTCTTCCAGCCTGCCTAGCATCCCAATTAACCGAATGAACTCGTCTTCGGACACAAACATTCCGCGAAACGAATCTGTTTGCGGATCCGGCGTCAGCTTCTGACGCCGTTTGTAGAGTAGCTCCAGCTTTCGATCCAGCAACGCAAGCTCGTCTTGATAATGCTCCCATGCATGCACATACCCTTGAACCGTCATAATCCTCCTGATGAGTCTATCTGCAATTTTAATAGATTTATTGTACTACAAGATCGGGTGGCGAGGCCTATCGGCATGGCAAACCATGTGCACACCTCATCTGACTAGATAAACCTATGTTATCATAGAGTTGGAGTGACATGTAGATGAGCCGTACTGTCTTCTATTAATGAATCATCCGTATCATGACAAAAAGATGTAGCAACGGAAGGTTGGAAGTTTTCTATGCTGAACCATACACCCGAATCCAGCGAAAAGAAATCACCTGTCAACGGTGATGAGAAGCAGCAACCCGCTTCAAGATCAGGTGCTGCGAACAATCCTCAGTTATCGCACATTATGCAATTGCAACGCACAATTGGAAATAGAGCTGTTTCGCAGATGCTGCAGCGCAGAATAGACCATGATGCTCCTAACTATGAAGACAAGAACGGTCGGGCGGGAAAAGTTTCCGTGGAAAACATCCGGGGTACATCCCTTGGGCCGGGAGCAAATGCCCCCCGGGTAGAGCCTATCGGCTGGAGGGAGCTGCATGATGGCGGGCACACACTTGCACATCCGGATTCGACGGGCTATAATGCCGTGCGCATGCATTTATGGAATGGCAGGTTAGATGGTCCGGGAGATGAAGAACTGAATCTGGCACCTGGTCCAGCGCAAATAAATAGTTTAATGTCCGCCGGTCCTGAGCAGAGTGCTAAGGAGGCGGTCGATCAAAGAGGTAAGATCTGGCTCGAAACGGAAGTTTCGTATCAAAATGATAACGTTCAGGCGAATGATTTCACCTCTGTCGTCCCCAATGAAATTTCAATGGATTGGGGGTATATGAACGGAAATAACAGAGGAGCCGCAGAAGTGACTTGGAGTGAAACGATTGATCAGCCTGCTGGAGCGCTCACCGACGATCAGAAGGATGAATATAGGGAATTAGATGATGAAGAAGATCTGGATGACAAGTTATCAACCGCATCTAACCAAGAAATTGCTCAAGCCTATAATTTGGTTATCCCTGATCTGCAGAAGTATATGCTGCTCAATTATGATACCATCTTTCTTGGTATGCTTGACGAAGACCGTGAAACGGCGCTGTCGACGTTAGATGAAAACGAAGTCATAGCTCTAATTAACATGTTAGGTTATTCGGACGATCACATTGCCATTAATTTTTACGTGTTAAATAATTTATTAGATGATACCACGTTATTGCAAGACGTGTTTAAGAAATTTTCTGCTGACCTACAATATAGAATAGTTACCTATGTCGGTGAGCAGCTCCTTTTTGACTTGGAGGATTATGGAACGGAATTAATTAAGGCGGAAAGGAGATATTTCGCGATTCTTTCTGAAGAGGAAAAGTATAACACGCTTGATTCCATGGATGAAGATGAAATTGACAACCTGTTCTTAGCGAGAATTGATAATAATTTATTTGAGAATTGGGCGAGATCCCGTGGCAATAATTCCGACGATGAAGCGGAATCATTTTTTGAAGATAATGTGTCGAAGGCCTTACTCGCCAAGCTGCAAGCACGTGTATTAAGGTATTGGCAAAATAAAAGAAGAAAAATATGAACTGAGGTCCTAGCATGCATCAGCGCAAATGGAAAGAAGGCTTCATGACAATGGTTGACAAATTGCAAGCTGACCCCCGAATTAGGGTAACCCAGGCTGTGTTCAATCCGCCTGCTCCCCTGGAGGATATGGAGTTTGCCAAGGAACAATGCCATGGTGTTCTTCCAGAAGGCTGCCAATCGTTCTACGAAGCAATGAATGGACTCACCATTGAGTGGCATATGAACGAACCCAATCCCATAAGCAACGATAGGGGGACTATTCGCATCTTGCCGATTCGCCAGGTATTTGGCAGTTGGCAAGGGGCGACCTGGTTTCCGGAACCCCGCCCGGATACAAAATACCAAGCGGTGAAACCATTTGATCATTTTGTAACGGAGGCATGCGCAGCGTTTAAGGTGAGGCCTCAGAAGCCTGCTGAATCAACGGTCTATTTTCATTATTTCGGAGAAGCTTCCGTCAACACGCGCTATAGCTTCACGGAGTACTTGGAGCGATTGCTGGTGTCACGCGGTTATTGGTACTGGATCCAAGCACTGTCACGAGAAACAGCCGATAATCCTGAAGCTAAAGCATTCCGTCAGGGAGCAAGCCGACTCTTCGATGATTATGAGGATACATGGTTTGTGCCCAAATAAAAAAGCGGTCTCCGAGAGATAGCTCTCAGAGGCCGCTTTTCACATTTACCACTATTCGAGTAAATTATTTTATCCAGGTTCCCGATATAACGATCCCTTGAATACGATATAGATGGTTTGGTTCCCCTTCGGTGTTAAATTTAGCTGTATGCCAGCCGTTTTGCATCAAAGAGCTTCAAAGTTAAATCGTTCTTTCATGGGTAGTTTAAAAAAAAGAACGCTCCCCGCGCCTTCGCTAAGGTTTCTACTTCCAAAATAATCTGGTGCTGTAACGACTTTGATCATGCTCCTAACCATTCCGTGAATCCTAAAAATTGATTGCTCAAGCTTTCTCATGAAGGATTATGTAGGCACTTTTGTTTCATCGGACATTTAACGACACAAATATGCGGACGATAAGCCTAGCCTCCAACGACCTAGGGCCTATAATACGGAGGTGCTTTTAACCACCCTTTTTTCATCATCATATCCTTTAACAGGAGGGAGAACGTTAACTTCTTCATCTGAAACCTGGCAAACATGGCAGCCACATCCGGCCTGACAGACTCCGTCATTCCACGGCAAGCATAATTAATGCCGAGCACAATATTGAAGCTGAGAAGGTTAGCTACTTCCTCATCCGATAATTTGGAGCCCTCCGGGCCACTCCGGAAATCCCCTATCGGTTTATCCGGCGATGCTTCCGGCAGCGGGACACCTTCTGCTTTTAAAAACTCAGTTAACTCCAAAAATATCGGCCGATGCACATCGTTGATAACAACTTGCAGCTTATCCCTAAGCTCCTCGTCTTGAACAATATTAAAAGAGACTTGTTCGCCGCGCATTGTCTGCTCCGTTGCAGTCAAATAAAACCATAGATTCATGACTTCCCCGACGTTCAAAGGGGGCTTTTCACCATCGAGAAACGGCTTTATCGCATCATTAAGTACTTCCATGATATTCATGTTCGCACGCTCCTTTTGCTACTTAGCGTACCCTTTAACTTGTATATTAATTAATGAAAATACTGATCGAGCATTTTATCAGCGCTCGATGGCAAGGGATTGATGGTTGGTTAGGAGTTCCAGCATGTTGGGAGGATACTCCCCATGCGGATGGCTTTTCATCTTCACCTCGCTCTGCCCATTAGCGATTCGATCGCTGGATCAGCCAAATTTATGTGGATTCGTTTAAGTAACAACAATCAAATCAAACTCACTCTTTTTTTATATAAGAGCACATCGTAAAGCGAAAAAAAGCCCTGTATAAAAGGGCTTTTCGTATACTCAACTATTATTTTAATTTGTTATATTCCTCATCTGTTGTTTACTTTAATGTTCCGCCGAATACCGGGAAGAAGCTATGCTCACCATAATTTTGGATGTGATCTACATTCTTTAAAGTTTCCATATCTGCATCGCTGATAACAAAATCAAGTTCTGCATTGATTCTCATGTGATCTGGATTTGCCGTCTTAGGAATGACTACAAGACCAAGCTGTATATCATAACGTAGGCAAAGCTGAGCAACAGAGACTCCATACTTATCAGCTACTACCTTAACTTCTGCATGATCAAGGACTGCACCGTGTGCAATTGGTGAATATGCCTCTACCAGGATGTCATTCTTCTGGCAGAATTCAATAAGCTCCAAAGGAGTGTTGCTCACATGTGCCAGTATCTGATTGACCATAGGCTTGATCTCACAGCTTGCTAGAATATTCTCTACATCATCCTGAAGGAAGTTAGAAAGGCCGATTGCCTTTACTTTGCCTGTCTTATAAGCTTCCTCCATGGCTTTCCATGCTACTTTGTTTTCCTCGAAGTAACGGTTCTCCGCACGGAACTCCTTCCAAGGCTGTGGACTGTGGATAATCAATAGGTCAATGTAATCCAGTCCCATTTTTGCTAAAGACTCATTAATGGACTGGGTAACAGCATCGTAATTCTTTACTTCTGCAGCAACCTTTGTCGTGATGAAAAGTTCTTCTCTTGCGACACCGCAAGAACGAATTCCTTCACCTACACTAGCTTCATTCATATAAGCCTGCGCAGTATCAATATGGCGATATCCGATAAATACCGCATCACGCACTGCCTGTGATGCCTGCTCATCTTTAATAAGCCAAGTACCAAGACCTAATTTTGGAATTTCTAAACCATTTGAAAGTTTGTATGTTTCGTTAAACATGTTTTTTGTCTCCTTTGCACTGTGATATTTATTTCTTTTCTTCAATTTCAGGAATAATTTCATTCACGCATGCTAATGCGTTCAGCGTTCTCGGAAAGCCTATATACGGGAGGCAGTGGGTGATAGCCGTAATCAAGGTTTCTTTGTCATTGCCCACATTTTGTTAGCTAGTACGTGCGCCTTCACTTGACCTTCTGCACCACCCAAACTACTTACGATACAGAGTGTCAATAGTTCCCGTGTTTGCAAACCCAGTCCTCCGCGCGTACAGAAGTCCCCAAAACAGAAATAAGAAAGATAATCCTGTATGTGTTTTTGGTTTTTCGGAGCATTTTCACGCATTGTTGTATGATCACCAAAGATCTCTACCTGTACAGCAAGCCCCTTATCAAACTGAGTATTTTCTTCAGTTTGTGTTTGGCTCTCAAGCGGCAATGCAATTTTTCTTGCTTTGAAAACCTCGTTGACTTCATTTGTCTTTGATTCCGCCGAGCTTGGAACCAACTAAGGTAGCGATACCGAAGGCAAAAAGAGCATCACTCACTTCGTTAGCATGAAAGGGGGCAATTTATTTAACGCGTTATGTTTAATCAACATCTGTTTAAAATTATAAATGGAACCAAGCAGTTTTCAATGGTTAAAAGAAAGCGAATTGTTGATTATTAAACAAATTAATACATATTGTTTATTATTTATTGGGAGGTTGCGGCTGCAGCCCCGGTCTTTTAACCAGAATGAAGTCTTCGTCCAAAGTCGTTCCGAGTCCATCCCTCCTAGAAAAGCATCGCCGTTTCGCAGCGTATGGCCTATTACCCTCTTATTTACCGGCTCTCTTTGCAGAAGTCAATTCAACATTAACTGCTGCAAGATTTTCCTCTAAGCGGTCTAATTTGCGTGTTCCAGGTATCGGAACAATCCACGGCTTTTGGGCGAGCACCCAAGCGAGAGCGATTGAGCAGGAGTGTTGCTCTTCTCAGAAGTCGGTGTGGACCTGCCCAATTCAGCAAATCATTTCGCAGAGCGTTCGGTATATGACCCCAATTACCTAATTGCAGCAATTGAAGATGAAAGACTTTAAATCTTTACTCAGGGACACGGATCTCAACAAACCGAAACGTTCGAACCCGAATGAAAAATCCCCTCCAGGTTAATAGGCCAGTGAGTGGAGCTTACCTATTTTCCCTGAAGGGGGAAAAATACCAATATTACGATAATTTATATTTTCATGATGAGATTAATGAATCAGCCAAACGGATGAGAGCTTCTGCATATTCGGCCTTCAAGGCTTTACCACTTTGGGCGGATACTTCGTTTGCGAATGCACGAAGCTTTCCTTCCCGCGAGGGCCCCTCCTCCATCATCGCATTGTCCAGCTTTTCCGTCAAAGAATTCGCAATACCAGTGTGATTATCCGACAAGAACTGATTGACTAAGCCTTTCAAGCTTTCTAATGATACTTTGACTGCAAAACGAAGCGTGGCGCTGCTCGGATTTCCTGCTGCATCCGTCGCCGATGCAGAAACAGAATTAGCGCCGAGAGTAAACGAGTAGGCAGGAGCCGCAATGTTTTTGCAGGTAGAGGTTGCTATGCCCGAACCTGTGTCGGTTGCTTCACAAGAAATCGTTATTGTTTGATCTATCCAGTATTCCTTCCCTTCATATACCGAGAACGAAACTGTAGGGACCGTTTTATCGATCGGTAAAATAAGCGTTTTTGCCGCCTCTATATTTCCAACCCTGTCCTTACTGCGGTACTCGATCGTATTTAAGCCATCTTGTGTAATGGAAATAGGGTTTATGAAACTGATCCAATTCTGCCCGTTGTCAATGCTATATTGTGTATTGGCAACGCCAGATAGATCGTCGGAGGCCGTCAGCGTGATCGTAACGTCTGTAGTGTACCAACCGTTCGATCCATTCGGTTCCAGCGGCTCCAGAGATGCAATGGTAACGGGTGCTGTTGAATCGATATAAGGAGTCGCTTGAACCGTTATGCCCGCTGATTCATTGCCTGAAGCGTCCACGGAGGAAACTTTAAAACTATACGATCTCCCGTTGGTTAAACCTGTAATAGTAACTGTCTGTTGTCCAGGCTGTATACGGACAGAATTGACGCTGCCGGTTCCTTCTGAAATGTTGATCCCTTTAACATCTTGGTCAGCAGGATCAGTCCAATTCAAAGTAACCTGACCATCTCCAGGAGCAGCCGTCAAGTTACTTACTTCCCCTGGCGGAGTTTGATCATTCGGGTCAAACTTTCTAACTTTAACATAGTCGACATTGATACTGCGATTATTTGAATTTCCCGTCGACTGATTAGCACATCTTATTTTTAAGGTGTGTGGTCCGTACGGCAGGTCCGGGCTCGTATAGACGAGTCTTCCCGTAAGTCCGGGAGAGCCGGCTATATCGTAATATTCGTCTACATCCACTTCAGCTCCGCCGTCAATAGAAACCTTGGCAAGTCCTTCATTTCTGCTGCTATCGGAAAATAGTTCAATTTCAGTACCAATAAACGTAATAGTTACATAATCATTTGCTGTTCTTTTCGGATTGTCGTAGGTGTGTTGACCGTCGTTTACCCACGAATTATTCGTTGAGTAATAGAAAAATTTATGGAGTGGGGATCCTTCCGTTAATGTTGTTTCCGAATCCTCAATTCGTATCCACCTTAGATTCGTATCCATGGCTGACTGTAAAGCCTCAGTCGCTTGATCGATCAATTCCTGAGTGGCGTTCGAATTTTCATTGACACTAGCAGCCTGCCGCAGCGACGCTTGTATGACTGCCCATGCACTTGACGCAAAGTCATTCGGGTCAAGGTTATGTGCATCGGTTATCGCCTGCACCAATGACGTCTTATCGTCACCCAGCGTCAATAATTTCGCATCAGCGTCAAATACTGCCGCTTGTACTATGGCGCCTTTATTGACTGTTATCGCTCCGGTATAGGGCTGTGATCGATTGCTGGGCTCAGATCCATCGGTGGTGTAATAAATTTTCAGGTTTCTTTCCTTCAGGCTCCCCCTTAAAGCAATTCTCTGCACATCGATAGTCACCGTAGGCTGATCCTTATCTCGACTGTTGCTTAAAATCCCTCCGGCAATGACCTCAATATCGCCGGTTTCTTGTGTAGACTGCATAATTCCAAGCCCAAGGCCATTAAAAGCTTTCCGATAATTCACCTTATGTGGAGTAAGGTCAAGAGGATCACCGTTCTCCATCCCCATGTTTGTTACAGGACCGACGAATGAAAACTTAATCATATCATTGTCGTTCGGTACAAAATTGCCATTATCATCGGTAACCTCAAATGCAAGATGGCTTACATCCCGGCCATCCGGAGCTAAGGATGTGTTATCCGCATACAGGTTAATTCTCGCGGGATTAGATGCAGTTACGACCGTATCCGTTAAAGTTTGCGTGCTGCCGTCGCTCGCTTTTTTCTTCCCTACCGCTCTAAGCTCTCCCGGGGTGTAAGGTACGTCCCAGGACAGATACATAGCGTCCGTCATTTGCTTTTCGCCAAGCGATTTGCCGTTTAAGAAAAGCTCGACGCTATCGCTATTGGTATACACCCACACAGGCAGTGTCTTCCCTTCCATTCCCGGATGGGTCCAATCAGGAAGAATATGAATAACCGGCTCATTCGTCCACTGGCTCTTGTAAAAGTAGTAGATATCCTTAGGGAATCCCGCCAAATCGAACTCCCCTTTCCCCCGAAACCGGGCAGGCCACTTGTAATTTGATTCTCCGATATAGTCAAAACCGGTCCATTTAAAGAAGCCCATTAGATAGGGACGGTCTTTGACAAATTGCCAAGCATCCCTATTCGAAAGCTCTCCGTTAGTAACAATGTCATACGAAGAATCGTATTGTTGCGGCACGTCGGGAAACAGTTCGTTCGGCGTTAAATTGATTTGACCGCGCGTATGGTATTCGCCCCTCGTCTGGTAAGTATGTGGATACTCAGTAGCAAGGAGCGGCTGGCTGGGATGTGCCTGGTGGTAGCTGTCAACTGCTCCCGTTGTGAAACTGGAACCATTATTAAAGCCGGCTACATCCGATACCGCCCGTATCGTATTATCCCCTATAACCGCTTGGGTTACAGGCCGAGTAGGATCCAGTTGGTGAACCAGATCCCGAAGTTTTGTCGCAGTCGCCACTGTGGATCCCGCCACTTCATTACCTATACTCCATAGAATCACACTGGGATGATTCCTGTCTCTTCGAATCATGTCCCCCAAATCCTTGTCCCACCATGCATTAAAATAAAGACCGTAGTCGTAAGAAGCTTTCGGCGTTTCCCACCCGTCAAAGGCCTCATCCAATACCATCAAACCTAGACGATCGCACAGGCTGTAAAATTCCGGAGCCATCGGATTATGACTAGTGCGAATGGCATTGACACCCATTTCTTTAAGAAGCTTGAGGCGCCTTTCCAGTACCTTGTCGGGCACTGCCGCTCCAACGGGTCCGGCATCATGATGAAGAGCCATACCTTGAATTTTCATAGGAATTCCATTGAGTGAAAAGCCGGTATTCGCATCAAATTTTAAATAACGCACGCCAAAGCTAGTGGAATAGTCATCCAAGATTTCCCCATTTTCTTCCAAGTAAGATTTTACACTATAAAGGTACGGATCATCGGTTGACCATAAATGCGGATTGGAAATCGAAACGCTCTGTTCAACTTCAGTGCTTCCTCCTGCAGACTGGGGCTGTAGGGTTGACTCAGCACGTCCCACTTCGTTGCCTGCGGCATCGATGATTTTCGATAACACTGTAGCATTCGCAGAAGAAGATCTATCGTTTTGCACGGTAGTCTTAATGTTTACTAAAGCGCTGCTATCAGTAATTTCCGGAGTTGTTACATACGTCCCCCAATGCGCGATATGCTCAGTATTCGTTACAGTCAGCCAAGTATGTCTGTAAATCCCCGCGCCTGTATACCAACGGCCGCTTGGGGCTTTCGAGTTGTCTACTCTAACGGCTATTACATTTTTCCCAGGTTTCAAGTAAGGTGTTAGGTCGTAGGCAAAGCTGCTGTATCCGTACGGCCTGTTGCCGAGTTTTTGACCGTTAAGCCAAACGTCGCTGTTCATATAAACACCGTCGAATTCAATCGAAACCTTTTTCCCTTCCCAGGCTAGCGATCCTTCAAATGTCTTCCTGTACCAGCCTACACCGGACGGTAAATAGCCTCCGGCAGCGCCCGTAGCATTTTGGTCCGAGTACTCCCCTTCAATACTCCAATCATGGGGAAGGTTGAGGGTTCTCCAGCCCGAATCGTTCACATCGGAACTCTGGAGATTTTCTCCACCGCCTAATTGAAACTTCCAGTCGAAATCAAATGAGCTTCTCGCCCGTGCTTCCAATTGCGGCTCGCTAACGCCGGTCAATGGCCCTACGAAACCAATCCTTTCGGGATCCGCTAAAGGAAGACTGTTGTCCTCGGAAGCAGACGCCGATGACGTAACTTCCACCGCAGTGCTGTCTTTGGTCCCGCTCCCGTTCACGGAAGTGGGCAGTCCGTAAAAAATTTGCGAAAGAATGAATATGCTCCCTAAGAATACTGAAGCTTTTTTGTTCCATCTCGTCTTCAATATTTTACCGCCTCTCTTGTTCATATAGTTGCTTCAGGTCAATTCAACCTTTGATCGCGCCACCGGCCAGACCATCAAACAAATAATGATGCATAAACTCATAACCAACGTCCCTACTCAAATTGAAGCTTTCCTTGGAACATAAAAAGACACGATGATGCTCCTAATGTGCATCACTCGTGTCTCCAGTTATCCGGACGACAAATCCCATCAATAATATCGGACACTATTATGTTCTTCAACGTCCCAAATGAATTGTTCAAGATGGCGCTTCGCCAGCAGTAGTCCTTGTTGCACCTTCTTATCGGTTCCCGTCCAGATCGGATCTTCATGCTCGATGCTCAGAACGCCGTCATAACCGATTTCATGTAAAGCTGTTATAAATTTATTCCAATCCACGTCTCCCTGCCCCGGAATACGGTGCCGCCACCATTTCATGGTCAGCATGCCCTGCGTCCGGAGAACGTTCGGGAGTACTTCCGTATCCTTGGCCTGGGCAAGTACGATACGGTCCTTGAAGTCGTATACCGCCTGCACGTAGTCGATGCCCTGCCATACGAGATGGGATGGATCGATATTCAAACCGAATGCTTTGGATGGTACCCTCGCGAACAGTTCATTCCACAAATACGGGGAGACGGCAATGTTGTACACCGGCGGCCAGAATTCATACATTGGGCAGTTTTCAAATGCGACTGTCACGTCATGTTTCTCGGCGATTTCTGCGATCCTTGGAAACACTTGTCCGAACAGATCCAGATTTTCCTCTACCGTCTTGTCCGAATCTCTGCCGGTGAAGGTCGAAACGATTTTCACTCCTGTATTCGCAGCAGCCCGGATCAATGTGATGAGCGTTTCGATTGCGTGCTCCCTCTTCGCAGGATCAGGCGAAAGGTAGGGAAGAGCCCCGTGCATAATGCCCGTAATCGGCATTTCGTATTTCTCCTGCAGGTTCATGAATTCCGAAGTATTCCGACCTTCTGATAAGGCTTTCCAATCAATGAATCTATAGCGGTTCCCGCCGTGCAGTTCAATTCCGTAAAACCCGTTTTGTTTAGCCCAGGCGAATGTTTTGTCTAGCGGCCATTCACCGAAACAAGAATGATAAAACCCGATCTTCATGGAGATTCCCGCCTTTGATTGAAATATCATCCTTTCACTGCACCTGCTGAAAGCCCTGAGATAAAATACTTCTGCAAGAACAAATAAGCCACAATTACCGGCAATGCGCCCAATAACGCGCCAGCAGCCACCCATCCGACTTGATTCCCATCCTCTGCAAAGAATCTCGATAACGATACCGTGATCGTCATTAACTCCGTTTTCTGCAAGAAAAATACCGAGAACTGAAAATCGTTCCATATCGATACACCGTGTAAAATGACGACCGATGCAGTAATCGGTTTCAATAGAGGCATAATAATCCGGTAAAACAGTAATAGCCTTCCGGCACCGTCAATCATAGCCGCCTCGTCCAGCTCCCTCGGAATTGTCGAAATGAAGCCCGTATATAGAAATATGGTCATGGGCAAATGAAATGTCGTATGCAAAAGAATAATACCCCAATACTGGTTCATCCCGCCAAGATCGACCATGAATTTATAAAGCGGAACCAGACTAGTTAACGGCGGTACGATTAAAGCAGAAACAAATAGAATATAAACGAACTTGTTCCATATCGTTTGCCGTCTGGACAAAGGAAATCCAGCGATGGAGCCCAAGATTACAACCAGGACAATGGAAATCACAGTAATCAACATATTGTTCTTGAAGGCTATTCCCAGATTCGCTCTCTGCCATGCATTGGCGAAATTGTCCAAATACGCATAGCCCGGCAGTATCCATTTAGAGCTTAAGTCATCCATTGCTTTAAACGATGTAGTTAATAAAATATAGAAAGGTAAAATATGAATCAGACAGATGAACAGCGAGAGGAAGATGTATTTTTTACTTTTCATGCCTCGACCTCTCTTCTTCTTAACAAAACGAGCGTAAAGATGCTGGTGAAGGAAATCAAGACAAACATCACGATGCCTATGGTAGCGGCGTACCCTGCGTCCTCTCTTCCAAAATAGAGCAAATACATAAACGTGGACATCGATGCAGAAGCATATCCCGGACCACTGTTCGTCAACGCCGCGATCACGTCGAACAGCTTTAATCCTCCAATCAGATTCAGCACGATGCTAACCGTAAACGCCGGTGCGATTAGCGGCCAGGTAATGTGTATAAAACGCGAAAATGCTCCAGCCCCGTCAATCGTGGCAGCTTCTACATATGATTTCGGAATGGACTGCAAGCCGGCCAAAAACAGCACCATAGCAATGCCGAGATATTGATACGTATTGACAAAGGTAATAATCCAAACGTTAATTTGGGGATTACCCAGTAAATTTACAGGCTTATCCATGAAGAGGAGCAAGATGTCATTAATCGCCCCATTCTGAAACTGAAAGAAAAAATACCAAATATAACCCATAATCAAAGAACTGATGATGACCGGCAAGTAGACAACCGTTCTTACTACGCCGCGCAAGCGAATATTCATATTGAGAAACAAGGCATAGAGCAAACCGAGCAAATTCTGAAACAAGGTGCTTCCTAAGCCATAAATTAGCGTATTTAAGACGACTCTCCCGAAATCCGGGTCTTTCAATAATTTTGCATAGTTTTGAGCACCAATCCATTTGTAATCCTGGTCATATCCGTTCCAATTGGTGAATGATATTTGAATTCCTTTGAGAAACGGATAAAAAATAAATACGATGAACAAAATGAGCGCCGGCAAATACAGCAGATTCATCAAAATGCCGCTTTGGATCCATCGCCCGATCTGCGTTGTTCGAGGCCGCCATTCCTGATCGTCCAGCTTCAGTTTCGTGTTTGCTTTCTCCATTGCCGCCACTCCAGTCATAAGTATGGGACAAGGGAGGAAGCCCCTCCCCCATCCCGCTATTTATTTGTTGCGAAGACGTTCGTATTCCTGTTTCATTTTTTCGGTGTATTGATTCGTCGTTACTTTCTCGGAAATCAGTGAAGTACCGTCACGGGTCATGACGTCCCACATGCCGTTCGGGAGATAAACCCGGTCAAAAAATGGGAAAACGCGAATATCGGCATACTGCTTATAGAAATCCGAGAATTCATGCTTGGCTTCAATCCCTTTCAAACCCGGAGGCACCTTGGTCACATTGGCGAGCTTCGCCATATTATCAGGCTTTGCAAAGAAGGCAAGCAATTTCTTCGATTCCGCCAAGTGTTTGCCATCCTTCCATACCCCCATCGTATAACGCTCCCCGCCCGTAAATGTCGGTGTGTCGCCGGGCTGAACGGAAGGAACGGGGATCAAGCCGATTTTTATGTTGGGATTGATCTTTCTGGCGTCGTCCGCCCAAGTAGGCTCACCCGTTACAAAAGCGATTTTTCCTTGAGCCATGCGCTGGGCAATGTCACTTTTTTTCGCAGTACTCACATCCTCGTTGATATAACCTTTCTTTTTCAAGTCCAGCATCATTTGCGCAAGTTTGGTATATTTGTTCCAATCAAAGCTGCCGTCCAGCAAACTTTGTGCGTCGTTTTTCTCTTGGCTGAGAAAGAGAGGGACTGCAAACAAATCCTGGAATTGTCCGGTCATGCCGTCGACACCGGATACAAAGAACGGCGTTACATCCCCTTTACTTTGGGTTTTGATCGTTTCAGCCGCTGCCATCAATTCGTCATAAGTCTTGGGAGGTTTGATTTGATACTTTTCTAGAATTTCCGCATTGTAGGATATCCCCACTTTCGCTTCACTCAAAACAAGGGCATACACTTTACCGTCCTTATCGGTCACAACCGGCTTTATGGTATCGGTCAAATGTTCAGCCCAAGGCTGGTCTTTCAGGTCGGCCAAAAACTTGCCGTAACGGGTGACCGCCCAACCATGCGTATCAAAAACATCCGGCAAATCGTTTGCTCCCATTTTAACTTTCAACATATTTTCATATTCGGAACCGGGAAATTGAAGCTCAACTTGAATGTTGGGGTTTTCATTCATAAAGTCGCTTGTGATACTTCTCACGACTTCCTGCGCCGAAGGCAACGCAATGGTGCTATAAAAGGAAAGTTTAATTTTCTCCCCGTCTCCGCTTTTTGCCACACCGCTCACAATAGTTTGACTGTTGGCGGTTTTATCCGGGGGCGTATTGACGCCTACTCCTGTACGTTGGGAGCAGCCCGCAAGAGCAACACCACTAAACAAAGCTAGTGCCGCTATACTCATGATCATTTTTCTCAAAACTAACAATCCTCCTTATTGAGATCATCAATTGCGATATAAGACTAAGACGCATCAGCATCATTCAATCATGAAAAAAAGATGGATATTGCACTCGAAGCTCCCTGTAAGATTCCTCGGCAAGTCCGGTCGGCTTGTATTCCAATCCGATAAATCCCTCATACCCGGTTTTCTCGATCGCCTGCAATGCCGCCTGCAAGCTCTCATCCCCGCCAAGAGGCTCGTTCCGCCCAGGTACTCGTGCCGCATGATAATGGCCAATCAATGAATGATGTGTCTCAATAGAGTCTACCAGCTGCTCCCCCATCATTTGCATATGGTAGATGTCATACAAAATCTTGACGTTGGGACTCCCAATTTGCTCTATCAAGCGGGCGGCTTCGGAAAAGGTATCGCAATAAATTCCCGGATGATCCACCTTGCTGTTAAGCGGCTCCAGAACTGCAGTGACTCCCGCCTTCTCTAAATAGGGAACGACTGCAGCAAATGATTGTAACGCTTCCTCCCTATGCCGTTCCAAACTCCAATCCGGGTTCAGGTTTCCAGGCACAAAAACAAGATAAGGACTACTTGTCATCTGAGCGTAGCCGATTGCCTTCTGAACATCTTCCACGAGCCACTCCCGGTCCTCCGGCCGAGTTAGAACAGGACGTTCGCCCCCGCTTGCGAAACCCGTCGTTCCGCCCAAGCAGGCTACTCGCATCTTATATTTTTCCTGAAGTTCCAAGACTTCGGTCACATCATGCAGCCTCCATACAAATTCACAGCCTGCAAAGTGATTTGCGGCAGCTGTTTGCCACCGTTCGCCGAAGGAACGCTCATTTCCAAAGTTCATTTCCAGATGCGCTGCAAAACGGTTCACTGACTTCCTCCACCTCCGGTTTTGCTATGTAATTCGATAATTTTTCCTGTTTCGATGGACTCGAGAACGGCGAACGATAACGCAAGCAGTTCGTTGCCTTCAGCAAACCCGATCGGTGCGGGACGTCCTTCCGTAATCACATCCGCAAATAACCTCAATTGCCTCTCAAAGAGATCTTCTTTTTCGATCACGATCGTCTCTTTGCCGTCTCCAGAGAACAGATCGATATGGACTTCGCTGCCAAACTCATTGAATGCTCCCTCAGCGCCACCGCTGGGTCCAAAGATGCGATCCGGCCGACTCTTCATTCGGGTGTTTTTCGCCAATCCCCAAGAAACGGACATCGTCGCGATATCGCCCGATTCATATTCGACGATGACGACGCCGGTATCGACTGCAAGCTCGTTAAAGTGAGCGATTTCGGGCCTGTCCTTACCGAAAATTCCGCCCCGTGCATACAGACGTTGCGGTTTTGATTGAAAGACCGTATTCCACATGTAAAAGTAATGGCAACAAGCATCGACAAACGGGCCTTTATTGCCATTCTTGTCATGCATGGCAATCTTAGGCCGAACTTCCTGCATCAAATCGGAGCTGAAAACAAGGGGATGTCCGAATTTCCCCTCTTCCGCCCATTGTTTAATCGTCGTAACACCTTTGGCAAGGTTACGTTGAAAACCGATGCCGAATTGCACGCCCGCACGTTTGACAGCTTCCTCCATATTTTGTGCATCTACAAAGGAACTGGCAAGTGGCTTTTCACAAAATACATGTTTTCCTTTTGCCGCTGCATCGATAGTGACCGAAGCATGAAACTTTAGCGGCAGGCAAACGGAAACGATGTCCACAGTTGCATCCTCAAGCGCTTCACGATAATCTGCATATACATGCGGAACATTATAACGCTTCGCAAGCTGCTCAGCTCGCGGTTGGTCCACGTCCGTTACGGAAATGACATGATGTCCGGCTGCGACCCATCCCCTCACGTGATTTCCGCCCATATCTCCTGCCCCGATGACAGCAATTCGGTATCTTTTTCCCATCTTTATGCCCCCAATAATAATGAGTGTCGTTTATCCGCCATAAGCCGCGTTTCTTGCCTGCAATCGGCTCTTGACTAGCGGTAGAACTGCTTCCCCCGACCTGCGAGCTTCCTCCAAATGAGGATAACCCGATAAAATGAACGTACTGATTCCAATATCGACAAATTCCAGGATGCGCTCGGCAATTTGATCTGGAGTGCCAACAAATGCGACCGCACCACCACCACGGATAGCCGACAAGCCGGACCATAAATTGGGCCCGATCACATAATCCTGCTCTTTCGACTGATTCCATAAATCCATCTGACGCTTTTGGTTGGTGGCGTCTGTACGAGCATGAAGTTTTTCGGCTGAATTTCGCAGCTTCGGATCAGCCTTGCTGATAATATCCCAAGCCGCTTTCCACGCTTCCTCCTCCGTTTCTCTTACCACAATTTGCGCCCTTAACCCGTAGCGTAATTTGCGCTGGATGCCTTTGGACTGCTTCAACTCCTGCAGGTGCCCCTCCATCTCTACGATTTGCTCTTTTATCCAAGAAAGAGGTTCTGCCCACATGAGATACACATCCGCCATCTCCGCTGCAACGCGCTTTCCAGCAGGGGAGCTACCACCAAAGTAAAGCGGCGGATAAGGCTGCTGCTGCGGCATAGGACGGCTGAGTCCGCCTTGGATTTCATAATATTCTCCTTTGTAATTGAAGCCGGCTTGTTCCTCATCGTTCCAGACACTCTTTACGATCTCAACGAATTCCCGAGTCCGATCATATCGCTCATCATGACTGATATGAACGAGATCTCCGGTTGCGCGCAGGTCGTCGGGATAATGGCCGGTAACGATATTAAAGAGAGCTCGGCCGCGGCTGACTCGATCCAAGGTTGCCCCCATTCGGGCAGCTAGGATCGGAGACATCAGCCCTGGCCGCATGGCCACGAGCGACTTGAAGTTCTTCGTTTGTGAAGCGATCCAAGAACCGACAATCCACGCATCTAAACAATCGCCTCCCGTCGGAATCAGGGCGAATTCATAGCCTGCTTTTTCCGCCTCTTGTGCCACTTTCACCATATATTCTGACGTTGATTCCCTCTCTGGTTTCACACCGATATGCGGGCCATCTCCTGTTGTGGGAATGAACCAACCAAACTCAACTGTTCCCAAACTCTCTCATCCCTTCTCGCAAATGACTTTTCGCTTCAGAAAAATGCAAAAAGACATGGCGATGCCTAATATGCGCATCACACATGTCTCCAGTTGTCCGGACGACAAAACCGACTATTTATATATGAATTGTCTGTTATTTGAATATATCAGTTAATAGATATGAGGTAAATGTCATAAAGCGGCATAAATATTTGTCATTTTGCGGTATATCTCTTGTTTTTACATCTTTGCATTCTTATACTAGGATAAAGAAATTGCAAACAATGGAGGATGTATGAAGGTGAGCACTAAAGAGCTGACTAACCCTTATTGGCAGGCAGATGACATCCAATTGATTGAAATTCATTTATTTACGCCATCGGCCTTCGAACAGGCAAACGCCATTTGGCCAATCCGGCTAGGGAGAAATCATACAAAACCGAACTACCACGTCGGTCCTCGTACCACCACCTATTACAGCCTGCACTTCGTCCTGGACGGGACTGGGCTCTTCTTTCATGAAGGTCAAAGCTACATTTTAAATAGAGGCGATCTATTTTGTCTTTTCCCTCAATTAACTCATGAATATTACACATCAGCCGATTGGCCGCTTAAGCTCGCTTGGATTGCCTTCGACGGCAAATTGGCTCTTGATGTTTTGGATAAGATTGGTCTTAGGCCCAGTTATCCCTTCTTAGCACATGCATTTGACATGGAAATTGAAAAAAGTCTGGAAGCATTTTTCCATTTGGTACGCAAGGGCGAAACTCCTGGTTCAGATTTGTTGAAATCAAGTGAATTTTTAGGCATTATAGGCGAGTTAATTGAAAGGGCAGACCAACCAGGATACAAAGATCAGGGTTCGGAGTCGTGGTTGGAAAAAGGAATTTCTTATATGAATATGCATTTTGCAGAAGGAATTACAGTTAACGAAATATCAAAATATGTAGGAGTTGACCGAACCCATTTCAGTAAATCATTTCGTAAATCGTTCGGCGTTACACCTGTCCAATATTTGCAGCAATTGAAAATGAAAACAGCCAAATCCATGCTCACCGAAACGGAAAATAATTTGGCGGAAATCGCTCAATCCATCGGATACCCTGATGTATTCACATTTTCAAAAGCGTTTAAAAAGCTTGTCGGCATGCCGCCAAATCATTACAGACATCAAAAATAATTTCATACTTAATTTTATTTTCTCTTTATGCTTTGCCTTGGTTTTTCTCTGGCATCTCGTTATCTAACTAATCCATTTATGCTTATTTTCCAAATTACGCAAGAAAGTCAACATGGGTCCTAGAAAACTGATTTAATTGTTGCAGGAATAGCAAGACATGAAGTATTGAAATGTGGCAAGGTATGTTTGGGTTCGCAACATAAGCAAAAATTCTCGTTGGTGGGCCGCTGTAAGTTGCTGTTATATAAGCGCCTGCTGGCAATGTTCGTACGAATGGGTGATCGGGAGCCTCCTTTCGAAAGCGACAGTACGATCCACCATTTGCTTCAATTCAATCAATAACCCTTCATAGCTAAGCTTTTTGTTTAAGCCTCTCAGACTATCCATGTTCCAGTCGCCATTCCATGGAGGCTACTGATACTTGAAGCCGCTTGATTTCTGCCAGTGTCTCTAGCTTTTTACCTTCCAAGGCTTCCGATAGCCCTTCGATCCCTTTCTGTTTCAAAATGTTCCCGATCTCCTCTAATGAGAAACGGTAGCTTTTTAAATCTTGTACGATTTTGACTAATAGTATATCCATATTCGAATAGTATCGATCGATATTGGGTGAAGGGATCTGTCCGGCTGGGACAAATTAACCCGAGTTTATCGTAATATCTCAACGTTTGGATGGAGATCCCACAGATCCGCGAGACGTGCCCAATCGTATAGATTTGGTCGCTAGCCATACTTCCTTCATTGTCTCCTTCCGATATCATTCTTCCGAGTACTCCGCTCACAATACCTTTCGCCCAGTTGGGATAAATCCCCTTCCAAACTTGCGTCAATTGCGGTAGGCATCGTAGACCATCGCCAAGTGTTTCAAAATCCTCTTTTAACTAGCACCATGGGTCACCGCTGTTACTGAACCAACCGATTCAGCAACTGAGTAAATGACTTCGCGTCTGAAGGGATTCTTTATATTCGCTCATGGCTATCCGTATTCAATTTTTTGTACCATGAATATCCGTAATTAACCATCGGACATAATACACTCGGAGGTGAACGACACCATGAAATGTGTCTGTTGTGAAAATACGAGACAAAGAAAGGGTTCAAAGCATATTTGCTTCATTTGTGCCATCATTTATTCTCAGCAGAGTTAGAATGTAATCATTCTAAGTCACTTACTCACTGAGAAACTTGATCGCTATAAAATCTAAAAAGTAGGAGTTGCGACTATATGGGTATTTTATCCGGCAATCAAAAAGATGAACCATTACATTACGGAGAGATCTATGATATATGGCAGTTCTCGATGGCTGCAAAAGGTTGTGTTTCTGCCAACCGAGCATGTCAATATCATGCAGGTGATAAAGATCTCAAGAAAATAATTGGCGATATCATTAACCAGGCTGAGCTTGAAATCAGCGAGTGCGATTCTATTTTAATCGATAATGGTATCATGCCTCCTCCAGCATTACCCGATAGACCTGAAACCAAATTAGAAGATATCCCAGTAGGTGTTAGATTCTCTGATCAAGAAATAGCTGCTATGCTTGGTGCTGCTACTTCAGTTAGTTTAATTGCTTGTAGTCAAATTATGGGTAAGGTAACACGTGAAGACATTGGAGCCCTATTCACTAAGTATCATACAACCAAAGCAGCGATTGGGTTAAAAATACTAAAGATGAGCAAGGAGAAAGGATGGTTAATTCCTCCTCCTCTACAAATCAAAAGACCAGAGCTTGTGGAAGTTTAATTTAATTAATATCAAAATCGTCAAGAAGAGGGTGACCTCTTCTTTTTTTCAACAGAGATAGGCAGCCGATCGTATTCCGGCTGCCATCATGTAATGATTAAATTATAGTGTCCCGTTCGTTGAACGATTTATAGAACTGCTGCCTTTTCTATAGTTTTTTAATCCATTACCATATGTTAAAAAAGACAGGCTACCGAAGTAGCCTGTCTCCCTCGTCGAGCGTGGCAGGATTTGCCTAGCCGTACATTATGATGAAGCGGTATCGATTTTCTCCATGTACAGCTTGTCCCCGACCGCCACTTCGCCCGTACGGATGACGGATGCATACACACCGAACTGCAGGTTCATCACATCCTTCACCGCCAGCAGCACTGCGTTGTTTCGCTCACGCGTATCGGGATCGAGCGTCACGAGCATGCATCGCTCACATGGCTCGACGACCTCCAATACCGTACCGTCCTCTAGATGGAGCCGCGATCCAACCCATGCATACTCATCTTCGGCAGCGTCTTCATCCAGCTCAATCATGATGTTCGCACGGAATCGGCGCGGATCAACCGGGGCGCCCATCCGCTCCTCGATCTTCCGCAACGAGCGATCCGTAATGAGCAGCAGCCCTCCGGCATCGACAGCGAGCAGCTCCTTGCTGTCCGGGCGATGCCGCTTCAGTGAAATTGAGCGGTTTGGGAATCCCCCGAGCTCTTCTAGCAAATCGTCCGTCCAATGCAGCAGACGTCCGTCTGGTGCAGCGATCTGCACCTCTGGAAATGCTTCTTTCGTTCCGCCGCTGTCTGGCAGCGAAGCGGTATAGCCCAGCATCTGTGGATACCGCCGCGCTGTAATGAAGCTATCCCAGCCTTCCTTGTCGTTATCGATCAACGCGTGGCTTCGGTCGCCGTACAAGCCGTAGGGCGCAATCGGTGCACGCTTCATCGCCTCGCCCGCCATCGACTTAACCGGATAGCGCGTTAAATGCGTAATTTTCCCAATATATGTATATGACATCTCACATCACTCCTCTCCGTTTGATTTAGATATACACGAGCGGATACCAAAAGGTATCTGAATGATGATTACAAAAATAAGACCGGATTTAGTGTACATACTGCGCTCCCGTCTTATCAATATACCTTTTCATACTTACCTTAATTCCATTCTCCGTTTTACCACTATTTGCAGTTCGCTAACATCTACCGTTTGCAAATTATGATATTAATGCTTTAGTTCAATTAAGTCATCTATAATGATATCAGCTTGAGATAATTCGTCTTCTTAATAAAATAATAAATTACATCTTATTGCAACTAAACCATTATCCTTAGCCGCCCTTATATAATCGATTGAATCATCGAGTTCCGCCCCATTTCTTGTCTCACTTGGTCAAAACACATCCTCACCATATTACTAATCTCTATTTAATTTGTACACACATGTTATTGAACATGACTGCTCGTTAGCTTAATCCAGTCCTCATTTTCAAGTCGTATATTCCCCTAGTTCCCGCCCTCTTACGGGCTTTAGGAATCCGCAAATGGCGGTATAGAGCCGATTTATATTTAGATTTTTGAAGGATAGGAGCATGGAAGCACGAAACCTCAAGGGGCTGTCCTTAGAGCGGTTAAATCCGCTGATAAGGCAGCCCCTATTGTAACAAAATTATTCAATGGCACCTTTCATCGCTTGATACATTTTCTCTACGTATATGTCGATTTCGTCACGTGACATGCGCAGGCGATTCATGGAAGAGCCATAGCCAATCTCCTGTTTACCTTCTTCAAATCCCTGGAAAATTCCATCCGCGAAAGCATCTAAAGGCTCTCCATTATTACGGGTGAAGGCCGTTTGAACTGCCGGCGGAGCCACTTCAATGACTTCTACAGATGCATCGGAAAGTTGGTGTCTTAGACTCATCGTAAAGGAATGTAGTGCCGCCTTTGTTGCTGAATAAATTGGGCTAATTGCTAGGGGGGTGAAAGCCAACCCAGATGTAACATTCACAATAGCCGTATCTTGTTTTGTTGAAAAAAATGGTGCGAACAGCAGAGAAAGATGGACAGGGGCTTCAAAGTTGATCGCAATTTCACTGTTGTAATAGCTCCAATTCTCTTTTTCTTTCAACACATGAAACTGGTCCCCAATCCCCGCATTGTTCACCAGTACGTTGACGTCTGGATAATTCGTGGTCACCCAGTCAAACAACGCTGTACGCTCAGATTCAAGCCCAAGATCACTGACTCGAGTAATGAGACTTGGGAACTTCTCCTTAGCCTCCTGCAGAACACTTTCGCGTCGTCCGCAGACAATAACCGTATTGCCAGCTTTAATAAACCGCTCTGCAAAAGCTAAACCAATTCCAGAACCTCCACCAGTGATTAGTATCGTGTTCCCTGAAAGTTTCATCAGAGTTACCTCCTTTTATAATTTAATGTATCTAGTCTAAGTCACCCATTAACTTTTAAAGTAAAGTGTCTAGACAGTGTTATTTGAAGCAAATAGAATTAAGCGACCATTCGCCAGAATGCTTGAACCTAGCAATGGAGACTGTGATAATGCTAGCCCGCACTGTCATGCGCCAAGGAGACGACTTTTTCTGCTTCTTCCTGATTCGACTTGTATGTGAAAATCAAATCAACACCGCGTTTTGCAAGGCTTAGTACAGTGCTTCGGCCAATGCCGCGACTTCCTCCTGTAACAAAGGTATTCTTTGTGGTAGCTTGTGACATCGAGAATTCCTCCTTCCATTAGGTTTCCAGATGTATATAACCATCTAGTTAGTTATAAATTACATCTAACTAAATGGTTTGTCAATAATATTAACCGTATGATATATTTTAAATACTGATGCTTGAACATGGAGGGACGAATTTTGAAAAACGCAGAAGCAACAAAAGCCCGGATTTTAGAGGCAGCTATGGAGGAGTTCTCCTCCTATGGGATTGCGGGCGCACGTGTTGATCGCATTGCCAAAAATGCCGGATGCAATAAGAATATGATCTATATTTATTTTGAAAATAAAGAGACGCTCTTTACAACCGTTCTTCTGAATAACCTGACACGCGTTTATGAAGAACCCTTCACACCTGATGATCTTCCCGGTTATGCAGCAAGGGTTTTCGATTTTGCGATGTCAAATCCCGATTTATTTCGATTAATGGCATGGTACGCGTTAGAACAGAAGGCCGTTAACTTAACTGACCGTGCGTCCGTCCAACAAAAGAAAATAAATCAGCTGATGAATGCGCAAAGCGCCGGTCAGGTAGGAATGACCTTCACCCCTGGTTTTCTTTTAACTGCTATCATGGTCTTAGCTACTGCCTGGACGCCAACAAATCCTTTTGGCCCATCGTACGATCCTGATGCATTGAAAACGCCAAACGAGACAAGGGAAGCTATCGCGAAGGCCATTAGCCTGCTTACCAAGGGCGAAGAAAGCATATCAAATTGAGGAAACGGCTTACCGAATCCTTATTTTTGAAAGAACAAGCATGGAAAATTTCTGTTGCTTAAACTGAATAGGCTATATGATCTCAACATAGGATGGCTGTCTTCCTCATCGATCACCCGAACCGCTGCACACAGCAGCAGTCAGAGGGAAGACATTTTAAGTTATCAGATTATTCAGTCATTTAAATCGGGATTAGAGTTAACAGCTCCGATTATTGTATCGCTGAATATTTCGTCGGCGATAAAATAGAATTGACGACTTTTAGTGTTAGAGGCCCATTCTTCTCTGACGCCGCACGACCGGCAATCCATTCGGGATCGCTAAAAAAGGAAGCCCACGCTCGTTCTCGATGGGAGAGATCTTCGAATTCACAAAGATAAACCAGTTTTGGATTTTCACCGACTACGACATTCCAGTATCCAAGCGCTTTTATCCCATGTTTTTTAAATAGGGGCTCTGTTACTTCCTCAAACCGCTTGTGTAAATCAGCAGATTTACCTGGAGCTATTGTATATTCACGCCATTCATGTATCATTCTGAATCCCCTCTTCATTGGATATATTGACTTTTTTAGTCTCGATACCGTAGCACATGATTTGCATACAATTCATCATTGTAGAGAAGTTCATGTCCATGTGATGAGCTGAGTAGTGCGGGTTTGATTTCATCAATAATAACGGCGCTATCGATGTTCTCGTTGATATCGATGCTAAAACTTCTAATGGGTGGATGTAAATCCTCCTTACTTGTAATAAAGAGATCTCCTGTTAGAAGTACATTGTCCGTTTCATGATGGTAGATGACATGCCCAGGAGAGTGCCCAGGTGTTAGATAGTATTGGATAGGCAGGTTTGCAAGTGTTTGCTCTGTTAATGGCAGAACCCTATTGGCTACCCCTGTATTCTCAAGGGTATTGAAGTTCGGATAAGGTGCTTCTCCATTGATATATATAAGTTCTTTCTCATGGGCATATATAGGAATATTGAACTTCTCTAACCACTTCGCAGCACCTTGAATATGATCACTGTGGCCATGGGTAAGTAGAATGGCTTTGGGAGTACCAATAGCTGTGGCTGCCCTCATTTGAGCATCTACTAATCCTTCTAGACCTGTATCGATGATATAAACATCATCATGATCTTTAATTAACCAAGTATTGACAGGGATATGGATAGGTTCAGTGACTACAGATTCACATTTATATACATGTTCTGAGAGTTGAATCAGGTTCATGATAAGCACTTCCTTTTAGTAGGGTTTGGAATTTCTGATATCGTTTTTGAGTGCATTAAAAATTTTCAATGGCAATTTTACCAATAACTCTGCCCGTTTCCAGCAATGAATGAGCTTTTCGTAAATTCTCAGCATGGATAGGGGAAAGTCGTTCGCTCAGGGTAGTTTTTATCTTTTTACTATCAATTAAATCAGCTACTTCGTTCAAGAGCATGTGTTGTTGAATCATGTCTTCCGTTTGAAACATGGCTCTTGTAAACATCCACTCCCAAACAAAGGTTGCACTTTTGTTTACTAGCGAGAGCATATCAAGCGGCCCGTCTGCAACGATTGAGCAAATGGTTCCTTGAGGTGCAATCGCGTTCGCCATGTTTTTCCAATGCTTAGCTGTTGCGTTAAGACAAAGAATGTACGGAACGGTTTCATATCCTAACTGCTTTAATTGGGGGACGAACTCCTCGAAGTGGTTGATGGTGTAGTCAGCCCCTTGCTCTTTTGCCCAAGCAACGGAATCAGGTCTGGAGGCAGTTCCAATAACGGTCAGTCCAGCCCATTTTGCTAATTGGACAGCTATAGATCCGACTCCGCCTGCTGCTCCAATGATAAGAATCGCTTTATTCTTATTTTCGTTGGGTTCACGACTAATGTTCATTCGTTCAAACAATGCCTCGTAAGCAGTCAGCGTCGTTAACGGCAGGGCAGCAGCTTGTGCAAAGTCCAAAGATTTTGGCTTTTTCCCTACAATTCTCTCGTCAATAAGATGGAATTCACTATTACCCCCTTGCCGAGTAATGTCACCAGCGTAATAAACCTCATCACCTGGACGGAACAACGTGCAATCCGGGCCAACTTCTTCAACAATACCCGCCACGTCCCAGCCTAAAACTTTGGGGTTTTCTTCAACCTTTTCTTTAGGTGATCGAACCTTGTAATCAACTGGATTAACGGCCACAGCTTTTACACGAACGAGTAGATCTCGGCCAGTAGCAACTGGCTTTTCAATTTTTAGATCCAACAAACTTTCTGGGTTTTCAATAGGCAAATAACGATGCAATCCAACGGCCTTCATTGTTTCCATAGTACATTTCATCCTCTCGTCTAAGTCTTTAGAGTTTTTTTAACGGTATAAAAATGGGAGTTGGTTACCGTTTATGTTCCGACTTCTGTTATAATAATGCAGTTAGCTACTTTATGTAAGTACGCACATTTTTGTTGTATAGTGTACTTTTTTATACTAAGACTTGAATGGAGGCATACAAATGAAAAGTATTAATACTGAGTATCCATCTTGTCCTGACCCCCGCGGATGTCCAGTAGAAACCACATTAGAGGTGGTTGGAGGTAAATGGAAGGGCGTTATTTTATATCATTTACTGTCGGAGACAAGGCGCTTTAATGAATTTCGCAGGTTAATGCCAGATATCACACAGCGAATGTTGACCCTTCAGCTTCGTGAATTAGAAGATGGTGGAGTAGTACACAGGGAGGTTTATAAAGAGGTTCCGCCAAAGGTTGAATATTCGTTGACGGAGTTCGGTCGTACCTTAGAACCCATTATTAATCTCATGAGAGACTGGGGGTTGAGGTACAACCAGGAGATTGCAAACAAAAGGGATATGTTAGTAAAAGTGAAGTAATAAATTACTTGCGTCAC
>NZ_JAQFVF010000082.1 GCF_027789125.1 Paenibacillus aestuarii | reverse complement strand
AACTCCCTCTATGGAGAATCACATAGCTCCTTAATACTCTCGTTTTCTTAGATTTTGACCACAATTACTTCTTTGTAGATAACATTTTAATGGAATGAAGTTGAAGAGGAAGAAATTTATGGGTTGCAGAGGTGCAAAAAAACTCTTCACCTATACCACATGCTGTAAATAGTGGATACTGAGGTAAAGTATGGTTGCACTTTTGGATCTCCACATGGGCTCATGGCGGTCAACCCTCCCACATCTCGCAGAGTCTTCGCTCTCACATTCCTTCATTCAACCTGTCCATGAGGTGGAGGTCAGATATGCTGCCCGACAGGATCTCTTCGTCCGTATGTTAACGCCGTTCCGACTCATCCGTGCTTCTTGTCATCTTCCTTTTGCTTAGGTCATCATCACTGAAAATCGTAATTTATGCAGCTTGTGATCGCTCTTCAAATCGAGGAATATCCTGGATCATCTTTTCTTCACTGAACTCGTGTCCCTTTTTCAATACGCCAAACAGGATTCGTATGAGCTTGTTACATAAAGCGATGAGGGATTGCATCTTTTTCAATGGATTTACCGGTCGTTTCGTGTAGTACTCATGCAAGGTTCGGAATGCTGTATTTTTAGCAACCAGTGGCATCATCACTCTAAAGAGCAAGGCACGAAGGCGCTTCCTACCTCTCTTCGTTATCTTCGTCTGTCCGGTGTGCTTGCCTGAGGAATTCGTTTTTAAGTTCAATCCAGCAAGTTTCGTGATCTGTTTGGGATGACGGTATTGCCGAATGTCACCTACCTCAGCTAGAAAACCCGCGATGGTGTCTCTTCCAATCCCTTTAATGGCCAGTAATTGCTGCACATGCGGGATCTGCCCCAGCAGTTCATCCAATTTCATTTCCAATTCTTCCAGCTTGCTATTAAACCAGTCGTACTGAGTCAGCAGAAGTTTCAGCTCCATTTTAGCTAACTCTGCACCTTGTTGTATGCCCACTGAACAGCTTGCTGCCTCCTTCAGATTCCTTACTCGGCCTAAACCAAGCCCACGCTTGGCAACCTCTCTCAGATGCCGCAGCAGGGTTTCATCTGGTACATCAACAAGTTCATGGGGCAGTAGATAGAGACTTAGCATTTGGATGGCTGACTTGCACTCCCAGTCCTTAAATACCGTCAGAAACTCCGGGAAATACCGGTCTAACCAATTATGGACACGTGCTTGCACAACACAAAGATCAGTCGTCAGGTGATCGCGAATTTTCATCGCTTCTCGCAGTTCGGCATAAACGCCCTGAGGAAGGTTCGGTACGGCATATCTTCCGTCTTTGACCAGTTGCGCAATGACTTTAGCATCCTTGACGTCATTCTTCGTTGGAGAATTGTCATCTAGTTCTTTGCTTTTCTTCACGTGCAGCGGATTCACTACACCGTATTTTACATGCTTTTCTTTTAGAAAATGGGCGAAGTTCAGCCAGTAATGGCCCGTTGGTTCCATCCCAACGATAATGTCCTGGAAGCCTTGCTCTATTGAAATCTTCTGAAACCAGCTTACGAACAACTCAAAGCCTTGTCGATTGTTTTCAAACGTAATGGACTTCCCAAACTCGACTCCGCGGTTGTCTTGGGCTCTCGCTACATGTTTGAATTTTGCAATGTCGACTCCGATAATTAAGGTAGAAGATGTGATTTGATTAATTCTTTCATTTTGAGTAGAATGCATGTTGTAGTCTCCTTGGTTTGTTTTTGGATCCGGTTGCTGGCGAGCGTTCAGGACCCATTAACATTTTACCAAGGAGTCTTTTTATTTCTCAAACCTCGTATTTCTTCATAATAGGAATGCTGCCCGTTCGCTTAATTGCCAAAGGACTACACCCCCGCTGTCTCCTCTACTAACTACTAAATTGTTAATCATAAGCCCTAACTCCACAAAAAAACGTTCACCCAGTTGAGTGAACGCTTAATTACATCAAAACTTTATTACTGTGATTCTAAAATATAAATATCTTCATTAGTGCTATTGGATTTATAAAATACCCCCACTGATACCAATACAATTGGTTTATTTCTATCTATTCCAAACAAAGTCTATCTTGTTGGTCTCAGAAATTGTCAATTAAAATTCAATCCTTTGTTTAAAGTTTTCTTGTTATTGGTATTCTGTGGAATAATCCAACAATCCTATCAGTTAACACGAACTGCGATCAGACGGGCCATCGTAGGCATCGCCAATTGTTTGATAATCTTCTTTTAACCAGTACCATCGTTCACCGCTATTCTGAACCAAACGATTCAGCAACTCAGTAAATGAATTCGCTATTACATGACAACTTCCCGGAACTGCATGTCTATCCCAAAAGCTATCGTAACATTTCCCTAACCGATCTGGATGCAGATCAATAGAAATGTAGTCGCCATTTCCATCATGACCAATTATGTACAAATGTGAAGATATATCCTCATCAACTTGTTCCCCAACGATGACTGGATTGGAAAAGACAAACTCTCCAGCTCGGACTATTTCACAGCTATAATCTTTGTTTTCAAAGAGAATTACCCCACCGCAAAGCTCATAAAATCGTTTAACATCTGATGGAAGGCTATGCTGATTCGTGTGCGGCAATCCGTTTGTTGGATTCACTCTGCAATTAGGTAAGTTCATTATCTGTTCTAATAATGCCTCTACGTCCTTCAATACATCTTTCCTCCCTTAGTATCGTGTCCTTTAGCTTAAAACCCTGTGCGTAGACATCGCCCAGGAAGTCCATGTCGCCCGCGCTGTCAGCTTTCAAGGGATTGCTCTGGGAACTCCGCTCGAATTCGGTAATCATCTTGAGGGGTTCAAGCTATTCGAGCGCTGGATCAAGGATCTTCTCAAATCCTACAGACTGAGCCACGTAATGGTTGGCATGGAACCAACCGGCCACTACTGGTTTAGCCTTGCACGTTGGCTTGTAGAGCAAGATATTGAAGCCGTTCTGGTTAATCCTCATATCGTTAAAAAGAATAAAGAAAACCGGGATAATACACCGTCTAAAAGTGATCGTAAGGACGCGCTTGTCATTGCAGATATGATCAAAAACGGGTACTACTCCCCCGTCCATTTTCATTCAGAAGCTTACGAGGAACTTCGTATTCTCATGGCTAACCGTGAAACGGTCACAAAACGTCTCAACAGTGCAGTGAATCAGATTCATCGCTGGGTAGACATTGTTTTCCCTGAACTCCGTCAGGTCTTTAAAATCCTTACCTGTACCAGTGCAATCGCAACACTCAGACTCTTCCCTTTACCGAGTGAAATCAGCCATTTAACCACAGAACAGGTTCTTGAAGGTTGGAAGCAATATGTAAAGCGTCATGCTGGCGTTAAGCGCGCTAATTTGTTTATTTCTCTTGCAAAATCCAGTGTTGGCACCACGAAGGCACTCCATGCTTACAAACTTCACCTTGGTCAATTGCTCGAAGAATATGACCTTGCGCAAAGCCAGCTTGAACGGATTGAGAATGAGATCCATATCATTCTTAAACGTATTCCGTATGCTCAGAAACTGCTTGAAATACGCGGAGTTAACGCCACGAGTCTAGCCGGAATACTTGGTGAGGCCGGTGATTTAAGTGGATATACGCATGGAAATGCGCTGCTTCGGCATGCTGGGTTAAATCTAGCTGAGGCTAGTTCTGGGAAGTGGCGAGGAACAATGTTCCTCAGTAAACGAGGGCGTCCACGTCTGCGCCGTTTTCTCTATCTCATGGCAATGTGTATGGTCATGACTAATCCGGAGTTCCGCGCTTTACACCGCTACAACGTGGAGGAAAAGAAGCAAAAGAAGATGAAATCCATTATGAAATTATGTGGTAAAGTAGCTCGCTTGTTAGTCGGTCTGGCTAAAAGCAGCGAGGGTCACGATTCAACTCGAGTTTTCCAAAAAGCAGCTTAAAAAAAGATTATACTCACCAGCTCATGCATTCGCAGGATGAAGAAGCACGGAGTATCGGGAGACGTTACGCAAAAGGGCTCGGACCCGTTCCGTTAGAAAGACCGACCTCCACCCCTTAGTTTAGATGTGACGAATGAATGGGCTTAGACCCGTTGGGATATGGGAGCGAGAATCGCTAGGGCGCAGTGGAGACGTGCACATATGGAACATTATGGGTGATGGACACCTCACCTTTGTTTGCGCACGCTCTTTTCTATTTTCTCCAGACCTAAGCTCCTCTTTCTCTTCTCTCTTCAACTTACTACAGAGGGAATCCTGCGAATTCATGAGCTTGAGTGAGGAAACTGAATCATTTCGAGGGAGCTTAGCGTTCTTTTTTACTAAGCTGTTGTGTACCAAATAAGTAGATAATAATTTTGCCGATTCCAGGGGGGGGGAAATACAAATATTGCAACGTCATCAACGCATCGCACTCATGGGGAGAGCAATGTCAGGTATGCATTTGAACCCACACGGGTGACCCAGTAGACATTGCTAAAGTCGCTCTTTTCCCAGCCTCAGACGATTCCGGCTTTGTGAGTGGAATTGTAATTACAGCCGACGCTTGATGGACTGCATATTAATAAATATTCACAATAAAGTTGAACTGATTGATTATCGCAGCTATCCATACGTTTATTTAAAATCCGCAAAGTTGCGGCTTTTTGTGTGTATTCATATGCTGTAATATTTTTGACGACAAACATGTTTCCTGCATATCCTAAGTAAAAACTCATCCTGGGTCTTAAAGGAGAAATACATTTGGATATTGCAGGTAAAAGAAATGAAAGCTGACATTGCATCTAACACATTTTATGATTTGTTTCCTCAGATCACCTGTCTCGAACAGGCGACCACCGGATTTATTTTTACCGAGGGTCCAGCTTGGGATAAAACGGACGGCTCACTTGTATTCAGCGATATTAAGGCAAACACGATTTATCGCTTGAAGGAGCAGAACAATCTCTCCGTAGTGCGGCGTCCAAGTGGAATGTCGAATGGACTGGCGTTTGACACTGAACAGCGGCTCATTGCTTGCGAACATGCTGGTCGAAGGCTCTCTTTATATTCCCTGTATGATCCGATTGGACCAATCGTTACGCTGGCTGACCGCTATGAGGGAAAACGCTTAAACAGTCCGAACGATGTGATTGTAGCTTCGGACCACTCCATTTACTTCACAGACCCCAATTACGGTTTAGTGAATGAATTGCAAACACCGAAAGCGCAAGAGCAGTTGTTTCAGGGAGTCTACAGGTTATCTCCGTCAGGCAAACTGACACTACTGATCAATGACTTTGCTGGTCCTAACGGTTTAGCGTTATCGCCTGATGAACGTAAGCTGTATGTCAGCGACACGGAGCGTCAGCATATCAGAGTGTTCGATCTTGATGAGCAAGGACGATTGGTGTACGGCAGACTGTTCGCCAAGCTGGACGTGAGCAAGGGAGAGGGCGTCCCCGATGGCTTGAAGGTGGACGCAGAGGGGCACGTGTACTGCGCAGGACCGGGAGGAGTATGGGTGTTTGAACCAGACGGAAGCATTATCGGATTGTTGAAGATTCCTGAAATAACTAGCAATTTGACGTGGGGAGGAGTATCAGGACGGACCATGTATATTACCGCCACTTCCTCTGTATACAAGATACCCGTCGGGGTGACTAAAGCAGGATTTTGATCCGAAGCGAATAAGGAGAATCTAGTACCCTTTCGAACCAGATGAATTCTAATACGGAAAAACGATATGTGTATCTCCTTTTTTGGAGATACACCTTATAAGGACAAGTTGGACTCCAAGTAAGCCCATTATATACGGTAGATAGGTGAAATAATGAAAGCCTGTTACTGTAGTGGAGCATTTTTATGCATAAAAATAAACTTAATGCGTTAGAGAAATTGGCTATCCTTCAAGAAATTGAAAGCGGTCAAATTGGAGTGAAGTCCGCTGTTAGAAAGTACGGCTTTAGTGAATCCAGTCTAGTGAAATGGCAACGTCGTTATCAGTTGTACGGTTACGTAGGATTAGAGGCTCGCACCCACAATCACAGTTATTCCGACGAGAACAATGAAGTAATTTTGTGCTAAAAGCCGATCCATAGATAAACAGCAAACTGAACAGATAAGTTCCAATCTTCAGGTTCCTTTACTAAAGTCCTTTAAATCATCTATACCATCATTAACCTCCCCTCCGATTACTCAAGGATAGTCCCCTTGTCTCGTTCTAGTTTCGTTATGTCTGATTAAACAATTCTCTCCCCATGCTTTCATAGATAATATGATCGGATCCAACGTTCTTCCAAAGTCAGTCAACGAGTATTCCACTCTGGGTGGGACTTCTTTATAAACTTCTCTGTGGATGATCCCATCCCGTTCAAGCTCCCGTAGCTGTAATGTTAGCATAAACCTCGTAATCCCCGGATGGAGATGCTGGAATTCATTAAATCTTTTCGGTCCGTCAGTGAGATGATAGAGAATAATCCCTTTCCATTTTCCACCGATGGCATCCAGAGTTGTTTCCACAGGAGATCCTTCCATGTTTGGACTAGCTCCGTATTTATTTCTTCGATCTCCCATTACTCTGTCCACCTCCAATAGTATGATTTTTAATACTACATAATACATTATGCGTACTTCCTTAATGAGCTTGTTCAGTTGATTCGATTCTTGCACAAACGCCGCCAATTCCAACTGTTTATGATTAAAGCATATGCTCTTGCAGCCTGCTTCCTTGCGGTACAGGGTCATAGCAGGACGGATTTTCCGTGAAGGAAAAGCTTCTCATTCCGGTTTTCCTTCGGGGGAGCAGTGTTCTGGAATGATGGTGGTCTTATTGAATTCCGTTACGGCTGCCACATTGTTGTTCTTATGAAGCCTTTCGGGCGTTCCCTCCGTACATGGATAACGTTGCCTGGCTGCTGACCCATGCAACCACTGCGGCTGCACACAGAATAGCTGCCAGCGAAATGCCAAGGAAGCGAAAACCATGGTGCATCAAGGAAGAAGAAAGGATCTGTCCGATACTGGCTCCAATAAAGACAAAGAATGAGTAAAGGGCAACGGCGCTGCCACGGGCATTCCCGCCAAGCTGGTTTATCCGAACGATAATTCCCGGAACGGTTATCGAGATGCCAGCGACGAAAATAACGCTTGAGACAACCAACGCAAATACCGTTGTGGATAAAGCCTCGAAAGCAATGCCGGCAGTGGCGATTGACAGCCCGGCAATAAGAACCTTGGAGGCGCCAAAACGCTTGATCGATTGACCGGCAAGAGGTGACATCAAGATGCCGGGAATGCCTGCCAGCCGAATCCACATCAGCCCGCGCCCCCCCATACCAAAGGCATCCGCGATATGCGTGCCAAGACCAGAATACATCGCCACGAAGCTAAGCAGCAGCGTAACGGCAACCGCATAAGTGGCGAGCAGCGGTGCGATCCTGAACAAGCCGAACAAACGTCCAATCACCGTTCGAACCGATGTCTTATCGCCTGAAACCACTCCGGCTGGTAGTCGAAGTATGCATACAGCTATAATAAGGTAGCAAACGGCAAGAACATCAAACACCTCTTTCCAGCTGACTATCTGCTCCATGGCACTGGCATACAGTTGACCAAGCACGCCGGCAAGCAAGAAACCGCAGCTAATGATTGAAATGGCGACCGAGCGGAGGCGAGGAGCTATCACATCGCCTACGTACGCGAGGGCGACCGGAGGAAACGAAGCCGCGATAAACCCTTGCACGGTGCGCAGCGCGATAAGCCATTCCACCGATGGGCTTAATCTGACGGATACACTGGATAAGACGAGGACAAATAAGCCGCCGACTAATATATTTCTGCGTCTAGCTCGATCTGACCAAGTGCCAAATACGATAGTACCAAATGCATAAGCAAAGCCAAATCCACTTCCCACCCACACCAGCCGGCTTTGCGGCACACCATATGCCTCGGCCAGCACGGGTAGCAGTGGAATGGTAACATACAGCAGCGATACGACCAATATAGCACCAATAGTCAGAATCGCTATAATTCCATAATTCGCTTTGTTTTCGGTTATTTCATTCATCCGTATTCCCTCTATCCTTTTTGTCTCTACTAATTTTTCTAAATCAAATGCTATAAAGGAATTCGACCCCTCAAAAATGCCTTACTCCCCGAACCGCTGCACACAGTAGCAGTCCTGGGAAGACATTTAAGTCATCTGATTATTCAGTCATTTTAATCGGGATTAGAGTTAGGGGCTCCGATTTTTGTATCGCTTAATATTTCGTGGGTGATAGAATAGTATGGACGGCTTTTAATGTTTGAGCCAGATTTTCATTGGATATATTGACTTTTTTAGTCTCGATACCGTAGCACATGATTTGCATACAATTCATCATTGTAGAGAAGTTCATGTCCATGTGATGAGCTGAGTAGTGCGGGTTTGATTTCATCAATAATAACGGCGCTATCGATGTTCTCGTTGATATCGATGCTAAAACTTCTAATGGGTGGATGTAAATCCTCCTTACTTGTAATAAAGAGATCTCCTGTTAGAAGTACATTGTCCGTTTCATGATGGTAGATGACATGCCCAGGAGAGTGCCCAGGTGTTAGATAGTATTGGATAGGCAGGTTTGCAAGTGTTTGCTCTGTTAATGGCAGAACCCTATTGGCTACCCCTGTATTCTCAAGGGTATTGAAGTTCGGATAAGGTGCTTCTCCATTGATATATATAAGTTCTTTCTCATGGGCATATATAGGAATATTGAACTTCTCTAACCACTTCGCAGCACCTTGAATATGATCACTGTGGCCATGGGTAAGTAGAATGGCTTTGGGAGTACCAATAGCTGTGGCTGCCCTCATTTGAGCATCTACTAATCCTTCTAGACCTGTATCGATGATATAAACATCATCATGATCTTTAATTAACCAAGTATTGACAGGGATATGGATAGGTTCAGTGACTACAGATTCACATTTATATACATGTTCTGAGAGTTGAATCAGGTTCATGATAAGCACTTCCTTTTAGTAGGGTTTGGAATTTCTGATATCGTTTTTGAGTGCATTAAAAATTTTCAATGGCAATTTTACCAATAACTCTGCCCGTTTCCAGCAATGAATGAGCTTTTCGTAAATTCTCAGCATGGATAGGGGAAAGTCGTTCGCTCAGGGTAGTTTTTATCTTTTTACTATCAATTAAATCAGCTACTTCGTTCAAGAGCATGTGTTGTTGAATCATGTCTTCCGTTTGAAACATGGCTCTTGTAAACATCCACTCCCAAACAAAGGTTGCACTTTTGTTTACTAGCGAGAGCATATCAAGCGGCCCGTCTGCAACGATTGAGCAAATGGTTCCTTGAGGTGCAATCGCGTTCGCCATGTTTTTCCAATGCTTAGCTGTTGCGTTAAGACAAAGAATGTACGGAACGGTTTCATATCCTAACTGCTTTAATTGGGGGACGAACTCCTCGAAGTGGTTGATGGTGTAGTCAGCCCCTTGCTCTTTTGCCCAAGCAACGGAATCAGGTCTGGAGGCAGTTCCAATAACGGTCAGTCCAGCCCATTTTGCTAATTGGACAGCTATAGATCCGACTCCGCCTGCTGCTCCAATGATAAGAATCGCTTTATTCTTATTTTCGTTGGGTTCACGACTAATGTTCATTCGTTCAAACAATGCCTCGTAAGCAGTCAGCGTCGTTAACGGCAGGGCAGCAGCTTGTGCAAAGTCCAAAGATTTTGGCTTTTTCCCTACAATTCTCTCGTCAATAAGATGGAATTCACTATTACCCCCTTGCCGAGTAATGTCACCAGCGTAATAAACCTCATCACCTGGACGGAACAACGTGCAATCCGGGCCAACTTCTTCAACAATACCCGCCACGTCCCAGCCTAAAACTTTGGGGTTTTCTTCAACCTTTTCTTTAGGTGATCGAACCTTGTAATCAACTGGATTAACGGCCACAGCTTTTACACGAACGAGTAGATCTCGGCCAGTAGCAACTGGCTTTTCAATTTTTAGATCCAACAAACTTTCTGGGTTTTCAATAGGCAAATAACGATGCAATCCAACGGCCTTCATTGTTTCCATAGTACATTTCATCCTCTCGTCTAAGTCTTTAGAGTTTTTTTAACGGTATAAAAATGGGAGTTGGTTACCGTTTATGTTCCGACTTCTGTTATAATAATGCAGTTAGCTACTTTATGTAAGTACGCACATTTTTGTTGTATAGTGTACTTTTTTATACTAAGACTTGAATGGAGGCATACAAATGAAAAGTATTAATACTGAGTATCCATCTTGTCCTGACCCCCGCGGATGTCCAGTAGAAACCACATTAGAGGTGGTTGGAGGTAAATGGAAGGGCGTTATTTTATATCATTTACTGTCGGAGACAAGGCGCTTTAATGAATTTCGCAGGTTAATGCCAGATATCACACAGCGAATGTTGACCCTTCAGCTTCGTGAATTAGAAGATGGTGGAGTAGTACACAGGGAGGTTTATAAAGAGGTTCCGCCAAAGGTTGAATATTCGTTGACGGAGTTCGGTCGTACCTTAGAACCCATTATTAATCTCATGAGAGACTGGGGGTTGAGGTACAACCAGGAGATTGCAAACAAAAGGGATATGTTAGTAAAAGTGAAGTAATAAATTACTTGCGTCAC
>NZ_JAQFVF010000081.1 GCF_027789125.1 Paenibacillus aestuarii | reverse complement strand
GCTATGCAATAAGCTGATTCGAGTTCTCTTTGGTGTCCTAAAAAAGGGGCATCGGTTTAGCGAAGAAAAGATGTTGCAGGATATCCCCCGATTCACGACAGTGTCGCTAGCAGCTTAGATTCAATGTTTTCAAGGAAGTCGAACATTAAAGGGATAGACAATTGAAGCACGGATGAGTCGGAACAGAACTAACATACGGACGAAGATCCTGCCCTCGCAGCATATCCGACCTCCACCTCATGGACAGGTTGAATGAAGGAATGTGGGAGCGAAGACTCTGTGAGACATGGGAGGGTTGACCGCCATGAGCCATGTGGAGATCCAAAGGTGCGATCATATATTTCCAGAATCTCCACTTTTTAAAACAAGTGGTCTGAGTGGATGCATTTTTGCACTTTCCTCACACTATATTTTACACTTTCCACAACTTTGTTCCATGAATTATTTGTCTTTCACGGAAGAAAAACGTTCCAAATCTAAGAAAACAAGCGTATTTAAGAGGAAAGCGATTCTCCATAGAGGAAGGATAGTTTAATAAAATAGCGGCAGACTAGGGCTTTATTTTCACGTCCTTGACTGTCGCTGTTTCAATTTCTAAGGAGTCTAAAACATATTTTATGGAGTCAGATTGTATGGTTGTCAAAAATATGGAAATTAAATGTAAAAAACTCCATTGATTGTATTGATTTGTATTAATTTGGATGTTATTACCTATATGAATCTATCATTTCAAAAATTTGTAAAAAATAAAGGAGGCGTTTAAATGAAATTATCTCGTAAATTTGTTACTGTCTTCGCTGTGATCACGTTGGCGTCATCAATTTTTTCATCAGTAATTGCTTCAGCTACACCTGCAAAGTCGGAAAAGCCGGAGGGGACAGTAGTTAAGTCTTGGAGAGTAACAGAAAAGGGACTTGTAGAAATAACACCTGAACAAGCGGATGCACTATTTAAAGAGGCTGAAACAAGTAATCAATTGAAGGCTAGTAAAAGAGCAAGTCTTACTGCTTCGGAAAGTCAGTCAAATCAACAAAATGGCACAAATATAACACCTATGGCACCACCATTATGTGGCACAACATGTTATTGGGATGTATATAGCCAATATGGTTCACAGATAGTAACAAAAGTCGATGAAAGAAAGAGAGTTACTCCAGCGGCATATGATTCGAGTAGTGTAGCTTTTTCTATTAATCAAACATATACCTGGACATTAAATTTAACAATTACTTCTAAGCTAAGAGATGCTTTTCAAGCTGCTCTAGGAGGGTCCTGGTCTAACGCCACATCGTATCAACAAACTGTAAATGTGGTAGCTCCTGCTGGTAAATATGCTTGGTATGATTTTACACCTATTAAAAATAACTCTTATGGAACAGTAGTTCACTATGAAAACAGCTATTATACCAATTGGCAAGATAAAAACGTTGGTAACGACTGGGTAGATCTTTATATGACTCGCCAGGTGGGCGGCTACCAAGACGGAATTCTGCAACAAGTTGTGTCGACTAGTTACCCGACATATTAATGTTTAGATGAAAAAGATGCAACTGTGAAGCAACATTCATTTTGATTTAATGAAGAGATTATAAAAAGACCGTCAAAGCCCTCCAATGCGGCTAAAACGGTCTTTTTATTATGAGATGATAGTTGGTTTAGTTGTTTTTTTTCTTGTATTCGTCTACCTCTGACCAGCAGAGATAAAGCAGTCCAATGATAAGAGTAAGGTACATTATTAAATGAAAGGTAGTACCAATAACATTAAGTGAAACTTGGTAATTCTCGAATCGTCCACCCGAGGCAATCATTGCAGCCAATAAGTTGGGAAGAACATATAATATGAGTGAAGCACAGCAAAATAACACACCGGTAGAACGTCGTGACACATGAATCACACCCCTTCATTTTGAATAAATATCATTATAACATATTAATGAAAATTTGTTATTAAAATGGAAAAACTCATTTTTTCTGCTGTGTTTTTTCAATTATGCGGCATGGATTATGAATGGCGGCATTGACCAGGCAGGTCTCTCGATGAGACTACTGTGCAATTAAGTAGCATTTAAGGCAGGCGTTGAAGCCGATTTTGAATTTTTTTTGCTTTGCTACGGTGGGATATTAAACCTTCTGAAACACTTGCAGTTAGATATACGAGAGGAACTCACACACCGTCACTTGCCATTTATACCGGCTATTCTTTATGATTTGATTATTGAAACGTTCATACGCAACCAAATTACAGGCTGGGAAACGATCTAAATAAACCTTTATGGAAAAGACGATGAGATTATCACCAATTAGATGGAGCGGATATGTTCATGGATAACGCTGACAAAGTAGGATATACGTTGACTAAGTATGTTTCATGTAAGTTTTGTTGAGGGGTTGGGATTTTTCGGGCTGCAGCTTACAGTTGAATACGCCTTATCCATGACGTTTTAGAAATTTGTCCTGACTAGTATAAAACCCTTGAAGGGAAAACCTTCAAGGGTTTGTTCTATTTTTGCATTGTAGAATTGAAACAACTACTTCCGTACTAGCTACTAGTTGAGTTACACAGAACTGATCTTATGAACCTACTACCGAAGCTGAGGCAGTCTCTTGTGAAAGTTGTGCAGCTTGTTAAGCTAAGGTAGCTTGGTTATAAATAATTTGTAAGAAGTATTTCAAAACTAATTTGTAAATCGAACAATTTGCCCCAAAATCCATTTCATAACTTTATTTGTCATTTTAATTTTCACGAAAAAGCCAGCAAACTGGTCCAGTTAAGGAATATTATTTATTCAGGTAGGGGTATTTAGAGCGGTTTGTAATCCAAACTAACCCATGGTTTCTACAAGTAGGGGGCGTACAGTTTTAGCGACGGGATTAATATCTCCGACGGGTACGATAGCGTGGAGCTGCAGTGAGAGCAGCTCCTATTTGGTATTTCATTGATGTAACGGGCAGGATCACGTGGTGTATGATAAAATAAGGCGCGGCTATACAGTGAATGGAGAGGATACCTTGTCAACCCACGTATAGTAGGTTAACGGAGTACGTTAGCGTTCAATAAATCAGCGGCAGTCTCAGGATTATTATGGTCTAAGACTGCCGCTGTTTCTTTCTTCAAACCACGTTTTGCAGCTTGGAAGGGTTTGAGTTGTTCGTAAACTGGTTCCAAAAGATCGTGTTGGAACTGGATGTTTTGCTACTCCAATTATTGGAAAGTACAGCGGAAATGGTATCTGGCTAGAAGGATATGATGAACCGTTATATCAAATAGATTCAATTAATCAGGTTTTAATCGTTATGATCACGCTGAATTGTGTGTCTTAATCGTTGAGCTACACATTGCTGTATAGCCTAAGAAATGGGCTTTGTCAAAAAAAGGAGCGCCTCGGTATGATGGGTTTGTCGACGGGCAATTACCCAACACCATCAAGGAGGCGCTCTTATTATGAAGTTAACTTTAGCTAGATCACTCGTGAGCCCTGTAACTCTGTAACTGGATTCAGGTGACGCAAGTAATTTATTACTTCACTTTTACTAACATATCCCTTTTGTTTGCAATCTCCTGGTTGTACCTCAACCCCCAGTCTCTCATGAGATTAATAATGGGTTCTAAGGTACGACCGAACTCCGTCAACGAATATTCAACCTTTGGCGGAACCTCTTTATAAACCTCCCTGTGTACTACTCCACCATCTTCTAATTCACGAAGCTGAAGGGTCAACATTCGCTGTGTGATATCTGGCATTAACCTGCGAAATTCATTAAAGCGCCTTGTCTCCGACAGTAAATGATATAAAATAACGCCCTTCCATTTACCTCCAACCACCTCTAATGTGGTTTCTACTGGACATCCGCGGGGGTCAGGACAAGATGGATACTCAGTATTAATACTTTTCATTTGTATGCCTCCATTCAAGTCTTAGTATAAAAAAGTACACTATACAACAAAAATGTGCGTACTTACATAAAGTAGCTAACTGCATTATTATAACAGAAGTCGGAACATAAACGGTAACCAACTCCCATTTTTATACCGTTAAAAAAACTCTAAAGACTTAGACGAGAGGATGAAATGTACTATGGAAACAATGAAGGCCGTTGGATTGCATCGTTATTTGCCTATTGAAAACCCAGAAAGTTTGTTGGATCTAAAAATTGAAAAGCCAGTTGCTACTGGCCGAGATCTACTCGTTCGTGTAAAAGCTGTGGCCGTTAATCCAGTTGATTACAAGGTTCGATCACCTAAAGAAAAGGTTGAAGAAAACCCCAAAGTTTTAGGCTGGGACGTGGCGGGTATTGTTGAAGAAGTTGGCCCGGATTGCACGTTGTTCCGTCCAGGTGATGAGGTTTATTACGCTGGTGACATTACTCGGCAAGGGGGTAATAGTGAATTCCATCTTATTGACGAGAGAATTGTAGGGAAAAAGCCAAAATCTTTGGACTTTGCACAAGCTGCTGCCCTGCCGTTAACGACGCTGACTGCTTACGAGGCATTGTTTGAACGAATGAACATTAGTCGTGAACCCAACGAAAATAAGAATAAAGCGATTCTTATCATTGGAGCAGCAGGCGGAGTCGGATCTATAGCTGTCCAATTAGCAAAATGGGCTGGACTGACCGTTATTGGAACTGCCTCCAGACCTGATTCCGTTGCTTGGGCAAAAGAGCAAGGGGCTGACTACACCATCAACCACTTCGAGGAGTTCGTCCCCCAATTAAAGCAGTTAGGATATGAAACCGTTCCGTACATTCTTTGTCTTAACGCAACAGCTAAGCATTGGAAAAACATGGCGAACGCGATTGCACCTCAAGGAACCATTTGCTCAATCGTTGCAGACGGGCCGCTTGATATGCTCTCGCTAGTAAACAAAAGTGCAACCTTTGTTTGGGAGTGGATGTTTACAAGAGCCATGTTTCAAACGGAAGACATGATTCAACAACACATGCTCTTGAACGAAGTAGCTGATTTAATTGATAGTAAAAAGATAAAAACTACCCTGAGCGAACGACTTTCCCCTATCCATGCTGAGAATTTACGAAAAGCTCATTCATTGCTGGAAACGGGCAGAGTTATTGGTAAAATTGCCATTGAAAATTTTTAATGCACTCAAAAACGATATCAGAAATTCCAAACCCTACTAAAAGGAAGTGCTTATCATGAACCTGATTCAACTCTCAGAACATGTATATAAATGTGAATCTGTAGTCACTGAACCTATCCATATCCCTGTCAATACTTGGTTAATTAAAGATCATGATGATGTTTATATCATCGATACAGGTCTAGAAGGATTAGTAGATGCTCAAATGAGGGCAGCCACAGCTATTGGTACTCCCAAAGCCATTCTACTTACCCATGGCCACAGTGATCATATTCAAGGTGCTGCGAAGTGGTTAGAGAAGTTCAATATTCCTATATATGCCCATGAGAAAGAACTTATATATATCAATGGAGAAGCACCTTATCCGAACTTCAATACCCTTGAGAATACAGGGGTAGCCAATAGGGTTCTGCCATTAACAGAGCAAACACTTGCAAACCTGCCTATCCAATACTATCTAACACCTGGGCACTCTCCTGGGCATGTCATCTACCATCATGAAACGGACAATGTACTTCTAACAGGAGATCTCTTTATTACAAGTAAGGAGGATTTACATCCACCCATTAGAAGTTTTAGCATCGATATCAACGAGAACATCGATAGCGCCGTTATTATTGATGAAATCAAACCCGCACTACTCAGCTCATCACATGGACATGAACTTCTCTACAATGATGAATTGTATGCAAATCATGTGCTACGGTATCGAGACTAAAAAAGTCAATATATCCAATGAA